>DFKE01000012.1:0-288394 GCA_002373505.1 Bacteroidales bacterium UBA3653
AGAATCAAACAGCAAAACAAGTAACAAAACAAACTACAAACTATAAATTTCAAAGATTATGTATTCCGATCCGAAAGACTGTCTCTATTGTCAGAACAATGAGACTTTGCACAATTTGATGATAGAGATCGCGCACCTGCGCGTGTCGCGCGCGTTTTTATTTAAGGAGCAGACCTATCACGGCCGCTGTCTGGTGGCATATGACGGGCATGTCAATGACCTGAACGAGCTGTCCGACGAGCAGCGCAATCTCTTTATGGCGGACGTAGCCGATGTGACACGCGCGATGCAGAAATTATTCCATCCCGAGAAGATCAACTATGGCGCTTTTTCCGATAAATTAAGCCATCTGCATTTCCATCTGGCTCCCAAATATGTGGACGGTCCGGATTACGGAGGCACATTCCAGATGAACCCGGGCAAAGTCTATCTCTCCGATGACGAGTACGCCGAGATGGTAGAGGCACTCCAAAAAGAGCTGAAAAACTGAATTCCGATAACTGAATGCTCTTCAAGGAGATCATAGGACAGGAGACGACGAAGGCGCAGTTGCGCCAGGCGGTGCGTGAGGGCAGAATACCCCACGCGCAGCTGTTTACCGGCATATCGGGGATCGGCAAACTGCAGCTGGCTCTCGCTTATGCCCAGTATCTGAACTGTCCCAACAGGACGGACGAGGACAGTTGCGGCAGTTGTCCGACTTGTCTTCAATACCAGCATCTGCAGCACCCCGATCTGCATTTCGTCTTTCCGATTGTCAAGACGGATTCCGCCGACACATGCAATGATTTTCTGGAGCCGTGGCGTAAGATCATCCTGGAGAAACATTATTTCGACCTGGATGACTGGCATGCCGCTTTGGGCGTGGAGACGAAGCAGAGCATGATCTATGAGAAAGAGAGCGGGGAGATCCTGCGCAAACTCAGCCTCAAGGCCTATGGCGACGGCTACAAGATCATGATCATATGGCAGCCGGAGAAGATGAATGCAGCCACGGCGAACAAACTGCTGAAGATACTGGAGGAGCCGGCTCCGAAGACCGTTTTCCTTCTGGTCTCCGAACATCCGGAACAGATGCTGGCTACTATCCTGTCGCGCGTACAGACGGTCCGGATTCCGAGGCTGGAGACGGAGACTATCGCTGAGGCTTTGGTCCGCAGAGGTATAGCCGCTTCCAGAACGACCGACATAGCCCGGATAGCGAACGGCAGTTTTCTCGCTGCCCTGAAAAAAGCCGGTGAATCCGAGGAAAATCAGCAGGAACTGCGTGATTTCGTCGCTCTCTTCCGCGATGCTTATACGGTAGGAGTCCTCCGCGACCCGCAGAAGAAATACGAGTCGCTCAAACATCTGCGCCAGTGGTCGATGGACATGGCTGCGACAGGCAGGGAGAAACAGAAGCATTTTCTGCAGTACGCCCAGCAGCAGGTGCGCGAGAATTTTATCCGTAATATAGGTCAGCCCGAACTGAATTACCAGATGGAGGAAGAGCGGAATTTCTCCGTTAAGTTCGCGCCTTTTATCCATTCCGGCAATGTAGAGGCGATCATGAACCAACTCGACTTGGCGGAACGGCAAATAGAGCAGAACGGCAATGCAAAGATGATCTTCTTCGACCTGTGTCTGCAAATGATAATATTGATTAAAAAACCAAGAAAATGAAGAAATATACAGTAGGAAACGAGCCGCAAGAACTGGCAGCGGCGGCAACCAAACGCAATTCAGCGCATATGTTGCCCGTATGCGACTGGTTGAGCGACCTGCCGGAGAATACCCAACTGACAGACCTGATAGAGGTGCAGTTCAAGAACACACGCAAGGGCTATTTCCATAACAGCGCGCACCTCCCGTTGGAGAAAGGCGTGAAAGTGGTGGTGGAGGCCAATCCGGGGTACGACCTGGGCGAGGTGGTGCTGACCGGCAAGCTGGTAGAGCTGCAGATCAAGAAGAACAAGATAGACGCATCCCGTTACGAGATCCGTCAGGTGATCCGTATAGCAACGGAGGAAGATCTCGCCCGTGCCGAGCAAGCGCACGCGCGCGAACAGGAGACGATGATCAAAGCCCGCCAACTGGCCAAATCGCTCGGGCTGGAGATGAAGATAGGCGATGTGGAATATCAGGGCGACGGATCGAAAGCGATTTTCTTCTATATTGCTGACGGACGGGTTGACTTCCGCCAGTTGATCAAGGTCTATGCAGAGACGTTCCGCATCCGCGTGGAGATGAAGCAGATCGGAGCGCGTCAGGAGGCGGGACGTATCGGCGGAACAGGACCATGCGGACGTGAGTTATGCTGCTCCACATGGATGATCAACTTCTCGTCGGTCGGTACCGGCGCCGCAAGGTTGCAGAACATATCCCCCAACCCGCAGAAACTGGCAGGCATGTGCGCCAAACTCAAATGCTGTCTGAACTACGAAGTGCCGGTCTATGAGGATGCTTCCAAGGCATTGCCGCCGCGCCATCAGCCTCTGGAGACGAAGGACGCTACCTATTATGTCTTCTCGACCGATCCGCTGGCAGGCACCATTACGTATTCCACCGACCAGCATATACCGGCTAATCTGGTGACTCTGACAGCTGCGCGCGCACATGAGGTGATCGCGATGAACCGCCGCGGAGAGAAACCCGTCTCTTTGGAAGCCAACCGTGCCGCAGAAGCGGAGATCGGATACCAGACGGGCCATGGCGAACTGACGAGGTTTGATAGAAAAAAGAAAAAACACCCCAGACGATGAAGCCATTTACGATGAACAATTTACGGCTCGCGATTTGTTTGCTGATAGGGGGCATATGCCTTCTGACATCCTGCCGGCACGATATCGTGTATAGCGAATTTGTCGCGATTCCATCGGGTGAATGGGACGAAAACCAACTGCCGGAATTTGCCTTCAACATAGCGGACAGGGAGGCGGCTTATGATATCCTGCTCTACGTCCGTCATACGGAGCGCTATCCGTATCAGAACATGTGGCTTTTTGTGCGCGGCAACAGACAGTACATGGATACGGTCGAGTTTTATCTGGCGGATGACAGAGGACGATGGCTCGGAGACAAGCACCATGGCTTTATAGAAATGCCCGTTCTGCTGGAGGAGAATTATCATTTCCCCGATACCGGGCGGTATTATTTCGCCGTTCAGCACGGAATGAGGGACTCGCTCCTGCGCGGCGTGACCGATGTGGGGATAGAGGTGATAAGGGTGAAAAATGAAAGGTAGAAAGAAATGGGCAAGAACAAACTGAAGAAATTTGCGGAGATGGAGACGTTCCACAATGTCTTCCAGCCGCCGTATGACCCGGAGTTGGCGGGACACTGGCGCGACCGCTATTTCCATAATGAGAACCCCGTTGTGCTGGAGCTGGGATGCGGCAGAGGCGAATATACGGTAGGACTGGCGGAACGGTATCCGGAGAAGAATTTTATCGGAGTGGATATCAAAGGCGCGCGTATGTGGGCGGGAGCCAAAGAGGCGGAGATCAAGGAATTGAAGAATGTAGCGTTCCTGCGCACCAATATAGAGTTTATCACGGAGTTTTTTGCTGCCGGTGAAGTGGATGAGATATGGATTACTTTCTGCGACCCGCAGATGAAGAAAGCCACCAAGCGTCTTACATCCACTTATTTCATGCAGCGCTATCACCGGATCGTGAAACCCGGCGGTCTGATTCATCTGAAGACCGACAGTCCGTTCCTATACACTTATACGACCGAGATGCTGCGGCTGAACCCCTATCCGGTAGTGGCGCAGACGGATGATTTATATGCCGATTCGCTCGATTCCATCGGTATTTTCCGGGATGCGCGTGCGCTGCAGACGCACTACGAGAAGCAGTGGCTCGACAGAGGAATGAAGATCAAATATATCGAGTGGCGGTTGGATCCTCTTGCCCGGTGGGAAGAGCCTGTTGTCGAGATAGAAAAAGACACATACCGTTCTTACGGACGCAATTATCAAGCATAGATTAAAATCACAAACAACATATATGAAACATTTTAACGAATACAAACAGTTGAACTTGCCCGCGTTGAGCCGCGAGGTGCTGGCGCAATGGGAGCAAGAGGGGTTATTTGAGAAAAGTATCACTACCCGTGAGGGACATCCGCAGTTCCTCTTTTTCGAAGGTCCTCCTTCTGCCAACGGCATGCCGGGTATCCACCATGTCATGGCGAGGACCATCAAAGACACGTTCTGCCGTTTCAAGACGATGCAGGGCTATCAGGTGCGCCGTAAGGCCGGTTGGGACACCCACGGTCTGCCGGTGGAGTTAGGCGTGGAGAAGATGTTAGGTATCACCAAAGAGGATATCGGCAAGAAGATCAGCGTGGACGAATACAACGCTGCCTGCCGTCGCGAGGTGATGAAATACACCAAAGAATGGACCAACCTCACTAAGCAGATGGGCTACTGGGTGGATCTGGAGAACCCCTATATCACCTACGATAACAAGTATATCGAGACGCTGTGGTACCTGCTTAAGGAGCTGTACAAGAAAGGCTATCTCTATAAGGGTTATACCATCCAGCCGTACTCGCCTGCCGCCGGAACGGGTCTCTCGTCACACGAGCTCAACCAGCCCGGTTGCTACCGCGACGTCAAGGACCTCACCTGCACGGCGAGGTTCAAACTCAAACCCAATGACCAAATGGTAAATGGTCAAATGGTAAATAGATTTATCATCGCCTGGACGACGACGCCTTGGACGCTGCCTTCCAACACGGCTCTCTGCGTGGGACCCAAGATTGACTACGTGGAGGTAGAGACGCCTGCAGGCGACCATATCATCCTCGCCGAAGCACGTCTGGATGCTTATCGCAAAGAACTCTGCGGAACGGACGAAGAAGGCAAACCTCTGGAGCCTAAAATCGTTTGGCGCGGCAAAGGAAAGGACCTCGTCGGCCTCGAATACGAGCCGCTCTTCCCGTGGGTCAACCCGGGCGAGGGAGCATTCCGCGTCATTCCGGGTGATTATGTCACTACCGAGGACGGTACGGGTATCGTGCATATCGCGCCTACGTTCGGTGCCGACGATAAGAAAGTAGCCGATGCAGCCGGCGTGCCGGGGCTGTATATGCAAACCAAGAACAACGGACCCCGTCCGATGGTCGATTTCACCGGTAAATACTGGAACGTAGAGGACCTCGACGAGGAGTGGTACAAAGCCAACGTCAACGACGAACTATACCGCCGTTATGCAGGCCGATGGGTCAAGAACGCCTATGACCCGCAGTTCACCGTGGACGGCAAGTACGACGAGGCGGCTGCCGCGAAAGCCGAGACGCTCGACCTGCACCTCTGTCTGGAGATGAAAGCAGACGGACGGCTCCTGCGGAGCGAGAAACATGTGCATACTTATCCGCACTGCTGGCGTACCGACAAACCGGTGCTTTATTACCCGTTGGATAGCTGGTTTATCAAGTCCACCAAGGCGCGTGAGGAGATGATTGCGCTCAACAAGACCATCAACTGGCAGCCGGAATCCACCGGAACAGGACGTTTCGGTCAGTGGCTCAATAACCTGAATGACTGGAACCTCAGCCGTTCCCGTTATTGGGGAACTCCGTTACCTATCTGGCGCACCGAGGACGGAAGCGAAGAAATATGTATCGGTTCGATCGCGGAATTATTCGATGAAATCGACAAATCTGTCAAGGCGGGCTTCATGAAATCCAACCCCTGGCCGAACCATAAACCGGGCGATTACAGCAAGGCGAACTATGACCCCTCTGTGATTGACCTTCATCGTCCGTATGTGGATTCAATCATCCTTGTCTCCCCGTCCGGCAAACCGATGAAACGCGAACTCGACCTCATTGATGTGTGGTTCGATTCGGGTGCTATGCCGTATGCCCAGAACCACTATCCGTTCGAGAACGCCGACCTGCCGCGCACGGCGGACTTCATCTCCGAGGGCGTGGACCAGACGCGCGGTTGGTTCTTCACGCTACATGCCATCCACACGATGATAGAAGGTACGGTGGCGTACAAGAACGTCATCTCCAACGGTCTGGTGCTGGATAAGAACGGCAACAAGATGTCCAAACGTCTGGGCAACGCCGTGGATCCGTTCGGAGCTCTCGACAAGTACGGAGCCGATCCGGTAAGGTGGTATATGCTGACCAACTCCAGCCCGTGGGAGAACCTGAAGTTCGATCCCGAAGGAGTGGACGAAGTGCGCCGTAAGTTCTTCGGAACTCTCTATAACACCTATGGTTTCTTTGCCCTCTACGCGAACGTGGACGGCTGGGGTAATACGCCAAATCAGACTAACGAGACACTAACGAGAGAGAATCGGAACGGGAGAGATACGGGAGAAAAAGCAGAGTATGCCGAGATCGACCGCTGGATTCTATCCAAACTGAACTCCCTCATCAAAGAGGTGACGGAAGCCTACGAGGCATACGAACCTACCAAAGCCGGACGTGCTATCTCTGATTTCGTACAGGACGACCTCTCTAACTGGTACGTCCGTCTGAACCGCAAACGTTTCTGGGGAGGAGAGATGAACGCCGACAAAGAAGCGGCTTACGAAACCCTCTACACCTGTCTCAAGACCGTGGCTCAACTCATGGCGCCGAACGCACCGTTTTACGCTGACCGTCTCTACCGCGATTTGACCGATGAAACCGTGCATTTAAGCACTTGGCCCAAGGCTGACGAGACGCTTATTGACACTACGCTGGAGCGCCAGATGTACCTCGCGCAGCAGGCTACCTCGATGATCCTCTCGCTCCGCAAACGCGCGGAGAAGAACGTCCGCCAGCCGCTGCAGAAAGCCGTCATACCGACGCCCGACCAGGAGACGACAGACGCGCTCCTCCATGTGGCGGACCTCATCAAATCCGAGGTGAACGTCAAAGAACTCGTCATCGTTCCTGCTGAGCAGTCCGAGATACGTCTTGTCAAGAAGATCAAACCGAACTTCAAGGTCCTGGGCAAGAAAGTCGGTGCAAACATGAAAGCCCTTGCTGCCGCCATCAACGCCATGTCCCAGGACGACATTGCCAAGATGGAAGCCGAAGGTTCTTTCAACTTTCAACTTTCAACTTTCAACTGCACGATAGTGCCCGAGGATGTGGAAATTCTGACGGAAGACATGCCGGGATGGCTGGTAGCCAACAACGGTATTTTGACCATCGCGCTTGACATCGAACTGACCGACGAACTGATTGAAGAAGGTATTGCGCGCGAACTCATCAACCGCATCCAGAACCTCCGTAAGTCCTCCGGTCTGGAGATAACCGACCGCATTGAGATTGAACTCGAAGATCGCCCGGAGATTCACAACGCAGTTCTCCACTGTGGCGAATACATCGCTTCGCAGGTTCTGGCTACTTCGCTCATTCTCAATTCTCAATTCTCAATTCTCAATTGTCAATTAATTGAGATGGACGGATATAACGTGAATATTAAAATTGAAAAAGCATAGTTATGAATGTCAGATTTATGATTTCAAATTTCAGATTCCTGCTTCTCGCCGTAGTAGGAATGGCTTTGGCGAGTTGCGACATGTTCAACAAGACTACGCCGGAGTATCAGTTGAGTGATCTGCAGGGGCTGTGGCAGCGTAACAACACGCAGGAGTTCATACGCTTCACCACGGAGCAGTCCGACGAAGCAGGCTATTTTTTAGGCTGCGAATGGGACGAAGCGGAAGACGTCACGGAGCAGGATCGTATAGACACCCGCAATGAACTCGGCTACCCCGGCAACGGGTGGTTCAAGTACCTCTTCGAGACCTCAGGCAGCCTCACGGAGATTCATCTGATGGACAACGGAGGAGCGGAGATTCCCAAGGTCTATGTGGTCACCAAACTGAACGATACGGCGTTGGAGTATTACGAGAAAGAGCAGAAATCAGTCAAGTTCTATTTCACCAAAATGGTTGAGAAGCAATGAAACGCGCACTCAAAATCATAGGTTGGACGTTTCTGGGTATCGTGGTAGCCGTAGTGGCGGTAGCCTCTATCGCTATGTACGTGATCTTCACGCCGGAGCGTCTGACACCTATTGCCCGCCAGGCTGCGGACAAATTCATCACTTGCGAGCATGAGATAGGAGAGGTCGATCTGACTTTCTTCTCCACCTTCCCGCGCTTCGGCCTGCGGGCGGACGGACTGCTGCTGATCAATCCGATGACCGGCAGCCGGAACGACACGGTCGTTGAAGCGAAACATCTGGTAGCTACAGTGGATGTGATGGAGTTCCTGAACCATAAGAATCTCCATGTCCATGAGGCGGTGCTGGATGATGCACGGGTCAATTTCTATATCGCGCCGGACGGTACAACCAATCTCACCGGTGCTTTCGTCACTTCGCCGGATACGATAGAAGAAGCGGATACAACCGCTTTCTCGCTGCCGTTCGATGCACTTAAGGTGGACGGCTTGCGCATCAAAGCCAATTATATCACTTTCGTGGACGACAAAGACACTGTCTCTGCTTCGCTCGGCGAAACGGAGCTGGCGGTTCAGGCAAACAGTTGGGAGGATATGTTCCTCTCGCTGGACGCGCGGGATGTGTGCGCGAATCTTAAAGGAGAGGCGTATGCCGACTCCCTGCGCGTGAAACTGGATGCCCCTATGGCAATGAATCTGGACGCGATGCACTTTGCTTTCCGCAGAGCCGAACTGGCGGTCAATGAGTTTGCGCTGGTGCTCGACGGAAGTGCAGATATCCTCGATTCCATCGGGGTGGATATGGGTGTAACGACCAAAGGAAAGTGGCAACTCAAACCTCTCATGGCGCTTATTCCGGAGAAATTCGCCAAGTCGCTCAGCGACCTGGATGTGGACGGCGAGGCGGAGTTGGAAGCAACGATACAAGGTTATGTCTCTGACCATCAGATGCCGCGTGTGCAGGCGCATCTTACGCTGGACGACGGCGAAGGCAGTTACAAACCGCTGCCTTATACGCTGCGGGACGTAGAGATGGATGCTACTGCCGATATCCGCCTGACGGAAGGGCAGATCAGCAATGTGGAGATTCATAAACTGCATGCCGCTACGCGCAATTCTCAATTCTCAATTCTCAATTCTCAATTGTCCGACCTTATGGGCGATATGCTGCTTGATCTGGCGCTGAACCTCGACGCCAACCTGCCGGACTTTGCGTACTTCCTGCCGGAGGCAATGACCCTCAACGGCAAAGCCAAAGGAACCGCGAAAGCGAAGATCCGTCTGGATGACCTGACGGAGATGCGGCTGGAGAAGGGCAGGATCAGTGCGGACCTCGACCTGAAGGATATCCATTATGCGATGGATTCGATGGTAGCGGACCTGCCTAAGACCCATGCTACGCTCCAACTGCCGAACCCCAAACCCTCCAAACCGAAAGTCAACTGGGCGCGGATAGACCTGACGACGGACAAAGTGGATTTTGCGATGGCTATGCCCCTCAATTGTCAACTGTCAACTATCAATTGTCAATTGGAAACAGGCAACGTGCTCTCGAAAGATCCGGTGCTGTATGCAGCCGTAGGCTTGGATTCCGAGAGGCCGGTAGAGGTGGAGATGGACTCGATGGGTGGCACGATCGATGCGCCCAAAATGAAATTGTACGCGGAGTATAACACCAAGGACACGACCGTCATGCCGGTGGCGCAGGCTGTGATAGACTGCGATGCGTTGGACGGGTTCTTCAAAGATATCAAAGCCGACTTGGCTGCTTCCCATCTGGAGGCTGCGCTCTCCGGAGGACGAAAAGACAAGTCCGCTCCGCGCCTGCAAGCCAAACTGAAGACACAGGCGCTGAATGCGCGTATGGGAGACGAACTGACCGCCAAGACCGGCAAACTGGATTTGGAAGCCGCCGCGCGATATAAAGCAGGGGAGGAAAATATCCTGCTCCAATGGAACCCGAGGCTGAAGGTGAACCTCAAGAACGGCGAGGTGAACCTGCCGGAACGGTTGCCGGAAGCGGTGGTCATCCCGTCTATCGAGTTCAGTTATTCCAACCGCGAGATGGCGATAGACAACTCCCGTATCGAGTTAGGCAACTCCGATCTGAACCTGAAAGGCAATGTACGCAATATAGGCAAATGGTTCCGCCATGAGGCGGTTCTGGAGGGCGAGTTGGATGTCGTCTCCGACCATTGCGATGCCAACCAACTGCTTGCATGGTTCTCCGCCGACGAAGGGAGCGAAGAGACTAACCCCACCCCTGCCCTCCCCTCAAGGGAGGGAGAACCGAGTGTAGGACCTACCACCTCCCCTGAGGGGAGGACGGGTGGGGTTTCCGAGACGGATCCTTTTTTAGTTCCTACCGACGTGGATCTGGCGCTCAATACCCATATGCGTCAGGTGGAGATCTTCAACCAGGTGGCTTCGGACCTCAAGGGAGGTATCTTCGTCAAGGACGGTACGCTGATTCTGGATGAGGTGGGATTTGTATGCCGCGCCGCCAAACTGCAGTTGACTGCTATGTACCGCACGCCGCGCCGGAATCATCTCTATTTGGGATTTGACTACCACATGATTGATGTGGACATCGACGAACTGCTGACGATGATTCCTAACTTGGAGCAGATGGTGCCGATGCTCTCTTCGTTCAAGGGCGCAGCGCAGTTCCATCTGGCGGCGGAGACCTATCTCAACAGCCAGTATCAGCCTAAGATGAGTACGCTGCGCGGCGCTGCTTCGCTGACAGGGAAAGACCTCGTGGTGCTGGACGGAGAGACCTTCTCCAAGATCAGCAAACTGCTGATGTTCAAGAAGAAGACGGAGAACAGGATCGACTCTATCAACGCCGAACTGACGGTCTATAAGAACGAGATAGACGTCTATCCGCTCTGCGTGCAGATGGACAACTACATGGTCGCCCTCGGCGGACGGCATAACACCGACATGACCTTCAATTACGATATCAACGTCCTCAGCCCTATCTATCTGGGCGTGAACGTGAGCGGGAACATAGACGATCTGAAGATCAAACTCGCCAAATGCAAGTTCGCCCAGGATTTCAAACCGCACTGGTATCAGAAAGCGGACAACCAGTCCCGCGAACTCCGTGAACGGATCAAGAAATCTATGGAGAAAAACGTCCGAATAAAGTGACAAAGGGACAAGGGACAAAGTGACAAAGGAAATTAATTACAGGACAATATGAAAAAAACAATTCTTTTAGGAGCGCTAGCTATGAGTTTATTAGCATGCAACCACGCCAACCCGTTGTTGGAGCAGCCGAACACCCCTTACGGCGTACCGGCATTTGACCAAGTGAAGAACGAGCATTATCTGCCTGCTTTCGAAGAGGCTATCCGTCAGAACAAGGCGGAGATAGAGGCGATAGCGAATAACGCAGCCGAACCGACGTTTGAGAATACGATTGTGGCATTAGACCGCGCAGGCATGCTGCTGGACCGCGTGTCGGGCGTGTTCTTTAATGTCCTGGAGGCGGACGGCAACGACGAGATGAACGCGATTGCCGAGCAGGTGAGTCCGATGCTGAGTGAACTGAGCGACGGTATCATCCTCAACGAGGCGCTCTTCCGCCGTGTAAAGGCCGTCTATGACCAGCGTGAGCAACTCGGGCTCAACCCCGAACAGATGCGTCTGGTGACCGAGACCTACAAGTCGTTCGCCGACAACGGCGCCAACCTGCCGGAGGACAAGAAAGAGCGGCTCAAAGAGATCAACAAGGAGCTGGGTCTGCTCTCCCTCAAGTTCGGCAATAACGTCGTGGCGGAGACCAATGCCTGCCAGTTCTTTGTGAAGGACGAGGCGCAACTGGCGGGTCTGCCTGAGTCCGCCAAGGCTGCGGCTGCGGAGGAAGCTGCGGCTGCGGGACATCCGGGAGAATGGCTCTTCACCCCGAAGCGTACGTCTTTCACTCCGGTGCTCCAATACTGCGAGAACCGCGAGCTGCGCAAACAACTGCTGATGGACTACACCACCCGCGGAAACCACGATAACGAGAACGACAACAAGGCTGTCATCGTCCGTGAGATGGAGTTGCGTATCGAGAAAGCCAAACTCTTCGGCTATGACAACCCTGCGGACTATATCCTTGCGGACTGCATGGCGAAGAACCATCAGACGGTGGACGCTTTCCTTGCTTCCGTCTGGACACCCTCGCTGGAGGCTGCCAAACGCGAAGCTGCCGAGTTGCAAAAACTCCTTGACGAGGACCTGAAAAATAATTCTCAATTATCAATTGTCAATTCTCAATTAGCCCCTTGGGATTGGTGGTACTACGCCGAGAAACTGCGTAAGGAGAAGTATGCGCTGGACGAGGAGGAACTGAAGCCTTATTTCGAACTGAACAACGTCCGCAAGGGTGCGTTCGGCGTGGCTACCAAGCTGTACGGCCTGCAGTTCGAACCGCTGAAGGACATGCCGGTTTATAATCCCGAGGTGGAGGTCTTCAAGGTGACCGACGCGGCAGGCGAACTCATCGGCATTCTCTATACCGATTATTTCCCGCGTGCGGGCAAGCGTCCGGGCGCATGGATGAATAATATAATGTCCCAGTATGTCGATGCAGAGGGAGTGGACCATCGTCCGGTGATTATCAATGTGGGTAACTTCAACAAACCTACCGCCGGCAACCCGTCTCTGCTCTCGATGGACGATGTAGAGACGCTCTTCCATGAGTTCGGCCACGCGCTGCACGGCTTGCTCAGCAAGGCGCATTACAAATCCCTCTCCGGCACCAACACGCCGCGTGATTTCGTCGAACTGCCGTCCCAGTTCATGGAGAACTATGCCTACGAACCGGAGGTGCTCAAGACCTATGCCTTCCATTATCAGACGGGCGAAGTGATCCCGGACAGCCTGATTGCTAAGATCAACGCTGCCGGTAAATTCAACCAGGGATTTGTGCAGACAGAACTGCTCTCGGCTTCTATCCTGGATATGGATTTCCATGAGTTGACTACCGCCGAAGGGCTGGATGTCAATGCCTTTGAGCAGGCAAGTATGGAGAAGATGGGTATGATACCGGAGATTATTGTTCGCTATCGTCCTACGTTCTACAACCATATCTTCACTACGGGCTACGAGGCAGGCTATTACAGCTATACCTGGGCAGCGGTGCTGGATGCAGACGCTTTTGCGGCGTTCAAGGAGACCGGCAACCTGTTTGATGCCGAGACCGCTGCGCGGTTCCGTCATCTGCTTGAGCAGGGCGGCACACGCGATGCGCAGGAACTCTATCTGGAGTTCCGGGGCAAGGAAGCTGACCCGCAGCACCTCCTCCGCCGCAATGGATTTATCGAATAACCCCTTCGTACATCGTACATCGTTAAATCGTACATCCTTTGACTCGTCAGACTCAGACCATATTGTACCATCTGTTGCCGATAGCCTTCTGGCTGTTGGCGGCAGGTGGTGCGTTGCTGCCTGTTTTCTTGCTCCCACTCTCAACTTTCAACTCTCAACTTTCAACTCTCAACTATCTTCTCCCTGCCGTTTTTGTTCTCATTGCCGTTCTACTGCTTACTCATATCAAACGCCACGCTTCTGCCGTAGAACCGGCTTTTCTGGTGGCGGTGTTGTTAGGTGTCGCTTCCTGTTGGTTGCCCACTGTTGTTTTTCTGATTCTTCCAGCCTGGATATACTTGGCGTACCGTCATCTGATAGAGTGGCGGGTCATATGGGCGACCCTCATCGGTCTTGCGCTGGTAGCAATATGGGTAGCCGTCTTCGTTTACTTTGGATTAATAGAAACACCCTCCCTTGAGGGGAGGGCTGGGGTGGGGTTCTTTGCTTGGATCCCCGTAGGTGCTTTCCTTGTAGCCTATATCGCTTCCGCCGTTGTGCGGCATAACCTGCGTGTACGATAGAATATGCCATATAGTCTTGCTGTTCACGGCTGTAGTCTTCTCATCATGCAGCCGCGGTGGAACAGGAATGTCTCTAACCGAGGCGCAGGAGGACTATGCTGAAATGCTTTTTATCCCAATTCCGTAGGAGCTAAATCAAGCGCTACTCCGTCATTATGCATCAAACCACACTAAAATAGTTCTCGATATAAAAAATCGTCCACTGTAGCGGACGATTTTTGTTCACCATTTAACGACCAAAGGTCGCGCTCAACCAGAAACGGCAGCCACATGGCTGTCGTTTCTGTCGAGTAATAATCGTTCGAGCTATGCGAGATAAGACGAGGCGACTCGTAAATTGCCCCTTTCCCCGTGGCGGTTTTCCCCGATTAACGGGGACAACCTAGCGTCCCGAACAGTACGTCCGTGCCGTTAAGGATCGGGCGTACGACTAAAAGCAAACGAGAGACCATCAAATGATGATTCTCTCGTTTGGTCGAGAAGAGGCGACTCGAACGCCCGACCCCTACGTCCCGAACGTAGTGCGCTACCAACTGCGCTACTTCTCGAAATGCGGAGCATTTCTTCGGACTCTCTTAACAGTTCGTAGTTTACCTGGTCGTAAAGCAGGGAACCCAGCCCTCCTTTACTTCCGTAAACTATCTCCTGTTTGCGAGAGGTCTCGATTGCTTTCGCTCACGCTTATGTCTCGCTTAATCTCACAAAAGCGGTTTTTTAACCGTTTTTTTCTCGGCGCAAGTGCCTTCGATTAAAAAGCGGGTGCAAAAGTACTGCTTTTTTTTGATATACGCAAATTTTTTGCGATTTATTTTGCACTTTTTCGTCTAAAAGTGCGTTTACCGGGCTTTATCGGTTCCCCTTGAGCCATTATTTCACGCACTTGCGCCTCCGTCACCGTCTCTACCGGTATGTTCTTTGGCAGCTGGTAATTGCCCTCCGGCGTATGGATATAAGCGCCGTACCTGCCGTTCAACACCTGCACATCGCCCCACTGGTGCACCGGAGTGGAGGTGGTCTGTTTCTCCTCGATGAGCGCAATAGCGTCCTCCATGGTCACTGTAAACGGATCTTTGCCTTTGGGGATGGAGATGAACACATGGTTATAATGCACATACGGACCGTACTTGCCCTCGCCGATCACTACCGGCAATCCCTCGTACTCGCCCAGCGTGAGAGGCAGCGCCGTCTTGAACAGCTCCAGCGCCTCGGCTAACGTGATGGAGTAGATCGACTGGTTCTTCTTCAGGCTGGCGAACCGCGGTTTGGCGTCTGCCGCATTGCCCATCTGCACGCACGGACCTATCTTGCTGATTTTCGCGATAATAGGCTGTCCCGTCTCCGGGTCATTGCCCAGGAACCTGCCCTCCACCTTACCGGACGGCACGGCGGAGACAAGCGGATGGAAAGTCTTGTAGAACGTGTCCACCGTCTTCACCCAGTCGGCTTTGCCTGCCGCGATACGGTCGAACTGCTCCTCCTCGTGCGCCGTGAAATCATAATCGAGGATCTCCGGGAAATGCTCCACCAGAAAATCATTGGTCATCTGTCCCAGATCCGTCGGCAGGAACCGCTGCGTCTCTGCGCCGTACATCTCGCTGCGCTGTTTCTCCAGCACCATCCCGTTCTTCAGAGTCAGGATAGCTATATCTCTTTTGACACCCGGCACGGAGCCTTTCTCCACATATTTCACATGCTGGATGGTGTCAATGATCGTGGCATAGGTGGAAGGACGCCCTATCTCCAGCTCCTCCATCCGCTTCACGAGCGTGGCGTCGTTATACCGCAACGGAGGCTTGGCATAGGTCTGTATCGCCTCCGCGCCCTGTAACCGCAGACGCTCACGCGGAGACATGGCGGGTAAGATCCGGCGCTCCTCCTCCGCGTCGTCCGTGGACTGGACATAGACGCGTGTGAAACCGTCGAAAGTGATCACCTCGCCTGCCGCCACAAACGCATATTTGGATCCGTGTACCGAAACTTCGATAGTGGTCTTCTCGCCCTGCGCCTCTGCCATCTGGCTGGCTATCGTGCGTTTCCATATCAGTTCGTACAGACGCTGCTCGTCTTTGGTGGCTCCCGCGCTCAGACGGCTCATATAAGCCGGACGGATCGCCTCATGCGCCTCCTGCGCGCCTTTGGATTTGGTGCGGTACTGACGCGTATGCACGTATTTCTCGCCGTACTGCTCCGCGATAACCTCCTTGCTCGTCGCCAGAGCCAGAGACGAGAGGTTCACCGAATCCGTACGCATATAGGTGATATGTCCGCTCTCATACAGCGTCTGCGCCAGACGCATGGTCTTGGAGACGGAGAACTTGAGCTTCCGCGCCGCTTCCTGCTGGAGCGTGGACGTGGTGAACGGAGGTGCCGGCATATGGGTCACCGGTCGGCGTTGTACATCGCGGACGATGAACTGAGCCGTGTTCAGACTCTCCAGAAACTCAATCGCATCTTTCTTATGAGAGAAACGGTGGTTCAACTCGCATCTCAATACCGATGCGTCACCCGGATTTATACCGATGAAATCGGCAAAAGTTCGATATGCAGAGGAGGCGCGGAAGGATTCTATCTCGCGCTCTTTCTCTACTATCAGCCTTACCGCCACCGATTGTACGCGGCCGGCGGAGAGACCGGTCGTCACCTTCCTCCATAGCACCGGCGACAGTTCGAACCCGACGATACGGTCCAGCACGCGGCGCGCCTGCTGGGCGTTCACCAGGTTATAGTCTATATCCCGCGGATTGGCTATTCCGTCAAGCACATCGCTCTTTGTGATCGACGGGAAGACGATACGGTGGGTCTCTTTGTTCTGCAGACCCAGCACCTGGTACAGATGCCAGGCTATCGCCTCTCCTTCGCGGTCCTCATCGGATGCCAGCCATACGACATCCGATTTAGCCACTTCTCTCTTCAACTCCTCCACCAGACGCTCTTTGTTGCTGTCTATCACATAGTTCGGCGCGTATCCGTGCTCGATATCTATTCCCAGCGAGTTCTTGCCCAGAGGCTCGATATCACGGATATGGCCTTGGCTGCTCATTACCTTGAAATCATCTCCGAGAAACGATTTGATCGTCTTTACCTTGCCCGGAGACTCTACTATAACCAGATTTTTGCTCATAAACTATATAAATAAGGTGTACCCTCGAAAATTCGCCGCAAAAGTAGTACAAAAAAATTATTTGCGCAAATTTTTTTTATTCGCTTGCGTATATCAAAGATATTTTGTATCTTTGCACCCGATTTGAGAAAAATAATTTTAATTTTTTTATCGAAAGGACTTGCATGAATGTATTTTTAGTCGTATTATTAGTGCTCGCGGGCGTTGCGTTATTACTCGCGGAGATGTTCCTCCTGCCGGGTTTCGGCATAGCGGGTATCGGTGGTTTCGGTTGCCTGATAGCAGCCGTAGTGATGGCATGGCTCATGATCAGCCGCATGGCGGGGTATATCACCCTGGGCGCCTGTCTGGTTCTTTCGGGACTGGCTATTTGGGGCTTCCTGCGCAGCAACGCGCTTGACAAGATGGCGCTGGATAGCAAGATTGACAGCCATGTGGAGCTGGCGAAGAACAAGCTGAAGAAGGACGGCACGCCGGCGGAGGAAAAGAACGAAGAAAAATAATCTCTCACTAACTAAAATCATAAAATTATGGACATCCTAACCATTATTGTTGTAACGCTGGTAGCGATTGCACTTTGTATTTTCTTTTATTACGTACCGTTCATGCTGTGGATCAACGCCGTAGTGAGCGGAGTACGTATCAGTCTGGTACAGCTCTTCCTGATGCGCATCCGTAAGGTGCCGCCCACGAAGATCGTCAACTGTATGATCGAGGCGCACAAGGCGGGTCTGACAGAGGTCAAACGCGACGGCCTGGAGGCGCATTACCTCGCCGGAGGACATATCGAACGCGTCGTACATGCGCTCGTCTCCGCTAACAAAGCTGGTATAGACCTCTCCTTCCAGATGGCTACGGCGATAGACCTGGCGGGACGCGATGTGTTTGAGGCGGTGCAGATGAGTGTGAACCCCAAGGTGATTGACACGCCTCCTGTTGCCGCTGTGGCGAAAGACGGTATCCAGCTCATCGCCAAAGCGCGTGTCACCGTCCGCGCTAACATCCGCCAACTGGTCGGAGGCGCCGGAGAGGACACGATCCTCGCCCGCGTAGGAGAAGGTATCGTCAGCTCCATCGGTTCCGCTGAGAGCCACAAACAGGTGCTGGAGAACCCGGATTCGATCAGCAAACTGGTGCTCTCCAAAGGACTTGACGACGGTACGGCGTTTGAGATCCTGTCTATCGATATAGCGGATATCGATGTAGGTAAGAATATCGGTGCGCAGCTGCAGATGGACCAGGCGGAGGCGGACAAGAACATCGCCCAGGCGAAGGCGGAGGAACGCCGCGCAATGGCTATCGCCAGCGAGCAGGAGATGAAAGCGAAAGCGCAGGAAGCACGCGCCAAGGTGATCGAGGCGGAGGCGCTCGTACCGCAAGCGATGGCGGAGGCTTTCCGTAACGGTAACCTCGGAATCATGGATTACTACCGGATGCAGAATATCCAGGCGGATACCACTATGCGCGAACAGATAGCGGGAGGAGGACAGCCTGCCGCTTCTTCAAAGAAGAAGTGATGGGGAATTGTGAATTGTGAAATAATCGTGCCCCTTGTGGGCTAAGAATTGTGAATTGCGAATAGCACTTCTTCAATATTCTATCGAGTGGGCTAACCCGCAGGCGAACATCGGTTTGCTGGACGAGCGTCTGCGCGCCATAGCAGGGCGGGCGGAGATAGCCGTTGTGCCGGAGATGTTCTCTACGGGCTTCTGCACCGACCGGCCCGGGCTTGCCGAAGAATGGATCACAGGTCCTACCTGCCGGGCGCTCCAGCAGATGGCGGATACCTACCAACTGGCTATCATCGGTTCGCTGATGGTTACGGAAAACGGCCGCCTCTATAACCGCGGATTTATCTTCCGCCCGGACGACACGCCGCAGTACTACGACAAACATCATCTGTACCGCAGCGGCGGCGAAGCGGAGTTCTTCACGCCCGGCAACGAGCGGAAGATCTTCGATTTCCGGGGTGTCAAGATACGGCTGGCGGTATGCTACGACCTGCGGTTCCCCGTATGGCTGCGCCAGGACAAGCATAACCTCTATGACATCCTCGTATGCGTAGCCTGCTGGCCTACGGTACGCATCCAGTATTGGGACACACTCCTGTCCGCCAGAGCCGCAGAGAACCATTGCTACGGCATCGGCGTGAACATGACCGGCACCGACGGCATGCAGATGGATTATGTCGGCCATTCGGCGGCGTACGACACATGGCTCAAGGACGTAGCGGGATTTGAAGACTACGAGGAAGGCACGCGTATCGTGGACCTGTCGATAGAGAAACTGCAGCATTTCAGGGAAGTGCTCCCGCAATGGGAAGAAGCGGATGAGTTTGAATTGAAAACAGGAATTTGAGAATCGGAAATTGAGAACCGGTGGAGAATAATTGGCACATAAAACAATTGACGGGGGAGGAACAAGCCGCAGCGGACCGTCTGAGCGCCGAGCTGGATATCAGCGCGGCGGCAGGACGTATCTTAGCCGGCCGCGGACTCCGTACCGCCGCCCAGGCACGGGCGTATATCCGTCCCTCCCTGGACAGCCTGCATGACCCCTTCCTGATGCGCGACATGGGGGCTGCTGTGGACCGCCTCTGCCGCGCGATAGACACCCATGAACGTATCATGGTCTATGGCGATTACGATGTGGACGGCACTACCGCCGTCGCGCTGATGTATTCCTTCCTGCGCAAACTCACGGACAACCTCGTCTATTATATCCCCGACCGCTATACCGAGGGATACGGTATCTCCGTCAAAGGTATCGACACCGCCAAAGAGCAGGGTTGCACACTCGTCATCGCCCTGGACTGCGGTATCAAAGCGGTGGACAAGATAGCCTATGCCACCTCGCTGGGTATTGACTTCATCGTCTGCGACCACCATACGCCTGGCGACGAGATCCCCCAAGCGGTAGCCGTGCTGAATATGAAACGCGCCGACTGCAACTATCCCTTCAAGGAACTGAGCGGTTGCGGCGTAGGGTTCAAACTGGCGCAGGCATATGCCCTCCGCCGCGGGATGGATATGCGCGAGGTGTACCGTCTGCTGCCGCTGCTCGCCATGTCTATCGCCAGCGACGTGGTGCCCGTCACGGGAGAGAACCGCATACTGGCGTACTACGGACTCAAAGCGCTCAATGCGCAGCCTACCGAGGGCATGAAGGCTATCATGCGCGTGGCGGGGATAGAAGGAAAGACCGTCACGATCAGCGATCTCGTCTTCCGTTTCGGACCAAGGCTCAACGCCGCCGGACGTATCAAGAGCGGAGCGGAAGCCGTGCGGCTGCTCATCACCCAGGACGCGGAAGCCGCCATGCGCTTCGCACGCGACATAGACTCCTACAACCAGGATCGCCGCGATTATGACAGCAAGACGACCGACGAGGCACTCGCTCAACTGGCAAAAGACCCGATGAATCCGGACAGATTCACTACTGTCGTCTTCTCGCCCGAATGGCACAAGGGCGTGGTAGGTATCGCTGCCAGCCGCCTCACGGAGACATGGTACCGGCCTACGATCGTGCTCACTGCAGGGGACGACGATATCATCTCCGGCAGCGCACGGTCCGTCAGCGATTTTGATATCTATACCGCTATCGACTCCTGCCGCGACCTGCTCACCAATTTCGGCGGACATAAGTTCGCTGCGGGACTGAGCATGCACAAAGCGGACCTGCCGGAGTTCAAACGCAGGTTCGAAGAATACGTGGCTGCGCATATCACCCCGGAACAACGGGTGCCGACCCTGGATATAGAAGCCGAAGTGGAACTGAGCGACATGGACTGGAAGATGTACCGGATCCTGCAGTGTCTGGAGCCTTTCGGTCCCGGCAACGAGCGTCCGCTCTTCCTCTGCCGCAACCTGATCAACAACCACGGCACACGCGCCGTGAGCGACGGAAGGCATCTGCACCTCGACCTCACCGACCGCGTCGTGGCTATGACCGGTATCGCTTTCGGAGAAGGAGACAAAGCCCTCCACCTCCAGAACGGCAAAAGCGTGGATGTCTGTTTCTATCTGGAGGAGAACAGCTATCGCGGCCACACCTCCCTCCAGATGAATGCCCAGGATATAAAACTCAACGGGTAAATCGTATATCGTAAATGACCAAATCGTAAATAATCTTATGTTTTCCGAACGAGACACCAAAGGCCCGAGTTTGCGTCGGGGATCCATTGAGGTAGTATGCGGTTCTATGTTCTCCGGCAAGACGGAAGAGCTCATCCGCCGCATGAAACGCGCCAAGTTTGCCAAACTGCGCGTGGAGATTTACAAACCGGCTATTGACGTGCGCTACAGCGATGAAGACGTAGTGAGCCATGACCGCAATGTGATCCAGTCCACGCCGGTGGACAGCAGCCAGAATATCCTGCTGATGGTTGATGATATCGATGTGGTGGGTATCGACGAGGCGCAGTTCTTCGACATGGGTATCGTCGATGTATGCCAGCAGCTCGCCAACCGCGGCATCCGCGTGATTGTGGCAGGTCTGGATATGGATTACCGCGGCGTACCGTTCGGTCCTATCCCGGCGCTGATGGCTATTGCAGACGACGTGTACAAGACCCATGCTATTTGCGTCCATTGCGGCGATCTGGCGTATGTGAGCCATCGCCTCGTAGCCTCGGACAAACGCGTCCTGCTGGGAGAGACAGACAGTTACGAACCTCTATGCCGCGCATGCTATAACAAAGCCATTGCCCAGGAAGAAGAGAAGTTATAAATTGTGAATTGTAAATTGTGAATTATCAATTATCAATTATCAATTATCAATTACATCGATGTCATATTACCGTTAGCCATCCGGGACTGTTATACCTATAGCGTTCCGGACGGTTTGTCTATACCCGCTCCGGGTAGCCGTGTGCTTGTCCCGCTGATGGCGAAAGAGGTGCGCGGCGTGGTGCTGCGGACCCATACGGAGCCTGTTGATCCGGCTTTCGCAGCCAAGATACGCCCCTTCATCCGTGTCCTCGACGAAGCCCCGGTCGTACCGCGTGAGCAGTTGGCGCTATGGCAATGGATGAGCGCTTATTACATGTGTACGCTCGGAGAGGTGATGAGCGCCGCGCTGCCCGGTGGTCTGGACAAACGCCTCACCGACCCTCCCAAACGCCGCAGGACGGCGATAGCGCCATACACAGGACCGGTAGAACCCGCCCATTCACTGACGCCTGCGCAGCAGAAAAGTGTCGATGAAATCGAAGGTTTCTGGTCTTCCGGCAAGGATATAGTACTGCTCCATGGCGTCACCTCCAGCGGCAAGACGGATATCTATATCCATCTAATCCGGTCGCAACTGGAGCAGGGGAAGAACGTGCTCTATCTGGTGCCGGAGATCGCTCTGACGACCCAGCTCACCAGCCGGCTGCAGCATGTGTTCGGAGACCGGCTCATCGTCTATCACAGCCGTTTGACGGACGCCGAGCGCGAACAGCGGTACCGCGAACTAAGCCGGGTCAGACCTGAGTCGGCTGCCGGACATCCTTATGTGGTCATCGGGGCGCGGAGTGCCGTCTTCATGCCCGTACCCGAGATAGGTATCGTTATCGTGGACGAAGAGCATGAGCCGAGTTACAAACAGGAAGAGCCTGCTCCCCGTTATCACGCCCGTTCGGCAGCGATCATGCTGGCGAAAGAGCATGGTGCCAAAGTGCTGCTGGGAACAGCCACTCCTTCGCTGGAGTCGTACTATCTGGCGCAGAAAGGGGTGTACGGTCTGGTGGAGATCACGGAGCGTTTCGGCGGCGCGGAGCTGCCGGAGATACGGCTGGTTGACCTCAGACGCCAGTATGAACGCAAAGAGATGTACGGCCATTTCAGCGACCCGCTGATAGCGCAGATCCGCCTGGTTCTGGCGGAGGGAAAACAGGTCATCCTCTTCCAGAACAGACGCGGCTATGCCCCCCAGATACAATGTACCTCCTGCGGCCAGCCGCCGCGGTGCGTGCAATGCGACGTGCCGATGACCCTGCATCTGCGTGACAAGGAGATGCGGTGCCATTATTGCGGCTATCACTCGCCTATACCGGACCTCTGCTCGCATTGCGGCGGCGAATACAAAACCATCGGGTTCGGCACCGAGCGGATAGAGGACGAGATACAGACCTTCTTTCCGGACGCCCGCGTGCTGCGCATGGATCTGGACACCACCCGCAATCGGTCGGCTTACCAGGATATCATCAACGCTTTCGCCAACCATGAATGTGACATTCTGGTAGGCACCCAGATGGTGACGAAAGGGCTGCATTTCGACGACGTGCGGCTGGTGGCGGTTCTCAACGCCGACCCGCTCTTCAACCAGCCCGATTTCCGGGCGTACGAACGGGCATACCAGATGCTGGAGCAGGTGGCGGGAAGAGCCGGCAGGAAAGGGACGAAAGGAGAAGTATGGATCCAGACCTTCGATACCGGAAACCTCGTGCTGCAGATGGTGCAGCATCACGACTACTCGTCTCTCTACAACCATCAGATAGCCGAACGGAAGATGTTCAACTACCCTCCTTTCTACCGTCTGATACGCCTGCAGCTGCGCCATGCCAAACAGCAGCAGGTCCACCTCGCGGCGGCGGAGCTGCAGACCTATCTCACGCGGATCTTCGGTCCGCGCGTGTCGGGAGTCATCATCCCGTCCGTGGAACGCGTGCAGGCATACTATATCCGCGAACTGACACTGCGTATCGAGCAGGGGGCGAACATGGCGGAAGCCAAACGGAGAGTGAGAGAGGCGATAGCGTATGTTTCCTCGGTTTCATCGGGTAAAAATGTTAAAATCATTGCGGACGTGGATCCGCTGTGAGAGGTGAAAAGTGAAAAGTGAAAGGTGAAAAGTGAAAGGAGAAAGAAATGATAGAAGAGAGCAAACGCCGTGTGGCGTATATCAATGAGATGATTGAGAGCGGTCATGCCGCGGAGTTGATACGTGACGGAGAAGCGTACCATGATGCGCAGCTGGCGCATATAGCGGACGAAGTATGCTCGCGCCCTGAGGTGCGCGTGGTGCTTATAGCCGGTCCCTCCTCCAGCGGCAAGACCAGCACGTCGCATAAACTGTGTCTGGAACTGCTGGCGCACGGCAAACAGCCGGTGGCGCTGTCGTTGGACAACTGGTATGTGGACGGCACACTCACTCCCCGCAAGAAAGACGGATCGAAGGACTACGAGTCGCTCTATGCTATTGATCTCAAGCAACTCGGAGAAGACCTCAAAGCGCTCATTGGAGGAAAAGAGATAGCACTGCCTACCTTCAATTTCGCAGAGGAGAAACGCGAGTACCCGGGCGACACACTCCGGCTGGAGGAAGACGCGATCATGGTTGTCGAGGGGATCCATGCGCTCAATCCGATCCTCACGGAGGATATCGCCCCCGCGCATAAATACAAGGTGTATGCGGCGCCGATGAGTTCGGTCTCGCTGGACGGCGAGCGGTGGGTGCCGACCTACGTACACAGGTTGCTCCGCCGGATAAGCCGGGACCTGAGGACAAGAGGCAAATCGCCGCAGACGACGATTGCCACATGGCCGTTCGTCATAGAAGGCGAAGCGCAATGGATAGAACCGTTCCGGAAAGAGGCGGATGCGGAGTTTGACACCACGATGCTGTACGAACTGCCGGCACTGCGGCTGACGGTGGAGACCGCACTACAGACAGTGCCCGCCTCATCCGAGGAATACCAGGTGGCGAAACTGCTGCTGTACTACCTCTCTTTCTTCGAGTCCCTCGCCTCCGCTTTCATACCCAGGACATCTATCTTACGCGAGTTTATCGGCGGAAGCCAGTTCAATGTAGGGTAATTTAGGGCTTTTTTGACCTAAAAATGCAAAAAAATGCTAAATTATTTGGTCATGTCAAAAAAAAGCAGTACTTTTGTCGTCGCTTTTGAAACAAGATGGCGGGATAGCTCAGCTGGTTAGAGCGCATGATTCATAATCATGAGGTCCCCAGTTCAATCCTGGGTCCCGCTACAAGAACCACCGACAGGGTGGTTTTTTTACAAATCATTTGAGTTCGGGGTGCCCAACAAATGGCTGAGATTATACCCGTTGAACTTGAACAGATAATGCTGTTAAAGGAAATGAAAACATTTCATCATTTGGACATTTACCATTTGGTCATTTATTTGGTCATTGGTACCTTTGCTGCGCAAATGAGTGCGCAGACAAACGCGCAAGAAGCGCAAGTTTCCCGACAAGACACACTGTCCGCAAGCGATTTTCAGCTTGATGAGATTGAGGTGAGTGCCAAACGCGTTCAACAGACGACCCTCTCCCACCAAGTAACGAAAAGCGAGGATCTGAACCGTGAGAACACGGGTCAGAACTTACCGTATTTATTGAGCACCACTCCCGGTTTACAGGTAACGAGCGATGACGGTTTAGGCGTAGGATACACGTATTTCCGTGTGCGCGGGACCGACCACACACGTATCAACATGACCGTGAACGACGTGCCTCTGAACGACGGAGAGAGCCAGTCTGTCTTCTGGGTGAACATGACGGATATGGCCTCGAGCATGAGCAGTATAGATGTGCAGCGCGGCGTTGGCACCAGTACGAACGGTTCGGCATCCTTCGGCGCGAGTCTGAACATGCAGACCAACGAGCCGTCAGTAGTCAGCCGACAGCTATCTGACGACCGGAGTCACGTGACCCTCGCCTTCAACGGAGGTATGTACAAGACCTTCAAAGAGATGGTGAACGCCCATATCGTTCTCCCTAGCAGATGGGTCGCCAATGCGCGGTTCAGCAAGGTCAATTCAGACGGATTCCTATACCGCACCGGCAGCGATCTATATAGCTACTACGGCGATCTTGGTTGGTACGGCAAACAGACCCAAGTGGTAGCCCGTCTCTTCGGCGGAAGCGAAAAAACAGGAATGGGTTGGGACGGCGTGGATTATAACACCGCCTACGGTATCAACGGTGCCGACAGACGCTATAACCCTGCGGGTGAATATACCGTCAAAGATAGCCAAGGAAACGACTCCACCGTCTATTACTCCAACCAGACGGACAACTACGCCCAGCAGCATGCCCAGATAGCCGTCACCCATCGTTTCACCCCTCAATGGAGCCTCAACGCAACCCTCCATTATACCCACGGAGGCGGTTACTACGAGCAATACGAGAACAAGGCACTGAAGTATTTCAACCTGCTGCCCTATACCGATGCTGCCCAAGGCAAAGTGGAAAAGAGCGACGGCATCTACCGCAAGAACCTGAATAACCATTTCTACGGAGCTGTCCTCTCCGCCAAATACACCTCCGAAGCAGTGCAGGCGCAAATCGGAGCCGCAGCCAATGACTATATCGGTGCCCATTGGGGCGAACTGCTTTGGGTCAGCGATCCTCATTACTCCCAAACGATCCCTTACGCCTATGAGTTCTACCGCGCTAACAGCCGCAAAGTGGATGCCAATATCTACGCCAAAGCAAATTGGCATATTATCCACCGCGCCCAAGAGCGTCTGTCGCTCTACGCCGACCTGCAATACCGGTATGTGCGCTATCGGATGGCAGGCATCAATGCCGATGCGCTGAAAAAGTATGCGGACCAACCGGACCTGACCGAGCTGCCGCTGCTGGTACAATACCATTTCTTCAACCCCAAAGCCGGACTCACCTACCAAAACCACGGTCATCTGTTAGCAGGTTCGTTCGCCATGGCAAACCGCGATCCCAGTCGCGACAATTACACGGAGAACATCATTTACGACCGCACGACGAAGACCTACTCCGGCAACATGCCCAAAGCCGAAACGCTCTTCGACTATGAGTTA
Source organism: Bacteroidales bacterium UBA3653 (assembly GCA_002373505.1). Taxonomy (GTDB): domain Bacteria; phylum Bacteroidota; class Bacteroidia; order Bacteroidales; family Paludibacteraceae; genus Colicola. The sequence continues at coordinate 26,693 of DFKE01000012.1, forward strand.
GGCTATACGTACGCGCATACGCGTTTTAATATAGGTCTCAACCTCTATTTCATGGATTACGACAACCAGTTGGTACTGACAGGGCGCGTAAACGACGTAGGTAAACAGAGCACAACGAACGTGAAAGACTCCTACCGGATGGGTATGGAACTGATGGCCGGCGTACGGATAACCAACTGGTTCAGATGGGAAGGAAACATGGTTGTGAGCCGTAACAAGATACAGAACTATACGGAGACTATCACCCGTTATGACGAGAACTGGAAATGGGTAGGGGAAGAAGAGGTGTTCTTCAAAGAAACGACTATCGCTTTTTCTCCGACCATCACAGCGATGAGCCTCTTTACCTTTGACTACGCAGGTTTTATAGGAACCATTCAGACGAACGTCACGGGCAAACAGTACTTGGACAACACTCAGAACGAGACCGCTGCGCTCAAAGCCTACACGACGACGAACGTACACTTGGAGTACAGCCTGCCGATGAAACAATGGTGCAAAGAGAAAAAAGGAGTGCCAAACATCAAACTGCTCTGCCAACTCAATAATATCTTTAACGCAAAATATGCGTCAAACGGCGGTAGCGACTGCTCCTATTTCCAGGACGGCAAAGCATGCTGGCCATGGTACTACGCGCAAGCGGGCATCAACGTCCACGCCGGCTTCGTCGTTAAATGGTAAATTCTCTATAGATGAAAGCCGAGATACCCCACCATCTCTCGAAAACGGTTCGATAATGGTTCGATAATGGTTCGAGAATGAGTGCTAAATGAGTCGTAAATGACCCGTGAGTAAATTAGCACTCTATGTCGAGTTAGGAACGCTACCATCACGGGACCTGGAGGACTGCCTTGACTTGGCAGTCCGAAAAGGGAAGGCAGGCGGGGAGCCTAAGCCGACCGAGAAGAAGGACGACGTCGGCCCCACGCCGCCCTCACGCCGGCTCAAACAAATATCATAGTAATCTGCGTGCTATTTTGCCGATTTTAGTCAAGTTAACAGGTTTTGTAATAAATGTAGTATGCATAAAAAAGCGGCAAACCGCTTTGGATTACCGCTTTGGGGATATAGGTTGCTTATGCCAATGTCCGGGACAATTCGAACTTTAACCCGAGTGCATCAATGATACGAAGGACAGTAGAAATAGAAGGATCTATCAATCCATTTTCAATCCGAGAGATATAACTCTTATTTGCACCTATGCGGCGCGCCAGTTCGGCTTGTGTCACATGTTCTTCCTTTCTGGCTTCTTGTAAGATAAGCCCCATGTAGTAAGCACGCGCTTGGTTATTGAATTCCTCGCGCTCGGGGGTACCCAACTCGCCGTGTTTCTTTGCTAACACAGCACTATAACTGGTCAAATTAGGATTTGCTTGCATAATATTCCTCCTTTAGTTTGATAGCTTTTTCTAATTCTTTTTGAGGTGTCTTCTGGCTCTTCTTCTGGAAACCATTGAACAACACCACAATATTTCCGTCATCAAAGATAAAGAACACACGATAGATGTTACTCTCATATTCCGCGCGCAGTTCATATATATCGTTGCGCAGATACTTTACAAATTTCTTGCTTACTTTGTCCTGCGTTTCCAAGAGAGAAAGGGCATACTCAATTTTTGTGACCACTTTCTCAGACAAGGACTCAAGAAAATCGTAAAAGTAGTTCTTATACACGAAGATTTCTCTCGTCATTTTTACCTTTATTCAAAATTCGGTGCAAAGATACAAAAAGTTTCAATATCATGCAACTTTTTTGCTTACTTTTTTAATTTTTTCTTTATTTTTAGCCCCGAAGGGTCAAAAATGACTTAGCGGGCGAGGTTGAGGACTTTGTGCGCACGGTCGTTGACCTTGACGATATAGCCGTTCTGATAGGTGAGCGGGGTGGTGTATTCGTACCCGGATGCGACAGCCTGGTGGATCAGTTTGCCGGAAGCGGAATAGACGGTGATCCTGTCGCCCGCCACCAAGCCGCGGACGAAGAGCGAACCCTCATAGGAATAGACCACGTATTGGCGTGCGCCGTCCTTGTCGGTCTTGGGGAACCCGCCGATACGGAGGGCGAAGCGGTCATTGGTCTCTCCCGGGTCGAGTTCGACGGTATAGTCCTCCTCCTGCAGGTTCGTAAAGCGGTTCAGACGGTAGTCAATGAGCCAGACGTATTCATACCCGGCGAAGGCTTCTTTCTCGGGAAGGGAGAAATCAAGTACCATTTGGCCATTTACCATTTGGTCATTTTGCGGGATATAGACGCCGAGGGGTATGTCCACCTCGGTCGGTGCGGCTCCGAGGAGCGAGATACGCGAGGTGCGGGCAGCATCCATCATATAGAGCTGCGGTGTTGCGGTATTGGTGCTCCATTTGATACCGTCCCTGCCGTAGTTATATCGTACATCCTTCCGTGCAGCGGCGTCCGGGATAGCGGTGAGGAAATCGGAGAGAACGGAAACCCCACCCGACCTCCCCTCAAGGGAGGTGGAAACAGGCGCATGCGCAGGCATGGGCGACGGGGTAGGAGTGGCGGGTCGTGATACCATTCTGAGGATAGGACGGGAGGCCTTCTCATTGCGGTCGTAATAGGGCAGGTGGAAGACGAGTGTCTCTTTGTCCTTGGTGGTAGCGGTCTGGGTGAAGAACGCATTGCCCATCGCCATAGTAGCGCCCTTGTCCCAGGAACGCGAGGTGTACATCTGGTCGCCGGAAGTAAGATAATTGCCCGCTCCGTCCATCTGGTAGAACACATGGGGAATATACATCTGGCGGAGATAATTGCCTTCCTCCAAGATGGTATCCGTCCGATAGTTGGATACGAGCCACGGCAGGCCCTTCATGTTCCATCCCATATCCTCCTGGCGCGTGAAGTTAAGATCATTACCGGTACCGGCTATGCGCCAGTCGTACTGGGTGAGGAAGACATACTTATCATTTTCATTCTCAGTATAGACGTACTGTCCGACGGAAGGAGCGAAAGAGGTAAAGCGCAGCGTAGTATCCGTCATGACGGAGCCGAAGTCCATCAAGTATCCTTCGGTGGCGGTACGGTTCACGGCATCCACTTTCGTCCATAGAGCCGAGTTGTCGGTCTGGAAGACATAGTCTTTCGCCGACCGTGCTTCCCCATTGTACTGATACCATGTGATTGGTGATTGGTAACCGGTCATTGGTGATTGGGCATTGGTTATATTCGTAATATCATAGTCGAACGGCCATGCGGTCATAGAGTAGCGCTGGTTAACGAAGCGTTTCTCCGCTGCCACATAGGCAAGCTGTACATTATGCCCGTTGCCGTAGAACGATGCACCCGATTTGAGAAGCATATACCCCGGACGGAAGGTGAATGGCGTGGAACTCTTTATATCCACAAAGTCCGGTAGGTTTTGATACTGCATGCTCATGGCAGAGCTGTCCATCAGATAGACCACAGACCCCTGATGAGGATAGCTGTTGCCTCCGTAGTTCTCCAAATAAGCGTATAACTTATACATATCTCCCACTTCATCCGATCCTAATACTTTATTGGTTCTGGCTGTAATCTCCCGCACCGTATTCGGCTCTACTCTCCATGTCTCGAGCGCACCCATATCAACCGCCGGACCTATCTTACGCGGGTTGCCGAGCACATCGCGGTCATAACGGAAGGCGATGGTGCTATCGCCTACATACGGAGCATAAACAGCACCCAAAGACGCATCGTCTATGCCGGCGTGGATGTAGGCACTATGCTCATGGAGCTGGTATCCCAGTGCTTTGTTCTCCAGGAGATAATCCGGCAAGGTGTATGGCGTTTGCTCTGTAAAATACGGCGCGAAACAGTCGGGTGATACGAGCTTGGAGTTGAGCGCGATATTATTCCGTACCGCCCCCGGCACAGCCTCAGTGGTATCTATCGGCGCAACCGATTCGATATCCGAGACGATGGTGTTATTGAGCGCCAGACCGTTGGCTCCCACGCGCACCAGCGTCGAAGCCGAGTCGCCATAGATGAGCGAATTATAGAGCAGACCCTTGCGCACCTCAACCAGCGGCATCGCATCCACTTTGTTATTGACAATGAGACAGTTCCGCACAGCGGACAAGTCATTGTCTATAATCACCGGCGTGGAATGGGCGTTCGCCGTATTGGTGATCATAAATCCATCGAGCAGGAAGCCCGTTTCAAACGGGTCGCCCTCAATGCGGACGGAGGTGACACTGGAAGGAGTAGCGGATGTAGCCACGCCGGATTCGTATGCCCGAACATAGTTGACGAACCGCTGACACTCCGCGTCGGTGTACTCATATTGATTTTCGCTTCCTTCGATGAGTGAAGCCTTCGCTGTATCGGTAAAGTTAGATGGCAGCGAACCATAGACAAATACTCCGTCGCGCGCCTCAATCGGTCCGAGGGATTGCGGGTCTCCCTGCACAAATACGTATGCTTTGCGGCTCTCGCGTTTTTCCGCATCCTGGTTCAAATAGGTATATACAGCAGCGGCATCGATGGCGTTCTGGAGTTGTCCTTGTCCGAAGGGTCTGGTCCAGTGCGATCCGTCGCCTGCCATAGCCTCCGCCACAGCGGGTCGTACATAGAGCACGCGCTGGATCTGCGCCAGACATTCGAATGCGCCACGCTCCAATCCCGGACCGGACAGACGAGGTTTATGCGCCAGATCGTATTCGGATGTCAGGGCGGGTCGCTCTGCGGCAGGATAGCGGAATAACACACGCGAACTATAGATACCCTGATCCGCTTGACCGGAGGTCTTCATGCTCGGGTTGAGCCGGAAACTGCGGTCTCGTCTCTGTCCCGAGGAAGTTGCGGATGTGAAGGGGTTCACAAATCCCGGGCCCTCACTGACGGAGTTGTTGACGGTTGAGAGAGAGTCGTTATGGAGGTCCGTATCACCCGCACGGAAACAGCCCCAGAAAGCGTTGTGGGTCACGCTGTCGGTGATACCGGTGCGGTTCTTGTCCTCGTCGGATGCCCGTCCCCATCGAGTAGCATCGGGATCCGGTCCGAACTGGAGCATGGTCGTGGTATCATTGGCGAGGTCGTCGAGCCAGATGAGGGAGTTATGGATCTGATTGCCCGGAGCCTCAAGAGTGATATGTCCTCCGTTGAGGGCGAAGGTGGAGTTGATTATCGTGACAGCGTTAGGAGCGCTCTTGGGTATATTCTCCAGGCGGGCATAGATAGGTGCACCGGCGTTGGAGTGGAAGAGCGAGTTGACGATGAGCGACGATCCTCCTCCGTGGTCGATACGGATCGCAGGAGAGCGTTGGGCGGCAGGCACGGACCAGTCTCCGTTGTCCATGAAGGTACAGTTGGTGATGGTCAGTTTGGGCAGTGAGACTACTTTCTCTCCCAGATGGATAGTATCGGCATAGAGGACGGAGTCCATGATAGGTGTGAAGGTAGTGCCACTCGATTTCTCATACTGCCGTTGCCAGCGATAGTAGATAGCGGCACCTCCGTTATTGGAGAGCAGTCCCTCTCCATCGCCTTTGGCGCGAGTGGAATAGGGGTTGATGAAAGTCAGACCATCGAAGGTGATGGGGATGACGAACTTATCGGACGTAGTGACCTGTCCGGTCCAGTTGGCTTGCTCCCATTGGCGTGACATATCTTCGATGACGAAGAGCTGGTTACGCTGGTTAGCGGTACCGATATTAGGCATCTCCAGGACGGTGGGGTGGGCTACCGGGTCGCGGGGTTTGTCCTTGACATCAAAGCTGTATCCGCCGAGGAAGGTCAGGCTCTTTACGCCATAGTCCTTATCCGCCTCCGCGCTATCGGGCAGCAGCGGCTCGAGGGAGTTGGAGGAGATGAGGAAGGTACGCCGGTTATTGAGCACGTTGTTCGGGGAGAAGACGCCTTCCTCGTCGCCCAGGAAGCAGACGTACTTGTCGTGGTTATTACGGGACGACATGAGCATGTCGATGGCGTACTGGAGATCGGTGGTAGGTGTCTCCCAGTGGAGTCCGTCGCGGACGGAGCCTTTCTCCTTGGTAGCGACCCACATGGTATCTATCTCCTGTCCCTCCATGTCGAGCTGTACGTACTGGTATTCATATATACCCATATCGATGAAGATATCTTCGATCTTCATACGGGGGTTGAGGGAGATACGGTTCATGACTCCCGAGGTCTCGCTGTCGCTGTTGCTGCGGGTGTAGGTCATGTATTGCTGGTTACCGAGCGGCAGAGGCGGGTTGACCTGCGAGGTGTACGTGCCGTAGCGTTTGGCAAACCAGTTGTAAATAGCCCCCGGGGTATCCTGTGTGTCGCGGAAGCTTGCTACGGGCACGCCGGAGACGGGGATGACCGCTTCTTTGAGCGCCTGATCGGAGATAGAGGGGTTGATAGCGCGAACAGCTGCTTTGGCCTCCTCCTCGGTATCATAGTGTGTCTTACCGGTATAGGTGGTGATATAGTATCCCACGCCTCGCACTACGTTCTGGGAGAGAGCACCCCATCCCTGGTCGGTGGTGATATTCATACGTGCCTGGAGCCAGTCGGCGTTCTGCATATATCCGTCTATACCGGCTACGAAGGAGGGTTGTCTGAAGTTCGGTCCGTCGGTAGCGGTATTGATACGGTTGATGATGACATTGTTGTTGCCATGGAGGTAAGAGAAGAGGCTGTCATAAGACTCCACGGGGGTACCATTGTGCAGCTCCAGCTTCACCGCCTTCTTACGTGGATCGACGAAGGCGCGTTGCTCCTCCCTGGTGAGGAGGTAACCATCCTTGGTAGGTCTCATGCCGGTAGGTCCATAGCCGGTGCGGTAGGAACAAAAATAGAGTCCCTCGAGTGAATCGCCCACGGCGCGTAGCTGCATCAGTTTGGCAATCGTCTCGGCCTTGAAGGTGTCTCGTTTCTGCAAGTCAGGTTCCACGGTGGTCCAGTAATGGAAGAGGGAGTCGTACTCGTGGTAGTATTTCTCGTACCTGTCCCAGATCTTACCATCGTAGTGGAAGACTCCGGCGCGGGAGTTCTTGTACTTGTTATTGAAGGCTTCTATCTCCGTCTGAGTGGGGGGTTCTACGTTCTCCAGTTCGCCGATATTATTGACCTCGAAGACCTCGTTGCCCCAGAAAAGGCAGTTGAAGGCATACTGCATGGAGTCGGGGTTCGAATAGTGGTTGTTAGCCAAGAAATTATAGATAGAAGGGTATGCCACCGCCTTGTTCTTCATAAAATGGCAGTTGATGGCGCGCAGCATAGCTTGAGAGCCGACAGAGAGCACTCCTCCGAATCCCTGACGGGCGTCGGCATCGGCGATCTGTTCTTTGGGTGAGACGGCGGTGACGGGGTACAGCCCGCGTCGCGCCTCGTTGTTATCAAAGAGCGTATTGGAGATATAACAGGTGGCATTGGTAGCGATACAGCCACCGGCAGTCCAAGGTATATACTTCTGGTCGAGTTTGGTCATCGGTCCCTGCGAGTAGTTCTGGGTGAAGTGGCAGCCATACAAGTAGATACCGCCGTTGGAGTATATAGCACCGCCGTTACCCGCCATGTTATCGGTGAAGACACAGTTCTCCACGATGATAGGGATATCGTATTTTGCAGGTGCGGTGACGACAGGTACCTCAGTATCCTCCGGGCTGTCGAAGGACTCGGTCCAGTTACCGTCCACAAGGATACCACCGCCCTGGAAATAGGTCTTGGTAGCATAGTGGTGGGCAACGGTGTCGGGTGCGTCAATATGGTTGGCGCAACCTCCGGTGATCTGGATTCCGTCGAACTCGGTGGTACGGGCGAGGATAGAGAAGTCGCACTCCTCATGGAAATGGTCGTGATCATCGAAGGAGATGGGGCCGGACATAATCATTCTGTTGCCGTCGTGAGTCGCATGCCGGTACTTAAACGGCTGCGGCCCGACCTTGGTGGAGTCCGCCGTCATCGTGACAACGTGATAGACATGCGTGAAATCTTCTCCCGAAACGGTATTACCGGAGAGGATGGTCTGCCGCTCGAGTTCCCACGGCTCGATCACGGAGTTGAGGTTGTTATCGCGCATCGGCCGGTGGTTCTTGTCGCGGATACGTATCTCGTCGCGTGAGGCTGCTTTAATCTCATACCCGGCTACCGTCACGTTTTCCGTCGAGTTGCCGTACGACTCACCCGAGAACTCGTCGTAGAATCCCTCCTGGCCATACCAGTGGCTCTCGGGTCGCGAGTCAATACCGCCGATGACGTATATCGCCTCCGGCACGAGGAAGGTGTTGTTACGTACCTCGTCCTGCTCGCCGTAGGCGTTATGGTAGGGGTAATAGGTTCCCTGTTCGATATAGATCTCGAATACCATTCCGCGGTATTTGGCGGGGTTCTCCTTACGGGCGGCGATGACGTAGTCGAAGGCGTCTCCCAGACGGTGGAAGGGGTTGAGAATACAGGATCCCATCTGGCGGTACATATTATCGGCATCCGTAGTACCGATGTTATCCTGCAGTTTACGTGCCGCCTCGGAGTTGAGGAGGTCGGTATGCATGACATACAGACGCCGCATAACGTAGTTTTCATCTACGTTGATGGCGTAGTTCTTATTGATCGCACGGGCGCCGATCTCGATGAAGTCGTTCTTCTTGGTCACGAGCGTGTCAGTAGTCCATGCGAACCCGCGCTCCACATTCGTACCTTTCCAGCTGAGTCGGCTCACGCCGGCAATGTCGATGGTGTCGAGGGTCGGGAAGGCAGCGAGGGCGAGTTTCCAGTCGCGGTAGGTCATACCGGCGCGTGAGAGGGTAGATGACATCTCGATGGGGTAGTACTGGATATTGTTCTTGAGGAACGGATCGCCCCTATCCCATCGCACACCCTCGGTCTCCGATGGCGAGAGTTCTAAGTTCGCCTGTCCCTCCAGACGGCGGGACTCGACGGCGCAGAACTTGAAGGGATAGTCCGTCTCGGTAGAAGAGCGGCTGAAGGAGCCCGCTACGTTGGCGTTATCGTTCGCCTCGTTGTGCCAGAGGGCGGTAGAATTGACGCGTACGTAGGTATTATCAAACCACATACCTCCGGCGGATGCGGTAGCGGTATTGGCGCAGATCGTAGAAGCATAGATATACGCCAGCGAGTCGTTATTCGGTTTCTCGGGTGCTTCGACATAGATACCGCCGCCTATGTTCGCCGTGTTATCGCGGATGATACATCCGCTGATGAGGGCGAAAGGCTTGAGGTAGAGAGCTCCTCCTTCTCCCATCGCGGTATTGTTGCGGATGACGCAGTTGCGCACATGGGCATAGTCGGTCACTACGGCAGCACCGCCGATGCGTCCCTCGTCGTCCGAGGCATTGGCGTATCCGTCCTCGATGAAGAGTCCGTCGAGGACGGCTCTATCTTTGGCCTCCTTGAGGACCGCCAACTGGTTGGTGATCGGTAGTCTCTCTCCCGTCTCCTCGCGGTAGAGGTTCTGGTTCAGGTCAAAAAGATCGTTGGTGAAGGTCACCACGTGGTAGGTCTGTCCCTCGGCACCGGTGTTGGAGGTGATCTTACCGGAGAGGACGGTACGATAGGTGAGCGGGTCGCGTTCGTCCACGACAACGGCACCCGAAGTACCGGCATCCACCTCGTTTCCCGCGGCATCCTCGTAGTGGTAGAACTGAGACGTATATCCGCCCTTCACCTGTACGCCGTGCGGGACGATGAAGGAGTAGTCCAGCGTGTTGTCGTGATACCCGATCTGTCCGTTCTTGGTGGAGCGGGTAGGAGTGTACCACGCGCTGTAAGAGTCGGAGGTGGTGGAGTTGGTATTATCGCCCTCCAGCCATACCTCTACCGTCCAGGTGCTGTCCGGGTCTCCGGCTACCGGCTTTGCCGGCACAGAGGTGTAACGCGGCTGAGTCATCAGCGCATATTTATACCGCCCGGCGGCATCGAGCACTTTCTGGAGTTTCTGGCGGCAGGCAGCGTTGTCGGGCGAACGCCCCGACGCATCGCCACCCGGCGAATCAAACGTGATATAGAAGATCGCCTGTCCCGGGTGGGTAGTGGTATCAGGACGGATATCCTTTGTATCGTCGAACTCATACGCGCCTATATCCACCTGGCAGTCCTGGACACGGTCGGCGAACGCCACATCGTTATCCGGCAGTTGAGCCGCCTCTACGCTCTGGTAAACGAAGGAGTTGCGGATATCTGCATCTTTTTTGCCCTTATGAATCAAAGCCGTATAGAACTCGCCGGCGAATTCCTCAGTACCATGGTTGACGCAACCTATACCGTCGCGCAGACGGAAGTCATTGAGCGAAGCGGCACGACCGGCTTCATAGTTGCCTTCCTCGTCAAAGTCCGCGGCAAACGGCGTATTCTCCGCCGAAGGCGCAACACCGTTCAAATAGATGTTGTTTATACCGTAGTTAGCTTTACCACTGGTTGTGGTACCAAAGTTACCTACATTTCGATTGGTTGCATCATTGGGTTGCCCCTCAGCAGACTGCACATAGCAATGCAAATAGGGATTGACATTCTTATAATCGGTAGCACGGTCACGAATCGCAATACCATTATTACCGAATATAATCGTATTGGCTACGAATAAGTTCGGACTGGAAGAAGTAGCCAACGAAATAGCACCACCACTAATCTTAGTTTCTACCAAATTAGCCGTATTATAGGCAATGGTATTGTTATAGAATTTACCTACGCAGAAACCAACGCCACCGGACGAACCGGAGGAGTAGTTATTGGCAAAGAGGGAGTTAAAACTCGTTCCCTCGTACATAAACAGACCTGCTGCAAAGATCTGACCTTGACTTTTTTTGTCTTCGGCGTTTTTCTTGCCATGCGTAGAGGTATTGTTCAATACGAAGCAGCCCTCTATAGTAGCCGTAGCTCCATCGCTGTAAATACCACCGCCCTTCACACGGTCGCAAGCGGACATATTGTTAATAACAATACTGTTGCGCAAGTGCGCTCCTTCATATAGGTTCACACCGGCACCGCCTCCATGCGCCATATTCTCATTGGCTATAAATCCATGACGAATCGTAAATCCGTCCCAGCTCGCCTCCTGATACTCTATGTAATTGGGATCTTCCTTTACATAACCGGTATTTTCCCAAGAGGAGCGTTTCGCTTTACTTGGACCTTTTACACGATGCGTATGAGCTAAACCATCGGCATACGCGCCACGGTTTTTATCTGTTGGATCACCTACAGAACCGGCACCATACGTCGGTACACATACGTCAGGCATGCTCAGCACACGCTTACGGAGCGATGTACGATGCCGCTGTACCGTTAAGTCAAAACTGGTACTCTCTTGAGGACCGGAAGTGCTAACTATGGTTGTATCATCCTCCTGATTGGTCAGGACATAGGCCGTGCCCTCTAATTTACCTAAGAGGACATTATCCATATACACTTTTCGATTGTTGTCTGTACTAGTAGGGGTTGTGTTTCGTGCTCCAGGAGTAGCCATCACGCGAACCGTCAAATCACCGTCAGCCGGTTGGTCGAATGAAAACTCATAACGTCTCAACTTATTATCTTTGCAATAGACTGGCTGCTCGGCAACGGTGTCTCCATTAGAGGCAAGGATATAGAAGGTGACACAGGTTTCCGTGTTATTTGGATCTCCGGTATAGTAAGCCCCAAGGTCAATTTGCAACCAATAGGAACCGGCTGGCACTTCTTTCATCGTCTGCCAGGCACTCATGTCTTTCATATAGCCGGATAAGCACATACCTTTAGTATCCGTGTCTATATTTGTTCCTGACTCATTGACTACATTTTTAGTATCATCGAATCTAAATGAGTCGTAATTAACATTCGCTTTATCATAGCCATTTCCATACACAAGTTCCCAGCCATGATTCCCCTCAGGTTTGCTCTGCCATGAATCTCCAAAATACTGATATACATAACCAGCTGGATTCACTTCGCTAAAATCAACACCACCACATTCTGCCGGCTCTGTATAGTTATCTACCTTGCCGGTACCACCAGACATGTCTTTATGTCGCTGTGACCATACATTGGTACTACCATTTAACATATCGGCATAACGGATATAAGTAGCCGTAACATAGTTGGTGTCCTTCTTCCATGTATAGGTTGCCGTACGGGCAATATTGACGGTATCGATGGTCTCGGTATCGTGTATTTCATTAAGCGAATAATCGTCATCCCAGTACTTGATAGCTGCTTCATCCAAACTATCATTATTAGCCTTAGGATTTATATCCGATATCTGCAAAATACATTCATAGTCAGCAGGATTAAAGCTCTCTGCATCCGCTGCCTTTGGGATAGAAACCACATTGGACATCAAGGCATGACGCTCGTTCATACCCGGCGTCGTGTACTTGCCGACAGGGAATCCACCATATACAGACACACTGTCGCGCATGAAATAACCCTTATAGTCCGTATATTTGCCGGCACCTACCCATACCTGAACAAGCGTATCGTATGCTTCGCCCGGGATGCGTGTAGCCACATGGTTGCGACGCGCTGCTTCTTCGACTGCCCACTGCAGACCGCTGACGTATTTCTCAGCTCGAGTGTTGTTAATCCAGCCATTATCATTGCAAGCGGTTATAAACTGGGCTTGACTATACCCATTTCCGTTATTCCATTCCGTAGTATCAGAATGATAAATGTTAGCACGCCAGAACGAACGAGACGCACCGCTTATCTCACCATACGGATAGAGCGGATTGTAGGCAGATCCAGCAACCCACGGTTCGGGTGTACTGCCGTCCGGTGTCGTTTCCGAGGAAGTCTCCCAATACGGAGTAACTGGCTCACTATGATCATTCGGCCCGCCTCCGGTATAGGTATTTGTTCCGGTAATATACGCATGGGTAGTCTGAGTGGTGGTAGTTTGAGAGTTCTTATTCGTAAACCACGCTCTACCCCAACCGCCGTTGTATTTGGAATTGGTGGTGAGGATCGGGTTGCCTTCGCTATCAAGCAAACGATTACATGTAGCCTCGGGGTCAATCCGGTCGCCTTCTGCCAAACCCGGACCCACGATGCCGTTGACCATATATACCGTGTTTCCGGCAATGGCGTTGCTCCAACTCGAGCCGTCGCGTTTGCCGGCACCTTCGGGGGTCACATAGATTACAGCACCGGCTGCAGGCAGATCGGTGTTCTCCAGCGCACCTATATCCGGTGCGCCGCCGCGGGTGCGGACTATATTATCGGAGCGGTCGTAGTTCTCCTCATCCGAATAGCCGTTCTTATAGCCCGCATTGACGCAGGGGTTGGTTGTTATCGGCACATAACTTACCTTACCGCCATACAGCGGTTTATCACCCGTAGCGGAAGCGCCCACATTACGCGAAGGATTGACGAAGCCCGGGTAGTTGACGTCGTTTATATCGGTTCGCGTCAAAATAGCCTTGTTATTCTTCTCGGCAGGAGGAGCAACCAATAATGCCGATCCGAATGCTTCGTCGTGCGGAACATACCCGTCCGGAACAGGCACCATTTTAAAATCGGGGTCGAAGAAACCACGCGGGCATACCTTGTCGGCGGAGTCCACCTGCAAACGAAGGTCTTTGTCAAACAAATTGTATTCGCCGAACACATACCTCTGTCCGTCCGGGAAGACGGACATCACCTTGACAGTAGAACCCAAGTCTCCGCGGTTATCCAGCGGTTGGTCGCCGTTGCAGAAGATGATGGAGTTATTGACCCGGATATAGCCGTGCAGCACCCGTCCTGCCGCCAGCGGGCTATGACAAATGACCAACTGCGTATTATCCAGCGTCTGTTTATTATCCGCTTTTAGCGGATAGCCTACGTTATTGACGATATCACAGTGCTCCATATCAATGAAGGCACGTCCGTTGGCGGTGACGATACCGTGGTCGTCTATATGATGCTCGTTGTCCTCGTAGTCTGCGGTATTATTGCGGATGACGCAGTTCACCATCTTCAGTTCCGCATAGCATATCATATCATTATCCGATCCGTCCCACTCGCCGTTCACATAGACGGCGGCACCTTTCGGAGCGGTACAGTTGGTAATCACGCTGTTTCGCAGCTGGTTGCCCGTCATGTGGATACGTTTCTCTTTCGGTATGGTCTGGTTGCTGATCAACAGTCCGCCACCGGCAGCCGGTGTTACGGTTGTCTGGATATTATGTGCATTACCATCGGAGAGTGTGAAACCATCCACTATACTCTTCTCTGCATTGACCATGGCGATGACGTGAGCGGAGTTGTTCGCAAATCCGCTTGTTCCGCCGGTGCCGGTGATGTTCGCAGTGATCCGGCTGACATAGGCATGCGGGTCCCGTTTGCCGGTATCGGTTCCCGTCAGGGAAGCCGGATAGCCGCCGTACAGACGCATGTGGCTCTCTACACGGGTCGCCGCGGTACGGATATCGCGGTTGATGTAGTTACCCGGTCCCACCGTTGTGAGCGTACCTTCCTTCACGAGGATCTGGACGAACTCATACCGTTTCGGCTCGCCGGTAGGCATGCCGTTGGCATCCAACTGCGGGATCATATAGTGATGGTCTCCCACGTTGTCCACCATGTATTGGCGGAAGTAACTGAGCGCCTGCCCCAAGTCACGGGTCGGCACATCCCAGCTGTTACCTTCCTTGGATTGCGGTACGAACTTACCGTCCGAGTCGAACACACCCTTTCTGTTCGGGTCAATGAAGAGTGTCGGGATAGGGTCTTCGCTTAATCTGCCCTCCAATCCCTGCGGCTTGATCAAGGCATACGTCAGCGAATCGGGTCTGCGCACCAGCGCGCCCAGCGTAGAAGACGGTTCGTACGGGTTGGATACCACACCGTAGTCCGTATGGGCATGGCGCAGCCACTCCGATACATTCTGTACCGCTTCCGATACCTGCACACCCTTCTGGTCGATTGCCGAATAGGAGGTCAAGTGCCATACGCGCGGTCCGGGAATATCCACCGGACGTAGATGCCGGAACACGCCGGCTCCATAGACTCCGGTAGCATGATCATGCTCCTCCCAGTTATTGGGGTTCACCGTCGGATTGAAGAAACAAGGGTGGTTACCGTGCGAACTTGCGACAGGCATGTTAGTTTTCTCGAGGGTGAACACTTCCTCCTTTTTCACACCGGTCCAGTCGGTTATATCGTGGTTCATGAACGCCGAGTGATAGACGAATGTCTCATATCCCGGGGCAGTCTTCTGGCGTACGGAAGCAAATTGGATATCGTTATTGACATCGCACCGGTTGCCCCAGAAGACGGAGTTGAAGATCATACCGCAGTTGCGGACATAGATACCTCCAGACCGTCCGTGTCGGCGACCGTAGTAGGTTACATCCAGGCCGACGCAGTTATTGCCGCAGACCGTAGCGTGGTTGACAGTACCTCCGTTCGCGAGATAGATACCTCCACCCTCGGCGGAAGCGGTATTGTTATTGACGACGCAGGCGGTCGTGAACGGCGCGTATTGGCTAGGTTCGCTTCCGCGTTTCTCCCAAGGGTACTCTCCCGGTATATGGGCAATCATCAGTCCTCCTCCGCAACGTGCGGCGCAGTTGGTGATATGGCTATGACCGATGGAACCGTCCTGGTCGATGCAGACGCCGCCTCCGTATCCCTCGTAAACACCCACACCCGTAGCCTGACAGGTCTGTACGTAGCAGAACTCGATTACTCCGCCTCCGTCCGCATATATACCGCCTCCGCGCATCGTGGCGTTGCATCGCTCCACGATACAGTTCCGCAGGTACGAGTTACCAACCATATACACGCCGCCACCATAAGCTGTATGCTCGCGCAGCGTGGTGCTCTTCGTAGCGGCGTTACCGCTCGAGATCACACATCCATCGACTGACGCCGGGTGCTCCAGCGGACAATAGTGGCCCGCCGTGCTGTCATTCACGCCCGCTCCCTCGTATTTGCCGTTCGTTGCAAACCATACTACGTGAAACGAACTGGCAGGATATGCAGTATTAAAACGGCCGCGAATAGAATCAAAAGTGAAGGTAGGGGGTGTCGTTGAGTGGTTACCGGAGAGGATGGTCTTGTACCGGAAATCCCATTGTGAGGCAATGTCCTCCCCAGAGGTTGTACCGATACCTGACGGGTCGGACCAGTTCTCTCTCTGTTTCTTGCCGTTACCCATAATACGATCCTCCGGCTTGGACTCCGGGGTATCAGGATTAAAACCTCCATAGACATGAATACCGCTGTATATCTTGAAGGAAGTATTGAGCATGGATCCGCCTGTTGACTCCGTCGATTCGGTCGGAACATAGGTTCCGGCTGCGATATAGACCGAACCGGATGTCAGATTATGGGTCTTCAGGTAGTCTTTCAGGTCGTTGATTGCGTCCTGCACTTTGTTCTTTGCGTTCTCCCAAGACCGTCCGTCGTTTTCGTACGCTCCGTTCGGACGGACATACCTTATAGTATCCGCATCCGTTTGCGCGTGCGCACATACGCATGCACACACGTTCAATATTATTAATAATACTAATCCTAATATGTTTCCTCTATTTCTCAACAACACAATTCCTCTCTTTCTGTTAGTCAAAAATTATCAACAATTAATCAAAAATTTTCTTTAATTTTAGGTAATTTTGGACCATTAATAAATTTTATCTATTTTTATTTACAATTTTCGTGGTTTTGTCGTGGTTGTTTCGGGGTTAAATGCTTAAATAGATTTAATTATCTACTGTTTTGGTTTCTGTTTTGTCTGTCAATGGAGCGGTCAGATTGAAGTTCGCCCGCAGCCATGGCACAAACACCGCAGTGGTATCTATCTTTAGGTTCAGCGTAGGTTGATACCCTGTTCCTGTGCTGCCATTCGTCTTCAGTGTCATCTGCAGCGGGTAATATTGCTTCCCTCCTTCTGTTATTGTATAAGGGATAGTATAGAAATAATATCTTCCTTCCCACCATCTGCCTTCATCCCCACTATTGTCTATTATTGCGATGGATTCGCCGGTAGTCAATGCTGAGCCGGATACATTGCGCATGGGTTTGAAGCAATAGGCATCGCTGTTAAATAAGTTCCTCACCTGCATATACGTCAGCCGTACCCCCTTCGTAGGATCCGTTTTATTGATCCGGTTGCTTTCCTCTACATTCCATTTGATATCCACTTTCGCAGCGATATGATAGAGCAGAAGGTTCACATGCGGCACTCGCTGGTAACTGCTATTAAACGAACCATAATAGTCTCCGTTCTGCGTCAAGTTATACGGCGAGGAGTAGATATGCTGCAAACTACTCTGTATTTCCGAAGTATTGAATGTCAGGTCCAGCAGATCGTTCATAGAGGTGATACCGGATGAACTCAATGCCTTGTTAAAACTCAACGGCTCCGCCGATGCGATGGCATATACGCGCCCTTTGAAATGATCGGACGAAGATAAGAGTAGATTGATCTGCTCCGTATATTGATATATACTGTCCCCCATCGTCGGTAGCAGTCCCACATAGCGGGTGGGTTTCCAATCCGCGTCCGTCAACGTGCGGTCAATAGTCTCCCATACCGTCCATGCTTTCGTATCTTCATCCTGTTTCATTACAATGATATACAGATGGTGCGGGAACAGGAACAGCTCCGTCTCTCCCGGGTCGCCGATCGCTCTGCGCGCCGCAGGCGCATACCGCGCACTCTGCACCTCATTCGCCGGCAGACAGATCGACAGCGGTAAACCTAACTTCTGCTCCGGCTCATTCACCTTGCAGCCCGCCAACACCAGCGCCATTACCAAAATCCCTATGTACCTTTCAACTTTCACCTTTCACCTTTCACCTTTCACCTATCCTGTTATCAACTCATGTTCATTTCCTTCTTTCCAATCCAGCGTCACAGTCGCCCCCACTTCGGCATTGCCCACTACGACCACCGCACCGTTATCCTGCACCTCGATCTTCACGATCTCCATCTTACCTGCCTGCAGTGCGTATGGGAAAGAGAGCACCGTCTCCGTCACCTTGCCGTCCGGCATGGGTACATATACGCGTAATTTCCATAGCGAGTTATCCGCAGCTTGGGCGTTTGCTTTGGCTCCGCCGGGCGCAGATACGGCGTCACGAGAAGGAAGGGACAGCATAGCGTAGCATCCGTCCACCACTTTCTCTGCCTCTATCAAACTATTATGATTGAAGGCATAGGTGCTGTCATTGATGCTGAAACTTGATGCCGTTCCGCTGAGCATCACGCGCTCCATACGCAGCGGTGTAGTGTTATGGTTCGTCTGCACGATAGCAACTGCGCTGGAAGCCATATAGAGGTGTACATTAAAGGTCAGATTGCTGTCGTTTGCCGGCATATACATATCCAGTCGCGCGGTATAGACCGCCGTACTATGCGAAGGGAGCGTGTCTGCCTCGCGCTGCGCTACGCGCATCGAAGAAACATACTGACCTCCCATCAGCGTCACATTGTTATTCTCCGCTATATTCACCACTGCTAAATGCCTATAGTCCTTGCGAGGGATATAGAGCGTATAGGATTTCTGCTTGGCATTGATGGTGTCGCTCTTGTGCTCTAATAGTTCGTCGGTTCCACCCAAGGAATAGAAACTCATGTCCAGATCGTGCGCATGGCCCTCAAAATAAGGTTCAGACCACGCCTTCAGCGCGTCCGCCATAGGTTTCTCTATGTCCGACGATAGTTTCTCATCAATCGTTGCCTGAACCTCTGTAACGAGATTCATCTGATAATTGATGAGATAATCCGCGCCGCAGACGGACAGGTCGTCGTAAATGAGACTACAACCTGCCGTCGCGATCGCGAATGTTAACAATACTATGTATTGATTGATTTTCAATTAATCCGTATTGAATTATTGGAACTCAATTTCATATGTATTACCATCCTGCCATGTCAGATCAACCGAGAATCCGAGTTCCAACTCCGGTGTACGAAGGTCAGGAATCGTGTTGTATGCTTTTCTCAAGTTCGACAGTGTCAGTTTAGCAGTAGTGGTGTAGTCCTGTTTGAAGACATGACCACCGGTCGCAGTAGCAGAACTAGCTGGCAACTCAGCTACTACATAGAATTTGCTATTCAGCGGAATCAGTTGGTTACCTGCGCCATAGAAATCAGCCTTGTCATTCAGCATCTCTACTGCGATCATTACGTTGGAGGTACCATTCTCAAGAACCAGTGTAGAGTTAGCGTCAGAATAAGCATCACCATTCTTTTCTGCTTTCATGGTTGAAGGATCTATAACTTTATCATAGATGGTGTATGAACTAATTCCTGTTACATCTACTGAACCAGCCGTGGTGAAATCAAATTTAGCATCTTGCTGACCACCGATGAGCACTGCCGTTACAGGGAAACCGCCTGCGCAGTTTACATTGGTGCCGGTGCCTTCTACATTGTCGCTATTATCCACCAATGCTGTTGCTGCCAAACGAACTGCTACATCCAGACGTGCTACAGCATACTGGATAGGATCTTTTATTGCAACCGCGCGGGTACGTGCGTTTACAGAAAGGGCATCACCGTGAGCGAGGAGAATGGCATCCCAATCATTGGTGTTGTCATACATCGTCTTGCGAGACTGGTTAGAGGTCTTGATAGTAGAGTTCACATAGTACCAAAGTTGTGCCGGATATACGAATGTATTCGGTTTCGCCATGTTAGCATAGTCTCCTTCTACGAAAGCTGTACCATTCCATTTGATATCAATGGAACCTTCCGGCAAGTTGTAATACTGCGGGAAGTCCAACAGTCCTGCAGCCAATGTCACCTCACCGGTAGTGGTATTCACAGTAGCATAGGTCGGATTGTTGATAGCGGTTTTGATTGCATTTGTAATCGGAGAGCTAGCCGTCATAAGGGATTTGTACAAATCGGACATAATACGAGCTACTTCGAAGGAAGAGAGACCGTGTGCCGATGTGAACGCAGCGTACATGTCATGCAATGCCTGGTTTTCAGCAATGGTGTACGTGCTCCAAGCTTTGGCTCCATCCGTAGCGTTTGCAACAGATGTCATGTACTTGATTAAGAGATCACCTCTATTGCCGGTAGCAAAGAGTGGAGAAGGATCGCTCATAATCTGTTCCAAACTGAATTTAAAATCTGCAGGCTGTT
The DNA here is from genome assembly GCA_002373505.1 of Bacteroidales bacterium UBA3653. Taxonomy (GTDB): domain Bacteria; phylum Bacteroidota; class Bacteroidia; order Bacteroidales; family Paludibacteraceae; genus Colicola. The sequence continues at coordinate 46,696 of DFKE01000012.1, forward strand.
TGTCGTTTGCCAAATTCTTAGCAATCAACGAACCAGTCTCGAAATTGTTGGCGCCTGATTTTGCAGACTTGGCATAGAAAAGGAACGAACCGGTGGTCAGAGGAATAGTTACATCTTCAAACACCTTAGCATTGGATGGATGACTCTCAATGTCAGCCTTGGTCACTGTCATAGGAGCGACAGGATTGGAAGCAGTTGTGATGTTGTCACCCAGACGAGTGTCAGAACTAGTAATCTCTCCTTGTTTTGCGAACGGAACGAGAGTGATATCGCTCATTCCCTGGAACTGTGGCATGCCGGTCTTCTGAACTGTGGTACCCGGCATGCGGTTAGGACCGGATTTGATTTGATTCGGCAAAGCAATAGAGAACTGGGTCTTAACCACTTCCTGCGCTTTCTCCGGTGCATTTTGGTCGCCCTTACAGCCTGTAAAAGCGACGGCGCTTGTCAGCATCGCTGCACAAGCCAAAAATGTCATCTTTTTCATGTTTAAAAAGTTTTTTAACCATGGAACTTCGGCTTCGTCGAGTTGCGTAAGCGAGCTTACACCCGACTTGCACGAACTTTCATAATTTTTGTTAATAAATTTAGTTAATTGGTTAATAAATAAAGTTAATTTAATGTTTTTTTTGTTTCTGTTTTGTGTTAATAATATTTTTTGTGGTTATTTTCTCTCGATGTTAACCGTGATGCGTCCGAGGTTACGCATGATATGTTTCAGCTCGTCGCGCATATAGCGATAGGTAGCGCCGCCGTGGAGGGCTTTGATCTTCTTCTCGCGGAGGTCCAGATCCGGCTCCTCATCCATGATAGCAAACACTTCGTCTCTTCCCTCGAAGTCCACTTTCTCCAGCATCTCCCGTAGGTCCTCCCAGCTCTCACCGCCGTTAGTGATATCGAAGAGGCTGTCCGCCAACTGCGGATAAGCAGCCTGCATCTGTTCCTTAATAGTCTTTGCACGCGCGGCAGCCAGGCGGATGTTATACGCGAGCCGTCCGTCGAAGGAAGCAAAGCCCGTCACCTCGATGCGCGATATGCGGAGCGTAGTATCCGCCAGTATTTCTCCCAAGGCATCCAGAATATCCGCCATCAGTTCGTCGTTCTCCAGGAACGAGCGGTCCATTTTAGACACATCGACATCGAAATACAAATATCCGTTGCGCGGGCCGAGGCTCAGCACCTTATGCGCTACGACTTCCTCCACCGGTTCGTCCGTAGCAGGTTCCTCTGCCGGCATCTCTTCACCCGGCTCGGTCTTGGCAATAGCCTTGTCCTCCTCCGGAGCGACCGGAATAACCGGGACAACAGGTCCTGCCGGTTCTGCCGGAGTCTCTACCGGCTCCGTCTTGGCAATCGCCTGCTCCGGCTCCGTCTTAGCAATCTCCTGCTTTTCTTCAGCCGGCTGTTCCTCGCGCTTCGGCGCATGGTCCCTGGCAGCAGGCTCTTCTGCTACAGCGACCGCCTGTTCCGGCTCTTCCCGGGCGAGGGTGTCAGATGGTGCAAAACGGTCCTCTTGGGCAATCGTGTCCGTTTCGGATGCTGCCGTAGTTGCCACCGCAGTAACTGCTGCAGCTGCCGCTGCCGCCTCTGCGGCGGTCTCCAGTTTCTCGCAGTCGCAGCGGCGAGCAAGCGACTCTTCGTCTCCTCCGAGCGGGAAGACCAGATTGACGCCTATCTTCGGCAGCACCAGCCATCGTCCGCCTTGGGATTGCATATCGCCGCAATGCTTACATTCGTATTGCCTATACCAAGCGTAGCCGGCATCCACGCCGCCTTCCAGTTCAATGCTGAAATACGGTTTGATGGGGAAATGCCATCCGCCGCTGGCACCCGCCATAGCGGCATGTCCCTCGTAACGCCCGTCCTTAACCTCCTTGTACATCCAGCTCACGGGGTAGGCATCGCCCGCCACGTTGAACATCGCATAGGCGGCGTTGATAGAAACAAAGCCGCGGTTGAACACATTGCAGAACCAATATCGGGGAGCGACGCTGACCATGAGGTGGCGCCATTTAGGGAACTTGGTATCATCCAGCGGGAAGGGATTGAATCCCACGCCGAACTCCATACTCCATTTCGGCGCCATCTTCACCTCCAGCTGCAGGTTCGGCGTAGCGGCAGCATCGTAGAGGAGGTTATTCTTGATAGCCACTACCTCATCTTTTACCTCCCGTTTCACCTTTGTTGAGTCGTCCGCGCTCGCCATTGCGCACAGCGCGCGCGTAGGAATGAGCGACATTCCTAAAGTGAGCAAACCGAACAATATATAGCGAAAATGAATCATTATATTTATCTTTTTTGCACCTTACATGTTGTAAATACCTACGCGGTATTAAAAGCGGGTGCAAAATTATTAAAAAATTTACACTCGCGCAATAGTATAGAGCAATTATTGCTTTAAAGTTAAGAAAAAAGCACTATTTTTTACGAATTATCAATAGCCGCGTCCCATTCTGATGGCGTTACCCCTGTTTCTCTGACGAAAGTACGAGAGAAGACCACCGGTGAAGAGAACCCCGATCGCTCCGCGATGTCCTGAATTTTCAGACCCGGATTTTCGCGCATCAGGCGCTTTGCTTCTTCGATGCGGTAGTTAGCCACGAACTGGTAGAAATTGCATCCGTATTCGGCCATAATGAACTGGGAGAGATAGGTCCTGTTCATCGGCAATACCTGCATGAGGTCAATTAAACGGAAGTCTTTATTGAGATAAGGTTTCTCCTTCTCCATCCATTCATCCAGACGTGCACGATTGGAAGAACTGTCCGGAGCCGGTAGTTGCGCCTCGGCATCCTCCACGGGGACCGCTACGGCAGTTTTGTACAGTTCCTGTTCCTCTTCTTTTATCTTCTCCCATGGGTCCGGACGGAAGAAGATTTTCTCCGTGCTATAGAAAAGCAGGAAGAAGAGCAGCCACATCTGGGTGAAAGCATATGTAGGAACAGTGGAGAAGCACATATAGGCAAACGAGCACCCGACGATAAAGACCATGATCAGATAGCGCACCACCCACTGGAAATCTATATCATCCATGGAGGCGAAGTTCGCCTCGCACCACTCGCGATAGACATGCACATGGCGGAAGAGCAAAAACAGGATAAAGAGCGGATAGATTGCCAAAATCCATCTGAGGTCTATATCCAGCCACCAGTCCAACGCTCCGATGAGAACGACAGGGGTGAGCTGCGCGAAGGCTTTTTTCCAGGAGAACCATCCTGGGCGGAGCAGCTCCGCGGGATAGACCATGAGTATCCATGCGAGGATATCCCCGAGTACAAACTCCCATCCCTGTATGGAGAAAATACCGTCCGCTATCTCCGGCGCATCGCTCCTGTATCTTGCTATGTGTCCGCCAACCGTGATCAGCGTCCATGCCAGCATGATCCCCGCCATAATCTTACGCATGCGTTTGCCATCATTATGGCGCCAAAAGAGCCACGCGCTACCGCCGCAGAAGGTAGCGATCATCGTATAGAGAGTAGGCATAACGATGGAATGGAATATACCTACAGGAATAAGCGGCGTGAGCATATTGCTGACTATCACCACCACCGACAAGACAAGTCCGAAGATTATTTCGTCCTTATAGTCGTAATAATATTTGCGAAGAGGGCTTTTACCCCCCCCTATCCGGTAATTCGCTGATTTTCTTGCATTTGCAGTCATTGCTTGATGCTTTCATTAGCGTCGTTGTTGTTTTTCGAGTGCAAAATTACACATTTTTTGTGATATATGCAATAGCAGAGGGTATTTTTTTCAACAAAAAAAGACCCACGGGGATGTGAGTCTTTTTACCAAAAAGTATGTTATTTCTCTCATTCGACCTTTCTGCCATCGAGTGTATAAAGACCTTCGGCAGTGCGGACGTAGAGGGTAGTGCCAAGCATAATGAGGCGATTTACCATTTGGTCATTTACTATCGGGTCATTGATCCCTTCGGGCCATTTGCGGGTGTATTTATAGATAGGCGGGTTGCCGTCATCGGCGTCGGAGGTGGTATAGAAGGTATTGTTGTCCAGCCAGCATATCGCTTCTCCCTGCCATTCGTAGGAATAGCATTTGAGGGGTTGTGGTTGGCGCGCCAGCGCCTCCTGTACGGTCTCGCCTTCCAGACGCTCCCAATAGAGGATCCAGGAATAGGTAGCGACGATATTATTATGGTTCTTGATCAGGATATACTTGCCGTCAGGCGAGATGTCCGCTCCGGTGACGAGATGGAAGCCCTTGTAGGGCTGGTTCTTCTCGCTATAGCCGAGGTCGGAGCGTACGCCGAGATCGCAGATATAGGTCAGGGTCTGGGTCTCGTCTCCGTAGTCGAGGCGGAAAGGCATAGAGAAGACCTGGCATACATTATAATAGACCTTGGTGATGATAAAGATTGTTTGGGTCAAGTTGTCATACATCAGCGCCTCGCAGTTATGCTTCTTGCCGTCGGGATAGACGAACTTGATATTACCGGGCGTGAGGGTTATCTCCGGCGTGTTGACGGGATCGATAGCCGGTTCCTCCAGATAGATGACGGAATAGTTGCCGTCCGTCTCCTCATTATCGCCGAAAGCACCTATGAAGAGGTAGTTCTTACCTTCGTACACGCCTCCGGAGAGGTCCTCCCAATCCCAGCGGATGGATTTAGGGAATTTCACTTTGCAGGCGCGCTCCGCTCCTTTCTCATCGGTAGCGATGATATAATTGGAGCGCTCGTCGCTTTGCATCCATATATATCCCGGCGTGACACGGGAGCACGCGATACCCGATACCTCAATGATATTCTCTGTAATATCGAGCGTACCACATTGGCGTTTAACCCAGTCCGTATTCCACTCCAGTGTGTCGCCGTTATAGACGAGTTGGGGAGCCGCCTCGCACGAGGATAGACCGCCTATGGCTAAAAGAGCCAAGACCGCTACGCTCCAAGATAAAAGACAAGGGAAGTTTTTCATAGATGTCCTATCAAGAGTAAATAAATTACTTCATCTCTGCGCCGATGGCGTTGAAGGTCTTGCCGTCACGGATGATCAGCATCTGACCGTCACGGATGAGCTTCTGTGCCTTGGGAGTAGCCGATACATTGGTGATACCGGTACCGGAGCCGGGAACAAACACTTTCACATTCCTGATAGCGAAGGATGCCTCTGTAGGATTTTGCGGGTTAGCCAAGAATCCTATAGCTACAAAAGGCTTTTCTCCGATAGGATATGCAGGAGCCGGATCCCATAGTACATCCGACGGCATATAGCACTTGCTCTGCCACTCTGCCACCCATGAGGAGATACTCAGATCGGCTGCGGAACTATACCAACGGATACCTTCCGAATCCTTGATATAGACTTGGAAAGAAACCCATTCAGTAGCTCTTAGGTCGCCCTTATAATCAAAAGCAATCGAATCGATTTGCGGAAGGTTCGCAAGCGCATACTCCACACCGCCATTTGCCCATGCAGTGGTAAAATTGTACTCTACAGTAAGAATACCGTCCGCAAGAGTAGGAGTTACTTCATCAACGTTACCACCAGCTTTCTGATACTTGCTAAGATCAATGTTGATTGCTTGTTGTGCGTTGAGGGTTAATGCTGCAAAGAGGGCAGTTGCAAAAAGTAAAGATTTTTTCATAATACAGTAATTTTAAGGGGTTAATAATATTTTAGATTATTTGGAGAGGGCGTACATGGCGAAGGCGGCACAGCAGATACCTGCTATCTGCAGCGGATTGGGTATAACGCTTAGGATGATAAGCGACAGGAGCACCGTAACCATAGGGGATAGTCCCTCCATCGGAGAGACGATAACGGCTTTGCCGTACCGATAGGCATAGACGAGCGTCAGGGCACCTATCGAGTTGAGGATCTGGATACCGAAGCACTTGAGGGAAACGGTGACGGGTGTAGCGGCGAAGAAAGCCGCTGCATCGCCGTTCATATAATACGCCACGGGGATGAGGACCAGCGCCGTGAGCGCCATCCAGACGAAGATAGACTCGGCGTCCATGGAGTTGTTAGCAAACTTCATGAAGAAGCCCTGGATACCCCATGCAAAGAGAACAAGCACGGCGAGCACTATCCACAGCCATCCCGATACGGGGCTGCCTTCCTGACCCGTCTCCAGCGAGAGGAGCAGGATAGCGATGAGCGCCACGACGATACCGGCTATCTGCCACCGCGAGGCTTTCTCCTTGAGGAAGACAGCGGCGAGGGTGATCACGATGACCGGCGACATGGAGATAAACGGATAGATGATATAGGAGGGTCCGAGGGTGAGTGCCTTGAAGAGCACCAGCTGGCCTCCCGCTCCGAGCAGACCTACCGTGCAGCCCAGCAGCGCCGATTTGGCGTCGTGCATGAACTTGCCTTTGTTGATAACGAGCGCAACGATAGCGCAAGGGATCATTGACAGCGCCCAGAGGATATACACTACGGTATCAGGAATACCATTCTGGATCTGATAGCCGGAGAACGCTCCCCATACACCCCATGTGACTACGGTGATGAGGATAAAAAGAAGCCAAAGTTTGTCTTTCATAATTGATTAGTTTTAGTTATCTAGTGGAACTAGTATATCTAGTAGAACTAGTCAAACTAGTTTATCTAGTTGATCTATTTGATTTTCTCGAAATACGGCAGTCTCTCCAAGGGGACGGAGATCTTATAGGTCTTGCCACCCTTGTAGCGTTTGCCTTGGTCGTCACGCCACGTGCCTTTCGGCAGGCGCACTTCGCGTTCGAGGCGGGTATCCACCACGGGCGCGACGAGGTATTTGTCGCCGAGCATGAACTGGTCCTTGCAGGCTTCGAATCCCTGGTGCGGGAACTGGTACTCCATGAGGCGTACGATCGGTTCGCCTGTTTGGGAGGCTTGGCGTGCATAGTGCATGATATAGGGTCCGAAAGCGGCATGGAGTTTCGCCATGCGTTGCACGATCGCGAGGTTCTCCGGCGAGAGAATGCGCCAGGGCGCTACGGAGAACTGCATCATCGGCATGAGTGCATGCACTTGCGCCGAACGGACTATGAGAGCCTGGTCAAACGCATCTTCGCTGATATCGAGGAACGCTGCCCATTGTCCGCCACCCACCATATCGGGGCAGGCGTAGGCGTAGCCCAAGAGTCCTGCGACGCACATCTGCGGGATGAGCTGGCGGACCGCATCCCAGCTGTAGTCCTTGTCGCCCAGACGCTGTACGAGGGGTTGCCCTCCCATCTTCCAGCACGCGCGGTACTCATTGAAGGGGAAGGAGAGACCTATCTTCGCCCACGAGGTAGTATGATCTACGTTCGTGGCCGAGGGGTCATAGGCTTTGAGAGGCGCGGAGGCATAGCAGTTGTTATCGCCGGCATCGAACTTAAAGCCGTCGATGCCGTAGCGCTCCTGCGCGGCGCGAAGGACAGAGACGAAATAGTCCGCCGCCTCGGGGTTGGTGAGGTCATAGCAAGCGGAATAGCCGTTCCACCAGTTGAGGACCGCCGTACCGCCGTTGGCGTTACTGAGCAGATAGCCTTTGGATTCCAGATCGCGGAACTCGGGCGAGTCGGGGCTGACGAAGGGGCATATCCATACCATGACCTTGAAGCCGAGGGCATGGAGTTCGTCCATCATCCCTTTGGGATCGGGGAAACGCTCCGCCTTGAAATCGAAGTTGCCGTAGTAGCGCTGCCAGTTGTCATCTATCATGAGTACGCCGGCAGGGAAGCCGTTGTCGATGATGGCGTGGGCGTAGCGCAGTATATCCTCCTGGTTCTGGTTGTACATCAGTTCGATCCATGTGTTATACTGGGGCATGGTGAAGAAGAGGGTATCGGGCAGCTGTCCATTAGCCGGGAAATACTTCGCCTGCGCCGCCATATAGGCATCGCGTAGGGTTGTACCGGCTTTGACGCGCTCCATAGGTACGGAGGTCTCTATTCCGCCATCCTTGGCGGAAAACACAAACGCGCCGTCCGACCACATGTATTCGCCCTCGGAAGAGAGGAAGAGAGGCACGAGCTGGTTATTGGCATCCTGGGTATTGAGGTCAAACGCAGGGAGGTTGGTATAAGGCTGCTCGTGGCCGAGGCCTACGGAGGCGCCCCACCAGGATTGTCCCCAAAGTACTAAGGGACAAAGTACCAAGTACAAGACAAGGACGATTGGACGATTTACGATGTACGATTTATTTACCATTGGGACATTTAGTTAAAAGTTTATTCGTCATGACGAGATGACGACATGACGACATGGCAAAGGAGTTATTCTACATTGACGGTAGTCAAGTAGTTGTAACCCGTTTCTTCTTCCCAGACGTTCTCGTTAGCGAGGCGGATGGAGAATCGGGGGTCATCATGGATGGAAGGATAGGGGTCGGGCAGGTTGAGATAGAGTTTGTACTGTCCGGGAGCCATATCATTGAGGGTGCAAGCGAGGGTGAATTTATGCTCCTCCTCGGGCAGCCAGAAGCGCGGGTCGGCTGCCGTTTGCGGATAGACGTATTTCTTGCCGGAGGCAGCGTCCACAAAGACGAGTTCCACATCGCGTTTGTTGTTCGGCGCGGCAAAGCCCACGTTGCGGAGGACAAAATAAGCTTTGAACTCTTCTCCTACTTTTGGGGCTGGGGTAAGGATAGCTTTATCCAAGACAAAGCGATAGCCGAGGCGGCGAATAATGGTGTCCATAGTGCCGTCTCCGCGCCACATACCGGTTACCGACTCGCGGTAATCCTTATTGATATAGGTCCAGTGGTAACGCTCCATTTGTTTGATAGCATTCTCACCTTCCGAGAATTTTGTTTTCTCGCAAGTTTCTCCACCCATAAACGTATATTTGGTATCGGCAGCCCAGAAATCGCGCTCTTCTTGTTTCGCATAGGTTCCTACGTCATTAGTGGAGGAAACGAAGCAGTCGTTATGTCCGGCTATACGGGCTTTAATCGTGTTTTGGTATGCTTCTTCTTCCGACAGCGGCGTCATAGCGCTGTCGCCATGCATCTTAAGCCAACGCATCTTATAAGACGGGATACGAAGTGCTACTTGCCGGCTTTCGGGGATTACGCGCAGGAAATGTTCCAGTACTTCCCATCTCATTTCGAAATCAGAATCTCTTGTCGGGTTCATTTTGTAGCCGTTGTCCACATAATACCATTCTCCCCAGGAGCCGAGCCACCCGCATTGCGCACAAAGGATCACATCGGCATTTTTTTGGAGATAAGGACCTACCTGGTCGATGTGTTTGTGAATCCATTCGGGGGTAGCGTTCCAAGGTTTATCTTTAGCGTCCATGCTACTTTTATAAGAGAAGCGCACCACGGCTTTGGCGCCGCCTTTGCGCAGGGCATTCATGTTAGAATCCAAGCGATCGAGGAACGCTTGGGGGATATCGGATTCCATATAATCCGTCAGATAGTAAGAGTTAAGGTAGAGGGTCATTTTGTTTTCACCGTTGCGGTTATTATTAACCACATCCGCTCTAAGGTGCGAGTTAAGATTAGCCGAGGTATAGTACCCTTGTGCAAACAGACCACGCTCCGGGTTCGGGAAGATTTCGTCCGACTCGGTAAAGGTGATGGTGTTTCCTTTGGGTTCAGGGTTATTGGTGTTGCAGGCAGTCATTGCCATGCAGAAAGCAAAGGCAATAATTGAGAATTGAGAATTGAGAATTGAGAATATTTTTTTCATAGCGATGGAGCTATTTAATAAAAAACGGTACCGGTGTGGGGCGGTGTGCCACCACACCGGCACCTTCAATCAACATTGATTAAGCTTAATTGTGTTGTGGGGGTAACCCCAATCGGTCATTAGACCATTTTGCGCTTACGAGGCTTTCTTTTTGCCATCTTTTTTATCGCTTTTCAGTTACAATGGAACCCCATTGCGCCTTTAAAACGATGAGAAATCTGCTCAAAAATAAATCCGTAATCATCACAACACTAATGGCCGATTTGGGTTAAAATTGACTAAGTTCCGGAAACTTATTATTTGTCAATCTTAACTTGCAGTTTGCGAGCATGACCTGCAGCATTTTCGTCGGTAGCCTCAGCACAAGGCAGGAAACCAACCGAGCTCCAGTTTTGCTGGATGTCGAAGCCGATACCGAACTCGTCAGCCCAGCCTTTAGCATTGCCAGCAGGGATCAACTCACGGAGGAGTTGGATCTCAATGTACTTGTCGTCAATGATCTGGCTGTTACCGATAGGCATTTCATCTTCACCAATGATTGCACCCCATTTGAGGCCATCACCATCCTGATAATAACCTTCTTCTTGCCAGTGCTCGGTCCATGCCCAGCCGTTACCGCCAACTTCTCCCCACCATTTGAATACAGCAGGATTGTAGTTGTGCGGTTCTCCCTCTGCAAAGACAGCAGTCTCCAAGAGGATGTCTGCGTTAGGATCCAGGAACTGATCTCCATAACCGCCGGTCTCGTCGCTGTTATCCACATTCATATAAACGTGGAAAGCAGGCCATGCACGGTCAACAATCTGCTCGGGATCGTACTCAACGAGGATGTTGATGTACACTTGGTCTGCATAGACCTTAGCGCTTTTCAGAGCGTCCATTGCAGCGCCAGCAGGGCAAGTGCAAGAAGCAACAAATTCTGCCGGCAGGGTTGCCCACTCAGCGATGGACTTGTCGCTTACGCTAACCTTGGATACGAATTCGGTGTCTTCGCCTCCGCCACCACCGTTACCACCTTGGTTGTCCGGAGCGTTTTGAGGTTTACAAGCAAAGAATGCTACAGTTGCAAAGCACATCAATGCAATTTTCCAATTTGCTTTCATAATTTTTGTGTTTTTTAGGGGTTAATAAAATAATGTTGATTGTTTTTTTCTATTAGTCGAAAGACCGTTCGTTTCACTCACGAAAAGTCGAAAGTCGGCTTTGAACGTAGTGTTCTTTGAGCGAAGCGGTCTTTTTACTTTTGTCTATAATTAGTATCCCGGGTTTTGAGGGATTCCGCTGACGGTCCACTCGTTATTAGGGATAGGATAGATAATGTGCGGTTCGTTAACCGGATCCACGATTTTGTACGGTTGCGCGCCGGCGTAGCGTCGATCCATCGGCAGTTTGTTTCGGCACATATCGAAGAGGCGATGTCCTTCCCACGCCAACTCCATGCGGCGCTCATCCATTACGATATTGGTGACGGATGAATAGCCCTGGAGATCTCCGGCCGTATAAGTAGGAATACCGGCGCGTGTACGGATGACGTTGACATCATCCAGCGCTTTTGCATCCTGTCCGGAACGTGCATATGCCTCGGCACGGTTGAGGATGACCTCCGCCCAACGGCACATTACCGGCGAGGAAAGCATCGGGTTGCCGTCCTGATAGCTGAACTTATTGATGAAAATCATCGGGATTGTATAACCGGTACGGAGGGTTACATCGTCGTTGATACGCACCAGACAATCCTCGCCCATATAGTTAGCGTGGTATTCGAAGTACGGGCCGGAAGCGTCTTTCTCGCCCTCACCGTTAACCATACGTTTCTCGATAGCATAGGTAGCATTATCGGCACCCTTGAAGGAGTAGTTGCCTGCTCCGTCGTCAATGAGGTTGGTCCTGTACTTGATATGCGGAGTTTCCGGATCACCTTCCGCAGCAGGAATAGTGACATACACTTTCTTACCCGGGTTGCCTGAGAACTGGGGTATGATAAAACTATTGTAACGCAGATCTTCCGGATGACGCTCATAGAGGTACATAATCGGGTCAGAAGGATAGACCTCACCCCAGCCGATACCGTCTTTGAGATACATCGAACCGGTAGAGGACTGGCCGCGGTCGTCGGAAGTCTCATGCGCGATGCAGAATAGAGTCTCTTTGGAAGTCTTGGCATTTGCAAAATAGGCAGCGTAGTTTACGCCTTGCTCCAGTTTGGAGTCCGGTGCAGCTCCGTTGAGTGCCTCTTCTACAGTAGCAATACAATCGTCGTATTTCTCCATATAGAGGTAAACGCGGCTGAGTACACCGAGCGCAGCTTCCTTAGACGGATAACCGGCGTTGCCGCGGGATTTACCCATGAGGTCCGCTGCTTTCCGGAGATCGAGCACTATCTGGTCATACACTTCGCCGACCGGATTACGAACGGTTACTTCCGAAGAAGTAGAAGTTCTCAACGGCACACCGAGGTTATCGCGGCCATAACTATAAGGCAGCGCATAGAGCGTAACCAGATGCAAGTGCAGCAGACCACGCATGAAGTATGCCTCGCCTAATAACTGTTTGCTTTCCTCCTTGGTCTCGTCCAAGGTCTCAATAACGGTATTAGTCATGTAGATACCTTTGTATGCCACCATCCAGAGGGTACCAACGTTCTTGAGACCATCATTCATCGAATAGGCGGTAGCCTCATAGAGCGGGTCGGTGGTGTGCGCGGAGAGGCAGATGTTGTCAGCCGGGAACTCCGAGAGTTGGAAGTAATGGCGCACATAGCAGTTACCCGAAGCATATCCGAGGAAGTCCACTTCGTCCTTCAGGATGGCATACACACCATCCATGATATACTCCGCTCCTTGAGGGTCTTGGAGCAGCAGGTCGCTATTCAACTCATCCGAGGGGAAGGTGTCGAGGTTGCAACTGCTGAAACCGAGCATCATTCCGAGTGCTACGGCTAAATATAAAGTTTTCGTTTTCATAATTCAATCCTTTTTTCGTTATTACGTTATTACGTTATTACGAGATTAGAACGAAATCTCTACACCACCTTGGAAGGTACGACCTACAGGATAGTTCTCGGAATAGAAGCCGGCGAGGCTGTAGGTGGTTTTCTCCAACGTGATTTCCGGGTCCATACCCGAGAACTTGGTAGCCGTAAAGAGGTTGTCCGCGCTGAAATAGATACGGCACTTGGTCATGTGCGCTTTCTTGATCAGCGAAATCGGGAAATCGTATCCTACGGTCAGGTTCTTGAGGCGGAAGTAGGAACCATCCTCCAGATAACGTGAAGACACTTGGTTCGCACTCTTATTACCATTCAACTGAGCTTTCGGGTGGGTAGCGATGTCACCGGGGTTCTGCCAACGGCTCCAGCCGAGTTTGGAGTTCTCTACAGAGAGCTGGTTGTAGCCCAAGTATGCACCATCGGCATCAGATGACTGACGGGTGTAGTTATAAATCTTATTACCATACTGGAAGTTGGAGTTCATACGGATGAAGATACCGTTCCAACTGAGTTGGGTATTAAGACCACCGGAGAAGAGCGGTGTAGCTTTACCTACGGCGTGCGCCTGGGTAGCGTTGTAGTCATTGGTGGTCGTCTTGTTTCCTGTAGCGTCGAGTACATAATCGCCGTTTGCATCCACCACGTACCAGAGCGGGTCACCGTTAGCCGGATCAACTCCTGCCCATTCCTTCATATACCAGGTATAGATATCCTGTCCTTCTTTAATCTGCTGGTTAACCGAAGAAGCTTGTTGCTGGATTGGCGTATGGTTCGGCAATTCTACTACGCGGTTCTGGTTGAAACCGATATTGAAGCCTACGTCCCAGCGCCATTTGCCGATATTGATGATATTCGCGTCGATGCGATACTCAATGCCGCGGTTGCGAACTTTACCCACGTTCTGCATCACCTCATAGAAACCGGATGACGGAGCCAGCGGTACATTCAGCAGCAGACCCGTGTTGTCGGTCTGGTAGAGGTCGATAGACATATCCACGCGTTTGATAAAGGTCAGGTCAATACCAACGGCAGCCATGTTAGCGGTCTCCCAGTGGAGATACGGGTTAGCACGGCGGCTCGGGCTTCCTGCCACCTGATTCTGATAGAGGGCATTGAGCGCATAGGTAGAGAGGTATTTATATGCCGGGATATTGTTGTTACCTACGATACCATAGGAAGCACGGAGTTTGAAGAAGGAAACGATGTCCTGACCTTTCATGAAGTCCTCGTTGGAAATAAGCCAGCTTGCAGCCACAGAGGGGAAGTGACCTACACGATGTTGTGGAGCAAAAACCGAACTTGCCTCTGCGCGGTAGGTAGCGGTAATGAAATAGCGCTTGTTCCAGTCGTAAGAAGCCTGGATGAAAGCAGCCCAGCTCTTACCCGGCATGATATAACCGCTGTTGGCAAGAGGCGAAGAAGAGTTAAGGGCGTCCACACCGCTCGGCATGCCTATACCGGAAGCGGAGGTGTATTCGGTCTGCCAGAAACCATACTCAAATCCCGCCATAGCGTTGAAGGAGTGCTTGTCCCATTGGTAACCACCCTTCAGTATATTGGTAGTACCGAAAGATTTGCTCATACCAACGTCCTTGCCTACGTAGCCGTTCGGATAAGAAGTGTCGTAGGTACGGGGGTCGATAAAGGTAGAACTCAACCAGTGACCGGCACCGAAGGTGTTGGTAGTCGTGAAATGGAGCCAATCCGTGAAATGGAGGTTCAGCTGGAGTACACCCGAGAAATCGAAGTTATCCGATTTGGTGTAGTTGTATTTGGTACCATGGAGTGAGTTCCAGGTCTCCTGACTCCACCATTTAGCACCGTTATCCGGACGTGCACCATGATCGATACGTACATATTGGTTGGTCAGATTGCCATTCTCATCATAGGCATAGGGGTTGTCCCACGGCATCTTATAGAAAGCATCGCCCAGCATCGTCCAACTCGACGGATAATCCACTGTCGATTTGGAGAAGTCCAGCTTCACGTTCATATCCAGCCATTTAGCGATGTCGGCTTTGAGCGAAGCGTGACCCGCTACTTTCTGCATACCGGTAGATTTCAGCGTTCCCTGCTCTCCGAAGTAGTCGAGGGATACGTAATATCCTACGTGCTCGGAACCGCCGTGAACCGCTACGTTGTAGTTCTGGATCACACCGGTCTTGAAGAACTCGTTCTGCCAATTAATGTCAGGCAACGTATTCAATTTCGGGTAAGTAGCATTAAACACAGTTTTGGAGAAGAATGAGCGGTGGTAGTTATAAAGCTCTTCTGCGTTCATCATGCGGTAGTTTCCGAAAAGAGCTTGTTTAGCACCGGCAGTAGCCTTGATGTCCACATGCACTTTGTCGTGTTTCTTACCGGATTTGGTAGTAACGACGATGACACCGCCTGCAGCGGAAGCACCGTAGATACCGGTAGAACCTGCATCCTTGAGGACGGAGATGGTCTCTACGTCATTGGGGTTGAAGGTACCACCCATGACACCATCAACTACGTAAACAGGGTCGGACCCGGCGGTAATAGAACCTGTTCCACGGATACGGATCTGCGCCGCATCACCCGGCTGACCTCCTGCGTTAGAAACCGTTAGACCTGCCACTTTACCTTGCAGCATGTTACCGATATCGGAAGTGGTGACATCGGTCAACTGGTCTGCTGAAACAGTTACTACCGCTGAAGAAAGTTCGGCTTTCTTCACCGCGGAATAACCCAGAGAGACTACCTCTTGCAACTGCTGAGCATCGGTCTCCATGATAATGTTCATGTCCGGCACGGCACGCAGTTCAATGGTCTTGTAGCCCATGTACGACAGTTGGAGTGTCGCTTTGTCGGGTACTGTGAGTGAGAAGTTTCCGTCGAAATCGGTTACTGTTCCGGTTGATGTACCCATCACCAGAATACTCACGCCAATCATCGGCTCCGATGTGTCAGCATCGATAACCTTACCTTTTACGTTGATGTCCGCAAAAGCAGAAACACCAACTAAGAGGCTGAGAAAGATTGTCTGAAATCGTTTCATGGTTGTTAATTATTTAGTTGATTGTTTTTGGGGCTAGTATTCTAGTATTCTAGTATCCTAGTTCTCGATTAGTTTAAGCAAATAACTTCTGGTGAAGGCGGCATGTATCTTCGGGTTGCTGCCGCTTACCTCAAACTCACGCGGTTCGTCCGCCGTGTATTCGACCGCGGTATAGGTCTTTGCGGGATCGAGTCCGCGGAGCTCCAATGTACCGTCAAAGGAAGGAACAGGAACGGAAGCTGCATCTACGTGAGCGGGGTCCATCGCGCCTTCCGGAGCGACAGGGTCTATATAGAAAGCGTAGTACATTGCGCCGTTCTGGCGGATGACGTGTGCTTCGGGATAGTCGTAGCCCCAGGTGTAGAGATTCAGATACTCGCCGCGGGCGAGGTTGTTCTCCTTGTATATCTTCATCCATTTGCGGAGCAGTTGCTCTTTCTCCGGCGTAAGGAGGAACGGACCTTCGTTCCAGTCGGGATTGTCCTTGGGCCACGTGAACTTCGTGCCGATAACCGAACCGGTACCTATCTGCGAAGCGAAATCATCGCCTCCGTCGGTCAGTTCGATATGGTCGCCATAATAAGCGAGCTGCGGCGCCATCGCGGCATAGGCTTTGCGTTTCATACGCACCTGGCGGGAGGACATTGGGTCGGAAGCTACCGCCTGGTTGATCTCAGGAATCAAGAAATAGTTGACCGCACATCCGCAGGGGCATACCTGAATGACTGCATCCGGTTTCATGGCACGTGCCTGATCGTATATCTTACCGAAATAGGAAGGCATCTGCTCCGGCGCGTCATAGGCGCTGTTGAGTTGCGAGGTCTCGTTATAGTCGGGCAGACAGCAGTTGAGGTGCTGGCCGTCGATCTTCAAACCGTCGAAGTTCCAACGTTGGAGGAACATCTTCAGCAGGTCGGTCGTATAAGCATCCACGCCCGGGTTGACCGGCGAGAGATACCAGCTGTCCCACCAAGTGATATATTCGTGCGCCCACTCTGCGGTCTTGAGCAGGTACTCCGGATGCTCTTTGACGAGCTTCGTATCGGGGTCAGCCGCGAGCGGTGCCCACCACAGTTTGGCTTTCATGCCTCGTTTGTGTACCTCGTCCGTGATATGGCGCATGTCGGCATCGCCGCCGGGGAAATACGAGTTGGTGTTCCAGTCGCCTTCCGCGATCTGGTAGCCGTCATCTATATCCACCCAGGTAAAACCGAGTTCCGCCACTTTGTCGAGCGTTCCTAACACCATATCCATCTTAAACGGACGTCCGTATCCCCATGCGCACCATACCGGTTCGAAAGCCTCCGGCTCGGAGGGCTTCATCGTTACGCCTTCGTTAGTTTGCATATAATCCGAGAAGATACGGAGGGCATTGAAGTAATCACCCTTGTGGGAAAGGCGGAAGGCCTTGAAGCAATGCAGCGTATCGCCCGTAGCCAGTTCGATAGCGTCCGGCAGATCATAGCGGAGCGCCATGGTCACTTTGTTGTCATACCGTTTCCATTCTACCGGCATGGAGATCATGCGGAGCACCGGCTCAAACAGACCGATAGCCATACCGCCGTCTTTCTGCCAGAGGTCCACTACCGGAATACCGCCTCCGTAATCGGAGTTGTTCATGCCGAGGTAGTTGTCTTTCTGGAAGCCTTCCGTTACGGGCAGTACCCAGTCCATGCGTGCGCTCGTGCTGCTCGGCTGGAGCGACCAGACGACGGTATCTTTCGGCTCCATCTCCGTGCGGCAAAGTTCGTAGGCCTTGACGGTAACCGGTTTGCCCTCGTTGACGAAGAAGGTCTCCACCACTTCCAGACCCTCTACACCTTCTACCGGTGTGATCGTCTGATGCTTCACGACGCGCAGACCGTTCTCGCTATAGGGGAACGATTGCATGTCCGCTTCGGAGCAGATGAGACGCTCCGTGTCCGGCTTCGGAGAGCAGGCATTCAGGCAAAAGACCGCTGCGCTCAAAGATATAAGATAAAAGACTTTCTTCATAGGATGGTGTGTTTATTTATATTCCGTAAGGATACGGGCGGCGTTGTCGTGATAGATCTTCTTCAGCACCTCGTCCGGGAGGTTGAATCCGGAGAGCGCCCAGTGGTAACCGAGCTCCGGGCAATAGAAATGCTCGTCGTTGGTCTCCAGAATACGGAAAATCGTGCGGTACATCTCAGGACTCATGCCGTTGTCGGTACCGAAGAGTACGCGGTCCTGATACTTAATAAGGAACTCCTGCGTAGCGCGCGGCGTGTGCGCGGACTCGGCAACGCGCGCTGCGATATCTACATACATGTTCGGATATTTGTCCAGTAGCGCACCCAGACGCGGCCAGTCGTGACTCATATTCAGATAGTGGCAGGCGATAAAGATCGTGTTCGGGTTCTCGCGAACGGCGTTCTCAAAGGTCTGCACCAAGGCGTTGTAACCCAGGCAGTTAGTGGTGTCCACATGCCATGTAACGGCATTAACCAGACCGTCGTTGGTCTCGTCCATCGGGAGGTACATCCAGTACGGCTCGGCGATATGGATACTGATCGGCATCTTGAGTTCTCCGGCTTTGCGGATAAGCGGTTGGATACGCGGGTCATCGATATGAATACCTGTTCCGTCTCCGGGACGTGCATACGTGTCGCCTTCACCCTTGTCGCCTAACTCACCTACACCGATAGCTCCCATCTCATGATAGCGCGCCAGGGTCTCGCAGGCTTTTTGGATACCGGCTTCGCTCATATCCGTGTAGTCGAAGCAGCACCAGAAACGGAAACGGTCCTTATGCGCATCGTAAGCTGCTACATACTCCTCGAAGGGGCGACCGATCCACGAGCAATGCATCACTGCGGTATTGAGGACACCCACTTCGTCCATGGTCTTGCACCACTGGGCGATCTCCTCCTCGGAGGAAGCGTAGTCATGGGCGTGCATATCGATGATGTCGAACTTAGCGCGCTGAACAGCCGTTACGGGGATGTTGTTGACCACCACCGGAGCAAAATCCTTGAGCAGAATCTTGTCAACAGGATTGGCAGAGGTTTCTTCCGCCGCTTTAGGTCCATTACATGCCGCCATAACGATTGCGGCCGAAACGATAGCTAAGAAATACAATGACTTTTTCATATGGCATTTTTCAATTTTGCGGTGCAAAATTACTTT
This sequence comes from Bacteroidales bacterium UBA3653, assembly GCA_002373505.1. GTDB lineage: Bacteria > Bacteroidota > Bacteroidia > Bacteroidales > Paludibacteraceae > Colicola. The sequence goes on from DFKE01000012.1 coordinate 65,497, forward strand.
TTTTTCTTTAAAAATATATAATAATGCAATATGCTCTATAACATATTTTTCGAAACAATGCGTTCCGAGACATTGAAATACAATGAGTTATAGCTTTAAAAATAATAAAAATAGTTATTTCGTAACGTTTCGAAAAGAGTAACGAAAGTATTTTGATTTGCATATGTCAGGAAAAAGTGTTAATTTTGCGCCACATTCGTCAGGAGACTTAACAATCTATACTACTATGAATACATCATCAGCTAAAGAGCGTAGAGCTTTGATCTTACGCATGTTGGAGCAACAGGAAGAGGTGTCTGTCGTAGCCCTGAGCCGCGAGACCGGTATATCGGAAGTAACGATACGAAAGGATCTTACGATTCTTCAGTCGCGTCACCTGCTACTGCGCACACGCGGCGGAGCGATGCGCAAGCCCGTAGAGAACCCGAATGAGGATACCGCTATCTCCAAGAAGCGGATGTTCAATTTCAAAGAGAAAGAGCGTATCGGTCTGGAGGCGGTGAAGATGATCAAGGAAGGCGACTATATCATGCTGGATTCGGGTACCACGACGTTGGAGATAGCGAAGCATCTGGATAAGTTTCAGCACTTGCGGATTCTGACCAACTCCATGAATATCGCCACGGAGCTACTGGGTTACAAGCGTTTCGACATCGTCCTTTTAGGCGGCAACGTGCGTGTGAACAGCCATTCCGTAGTAGGACCGTTAGCACTCTCCGTGCTGCGTAATTTCAACCGGTACAAGTTGTTTCTGGGTGTGGATTCTTTCTCGTTCGAGAACGGCGTCTCGACGCCTAATATGGAGGAAGCGCTGCTGAACCAGATGATGATTCAGCAGGCAGAGAGAGTGATAGCCGTTTTCGATTCGTCCAAATTCAACAAACGGAGTTACGTCCATATCGCCAATGCCACGGAGCTGGATTGTATCATAACCGACCAGGCCATCCCGACGGGTATGATCTCCAAGTTGAAATCCGCGGGTATAGAGGTACGGATTGTATAAGAGTGTTACCCGTTGAAACGAGTGATGGAACCACGCCGGCTTCTCGGCGTGGTTCTTTTTTGGTACCGCTGTGAAGCGCTTACTAACTAACCAATAACCAATGAATCACCTAAGATAATCCTATAGTTTACAGCAGGATAAGAGAGGAAGCCCCCCAACCCCCTAAAGGGGGAGAGGGGGGAGGGAGTTGTTAGAGTTGCTGGCCTTGGGGAGTGTATTTCGTGCCGTTCTTGAGGATGATGAGTTGACCGTTCTCGATGTATTTGACGGTCTTGGGCTGCATCTCAATATTCTCAATACCCTGGCGGACATTGATGTAGAAATATCCACCGAACGCCTCCCATTCGGGATTGCCGGCAGGGCGGAAATAGACAGTCACCCATCCGGCGTGCGCGGCATCCACGACATAGTTGTTGGCAAAGCCGGCAGGATAATAGTTCTCGTTTTCTCCAGAGATGCCCACCACTTTGAGCTGGTCTCCTTCTGTGAGTTTGGTATCAAGCATGTACTCTCCCATCGCAGCGGTATTCTCCGCAAAGAGATAGTCTTCCGTAGCCGCCCATTCGTTGAAGGAACCAACGAGATAGTATTTCTCCGGTTCGGGACATTCGGTCTCTTCGATGGTCACGCCGTAGATCTCGATGACATCGCCTGCGTGGGCAAAGCCGAAGTCAATGACAAGGATACCGTTGCTTCCTTTTTCTCCCAGAATACCTTTGACCACTTCGTCATAGGCGAACTCTTCGTTTGTGCCGAGGTTGATGGACTGGTTCTCATAGATGACATTCGGGGTGTTGTTGTCGTCCTGCCATTTGAGGGTTACACCGGAGATGTCATGGTTTGCTTTCATCTTCAGCGCGACATGGTAGCACTTGCCGTCTTCGGCAGCCGGTCCCTGGTATTTAATCTGGGCTCTCCACTGACCTGTTCTGTCCGAAGCGATATGGACGGTAGCTTTAGCGGCAGCCTCATCGTAGGTGAGGTAGGAGTCAAACTCTTCCTGCCCGCCGGCGTCTCCGAACCACGCAGACCAAGGTCCGAGGTCCGCCGGAGCGGCATAGATACAGCCGTAGTGCCAGTCGTCACCTCCCTGTCCGTCGGGACGGAAATAGACGGTGTATTCGCCGGAACGGGCGATGGCGTAGTTGTTATCCATACCGTCCGGATACCATGCCGCAATCTCCGCTCCATCAGACATAATGACCTTGAACTGGTCTCCGACAAGGAACAGTTTGGGGATCAGATACTCTCCTTCGTTCCCGGGATTAGCCGTCAGTTTGTATGCAGGATCGACTGTCCAGTTGTTCATCGAACCGGCGAGGTAGTATTCCATCACAGGCACCCAGCGCGGGTCACCGAGGTCGGATTCAGCTGTACCTGCACCAAAAGCGGGTGAGCCTGCGGAGATGTGGTAGTCCCCGTTCGCCGCATCGCGGAAGAGGGGATCGCCGGTGATACAAGCCGTAATCGTTGGACCGGAGTGGAGACCGGTATTGTTATCTTTGGAGTAGTTATACGTGAGACAATTCTTCACCTCTCCATCCGTGTTGTACACAGCACGTCCTCCGTCGTATATCTCCGGCATGGCAAAGATACAATTGGAAACCACCGGGGCTATAGCGTTCGGAATCTTGACAGCTCCGTAGTCGGTATTCTTGACCTGGCAGTTATAGAACGTACAATGGTCGATGAGGACCGTTCCGCTCGTAGCATCTACTTGAATCGGAGCCGCTGAAGGAGCCTTGTCATCGGTGGTGATATTAGCGAAGGTGGAGTTGGTGATATTGACGCAGGAGACGCTTGCATATTTCAAGAGAATACAGGTATAGAGGTTGTCATGGAAATAGCAGTTATTGATCTCAATGGAGTCAATCTGGCGATCCGAACGGGTATGGATGATAGAATTGCTTTTCTGGGTCCAGCCGTAGAACTCGCAGCCCTCCAGAACCAATTTCTTTCCTTCCGTTCCGTCTGCAGGAACGATGATCTCCGAATAACTGCCGAGGTCACTGAGGTGCCCGCAATCGAACTTGATATTGATGAACTTGGCGTGTCCGCCCGCTTTGAAACGAATAGGCACTTTTGGGACAAGAATAACCTCTGCCCCTTCCTCCGCCATGACGGTAACATCTTTGCCATAGACAGGAATATAATCGCTGTTGGACTCGACGTATGTACCTGCCGCCATGACGATGACGTCTCCGGAAGCAGCACTACTTAGAGCCTTACGAAGCGCGTCCGATGTGCCGGTATTGATATTGATCACCGCTGCGTTCGCTGCCCATGCCATCAGCACGGCTGCGAAGATTGCAAATATCTTTTTCATAATAATAGAATTTTAGGTGGTTATTTATTGTTCTACTTTCTGTCCGAGCATGTTGAATACCTGTCCGTTCTTGAGGATGAAGAATTGTCCGTTGCGGATGAATTTCTCTCCCTCGCTCATCGGCGTATTCACATTCTCGATACCTTGGAAAGGTACGGTATGGGGTTTGGTACGGCGTACACGCATGGTGTTGAGCAGTTTCGCGGTGCCGTCCTGGTTCGCGGTATAAGAGTTGAGCTCGATGCAGTCGCTCTTGACGGTGAACTTGGTGAACGACGGCGCACCCGGCTGTCCGAACATACCGGTCATGAGGTCGAAGTAGTTGGTTACTTTATGGTTCTCGTACTCGGCATCCATCTTCGCGCGGTCGTACGGATAGTAACGTTTGCGTCCGCAGGTAGCGCCGATGAAATAGAGGGTACCGTCATCGGTAGTGAAGGTACCGCCTTCCACACCGGTCATGTTGGTGTTGGTGTTGATCTTCACATGCGTTGTGTCTGTGATAGAGCCTTCCACCACGGTGCGGGTGTCCGGATTGACCGGACCGATGACCTCGTAGCAGTGGTCGTGTCCCTGGATAGCGAGGTCTATCTCACACTCCTTGAGGACAGGCAGCATGAGTTCGCGGAAGAGCGGTGTCTCGGCATCCACGGAGTGTCCCGAACCGGAGAAGATATTCTTATGCGAGAGGGTAACGCGATACTTGGTGTTCGGGTGTTTCTCTATCTCCTGGCGGAACCAGCGTCGTACATCATTGGAGAGGTAGGTCGATTTCATGGAAGCTTCGCCAGACGAGGAACGCCACCAGTCCTGAAGCGAATAAACGAGGAAGAGGACGTCGCCATAGACGAAGGAGTAGGTGATGCCATGGAACTGCGGGCGATAGGAAGCCGGCACGGACATCGCGAAGTCGGTAGGCGTATTGAAATGGTAATCGTAGTTGAGCAGGGGGCTGTCATCGTGGTTACCATCGGTAGGCACAATCGGCATCTGCATGATCACCGGTCTGATGGCTTCTTCGAACCAGCGCTCCCACTCCCATTCGGAGTTAGCGTTTGTTCCTGTCTCCACGAAGTCACCCGGGAAGAGGCAGAAGCGCGCTTCGGGGACAGTGTTCGCCGCCGCGGTAGCACACCATTTGGCGTTCTCGACATACTCGGCATCCTGGATATGGCTATCGGTCATATAGAGGAAGGAGTATTCGCCTTGCGCCGCACTCTGGGTACGGAAATGGGCGATGGGGCTCCAGTGTCCTTCGTATCCGACACGCCATGAGTAGGCAGTACCCGGCGTGAGGTTGGTAGCAATCGCCTTATGGCTCACGTATTTGAAAGCGGTCTTGTTGGACATCTTGGTAGCCTTCAGCAGACCGGAAGTGGAAACGGCGTAGCGGAGATCCTGGGTGATGGTAGGGGTAGCCTCAATGGTCAGCACTCCGTCACCCTCGAAATCAGCCGCCACGGCACGGGCTTTCGCCACAATCTGCACTTTGCCGTCCATGATACCTTCGTTGGTGAACCACGCAAACGCCATGTTCGTTCTGGGGTTGCCGTTGATATTGGCTACCATGCAGTAGGGTTCCTCTTTCGGGACGAGTTTGGTAGCCGCTTCGTTCATCGCAGCAATCTTATCGGCGATAGCAGCTATCTCCTCTTCGGTAGCCCAGAAGCTATCAACGCGTGCGGTCTCTTTAGCAACCCAGAAGGGTATGAATGAAGGAATAGTGTAGTTCTCGATCGGGTAGAGCGCATCTGCCTCCAGCACCTCATGCGGATAGAGCACCGGCGGTTTGGGAGCGATCACAGCAATCACGAAATCGGAGAATCCGCCGTCCTCGCTGGTAGCCCGGATGGCCGTCTTTCCTTCCGCCACGCCGGTTACCACACCGCGGATGTCCACCGTAGCAACGGCAGGATTGTCGGAGGTCCAGGTCAGTTTCTTGTTGGTCGCTTTGCGCGGGGTGAAGATGACCGTAGCGGCAGCCGAACTCTCGGCGTAGATAAAGAGCGAGTCCTGGAAGATATCTATTCCCTCCAGCGGAATAGCCGGTGCATCGGGGTCATACTCGTACGCCCCCACATCCACACCTTCGCCCAGCGGCCGAGCCACACCGACGAGGTCATAGGCAGGCGCTTTCGCCGCCGTGCCTTTGTCGATAAGGAACGATCCCGCTTCAATCGACCAGTCGGCCGACTGCATCTCGGCTATCTGCGCGGGAGTCTGAGGAACCCCGATGAAGGAAGTAGGCGCCACGAAATGGGGTCCGTCTGCTGCGCTATTATCAGCATTGAGGCTAAGCGTGATAAAAGGCGAGGAGTTGAATCCCTGGTCGGCAATGTTATGGCTCGAAGGGCTGCCGGCAATATAGTTCGCCGGGTCTGCAAATCCGTCCTCTCCTCTGTTTCCCCACATGACGGAGTTATATACCTCTTTGTCGGAATGGATACCGGCGTATTTGGCACCGTAGTTATTAGCGAATGTACAGTTGGTGACAATACCGGCAGGGTTATAGACACCACCGGAGTTAGGCCAGCTATCTCCGCCTGTGTTATTATAGAACACACAGTTGGTGATCGAACCTCCACGCAGTACCACCGCGCCATAACCGCCTTCGCAACCGCGAATGATACAGTTCTCTATGGTCGCATTCTCACTATGTATAGCACTTGCCGAACTGGCGGCAGAACAGAGCTCTATAAGACAATTGCTGATGACACAGGGAAGAGCCTTGTTATCCTGCTTTGCATAGACAGCCGCCGCCGACTGCGAGTGGCAGTTGCGTATGATACAATTGTTGAGGGTCATGTTGCCGCGCATATACGATGCGCTACCGGACGAAGCGTACTCTGAATTCTGGAGTATCAAACCATCAAAGAGCAAAGGAACAGTCGGTTCCGCTTCGGCTTTGATAAGACTCTTCCCCAGATCCGTTCCGTCCATGATTGTCTCAAAGAGTTCCGGGTCACGCGTAGAACCATCCTGCGCGTAACCGCCCATGATGGATACGAACTTGCCCGTGGTAACCGTCACATGCTCGTTGTACGTACCCGCTGCGACAAACAAAGTGTCGCCGTCGGCGCAAGCGCCAAAACCGGCAGTGATAGTAGCTTTGGCAGTAGCCCATGACAGACCGTCATTGCTGTCGTTGCCGGCCGTCTGGCTGACATACTGATTTGCTGCTGACGCGCACAGCACTGCTGTGCAGACCGTCAAAAATAGTAGAAATCGCTTCATGGTAATGAGTAATGATTAGTGAATAATGAATATCTTGTTTCCCCATTAGTTTAACATCGGTACGTTGTGCGGCTTGGTGCGTACGACGCGCATCGTGTTGAGCAGGGTGACGTTTCCTTCGTCATTATCCGCCGTATAGGAGTTGAACTCCAGACAGTCGTCTTTGACGGTGATCTTCGTGAAGGTAGGCGCCTCAGGCTGGCCGAACATACCGGTGAAGAGGTCGAAATAATTCTTCACGTTATGATGCTTGTTATCTTTGAGCAGGGCAGGATCATCGGTATAATCGTTCTCCATGCGTGTGCGAGTGTGTGGGTAATAACGTTTATGTCCGCATGTAGCCCCGATGAAATAGAACGTGCCATCGTCGGTGCAATAGGTGCCGCCTTTATATCCCGTCATGTTCTTGTTGTTACCTCCGGCTACTTCTTCCCGGTTGCTGATAGCAGAGAAGATCGGCGTGCAGTCGTCGGGATTAACCGGTCCGATGACTTCGTAGGTGTGGTCGTGGCCTTGGAGCGCAACGTCTATCTCGCAGTCCTTGAAGACCGGCAGCATACATGCGCGGAAAAGAGGCGGTTCTTCGTCCGTCGAGTGGTCGGAACCGGAGAAGAGATTGAAATGGGCGAGCGAGACACGGTATTTGGTATCCGGATTGGCTTTGGTCTGATCGCGGAACCATGTACCGAGGTGCTCGGTCAGATAGGTAGAAGTCCAGTTGATGTAACTATGCGTCTCCCTCCAGAAATCTTGCATGGAGAAGACATAGAACAGCACGTCACCATAGACGAAGCTATATACGATTCCCTCGAACTGCGGCGCGGAGGTGTAGTTCGTGTTAAAATCCGTATTGGTGTTGAAATGGTAGGTATAGTTGATATTCGGGCTGTCGTCGTGGTTTCCGTCCGTAGGCACCATCGGCATCGCTTTGATGACCGGCTCCATGGACTCCTCGAACCAGCGTTCCCATTCCCATTCGCTGTTGTTGGCGTCTCCGTCTTCGACGAAGTCACCGGGGAAGCAGCAGAAGCGCGCCTCCGGAACGGTCTTGACAGCCGCCAGCGCGCACCGGCGTGCTTCTTTGACGTACGTCTCATTCATGATATGGCTGTCGCTCATGATGAGGAAGGAGAACTCACCTTGGGAAGCATCTTCCGTGCGGAAATGGCCGATCGGACTCCAGTGGCCTTCATATCCCACACGCCAGGAGTAGGCAGTACCCGGCGTCAGGTTTTCCGCCAGTGCTTTATGGCTGATATATTTATACCGCGTGCCGGCTCCGATCCCCGAAGCATTGACGATATAGCGCGCCTTACCGGTGTAGCGCAGTCCTTTCGTTTGCTTAGGAGTAGCAGCGATAGTCGTAGCTCCTTCAAAGTCTTCCTCCGTTGCGTTCTCCACGGCAACGATCTGTACTCCTCCCTCGGTGACGCCATCGTTGGTGAACCAGCAGAAACCCATCCTTGTCTTGGGGTCACCATTGATGGTAGCCACCATACAATAGGGTTCCTCTTTCGGCACCAGATTCTTAATCGCCTGATCCAGCGCCGCTTTATTCGCCTCGGATGAGTCCGCGGCACACTTGGTCAACGCGATCTTGAAAGCCGTATGGCTTGGGACCGTATAGTCCGCTACGGTGTAGATGGTATCCAGCACCTCCCATCGGGTCATTTCGGTTTTGACGGTGTCCTCCGGATTAACCGGTTCTTCAGGACCTACCGGCTTGTCGCATGCCGGCAGGACAAAGCAGACGGCTAATAGCAAATAGTAGAATTTCTTCATATCAGTGTGTTATTTTAAGGGTGTTAAACAATTCTATTTTTCCGCCCTTCTGCACTTTGAAGGATTCCAAGAGAAGGTGGTCTTTTTTAACCGTAACACGGGTATAAGAGGGTGCTCCGGGTTGGGTAAAGAGCCCCGTGAAGAGGTCGTAATAGTTCTCTACTTTATGAATATGTTTCGATGCCTCCATCTCCTCCCGTGTGAGCGGCGTATAGCGTTTGGCTCCGCATGTAGCCCCGATGAAATAGAGGGTACCGTCTTTTACATTATACGTGTCTCCGCTGATCGCCGACAGGATAGGTTTGCGCGTGTCGGGATCAACAGGACCGATGACTTCGTAGGTGTGGTCATGTCCCTGCAGCACCAGATCCATACGGCATTCCTTCATCACGGGCAGCATGGTAGCGCGCATGAGCGGTGTCTCTTTGTCCCGCTGGTGGTCGGAGCCGGAGAAGAGGTTCTTATGTACCAGTCCGACATGCCATTCCGCCTCCGGGTGGGATTGAACTTGTTGCCTGAACCAACCGCCCAGATCACGGGTGAGGTATTCGGATGTCTCTGCGGCATAATCATATCCGCCCCGCCAGAAATCCTGCATCGAGAAAGCAATCAGCAGCATATTGCCGTACATGAAACTATAGTTGATGCCGCTGAACTGCGGACGGATTTCCGTCACCTGGTTGAACGAAGTGTCGGTATTGAAATGGTACGAATAATTGAGCAGCGGACTGTCGTCATGGTTTCCGTCCGTGGGGACAAGCGGCATCTGCATCAGGACCGGTTTCATTGCCTCTTCGAACCATCGCTCCCATTCCCATTCCGAATTATTAGCCGTCCCGGTATCCACGAAATCTCCGGGGAAGACACAGAACCGCGCGTTCTTCTCATTCTTTGCCACCGCTTCGGCGCACAGCCGCGCTTCGTCGATATATTCCCGGTTCTGGATATGACTATCAGTCATATAGACAAAGGAGAACTCCCCCTCGTTCTCGTCCGCCGTCCGGAAATAGCGGTACTCGCTCCAATGGTCTTCGTATCCCACACGATAGAGATAGTCGGTGCCCGGTTGGAGGTCTGTAGCTATCGCTTTATGAACCACATACCGGAAGGCTGTGTTCTTGTCCAGTCTGGCTTGGGTGAGGATGCCGGAAGTGGAGATGGCATAGTGTAGCGGAACGGTGGTAGTTGTGTGAGCGTTGTATGTACGTTGGGTGTGACTGTCGGTTGACCGTCGGTTGACCGTCGGGATTACCTCTACTTTTCCTTCATTCACTCCTTCGTTGGTGAACCAGCAGAATGCCATCCGTGTTTTGGGGTCTCCGTTGAGGGTAGCGACGATGCAGTACGGGTCTTCTTTGGGTTGCAGCGGTGCGTTAGGATTGATGCGGTGGGCGATATAAGAAGGAATGGTATATTCGCAGGGGTAAGGAACGGGTTCTATCTGCGGTTCGTAGTTTCTGGGCGACGCCGGTTTCATCGACGCAATCCGATGTGTGGGAGCGCCTGTCGTGTAGTCCGCCGCCTGCATGATTGCCTCTTCGGCTTCCGTTACAGGCACTCCTGCGAACGTAGCGGGATCGCGGAAATGCGGTCCGTCTCCCGCTTCGTTGTTTGGGTTCAACCAAGGCTGCTCGAAGAAATGACTCTCGAATCCCTCGTCCGCCCGGCTCAAGCCCGATTCGCTCTCATCCGATACATAGTTTGCCGGATCGACGAAGCCGTATTCGTTTTTGTTGCCCCACATCGTGCAGGCAAAGACGGAGCTCTCCGAATGGATCCCTCCATACCGGTCGCCGTAGTTATTGGCGATGGTGCAATGAGTGAGTGTGCCATCGAAATTAGCCACCCCTCCTGCATCCGGCCATTCATGCCCCGTAGCGGAGCAGTTATGAATGAGACATTCCTCGAGTTGGGCACCCAGCGCTGACGCCTCCGGCAGGTCTCCTTTGATAAGCACGCCGCCGCATTGTAGTCCGCTGCATCCGCGGATGACGCAATAACGCATCAGCACTTTTCCCCGCAGCCATGCTCCTCCGCCGCGTTGGTTATGGCGTGCGTTCTGGAGTACGAAGTTCTCAATATAGGTAGGTAATACACAATCAGAGTTACAGGAGACGAGGCGCGTGCCGAGGCCTGTTCCATCCAGAATGGTTTTGGCTTTATGGTCGCGATTCCGGCTCCACGGTTCATAGGCGGTACAGCCTCCAAGTATTGTTACGCCGTCTTTCAGAATGATTCCTTCATGATAAACGCCTTCTTCCACAAACAAGGTGTCTCCCGGTTTGCAGTTGTCAATGCCCAGCCGGATCGTGCCCTGCGCCGTCTCCCACGTCTTGCCGTCGTCGCCGTCAAAGCCGTCCGTCCGTACATACCACGCAGCCGCTGACGCATTCAACGCCAGCGCTGCGAAAGATAATATGGCAAGATGTCTCAATGACACAATAAATGACCAAATGGTAAATGACTACATGGTAAATCCGAAGCGTTCGCGCCCGATGCGCTCCACGTCCTCGCGGCATGTGAACGCCGTCGTTCCTCCGGCTGCGGTAGTATTGACTGCGCCGGTCATGTTGCCGTACTCCTGGCATTTATCCAGCGCATCCCCGGCAGCCAGACGTGTGATAAATCCGCTGTTGAACGAGTCTCCGGCGCCGATACAGTCCACCACGTGCTCGTTGAGCAGAGCCGCCTGTTTGCGGTCCGGTTGGCCTTTGCGTATGAGTATGGAGCCTTTGCTACCGCATTTGATGACGGCAGCGTTGGTGAAAGGACGGATTTTTTCAATCGCCTCTTCCACGGTCTCGCTGCGTGTAAGGAACTTCAACTCGGTCTCATTAGGCATGAATACCGTCAGGAGCGGCAGGACTTGTCTGTAATCCAGATCCCATTGCTCCATCGGGTCCCACTGGCTGTCCAGCGAAACGGTGACGCCGTTCTCTTTGCATAGCTCCAGAATCTTCATCAGATCCCGTTTAACGCCGCTCTGCATGTAGATAGAGGAGATATGGATATGTTTTGTTTCTTTGAATATCTCCGGATTGATGTCCTCCAGTCCCATGTAGTCCATCGCTCCCTGGTATGTCAAGTTCGCGCGGTCTTCATCGTAACTCATGCATATCGTAGCGCCCGTAGCGTACTTGTCCTGACGGATCAGATAGCGCGTGTCCACGCCTTTCGCCCGCAAAGAACTCTCTATCAGGTCTCCGAAGCTATCGTTTCCAATCATGCCGCAGAATGCCACTCTGGCGCCAAGTGCCGCAGCGTTCGCAGCAAAAATAGCCGTCGAACTACCCAGCGTCAGCGTCATTTGTTTGGCGAATTTCTCTTTGCCCACTTCGGGAAAACCCTCTATGTTATTGAGGATTAGATCCACATTCAGTTCGCCCAAGGCGATAATATCAAATGTCTTCATAATTACATGTATTTTTTAAAGAACGCAACCGGACTCCATCCCTTCGGATAGTCGTGTCCCATCTCCGGACCGAAGATATATTCCTTCCGGTCCTCCGGTGTTTTCAGATTATTGAACGGCACTACATTCGTCCTCGGAGGGCAGACGCCGTCCTGCAATCCGCTGCTTGCCATTACGGGGCAGGATATCTTTGTCGCCAGATTCTTTGTGTCGAAATAAGAGAGGAATGTCAGCACCTCTTCCTTGGTCCTCGATCCTTGGCAGCGTTTGGAAATCTCCATTGCCAGACCGCCTATGTCCCAGGCATCCGCATAGTCGCCCATGAAAGCCACATTGGCAGCGATAGCGGAGAAAGGATATCCGCTCAAAGCCGCTGCAGCATAGGTCAGCGCACCGCCCTGGCTCGACCCTTCGGCAAAGAGTTTCGTCATGTCGCTTGTCTCCCGGGTAGCCATAAACCGCACTGCCTGTACTGCATCCATAAAGGCGCCGCGGTAGTAATAACTGTCTTTGTCGCCGAAATGATATGCGAACCAGTCGGAGTCGTAGATATTGATACAATCCTCCTCCACTCCCGGGTTTCCGGTAGAAGCGGGACGGTTGTTCAAGTATTGCCCGCGGTGCGAGAGATAGAACTCGGCATACTGGGACGATCCGCCGGACGGACATTCGCATTTTGCTTTGCTGCCTGCGGTATCATAGCCATAGAAATGCAGGATCACCGGATGTTTCTGACCGTCCTGAGGTTCGCAGTAATAGCCGCGTATCTTCACCGGCTCGCCACTCAACCCATCCGGAACGGAATAAAACTCCACGAGATACACCTTTCGCGTCGCGCTGCTCTTCGACTCGATCTCAACCAGTTTGGCACCCATCTCCACGCCCGCCAACTGGTCTTTCGCGGCTTGCCAGAACTGGTCAAAGTCCGGTTGCATATCCGGCTCCGAGACGATTTGGAAAGGATCGATACCGAAGATAAACGAGCGTGCGTTCTTGCCGTTCACGAAACATACGGCGCGATAGAACCCCGGCTCCAGATTCTCCGGCGTGGTCATGATATGATCCACCTTGCCTTTTCCGGCGATCTCCACGCTATCCAGCAGCTCTGTTACCGCCACTTTCTTATCCGTGCTGATTTTGACCTTCACGCCCACTTTTACGGCAGCGGCATTCGGGTTCTCTATATGCACGGTGATCTGCGGCTTACCGCTCCAGACCCAGTTGTCCGTCACGGGTACAGACTGGGTAATGAGGGACAGGTCCGCTTCCTCCACCGGAGTAGGCTCTGTCTGGCGGCTCGTATTTTCGCACCCGCACGCGCCCATTAACAATAAGGACGCGAGCGCGAGCGCGAAGATGTAGAATCTGCGTTTCATTTCAGATAGTCATTCAGGTTGACAATATTGAATGCGTTGTAGTATTTGTCCATGTTATGCTCGATACGCATCAGCACCACCTCCTCGGCTTGGATGCCCAGCCGCTCCAGGTTGTCATACAGCATCTGCCGTGCCACCAGCGCTTCCGGCTTCTGCCAGATGTAGCGGCAGCCGGTCTTCACCAGCCATAACTGACGATCAGGCGTACAGTCTTTGAGATCCTTGCCTACTTCCTCGCCGTGCAGCCATTTCTTCCAGCGGTTCGACTCATAGACGCATTGCCACAGCACTTCGGTCATGTGGCTCAGCTGCGCGATCTTGCCCTCAGCGTACAGTTTCTTCTCTTCTTCTTCCAACTCAGCCAGCGCGTCGTATTCGTTCATCGTGAACTCCGGACCTACGTTCGCAGCGCCCATGCCCGCCTTCGGATAGTCCTCGGGGTTATCCACGTCGTCGGAGTAGTGGCCCTTGATATAACTGCCGTACGGACGCACCTTGGCGGTCAGCTTGCGTGCTACCTCTGCGTCAAAGAAAGTGGTATGCAGGTCGGTGCCCACTTTGCCCACGATGAAGCAAGGCCAGATGTCGTCCAGACCCACCTCATGCAAACCGGCTTTCAGACCCTCAAGGAAGGTGTCGAAGGTCTTCTCGTCTGCCAGACCGCCGTGAACCTCTTCCGTGCCCACCTCGTAGGAAATAGGAGCGATGCCGTGCGCCTTGCGGAAATCCTCCGCGTGCTTGATCAGCTCTACCGTGCGTTTTACCACCACGTGGATGTCAATGATCTGACCTTTCGGCAGGAAGATATCCACTGTCGGGTCCACGTGAATGAGGTCATAACCGGCGAGGAGAGCCGCCTCGTAACTCTTCTTCACGCCGTCCATAGCGCGCTCGGTGTCCCAGCGTTCGATCGACTGTTTGTCTTTGAGCCACGGACCGCCGTGGTCGATAGCTACTACATACGGACCGGTGTAATGAACAGCCGCTGCCTCACGGGCAAGAATTTTCGTGAACTCGGCTTGCGTCATGCCGGTGTAACCGCCGTCGCAGTCCACTTGGTTCAGCGTCGTGGCGAAATAGATCGGCGAGTTGTTGCGCTTCGCTGCGCGGAACGATGCTTTGATGACTGCCAGCGAATTAGGGCACGCTGCAAATAACGTCATCGGTACTCCTGTTGCTTTTTTACGCTCCTCCATCACACGGAGGATATTTTCAGTCTTTGCCATAATATGTAATTTTGAATTTTAAATTTTGAATTTATTCATATATCGTCACACCTTCAACCACGCGGTGGATGTTGCCGCTAACCGACGGCGCATCGGGATTCAGGCCGTGCGCTTTCGAAGCATAGAAGCCCAATAATTGTCCGACAAGGACGTACGGTATGATGCCGTAGAAATCCGTCTCCGCCTTGCAGTACGGCATTTTAACTACCAGGTCTGCATGCACTTCCTCCATCTCCGGATCCCGTCCGGAGATAACGATAACCTGCGCCACGGGTTTGTTGTTGCTGTCCACCTGGCGTACCAAGTCACGCTCATAGCGCATGATTTTCTCTTCGTCCGTCATCAGGTACACCACGATAGACTTGTCGTTCACCACTGCTTTCGGACCGTGGCGGAACCCGAGGAAACTATCGAACTTGCACACCACGGCGCCGTCAGTCAGTTCCTGCAGCTTCAGATGACATTCTTCCGCAATACCTTTCAGCGCACCGGAACCAAGGAATACGCCGCGTTCAAAAGGACGTTCTCCGATGGCTTTCAGTTCGGGCTCGTATTGCTCGATTACCACCTCTGCATTTTTTACAGCCTTCTCGATCTTCTCCACGTCCTTCTCCAATGTATCTATGTGACCCAGCATCAGGCAGGTCAGCAACATGGTAGAGAAACTACTGGTCATTGCCAGACTCTTATCGTCCGTCTCTTCCGGCAGCAACAGCAGAAGGATGTTCTCTTTGTCTTGGGCTTGCAAAGCCAGTTTGCCGTTCTTGTTGCAAGTGATGTAGATATGCGCCACATTCTTGCACAACTTGTTAGCAATGTTTACCGCCCCCACACTCTCGGGACTGTTACCGGACCGGGCAAAGCTGATCAGCAGTAACGGCCGCTCGGCATCCAGCAGATACTCCGCATGAGTGATCAGATCCGTAGTGGGAACTGCGCGCACATTACGCCACATCCCACGCATCACCGGCTCTATTGCGTCTCCGATGAAAGCCGATGTGCCGGCTCCCGTCAGCACGATATCCGTGTCGTGGGTTAAATACTTGTGCATGAACGCACTTACCTCATCCTTTACCGCCATCAACGCTGCCAACTCCTTGCGCCACATTTCCGGCTGTTGGTGAATCTCATTAAACGTGTAATTTGCCATATTTGAAGAATTTTAAATGTTGTTTTCAACCGTTAGCGGCGCAAAATTACAACATTTATTTTGAATAATTGCACACGCGTATTATGCTTTATAGCATATTTTCGAAACATACAATACATAATGTGTTGAAAAATAATATATTGCATATTTCGTTTTGGTCGTATTTTACATTTCAAAACATTTCGAAAACCATTCGATTCAATTTCGAAAAGAAAAAAAGAATGGCATTCACGCGAATGCCATTCTTTAGGAAAAGTACGGGCTGATTATCCTACAGCTGCTCCCGGATGAGCCGGAGAGGAAGGGGTGACTACGATAAGACGTCCGTCTGCATCTACCGCCGAAAGAATCATTCCCTGGCTTTCTATACCCATCATTTTACGCGGAGGGAAATTAGCGATGAACAATACCTGTTTCCCTATCAGAACAGAAGGATCGGGATAGGATTGCGCAATTCCGGAAAGGATAGTACGTCCTCCCATACCGTCATCGAGTTTGAACTGCAGCAAACGATCTGATTTTTTAACATTGGTACATTCAAGAACGGTAGCTACCCGGATGTCCATTTTGTCGAAGTCATCGATGGTTGTTGGTTCCTTGACCGGTTCCGGTCGCCAGTTTTTGAGCGCTTCCGCTTTGGCTGCCGCTTCGTTCTCCGTTTTGATCCGTTCGAGACGGTCCAGCTGGTGCTTGATAGCGGAGTCCTCGATTTTCTCAAACAGCAGCGATACTTCGCCTAACTGCTGTCCCTCCGGCAGAATATCCATACGTCCCAATTCGCTCCATCCGATAGTGGCATCAAGTTGCAGCATGTTCTTCAGTTTCTCGGACGAGAACGGCAGGAACGGTTCAAAAGCAATAGCGAGGTTTGCCGCAATCTGCAGAGCGATATGAAGGACCGTAGATGTGCGGTTCATATCGGTTTTAGCCAGTTTCCAAGGCTCGGTGTCTGCCAGATACTTGTTTCCGATCCGGGCAAGGTTCATTGCTTCCTTCTGCGCATCGCGGAACCGGAAGGCATCGAGCAAGCTCTCTATTTGTGATTTGTAACTGGTGATTTGTGCGATGACCTCTTTGTCATAATCGGTCATTTCCCCGCATGCGGGCACGCGTCCTTCGAAATATTTACCCGTGAGCACGAGCGCGCGATTGATGAAATTGCCGTATATAGCGACGAGTTCGTTGTTATTGCGCGCCTGGAAATCCGCCCAGGTGAAGTCATTATCCTTGGTCTCCGGTGCGTTAGCTGTCAGCACATAACGCAATACATCCTGTTTGCCGGGAAAATCATCCAGGTATTCATTAAGCCATACCGCCCAGTTGCGAGATGTGGAAATCTTGTCTCCCTCCAGGTTGAGGAACTCGTTGGACGGCACGTTGTCCGGGAGGTTGTACCCCTGCGCTTTCAGCATGGCAGGGAAGACGATACAATGGAAAACGATATTGTCTTTCCCGATGAAATGAATCATCCGTGTGTCCTTGTCTTTCCACCATTTCTGCCAGTCACCGTATTTCTCGGGCTGTTGCCGGCATAATTCGATGGTGTTGGATATATAACCGATAGGCGCATCGAACCATACGTATAGCACTTTTCCCTCTGCTCCTTCCACGGGAACCGGTATTCCCCAGTCGAGGTCGCGTGTCACGGCGCGTGGTTTGAGACCTCCGTCCAGCCATGACTTGCATTGGCCGTAAACATTCGGACGCCATTCTTTATGGTTGTTGAGGATCCAATCTTCGAGCCATGCCTGATATTGATCGAGCGGCAAGTACCAGTGTTTGGTGGCTTTTTTTGCCAACGGGTTACCGGTCTCGGCGTTATAAGGGTTGATCAGTTCATCGGGAGAGAGCGTAGCGCCGCATTTCTCACATTGGTCTCCGTACGCGCCGAGCGAGTGACACCGCGGACATTCCCCCCGGATATTACGGTCTGTGAGGAAATGCCCCGTTTCCGGATCATAAAATTGTTCCGAAGTCTCTTCTACAAACTGGCCGTCCTCATACATCTTGCGGAAATAATCGGCGGCAAACTGATGATGAATGGGGGAAGTAGTGCGCGAATAGATATCGAACGACACACCGAATTCAGCGAAAGAACGCTTGATCAGTTCGTGGTAGCGGTCAACGACCTGTTGGGTAGTGATGCCTTCTTTTCGTGCGCGGATAGTTACGGGCACACCATGTTCGTCACTGCCACAAACGAACATTACTTCTTGGCCCTTCAGACGTAGGTAGCGGGCATAAATATCCGCAGGAATATACACTCCGGCGAGATGCCCGATATGCACTGGACCGTTCGCATACGGGAGTGCAGCAGTAATTAAAGTGCGATTAAATGCCATATTTTGTGTAAAATTTGTACTAAATGTAAAAAAAACGATAAAAATTTTGCGTATATCAAAAAAAAACTGTACTTTTGCAACCGCAAAAGACCATAGGATATCTTTATACGATTCCAAAATCGGGTGCAAAGATACTACAAAAAAATGAAAAATACAAATAATTTGGTGAAAAAGTTAGTGAAAAAACATCCATCATATTGGGTTTTACTATTCACATTGGTGCTTTGCATTCCGGTGAGCGCGAAGGTAAACAACTATGTCGGCGCTTACGGGGAGTTGGGTGAATGGACGTTCCTGCCATCCGAAAGCATGTTCGGTCCCAGTTTCGGCGTAGCCGGCGGAGCGGGTTTCCTGTATGAGCTGCAGGCCGGTCCTACCTATGGCCAGACTCGCTTTTTGTTTGACGTGGGTGTCGGACTCCAGGGAGGAATGACGGCTTTCCTTCAGGGAAGCGATATGCTGGTGGAGTTGAAAGAACAGACGGATCTGGACGGAGACAAATTCGATTATGTGTACGAAGTGCAGAACCGTCATGATACATATAATGATCTGGCGCTCCGCGTGCCTCTTATGATAGGTGTGCAGCATCGTAAATTCTACATGCTCGCCGGTGTCAAGATCGGGTATCATGCGCTGACAAAAGCCCATACAACAGCCACTGTCAATACTTTTGGCCGCTATATTAGTGCGGACGGTGTCCGGATCTTTGACGAATTCCGCAATATGCCGGATTACCAGTTCTTCTCTGATTATCCGTTAAAAGGAAGTGCGAATGCGAAACTCAATCTGGATCTGGATGTCAGTTTCGAAATCGGAGGCCGGATCGGCGTGGTGAATGATGCAGTGGGATACGATGTCCCGAAACGGAAGATCGAATACCGTATGGCGGCATTTGTGGATTATGGTGTGTTGGATATCCATACGTCGGGAACAAACGAAGGATTTACCTCTCCGGCAAGCTACAATGCGCGCGAGGCTTACAACACACGGACCATGGTGGAAAATCTTCAGGTGAATGACATTATGTCCACCTCGAATTTTGCCAGCAGGGTGAATGATCTTACGATAGGACTGAAATTTACGATATTATTCCAAATGCCGGAACCCGGCCAGTGCGTGATTTGCCGCGATGCGTATCGCAGCTCAGCTGTTCGACGTCATGGCCGATTGAAGTACGAGGAATAATTCATCTTCTTTCACTTCCCTGATTTGTCCGTCTTTGGCTATAGAGATAAGGCCTGACTCTTCCGACACCACGATGCATGTGGCGTCGGATTTTTCTGCCAAACCCAGCGCTGCTCGATGGCGTAAACCATAGTGTTGCGGTATGGTCTGGTCTTTGCTGACCGGAAGGATACATGCGGCAGCGAGCATCTTGGCGTCGCGGATAACCAGAGCCCCGTCATGAAGCGGAGTGTTTTTGAAGAAGATATTCTCTATAAGCCGCGCGGATACCTGCGCATCCAGTCTCTCTCCCGTATCAACGATTTCTTTGAGGTTTCCCGCTCCTGCAAGTACGATGAGTGCACCTGTTTTCGTTGATGCCATATGGCGGCATGCCTGTGTGATTTCCAAAATCTGTTGACGCGCTTTCGGGTCGTCAGTATTAATCCGGGGGCGAAAAATCTTCCATGAAGAAAAACGTGAGCCAACACGGTAGAAGAACATACGTAACTCCTCCTGGAAAATGACAATAAGCGCAATGGCTCCGACAGAGATAATACGATCGAAGAGCGCTCCGGTCAGATCCAGTTGGAAGACAAAACTGACAAGGAACCAAACGAGGATGAACGCCAGAATACCCCAGAACAGGTTGGAAGCACCGGTGCGGCGGAGAAGCCGATAGGTGTAATATAAGATTCCTGCTACCAATAGGATGTCAATGAGATCTTTCCATCCAAAAGAAAAAGCTAAGAGTTGCATAGTTCGTATAATTTAATGGTTTGCGCGGTCTCGCGCACGTCATGCGTCCGGATGATCGTGGCGCCGTGTCCGAGGGCGTACATCTGCAGCGCTTGTGTGGCGGAGAGACATGTTTCCGGTTTTAGTCCAAGCGGACGCCAGACCATGGATTTGCGGCTTACGCCTACCAGTATCGGGAGGTTATAGGCTCGCAATTGGTCCATGTTACGCATACATTCATAATCGGCTTCGGTACTTCCTGTAAATCCGAATCCGGGGTCCAGTATCCACTGTATATCCCGGGCATTGTCTAGGATAGTCAGCTTGCTATAGTCTCCCCGGAAGGTAAAGACATACGGTACGTTATGAAGCCGGACCAGATCATACATGGTTTCGTTTCCCCCGGAGATGTCATTTATGATCATTGGTCCGAAAGCCTCGAGTGCCCGACGGGCTATCTCCGGCCGAAAGGTATCAAGCGACAACTGCGCCTGCGGAACCGCCTCTCTCAATGCTTCGATTGCCGGCGCGACCCGTTCCCATTCCTCTTCTTCCGAAGCCGGTGTGCTTCCCGGTCTGGTGGAGCATCCTCCTATATCGAGAATGTCCGCACCGTCAGCCAGCGCGGCACGCGCCCATGCTACTATTTGGGGCGTGTCTCCCAACCGTGACGAAGCATAAAAACTGTCAGGCGTCACGTTGCCGATTGCCATAATTTGCACTTTCACGCTGCAAAATTAGTAAAAAAGTTGCAAATATGCAAAAAAAATAACCAAAAATTTGCGTATGTGCGAAAAAAGCAGTACATTTGCAAGCTGATTTATGTATGCGCGTACTGGATGCGTGCGTGTAGAAGTGCAAAGTTTAAAGAAAAACTAATATAAAAAGTATGAAAAAGTATCTTTTAATCGTCTTGGTGGCTATGGTTGCGGTAGCATGCAACCAGCGTGAGTTGAACACACGTATCAGTAACACCACCGGTTGGAATTATTTCGACGAGCGTACCACGAATTTTGAAGCCAACGAAGGTGTTGGTAATGTCAATCCGGTAGGTATGGTACCTATTCAGGGTGGTTCGTTCACGGTAGGAGAGAAGGATGAGTTCCTGACAGCTCCGCGTAACAACGAAACCCGTACGCTGACGGTTAGTTCGTTCTACATGGACAAGTACGAGGTAACGAACTTGAACTGGAACGAGTACCTGCATTGGTTGCAGTACGTATTCGGTGCGGTGGCTCCGGAATTGGTTGACCAGGCTCGTCCGGACCATAAGGTATGGCGCGAGGATCTGGCTTACAATGATCCTTATGAGAACAATTATTTCGAGCACCCGGCTTTCTCGTTCTATCCTATCGTAGGTGTGACATGGGAGCAGGCTATGGCTTATTGCCAATGGCGTACTGACCGTGTTAACGAGATGGCGTTGATCAATGCGGGCGCTATCGTTGTTCCTCCGTTCGCTGACCTCCAGCCTACAGACGATGAGGCTTATAAGGATGAGTGGGAGCAGGAGACGGGCTACGAGATGTACGCATACGAGGAGGTTAGTCCGGAGGATCCGGAGCAGACCGTAACTATGTATCGTCCGAGCTATGAGTGGATTCGCGATAAGTTTGTATTCAATACGGAGAAATACTTGATGGACGAGACTTATCTCCCGGATTACGGCCGTCGTCCGAAATATGACAGCTACGGCAATGAGCGCAAAGTGAATATTGCCGATGGTATTTTCGTGACGGGTTATCGTTTGCCGACGGAGGCGGAGTGGGAGTTTGCCGCTTACGCTCCTGTTGCAGGCGAAGACGGTCTGACTATCGAGGGTAAGGTTTATCCGTGGAGCGGTTATCACCCCCGTGATATGTCGAAAAAGAACCTTGGCCAGATGCAGGCTAACTTCGTTCGCGGTCGTGGCGATATGATGGGTGTCAGCGGTGCGCTGAATGACCGTCGTGTCATCACCAACCCGGTTGATGAATTTGCGCCGAATGATTTCGGTCTGTATAATATGGCAGGCAATGTGAATGAGTGGGTAATGGATGTCTATCGCGAGACAACCTATCAGGAGACCAGCGAGTATAACTCTTATCGTGGTAATATCTACAGCCATGCCGTGTTGGATGACAACGGTAAGTATGAGATTGATTCTGTCGGCTGCGTGAAGATCACCTGGGGTAAAGAGGATGATAAGCGCGACGTGCTGGATGGCGATTTCGCCAGCTTGTTTGAGACCGATTATCCTCTGGATACAGTGGGTGTTGCTAACCTTCAGGAGGTTAAAACCGACCCGACCGATATCCTGGCTCCGCGTATTACCAAGAAAAGCCGCGTTTACAAAGGTGGTTCGTGGGCGGATCGTATCTATTGGCTGAACCCGAGTACGCGTCGTTACCTTGACCAAGACAAGGCTTCGTCAAAAATCGGTTTCCGCTGCGCAATGAGTACGCTGGGTGACCAAATCCCCGGAGTACCGGTGAAATAAAGTGTAAAATTTAAAGTTTTTTAGATATGAATTTTCCTGAAAATATCAAGTATACAAGCGAGCATGAATGGATTCGCGTAGAGGGCGATGAGGCATATGTGGGTATTACCGACTATGCTCAGTCTGAATTAGGCGAGATCGTGTTTGTTGATGTTCCTACTATGGGCGAGACGGTTGGTCAGGGAGAGGTCTTCGGCTCTATCGAGGCTGTTAAGACCGTGAGTGACCTGAATATGCCTGTGACGGGTGAGGTGCTTGAGATTAATGAAGAGCTGGATGCAGCTCCGGAATTAGTCAACAACGATCCCTATGGTAAAGGCTGGATTATCAAAATCAGCGTTAAGGATGCATCGGAACTGAATAACTTGATGGACGCTGCGGCTTACAAAGTTTCTATCTAACGCGCACGCGTAATATATAAGGTGTAAATAAGAGGAGCGACCCGATATGGGCCGCTCTTCTTGTGTAAACTACATTTGGCAAAATGCGCGTTTTTTGAATTTTTATATATGAAATTGTTGCGAATATGAATTATTTTGTGTAATTTTGCGCACTATTTTGTATTTTTAGGAACATTAGATCATTTTGAGTTTAATTATAAAGGATAAATGTTTGTTATGAAGAAACATCTACTCAGTTTGTTCATTGCCTCTGTGGCAACAGTGATGACTCTCAATGCGCGTACCGTCCTTATCGACGAAGGCTTTGAGAACGGAATCCAGGAAAGTGTCTGGACGCAAGAGTATGTAGTAGGAGAGACTCCATGGGCGGTAGAGAGTGTGGATGATGGCTTGCAATTCCCGTCTACTGTGTTCCAAGGCTCGCATCGTGCTTATCTGCGTAATACTACTGGTGAAACCCAGGGTTTTGTGACTCGTTTGGTGAGCAAGGTGATGGATTTGAGTCCCCGTAAGGTTTATCAACCGGAGCTGACTTTCTGGTATGCGAATCCTCGTTGGACGTCGGACCGCGACACGCTTCGTGTGCTCTACCGAACGAGCCCGAATGCGCAATGGAAACGCTTGGCGGAATATAGTAACGGCGCAGCCATGTGGCAGAAAGTGAATATGGCTCTCCCGGAAGTGGGACCTACGTATCAGATTGCCTTTGAGGGAAAAGACAATTTGGGCCATGGTATAGTGCTTGATAGCGTGTTGTTGCGTTCGGCTCCGGAGTGTACGGTTCCTCACGATTTGTTTATCAGTAACAAGGGCGCTAACCGTGTGAATGTAGCATGGGCGGCAAGTTGGGATGCCAATCAATTTGAGATTGTAATCAGTCGTGATACGATTAATCTGGATTCGTTGGATGTTCTCTCGGAAGATGTGATTGTCTATCATACCTTTGTGGAAGGAATGCGGATGAATAGCGATTTCGTACTGGAAGCCGATATGTCTTATCTAGTCTATGTCCGTTCCATATGCGGCAGTGAGATCAGTGCGTGGAGCAGCCGTCCCGGTACGGGAGAACCATATGGTTTTACGGTCTATCCAACCGAGCAGGTCCCCTATTCCTGTAGTTTCACTGTTCCGAAAGAGAAGAAAAACGACCAATGGATTGATACATGGCACTATGGTAACAATATGGGGACCCGTAACCCTTATATGAACTCCAAAGTAACGTCGTCAACCACATTGGGCTATTATTCGTATAATAAATCCACATCTCTGATTTTCTCAGGGGGAACAAATGCTTCTACACCGATAGCTGCAGGTAATTATGTCTTTGCCACTACTCCGGCTCTCGCGGATACCACGAATAATGATTTCCATCTTAATCAATGCCAGGTACATTTCTGGAGCACGGTGTATATTTATACAGGACGTCAGTATGGACGTAGTTTGATAGTGGGCGTGATGGACAATCCAGAGGATATCACTACGTTCAAACCGGTTGATACGGTTAGTGTATGGGGCAACAAGACGTTCCAGGAGAATATAGTCAGTCTGGCATCGTATCGCGGTACTGGCGCATATGTGGCGTTTGTCAGCGATTTTGATCGTCCGAACCTCTTTTATATTGACGATGTGACGATTGAGTACAGGCCTCAAGTAAACAAGGTGACTACGATTACCGTTAACCCGCGTGATACCTATGCGGATATTAGTTGGGAGGGAAATGCTTCTTCCTACAATGTCTTGATTACTAATGACGAGGTGGATCCATCCAATCCGGCTCAGGACGCGATTGTGGACCAAGCGACTGTGACGACCAATAGTTATCGCTGCACAGAGTTGGAAGCGGACCATAGCTGGAATGCACCGTATTATGTATATGTACAGGCAGAGGGTACGGACTGGTCCTATCGCTATCCTTTTGTCACGATTGCATCGAAGAGGGAGATTCCTTATACGTTTGATTTTGAAAGTGCCTCCGGCCGCTATAAATTAGGCAGCACTTATTATATTAAATCTCTTGGTATTTTTGGTAACAACTCGGCTTATCCCTATCAGGCATCTGAGAACTACTATCTGGGAGCCAACTGTCTGTATCTGAATAAGACTGCAGGTACTGATTCGTGGGTGACTTTCCCGATGGTGGATGATATAGATAGTGTTCAGATCAAATTCTATCTGTCAGGACTCAATACGTACAATCAAGCTCATGCACAAGTGGGTGTGATGACCAATCCGATGGATATAAATACCTTTGTGCCTGTTGCAGATTTTACGCTCAATACCTCGGGCTATTCGATGTGCTATGCGAATTTTGAGAACTATTCCGGTTCGAAAGACGGTGTTATCGCTATCTCATGGGGAGACGTGATGAATATGGGCATGAACACAATCAACTATATTGATAATGTGACGATAGAGAAACTCTCGGACTGCGTGCCTCCTACGAATATTCAGTTGAATCCGGAGGCCACCTCGGTGAATGTTACATGGGATGCTTCTAAGGCGGATACATGGGAGGTTATTATCACCAAGGCTGCACTCACCAGTCTTCAGAAAGAGCAGTCTTTTGCTCAGCTTGCAGCTCTCGGTACGGTTGCTTATGCCGATACGGTATATTGGAATGGCGCAAATAATCCGACCTTCAATTTCGACAACTTGAAATCGCAAATGCCGTATTATTTCTATGTTCGTACGCTTTGCGGCGGGGAAAGGGCTTGGTGGACGGAGATTCCGTTTGTGACGCCGTGTCCTAATTATGAATTCCCGTATAAAGAAACCTTTGAGAACTATATCTCCGGTTCTACTTCAATCGGTTGCTGGCAGACGAAGGATTACCTTGGCAACGGATATCCGATGATATATAGTACCAGCAGCGGTGCCAAGTCATTGGAGCTCTATTCCACGGGTACTACTCATCGTTCGGTTGCGATTATGCCTACGATTGAGGGGGATCTCAGCGATATGATGTTGTGCTTTGAGACGCGTTCTTATAGTTCGTACAGCGCTTCTGTCCTGTATGTTGGTACGATGGGGGATATCAACGATCAGAACTCGTTTGTGCCTTTTGATACGATTCTTAATACGTCGAACGGCACGACTACTAAGGTGCGCCTCAAACTGGAGGATTACAATCTGGCATACGATAATATCGCTTTCTCTTCGGGTTTGGGAGTATTGAAGATGAGCAGTGACGTCCTGGTGGATAACATTGAACTCAAGGACCCCAACTGCATTGATCCGTATGATTTCGTTCAGACGCAGTCTCATGAGGATGCTTTTGAAATCACCTGGTCGGGTGAGTCCTATAATGACCGCTGGGAAGTAAAAGTGCTTACTATAGATGCCTCGCTCAACAATAACCGCATTGGTTCTTATTCCGCAACGGATGCTGTTTGGAACGACACGGTTATCATCGGCAAAACACTGCAGGTAACGAACCTTCAGCCATTGACTACCTATTATGTCTATGTCCGCGGGTTATGTGGAGACAGTATCTGGGCAAAGACTTCGGCGGAAACATCATGCCAGCGTCTGGACCCCTCCAGAGCTAACAAGGAGACCTTTGATAGATACCCGTCCGGTACGTATTATAACAGCCGCTACCAGGCGGATTGCTGGACTTCGGGAAACTTGTACCGGTATGCTGAATCATATTATCTACCTTATATTTGCAATAACTCTACATATGCTTCGTCCGGCACAAATTCATACCGTTTGAATGCCGATTATGAGGAGGATTATTGGGGGTATTCTTCCGATATTCTGGAAGGACCTGCGTACCTCGTTACGCCGGAGATCAAGTGTGATTCATTGTCCGAGGTGGCAGTTACGTTCTCTTGTTCCGGCACGTACTCTTCTTCTGTGATTATAGGAGTTATGACCAACCCGAACGATTTCTCTACTTTCGTGGCTTTGGATTCGCTTCGTGCACCCTCTTCACCGACTACTATTACACTGGATCTGAGCGAATATGGCTATGCACCACTTATTCCGGCTTCGGCACGCTATATCGCATGGCGTACTCCGTATGACAACTATGCCTATGTCTATATAGACGACGTCTCTATTACATCGCTTGCATGCCCGTTGACCAAGCCGGATGTGTCGGATGTGACGTTTAATACGGCGCGTGTTAGCAGCGGCCTGCGCGTGACGGATGTCGAATGGGTGTTGCTCGTTACGTCCTCTTATGTCTCGGTGGATAATCTGTCGGATTCGAATTATGTCATTCCGGCGTCAAGCATTATTTACCTGGATACCCTGAGCACACGTACGCAGGTGATAGGCGGGCTGGAACCACAAACTACCTATTATGTGGCTACGGCGGCTATGTGCGATTCCGTCGTTTCGCTCTGGAATACGATGGCGTTCAGGACACCTTGTAGAGCACAGACTCCGGAGGAGATGGGGACTATCACATTCTCTTCTGCACAAGGATATTCTACCGGCACATCGGGATATATGCCTTGCTGGACTGTGGG
The DNA here is from genome assembly GCA_002373505.1 of Bacteroidales bacterium UBA3653. Lineage (GTDB taxonomy): Bacteria > Bacteroidota > Bacteroidia > Bacteroidales > Paludibacteraceae > Colicola. Next base: position 92,608 of record DFKE01000012.1, read on the forward strand.
AACCCGCTCGGCTTCTGCCACCAGTTCGTATATTCCTTATATAAATAATAGTGTGCCGCATAATGGACATAACTACGTCCAACTGGTGGACGACGTGACTTCGGACCACTCTTATGTGGGCGCATATGCGATTATGCCGGAGTTGGATGTTGATAATATCAGCCGCTACCAGGTTAGTTTCTGGGGAAGAGGAAGTAGCTCGACATATTATTCCTATAACAGCCAGGTTATCGTCGGTGTAATATCTGACCCGAGCGACCTCAGTACGTTTGTGGCGCTGGACACGGTCAATATGACGCAATCCGTATGGGAGCCCTTTGAGGTGGCTTTTGATGAGTATGATGGTGACTATCTGGGGCGTATGGGACGGAGCATAATGTTCCTCTCGGATTTCGGTATCACCAACTACGCATACATCACCGATATTTCTATCGATACGATTCCGGCTTGCCGCGCGATCGCTACTTTCTCGGTGGATAGTGTAGGCGAGAATGCGGCTATCGTCAGCTGGAAAGGACATCAGAATTCCTATCGTCTTCTGGTGGCGGATCGCCAACTGACCGATGAACAGAAACCGGCATATCATTATCTCATAGACTCGGTGGTAAACCATTCGAACCGTGTGCTGATTGATAATCTCAAATCGGCTACCACTTATTATATATACGCGCAAGGTATCTGTGACGGTGAGGATAGAACGGATATTTCCTATCGCTATGCGTTTGTCCGGACTGAATGTCCGCAGACGGCTGGTGTATCCCTGCCTTTCTCGGATGATTTTGAATCATATGACTCAGGCGACAGAGCTCCCGGTTGTTGGATATTCACGAATGTTAACAATTCGTCTTATCCTGTAGTACAGTCATTATCCAGCACTGGCACCAAGGCGGTGGAACTCTATAGCTATAATTCGAGCTATGGTGGTAGCCATGCTGTGATGGTTGTGCCCAAACTGGCGAACAATCTGATTGACCTGCAACTCTCGTTTGATGCGCGGGGGTATTCTTCCTATTATGCATCTACCCTCTATATCGGTACGATGTCAGATCCGGAAGATCCGACTACGTTTGATCTCATCCGTACAATCAATCTTCCGTCGACTGGTTTCGCACACTATACGATGAACCTCGCGGACTATGATTTGATGCATGAGTATCTCGCGTTCACATCGGGCTTGGCGTCCATGAATCTCTCCTCGTCTGTGGATATCTATGTCGATAATGTTACGCTGGAGGTCCTCTCTACATGCCATCCGCCTAAGTTGACGGCTTCCAATATCTCGTATGACGGCTTCACGGTTAATATTGCGCCGAATAATGCGGCCCATACGGCATGGGATTTGGTGATAGTTCCTGATTCGGTTTATACACGTTTCAGCGATTTCAACGTCTATCTGGATACTACCCGTAATATAGTTTCTGTTTCTGACTTGCAGGTGCCCTTCTCTTCTTTGTCGCCGGCTACAGGCTATTGCGTCTTTGCACGCACTCTCTGCGGAGGCGAAGAAGGTAATAGCACTTGGTCCAAGGAACCCCTTCGCGTCAATACGCGATTCTATTATAAAGATGAGTTCTTCTTTGGATTTGAGAAGTCGGAACTTTGGGAGCGTAGCATTAATTCATCCAGCAATAATTATTATATCCATCCGGCTTTGGAGACTGGGCGCGACACGCTTGGGGCGGCTACCGATAGCTACTCATATTATCCGTATAGTATCGCCAATAACTCCTATAGTCTCTTCTCGCATACCGGTACCGGAGCACTCAATATGTATGGCTCCAACTCCTATTACGGAGGATACGTGATCTTCCCGGCTGTCGAGACAACGGAGGATCGTTCGTTTGAGTTCAAGATACGACCGGGATATATCAGTGCTTCCACTTATCGCGCTTCGGCTACTTATGATGGTATCTTGGAGATTGGTCTTGTGGATAAGAACAGAGGTTTCGCTAACTACGAGAATCTGGCTACGGTTCGTCTGGATGCACTTGGACCGGACGACGTGGCTCTGGAGGAGAATGACTTCCTCTTCCACTCGTTCTCGTTGGATCTGTCGGCAGAGACCTTGGCGGACAAGCAGGTAGTAATGCTTCTCCCGCAGCAACCGTCTACGACTGTTTCGCTCTATCTTGATAATGTGAAGATGGGAGAACCGAAGGGCTACTCGCTTGTCTCGATCAGGAAAATTGAGGCGGAGGGCGACCGTGCTACCATCGAATGGGATAATATCGGAGGACCGTGGAACTTGGTTGTTACTACCCTCGATCAGGAAGGAAACCCGCAGGTAGTGGCTTCCTATAACGAACTCACTGCTACATCGATTGTGGTAGAGAACCTTTTGCCGCGTACATCGTATATGGCTACGCTTTCTGCTGTACTGACGGATGGAAAGGGATATGAACTTTCTACACATCTGGCATTTGAAACATCGTGTCTGGCGAAGGAACCGGATCAAAATGGTGCCTTTGTATGGAATTTTGATAGCGACTGGGAGGCGAATGATATCCTCCAGGGAGCTGCTTCCGATACGGCATATCTCAAACCTGCATGCTTTACGGTTGGTATCAATTATGCCACGCCGAATAACGGCTCGCAATGGCTCGTGCAACGAAAGGGATTTGAGTATTACAACACGTTGGGCAATTATGACTCCAACCGCCATGTGGAGGTCGGACGAAACGACAGCCATGCGCTCCGTTCCTATTCCAACTCCAATACGAACATGTCATTCATCGTCCTGCCGGAACTCCATTGCGGATATGATACGATGATGATTGAGTTCTACGGACGTTGTTTTGCCAACTATGACGACACGCATGCCAATGCGGCAAACAGGGGTATGATGGTAGGTGCCTCCTATCTCGGTGCGGCGTATAGTCATTCGATAGTGGTTGGTACGCTCGATAATCCGTATGACTTCTCGTCCCTCAAGGTTATTGATACCCTCACCTATCGTCAGACGAATCTTGGCGCTACAACCAAGGTGACGAATGATCCGTCGGGACTCCGTTATTGGGAACTGATGCAACTGCCGCTGACGGAAGCGGAAGGTAAATATATTGTCCTCTTCCAACCGGGACAGGGACTCTTCTTTATCGATGATCTGGCGGTGAAACCGATTGGTAACACAATCTTTATGCCGGGATCGGCGCTGACTGCATCCGTGGATGGTACATCGGCTACGCTCTCGTGGAAACCGCGTCATCCGGACTTCGAATCGGTGGTTGTGCTCCTCAATGCGGAAGGTGTTGAGATTATGCGCGATACAGTGGTCGCTTCCACCCATGTCTTGACTGGACTTACACCGGCTACCAACTATAGCTGGTTCGTTTACCAGACCAATGAGGGCGTGAACTCGGTGGCAACGCCGGCAATCTCTTTCATCACAGAGTGTGCATCGGTGGCGATTAACTATACCTCCGGATTCGAACTCAAGGATGGTTGGCAGATTGTGAAGGGACAGACTTCGGATGCCTATAAACAGACGCTTTGCTGGACCTATGGCGATGCGCAGCGTGCTTCATGGACTGCTTCCAATGACCCCTATAACCAACCGAATACGGATTACTATCAATATAGCCGTACCGACTCCTTCGCGCTCTTCATGAAAGCTTCGTACAGCACTTATGCAACGCCGTATCAGCCCTATGTGGCTATGCCTCAGATGGATATCAATGCATACGACACGCTGCAGGTTACCTTCTGGATGCGGCCGGCATATATCCGGCGAGCTACCGGAAATGTGGCTGCGGCTTACACCGGAGCTTCGTACTCCAAGTCTATTATTGTCGGTACGATGACTGACCCGGCGGATGCTTCTACGTTCGTGGCTATTGATACTGTCACGTACGATGGCACGCTCACGACATCCGATGTGGCTACCGAGGCGAACAATTATCTCTTCCAGAAGAAGAAAGTGGACCTCATCGGTGCTACTGGTCCGTATGTGGCATTCATGACGTCCTTCCATGAGAAAGGATCATCTGTCCTCAAAACGGGTGATAATATCTGGTTGGATGATGTGGAGATTATACGTGCCCAGGATTGCAAGGATCCGAAGGATCTGCGTCTGGAGGCTATCGCTTCTACGGCGGCTACGCTCTCTTGGGATGACCGGGGATTGGCGTCCGACTATCGTATCCAGGTTTCTACCGATCCGTATTTCGCCGACGATGACCTGATGGTCCTCGACAGAGAGATCCATTCGAATCCGTTTACGGTTACGGGACTGGAACCGATGACAACCTATGCTTGGCGTGTTCAATCGCTCTGCGGTGGCGACAAGGGAGAGAGTGAATTCTCTTCTATTGCCTCGTTCACTACGGGAAGAAGTCCGTTCTTCGTGGAGCACTTTGAAACCTCTTCGCTGGATAAGGACTGGTTGATTTCTACGAACAAGGCTGAACAAGTGTTGGATAGTGCCGTTGCGCTTGCCGCAGGTAATAACCCACGTGGATTCAGACGCCTCACCACTAGTTACGGTCTCAAGACGCCGCATTATGTGGCTCCGGGATATTCCGGTGACTATAACTGGGTAGTCACTCCGAGCTTCTATCTACCGCTGGAGGATAGTGTTCATCTCTCGTTGGATATAGCACTCACGGCGCTCAATACTGCCCGCTCGATCACCAATTTTGCGGTGAACGAAAATGACATGGCGGATGACTACTACTTCATGATCGTCGTCTCGGATGACGGCGGTGCTACTTGGAAGAGTGCTAATATCCTTGATAAATGGCAGAATACCAATCCGGAAGGAAAACAACTCCGTGACATACCTGCAGACGGTATGAGCCTGCGCTATAGTCTGGCGCAATATGCCGGAAAGAACGTGCGGATTGGTTTCTATCGGGAAGCTGTCACTTCCGTTAATACCGGTATTGCTATCCACATCGATAATGTCCGTCTCGCTTATTACAACAAGACGGCGGAGCGTACCTCGGCTTGCCAGTATGAAGATGTGCAGGTGGGAGATATCTATCTCTCCGGTGAAGATACGAAACCGGGTGTACACTCATACCCGACACCGGTATATGTTACCGACGAAGAGGCTATGGCGGGAACAAAGGATATGGTCTATGCGATTGAGATTGAAGTCCACCCGTCGCCAGAAACGGTTTTGGTGGAGACTGTCTGCGAAGGGGATACCTATTCCGGATATGATTTCCAACCGAAGGATAGAAGCGGTATCTATCGGCGCAAACTGACCTCTGCTCATAACTGCGATAGTATCGTTACACTTCATCTTACCGTCGTGCCTAAACTGTCCGGAGAGGTTACGGAGGCGCAGATTTGTCCGGGTGAACCTTATTGGTGGCATGGACAGGAATATGATCGTGCCGGATTGTTCCGCGATACACTCATCTCTTCGTTGGGATGTGACAGTATTGAGTCGCTGGTTATCACCTATTCCAACTCGTCGATGGATACTATTCGTGCTGCATCCACTATCGATGAGAGTGAACTGCCATTCTCGTATATCGATTTCAGCCATATGTACACCCCTGGACAGGCTCCGATTTATTACGCTATCGGAACGCCTCCGGGAGTATATGTGGACACCGTATCTGTCTACGGAGAGGCATGTAATACGGTATTGATACATACGCTCACTATCTTGAAGAGCGAAGGTATTGATCTCATCGGAGAACCTGATGCGCGCGGAGCACAGAAGATTATCTTCCGTGACCGGATGTATATCATCCTCAACGATGAGTGGTACAACGCAGCCGGACAGAAAGTGCCCGATCCCCGCAAATAACAGACTTACCTCTCGTAACTGGTCTGCTTATCCCGCGCAACTGGTCAAGTTATCCTGCGCAACTGGTCAACTTATCCCGCGTAATCGGCATTTGCGCAACCAAACACCTATAGTAATTCTTGCAAAGGCGCTCCTCTTCGGGGGAGCGTTTTTGTTTTCTTCTTTAACAGGTGTTGCGTTAATCGTGTCGCATATGTCTATATCTTATTGATATATAGTTATTTATGAAGATATTTATATTTTTCGATTTGATCAAACAATGTTTTTTATGTTTATGTCTTTGAGTGCTTTGTACTCGTAGAGTTGTACAAATTGGTAGTAAAAGCTGTCTGGAAACTTGCTTACAGGCAGATTTTAGTAGCATTTTGTGCAAGAAGCAAAGCTTCTAAAGCACTCAAAGGGTTTTGTTTGTTTTTTTTCTAATTTTATTGCAACAGTGATATTCTTCTTTCTCTCCCCTCCCTTTTCTCCTTTACACCTTTTTTACTCTCAAAAGGTGGTGATTAGGGGGTGATTAGGGGGTTATTAAGGGGTGATTAGGGGGATATTCGTGACACGCAACCGATGCGCTGCTATCCTTGTACCCTCTCTCTCTGCCTTTCCGCCTTCTGCCTATTTGTAAACTAAAAATGACAAAAGATATACAAAATGATATTTTTTTCGCAAAATACTTGCACATTTCAAAAACTTTTTGTAATTTTGCCGCCAAATTGTCGTTTTTGTATAGCAAAATACAACATTTGTTTGATTTATAGATAATTTTATTGTTTAACTTAAAAAGAAAAGCTTATGAGAACATTTACTCAAAAGTGGGCATTTCTGCTCGTAACTTTGTTGTGTTTCGCAGGCTTGCAGGTAAAGGCGGATGAGCTTACCGTTGCGGAAAATGCAACGGGTAGTTCCAGCAACGTACCTGCCTATGGCATGTATGCGGATACACAAGGCGCACGGGCGCAATGCTTGTACCCTGCTGATTCGCTGTCGGATATGGCGGGTGGAACAATCACGAAGTTGACGTTCTATCTCTCCTCTCCGGCTTCGGAGGCATGGACGGGTACGTTTCAGCTTAGTCTCAAAGAGACGGATGCTACATCCTTGTCAGCTCTCGATGAAACGGATCTGATTGCGGTGTACACTGGGGGAATGGATGCTTCCGGTTCTACCTTGGAGGTGGAATTTGACGAGGCATTCACCTACTCTGGCGGTAATCTGATTATCGATTGGTACGTCTCTGCAGCAGGAAACTGGAAGAGCGCATCTTTTACGGCATCTTCCGTTACCGGTGCAGGATGCTATCGTAGTTCCTCTTCCGGATCCGTTTCTGTTGTAAATTACCTGCCGAAAGTTACCTTCGATTACACTCCCGGAGCCGGCGGCGGACCTTCCTGTAAAAAACCGGGGGCGATTTCGGCTTCGAACATTACGGCATCCTCTGCGGATCTCAACTGGGAGAACGGAGAGAACGGTAGCGGTGTATTCACCGTGGAGTACAAGAAAGCTGCGGACCAAGAATGGACCGTGCTTATCGAGAACACCAATGCACTTTCCGCTTCTTTGAGCAACCTCGTGTCAGGAACAAATTATCAGGCGCGCGTAAAAGCGATTTGCGCTTCGGACAACCTGGAGAGCAACTATGTTTCGGTAGCCTTCAAAACGGCATTCGGCGTGCCTTTTGTTGAGAGCTTCGATGCTTCCACTATCCCCGGCGGATGGGCTAACTACACCGGGCTGTTAAGCGATGTACTTGCCGGAACGGCTACACTGAATTCCGGATCAGGTTGGAGTTTCGGAACCGGCAACAGTGTATTTGACAGCCATGCAAAGGTCAATATCTATGGAACCAGCAGCAAATGGCTCGTGACACCTGCTGTTGAGATGACGTCGGGTGTCGAGTTGACGTTCAAACTGGCGTTAACGGCATATAGCGGTAGCGGTAAGGCTGCAGCGGCTTCTGACGACCGATTTGTAGTACTGGCTTCCACCGATAATGGCGCTACTTGGACTATCCTCCGCGAGTGGAACAATACCGGAGCAGTGGATGTCTATGACAATATCGCTACTGCCGGAGAGGAAGTAACGATTGACCTGAGCGCTTATGCCAGCGGCTCGCTCATGATTGCGTTCTACGGCGAATCCACGACAAGCAATGGAGACAATAACCTCCATATCGATGATGTCAAGATCGCTCTGCCTCCTGCTTGCTTCAAACCGACCGACCTGGCGGTAACGGACGGTACCTTGTCTGTGACCTCTGCAGAAATCGGTTGGATCGAGAATAACGGCAAAGAAGCATGGAAACTCCAATACAAGAAATCCTCCGAAACCGAATGGACGGAGGTAGATGTGGCTTCTAATCCCTATACGCTCTCCGGTCTGATGGGTAATACTACGTATAACGTACGTATTGCTACCGTTTGCGACGAGGAAGGCACTCTCTCGGATTACTCTTCGGCAATATCTTTCACCACGTTGGTTGGTGTTCCTTTCTTGGAGGAGTTCAGTACTACTTCCAAACCCGCCGGATGGCAAGGATCGACTACGGCTATCGCTACGGCGCTCGCATCCGGCATGACGCCCAGCGGGTCCTCCTCTGCTTGGAGTTTTGGTACAAACAACGGTGTATTTGACAGCCATGCAAGAGCCAATGTATATGGCAGTTATACGAAATGGCTGGTTACTCCGGCTATCATACTGGAGAATCCGGCGATGTTAAGCTTCGACTTGGCGTTGACGGCATATAGCGGTAACGGCGCTGCTGCAGCTGCTCCGGATGACCGCTTTGTGGTACTCATCTCGACAGACGGTGAGCATTGGACTATCCTCCGCGAGTGGAACAATACCGGTTCGGCCGATGTGTACGACGAGATTCCTACCGCGGGTGCTAATTACCAGATTGAGATCGGTGAAGAATATGCCGGCAATTCGATCATGATTGCTTTCTGCGGTGAATCAACCGTATCGAACGGAGATAACAATGTCCATATTGACAATGTCCTGGTTGACGCTATCCCGGATTGCCCGAAACCGTCCGGTTTCGCAGTAGCCGAGATTTCCAAGAACTCTGCACTCGTTTCCTGGAAGCGTCATGATTATGACACCGGATGGAAACTGCAATACAAGCAGTCTGCTGATAGTGTATGGAGCGAGGACATCGTTCTTACGGATAATTCCTATAACTTATCCGGACTGAATGCTTATACCGCTTATGACGTGCGCGTTGCTGCTAACTGCGATGTGAATGGAGAAGCACAATCAACAGACTATAGTGCTGCCTTCTCTTTCAAAACAGCTGCGGCAGTGCCTTTCCTTGAGACATTCAATGCATCCGGTATTCCTGCGGATTGGGCTCGCTTCAGCGGACTCTATAACGAAGAAGAAGGTGTAGAACTGATACCTGCTACCGGATGGACGGTTGGAGCCGGAAACGGTGTTTTTGCGGCTGCAGAAGGACACCTCAAACTCCAGATTGCCGGTGAAAATACACATAACTGGATTGTTTCACCGACTATAGAGATTGAGGAGAATGTACAGCTGACCTTCGATCTCGCGCTTACCAAAACTTCCGGCACACTCATACCGGTGGAGAGTGGAGTACAGAATGATGATAAGTTCATCGTATTCTATTCTACCGACAACGGTGAGACTTGGGAGATTCTCAAAGCTTGGGGAGAAGGTCTGGATGAGGACTTTGATGGTATATCTTCTTCCGCTAACGGACAGACTATTGCCCTCAGCCTCTCTGAACTTGCAGGTGAGAATGTGATCTTCGCTTTCTACGGAGAGTCCACTGAGACGAATGGGGATAATACAATCCATATCGCGAACGTAAGGGTGGATTTCATTCCGGATTGCTCTAACTCCGCCAGCTTGATAGTTAATAACCTCTCTGCTTTTAGCGGTACGTTCGTTTGGGACGAAGAGGCTGGCGCTCTCTGGGAGTTTGGAATTAAGGAGAATCCGGCTGCGGATTTCGTACCGGCTGACGATGATTTCAAAGGTTCTACCGGCGAGTATCTCGTTACTATTGATACACTCAAGGAGAATACGCCTTATGTATTCTTCCTGCGTCGTAATTGTAGCGGTGCGTTCAGCGAAGTGAAAACACTGAACTTTAGAACCATCCAAAATCCGGCAACACTGCCGTTCAATGATGATTTCGAGTCTGGCAACAACTGGGTATTCGTTAACGGAGAGATTGCTAATGCGTGGGTATATGGAACAGCGGCTAGCAACGGCGGTTCGCATGCACTCTATATCTCGAATGATAATGGTCTGAGCAATGCTTATACCAACAACGCTGCGGCAATGGTATATGCTACCAAGGTGATCGCTTTCGATGAAACGGCTATCTATCAGGTTAGCTACGACTGGATCTGCAACGGCGAGAGTACATATGACTACCTGCGCGTAGCACTCGTTCCTCTGTCTGAGGAATTGGTAGCTTCCGCAAACGTCTTGACCGGATTAAGTGCTACTGCGCTGCCGGAGGGGTGGATCGCACTGGACGGCGGGTCAAAACTGAATGAAAAGACGGCATGGCAGACTGCTTCACAGGAAGCACTGATTCCCGCGGGAACATACAAACTCGTTCTGGCTTGGCGTGATGATACCTCTACCGGAACGAATCCTCCCGCCGCTGTGGATAATTTCGCCATCAGTAAGATGGATTGTCCGGCTCCGAACAATCTCCTAGTCGTGGAGAACTCCGCCACAATTAATTCCGTTCAACTGGAATGGACCCCACGCGGTACTGAGAGTGCATGGATGGTACAATATAAGAAATCGGTGGATGCCGAATGGACCACCTTGGCAGAACCGGCTACGGAATATCCGTTTACCCTGACAGGTCTCGAGGCTTCTTCTCAGTATGAAGTGCGCGTAGCAGCATGGTGTGATACCGAGAGCCCGGAAGGCATCAGCCTCTTTACCGCGCCGGTTTCCTTCTATACCGCATGTGGTATTGTCGCTAACTTCCCGTATTCCGAGGACTTTAACGGCATCACTGGTTCGAGTTACGACCACGTATTACCGATTTGCTGGGACTATATCAATACCTGCACGGTTGAGGATTTTGAAATCTATCCGTCGGTATCTACTACCAACGCATTGATCTTCGGATCGCAATTTGAGGTAGAGGATTATTATGGCTATACTGAGCCTGCCGATCCACAAGACCAATACGCAATCCTGCCGCAGATGGACGATCTGGGCAACAAGCGTATCAAACTGGATGCAAGAGCATACTCCTCTTACTATGTCGCTACCTTTGAAATTGGTATAATGACGAATCCGGCAGACACATCCACGTTCGTCTCCCTCGGTTCGTTCACTCCGGCTTCTACCTCTTACCAGCAATTCAAACTGAACCTCGACTCCTATGAGGGCGAAGGGAAATATATTGCTATTAAGATGGCTGCGGCTACTTCCAGTGAAGACCACGCCGTTTATATTGACAATATCGTAGTGGAAGAGATTCCGGCATGTGCGGATATCGAATCGGTTATCACCGTCTCCGATATCACGGCTGCAAGTGCAACAGTTTCATGGACGGTAGAAGAGGGCGTATCCTATAAATACGCTTACGCACCGGCTCACGAAGCGGTACCGGCGGATGAAGCATTCATTTCGGCAGAGGGAGATACGGTTATACTCAGCGGGTTGGCTGAAAACGCCGACTATGTCTTCTATCTCCGTCGCGACTGCGGTTCCAGCCTCAGCTTGCCGCTCTCTGCTGCCTTCCGTACTACCCAGCTGCCGGTTAATGCTCCGTTCAGCGACGATATGGAGGACGGCAACAAGTGGCTGTTTGTTAACGGTACTTCTACCAACGTTTGGGCATATGGCTCCGCTGCACACAACGGAGAAGGATCTCATGCGGTATATATCTCCAATAATGGTGGCGTAGCGAACGCATATAATAACGGCAGCCAAACGATGGTATTTGCTACCCGTCTCTGCAATTTCGAAGCAGGCACTTATGCCTTCTCCTATGATTGGAAGGCAAACGGCGAGGACAAATACGACTTCCTGCGTGTAGCCCTCGTTCCGGCTTCTGAAACGCTCACTGCGGGTTCAACTCCTACTTCGTTCGCTGCTTCTACTCTTCCGGCTGGATGGATTGCACTCGATGGAGGAGCGCAACTCTATGGCGTTTCTGCATGGCAGCACTTCGAATCGGCTGAGATAGAGATTCCGGCGGGTAGCTACAAGCTCGTATTGGCTTGGAAGAACGATTATAGCGGTGGTTCGCAGGAACCGGCGGCGCTCGATAACTTCAGCGTTCGCACTATCACCTGCACCAAACCGACGAACCTGCAGGCTGCTAACCTTACGGCTACTTCCGCAGACATTACTTGGACTTCTGAAATAGAGAATATCCAACTCGTTTACAGCACGGAGGCTTCCTTCAACCCCGATGAGGCAGAGATCATCAATGTAACGGCTAATCCGTTCACGCTCTCTACACTCACGGAACAGACGAACTACTACGTTTACGTACGGGCGATCTGCGGCGAAGGCGAGTACAGCGCTTGGAGCGCAAAACTGGCGTTCGCAACCAAGAGCAGTTGCGAGACTCCGACGAATCTCAATGCGAACGAGATCACGACTTCTTCGGCTGCTATCAGTTGGGAGAAATACGGAAATGAGTCGTTCAACCTCCGCTATAGCGAAGACGGCGAGAACTGGACGGTTGAGCCGGCTGTTGCTTGCCCATACACCATTATCGGTCTGAATGCCAACACGGCATACAGCGTACAGGTACAACCTGTCTGCGCAGAGGCGGATGTATGGTCGGCGGCTATGACATTCCGTACGGAGTGCGAGAGCCTCGTCATAGACGAAAATGGATGGAACGAGAACTTCGATGGTATTACGCTGTCTTCGGCTTACGAACCGAGTGTACGTACAATGCCGTCATGCTGGAGTGCTATCAACACAAGTACCAGTAGCACCTATGGCGTTTATCCGACGGTTTACTATTACAGTTATACCAACTACGCAAGTTCGACTCCGAACAGTCTCCGGTTCCACTCTTATAGCAGCAGTGATCCGCAAGATCAATACGCTGTCCTGCCGCAGATGGACGCTGTCAATACGTTGCGCATGAGCTTCAAGGCACGTGCATACAGCACTTCGTATGATGCTTCCTTCATCGTAGGTGTGATGAGCGATCCGGCAGACACCGCTACTTTCGTTCCGGTGGCTACCTGCAAGCCGACTACCACTTCGTATAGCGATTTCCTCGTTGCCTTCAATTCCTATGCGGGCGAAGGCAAATATATCGCTATCAAGATGGAGAAAGCGAACTCTTCGACCTCCTATCGTGGGGTATATATCGATAATATTCATGTGGAACTCATCCCGAGCTGCGTGGAGTTGTCTGATGTAGCGGTTTCCAATATCACGGCTACTACGGCTCAGATCAGCTGGACCAATGGATCCGAGGATCAGTCCGCATGGCAGATTGCCCTTGGTACGGAAGCATCCTTCGATAAGGATGCGGTTACGCCGGTTGAAGCGGATGCTAATCCGTTCACGCTGACCGGCCTCACACCGGAGACCACCTATTATATATACGTACGCGCAAACTGCGGCGAGGGCGACTTCAGCGTTTGGACGGCACGCAAATCGTTCCGTACGGTTAGCACCTGCCAGACGCCGAGCAACCTCAAACTGGAGAGTGCAGGTCTCAACGAAGCTACTATCAGCTGGAACACCTATGGTCTGAGCGAGTTCAATGTACGCTACAGCACCGATGGTACCAACTGGGAGGAAGCAGACAATGTGAACAGCCCGTACACGATCACAGGTCTGAACGCCAGCACATCGTACCGCGTACAGGTACAAGCTACCTGCGCGGAGGCGGAAACATGGTCTTCTGTCTTCACGTTCAAGACGGCTTACGGTACGCCGTTTGCAGAGAACTTCGATGCTGCTTCCAAACCGGCTGACTGGAACATGTACACCGGTTTGCTCAGTAGCGTTCAGTCCGGCACTCCGATGGTATCCTCTACATACGGATGGAGCTTCGGTACAAAGAATTCGATCTTTAATAGCCATGCATATGTGAATATCTATGGCACATCTTGCAACAGATGGTTGGCAACGCCGGCTATCACGCTGACGGAGAATGTACAACTCACCTTCGATGTAGCATTGACCAAGTGGAGCTCGGCTGATGCGGTTGCGCAAAATGACCAAGCTGATGATAAGTTCATTGTACTCATCTCGACGGACAATGGTACTTCCTGGGATACGCTCCGTATATGGGACAACCAAGGTTCTGAGTATGTATATGATGCGATCACGAATGACGCGGAAGGTCAGCCTGTGGCTCTCGACCTGAGTGCATATACCGGTCAGTCCGTCATCATCGCCTTCTATGGTGAGTCCACAGCAAGCGGTGGCGATAACGCACTGCATATCGACAACGTACTGGTTGACGTGGCTCCTGCTTGCGCTAAACCGACCGATTTGGCTGTCTCTGGCGTTTCGAATGATGCGGCTACCTTCACCTGGAATGCAGAAGAAGGTGCAGCATACCAGATCGCCGTGGTAGCTGATCCGAGTGGCGACTTCGTTCCGGCTGACGACGACTTTGTGGCCGCGGCATCGGTTATCATAACGGTTGACACACTTGCTGAGAACACCGCATACGTGGTTTACCTGCGTACAGACTGCGGAGAGGATGGCTATAGCGAGATCATCTCAAAGGCCTTCCATACGATGCTGGTTCCTGCGGCACTCCCGTATGACGACGATTTCGAGTCCGGCAACAACTGGCAGTTCATCAACGGAGAATTGACCAATGCTTGGGCGGTAGGTTCGGGTGCCAATAATACAGAGAATGGTGCTAACGCAATCTATATCTCCAACGATGGTGGTACGACCAATGCATACAGCGTGGGTAACGAAGCGGTAGTCTTTGCTGCGAAGATCTTCGATTTCGATAAGGCAGGTTCCTACACCTTCTCGTATGACTGGAGATCAAACGGCGAAGCCGGGTATAGTATATATGATTATCTCCGCGTACTGCTTGCTCCGTCATCGGCTGAGTTGACCGCTGGTACGCTGCCTTCTGGTCTGACGGCTTCTGCGGTGCCTGCTGACTGGATCGCTCTGGACGGCGGTGCTCTTGTCAGCGCTACCGAATGGCAACACAAAGATGTAACGGTGGACGACATTAACCCCGGCTTGTACCAGGTAGTCTTCGTATGGAGAAACGATGGCTCTTCCGGTTCACAGACTCCGGCTGCTATCGATAATATCCATATCCAGCATCTCGCTTACCCGACCGGTATCAACGAGACGGGCGCAGGTATCGAAAACAAAGCCGTTAAGTTCATCTACAACAACCAGGTTTACATCCTGCTCAACGGTAATGTTTATAACATCACCGGACAGAAAGTGGAACTTCGATAACCCGAAAACTCGATAACTCGGAATATCGTATCTCTGCAAGGAGAGCTGCCCTCGGGCGGCTCTCTTTGTTTCTAATTATAGTTCCTCTAGTTCGACTGGTTCTTCTAGTTTGACTAGTCGTCTATCCGACCGGTCACCTGCTTTTTGCTACCATTATATTACAAAAAGTAGAAAAAATCGTAAAAATGTAACAAAAATTTGTATAATTGATAATTTTTTTGTAATTTTGCCGCTCGATTTTGTTTATTTGTAGTCAAAGTGATAAAAAGGTTTGTTTGCATAGTGATGAGTGTCATGCTGTCGTGCTGGTGCGCGGGGGCGTTTACGAGGCTCTCTCCGGAGGCATATCACTTCATCTCGCTCCATGGCGATGCGGGCTATTCCGCCCTGTTGCATAATATAGCCGGACAGCAGCCTTCTGCGGGCCTTAACACCAATCTCGGTGTGGACTATCGCCTCTTTCATAATAACTTTATCTTCTCCGCCGGCTTGGAGGGAATGTATGATTTCAACGCCAACATGATGGATGAGTTGGATTTCGTGATCCCTATGCGGGATACCGAGGGACAGCTCTTCGACATGCATGTGCATGTGGATGAGTCCCGGGATTATGCGCATATGCTCAATCTCAATATCCCGCTGCTCGTAGGAGGCGAATGGAACCGCTTCTATTTTATGGTGGGTCCGAAGTTCTCGGTCAACCTCTATGGCGCAACTACCTCACAGGCGATGATTACTACGTACGGCGAGTATGACGAGTATTACGATGATTTCTACGAGATGCCGAACCATCAGTTCGCTTCCGGCCAGTATATGGGTTCCGCTACCAAGCCTATGAAGTGGAATTTCAATATCATAGCGCATCTGGAGATAGGCGGACGGGTAGGGCATATGTTCAAATACAAACAGTTCCGCCTCAACCCCGATAAGGTACGTATGTATCTGGCGGCGTATGCGGATTTCGGGCTCCTCAATATCCATGTCAATAATGGCGGAGCGCCGATCTTCGAATACCGCGAGACGGACAAGGGCGTTCAGTTCTACAGCCAGCCTCTGATGCTCAGCAATATCGCGGATGGCGCTACTTTCCGCAACCTGAACGTGGGACTCAAGTTCACGGTGGCGTTCGAACTGCCGAAGAAGGGCAAATCCTATATTTACGATTATAAGAAATATGACCGCCCGCGTATCAGACGGGGAGGTAACCAAGGTATAAAATTCTAAGCGTATGAAACGAATCATCTACATACTGTTAATGGCATTTGGTCTGGCTGCTGTCGCTCCGATGGCATCCATAGTGGATAACACTGTAGCTGCGACTTATGCCGCGGACGCACGGGCTAAGGCTCAGGCGCAGCGAGAGAAAGAGAAAGCAAAGCGTCTCAAAGAGCGCGAGAAGGCGAAAGCGAAAGCAGCCAAGGAGCGCGAGAGAGCTGCGGCGCAGAAGAAGAAAGAGCAGGCTAAAGCCGCTGCGCAGAAACAGAAAGCACGCGAGAAAGCCAAAGCACAGCAGGCGAAAGCCGCTTCTTCCAGAAAAGCAACGACAGCCAAAGCGTCCAAACCTGCTTCGCAACGCCAGCCCGAATTGAGCGCGGCGGAAGAGAAAGAGCAGTATCTGGCACAGGTGGCGGCGATAGAGAAGAAGAACAAACGAGTGCTCGCTTATCTCAACCGGGATATCTCTCACCGTCTCGGTTTCTGGGGTCAGGTAGGATACAGCAACCTCTTCACTTCCGGTATCAACTATGCTGCTCCGGCGGCGGAGGGATTGAACCCCACGGGATTCCGGAACAAAGACAACGGCTTCGTGGGAGGAGGGCTCGGTCTGGGCTACCAACTCCGCTACAAACAGTTCCTTATGACCGTAGGCGCAGAGTTCAATTTCTATAACTCGGTCATGAGCCTCTCCAATCAGGAGGACGGCGAGTTTGCGCTCCAATACGGTATGCAGCCCTATGCCTCTACGATGATTTATCATTATGATTTCCGGAATCTGAATGACAAACTGATTGGCGGCTTCGTCCAGATACCTCTGCTTTTCGGTATGGAACTGAAGCAACTGCCGCTTTTCTGGCAGGCGGGTCTGAAAGCCGGCATCGGCGTGCTGGGACAATCGACTGTCGGAGGAACCCTCACTACTGCGATTGAGGATAAAGAGTTGATCGGAGGGCTGACTGATATGTACAACCATACGCTGGTTACGGACCAGGCGCTCCAACAGCCGGCTACGAAGGTTAACTTCGGGCTGAATCTGGCGGCATCGGCGGAGATAGGCGTGAACCTCGACCAATGGGTGAATGCGCTGCCCAAACTGAGAGTATCTCTCTTTGCCGACTACGGCTTCCTCAATTCGCTGAGTTATAAAGCCGCAGACGGCGCACAGGATGTACCTACCCGGATGCTGGTGAACCCCGATCCGCTGGATTTCCCGGTCAACTCGGCTCTGGCTACCACCTCGGCGGCGGGAGCCAAAGTGAATCCGTTCCTCGTGGGCGTGAAGTTCGCCGTATGGTTCGAACTGCCGCGCAAGCAGTTGGAGTCTTCTCCTATGCCGCCTAAGCCGCTGCCGCGTCTGGGTATCTATGCGTATGACGAGGCTACGGGCTCGGCGCTGGGTGGCGCTGCCGTAGAGGTGACGGAACTGGCTTCGGATAAGACGAAACAGAAGAACTCCAACCGCCAGGGTGTTGTTAAGGTGGGACGTGTCGCCGAGGGCGAATACCGCGTGTCGGCTACCAAGAACGGCTATTTCCCGTCCGATACCGTCATTTATACGGTGGAGGAGTTTACGTATGATACGGTCAAACTGCGGATGGAGCGTATCCCTGCGCCGATCGTCTATACGCTATGTATGAATATCTATGATGAGGAGACCAAGGAGCCGATTGAGGCTACTGCCCGCATCACTGCGCTCAATGACACGATAGCGCTCTATACCGCCCAGTCGTCGGATGACGGATTTATCGAGACGCCGCTCACCGAGGGCAGCTATATCGCCCGCCTCAGCGCGCAGGGATATATGCCGGAGGATGATACGCTCCGCTTCGTACGCGATACCTTCGATCTCTATATGCAGCATATCAAACAGGGCATCAAGGTTAAGATCGAGAACCTCTTCTTCGCTACCAACAAGACCGTTATCCTTCCGCAATCCGAGCAGGCTATGGCTGACCTGGCTGAGTTCCTTCTGGAGAACCAGACCGTCCATATCCATATCGTAGGTCACACCGATGCGGTAGGTACGGACGAAGCGAACCAGATCCTCTCCGAGGGACGTGCTAACGCTGTCCGTAATGACCTGATCAAGCGCGGCGTGGCGGCTGAACGCATGACCGCCGAAGGTAAGGGAGAGAAAGAACCGGTGGCTGACAACGATACCGATGAGGGACGCCAGCTCAACCGCCGCGTAGAGTTCACCATCACCGATGTGGGTGACGAAGACATCCAACAGGTGTTCTGACGAACGGAATGTCGTAATAACGTAATGTCGTAATAACGAAATAACGAAAACTATGAAGAGACTGCTCTTCTTACATATAATCCTGCTGTTCGGCGTCCTGGCATGGGCGCAGAATCCTGCATCCAAACTGCCGTATGAGTGCAGTTTTGAGGCAAGCGAAGACCTATCGGCTTGGGTGCTGAACCCTCTCACTCCGAATGCGGCAGACAAATGGGTGATTGGCTCGGCGGCGCATAGTGAGGGTAGAAGGTCGCTCTATATTTCTGCAGACGGTCTGAATCCTAATTATAACAAGAAACCGAATGTGGTAGCGGCATATCTGCGCTATCAGTTCCCGCAGAGCACCGCTCAGGGGCACTATGATATCAGCTTTGACTGGAAAGGACAGGGTGACTCGCTTCACTCGAGGCTCTATGTGATGATCTGCCCCGAGCAGGCACTCACTGTCTCCGGTAGCGGATATGAACTCAGTTCCATGCTTTCAGAGACGAGCGGACGTCTCTCTCCTCCGCCACCAAATTTAAAAAGTTACGTTTGGTGGATGGCCGATGAGACAATGTATACCGAGCAGTATGTATGCGGTAGTGAGACGTGGCAGAATGTGACGCTGCAGGAACTTACCATCAATCCCAGCTTCTCTTCTTATACATGGGCGATAGTATTCCTATGGGAAAATGATAATACGACGGATTCTCTTACGCGCACCTCTATTGCGATAGATAATCTGCAGATATGTTCTGCAGCATATCCCAAACCGACGAATCTGGAGGTGGATCCTATATGTGAGGACTCTTCTATGATTGTTTCGTGGGAAAGCACGCTGACCGAGTTTGAGGTGCAGTACCGCTCGGTAGGGACGAGCGCATGGAAGCGCTTCTCGGGAATAAGTCTTGAGAACGAGACGGAAGGTTTCTCCAGAGATGGGAATAAATGTACGTATGTGCTCAAGCCGGTGCTTGAGGGGTCATACGATGTCCGCGTGAGAGGACTCGCCGGAGAAGAGACTACCGGTTGGGTGTATAAGACACTTATCCTCGTCTATTGCCCGGATAACCATTGTATCAACTATCTCAGACTGGATGGCGATAATGTCAAATGTACCTATGGTAAGCATGAGGCCCACCAGGGGGAGACACCGTTTGATAATGTGGGTATAATTGATTATGGTCCTGATTCGGAGAATAGTAAACATACCATTCATGTGGATCCGACGGAGGTGGACCTGCGTGCGGATGGAATCCTGCATACCGTACCGCCGGGAGAACTGGCATCTGTCCGGCTTGGAAACTGGAACCCGGATGGAAACGCCCAGTCCATTACGTATTCTTTGGTCGTAGATACGGCTACACAGGGTATCTTGATCATGAAATACGCTGTGGTGTTGGATAATAGTGGTCACGAGAGATACGAAGAACCGTATTTCCGTATAGAGGTCCTGGATTCGCTTGATAACCGGATGGAACTCTGCGGACAGGCGGACTTCACATATTCGGATGCCGTATTGAAATCCCAAGAGGTGGATAGCTGGCATTTGACTACCTATAACGGAGAAGAAGTGGCGTGGAAAGACTGGACGGTAGTGGGAGTCAGTCTGATGGAGTACCATAACCAGAAAATCAAGATCCGTATCACTTCTGCCGACTGCGGTCAGTGGGTGCATTTCGGCTATGGCTATTTCACGCTTGATTGCGCCAACGCGCATATCGAAACGGAGAACTGCGGTAGTGATGCACGTCTGATTGCTACGGCACCGGAAGGTTTTTCATACGACTGGCGCACGGAGTTAGGTCCGTTGGAGGATGGCCAGCGGTATAATCGGGAGCTGGATGTGCCTGCCAGCACACATACATATACCTGTAAGGTTAGCTTCAAGGAGGATCCAAGCTGTTATTTTGAGGTTAGTACGGTTTCCGCACCCCGGTTCCCGGTTCCCGAATATTCGTTTGAAAGAATATATAGCGATTGTACCTCCAAACTCAAGTTTACCAATACTTCCCATGTGATGACGAAGTACGAAAACGAAGAAAATCATACCACGGAGGCTTGTACGGATTTCAACTGGATCTTCCGCCGCCTCTCGGATGGAAGCAGGTCGGAGACGGGAGCCAAGGCTCCTACCTATACCGCTCCGGTGAAAGGGGATTCGATAGAGGTTACCTATACCTGTTTTATCGGATCAGGAGAGGGCAACATGTGTGATAGTACGCGTGTGGATACAATCATTGTGCCCGACATCCGCTCGGAAGCTACGGAGTTCCATTATAAATCCTGTTCCGAGGAGCCTGTTAAGTTCGGAGACAATTTCTATAACGAAAGTACGGTAGTAACGGAGACTTTCAAGAATTATGCAGGTTGCGATTCTGTCTCTACGATGTTCCTGGAGGTTTATCCTAAGCCTCAGGAACTGCATATCCATGACTCGATCTGTTCGACCCAGTCCCTTACGATAGCGGGTGTCAAATATACCCAGCCGATGGATAACCATCTGATCATGCTTAAGAACGAGAATGGCTGCGACAGTGCGATCTATCTCACCCTGACGGTGAACCAGTTGCTGCATGCAACGGTTGATTCGCTTCCGTATTCATGTGCGGACGAAGGACAGATGTTTATCCTGTTTGATATTACGGCGGGTGTCTATGACAGTCTGGTTATAAACTTCAATACGCCTCAGTTGCGCGACACCACGATCTACGACCAGGTGACGAGCGTAGCCATCCCTTATTCGGAGGATATCCTGCCGGGACATTATTCCGCTACGCTGACCTTCCACCAGTTCTGCTGCGGTATCTATTCCGAGACCCGGGGCTTCGATATCCGCTATCCGAGCTCTATCGTAGATCAGAAATGGAACGATGTCCTCACTCTCCTCAGCCCGAAATACAACGGCGGATACGAGTTCCTCTCCTTCCAGTGGTATAAGGATAATGTTCCGATGATAGGGGAGACCCACTCCTATCTCTACCAGCCGCTGGATTTCAACTCGGAGTACTACGTGGAACTGATGCGTAAGGACAGCGTGATAATGAAGACCTGTCCTATCCAGCCTGTTTATCACGAGCAGCAGACCGCCTATCCGACGATCGTGCAGGCGGGACAGCATATGCCTATGTACATGGATCATCCGGTTACGATATGGTATTATACCGCCGCCGGACAGCTCTATAGCACGTTCGACCTGCCGCAAGGCTATACCTCGCTCCCGACACCGGGACAGCCGGGCGTCTTTGTTATCAAATCTGTAAACTCCGAGGGCGAGACACAAGCCCAGGTTATGGTTGTGGAATAAAATAGAAACTCATAATATGAAGCATATGAAACGTTTAACCCGAATAGTGCTCTTGGCGGCACTGACGATAGTGGCGCCCGTACATGCCGTTACACGGTATTCCTGTGATTTTGAGAATGAAGCGGACAGGACCCGCTGGGTACTCAATCCCGCTACCAGCAGTATATCCAAGCAGTTGACCAACAAATGGTATCTTGGTGCTCCGGGAAATAATGACCGGATGGGACAATATGGCCTCTATATATCCGATGACGGAGGTGCTACTGCCCATTATTCCAGCAAGAGTTGCTGGGTGTTTGCCTATGATACGATTGCGCTTGATCAGATCAGTGGGGATTATACCATCATGTTCGATTATTGCTCCATGGCGAATGTGGCAAGCGATTTTGACGGATTGTATCTCTGCTGGATTCCGATGACGGAGGAGAATCCCAGTACGCACCAGATAGACTCAATCCCGGTTATGTCCAATCTCAGTCCGGTAGTACCCGGTTTGTATAAGAACTATATAATCCAGCTTCAGCCCGGAGCACGCATAGATTATTTGTCGGCTAACTCTACCTGGCACCAGTGCGTGGCTAAGATCCCCGGAGATTGGTGCGATGGTACGCCGCACTATCTGGCGTTCGTATGGACCAACGGATCAAACCTGGCGCAGCAGCCGGGTGCTATGGTGGATAATATCAATATCCGCGATACGCCTCCTTGTCCTGCCCCGACTGATCTGGTAGTTACCCCGAATGGTTCTACGATCACTCTCTCATGGCAGGGCGAAGCCGCCAGTTATGAAGTATATGCCTATTCGTATGAGAATAGCACCTGGTCCGGACCGAAGAATGTTACCGGCAACCAGACTAATTTTACCGGTCTGGCAGTAGGACAGACGGATTTCGTGGTGCGTGCTATCTGCGAGGATAATGACTTCAGTTTCAAGACCATTGAGTCCAAACTGGTTTATTATCCCGACCAGATGTGTGTGGACTACCTCAATCTGGATAACGCTGTCTGCTATGTCAATAAATCTTCGCCTGATAGATCTGATAATTTTAACGATTTCAGAATCGAGAGAGTGGATGACGGTCCGGAGAAGAAGAGCAGCCGCCATACGATCCATTTCGACCGTACGGAAATAGAGCCGCGAACCGGTGGTCTGGCGAAGACCGTTCCGGACGGCGAACTGGCATCTGTTCGTCTCGGTAACTGGGATTCCGGTGATCAAGCGGAGCGGATCGAGTTCTCCTTCCCGGTAGATACCATCAAGTATCCGGTGCTGTTGCTGAAATACATGCCGCTGATAGAGGCTCCGGGACATGATGATTGGGAGAACCCGCGTTTCTTGCTCGATATGCTGGTCGATGGTGTTTCCATCGGACGATGCGGTATGGCGGATTTTAACGCCAATGATGTGATGGTGTCTAAGAATTCGAATCAACTCAAGCAGGAGGCAATCGCGCAGGGATGGCATATTACGTCCAGCGAAGTTGCGCAGACATCAGCGGATATCGTTTGGAAAGAATGGACAACAGTAGGTGTTAACCTGCGCAAAAAGGAGTATCAGGGTAAGAACCTGACAGTCCGTCTGACTACCCATGACTGTACCTTCTCCGTTCACTCCGGTTATGCTTATTTCACCCTTGGGTGCTCCGATGGTAAACTGAAAGGCATGAAGTGCGGCGAGATCAACCCTGATTTCGAAGCCCCTGACGGATTTGAGTACCGCTGGGCATATGCTTATAACGAGAAATACCGCCGTGCGGACGGTTCGCTGCCGGAGGAGTATATCTTGGGTAGAGACCAGCAGTTCCATGCCGGTATGCGCGACGACAGCCTCTACGTGGTAGATTGTATGTTCGTCCAGGACAGCACCTGTTTCTTCTCTCTTTATGCTTCTACCTTGGCAACCAACCCGATCGCGGTGATGAGCAAACCGAATATCATCCGCAACTGCCGCAATGGTATCTATAAGGTGCAGTTTGATGCTTCGGATTCATGGGTACAGGAGATTGACCACGTGCTGGAAGACACGCTCGTTTCCGAGAACTATCGTATAGAGACCTATGAGTGGAACGTGGAAGGAATCCCGTATGGTTGGTCAGACGAGGCAAAGCCTACCTTCGATTTCCCGATTGAGGGTGGCGATTTCCGTGTCTCTCTCCGTGTCACATGCGGTACGTGTGAGGATATAATCTATTATGATCTGCATCTCGAACCTCTCGGACCGACCCATGAGACCCGGTCCATCGTTCTTTGCGACGAGGATCGCAAGGGTGCCGGTCTTGTATGGGATGAGAATACAAAAATCGGAAGAGACACCACTTATCATACCTATGGTATCGTAGATTCTGTCAATCTGTTCAACCCCGCTACTTCCTGCGACAGTATCATCTATCTGGAGCTGAAAGAGCCGTTGCGTAACTACCACGACACGATGCTGCTGCCGGAGAATCTGCCGTTCACCTATATGGGACGCACCTACGGCAAGGACACCAAGACGATGGTGGATACCATCCCGATGCAGACCAACTGCGCCATTACCTATGTCCTGAATCTGGAGATCTACGAGTCCTTGAAGGCCTCTATGCCGGATTCGGTGTATATCCTCTGCGAAGGGGATCCTACGCTTACGCTCGTCTATGATATCACCCGTGGACGCAGCCTCAGTTATGCTTACTCGTTCGAGAACCAGGTTCTTCCGTCCGAAGGTCCTGTCCATGGCCAGCAGCCGAAGGGACGTTATCAGATAGATATACCTGTCGATGCATCGCTGCGGCCGGATGTCTATACCGGTTCGCTATTGCTGGAGGATACGAAGCCGGAGTTCAACGTGACGATTCCGTTCACGGTGTCGCTCCGTTATGCGTCGGATGTGATCACCCAGCGGTGGAATGATGTCCTGGCGATCCGCAATGCCGATTATAACGGAGGCTACCAGTTTGATTCCGTACAATGGTATGTCAACGGCATGCCTATCGAGGGAGCAACGGACTTCGTCTATTACACCGGCGGCAACGGCGTACAACTGCGCTTCGGCGAAGAGTACCAGGCGCTGCTGATGAGGAAAGACGATGGTGTCAAACAGTTCACCTGTCCGTTTATTCCGGTGGCTGTAGCCGCCGAAGTGAAGGATATGCCGTCGCTCGTACCGCCGTCCGCACCTCTGCAGATGAAGGGCAAGGGTACGGCGTACTGGTACGACATGCTCGGCAACCGCCATGGTGCGCAGACGTATGACAACTCGGAGATCCGCACGCCTGCTGCACAGGGATGCTATCTCTTGATTCTGAATGAGGAGAATACGCGTGCCGCGCACAGAATATTAGTGAAATAGTCTCCTCCCCTCCATGGGGAGGTCGGGTGGGGCTTAGTCCTTCGGACTCCAGAAGAAGTCGGTTAGCCATCTCGGCAGCCGGCTTTTCTTCGGTCCATCATTAGGCGACGCAGTCGCATCATTAAGCTGCGTAGCAGCATCATTGGCAAGCTTGCTTGCATCATTCCCATATAGCGCCCGCTGCAGCCGGTCTTTGCCCGCGCCGAAACGGACACCTACAGATGCTTGTACTTTCCAGTTCCAGTTGCTGAGTTTGATGTAGTTGTCGTTAGCAGTCCAGCCGGAGCGGAAGCGTATGTTCTCCGCCGTTGCCCAGGCATTCAGATGCACCCATTTGTTGATCTCCCAGCTCACTGCTGCACGCATGTTACCCGTCACATGCACCGGAAAAGACGGATTGAGGTTGTACATCGGGTCGTCCGGCAGACCTTCCGCTATGCTGTCCGGCAGATAGAAAGACGCTAAATTGACCGTGTAGGTCACTAACATAGCGGCAGCGGAGGCGTGCAAGACTACTTTGCCTTTGTTGGGAGTATAGTTGATGCCGTAGCCGATACCTACTGCTATCTGACGCGTACGGATGGCGGTCAGACTGGACATCAGCAGCGGTAGCAGAGGCACGTTGTTGTCTGAGTGTCGCAGTGTGTCTTTCAACTGCACCTGACTGGATGTGTATGCCAGATGAACCAGAAGCGAACCCGCTGTCTGTTTCTGTATGTACGATTGTTTGACGGCTGCCTGGTGGGAGTAATGACGCGCGTTCAGCGCATACCATAGGTTCAGGCTCGCATTGGTGATGATAACCTTGTCTTTGCCGAAATCCCAGTTTTGCTCGTTCCCGACTAGCAAGTTGGTGTGGATATTGGTGCTGGTATGGATACCGAAATCGATGCCAATGAACTTACTGCCGAACGAGAAAGAGAGGCGTTGTGCGTAGGCATGGATAGCGTCCCAACTGTAGCCGAAACCGAAGCCGCGGTAGCCGGCGTAGAAACCCAAATCGACGGAAGGAGTCGTCTTGTTTAGCAGCGTAATGGTCTGAACGCTATTGTCCTGCGCCTCGGAGAAGGATGTCAGGTTGGAGTTGATCCCGATCATTCCGTTGGTATAAGCGATTCGCCAGCTGTGCTCGGGCAGACCGATATACGAGGTGTCTATTCCCCGCTGGAGATACCTGTCCACCCAGTTGCCGGTGCGGTAGAAGAAGAGCAGCGCCTTGTTCGGCTTCTTCTCCGGCTTGGCAGGCTTTTCCGGTTCTAGTTTACCTAGTGTGTATAGTGTATCCGGCTTGGCAGGCTTTTCCGTTTCTAGTTTACCCAGTGTATCTAGTTTATCTGGTTTACCTAGTGTGTATAGCGTATCCGGCTTTTCCGGTGTAGCCGGGGCAAGCTGTTCCCCCTCTCTTGAGGAGAGGGTCGGGGTGAGGTTATTCCCTAACGCCCAAACGCTTACCGCTGCCAGTAATGCTACTATGAAGTATAACCGTTTCATGTTTGTCCGGATTCTCTAATCAGTCTAGTTTATCTAGTTCGTCTAGTTTATCTAGAAACCCTAGTATCCTAGGAAATTCTGCTGCAAAATTACAACTTTTTTCGCAAATACGCAAATTATTTTGCACGCAAGCGTGTTTTGACCGGTCGATAATGGTTCGAGAATGAGTGCTAAATGAGTCGTAAATGACCCGTGAGTAAATTAGCACTCACCGCCGACTCGGGAACGTGAGCATCACGGGACCATCCTAGGACGACGTCGGCCCCACGTCGGCTGAATATCTGCTGAATAACATAATTATGGCTGTTTTGCAAACTTAACATAGCAGAAATGGCGATAATTCGTCAAAAAGTGTTGATTTTTACACATGTATGTCGTAGAAATGTTGTAATTTTGCACTCGGTTTTTATATTTTATAAATAGAAAAGCCTACAAGCCCATTTATTATTAGGAAATACACAATATATAGCCCCGGCTTAGGGCGTAAAAACAGAAGCCCAAAGATCTTTGACATGTTGATATACTAAAAAAACAGGCAAAAAAGAAAGTTTTTTGTGCAAATGTTTGCATATGTCAGAAATTTGTTGTACCTTTGCGGTCGCAAAGGTTAAAACAGTAAAACTATGGCACAGGAAACATTAAAAAGTCTCATCGCTGTCATGCTGACACTATCTGTGCAAGAGCAAGAACAAGTGATAGCAGAGCTGCAAGCAAATGTGCGGCAGATGAACCATGTAGATGAGTCTACCCGCCAGCAATTGATTGCAACAGCAGAAGAAGGAATTGCGGAGATAGAGCGCGGCGAATGTTATTCGAACGACGAGGTGCTTGAGAGAATGAATCAACGTTTGGAGCGCAAATACGTCGTTGCTGTATGAGCGAGAAGATAGCTTGGTCAGATAGAGCCCCTATTAGAAGGTAGCCGATATGAGTTTCGCCGATTGGTGATCGACCATTTGACAAAAATTATCTACCGAGAATCAGAAGAGCGTATTGAGATTGCAGATGTTTGGGATACGCGCAAGAGCCCCGAAGAACTCGTAGCGCGTTTCAAGGAATAATCTCCTACATATATTTCTTTTTTGCCTGACATGAGAGAAATAATCGTATCTTTATGGTTAAGAAATCTCATGTCTTGCTTTTTTATGTATATCAGTGTGATCAAAAGTGCAGAAGCAAAAATAAAACCGAGTTTAAGTGTTTAGGGATAGAGGTTAGAGAAACAGTACTCCTATCCGGTACTATAAAATGGATAGAAAAGATCTTTGACATAATGTAGAGTATAAAAAAAAACTGCAATTTTGAATTTTATTGCTCAAAAATTTGGTGGTTTCAAAAAAAAGCAGTACCTTTGCAGTCGCAAAGGTTAACAACTACTAAATTTTAAGATTATGGAGCAGTACTTGTATGAGCGTGCGGAGAAACGCTTTTATGAAATGAAAGCCGGTCAATACATCAGCCATGAAGACTCGATGGATTTCATTCGTGAGTACGCGCAGCAAAATCAATCAGTTGCGGTATGACGATTATTTGGCATCCGAATGAAACCTTGGACACTTATCACTCGTGTTCTCAATCGAATAGATAAATAACTTTTCATAATTTTATACTCTACAAGTTTCCAATCCGCAAGGTTGGAAACTTTTGTTATGTCACTTAATATAAAACACACCGAAGAATAACATAAAAACACAAAATATCATGACACACTTTAACTTAAATCGAATGCTGCAGGGATGCAGCGCGTTTGGGCGATGAGCGTCGGACAGATGTGGGGATGAAAAGTCGAGTGTTTAGAGTAATCAATAAAAATTGCAAAGAATGACACAGAAAAGAACCATACAAATAAAAGGTACAACAATCAGTGTGCTGCTGAACCTTAATCAAAATGACTATATATGCCTAACAGACATGGCAAAAGGATTTGAGGAAGGTCCACGTTTGATAGAAAAATGGCTGAACAACAAGAGTACTATTGATTTCCTTGGAGTATGGGAGCAGTTGAATAATCCTAATTTTAAAACCCCCGAATTCGGGGGAATTAGAATGGAGGCTGGTAGCAATCGATTTGCGCGATACAGCTTCGATAAATCAACTGATTGTATTATCGAATATGGAGGTTGTAAATGCAGAACTGATTAAGCGTGGAGTTGAAAGAGCGGAACGTTTTGCTTTCTTGCAACAAATGGCTTTAGATGAATTGGAATCTTTGTCGAAAACCAACGTCGAACAGCAATTTAAACGTTTAGCAACAAAATATCCTCCTGCAATCGTGTCAGGAGAAAACTAACTAACGAATAACATAAAAACACAAAATATCATGACACACTTTAACTTTAATGAGTCTTTAGTTACAGTAACTAGTCCAAATCAGACTGGCGAGACACTACCGAGAGACTACCGAACCGGGACGATTAGCTCCCCTTTTAGGAACCTTACCCTCCTTTTTGCCATCCTCACGATGAGCCTGGCTAATGTCGGTATGGCGTGGGGAGTGGAGGCAACACCGGCTGCAGCAGGGACATATACTATCGGTAATAATAAACCTGGTGGTGA
Organism: Bacteroidales bacterium UBA3653; assembly: GCA_002373505.1. GTDB lineage: Bacteria > Bacteroidota > Bacteroidia > Bacteroidales > Paludibacteraceae > Colicola. Next base: position 121,916 of record DFKE01000012.1, read on the forward strand.
AAATCGTTTCTTGCCGATGTCATCAGGTAGTGTATATAATTTTCGTAACAACAATTCTTCATATGGAGATAATGGATGTAAACTGAAAGGTAATGATAACGCAGTCATTATCTATCTCGGGTCTTCAATGAATTTAACAGCGACATGCTATTTGGGTACTAGTAATAAAGGGGAGAATGCTTCGTTTACTGTATATACAATTGCAAAAGCATCTTTTGACGAAATAATAGCTAAAGAAAATCAGTATCCGACAGATGGTAGTAGTAGAACTGTTTCTATTTCAACAACAGGTACTCAAACCTCATTTACAGTCGCTATATCAAGTACTGCATCGAAAGGTGAATATACAGGGTCTCCTGCAGCCGCTTTACCAGCAGGTTATTACTACATTGTGGGTTCTACACCAGCAGATGGGCAAGGTGCTGTTTATCTAAAGAATATCATTCTTACTGCCTCTTCTTGCACGTCGTATTCTTTCCATTATGGTCCGCATACAGGCGACTGGGAAACCCCGATTTGCTTTACGAAGGTTGGTTCTACACATGAATGGAATATTACAGATTTTACCATACCAAGTCATACAAACGGAGAATTCTATGTTGGTTATGCAGGTAGCACCAATAGTCAATCACAAACAAAAGCCTGGACGGATACTTATTCTGACGGTAATGGTGCGATGAAACTATTGCCAACAAGCAATTCAATTGTTGGTCAAGCAACGGGCGCAGTTGGTACAATCAATATTTGGGATGACTCGGGTTGGAAGAACCAGAACGTAGGATTTACTCCTAATGGGTATGGTATTACGTATGGTGGTGTTGGTCATGCTTTTAATACCACGGCTACTGCCAATATGTGGGAAACGGATGTAGTGACGCTTCCGGATGTAAGTACTACTTATACGATGGGTCTGGCTACTGCAACAACTGGCACCTATGTTATTTGTGCACACTCTTCTGCAGCTGAGGCTATTAGCAATATGGGTGTGACTATTCTGGAAGGAGGAAAGAAAAAGATATTGCTCGCGCCGGGTAGTTTCAATGATGCTGGAGCAGTCTATGCTGTTTGGGATGTAACGAATAGCGCTTGGGGAGATGGTACAACGAAACTTTTTACTGATGCCGACGGAGATGGAGTTTGGGAATGTCCGGTAGCATCAAGTTGCACAAGCATTAATTTGGTTCGTATGAGTTCTGGTACGACCACAAGTAATATTGATTGGAGTCGCAAATGGAACCAAACGGCAAATATTAGCGTTGGTGACTTGCTCAATAAATATACGATTACAAGTCTAAGTGGAGATAATTGTCCTTATTCGACAACAGCCATCCATCCGGCGACGGGTGGTAAGGGTAAATTCCGTATGTGGGCGAATAGTGGAGACAATAACTGGTTCGTTCATTGGATTCCTTATTATGTACTGACTTATGATGCTAATGGCGGTTCTGGCGCTCCAAGCGCGCAGTCTGTAAATTCTGAAGCAAGTCCTTGCCAACTGACGGTTTCCACTACAGAACCGACTCGTACAGATTATATCTTTGAAGGTTGGAGCACATCTTCTTCAGCAGCATCTCCTGATGACGCATGGGATCCGGGCGATACACATGCCATGACCGGCGATGTAACGCTTTATGCCGTTTGGACAGCATGTTCTGGACCCACGATCAATTCGTTTGCACCAACAGGAAAAACAGATGGTACATATGAAGTAGGTACTACATTAGGTTCAATAACTGTGACTGCAACTGCAGGTAATGGCGGTGCATTAAGTTACTTATGGTATCAGTACGATGGCGGAAATATCGGCGCAGCCGTAGCAGCAGCCGGAACAAACAATGCAGCTACTTATAATATTCCTAATAACGCGGCTTGCGTTGAGCGCCATTATTATTGCGTGGTAAGTGAGGCTGGTTGTTCCACGACCCGAACATCCGATGCTTCCGGAGCCTTGACGTTGACAGAACCTGTAGATCCTTGTTCCGAACCGGCAGAAGTAGCCAACGAAATCGCACGTTTCTTCGTACCTTGCGGAACGAGTGCGGCTTATAATGTAGCAGACCAAGCCTCTTCTACTGGCGACAATACCTACACGACAACGGGATTTAATGGAACCAGGGATATTAATGCTACAACCGGTTTTATTTATGGTAAATTAACTGATGATGATAATTACATTCAAATAAAATTGAATACAGGTAATTTCCGTGCAGGCGATGTCGTTAATGCTTATTTTAACAATAACAAAGACAATAACAACCTCAAGTTAAAGAACCAGAGTACCGGCAATGCATTAGGAGCCGCATCTGCTTCAGGATATGATTCAGAATATGTACGTACTTATACGCTGACAGCGGCCGATATTGAAAGCGATGGTACAATTAAATTCTTCCGCAAAGGTTCAGACATCCGTGTCAACCGTATTATTGTGACGCGTGAGCCGGCTTGCTTTGATTTCTATTCGGGAACAAAATATACCAGTGACGGAAAGAAATGGGATGTAGCAGTAAATGACCAGATTACAACGGATAGTAAATTATACAGTTCTGGTGCAGTACTGACTGGAGGAACTATTACTAATACTTCTTCAAATAGCGCAAAAATCGGTTGCAATAGTGATTATGGTTTAGTATTTGACAGTAATGATAAACAACTCACTATTACTTTATCAGGAACTACATTGCCTGCCGGGGCTAAGATTTATATTAGCGCTTACTCTGTAAATAGTAATTCTACCGCAGTAGGTTTTACTATTGGATCTAATGCATGTACTGAAGGAAATTATACAACAACAGCTGCGGCAAATCAAGCGTTTAATCGCTCATACACTGTGACTGCAAGTGACGGTATAGTGGGAACAAATACTTTCACTATCAAGCGTAGCACATCTAATAAAGTGTACCTCAAAGCACTTTACATTATCGGTTGTGAGGAAGAGGAAACCTACACGGTAACCTATAAAGTTAATGGTGGTACGGGTAGTGATGTAATAGATGCAGCGGCTACAACAATTAGCGATGTTCCCGGAACATTTACAGCACCGGGAGAGATGGTATTTATGAACTGGAATACCGTTGCAGGTGGTACCGGCATCACATATGAGGTAGGAGATGCGGTAACAAGCGATTTGACGCTTTATGCGCAGTGGGGATGGAGACTAACCTATGATGCGAATGCCGGAGGGGACGCGGTAAGTAATTTACCTGATCCGGAAATCCATAAGCCGGGTACTTATACCCTATCCACTAAGGTCCCGACTCGTGCCGGTTATACATTTGATGGTTGGTATTATAATTCCGGTTGTACCGGCACTCGATGGGAAGCAGGTGCATCCTTCACAACCGGTGCGTTGAATGAAACGCTTTATGCCAAATGGACGGCAACTACCTACACCCTCACGGTAAGCGGTGCTGTAGTAGATAATCCTATGACGAAAGGAGGGAAAACAGGTGCGATTTCCGGTGTAACTATTACAGGTTCCCCGGTAAGTGGTATTACTTCCGGTACAACAACCTCTACTTCTGCCAACACCTTTACGGTCAACAAAGCCATATCGGAAACAGTAACAACTTCTGCTTCGGTATCCGGTTCTTCTGCTGAGTGTGACGAGTGTACATATGTTTTCGATCATTGGACAAATGTACCGGCAACGGTGACAGTGGATGTTTCTACTATTGAAGCGGTTTATAAAACAACATATACCATCTCGTTCAAAGAAACAGATGGCACAGCTGTAGCAGGTATATCGAGTTCAAGCTATGTCTATGGCGTAGGTAAATTAGCGAGCACTCTGCCTACTCCCTCCAAGAGCGGTTACACCTTTGACGGTTGGTACAAAGAGAATACATTAACCAATGCCGCTACCGATATAGCTAATGATGCTTGGGGTAACGTGACGTATTACGCTAAATGGATAGAGGATACGCCAACTTACACCATAACTTATGAGTTATATGGAGGTTCACTTGACGGTATGCAGAAAACATCCTATACGTCAGCAGATGACGATTATGACTTGCCAATCCCGACAAAAGATAATAATGTCTTTTTAGGTTGGTATGAAACATATTCTGCCGGCGAGTATTCAAATCCGATTTCGGTTTTGGCATCCGGATCGACGGGTAATAAAACATATCATGCCAAGTGGGGCGCTGCGGCTACGGTTAATTGGATTCCTACAGCCAAGGCCGGAACATCTGGATTCTATAAAGGCGGTGGAGAACATACCATCGTTGCTATCATCAATCAGGATAATTGGGATGATTCGCCAAGTAACGGAAATAAAGACGATTTGGTTCTAACAGCTTCTGATGGAGTGACGCTGCATAATATCACGATTACTATTAATGGCGATGGCAAAGCACAAGTGTCCGCTAATTTTGATATAGCCGGTGATATTGAAGGTGATGTTATAACGTTCCATCTTACAATTCCTGCTACGGAAACATATCCCGCTACAGAATCCAGTACAGATGTACCTTTGAATGCTTGCCCAGGAGGATATTCTGTAATCTTTACATCAGACCATAAAAATGATGCTGGAGAATACTTTGATGATATAGCTAGTGGCACTTCACAAATATTAGGTAATGGCATCGCAAAGATGATAGCAATAGGAGATTGCAAACTATATGCTGGTAAAAATCAAGACGGATATAGGTCAGATAGATGTAATATAGTATTTAAATTAACGAAATCAACAGACCTTGACATATATTATTGTGCAGGTTCTTCTAGTCGCTCATTCGCTCTATATAGTTTCTCATCTGCAAAAGATTTATCAGATATTGAGCCATCAGACTACTCTACAAAAACAACGGTTACCTCCGTGACCGGTTCAAAGGCAGCATTTGCACAAACCTCAGCGACATCTAGTAATCCATCTATAAGTAGTGGAACAGTTGGAACATCTGGCTCTGGTGGAGGTATAAAGGCATCGTATGCTTCTTTGAGTGCCGGTTACTATATCTTAAAGAATGAAAGTAGTGGCGAAGGATATTTCTATGGTTTTGATATCGATGGAGGTGATGCAACGAGCGGTATAGAAACAACATTGTCATGGAGCCCGGCGTTAGCTGACAAGGGTACGGTCGGTAAAAACGATACGGATAATGACTTTACGTATTCAGTAGCTACTCCGCTTACAAGCAATACTATTGGCGCAATCACATATACTTCTTCTGATGTTACTGTGGCTACTGTCAATAGTGCTGGTACGGTACATATCGTGGGAGGTGGATCGACTACTATTACTGCAACTTTGGCTGCTTCCGGATGTTATAATAGTGCATCGATTAGTTATACGCTGAATGTAACAAGTATATGCTCGGACGAGCCGGGAACTATCGTTAACAACGATGGTTCAACTATAGAAGACAATGCGATTTCACGTGGTGCTTGCGAGACGACAACGTTGAAGATAATAGATTATACAGCGGGGGCTACTATCCAGTGGTATAAAGATGGCGCAACTATTGGCGGTGCTACAGATGCGGCATATACTATTCCGGCAGGCGAAAGCGGTGTGTATTCCGCAACGGTAGTCAAAGAATGTGCAAAAGCCAAGGCTACGGCGAATAGTATTACTGTGACGACAGCAGGTGGTGTAAATCCTACTATTTATGCTGATGAGTTCTCTGTAAAACACAATCGTGAATTCTACTATCGTTTGATGAAACTCAATCCGGGTGAAACGGCTGTTGTTGCAACTGCGCCTTCTGGGTGGACGGAAAATACTGATTTTACGATTACTATCGGAACAGATAACATCGTTTATATCCGCGGTAAAGTGAGCGTTGCAAGTGCTACAACTAAGACTTTGACCCTGACTATTTCCAATACTTGCGGTAGTAGTACGGATAAAAATATCACCATTCATGAGTTAGTAGCAACACCCAAACCGACTATCGCGTGGATAGCAACCGATTCAATTAATAAGGGGAAAGTGGATAAGGTAAGAGCGGACCAAAGTACGAATACAGCTTTATACAAACATCTCGAGACCGATTATACTCTTACTCCGCGCAACTGTTATTATTCAACAGATGAAAAGTTATTGATTAAGGAATATTCTAAATATGACCTTATCATCCTTACGGATTATCCGAATAGCCAAAAAGGTCCTAATGGCGATGGTCGAAGCAAGAGCTACACGAACGCAATAGGTTTGCTTATTGATCATAAGCCGATTCTTACGTTTGAGGCATTCGTGTCCGGTTGTCCTAACTGGGGCTTTAGCTCTAACCCAAAAGATACTAAAGCAACACAGAATACATTGACGCTATTATGTAACGCTAATGAAATTTTCGATCCAAGTGATAAGTTTTATGCAGGTGCAGATATTACAGCAGCAACGGTTAGTTCCGGTCAGTCGTTGCAAGGTTTTGCAGTTAACGAATCTCCGGACTTTGTGTATATTGCGAAGATAACTGATGATGGGAAAGATTATATTGCTTGCTGCGAGCGTCAAGTAGAACCTGCGGAACGTATGATGGTCTTTGGCCTAAATGCCAATGTGATGGACAATATTACTGCAGACGGCAAAGAAATGGTTGCTGGTTTTGTCAATTATCTTCTTATCATGGATCCCGCTGAAATACCAGACTGCTCTGTGATATTTAAGGGTGGTACCGCAGGACATGAGACTGATTGGTACACCGAAACCAACTGGGAGGGAGATAATCTGCCAAACCAGTATGCATCTGTCCGTATTGATGCTCCGTGTGAAGTGGGCACCAATGCTTCCCCTGCCAGGGCGGGATATGTAAAGATCCATACTGGTTCAGATGGTGTCCATACATACAATGGCCATTTGACTATCAATCCGCAAGGTGTAATGATTGTACAAAAATCCATTACGCGTGTTGAGGGTAACCGCTATACTGTCCATATGGCTACTAATTCCAATGATTTGGCTATTGAGTCCAGTGAAGCAGGTAATGGTACACTCATTTTTGATAACAAAGAAGGAAAATCAAAGGCCTTTGTGCAGATGCATAGTAAGGCCGTGAAGAGTAGTGCTACTACATGGCAGTATATAGGCATCCCGCATAGTGATGTGTCTAACGCTATGGATAATTATTATGGTAGTTGGCTCTATAGATGGAATCCTACTGCCGGTTGGGAAGTAGTGCCGCGTGGTGGTGCTGTAGAACCATGGACAGGATACTGTATTACTTATCCGGAGGAAGGTCATATCTTTGAGATGGAGGGAACGCTGGTAGCTACCGCAAATGTAGATATCGCGGTACCGGCTGGCTCCTACCAGATTATTGGAAATAGTTGGACAGCACCTATCCAGATTGCGAATTTTGAAGACAAGGACTTTGGCGCTATATCTAAGACGGTGTACTTCTTCAACACCGGAAATGATCCTAATGGAGAAGGAAAAATGGATAAGGAAGGAGGCCGCTGGGCTGCCGGCACCTATGTATCCGTGCCTATTCACGCTGCACCATACACTGGTGATGCGGTTATTAACTCTATGCAGGGCTTCTATGTATCGAATAGCGGTTCGGCCGGTTCTATTCATTTGGATTATAACAAACTGGTGCGCCCGAAGAGCGGTCAGAGTGCTGTCCAGGGTCAGATGCACGCGCCAAGAAGAATGACCGAAGCTTCTGATGAACCGGTCGTATTGAAACTGCTCGTTAGCGGTAGCCGTTATGATGATCGTTTGGTAGTGCTGGAGCGCGAAGACTTCACGAAGGGTCATGACGACGGATGGGACGGCGCAAAATGGGATGGTAGTACCATCTCCCCGACGATCTGGAGCCAGAACGACGAAGGCGGTGTGGAGTCCGTAACGGCTACACCGGATATGGAAGGTACGATCATCGGATTCCGGGCCGGTGAGGACAACGAATATACATTCCATTTCGAGTACGACGATATGGCTGAGCCGCTGTTCTTGCTGGATATGGACGAACGGATGTATGTACGTATCTTGACTGGCACAACCTATACCTTTACCTGCGCCGACAAGGGCGAACACAACCGTTTCCTGCTCACGCGCAAGGCTCCGGGAATACCTACCGGATGTGAACCGATAGACGGCGGAGGAGGACCGAAGGCAATGAAGTTCATCAAGGATAACAAACTGTATATCCTGCTCAACGGCGTATTGTATGACGCAACAGGCAAGGTGGTAGAATAATAGTTTAGTGTGGAATGTTTAGAGTTTAGAGAAAGGAGAAACTATTATGAAAGACACAAAGATATTGGTAATTGCTAATTGCTTATTGGTTATCGGGTTGCTTTGGACGCTTGGCGTAGCGCAGGCTTCGGCGGTGAACTACCAAACGAAGTACAAAGGGACGATGTACAATGTACAAAGTACCGCTTCCTATGGTGCTGCCGCTCCGTCGGCAACCTTCCAATCCACCAGCGCCTATGCCGCGCCCGATTGGACGGAGGAATCCACCCTCAACAGCGACGGAACGGTCAACGAACGCCATTACATAAGCGGACCTCGCCGCTTAGGAGAGGGGACTACTCCCACTCCAGGTGGTGGCACTCAGCCGGGTACCCCGGGTAATCCGGAAGACAAGAACCAGCAGCCCCTCGGCGATGCCCTGATCCCGCTGATGCTTTGCATGTGCGCGTACGCGATATATAAGGTCTCGCGCAGGCGCAAAGAGACGTGAGCTAGGATCCTAGAACCCTAGTATCCTAGTATCCTAGACAAATAATACCAACTATGGCAAAACTTAATGATGGCGGCTTCTTGGAAGCCAATGGGGATTATAGAGATCTGATCTTTTACAAAAAGACCAAGATTCTCTTTGATATGACCTATTGGTACAAGGACCGCTATCTGGAGCGAGGAGACAGGACACAAGACCAGATGCAGCAAGCCGCTCGTAGCGGAAAACAGAATATCGCCGAAGGTTCCGAAGACGGCTTGACGAGCATGGAGATGCAACTGAAACTGGTTAACGTGGCGCGTGGTAGTTTGATAGAGTTGCGCGAAGATTATGAAGACCAACTCATGGTGCATCGCCTCAAGCAATGGAACCAAACCCATCCTCGCTACAATGCCATGGTCAATTATTGCTATCGCCATCATGAGCTCGCCGACTATCAGAAATACTATGAGCAATGGAGCATAGAGGAGTTCTGCAATGTCGCTCTTACGCTTATCCATCAAGCAGACAGAGGCATGTGGACATGGATCAAGAAGAAAGAGGCGCAGTTCTTGGAAGAGGGCGGCATACGCGAGAAGATGTCCTCCGCGCGCAAAAAACAAAGGGGTTACTAAAATCCTAGGATCCTAGGACCCTAGTATACTAGTATCCTAGTTAAAGAAAGAGCCTGTCAGTGTTGACAGGCTCTTTCATATTCTACGGCAGCCATGAGATAGGCGCCGAGGACTTTGCCTTCCGTATTGTCCTGGATCGGCACATCCTTGCCGATCAGGTAATACGCTGCCGTGCCGTTGCGGTCGTGACTGAGCCCCGCGGACTGGCAGGAAGAGGTGATAGTTAATTGAGAATTGAGAGTTGAAAATTGAGAATTGGGACGCACAAAGGTGCGTTGGATTCCCTCGAAGCCTCGCTTGCCTGCTTCGGCGTGGTTGATCAAGCCGAGGCGCGAGCCTTTGAGCAGAGCCGCGGTGATGAGGCACGAGGCGGAGGACTCCAGGTAATTGCACTGCGTACCGCCGGCTTCCACATTGGTGAACTTAGCCGAACCGGTATCGTCCACGCCCTGCGTAGCACATTTCTCCGGGCCATAGGCTAAGAGCTGGTACCAGCATCCTGTTTCGGGATCCTGACGCGCTACAAGTCCGTCCGCCAAGGCTTGCAGGTACTCCCGCATCTGGTCGAAGTTCGCCGCCTGCGGCAGCTCCTTCGTACATTGTCCTTCGTCACTTAGTCCTTTCATATACGCTTCCAATACATCCACCAGCGCGAGGATATACCATCCAGCCGCGCGTCCCCAGCTCTCCTCGGAGTGATAAACCGGTGGTAATTGAGAATTGAGAATTGAGAATTGAGATTTATACGCATGTCCGGCGTCGTAGATTATACGGGCGTTCTTATTGGTCGTCACATCGGTGAAGAGGACATGGTAGAGGAGCTGTTTCTCTTCGTCCCATAGATAGGGCCACGAGACCTCGAACTGGGTATAGACATCGTTCCATCCGAGTCCCGTTCCCTCGCATGCACCCACCGCCAGCAGTTGCGCCAGCAGCGCGGGACCCATGTACGCCCCGTCGCACCACATCTGACCCCAATAGGATTTCTCGGGGTTGTCCGTAGCCTTGTGCATCCATCCGCCGTTCGGCAGCGAGTACTTGGCTTTATGCTCCGCCAGCCCTTCTGCTGCGCGGTGCATCTGCTCCATATAGAAAGCCGCCTTCTCGGGGTTCTCAAACCGTCCGCCCGGCTTGGCTCCTTCGTAGAGCCCAAGGAACACCTTGGCGCAGTTGAGGTCGTCGAGGATGCCGCCTCTCACAAGACGGTCCAGCTCGGCTTGGTCCAGACTGTCCGCCCATTGGGCGAGACCGATGTACCACGCGTCCGCCCAGGCGGAGTCCTGGTAGTACTGCCATACATCGAGGATACCTTTCGCCACCACGCCGGGGACGTAGTCCCACGTAGCGGCAGTCTCGGGAACGGTCACGCCGTTGGTGGAGTTGGCGTTCGGGAAACCGACACAGTTGTCCTTGTTATACCACGCGCTCATGCGCGCGTTGATCATCTGCTCCGAATAGCGGACGGGCTGCGGCTTGGCGCAAGCAGCGAGGAGAATCCCCGCTGCCGCCATCACTATGATATGAGTTGTTTTCATTTGTCTATTTATAGGATACCAGGGTCCTAGGATACTAGAGTCCCTAAGATCCTAGAACCGGAAGGTTACTCCCATGAGGCAGTTGATGCCCTGCGAACGGTAGCCGTAGTAAATCTCGTTCTTCCGGTGCAACCAGTTGTTGAGTTGGAAGAAGATCACGAGGTTCGGCTTCGGCTCCGGGGAAAGTTTACTTCCATCCTTCGTCCTTTCACCTTTCACCTTTCCTCCTACCCACATGTTATATGCCGCACCGAGGTTGAGGTCCACCGTCGGCTTCAGGACATGCACGCCATCCGTAGCCAGAGCCAGACGGCTGCCGGTAAAATGGTTGTCCGAATAAACGGACCAGTGCTTGTCTATCTTGCCGTCGATACGCAGGTCGATCTTCCATGCCGCGCGGTCATAGACAGCCTTGGAGGTGTTGCCCAGCAGGTCGGTCAGTTCCACACACGGCGCGTTGTACTGGTATCCGTTCGCCTCATGGCGCATAGCAGACCAGAAGAAATAGTCGCCGTTGAGGTTGATACGCACGATGTCGCGGTAGTGGTAGTTGATCTGACCTCCTACCTTGCCGCGGCTGTAGTCGCTGTAGGTGTAGCTGAAATCACCTGCCGCCAGGGGCACGTCGAGCACACCGGGCTGGTAGATAGCATTGTCGGAGACGGCAATGAGCGTCATGGTGTTCAGTTGCACCATATAGCCGCCGTGGAGTTCAAAGAGCAGGTCCCTGTGCGGACGGATATGAAATCCTAACTCGCCGTCCACCGGCGTATGGGATGCCGGGTGCCGGGAGATGATACCGGCGTGGATCACGCGGTAACGGTTCGACTCCATGAAGCCTTGCAGACTTCCCAGCGCATGGTAGCCCATGATATCCGCATAGAGCGTGAGCCACTGTTTGGCGATCTGCGCCTCCATGTTGATATGCGGCGAGGGAGCAAAAGTGATATTGTCCGTAGCAGACAGGCTGTTCCTGCCGCGACCTACGTTGAGGTCCAGGTTCACGCCCAAATGGATCCGGAACCGCTTGCCTTCATACGCATAATACGGCTCGATACGGAAATTATGGCGGGCGTTATAGAAATTGGTCGGTATGGTGGCTGCCAGATTGCCGCTCAGCTGCAGGAAGTTGTTCTGCATGTAGAACTGCGCTCCCACATGGTGCGCCTCGCTATGCCAGTCGAAATCGGCATGTGTACGAATCTGGTGCTCGCTCACCGCATTAGGTTTGGCGAACAGCATGTACCCCGTCTGCACGCGGTACTGCACGTCGTTCTTGGCGTTCGCCTTCACGCCCACATACGCCTCGGCGGTCCAGAGCGATGTCTTGTCCCTGTCCGTTAGCGGTGCGCGGTTGGCATACGCCGTCTTGTTCTTCTCCCACATGCCGAAACCGCCTCCGGGTGCTGCGGCTGAACCCGCATAGTCGTACCAATGGCCGTACTTATGATAGTATATATTCCCGCCGTTGACGCCGAAATAGAGGTTGCAGGTAGAGAACGTATGCGTGAACGTAAGCCCCAGTTTGGTGCGGCTCAGCGCATCGATACCCCATTGCGCCTTATGGTGCGCATACACATCCAGAATCGATTTCTTGCCGTCATCCAGCTTGTAACCGAAATCAAACAAGGTGTTCGGGTGACCGATCGCGCCGCGGATATAACCGTGGTACTTGTGTCCCTCCGCAAAGCGTGTGGGTTGCGACAGCAGCGGATGAAAACCGGTGCCGGGAGTGACCTCCGCCGTATATTCCGAATACTCGATAGGCGCAGGCTCCATCTCCACCTCCACTACCGCCGGCTTCGTGGATACTTTGCCTGCCGACTGGATCACCGGCTGGAAATCCCGCTCTACCGTCACGGACCTGTTCAGCGCGCTGTCGCTCTGGGCAAAGGTAAGGGCGAATGGCGAAAGGGCAAATATCGTAATGACGTAATGACGTAATGACGTGATTAATAAATTATTCTTCATCTTCTGCCTCCTCCTTTTCTACGGGTTGTTCGATCTTGTCCAGTTCGGCGAGTCGTGCGCTGATGAGCGCAGGTATATCGTCGTCTTTCACCATATAGTTCTGTTGCAGGACGAGCAGATACTGCCTTGCCTGGAAATACTCGCCGCGGCTGCGGTTGATATCGCTTAGGAGCACCAGTGCGCGCGCCAGCCAGTATTGCTGCTGGGTGTTCATCTGGGTGAACTCCATCACTTGGGCTTCCGCGTTCTCCATGTCTCCGGCTTCGTAATAACTTTGCGCCAGCAGGTATTTGGCCTCCGCGCCTTGCGCCGTACGCACTTCCTTGGCTAACGCCCGCAGGTCCGGCTGGGCTTTGCTCCATTGGCGGAGAGCGATATAGGCTTTCGCTCTGCCGTACATCGCTTCAGCCTCGGTCTCGTCGCTCACCGGCGTGTCGCTCAGCAGTTGCTCCGCTACGTCGATAGCCGCCTGGTGGCGGCCCAGTTGCTGCGAGCAGCGCAGGATACCCAGACGGGCGATAGTGGTGTTCTCGCGGGTGGAGGCGAGGGCATGCATGCGGTAGAATCCGTCCAGCGCACCTTTCCAGTCACCTTTGTCATAGCATATCTCCGCTACGCGCATGGCTGCCTCTTCCTGATACGGGTTGGCGTTCATCTCCGCCAGCACCGAATACTGACCCAGCGCCTCCGTCGTCTTGCCCAGACGGTAATACGAATCCGCCAGATAATAGCGCGCGGTAGTGCAGTAGCGTCCGCCGGCGCAGTACTGTGTGATATAGTTGCTCAGACTCACCGTCGCCTTCTGGTACGCCGCTTGCATATACTGCATCTCGGCGGCTGCATACAGCAGCGAATCCTCTGCCGTGGTGACGTTCATGTTCATCTTCGCCAGGTTCTTCGAATACGCCAGATATTCATCTACGTTGCCGCTCTCGATATACAGTGCCTGAAGGGCGTCCAGAGCGGTGTACGCCTCTTCCGTAGCCGGATATTTCTCTATCGTCTGGCGGTAGGCGGCTATGGCCTGGTCGTTCTGCCCCAGGTTACGGAAGAGCATGGCGCGCTCCAGAGAAGCCTTCCGCGCCAGCGTGGAGTGGGGATAACCGCCCAGCAGCTGCTCATAGGTGATGATAGCGCTCCGCTCGTCCTCTTGCTGCAACTGGGCACGCGCGATCTCATACACGCCGTCGTCCGCATAGTCGGATTTGGGATAGCGTTTCACCAGGTCGCGCAGCACACTGATCTTCTCGCTGTATTTATGCTGCAAGCCGAGGGCATAGCCTTTCTGGAACAGCGCATAGTCCGTTCCGGCAGCCTGCAGGTTCGCCACCTGCGAGTAATACGAGATAGCCTGCGGGAACTGGCGGGCGTTGAAATAGCAGTCGCCTATGCGGTTGAGTGCGTCCGCGTAGGTCGGCTCGGTGGCAAGCGCCGCATCGATATACATGGAGAAAGCGTTCTGCGCCTTGTTATACTGCTTCTGCGAGAAAAAGGCGTAACCTTGCAGATACCGCGCAATGGAGTAGTTCGCAGATCCTTTGGCGCCGGGACGGCTGAAGAAGGTGTTGAGGTCCGACTCGCAGGCGGTGTAGTTGCGCAGACGGTAATTCGCCTCCGCACGCACATAATAAGCCTCCGTCGTGTATTCCGAACTCTCCGCGTCATGCTTGATCAGTTCCGTCATCCAGTCCACGGACTGCTGCATCTTGCCTTGCAGGAAATTGTCAGCGCCTAACTGGTAGCGCAGATACTGCTTGGTCTGCAGCATCTTCGGCGTAGGCGAAGGGATCGAGTCCAGCGTCTGGATGGCGGCGGCGTAGTTCTTGCTCTGCATCAGCGCATCCGAGAGCAACTGGTAAATCCGTCCTTCGTATTTGGAATCCGGGTATTGAGACAGAAAATCATTGAATGCCCGCACGGACTCGCCCAGGGCGCTTGAACTCTGATAGGTGCAGAGCGTGTAGTTGTACGCCGCCTCTTCCGCTACGGCAGGGGTGATCTTGTACCCCGCTGCGGCTTGGTACGACAACTTCGCCTGCTCCGGCTGGCCGAGTTGAACATAGGCGTTGCCCAGCGTCAGACAGGCAGCCTCCGAGATGGAGTCATGCTCTTGCTTGACCTGCTTGAGCGAACCCACGGCGGCTTCATACTGTCCCAACCGGTACTGAGCCGTTCCGAGCATGAACATGTCATTCCGCAACGGCTCCTCTTTGTTCTCCGCAGCCGATTTCCGGTAGATGGTCAGGTGCTCCACCGCGCTGTTGTAGTCCTTCTTGAGAAAACTCATCTCGCCCAGTATGCGGTGCAGCTCGCCGTTATTCAGGTTCTCCGGATGCTCGCGAAGCAGCGCGGTGGCTCTCGACTCCGCCTCTTCGTAATCACCCGTCGCGTAGTATATCTGAGTCAGGTAATAAGGGACGGTCTTGGCGTACTGAGGGTCGTCCTCCAGAGACTTCAGGGCAGGAAGCGCCTTCTCATACCGCTCCAGCTTGTACATGCAGTAGGCGTAGTAATAGGTGCCGCGGGTCGTATAACGGCTGTTCCCCTTGCCCAACTGGCTGAAATAGATAGAGGCACGCTGGTACTCCTGCATCATCAGATAGGCATATCCGCGGTAAAAAGCGTAGTCCGTCTGATGATCGCGGCTCAAGGCCTTCGGATCTACCGGCTCCAGAATCTTCAACCCTTGTTTGTAATGCCCTTTCTCTACCTGTAGCACACCCTGCATGAAATGCACCTCGTCCTGAAACGTGGTGTACGGGTACGCCTGCAGATAGCTCTTGAGGTCGCGCTGAAGCATCTTGTCACGTCCGTCGAAACGCTCGGCTAATGCGTTATAGCGCGTCTCCATCTCCGTCGTCTGGGCGGAGAGGGAGAGCGTGCATAAAGCGAAAGCAATCGTAATTACGTAATGTCGTAATGACGTCATAACGAATTTGTTTTTTAACGTGCTAATTTGATTTCGTTCCACATCTCAAGCAGCATCTCTTGCGCGTCGCCGGCGTCATGCATGAGCGCGCAGCGGTCGATGATGCTCTTGTCTGCATAGTAAACGGGGTTGAGGTGCAGGGCGTGCGGATCCAGCATCTCGCCGTCAACCTCGATAGGATCCTCGCCGAAGAAATACGAAGCATCTACTGTCTCAGGCCACTCCTCCTCGTCGTTCTGGTCTTCCAGCACTGTCGCTGCGGCAAGAGGACCGCCGGCGCAGGATACATAACCGATCTCGTCCATGTTAGCCAGCGCATTGTCCGCGCGGCACATATAATCGATGAAATAGGTTGCGGCTTTTACGTTCTTGGCATACTTCGGGATAACCCAGCCGTCGAACCATACGTTGGAACCCTCTTTCGGGACGATATAATCCAGCATCACACCCATCTCGGCTGCCTCTTCGATGGCAAACTGCGCGTCGCCGGACCAGCTCAGGTTCAGCCATGCTTTGCCTTTCGTCATCTCTTCTTTTCCGAAATCAACCTCCCATCCGCAGATCTGTCTCTTGGCCTGGAGAAGGATCTCTTTGACAGCGGCTACGCGTTCCGGGGTGATGTTGCGTATAAGTTCGTCGCGGTTGATTCTGCCTGCCTCGATATCATCCGAGAAAGCGTACAGTACCAATACCGAATAGACATCGCGGAATGCGTCTTTCATCAGGATGCGGTTCTCGAAATCCGGGTTCAGGATAGCGCTCCAGCTCTCCAGATCCTCGCTCTTCACAAACTGCGGGTTGTAGATGAAGCCGGTCGTGCCCCACATATAACCTACCGTGTAGTCGCTTACTTTGACATCGGTACTCGGTGCCATCTGCTGGAATTTCTCCGTTACGAACGGCGAGATATTGTCGAAATACCAGATGCTGTCGGCGATCAGCTCTTTCTGGATCGGCAGGAGCAGGTCTTTCTTCAGCATGCGCTCGATGATGTACTCCGACGGACAGAATACGTCGTAGTCCTCGTGACCTACCTCGATCTTCGTCAATGCGGTCTCGTTGATGTCGAAGGTCTCATACACCAGTTCTACCTTCTCGCCCGTTTGGTCGTAATACCACTGCTCGAAGTTCGTCTTGACGTCCTCGTCGATGTAGTCCGCCCAGTTGAGCACTTTGAGTTGATGTGCGCGGTTGGCGCCGCCGCAGGATACCATGATGAGGGACAAAGCCACAAGGTACAAAGTACCAAAGAATGATTTTTTCATTGTAGTGTTAATTAATATAGTTGTTGTTATTGTTTTTTCCCTAGTTGGCTAGACGACTAGTTTCCTAGTTCTTTCTTTGTTTGGAATTACGGATATTGATATATATCAATACGGTCAGCATGACCAGCAGGATAAGGGTGAATAACGGCCGCAACTCCGGAGTCAGACCGCCTTTGCGGGCGTCCGAGTAGATGAAGGTGGAGAGCGTCTCCAGGCCGCCGCTGCCCTTGGTGAAGAAAGTCACGCCGAAATCATCGACAGACAGCGTCAGCGCGAGGATGAAACCGCTGATCATGCCCGGCCATAACTCCGGAAGCATCACCATACGGAGGGCTTGACCGGGAGTGGCACCCAGATCCAGAGCCGCCTCATATGTGTTGGGGTTCATACGGCTCAGACGCGGCAGAACGCTCAGTACCACATACGGCGTACAGAACACCACATGCGCGATACATACCGTCGCCAGACCCTGGCTGAAACCCAGGGCTACGAACAGCAGGAAAAGCGAGATACCGGTGATGATATCCGGGTTGATCATCGGAACGGAGTTGAGAAACGACACCACCTTCCGTTGCCGCGAGCGCATGTTATAGATTCCGATAGCCGCCAGCGTACCTAAGATAGTGGAGCTGACCGCGGCGATGAGCGCGATGATTACGGTGTACCAGATAGCGCTGTTGAGGCCCGCATCGGCCTGACCGGTGAAGAGGTTAGCGTACAGGTCCAGCGAGAAGCCCGTCCAGTTACCGAGCACTTTGCTCTTGGTAAAGGAGAAGACGGCGATGAGGGCGATCGGCGCATAGAGAACGACCAGCAGCAGCCAGAGATACATCTGGGAGAAATAATGCCGTCTCAGACCCATGCGTTTGCGCCGGAGTGTCTCTTGCTCCACGGGCGTCAGTCCACGCTCCTTGCGCCGCTCCGTAATGACGTAGCAGGCATAGGCTATACCGGCTGCCAGCACCAGACCCGCGAAGACAAACCATATCCAGCCGTGGCTGCGATGGCTCTCTGCCGTCTCGTGCAGGTACGCCTCGAAAGTGTTCCGGCCGTTAGTCACCAGAACCCGCTGGTTGCGGTTCTTGGGCTCTTTCTTACTACGCCAGACTGTCCATACTACCTCCTCACTCTCGCTGTAGCAGAAGATACTGTCACCCCATGCGCTCAGATCCTCCTCACCCGGATGGGCGAAGATGAAATCCACCGTGTCACGGCCTTCGTCGTAGCGCAGAGGCTCGTATTTGCCGCCGTCGTAGAGCGAGATGTTCACTTTCTCGCCGGCATAGGAAACAGGGAAATTGTCAAGCAACTCCACTTCTCCCGTCGCTGCCATACGCAGTTCGTACGTCAGCTTCGACTGTGCGGAGGCCATCAGGCAGAAAAGCAGCCCGATCGAAATACCGATATACCGGCGTATCGAGATACCGGAATTCCTTCGTACCTCGTACATTTGTCCTTCGTACATCATATCATTCCTCCTTTCTCTCCTTCGGAGTTGTTGTCGCCGAAGAACGACGTGAGACCTATGATGATCAGCAGTACCAGACTCAGAACGGCGCCGTAGTTAAGCAGGTCGGTCGTCGTGATATAGTCCTGGATGAGAGAACCGAACAGTTTGATGTTGTTATGCGTCAGCAGTTCGGCGATAGCGAAAGTGGAGACGGTGGGCATAAACACCATCACGATGCCGCTATAGACACCGGGCATCGATAGCGGAACGATGATCTTCCAGAAGCACGTCCAGCGGTTGGCACCCAGGTCCTGAGCCGCCTCTACAAGCGAGTTGTCCATCTTCTGCAAGGTGTTGTAAATCGGGTAGATCATAAACGGCAGGTAGTCGTAACAAAGACCGAAGAGCAATGCTCCTTCGCCTAACGGCAGACCGCACATGTTGAACAACTCTACGGTCGCTACCGTACGCAGAAGGAAATTGATCCACATCGGCAGGATAAACAGCATCGCCATCACTTTGGGCGTCCGGAAATCCTCCTGCGCCATGATATATGCCGCCGGATAGCCTATCAGCAGACAGATTGCCGTGTTGAAAACAGCTATCATCACCGAATACAAAAACGTCTGGATCGCCTCGCTATGCGTGAAGAACTTCGCGAAATTGCGGATCGTGAAATGACCGTCGATGTCGGTGAACGCATATACCGCTACCAATATCAGCGGCAACACGACAAACATCGCCATAAACAGGATATAAGGCCATGCCCACGTCCGACGGCTCGAAAATATCTGAATAACTCTACTCATTGCTTTCGACTTTCGACTTTCGACTTTCGACTAAAATATCCTTCGGCTTGATCACAATGCCTACGCGGTCGCCGTCGTCCCATACGTCGTTGGTGTTCACATACAGGTCGTGACCCTCGTCTGTACGGATGGTCAGGTGGTAGTGGTTGCCTTTGTAGAGGATGAAATGTACTTCGCCCGAAAGGGTCCCTTCTTCTTCGTAGTCCTGGAGGTCGATGGAGCGGAATGGAACGCGCACTTGCACTTTCTCGCCCGGATCGAAACCTTCAAGCTGTTTGGGATCAACGTCCCATTCGGCGTCGATGAAACGGACTTTGCCGTTCTTCGTCACTTCGCCGTCGAAATAATTGTAGAGGTAGTGCTCCTTCTTCATGATCTGGATGTCCTCCGGGCGCACGAGCATGCCTACCTCCGTACCCGGAACGAACTCATGGTAGTCTTGGATGAGGAACTCGTACCCGTCAGGAGTCAGTACGCGCATCTCGTAGTGTACGCCCTTGAAGATACAGCTCTGTACCTCGCCGTACCATTTGGTGAACTTACCCTTCGGTACCCGGTCGTCGGGGTCCAAGTCGGATTGCTTTGAGTCCGCAGGACGGTCTTTCGACTTTTGACTTTCGACTTCCCATAAATAGATATCCTCCGGCCGGATGACTACATCCACCGGCTGGTTCTCGCCGAAACCTTCGTCGATACAGTCGAACTCGCGGCCGAGGAACTGTACCTTGCGGTCTCTAATCATCGTGCCAGAGAGGATATTGCTCTCGCCGATGAAATCCGCCACAAAGCAGTTCTGCGGCTCGTTGTATATGTCTGTCGGAGTACCGATCTGTTTGATTTTACCTTCGTTCATCACTACTACGCGGTCGCTAAGCGTCAGCGCTTCTTCCTGGTCGTGCGTCACGTAGATAAAGGTGATTCCTAATTTCTCGTGCAACTCTTTGAGTTCGATCTGCATGTCGTGCCGCATCTTCAGATCCAGAGCGCTCAGTGGCTCGTCCAGCAGCAGCACTTCCGGTTCGTTCACGATCGCGCGGGCTATCGCTACACGCTGTTGCTGACCGCCCGAAAGGGTGTCAACCTTGCGCTCTTCGTAGCCCGTCATGTTTGCCATCTTAAGCGCCCGACGCACTTTCTTCTTGATCGTCTCGGGGGCTTCTTTCTTCAGCTTCAGACCGAAGGCTACGTTGTTAAACACATTCAGATGCGGGAATAGCGCATACTTCTGAAACACGGTGTTGACCGGCCTTTTGTAAGGAGGAGTCTTGGTCACATCTTCGCCTTTGAGAAGAATATCTCCGGACGAAGCTACTTGAAAACCTGCGATACAACGCAAAAGGGTTGTCTTACCGCACCCCGAAGGGCCTAAGATGGTGACGAACTCGCCTTTCTTTACCTGAAGGCTCACATCGTCGAGGGCATACTTTCCATCCTCGAATTGCTTCGAGACATGGTGCACCTCAATGATAAACGGGTTTTTGCTCATTTTTAAAAACAAACTTGATCGGTTTCTGTGCCCCTAAATCGGGTTTCTGTACTCCGAATAAATCATAAAAAATAATACTTTTGTTATACAATATCCTTGCGCGTGTACAACACCTAATATCTATGCGTATACACCGCAAGCGTACGCATACGCGCACATTTCGGCTACAAAAGTACTACAAAAAAATGACATACGCAAATGTATGCCATTTTTTTTGCGAAAATGGTACAAATTGTACCTTCTTTATGAAAAAATGTTATTTTTTCTTCTTGTTGTTAGCCGATTTTGCGGTAGTAGCAGCCGGTTGTTCGGGAGCAGGAGCGGGAGCAACTGCCTCTTGCGGAGCCGGTTTGCCTTCGTAGATATTGATTACCTCCGAATTGCCCACGCGATTGATGATACCTAAAATACTTGGATCCTTAAGAATGAGGTATTTCTCAATATCCTCCTTCTTGACATCCTTGTACATCTCGATATCCTGATACAGTGTACGCGGGTTCTCGTAGAAACCAGCAAAACCCGTTAAGTAGGCTTTGAATTTACCTCCTCTGCGCTCAATCTTGTAAACGGCATCTACGATGACATCGCATTTATTCTCGGTGACGGCACGATATTTTGCTTCGTCGCGAGCCTCTACCAGCGTTTTGCAACGTTTAGATTCTGTAGCGATACGTTTGCTGAAATCCGGACGGATATCTACAATCATTGATGTGCCTTTGATGTCCTGACGATCAATGGACGTGCTACGAGAGGTGTAACTATACATAGTACAACTGCTCATGAAGAAAGCAGCTACTATCAATGCTGCGAAAAATTTTATCTCTTTCATAATAGTAAGCATTTGATATTATTCATATTTTTTCATTCGTTTGCTTCCAACAGCCCACATTGGAATACCTGCGACACAGAAGAAACCGGTGCAAGTCAAGCCGATACCGGCATCGCGAAGACGTTTTGCTTTGATGTATGCTTCTTCGCGGCTTAATTGTTTTGCCGAGGATTTTCCTTTTATTTTGATGTTCGAAATGATCGGTGTTGCAGACACGGGAGCCGGAACGGGGGCTGCGCATTTGATATTGTATGTGTTACCGCTGTTACCCTCTTTCTGGTAATAATACTCATAATAGCTCGGATCTGTCAATAACAGGTATTTGTCGATATCTTCCTGTTTGTAATTTTTGTCCACTATCTCATCCAAACCATTCAATCCCACTTTGTAGTATCCGGCAAAACCGGTTACTGTAGCGCGATAACCTGTAACAGGGCGGTTCTCAATTTGGAAAATAGGATCAATCAGGACATCTATACCGCTATTCATAATACATTGATAAATAGCTTGTTGTTTGGCCTGATTAGGGAATTTTTGAAAATCAGAAGTGGCAGTCACTTTCTTCTGATAGTTGATTTCGATGTCAGCTGTCGCTTCATGCGAGTTGATGACACGTTGCCTTACGGATGTGCTACGTGAGGTGTACGAATACGTAGTACAACCTGCTTGTACCAGCATTAGACCGCCTAGTACAAGTGCAAAAAAGAGTACTTTCTTTTGCATAATACGTTGATTTTAGGGTTAATAATAGAGTTGTTTATTTCCTATAAAGGATTTAGCGGATGTACTGGATGCTTACTTTCTGGAGTCTTGCTAAGGTCTGTTGACCCGCAAAAACACCCATCTGGTTGGTTGTCATGGCGCATTCTTCGTTAAATACCTCAATGCCGTTCATTAACAGGCTTACCGTTACGCCGTTCTTTACCAATTCTATCGTAACGGGTCTATTTCTACCTAATCCCATCTTGGCTGCTGTGCTCGTCTTAAAACCGATTCCTTCCGAGTACGTGCATGTTCCGGAATTCACGACAAAAGTTTTATTCCCGCCAAACTTAATACCTACTGACGAAAACATCTTCGCTTCCTGTATAATAAATTGGAAGATGATACGGAAGTTTTTCTGGATATCAACAGGTACCATCACGTCAGACTGCGTTACGCCAGTTGCAGCGTAATTGGTCAGCCGCAACTCGTCGTTCGCAATCATCACACTCTTTGCATCATGGTTGAAAATAGTCCATCCCCATTGGCTGTTATCGAATGTTTCTTCTATAGCCGTTCCGCCGTTAACGGTTTTGGTGCCTATTATCTCGCGGACAATTTCCTGACAGGCTTCATATAAGTTATTTAGATTCCCGTTTTTCAACTCGCCGAAATATGATGCTGGACTCTCTATATTGCCGGAACTGACTTCTACCAAATAGGCCTCTATATAAAATTGTTTGTCTGATTTGGTCAACGATGAAACGCATAAATAGTCCGCTCCGCTTAACTCTCCCAAACGATGAATCTCGCTCTTCGGAACGTAGCCCATGTGCTGAAAATCCAATTCATTTAGCACTTGGTCTATATCTGAACGAGAGATTGCTTCCCACCCGTCTATGCGGAAAATAGCCTTGCGCAACTCACCGCGTAGCATGGTTTTTTCCATGCTGGTCACATTTTCTTCATCGCCTGTCACGGGATCCAATAATGCTACTTTGACTTGGCCAATACAGGTAACTGAGATAAATAAAAGAAAAGAAATAACTATTTCTTGCAAGTGGGTAAATGTGTATTTCATGTGTATAGAGTGATTAATAAGTTCAAACCGACTGCAAAGGTACTACATTTTTTTGAATCATGCAAATTTTTCTTCTTTTTTTTACTTTGTTTATTGCGTTTGACTATTTTGTTTATTGCGTTTGATTATTTTGTTTGTTTTCTTTTTTTTAACGCGCCACTACTAATTGTTCCCTTTTAAAACGTTGTTCCCTTAATTGTTCCCTTTTAAAACGTTGTTCCCTTTTGTCGCATTATTGCGGCAACCACCTCTCTTCTCTCTTACTTTCGGGTGCATTTTTGCGCCTCTCACTCTTCCTCTTCCTCTCACTCTCACCAATGTATCAGGGTGAGACTAATGCAACTGAATACAGAGGTAAAATAAAGGTTTCAAACACCCCAAAGGGGGTGATAAGGGGGTGATAAGGGGGTGATTACCGGGTGATTAGGGGGATATTCGGCTGTCGTCACCGTGAAATCGGCGCGAGAAAAAGACTGGGGCAGCTGACTTTTTCAAATCTGATGCAAATATACAAAAAAATATTTACATATCCAAATTTTGGCGTCGTAAAATATACATTTTTTGTGTAAAAAAACGCGCGCACTTGCATATATGAAAAAAAAATAGTAATTTTGCACGCAAAATTGTGTGATATTATGATTTACAGATTTACTTTTTCGTGTGAAGAAGGCTCTCAGGACTTCCGCCGCGTCTTTGAGGCGGATCCCGATGCTACGTTTCTCGAACTGCATGAGGCGATCCTCAAGTCCGTGGACTATCCGGACGACCAGATGACTTCGTTCTTCCTTTGCAACGACGAGTGGGAGAAAGGCCAGGAGGTGACGCTCGTCGAGATGGATTCGAACTTCGAGTACGACAACATGGTGATGAACGAAACCCGTCTCTCTGACCTGATCAAGGAGCAGGGACAGCGTCTTATCTATGTCTTTGACCCGATGTTCGAACGCTATTTCTTCGGCTCCCTCAAGGAGATCAAACCGGGTACGATGAACGGCGTGGAGTGCGTGGAGAGCAAAGGAAAGGCGCCGAAGCAACTCAAATCCGAAGATCCTTTGGCGGGTATAGGTTCCAAGGGTGGCAATGATCTGGATCTGGACGATGAGTTCCGCGACGAACTGGACCTCGGAGACATTGACATGGAGGGCTTCCAGGACCTGTCCTTTGACGATGGAACAATGTTCTAAAACCCTTCTCCTCATTCTCGGACCAACCGGGGTGGGCAAAACGGAGCTGTCGCTTCGGGTGGCGGAGCATTACGGATGCCCGATTCTGAACTGCGACAGCCGTCAGATTTATCGCTCCATCCCTATCGGTACCGCTGCGCCTACGGAGAAAGAACAGGCGCGCGTGAAGCATTATTTCGTGGCTACGCGCGATCTGGACCAGGACTACAACGCCGGGCAATACGAGCGCGATGCCATCGCGCTCATGGAGGAACTCTTCCGCACCTGCGACACGCTTGTCATGACCGGAGGTTCCATGCTCTACGCCGATGCCGTTTGCTATGGTTTGGATGATTTGCCTGCTGTGCCGGAAACGATCCGCCGGCAGGTGCACCAAGCCTATGAAACCAAAGGATTAGCATGGCTCCAAAGCGAAGTGCAGCGCCTCGATCCGGATTATTGGAACGAAGTGGACCAACAGAATCCCGCAAGGTTGACCCATTGTGTGGAGTTATGCCTCACTACCGGTAAACCCTATTCCTCCCTTCGTACGGCTACTACTAAAATCCGCCCCTTCCGCATCCTCAAAATAGGACTGGAACGACCGCGCGAAGAACTGTACGACCGTATCAACCGGCGGGTGGAGCAGATGATAACGGACGGACTCGTGGACGAAGCAAGAAAGGTCTATCACCTGCGGCATCTCAACAGCCTGCAGACCGTAGGATACAGGGAACTGTTCGCCTGTTTCGACGGCGAATATGATCTGGCGAGAGCTATTGAACTGATACAGCAAAATACGCGTCATTATGCCAAAAGACAGATGACTTGGTTCCGGCGCGACAAAACGATACATTGGCTGAATGCCGACAATGATTATGAAGAAAATATACATCTTATTGACGATCTGTTGCGCGCTGATAGCGTGCAAGAAAAATAATGTCGATTTCTCCTTCAGCCCCGATAAACCAAGGGCGGGGGAAACGGTCCATTTCTCGAACCTCTCGGATTCGGGCGAAGACTGGGAATGGACTTTCGGAGACGGTTCTACCTCTTCCCTTAAATCCCCGTCGCATGTCTATAAGCGTCCCGGAGACTATGTGGTGGTGCTGAAGGTGGATAAGAAGAATGCCTGGACCAAAACGGCCAAAGTGACGGTCTATGACACGGTTCCTACCTTCGTTGCGAGCGACACCGTTTTCTATATCTATAAAGATTATACTTTCACAGCCAATGTCTATAACCCATATAACTACAATATGAAACTGGAATGGGATATAGAGGAACAGGACACCTTGGTTAAGTTCATCGATAAAGGCATCGTCTGTTATTTCACGCAGCCGGAAGACTCGGCGCTCATCAAACTGCGCATTATTCTCAATGGCGAAACAACGGATGTACAGAAGAAATTCTATATTCAGGACCGGAAAACCAATTCGCTCCTGCTCCGTACTGCCGATGCGGACTATCGTCAGCGTATCTTCGGAGAACGTGCAGAGCAATACAAAACAGACGGGACGGCAAAACCGTTGTTGGACCTCGCGCAAGATACCGCTCAGACCTATAACGGCGCAGAGTTCAAACTGTCCGAACTCAAAACGATCTTCCCCGAGCTTCAGGGTTTCCGTATAGCGAGCAGAAAGATTTACTACCGCGCAGAAGGACTTTGGGTGGCTAATATTGATGGCGCCAACCCTGTGCAGATCGATGATGCAGAGTGTTTTGCCATGACCCTCGATACCAAAGACAGCCGCATCTACTGGGCTAATGCCGATGGGGTTTGGTACATGCCTTTTGTAGGGTCGGATAACAACAAATTCGTTACTACTCCTACTTTGCTCAATACACTGCAGAATGTAACCAAACTGGCTGCAGACAACGAACCAAAATAACTTCTGATAATGACTAAGGATAAGCAACCTGATTATATTTTTGAAACCTCTTGGGAGGTTTGCAACCGCGTAGGCGGTATCTATGCCGTGCTATCCACACGTGCTGCATCGATGCAGGCGGAGCACCCGGATAAAGTGTTTTTCTTCGGCCCCGATTTCGGAGCACACAGTGATATCTATTTCAAGGAAGATAAGTCCCTTCTTAAGAAATGGCTTTCTTCTTTCGACTTTGAGCAAAGCGGTCTTTCTTCTGTCCGTATAGGCCGATGGAAAGTGCCGGGAGAGCCGATTGCCATTCTCTTGAAATTCGACAGCCTGTGGCAGCGGAAGGATGAGATATACGCATGGGCTTGGTCCAAATTCCGGGTCCAGAGCCACGCCGCTTATGGCGATTATGACGAGTCATGCCTCTTCGGTTACGCTGCCGGCATCGTCATGGAGAGTTTGTATCATTATTTGTGTGTAAATCAGTCTGTTAGCCCGAAGGGCGGTCTGTCAGCAAAGAGCGGTCGCCCACTTGGCATCTGTCAGCAGGCGCAGCCTGCGGTCTGTATGCACGCCAATGAGTGGCAGACGGCGTTCGCGATCTTCTATCTGCAGGACCACTGCCCGGAGATAGCTACGCTCTTCACGACTCATGCCACCGGTATAGGACGGTCTATCGCCGGAAACGGAAAACCGCTGTATGACTATTTCGAGGGCTACAACGGAGATCAGATGGCGGAGGAACTGAACATGGTTTCCAAACACTCGGTCGAGAAACAAGCCGCGCACTGGGCGGATTGCTTCACTACCGTCAGTGATATCACGGCGCGTGAGTGTGCGCAACTGCTGGATAAGAAAGTGGATATCGTCACTCCTAACGGATTTGAACCTACCTTTGTGCCAAAAGGCAAAGCCTTTGACCAGAAACGCAAAGAAGCACGCGAAGCGTTGCTACGCGTAGCAGGAGAGAAACTGGGCGGAGTAGTGCCGCAAAACGCATTGCTTGTCGCTATCTCCGGACGGCAGGAATGGAAAAACAAAGGGATTGATGTCTTTGCTGCGGCGCTCGATAAACTGGCGCAGATGATTTATCATAGCGATCAGCCCGAGAAAGAAGTGGTGGCATTTGTGATGATTCCGTACCTCGACCGGGCGCCTTCCCGCAAAGGCAAAGTGTCTGCCGTCTTCGTACCGTATTATCTTGATGGACACGACCCGCTTTTCGGTAAAACCTACTACGATCTGCTCATCGGAATGGATGTCACCGTTTTCCCGTCTTATTACGAACCGTGGGGTTACACACCGTTGGAGTCCTGCGCCTTCCATGTACCGACGATCACTACTTCGCTTGCCGGATTCGGAGCATGGGCTGCACTGCAAAAAGACCAATATGGCGTAGTAGTGATCGAACGGAATGACTCCAATTTTGACCAGGTGGCGGAACAAATTGCTACAGATCTCCTGCGATTCGACCGTCTTTGCGGAGAAGATAAAGCCCGCGCACGTCAAGAAGCGGCGGCGGTAGCGAAAAAAGCAGATTGGAAGCATTTCTTCAAGTACTACCGCAAAGCATATGAGATAGCACTGAAAAAAAGAGACAACAGAATAGAAGAACTTCAAAACCCACGTTTATTATGAAAAATCTTCGGATGATAGCAGCCCTGCTGCTCCTTTCAACTTTCAACTTTCAACTTTCAACTATCCGGGCCTGTACCAATTTTCTGGTAGGAAAAGATGCTTCCGTGGATGGCAGTACAATGATATCCTATGCCGCTGACTCCTATGGCATGTTCGGCTTCTTGCATTTCGCGCCTGCGCAGGACTGGCCAGAGGGCGCTATGCGGGAAGTGAAAGACTGGGATTCCGGACGTCCGCAGGGATCTATTCCGCAGGTAGCGCATACTTATACGGTGGTGGGCAATATGAACGAGCACCAGGTGACGATCGGAGAGACTACATGGGGAGGCCGCCAGGAACTGTGGGACACCGTCGGCATTGACTATGGAAGCTTGATTTATATCGCCTTGGAGCGCTCTAAAACAGCCCGCGAAGCAATCGAGTGGTTCATCACTCTCGTTAACGAATACGGCTATGCTTCGGAAGGCGAGTCTTTCTCCTTTGGCGACCCGAACGAAGTATGGATCATGGACCTCATTGGTAAAGGAAAAGGGCAGAAAGGCGCCGTGTGGGTGGCTGTACGTATTCCGGATAATGCCATCGCCGCGCATGCCAACCAAGCGCGTATAACTACGCTGCCGATCAATGCCAAATCTAAACTGACAAAAGAGCAGAAGCGCATCGCTAAGAAACTCAATTGTAATATGGTTACCCTCTCTTGTGGAGAGGGAAAGGGTGAGGTTTGCGAATATTGGTGGTCCAAAGATGTGATTTCTTTCGCCCGCCAGAAAGGCTTCTTCTCCGGAGCGGACAAGGATTTCTCTTTCCAGGCTGCATACAACCCGTTCGATTTCAGCGGATTCTATGCCTGCGAAGCACGCGTATGGGCGTTCTTTAATCATTTCAGCAATGATATGGACCGCTATTTCGACTACGCTACCGGCAAACTTTATCGGGAGATGAAAGATGACAAAATGGTAAATGAAAAAATGGTAAATTACGCCATGCCGCTTTGGATCATTCCGAACCGCAAACTGTCGGTGCAGGATATGAAGGAGTGCATGCGCGATGAGTATAAAGGGACGCCGCTGGATATCACGCAGGGAGAGGCTGCAGGACCGTGGAACAGCAAACTCCGTTTCGGAGGCCTTGGTTTCAAACTGACGGACGAAAACGACACAACCAAAACAACCCAATATTGGTACCAGCGTCCTACGGCTACCCAGCAAACGGCATGGTCCTTCGTCGCACAGATGAGAAATGACCAAATGGTAAATGGACAAATGCGAAAATGTTATGGTATCTTCTGGTTCGGTGTGGACGATGCTGCCTGCTCATGCTATACCCCGATGTACAGCTGTATCAACCATGTGCCGGAGTGTTTTGCCGAGGGTAACGGAGACAGCTATACCTTCTCGCCTACATCAGCTTGGTGGACGTTCAATATGGTGGCCAATTGGGCATATACCAAATACAGCCGCATGTATCCCCATATACGCGAAGTGCAGCAGACATGGGATGATAAATTCAATACCCAGATTGCGGGCGTTGATGCGCAGGCTGCCGGACTGGACGAAGAGGAGGCGCGCGCGTTCCTTACTAATTATTCATGCGCACAGGCTGAAAACCTGGTAGCGGACTGGCAGCGTCTGTATATCTATCTCATTACGAAATTTATTGACGGACAGGAGCGTAAGGAAGAAAACGGGCAGTTTAAACGCAACCCCTATGGCAATAGTTGCGGTCCGGAAAGACTTCACATGCCGGAATCTTATCTCCGTAAGATTGCTCCGGAAACCAACCACGAGTGATCAATCACAAACCACAAATAAAAATGCCTCTCGACCGAGAGGCATTTTTGTTAGAACCGGTAACTGAAACTGGCGAACCATCCCCATTCGGACATGTATTGTCCTTTGACGAGCGGATGTTTGACGAGGTTGTTCAGTCCGAAATCATAGCCGCCTTGCAGCCGGTAGCGGTCCCATTCTATTCCGCCTCCCACACCCCATTGGATGTTCGCACGGACCAACTCGTCTGTCATGCGGTCGTACGGAGAGGTCGGGATACCTTGACCATTCAGCCAGTTTTGCGTTCCTTCGCTCAGATGCAGCTGCATATAGTCGTTCTCTGCCAGGCCGATCTGCAGTTGGGGACCGGTAAAGACAAAGAGGTTCAGTTTCTTCCATACGGGGATGGTGTAGTACAAGCGTACAGGAACGGTAAAATCATGCTCCAGAACGCGGTGAGTGATGTATTCCGTCTGTACCGAGGGCGCATCCATTGATCGCCAGTGCTGCTCGTTTGTGCCGTACACCAGCGTATAAAGCAGACCGGTCTGAAGACCGAAATGCAGCGGCAGGTTGAACGTGAAAGTGGCGCCGACACGGACTCCGTTCAGAAACATACCTTGATAAGAGAGGTCCCGCGCACGCTGCTCATGCTGAGTAAAACCCGCCTCTATACGGTACTCCACGCTGAAACGGTATTGCTCGTGGCTCACCTCTTTGCGACTCGGATCAAAGAACGTGTTATCCTCGATCTGCATGGCCGGCTTGACTTTGTCGTCTGCCCAAAGTACACCCGCGAAAAGGCATAGAAAAACTAATATATATCCTGTTCTTTCCATAAATCGGCTGCAAAGGTACTATTTTTTTATGAAATATACAAATTTTTCAATTTTCAATTTTCAATTTTCAATTATTTTTTGTACCTTTGCACCAAAATTATAAATAGCAGATCATAATTTTGAGTTTCGAAATACTAAAATCTTATATTCCGTATTACAAGCGCAACCTGAAAGTGGCGTTGCCTGTAATGTTTACCCAACTGGGTGCGGCAATGGTCGGCTTGGCGGATAGCATCATGGTGGGGCATTACAGCACGGCGGACCTGGCGGCTGTCAGTTTCTCCAATGCGATCTTCTTTACCGTCATGGTCTTCGCCATGGGAGCGTTGATGGGGGTCACGCCGCTGGTGGGACATGTCCATGGACGGCTGGAGAAATTGTTGCAGCAAGGCACTACAGAAGAAGAGATCAACCATAAGCATGAGCAAATAACATCCTATCTGGTTAACGGACTGGTGTTTACGGCGATCATGTGTTTCTTCGCGCTGGTGTTGTTGGCTCCCTGTATTCCTTATCTGGATGCTTTCGGTCAGGAACCCGAGGTTATCGCGTGTGCGCGCCCGTACTATATTTTAATAGTGCTGTCGATCATCCCTTTCTTGCTCTTCTGTTTCTTTAAGCAATATCTGGAGGGACTCGGCAATACGATGGTTGCGATGGGAATTACCTTGGGATGCAATCTGCTGAATATCTTGCTGAACTGGGTCTTTATCTTCGGCCACTGGGGTTTTGAACCGATGGGCGCTGAAGGAGCAGGGTGGGCTACTCTCATCGCACGCTTCCTGATGCCGGTATGTTTTCTGGTGGCGATGATGGCGAAAGCCGACTGGAGGCGGTATCTCGTTTCTGCACGCAGATGGCTGGTTACGCGCAGGGAAGTGGAGCACTTGTTGGCGATCGGCACTCCTATCGGCTTGCAGTCCTTTGCGGAAGCATTCCTCTTTACGGCTTCGTTCGTGATAGTAGGATGGATCAGTAAGGAAGCGCTGGCGGCGCACCATATAGCGAATCAGATGTGCGATCTGACGTTTATGTTGGCACAGGGTATCGGAGCGGCTACAACCATCCGCGTCTCGCACCAACTGGGGAAAGGGGACCTGAATGCCGTACGCATGGCGAGCCATGCCTCTATCCATCTGTGCCTGCTGATGAACACCATCGGCGCGTCAATCATGTTCTTTTTCCGGTATCAAATCCCCTATATCTTCTCCGATGACCCGCAGGTGGCGGAGATCGCTTCTACGCTGCTTATCTTCGGTGCGCTCTTCCAGTATGCCGACGGACTTCAGTGTATCGGAGCAGCGATGTTGCGAGGCATCCAGGACGTGCGCGTACCGATGCGTATTGCGCTCTTTGCGTATATCGGCGTTGCCCTGCCGCTCGGCCTCTACTTAACATTCTATTACCCCATCCCCTTCGTACATCGTACATCGATCCTTCGTACATTAGGCTTAGGACCGTCTGGTATGTGGATGGCGTTCGTCATTGCGCTCGTCATTCCTGCGATTCTGTTCCATATACGCTTCCATAGACAACTGAAGAAAATGACAAAATTGTAAATGATAAAATGGTAAATGAACAAATGGTAAATTGCAAAAATGTATTTGACATCTTTGCGGAGATATGCAAAGTGCCGCGTCCTTCCAAGCATGAGGAGCAAATCAGCCGGTGGCTGCAATCTTTCGCAGCGGAACACGGCATAGAGTGTGTCACCGATGAGGCGATGAATGTCATCATGCGTGTGCCTGCTACGCCCGGTTACGAGGACCATGAGGGGGTTATTTTGCAAGCCCACATGGACATGGTGTGCGAGAAAAACGGCGATGTTGTCCATGATTTTATGACCGATCCGATAGAGACCTATGTGGATGGCGAGTGGCTCAAAGCCAAAGGAACCACCCTTGGTGCCGATAACGGTATAGGAATCTCTATGGCGCTTGCTGCTATCACGGATCCGGAGCTGCAGCATCCGGCTATCGAGTGCCTCTTCACCGTCGATGAAGAGACCGGTCTCACCGGTGCTATGAAACTGCAAGACGGTATGCTCAGGCATAAACGCCTCATCAACCTCGATTCCGAGGATGACGGCCAGATCTTCATCGGATGCGCAGGAGGCATCGACACCCTCGCCAAAATGCATTATGAACCGGTAAATGAAAAAATGGTAAATGACCCATACGGCGAAGCAGATCGTTCGACCGGAGGGAGATTAGAAATGAATAAATTAGCCATCCGACTTTCAGTCGGTGGCTTATTGGGTGGTCACTCCGGCGATGATATCAACAAAGGACGTGCTAACGCTAACCAGCTCATCGTCTGGTTCCTCGCGCGTATAATGCCGCAGACCGACCTGCAACTCGCATCCATCAACGGCGGCAACCTCCGCAATGCTATCGCACGCGAAGCGGAAGCGGTCATCGCTGTTCCTATGGCGTACAAAGAGCAGATACGTATTGAATGGAACCATTTCGTAGCGCAGATGGAAGGTGTTTTTGGAGAGGTGGAGAAAGATATGCGGATGGAACTGGAGACATGCGACATGCCCGACTTTTTCATTCCGGCGGACAAGGCGTGCAGGCTCATCATGGCGCTTTGCGAGTGTCCGCATGGCATGATCGCTATGAGCCGAGACATACCCGGACTCGTCGAGACTTCTACCAACCTCGCCTCCATCAAGATGCGCCAAGAATCGCTAATTCAGTCTGTCAGCAAATCCGGTCTGTCAGCGAAGCGGTCTGTACTCTGTCAGCCCGAAGGGCGGTCTTATATTGAGGTCAACACCTCCCAGCGTTCCTCCAACGAATCTTCCAAACACCATCTCAAATGGGTCGTGGAGCAGGCGCTAGCTATGGCGTGCGACGAAGTGACACACGGCGACGGATACCCCGGATGGGCACCTAACCCCCATTCGCAACTCTTGGAGACGGTCAAAAAAGCATATACGGATCTGTATCAGTCAGAGCCGAAAGTGCTGGCTATACATGCCGGACTGGAGTGCGGACTCTTCCTGGAGAAATATCCGTACCTTGACATGGTGTCTATCGGACCGCAGATGTACGGAGTCCACTCGCCACAGGAGCGGCTCTCTATACCTTCTACGGAGAGGTGCTACGCATGGCTGTGCCAAGTGCTGAAAACGTTATAAGAGTTGATTTTGTCCTTTTTTTGAGTTTTTTGTCCCGTTTTTCACTATCTTTATGAAAAAAAAGCAGTACTTTTGCACCGTTTTTTGAAAAATGGAACATGATTGCTTATCTTCGTGACATAGTAGTTTCAGGAATGCTCTCGTTGAGCCTTTGTGTCTCGGCGCACCCTGTGGACTCATTATTGGATATCTTCGACCGCAATCCTTCGACGACGAACGCAGACGCGTTTTTCGCGTATCTCTATGAGCAGGAATTCACCGACCAGCCGCGGATGTACCGCAATGTGCCGAGGCCGCCTATGGATACAGTCAAGGCGCTGGTGTGGTATTGGGCGGGAGAATGGTATTATGCCACGCAGGAATACCCCAAGGCGGAGCGCAACCTCACACGTGCGCTCGATCTGATGCAGAATGCGGACAAGATCTCTTATTCCGACAATCTGGCGATGCTCGGTCTGGTCGAGATGAGGCAGTCCAAGTACGAAGAGGCGCTCTCTTACATGCACCGCTGCTACGAGCTCGATATGGAAACCGGAGACCCGGAGCGCATCTGTTCATCCCTTAATACGATTGCAGGAACGTTTATGGCGGCGGGCAATCCGGCGGAGGGAATGAAATACGAGCTGCGCGCCATCGAGTATGCCAAGAAAGCCGGTTCGCCGGTGCGCCTGGCGGTTGTCTATGGCATGGCAAGCGAGATAGAGCATGCTCTCCAGGATGACGAGAAGGCGCTCTGCTACGCCGACAGCGCGTGTGTCATGGAGGCTACTACAGGTAACACCCGCAAGATGATGGTACGCCGGGCGCAGAAAGCCTCCATCCTCAACGGCCTCAAGCGCTACGACGAGGCGGAGAAAATCCTGAGTGAGGTCATTCCTTACTTCCGCGAGTCGGGCGACCAGCTCTCGCTCGCTATCTCGCTCAATAAGATGGGTATCGCCCTCCACGGGCTCGGGAGGTCCGAGGAAGCGCTGAAGTATCTGTACGAGGCAATCGACATTTGTCAGAAAATCGGCAACCTTGTTAATGAAGCGTACGCGCAGCGCGAGGTCTATGATATTCTCTTCCGCGACAATCCGGACGAGGCGCGATCGCATCTGGTGCGTTATCATCAGTTGAAAGACTCACTCTACAGTCAGGCTACCGCCGAGCAGATAGCGCGGTTCAACGCCGAGTTCAAACTCGGCGAGTATGCCGTCGAGAACAACCGTCTCAAGCAGCGCGACAGGATTTTTGCGCTTAGTGCTGTTGTCGTGGCGTTGCTCATTGCGCTTATGGTTTTCTTTGCGATAAGGTGGTACCGCAAGCGCCGGAACGAGATGGACGACCGCCTCAATACGCTCATGGCGGAGGTCAACCGCTTCCGGGCGCAAGAGACAATCCGGGGCGAGAATGAGAAAAAACTCTCTGACCCCGAGAGACGGTTCCTGGAGTCGGTCATGGCTACGACCACCGAGATGATGCAGACCGAGGCGGTCACGGTGGAGAAGATAGCGGAGAAACTCTTCATGACACCCAAGACTCTCAACCGCAGGGTGATGGAGCTTACCGGCATTTCCACCAAGCAGTACTTGCTGCTCATCCAGTTGGAGCAGTCCCGCCGTATCTTGCGGCAGAAGCCCGAGGCGTCCATCCTCGATGTGGCGTTGCGCTGCGGCTTTGAGAACGCCAACACTTTCTCAGGCGCTTTCAAACGCATCTACAACATCTCCCCATCCGACTTCCGCAAACAGGCATAGCCTCTACCCTGTTTTACACTCGGTATACACGCCGGGCATTCACTCTTTCCCTGCTTTTCCGGGCATTCACTCCTTCCCTGCTTTTCCGGGCATTCGCTCTTTCCCTGCTTTTCCGGACATTCACTCTTTCCCTGCTTTTCCGGGCAGGGGATTTTTTTGTATGATTTTTCCTCCAAAAAGGGACTTGGTAAATGAAAAAACGGTCATTACCTTCATTTTGTCCTTTTTTCGGAATATTTGTCCGATTATTCACGATGGGTATGAAAAAAAAGCAGTACTTTTGCACCCGAAATATCCTTCCGGCGGAATGAGAGGAGTTCCCTCCGCCGAGGATGGACTATAGAAAATAACCTTTGTGATTTAGCCTTCAATCCCGACGGTCAACCGACGGTCAACCGACGGTCAAAGCTAACGCTATAGGAACGCAAGACCTCCCGGACCTTCCGGATTCCCCGGAATAGCGAAGCGGTCTGGAACTACTGAACACTGAAAAACTCTTTTATAATTAACCGAGGGGCAACCCTCACAATATTAACATTCAAATCTCTAATCATTATGAGAAAAACAATCACTTTTAGCCGCTTGGCAGCACTCCTGCTAACGGCAATGCTGACCCTCCCGCTGCAAACCTTTGCGGAAGACATTCAGCTCAACTTGAAAAAAGGAGAAATCTACAATGGTGAATGGGCCACAAGAACCTTCAAGGGACCGAATGCAAGGCCTTTCCTGCAATCTGGCAATGTTGACATTTTTCCGGTAGATTTGGGAATTGATGAGTTTAGCCACAACCAGTATAAGATGGGACCTATCTACTGTATTATGAGTGACGGTACCTCTGTTATCAAGATTCAGCCAGAGACGAAGTATGATGAATGGGGAAATACAACAGGCTCAGAAGTTCACACCATTACCGTAAATGTTAGTGGAAATTATGTAACAGCAGCCGCTGCTTCTGATAATGTATCTGCCTCTTCTTATGAGCCGGATCCTGCAGTATTGCATGACCTCACCCTTGCTCCGGGTGCCTCTGCATATAATTGGATGAAATTAGTCTATGTATGGGATTGCGGATTTGCATATTCGCATGCACCGGAGAACTTTATGCGTGAATGGATGGAAGTACCGGAAGAGTGCGTTACGATTACCTCCAGCAATTCGAGCATAGTAGAAGTTTCAAACGGTCAGTTCATCGCTCGTGGAACAGATGGTCAGTCTGCAACAATTACCATGAGTTGTGCTCCGAGTGGAGAATACCTCGATGTCCCCACTGGAAGCGTATCGTTTACGGTGAACATTGATGGCAGTGCAGCCGTAGGAAAGGAAGATATCGACATGTATTTCCAGGATTATGACAATAGCACGTATCAAAACGTTCGCATCTCCGAGTTTGAGATGATTATGGATGAGACGGGTTATTACGAATCGCATACCATTGAGTTCTTCTGGTCGTTACCGGGTGTACCTAATGTTACCTTCGCTTCCAGTGACGATGAATCGTTGGAGGTTTATGCAGATCAAGATGCTGATAACGACAGGTATTTAGTAAGTTTCTATCCACATAGTTATGGACATTTCACCGTTACCGCTACTTTTGCTGGAGACGCGCAGTACAATCAGGCTACCGCTACGCTGGACGTATATGTAATTAATAGCAGATACTCTTTCGCTAAAGACTTGGTTTTCAAAGAGCAATCGGATCCTTCTTCCCCTTACAATCAGTACGATGTGATAGTTGATCATTTAGAAATGACGGAAGGAGAAACTGTCAAGCTGCCTGAATTATGTCATAGATACGAGCGGTACCCTGCTTCTCATACCCTCTTCCCATCGCAGAGCACTGCCCGTGGTCACTTCGTTGCCCCATGGGCTGATCCTTCATGTCAGGATGTAGGATGTGCAGTAGATGCCGAGCATATCACAGCCGTTGCAGCAGGTAGAGATACGTTGGTAGTGAAATATCACTTCTACAGCGACGAACCTTTGGAGACCGTTAAGTTGCCTATCCGCATTTTGCCGTTGGTTCAACCGATAGCTAATAACACAGAGACCTCGTTTGATTTCGGTTATACTAATCCGGGGGCTAATGCAGAGTTGATTTTCCAAACTACAGCTAACGACAAGGTCAATGATGGCAAATTGGAAATCTCCACTACTCTGAATCCGTCGCAAGTAGAAACATTTATTGACCGCAATGCGGCCGGAACCCAAGCATGGTTGGATAACTTGCAGGGTGCACTGACCCTCAATTTGCCTGCCGGTCAAGGCACACTCTCCATTGAGTGCTACGCAGATCCCGGTGTAGAGTTCAAGTTGAAGATCCGTGGAAAAGCGGCTGTTACCATCGCGCAAACCAGTATGGGTACTGCTAAAGTGAACTTTGATTTGGAAGAACCGACAGCAGTCATCATCTATCTGACCGGTGCAGGCGGTTATAGTCCTGCGCCAAAACGCGCTCCGGCAGCAAAAGCTGAAAGTGCAAAAGGATATATCAAGTCTATCTCTATTGCTCCGAGAGCAGATATCGCAGCTAAACAAGACCCCGACAACGCAGGTGTTTACTACTCTACCTTCTTTGACAGTTCGAGAAAGTTCACACTCCCTGCCGGAACAGAGGCATACGTGGCTACTATCAGCGGTGAGGACATGATTATGAATAAGGTAGTTAACGGCGGTGAAGTGCTTCCGGCTAACACGCCTGTAATCCTCAAGTCCAACGTTGCTTCCTTATCGCTCACTCCGACCGATGCTGCTGCTGTTACGATTAGTGCAGAAAACGCCCTCCACGGTGTAGATGAAGCAACAGCCGCTCCGGCTAACTGTTACGTACTCTCCGGTCACTCGACGGATAACAGCGTGACGGGCGTAGGCTTCTATCAGTTCTCCGGCACGCTTGCTGCGCACAAGGCATATATCACCGTCAGCGGTGGAGCCGCTTATGCACCGCGCAAACTCCGCTTCGTATTCAACGGAGAGCAACAAGCTACAGGCGTTGACAATGCTGCTGATGGTATCATGAGCGAGAAACGAATTGAGAACGGTCAGCTCGTTATCATCAAGAACGGCGTGCGTTACAACGCGCAAGGTCAGATTGTAAAATAATTAATCAGGAGGACAAAACTATGACTAAAAAATTCTATAATCAACCCGAAGTCAATGTAGCGCAAATCAATACAATGTCTATGATCTGCGTAAGTGGAACTGGTCCGGGAAGCGGAGCGAACAAACTCAACAACCTTCCAACCACAGAGCAGTGGTGAGAAACTGCCAAACCACAGGAAAAGTACTCACTTTTTACCGGTGGTAATACCAATCAACGTTAATCGGAGGCCGTCTCGCGTGAGCGAGGCGGTTTCTTTGTTCACTAAACGCACAAAGTATATGGTTTTGGCTTACGGAACGGTAGTTTCTCCGTTTTTCTGGCAAAATCATTACTAATAGGTATTGCATATGTCGAAAAAAAGCAGTACCTTTGCACCGAATTTTGAGTATTTTGCGTCTGAGATTTGAACATTTTGTATAAATAATTTGAGCATTATGGAGTTCAAAAGAAAACAATCCGCAAAATTTTTAAACTGAATCCTGAACACTGAACACTGAATACTGAATGACCAAAATCGCTGTCATAGGACTTCCTTCAAGCGGCAAGTCGTCGCTCTCCCAGGCCTTGCAAAACATGGCGGACCGGGGGAAGAAAAAGATGCAGTTCGTAGAGGTACATAACCCCGACGAGTTGCACGGGCATGCTTTTGACGTCGTGCTGCAAATCGTTGATTCTACGCGGCTTGAGGAGTCGCTCCTCCTTACGCCGCATATTATTGACGAGCAGGAGAAGATCGTAATCGCTATCGGGCGGTATGACCTCTTGCTGGCTACCGACCACTCGCTCGATATTCCTAAACTGCAACAGCTCATAGGTGTGCCTACCTGCCGCCTCTCGGTGCGCAAGAACTATGGGTTGGACGAGTGTCTGGCGATCCTCTCGGAGGTGGCGGCAAAGCCGGTTTCTACCGCGCACCCGATTTACCACTTGCGTGACCAGGGAGACGAGGATACATATATAGCCTATGTGCATGGTGTGCTCACGCAGACACTCACCCACGCCAAGGACGACGCCTATCAGACACGGCTCGAGAAGATAGACAAAGTGCTCACCAACCCATGGCTCGGATTCCCTATCATGATGGCGGTGCTCTATTTCGTCTTCTGGTGTACCTTCACCCTCGGTGCTTATCCGCAGGACTGGATTGCCGCAGGCATTGATTGGCTCTGCAATATAGCCCATGACCATATGGCGGACGGATGGCTGTCCGGACTCCTCATCGACGGAGTGCTCCAGGGAGTGGGGGCGGTACTCGCTTTCCTGCCGAATATCATTATCCTCTTCTTCTTTATCTCTCTTATGGAGGACAGCGGATATATGGCGCGTGAGGCGTATATCATGGATGCGGTCATGCACCGCATAGGGCTCCACGGACGCAGTTTCATCCCTATGCTGATGGGATTCGGTTGCAACGTACCGGCTATCATGGCTGCGAAAGATATACAGAATCCCAAGGACCGGGTGCTTACGATGCTCATGGTGCCTTTCATGTCCTGCTCCGCACGCCTGCCGGTCTATATGCTCTTTGTTGACACGTTCTTCCCGAGATACAAGGCACTCGTCATGATCTCGCTTTATGCGATAGGAGTGTGCCTCTCGGTTCTTTTCGCGCTCCTGATGAAACATACCAGGTGGTTCAGACAAGAAGCGGATGATACAGTCAACGAGTTGCCAGAGTTCAAACTCCCCAAACTACGTATAGCGGCTGCTCATATATGGGAGAAGGTGGCGGATTACCTCCAGAAGATATGTACCGTGATCATTTGGGCGTCTATTATCATTTGGGCGCTGGAATATTTCCCGAGCCAGGATATCAACGATCTGGAGAACTCCTATCTGGCTGCTATAGGCAAAGCTATCTCGCCTGTATTGGCTCCTTTGGGATTCGATTGGAAGATGTCCGTCTGCCTTCTTACAGGACTGCCGGCTAAGGAAGCGATCGTCTCCACGCTCGCCATCCTGTATGGCGGAGATATATCTGCTGCGGGATTCACACCTCTTACGGCATTTTCTTTCCTCCTTTTTGTGCTGCTTTATTTCCCTTGTGTGGCTACTATCTTTACGCTCAGGAGAGAAGCAGGACGGGGATGGGCTTGGTTCACCGTCTTCCACTCCCTCGCCCTCGCTTGGCTCGTCTCCTTCCTCGTCTATCAAATAGGATCTCTACTAGTGCCCTAGTACCCTAGGACCCTAGTATCCTAGTACCCTAGAAAAAAAACTATACAATTATGAAAAAATATCTCTTAATCATCATCTGTTCTGTATTCTGTACTCTGTCAGTGAGCGCAGCGAACGGTCCGTCAGCAAAGCGGTCTAACCGCCAGACGGTTGTTCTTTCCTGCAACATCCATTGCCAGGGCTGTATCGACAAGATCATGAAGAATATTGCTTTCGAGAAAGGCGTGAAAGACATCGCCTGTGATCTTGATACCAAGACGGTCACGGTCACGTACGACGCTAACAAAACGGACGTGCCGGCGCTTCTCGAAGCATTCAAGAAGATCAACAAACCCGCTACGGTAAAAGAAACGGAGCAGAAACAGAAAGAAACAGCGGCCGGAAAGCCGGAAACTGTCACAGACGCTGACTCAGGCGCTTCTATTCCTTATTGAGAATGCGTGCGCTCCCGCACACGCGCGCACACACACACAAGCATGCACTCCCATGCGCAACCGCGCACAAACAAAACAGACGTCCTTTCGGGCGTCTGTTTTGTATCTCTGATATCCGGGGGGTGACCCCTCGGAATCCAAGATTAGTGGAGCTCAGCGAGGTATTTGATAGTACGTACCATCTGGCTGGTGTAGCTGTTCTCGTTGTCGTACCAGCTTACAACCTGTACCTGATAGGTGTCCTCGTCGATCTTGGCAACCATGGTCTGGGTAGCATCGAAGAGAGAACCGAACTTCATACCGATTACATCGCTCGATACGATCTCATCCTCGGTGTAACCGAAGGACTCGGTCTGGGCAGCCTTCATAG
Organism: Bacteroidales bacterium UBA3653; assembly: GCA_002373505.1. GTDB lineage: Bacteria > Bacteroidota > Bacteroidia > Bacteroidales > Paludibacteraceae > Colicola. The sequence goes on from DFKE01000012.1 coordinate 163,481, forward strand.
CGGCATTGATACCCTCTTTGGTGATGTCTTTACCCTTAACAACGGCTACCAGAATAGTGGTAGAACCGGTAGGAGTCGGTACGCGCTGTGCGGAACCGATCAGTTTGCCGTTCAGCTCAGGAATAACGAGACCGATAGCCTTAGCTGCACCGGTGCTGTTCGGAACGATGTTCTGCGCACCCGCACGACTACGACGGAGGTCACCCTTGCGTTGCGGACCGTCGAGAATCATCTGGTCGCCGGTGTAAGCGTGAATGGTGCTCATAATACCGCTCTGGATAGGAGCGTATTTGTGAAGCGCTGCTGCCATAGGAGCCAAGCAGTTGGTCGTACAAGAAGCTGCGGAGATAATTTTGTCTGCCGGAGTCAGAGTCTTGTGGTTTACGTTGTAAACGATGGTAGGAAGGTCGTTACCTGCAGGAGCAGAGATAACTACTTTCTTTGCGCCGGCCTGGATATGAGCCTCTGCTTTAGCTTTGGAGGTATAGAATCCGGTGCACTCGAGTACTACATCGATGCCCAGCTCGCCCCAAGGCAGCTCAGCTGCGTTCGGCTTAGCGTAGATAGTGATCTCCTTGCCGTCAACAGTGATCGAACCCGGAGTAACAACGGTCTTACCGTCCTCTGCGAGAACAGCATCCTTGTAACTTACAGTGTGCTTGCCCTCACCGAACTTACCTGCGAAACCGCCCTGAGCAGTGTCGTATTTCAGAAGGTGAGCCAACATTTTCGGGCTGGTCAAGTCGTTGATAGCGACTACCTCATAACCCTCTGCCTCGAACATCTGACGGAATGCCAGACGACCAATACGGCCGAAGCCGTTAATAGCTACTTTTGTCATAGTTGTAGAATAATTTAAATTATTTGTGTATTAATTGTGTTAGCCTGTTTCGCTTTTGCTCTGCAAAAGTACTGCTTTTTTGTTGTTTGTGCAAATAAATCGTCCAAAAATCTTATTTTTGTTATTTCTGTTTGTCAAAAAGCCCCTTTGCGGCTACTTGCGACCGAAGTCTGCGGGGATCTCGCCCCAAGCTTTGGTATCCCATTTATAGATGGGTGTTGTCCATGTGTTGTCGTGCAGCCACATCTCGGCTTTACGCACCATCAGAAACAGGTTCTGGTTGGATGCGTTCCATTCTATCTTTGTCTTGCAACGCTTCTGGCGGACCCATGCCAGCGCGGTCACGCTATCCGTATAGATCACCCAGTTCAAGTTGTATTTCTTGATATACGCCAGACCGAGTACAAGCGCAAGAAACTCTCCGATGTTGTTCGTTCCTTGTACAAAAGGTCCCCGATGGAACACTTCCGTACCGGTATCCGCGATAACCCCGCGGAACTCCATTACTCCGGGATTTCCGGAACAGGCAGCATCTACCGCCAACGCGGGTAATATAGGCTTACTCATAAACAATGATTTTGCGGGTTTGGATGTGGTCTCCCTCTATCGTCTGGACGATTTGCACGTGTGGTCCGACTCGGTATGTGCAGATTACTTGTGCAGGAGCGGTAGCAGGAGCAGCATCAGCGCTACGCGGCACGTCGTCAAACACCATCGGACAAGTATATAGTGTCTTGCCGTTGGAGGTCGTCAAGCGGCAGTAGAAGAGGGTGGGCTCACCGCTCATGCCCTCCGGACGATAGAGGTATTGCTGATTCTCGTTCGCTATTGCCGTGCCGTCTGCATACCATTGATAGTCGGTATATAAGTGGTCATGGTTGTCAATAAAGAGAACATCCGTCCATTTGCTGTACATCTGTCCCGAGAGAGCGATAGTGAAGCGGAAAGAGGCGGTCGTCTCGCATTGACCTTCCCCGGCGGTTATGTTCGCCGTATATTCACCGCTCTCCATCGTCGTAGGCGTGAATACGATGTCTGTACCGTCCGCAATACCGGCATAGTGAACGCCGTCTAACTCGATGTCGTAGCTGTCCGGCGCGCCGTGCGTCACGGTAACAGGTATGCGTACCTCGCCCGCGTTGTCGCATGTCATTGCAACAGTACCGATAGAGATCCGGGGAGTGGCGTTGACGGTGAGCAGAAGCGTGTCATAGACATTAGCAGGATTCGTGATCGTATCTATGCCCACAGGGCGGCTGTAGGTCATACCCTTCCATGTATAGGTCTCTCCCTCGCAGATAGTAGCTTCGTCTTTGTCGCAGCTGATACGTGTAGGCGGCGTGAGAGCGTCGGTGCTTTGGATATCGCAGGCGGGTGCGTCCGTATAAGCGACCGTGATATACTGCGCCGCGCCACCTATGTTATGGAGCGTCAGCGTCGCTGTGGTCGTCGTTCCGGTCGCGGCGATAGTTATGCTCTGCGCACCGCTGTCGTCATAACGGACAGTGAACTCATGCCCCGTGGCATCGTACGGAGTAGTGATGGTCACTGTAGCCGGATATTCCTGTGTAGGACAGGTTACAGTAGCCGGTACGCCGGAAACAGCCACGTTGCTGATCACAGGCGAGTAAGGAACGATGGTCAGCGAATCCTTCGCGCAGCTGTTCGCGCCGTCGAATAACACGTGGAGCGTGTGTGCTTTACCGTCCGCAGGAATACCTGCAAAATTCAGCCCCACTAACTGTTGCTCCGTCTTGTCGGATACCGAGTACGTGGCGGTTTGGGCAGGCAGACCGTCCACCCAATACCTCAGAGTGCCCTGCTGGTAGGTGTAATCAAGATCGAATGTCAACGTACTTGTCAGATCCGTACAGCCAGGAGTGGAGAATACAAGGTTCTTAACCTCTATGCTCGGGAAACCCGGAATGACCGTAGTAGCGTTTTTCTTTGCTGTTGTCCAATCCTCAAAATAGGCTTCCCATTCATGTGTCGGTTCGTTGGTAGTGATGACGATGTTGTCGTTGAGAGCCGCCGGTGTATCGTACGCAACAGCGGGAAGGGTATAGGGATACTCAGCCCCGGTGGTGTTGTCTTTGATAATAAGCCTTCCGTTCGGGTTCTGGTATTCCACATGCATAGCAACTGTATAATCCGTTCCGCCGCATGCCACGGGCTGTACGGTAGCCGTGAACACATCTACTGTAGGCTCGTGCGCGGTCACAACGAACTGCTGCTGGGATTTGACGACACGCGAGACACTACTGATCGGGTGGAACTGGATGTCGTCCAGCGCAAAATCATTTCCGATATGGAGCGTGTTGGTATTGAGGTTCACTACCGAAATCGTCACCTCGTCGCAATCCTCATCGGCGTAGAACGTCTCGGAGTGCTGGTGCCATATATTATTGCGGAATTCCGGTTTGCTCAGATCCAATACGGCTGAGTTCCATGTATGACCGTTATATTCGATACGGAACTGGAACCGCGCGGCATTGTCCATCTCGCCGTAGTTGTTGATATTGGCTGCCCAGAAAGAGAGTACATACGTGGTACCTTTCTTAAGTTTGAGATTCGGATTGTTGGTCGTATTGGCATACCACGCTTTTTTGTTGCCTCCGGCAGCTCCGGTGGCAGCGTCAAAGAGCGCGAAATTACTTCCTTCGTGGGCCTCTACGGTCGCGTAAGAGGACGAGAAACGATGGGCGTTCTTGACAACGGCGAAACCATTCTCTTTCAGCTTGTTCGGGTTCCTTCCTCCTGCCAGAGTGTCGCTGTAGAAACTGTATCCTGCCGCCTCGTCGAAATATCCCCAGTAATTATAATCGCTTATTGTACTGACCGCTCCGTAAGTGCCATAACCCGTCGTGCTTTCGTAGTTGCCGTTGGACATCATATCGTCCATCGAACCGGAGATAGGATAGAACTCTTTATAGATATATGTCTGCGTTCCGGCAGTGCTGAATGCAGGAACCGCATAGTTCTGCGGTTGACCGTCTGCTTTTTTATACTCTGCGCCATTCACGATCCATACATAATCATTGGCGGGGTCTGCATCGGAGGGAATCAGCGTGAGAGAACCGCCTGTGAGGGTATCTATGCTCACGGTCTCCAACGCCTGTTTGGCGTTCGGTACATCAAAGACGATGGACCTCTCGCAACTTGTATTGCCCGTAAAACGCGCCGTGGCGGTGTATTGCACGCCGTTGGTGGTCGCAGCGGGTACAAGGGGCAGAGAGAAAGATTGAGGACTTTTCGGGGCGGAGATGGTCACGGATTTGCCTTGGCATTCAATCACCAACTGGCCATCGGGCTCTCCGAAGGCTACCATACCGTCCAGTGTGAAAGTGTTATTATCGGCATTGACAGCAGAGATAGCGGTCTCAAAGGAAGTGATGGAGCAATCCAATACGCATCCTTCCGCGTCAGGCAGGACATGAACCAGATGCCTTCCTGCCGGGATAGTGGAGTAGAGGAAATAATATACTCCTCCGGCGGGTATCGGATTAGGAAGCGTGGCAAACAGGTCTTTGTCCAGATAGAACTCCTCGTCCCGTGCTGTTCCTGCGAATGCGCTCGCGGCACTCCAACTGATACCGTCCATAGAGTAATACCATGCATGGGCGATCACGTCGTCGTACAGGTATCCCGTTTTGGTGCTGTTCAGTTTCGGACGAAGCGAAATAGGGTCGCCTGCCGCCGCTGCGCATACATGAATCTCATCGGCTGTCTCTCCCGCCGCTACGGTTCCGATGCCTTCGGCTGAAGGAGAATAGATACTCCATTTGTTGCTCTCGGAGGGATTGAAGATATTCAGCATATTGCAGTTGCAATCGCTGTTGTCCGGTATATCTATATCGGACGTCTGGTTCCATTTAGCGCTCCATCCGGCGGCTGTACCGCGGACGATGATAACGCGGTCGTACCAGCCGGCAGCGGTGGACGGGATAGTGACCTTGTAAGCCTTGACAATACTCTCGTTTCCGCCCGGCACATGGGACGCTTCAAGCCACAGATTGGTTGTTGTATTGGTGGATTGCCAGAGATAGAAGAAGATCTTTGCCCCGTCTTTGGACCAATCGCCCACCGCATCGCTTTGCTTGACATTCACATAAATATCCTCACCCGTAGTGTATATGCGTGCGCTGAGGCTCAAAGTCGCACTCAGCAGAATGCCTAAAACAATATATCGTGTTTTCATCTTTTCTCCTCCTTATTGAATCTCACTTTGTTTCTGTACTACTTTCACCTCCGCGCGGCGGTCAAGCGGCAGTTCATGATTGACGTTCTCTTCGTTCGGAATCAATGAACCATGGCCTATTACGATCACGCGTTTTTTATCTATTCCTTGGCCGATCAGGAATTTCGCCACAGCTTTAGCGCGGTTGTATGCCAGTCGCTCATTATGAAGCCGTTGCCCTTCCTCCGAAGCGTGCCCGTCAATGGCGATTTTGGCATCAGGCACTTTATTCAGCACTCCAACGATGGAAGAGAGGTATTTTTGCGAGGCCTCGGAGAGTTTGTAACTGTCGTACTCAAAGTAGATCTTGTTGAATTTCTCCACTTCTTCGGCTGCTTTGGCGATATGTGCGCGGGTGAGCGTGTCTATGCGTTCCGTATTATTCGTATCGCGGCGAGCCAGCAGACTGACCGTAGTGTCCCTGCGTGTGAAATAATCGAAATAATCCACCGTCTCATGTTTGTCCGGCTTGATATGCCGCCAGTGGATACCTACTTTGAGACCTACTTCGTAGGGGTGCGAAGCCTTGGTGGTATTGAGCGCGTAGGCACCGGTGTAGTCCTCCATAAATGTGAACGTGTTGTCTTTCCATCCAAGCGGGTGTTTCTCGGAGGTGTTGACATCGTTTGCTCCGCATTGGAAGTAGCCGCCGACGAAGAGGTCTATCTGCCGCGTGAGCGCGATGATGGCGCCGAGGTCGGCAAAGATAGTGGCTTGCGGATTGACGGATATCTTGCCTTTAGCAGACTCCTCTTGAGTGTAGTCTTTAGGACCGAACTCATGGATGTTGTCAAGTGTCAGGTCCCATGCAGGGTAGTAGCCGGAGTGGGTCACCTGGCCTTTCGTGACGCGGTACTGGTTCATTACAGCGAAAGAAGGCGCAATGCCCACAGCGGCGAAGACACCGGCTTTCTTGCCCTCCTTGCGGTATTGAAACTGGAGCGAGACAGGGATGCCTATATTGAGCGTCGTCTGGCGTTCGTCCCACGCTGTCACTTGGGAATTATGGTTGTAGTGCTGCTCGGTGTCCGTGTCAATCTGGTCCTCCCATGTATAGGTGCCGCCCAAGTGAGCCACGGAGGTGTTGTTGGTGAACCAAGCACCGACTCCCACACCGAAATTCTGATGGAAGAAATAGGCGTACTGAATTTGAACAAGCGGGCTGACAAAACCGTTGACGTGGCTCTTGTCGTCTGTAAAACCGTAACCCAATGAACCGTAACTGAGACCTACATAAGCCTGCAAGTAATGACCTCTACGGTCTGCCGAGTCCGTCCGAATGATCTCTTCGCGCTGTTTGGCGACGCTGTCCGGCGTGGAGATGATGGAAGTCAGTGTGTCTGTGAAATAATGGATGGTGGTCACTTCTACGCGGACCAGACTGTCCGGCGTTTTTTGCAGTTCCGGCGTGTCTTCTGTCGCGAACGTCTGTTCGTTCACTTCCGTCCTCTCCGGCAAGGCTGCAGGGCGCATGATCCGCGTTGTGTCCGATTGGGCATACATACCTGCGGAGACAAGCAGCGCCATAGCAAAGGATAATTTGCGTTTCATGGTGTTAGTTAGTTAGGTGTGTGACCCGCCCGGGAATCGAACCCGGATTTGAGCTTTAGGAGAGCCCCGTTCTATCCATTGAACTAGCAAGTCTTTTGTATATATTATATATTAGCACCTACTTGGAAACTCTCCGTATTCCTCGAAGGTGTAATTAAGGAAGTCATTCATCGGTTTTGCCGCTGCTGCGATATCTGTTATTTGGTCGATGAAATCGGGTGCACAGACCTCTTCGTCGCTCAGCATGACGGAGAAAGTATAGGTCTTATGTTTGAGCCATTCGGGGTGTACGAAGTCCGGGTCAAAACCTGCAGGCACTTTCTTCAATTGTCCCCAATAAGGGTCAAAATCCTGACTGAAATACTTTTCCCATTTCCGGGACCCCATGATAGATTCTACCTCTTCGTAGTTGGCTTCTATCTCCGTGCGAAGCGCCTGAAGCAGTTCTTTGGAAGGATCCCATATTCCGCCGGCGAACATACACTGCCCGGGTTGGATATGGACGTAATAGCCGCCGCGCATGGATTTCTTTCCCCATGTCTTGGGCTGACCGGGAACTCCGGCAGCGGGGAAACATCCGAACCACTCTTTGTACGGACGTTTGTTCGCGGAGAAACGGATATCGCGGTTGATACGCCAGATGCAGTCTTTGGGTTGGAGCGGTGCCAACGCCGGATCCATCTTTGTCAGACGGGCAAGGTATTCCGTGCAGAAAGCGACAAACCGTTCCCTGCATGCCTGATACCGGTCGCGGTTGGCATCAAACCATTCCTTATTGTTGTTGCAGGCTAATTCCGCCAGAAAATCCAAGGTATCTCTCATCTCATTTACCATGTACCATTATCCGTTTAATGCGTCCATGCAACGTCTCAGTCCGTCCAGCCAGTAAGGAATCTCCACGCCAAAGGTCTTCTTGAATTTCGATTTGTCCAGAACGCTGTAATGGGGTCTCGGGGTCTTGTATTGGTATTCTTCCGATAAAATCGGTCTTACCCGGCATTCCGAGATACCGGCAAGAGCGAGGATGGCAATCGTGAAATCATACCATGAGCAGACACCTTCGTTGGTGAAATGGTAAATCCCGGGATGCCATACCGGCGCCTCTATAACGGTAAATACAGCCTGTGCGAGATCGGCGGCATAGGTAGGTGTGCCTATCTGGTCAAAGACCACTCCCAGTTCTTTGCGCTCCTTACCGAGTCGCATCATGGTCTTGACAAAATTGTTGCCGAAAGACGAATAGAGCCATGCCGTACGGAGAATGACTGCTTCCGGACAGGACGCCAAGAGCCTTTTTTCTCCTTCGTATTTCGTGATACCGTAGATAGTACGTGGTGCTACCGGGTCCGATTCGCGGCAAGGGATATGTTCGTCGCCGGAGAAGACATAGTCGGTGGAGATATGAATGACGCGTATTCCCTGACTGCCCAAAACGGAAAGCGCTTCCGCATTGATCTTCATGGCGGTCACTTCGTCTTCCTCCGCTTTGTCCACATTGGTGTATGCGGCGCAGTTGACAATCAGATCGATGGCATGTTCATTGACAAAAGCACTGACAGCCGCCTTGTCGGTGATGTCCAGCACCCGGACACCGTCTGATTCCACGACGTCCGTAAAGAAATAGTTATGCTTCGTGTGCGCAGCGCTCAATACGCGCACTTCGTTTCCCAACTGACCGTTGCTGCCTGTGACTAAGATATTCATCTTGTTTGGAGATTTGAAGATTCGAAGATTTGAAGATTAAAACGGATTGTCCAGATCTCTCAGGAGAGGATGTCTGGTGTCTTTCTCGCTGATGATACGCAACTGTTCCGGCACCTGCCAGTCAATTGCCAGATCGGGGTCGGAGAGCAGTATGCCTCCGTCTGCTTCGGGATGATAGAGGTTGTCGCATTTGTAGGTGAAGATAGCCTGGTTGCTCAATACGGAGAAACCGTGCGCAAAGCCTCTGGGGATATAAAACTGCCGTTTGTTCTCCTCGCTCAGTTCGACGCTGAACCATTTGCCGAAAGTAGGGCTGTCTTTTCTCAGATCCACCGCCACATCCAGAACACGTCCAACAGTACAGCACACCAGTTTCGCCTGCGAATAAGGCGGTCTCTGGAAATGCAGACCGCGCACAACACCATAAGAGGAACAGGACTGGTTGTCCTGAACAAAAGCGGATTCAATACCGGCTTCGCGGTAGCGTTGTTCGTTGTATGTCTCTACAAAATAACCGCGCGCATCCTTGAAAACCTGCGGCTCAATAACTAATAGACCCTCAATAGGTGTGTGGATAATGTTCATTTCGTTGTACGGAATTAAAAGCGGGTACAAAGGTACTGCTTTTTTTTGAGATGAGCAAATTTATTTGCAGTTTTTTATCTCTTCATATGTAAAACCGCGCTGGAGGAGGAAACGGAGCAGTTTTTCTTCGGGATCGGACCGGCGTTGGCTGACAAGAGCGCGCAAGTTGCGAAAATACACGGTTTCATCGATGTTTTCCAGCGCTTGGGAGATCGCGGAATCAGGCAGTTGCAACGCATTCAGTCCGGCACGGATTTTCATTCTGCCCCAAGCCTGATATTCCACTTTGTCATGGACATATGCGTTGCAAAACCGGGTGTCGTTCAGGAAGTTGTTCTCGTATAGTTTTTGTTCGATGAAATCGGAGAAATCCGGGTCTGCACCCCATTCGTACAACTTGCGTCTGACGTCTGCTGCACAATGTTCCGCACGTGCGCAATAAGCCTCTGCTTTACTTAGCCATTCGGCCTTCGATAATTCGGTCTTTGCCATAGATGTCTTTTGTTATTTGTATGTCGGTATAGCCCATTCCGTCCAACATGGCACCTATCTCCGAAGCATATGCTTCGTTGATCTCGAAGAAGAGGAGGGACGGCTGACGGCTAGCCCGTGGCCGTGATGGCTGACGGCAGAAGAGTGCGGCAATGCGGCGGTAGAACTTCAGCGGATCGTCGTCCGGCACAAAGAGTGCAGAATGCGGCTCGTGGTTCAGGACGTTCGGACGCATGTCTTTTTTCTCCTTCTCACAGATATACGGAGGGTTGGAAACGACGATGTCGTATTGGTGATGCTCGATTAATTCATCGGAGAAAATATCCGCTACCCGGAAGTTCACTTCTGCGTTGTTCCGGAGTGCATTTTCTTTCGCAACCTCGATAGCTTCGGGCGATATGTCAATTCCGGTTACGTCCCATTCCGGATGTCTCTTCTTCAGCGCTATAGCAATACAGCCGGATCCGGTGCCAATATCCAGTAATTTTCGCATTTTCTCATTTTCACATTTTCCCATTTTCTCATTTATCCGGTCCACCAGTTCGGCGGTTTCGGGACGGGGAATGAGAGTGGCAGGAGTGACTTTGAGGTCCAAGCCGTTCCATACCGTGTGGCCGAAAATATACTGGACAGGCTCAAAATGCAGCAAACGGGAGATAATTTGCGCTAAAAAAGGCTCTCCTATTTGCAAATGTGGAAAATTTGTAGTACTTTTGTACCCGAATTGGAGTTCCGTGCGCGATTTCCCGCTCAGTTCTTCGGCAATCCACCAAGCCAGCGCTTCCGCTTCGTCAGCGGGATATACAGCTTGCAGTTGCGCGGTAATATGTGCTATGAGGTTCTTCAAATCGGCTGCAAAATTACAAAAAAAAATCCATATAGCCAAATGGTAAATGAAAAAATGATAAATGAACGTTATATTGCCCGTTGTATCGAAATTGCCCGTCGCGGCGAGTATTATGTGGCGCCAAATCCGATGGTTGGTGCCGTGCTCGTAGATGCAGATGGTACGATTCTTGCCGAAGGCTGGCATGAGAAATACGGCGAAGGACATGCCGAAGTTAATTGCTTTCGCGCTGCGGAAGAAAAAGGCCTTTCACCTTTCACCTTTCACCTTTCAACTTTATTCGTCTCTCTGGAGCCGTGCAGCCATTACGGCAAAACGCCTCCTTGCGCCAAGTTGATTATCGAAAAGGGAGTAGGCAAAGTGGTAGTAGGTATGCTGGATCCTAATCCGCTGGTAGCCGGAAAAGGCGTAGCCATGCTGCGCGAGGCAGGGATAGAAGTGGTGGTAGGCGTGATGGAGAAAGAATGCCGCGAACTGAACAAGCGTTTTCTGTGCCTTCATGAGAAGAAAAGACCGTACGTGATACTGAAATGGGCGCAGACGGCGGATGGTTTAGTGGATGTACGAAGGAGCGATGTACGATGTACGAAGGAAGAGCACTTGCAAGGGGCGCTGGCTATCTCGACGCCGGAGACAAAGAGACTGGTGCATAAGATGCGGGCGGAGAACATGGCTATCATGGTTGGCACCAACACGGTTCTGCTGGATAATCCGCGCCTGCTGACCACCCATTGGGAGGGAAGGAACCCGATTCGCGTGACCATGGACAGAAGCGGAAAAATGCCGATGAAATCGAAGATATTTGCTTCTACCGGGAGCGATTATCCGGGAATTGATCCGGTGATTGTCTATCGCGAGCGGACGGACTGGAATTTCATCCTGGATGACCTGGCTGGCAGAGGTATTCATTCTATACTGGTAGAAGGCGGTCCTACCTTGCTCCGTTCGATTCTGGCAAGCGGCATATGGGACGAGATCCACGTAGAGGTGGCTCCGGAGATAACTATAGGTGACGGTGTTCGTGCGCCGGAAGTGCGCCTGCCCGAGCATTTCGAGCAGGTTGACGGACACAGGCTCTACACTATCTTTAATGAATAGCATCGTGTCGCCAACGCGACCATCACGGGACCTGGAGGACTGCCTTGACTTGGCAGTCCGAAAAGGGAAGGCAGGCGGGGAGCCTAAGCCGACCGAGAAGAAGGACGACATCGGCCCCACGTCGGCTAAATTTCTCCCGAGATACCCACCATCTCTCGAAAACGGTTCGATAATGATCCGATAATGGTTCGATAATGAGTGCTAAACGAGTCGTAAATGAGTCGTAAAAGTTAAGATGACCGCTTTGGATAGTGTTGATGTGTTAATCGCTTATGCCAATGTTCAGGACAATTCGAATCTTAAATTAGATTCACACAAATAATTTTTCCACATAAAAAGCGTTTTTGTTGGATTCATGCTTGCATATGTCATTTTTTTTATGTATCTTTGCGCCCGAAATTGGAATAATGTGCTTGTATTATGAAAAAGAATAAGATTCTTTTGGTATCCTTGGCAGGGTTTTTGTTAGGTGTTTCATCGGTGTTACTGAGCGGTTGTGCCGCCTATGAGAAGAAGGCTCAGAGCGGTGCGGCTGTAGAGGTGAACGGTATGTATCTGTACCGTTCGGTTCTGGATTCGCTGACGGTAGGAATGAGTCCGGAGGACAGTTTGCGGACCGTACAGCAATACGTGGGCCAATGGGCGAAAGATGCGCTGATGTATGAGGCGGCGCAGGGAAGTATCAAGATGAAAGGCAAACGGACGAAGGAGATAGAGGCGCTCGTGGAGGAATACAGGCGCACGTTATATGTGCATAGTTATGAGGAATATCTGGTGGAGCGCCGGATGCCGAAAGGCGTGCCGGATTCGGTGGTAGCACAGGTATATGAGCAGTTGTCGAACCGGTTCATTTTAGATGAAAGCATCGTGAAAGGAATGCTGGTGGTAGTGCCGAACGAAGCCCACGACATAGCCAAACTGCGCGGATGGATGGAGAAAGGGATGCTGGACGAGATAGAGAAATACGCGTACAAGAGCGCCAGCGGATATGAGTTGTTCTCCGACCGCTGGATGACGACAACGGCTCTGCTGAACCAGATCCCGATAGCGCGCAGCGACCTGGAAGCGGCGATGAAGAGCAAGAACCAGGTAGAGGTGAGCGACAGCGTGAAGACCTATCTGCTGCAAGTGACGGAGAAACATCTGCTCGGCGAAAAGATGCCGATGGATTACGCGCGGCCGGAGATAGTGAAGATCATTCTGAATGCGCGCGAGGTGGAGTTCCTCAACAAAGAACGCGAACGGCTTTATAACGAAGCAATACAAAAGCAGAAGGTGAAATTTTATTAATGAATAGACCGCTTCGCTAAAAGATAAAAGACCGCGGCAAAGCCGCTTAAACGGCAAAGCCGCTTAAAGAAGAAAGACTGATTATGATAAAGAAGACAGTAACAGCATTATTGTTAGCCATGAGTTTGGGTGTGCAAGCGCAGGGCGTGATAGACGAGGTGATATGGGTAGTAGGCGACGAGGCTATTTTGCGCAGCGAGGTGGAGGAAGAGCGTCTGCGTGCGCAATACGAAGGTCAGACCATCTCCGGCGACCCCTATTGCGTTATCCCGGAGCAACTGGCGGTACAGAAATTATTCCTGCACCAGGCCATTATCGACTCTGTGGAAGCGAACGAATCGAGTGTGAGCCACCAGGTGGACATGCGTCTGAACTATTACATCAACCAGATCGGTTCGAAAGAGAAGATGGAGGAGTATTTCCGCAAGCCCACCACGGAGATCCGCGAGGAGATGATGACGACCGTCCGCAACCAGATGATCATCCAGCAGATGCAGCAGAAGCTGACCTCCGATATCAAACCCACTCCGGCAGATATCCGCCGGTATTATAACTCCCTGCCGCTGGATTCTCTGCCGATGATGCCGGCACAAGTGGAGGTGCAGATTCTCAGTTTCGAACCTCCTGTACCTGTAGAAGAGACGGAGCGTATCAAACAGCGTCTGCGCGAGTTCACGGAACGCGTGCAAAACGGGACAGCTGATTTCGGAATGTTAGCGCGTCTCTATTCGGAGGACACGGAGAGCGCCAAGCGCGGCGGCGAGTTGGGTTTTGTAGGCCGCGGCCAGTTGGTGACCGAGTTTGCGGATGTGGCGTTCAACCTGAACGACCCGAAACGCGTGAGCCGTATCGTCCAGACCGAATACGGATACCATATCATCCAACTGATAGAGAAGAAAGGCGAACGCATCAACTGCCGCCATATCCTTCTCCGCCCGCGTATCAGCGCGACGGACAAGGTGAACGCTATAGAGCGTCTGGATTCCATCCGTCAGCTGATAGCATCGGACAGCATACAGTTCGAGCAGGCGGTGATCCGCTATTCCCAAGACAAGAACACGGCGATGAATGCAGGTCTGATGATCAACCCGAATACCGGCGGCAGCAAGTTCGAATACCAGGATCTGGCTCCGGAGATAGCGAAACAGATATACAGCCTGAACGAAGGCGAGGTGTCGCAGCCGTTCGTGATGATGGACCAGACGAAGAACCGTGAGGTATGCGCTATCGTCCGCGTGAAGAAAAAGACAGATGTCCACCGCGCCAACCTGACGGATGATTTCCAGACAATCAAATCGATGCTGGAGCAGAAACTGAGCGGCGAATTTATCCATAACTGGATCCTGAAGAAACAGAAGACGACGTACGTCCAGATCAGCCCGGAATGGCAAGGATGCGATTTCGAGTACCCGGGATGGATACACTAAGGTGAAAGGTGAAAGGTGAAAGGTGAAAAGTGAAAGGTGAAAGGTGAAAGGTGAAAGGAGACATAGTATTAGGTTGCTGGGGCTTGTAGTCCTTTCAATTTTCAATTTTCAATTTTCAATTTCCCAGACGATGGTGTATCTGGAGCGGGCGAACAACCTGCAGTTTGACCAGGAGAGGCTATCGGATGCGCAGATTCTGAAGGGCAATGTCCTCTTCCGCCATGACGAGATGCTGATGTATTGCGACAGCGCCTATTTCTACGAGAAGACAAATTCGCTGGATGCTTTCGGTCATGTGCGTTTTGTGCAAGGCGATACGCTGGAGGGTTTCGGCGACAAGCTGTTTTACGACGGAAACACCAAGCTTGCGCGGTTACGCCGTCATGTGAAACTGATCCACGGCCGCAAAGACGGCAATCCGACGATTCTGACGACGGACAGTATGAATTACGACCGCGCGGCAGGTATTGCGTATTACTGGACCGGCGGCGAAGTGCAGGACTCGCTCAACACCCTGACATCCCTTCGCGGCAACTACCGTCCGAACACCAAGCAAGCCGTGTTCAGCGACGGGGTGAAACTGGTCAACCCGAAGTTCGTGCTGACGAGCGACACGATGCTTTACAACACCGACACCAAGATTGCGGATATCATCAGCCCGACAGAAATCATCTACGAGGAAGAGACGGATATCCATTCCTCCCGCGGATGGTACAACACCGATAACGAACAATCCATGCTGCTTGACCGGTCTGTCGTACACCATTCCGATGGCAGGTTCATGACCGGCGATACGATCTACTACGACAAGCGAATCGGTTTCGGAGAGATACTGGGCAGGATGGAGATGCGCGACTCCACCCACGAAGCGACCCTCTACGGCGAGTACGGACAGATGTGGGAGGAGAACAGCCGCGGTTATGCCACCGACAGCGCGCTGATGGTGGACTGGTCGGACACCGCGCATATCACGTATATCCACGCGGATACGCTATTTACAGAGGAGTTGCATTATACCGATTCCGCCTTGCAGGACAGCACCTACCGCCGCGTACGCGGGCATTACGGCGTACGGGTGTACCGGAACGATGCGCAGATGGTGTGCGACTCGATGGTATATCTGGGATCCGACTCCACGATGCATCTGTATATCCATCCTATCTGCTGGAACGAGAACCAGCAGATATCGGCGGACAGCATGACGATATATATCGTCAACGGCGCAGTGGAGCACTTGTACGGAGTGGGGAAGGCACTATGCGTGATGGAGGACTCGATCGATTATTACAACCAAATGAGCGGAAAGGAAGTGACCGCCTATATCAAAGACGGAGAGCTGGATATCATCGACATGAGCGGCAATGCGCTGACCATCTACTATGCCAAAGAGGATAACGGCGACTATGTGGGGCTGAATACGACGGAGAGCAGTTTCATCCGGATGTATATAGAAGACCGGCAGATGCACCATATGCGTTTTACGAAAGAGACGACGGGAGTGCTCTATCCGATGGACCAGATCCCGAGCGGAGGCGACCGTCTGGCGCTTTTCTTCTGGGCGGCAGAGGTGAGACCCACGGACGCGCAGGATGTGTTCCGGAAAGTGAAAAATGAAAGGTGAAAATTGCGTAGCAATAATCGTTCGAGCAGAGCGAGATAAGAAAAATGAAAGGAAAAGATATATGAAGAAAGTTTTTTTAACAGTGATTTTAGCCTGTGTGGCAGCAGGTGTGTTCGCCGTTGATCTGCCCAAACAGGGTTTCGGTCTGCAGATAGGATGGGCACAGCCGATATTGCGTCTCAACAGCCCGGATAATCCTTCGTATGCGAAAGACTCGCTGAGCCATGTGGTGAAGATGAACGGTTTCAAGGTAGGTGTGGTCTATGACGGCAGTATCATTGCGGGCTTCGGAACCTCCATCGGTTTGAACTATACGTTCGGCGTCTCCAACGGAGGATGGAAATCAATCAATGCCTCTTACGGCAAATACCCGCAGGGACGCCAGCTGATCACGTATCAGGAACTGGAGCTTTTTGTGGACTGGCAGTATAAGTTCGAGATAGCCAAAGAGACGTATCTGATGCTCTATACCGGTCCTACCCTCCAGTGCGGTCTGACTTTCGATATGCGTCAGGACAGGCGGGAAGAGGATCTCTATACGGGCGATATCACCACTACTTACGGTGTCCGAAACAGCGCATATAAAACAACTGTCAACGATGAAAACCTGCGCCGTCTGAATGTGACATGGGGCGTGGGTGCCGGATTCCAATACAAGCGTTATTTCCTGCGCGGAGGATATGATTTCGGTCTGCTCAACCCGTATAAGAACCGCGATTTCGAGAACGGTAACCATACCCGCGGCCGGCTGGATCAATGGAATATCAAGGTCGGTGTTTATTTATGGTACCAAGATTAATAATAACCCTACTAGGCGGAGGCCGCTCTTCCCGATTAGCGGGAAGACGCTCCGGGTATGCAGAATGATTCCGAGAGAAACGATAGATAGGATTTTTGCTGCAGCCAAGATAGAAGAGGTTGTCAGCGACTATGTAACACTCCGCAAACGCGGAGCGAACCTTATCGGGCTCTGTCCTTTCCATACGGAAAAGACAGGGTCTTTTACTGTCAGTCCCTCCAAGGGTATATACAAATGTTTCGGCTGCGGAGCCAGCGGACATGCACTCAAGTTCATTATGGAGATAGAGCAGTGCACGTTCGTCGAGGCGGTGAAGCAGCTGGGCAAGAAATACCATATCGAGGTGGAGGAACGCGAGATGACGGCGGAGGAACAGCAGCGGCAGGATAACCGCGAGTCCATGTTTGTGGTCAATGATTTTGCCAACAAATGGTTTCAGTCCCAGTTATGGGACACGCCGGAGGGACAGGCTATCGGTCTGGGCTATTTCCGCGAACGCGGTCTGCGCGACGATATCATCCGCAAGTTCCAACTCGGCTATTCGCCGGAGAAAGGCAACCCGCTGGCGAAGGCGCTGAAGGAGAAAGGATTCAAGGAGGAGTTTATCGTCAATGATGTAGATACCAAGATAGGCGTAGGAGTGGTAGGCAAGAGCGAAGACGGACGTCTGTACGACCGTTTCCGCGACCGCGTGATGTTCCCTATCTTCACCGTCAGCGGCAAGCCCGTCGCTTTCGCCGGACGTATATTGAAGAAGAAAGAGAACGTAGGCAAATACGTCAACTCGCCGGACTCCATCATCTATTCCAAGACCAACGAGTTGTACGGTCTCTTCCAGGCCAAGCAGGCTATCTCCCGTGCGGACATGTGCTATCTGGTAGAAGGCCAGATGGACGTGATCTCGATGCACCAGAGCGGGATAGAGAATGTGGTGGCGAGCGGCGGAACGGCGCTGACCAAGCCGCAGATACGCCTCATTCAGCGGTTCACCTCCAATATCACGGTGCTCTACGACGGCGATGCGGCAGGTATTCATGCGGCGCTGCGAGGAATAGACATGTTCCTGGAGGAAGGGTTCAACGTCAATGTGGTGCTGCTGCCGGACGGAGAAGACCCGGACAGCTACGCGCAGAACCACGACTCTACGGAGTTTATCCGATATATAGAGGCGAACAAGACTGATTTCATCCGCTTCAAATCCGCCTTGCTCAGCAACGATGCCGGTGACAACCCGCAGAAACGCGCCGCGCTGATAAAGGATATCACGGCTTCCATTGCTATCATCCCGGATATGATCACGCGCCAGGTCTATATCAAAGATTGTGCGGAGAGGCTGCATATAGGAGAACAGATATTGACCAATGAAGTGATCAAACTGCGCCGCAAACGGATGGAGGAACACCGTAAGCAGGAAGAGCAGGCGGCAGAGGCAGAGACCCGGGAACCGGAGAGCACAAGTCCGGAACCGGTAGCAGAGGTGGCGGTCAAACCGGTCCATCCGCAGCGTCCGCAGATAACGCCAAAGAGCCAGCTGGAGAAAAACTATTATAACCTGCTGCAATTATTGGTGCGTTATGGCGAGCGTCCCATAGAGGTAGAAGGGGTGGTGTACAGTATCGGCGAAGTGATTATCTACACGCTCGAACAAGACGAGATCAAGCCGCCGTATGAAGTGTTCCGACAGATAATGGACGAGTTCAAACGGCATTGCAAGGACGAAGGATTCAAGGCGGAGCAGTTCTTCAAGTTCCACCCCGATCCGCTGATAAGCGCTATAGCCATAGATATGATAGCCGAGAAATATCAGTTCGCGTCAGCGGATTTTGAGGACCGCCTCGGCGAACTGGTGACGCAATTGTTATACGAGATCAAGCTGACGGTAATCAATATCCAGATAGCCGAGTTGGAGGAGGGGCTGAAGGAGGCGCAGGCGAATAATGATATAGACCGTCAGATGCAGATTCTGGCGCATCAGCCGGAGCTTATCAAAGCGCGGAACGAGATCTGCAAGATTCTGGGGAACAGGGTGATTAGTGTTTAGAGTTTAGTGTTTAGAGATTAGAGGAGATGTTATTCGGTGAGATTGCATACGGGCCTATCCACAGCCGCCGTTTAGGCACGAGCCTGGGCATGGAGATCATGCCGCTGGAGCATAAATTATGTACGTTCGATTGCGTCTATTGCGAGTGCGGATGGAACGAGAGAGTGGACCATCCTCGCCTGCCGACCCGTGAGGAAGTGCGCCAGGCGCTGGAGACGAAATTGAACCAAATAGTAAACGGTACTTGTCCGAATGGTACCGGTCTTGATGTCATCACTTTCTCCGGCAACGGGGAACCGACGCTCCATCCGGATTTCTTAGGTATCATTCAGGATACCTGCGCTTTGCGTGACCGCTATTGTCCGTCCGCCAAAGTGAGTGTGCTGTCCAATTCCACCCAACTGGGCAGGCAGGATGTGGCGCAGGCGCTGCGGCTGTGCGACAACCGGATTCTCAAACTGGATGCCGGTACGGACGAGATGATGCGGCGCATCGACAGGCCGGTTAACAGCGGACTGACGGTGGAGAAGATCATAGAATGGCTGTCGGTGTTCAACGGTGATTTTACGCTGCAGACCTGTTTCCTCCGCGGCTCTCATGACGGAGAGGTCATAGATAACACCACACCGGAGGAGCTGGAGGCATGGTATCGCGCCGTTGCGCAACTGCGGCCGAAACAGGTCATGATCTATGTCATCGACCGCAAGACGCCGGAGGAGCATCTGGAGAAAATCTCCCGCGAGGAGATGGAGCGTATCGCTATGCCGCTGATAAATAAAGGATATGATGTTATCATCAGCGCATAAAAAACAGTCATTATTCATTTTTCACTGATGAAGATTCTCGTAGCGCCATTGAACTGGGGACTGGGTCATGCCAGCCGTTGTGTGCCGCTTGTCCAGCGTTTTCTGGACGAGGGGCACGAAGTGATTCTGGGTGGTGACGGCGAGAGTCTGACCCTGCTGCGGCGGCATTTCCCGAAACAGCGGTACGTCTGTCTGGCGTCCCTGAATCTGCGGTACGGCAAAGGCGGGAGTCAGGTGTGGGCGATGGTAAAGGCCTTGCCGAAGCTCGCTCTATGGGCATACAAGGACCATGTGATGCTGCAATCTCTCTTGCGCGAAGAAAAGATCGACATGGTCGTCTCCGATAACAGATTCGGGCTCTATACTTCTTCCCCCCTTCATGGGGGGATCGAGGGGGGCTTTCCCCTCACCATCTATATCACCCACCAGTTGCATATCATGCTGCCGAAAGGCTGGCGGTGGCTGGAACCGCTCGTCGCACGCATGCACGCACGTATATACACGCGGTATAATAAGGTGTGGGTGCCGGACTATGAGGAACAGGAAAAGAGCCTGAGCGGCGAATTGGGGCATCCTCAAAAATCCTTCGTACATCGTACATCGTCCCTTTGTACCTTGTCTTATATCGGTCCCCTGAGCCGCTTTAGTCTTACAGCGCAGCGGTCTGACAGTGAAACGGTCTTACAGCAAAGCAGTCTTACAGCGCAGCGGTTTTATGCCACCGTTGCCGTCCTCAGCGGGCTGGAGCCGCAGCGGACGATGTTGGAACGGGAGTTGGTACGGCGATACGCTGGTGCGGAAGAGAATGTGCTGATCGTCCAGGGATTGTTGAACCGTCCCAATACCCGTATCAAACGCGGTACAATCACCCTCGTCCCGTATCTGAGTGATGCCGAATTGGCTGCCGCGCTGAAGGGTGCCAAACATATCATCGTCCGTTCCGGTTATTCCACCATCATGGATATGGAGGCATTGGGACTCTTGCACTCACCAATGACCAATGACCAATCACCAATCATTGAGTTTATTCCTACTCCCGGACAGCCGGAACAAGAGTATTTAGCCACATGGATTAAACAAAATAACGCTTTTTTGTAAAAAAATGCAAAAATATTTGCGTATTCCAAAAAAAAGCAGTACTTTTGCACCCGCTTTTCTCCCATGCACTCCGAATGGTTCCCTCGGGATGTAAACTAACGAAGTGTTTGCGGACCGAAGAGCGGAGGCACAAGTTGCCCGTCCATTAAGCGGAGCGGTATGGACAAATGCACGCTTGTTGCCGAACGCGAGGTGCCATCGTATAACGGTTAGTACTCAAGATTTTCATTCTTGCAATAGGGGTTCGATTCCCCTTGGCACTACAAGACCTTCCCTAAAGTCACGTCCCGAGGCTTTTCCTCTCATCGCCAAGGGATATTACTAAACCGCCGGGGCTGAAGGCTGATAGCCGGAAGCTGAAGGCAAAAACAACAAACAAAGATGGCAAATCATAAAAGCTCTTTGAAGCGTATCCGCCAAACGGCAGCACGCAAGGCACACAATCATTATTATGCAAAAACCGCACGTAATGCTGTGCGTGACTTGCGCAAGACTACCGACAAAGCTGCAGCAGCTGCTGCTCTGCCTAAGGTTAGTTCGATGCTCGATAAACTGGCTAAGCGCCACATTATCCATGTAAACAAAGCCGCTAATCTCAAATCCAAATTGGCTCGCTTTGTAAACAAAATGGCGTAATTCAGGAAACGCAAACAGGTCAATGGAAGAATCACGATAGTGGTTCTTCTTTTTTTTGTCCTATAAAAATGCACGAATATTTGTGTGTTTCAAAAAAAAGTAGTACCTTTGCACCGAATTTTAATACTTTTATTAAGATGAAAGAGAATAATATCCCTATTGTTGACTGTCCTTACGGGGACTATATGATCGGAGACGCGAGTGGTAAACTGATGAATGAGTACGGACGGTATCCGTGTAAGATCAAATGCGGTGTGTATGCTCTTTTGGTGCGAGGGACGGCTCATGCTACGATCAATGTGACCGAATATGATTTCAAGGCGAACGATGTGTTATTGCTCGAACCCGGCAGTTTTCTGCTGATACGCGAGTTCTCGGATGATGCGCTGGTGTATTGGATTGTATTCGGCAGTTCGTTTCTGGAGAAATATACCGTGAACAATAAGATGTCGCTTTCCGCCTTGCAGTTGCACTCTCCAAAGCTGAACGTGAGTGAGAACCACGCGAAAGTGTTATGCTCGATGTACGACACTATTATCGCTGCGCTCAATGCGGAGCCGTCCATGCTGGACACCGAGAAGATGGTGCACGTCTTCAATCTGCTCCGTACCAGTTATGCCAAATATGCGCATGAGCAGGAGGAGTATCTGGTCAAGCCGATGGACCGTAAGACGGAGATCTATCAGGATTACTGCCAGTTGGTGCTGAAGCACTATCAGGAATGGCATCATGTGAGCCAGTATGCCGAGGCTATGCGCATCACCCTGCCGCACCTCTGCTCCACGATCAAGTCGGTAGGCGACAGGACAGCCGGGGATATTATCATCGAGGCTATTATCACGGACGCCAAGTCGCAGCTCAAGATCACGAACCTGCAGGTGAAAGAGATTGCCCTGAGCCTCGGCTTTGACAATGTGGCATTCTTCAACCGCTTCTTCAAATCCCGCGTCGGCGTCACCCCGAAAGCCTACCGGAATGCGTAAGCATTAGTAAAAGAAAAAGAAATAAAAATCCAAAAAATCGTTAAAATGGCACTTTTATTTGTAAGTGTCATTTTTTTGTTGTACCTTTGCACGCAGAAAAATGTTGCATTATGAGAAACATCATTGTTAGTATAGTGGCTTTGTGCCTGCTCGTAACGGCTTGTACTTCGCATGAACCGCAGTACCGCATCGGTGTCAGTCAATGCCTCGACGATGCCTGGCGGCAGAAGATGAACTATGAGATGGAGCGGGAACTGCTGCTGCACCCCGATATGGCGATCTCCCGCCGTATCGCTTATGGCAGCAATGAACTCCAGTGCGCGCAGATCGACAGCTTCATCGCCGAGCGAGTGGATCTGCTGATCGTCAGTCCGAACGAGGCGGAGCAGGTGAAGCCGGCGGTGACGAGGGCGTACAGAGTCGGTATTCCTGTGATCGTGGCAGACCGCCGTGTCACGGGCGACGAATGGACCGCCTTCATCGGAGGCGACAACTACAAGGTAGGCCGACTCATGGCGCAATGGGTGACGGGGAAGGCGACAGACCAAGGAGTAAAAGGGAAAGGCGAACCGTTCCGAGTGCTGGAGGTGACCGGTCTGCCGGGATCCACCCCAGCTACGCTGCGCCATAAGGGTATGATGGAAGGTATTGACGAGGCGAAGGGCGAAGGATTAAAGGCCAAGGTGGAGGTGCAGAGCGTGATGGGGCGTTGGTATAAAGAGAACGCTTATGAGGCAGTCTCCGCTTATCTGGACAGTCATCCTATGCCGGATGTTATCGTAGCGCATAACGACCTCATGGCGATCGGTGCCGCTGAGGCGCTCAGTGCTCATCCTACGAAAGGAAACTTACCGCCTATCATGGGAGTGGACGGTATCCAACTCGGCCTGAGGGCCATAGTAGAGGGCAAGATCACCTGTTCGGCTACCTATTCCTCCCGCGGTGACATGGTGATTGCAACGGCAGCGCAGATCCTGCACGGTGAGCCTTTTGTGCGGGACACGGTGTTGGAGACTACTATGATAGATGCTTCCATTGCCTATCCGATGCTCAGGCAGGACGAGGCGATCACCCGCGATCTGGAGACTCTCCATCTCTTCCAAACCCAGACGGAAAGCAAATGGAGACAGTTGCGCTTCGACCGATTGGTACTGATTCTATTTGTGGTGTTTTTCTTCACTTTGTTCATCATTACCTTAGCCTATGTATTCATCAAACAGCGTAAGATCCTGACGGAGATCAAGCACGATATTATCCCCCAGCTGGAGGACATGCAGGAGGCTATCCAGCTCAGTAAAAAGGACGAGGCCTTTGCTGAGAGGCTGCGTCAAGTGGTGGACGATTATCTGACGGACCCGAATCTGAATGTAGAGTTCCTCGGCGGAAAACTGCAACTGAGCCGTACACAGCTCTTCCGACGCGTCAAGACCGTTTACGGCAAAGGACCGCTCGACTATATCCGTGAGCAACGTCTCATCCGCGCCGACCAACTCCTCCATACGACCGACATGACCATCCAGCAAGTCGCGCTCGAACTATGCTTCTCCTCCGCCGGATATTTCACTAAATGCTATAAGGAATACTTTGGACACCTGCCTAGTGCGCGCTAAAATGAAACATTTATAAATACTAATTTTGTTGCAAAATATGTTACATTTGTTGCAGTGAAACATCAGTGGCATATTTTGCAACATAATTATTTGCGCATGTGCTAAAAAGCGCGTACTTTTGCGGCGGAATTTGGAAAATCCAAGTTCTGCTGTATTGTTTAATTCATAATTCTCATGAAAAACAAAAGACTTCTTTTGACATCCTTCTTCGTGGTGTTGCTGTCTATTGCTTTCGCTCACGCGCAGGTGACCGCTTCGGGCGTGGTGACGGATGCCGCTACCGGCGAACCGATCATCGGAGCTTCCGTGCTGGAGGAAGGAACGACGAATGGTACCATCACGGATTTCGATGGTAATTTCCAACTGACTGTGGCTTCGGGAGCGAAACTGGTGATCTCCTATGTCGGCTACAAATCTCAAAACGTGGCTGCTGCCGCCAATCTGCAAATCAAGCTGGCGGAAGACAGCGAGGTGTTGGACGAAGTGGTAGTAACCGGTTATACGACCCAGCGTAAGGCGGATCTGACCGGTGCGGTAAGTGCTGTGAGCGCCAAGGATCTGGAGAAACAGCAGGAGAACAACCCGATGAAAGCGCTGCAGGGTAAGATCCCCGGAATGAACATTACCGCGGACGGTAACCCTTCCGGTGCAGCAACGGTTCGTATCCGTGGTATCGGTACGCTCAATGACAACGACCCGCTGTACATCATCGACGGTGTGCCTACCAAATCCGGCATGCACGAGTTGAACCCCAATGACATCGAGTCGATCCAAGTCCTCAAGGATGCCGCTTCCGCTTCTATCTATGGTAGCCGTGCTGCCAACGGTGTCATTATTATCACGACCAAGAAAGGTGCAGAGGGTAAGATCCGCGTCGATCTGGACGCTTCGGTAGCCGTTCAGTCCTATGTGAACCGAATGCACGTGCTCAACTCCGAGCAGTACGGTCGCGCTCTTTGGCAAGCGTACATCAACGACGGCGTGGCGGATCCGAACACCAACGTATTGGGTTATCGCTACGACTGGGGCTACAATGCCCAGGGACAGCCCGTCCTCAATAATATCATGCTCAATAAATACATGGATGACGCGGGTACGGTGCCGGTGAGCAACACCGACTGGTTTAGTGAGACTACGCGTCCGGGCGTGATACAAAATTATAATATATCCGTCTCCAACGGCAGCCAGAAGGGTAGTTCGTTCTTCTCGCTGGGTTACTACCGGAACGAGGGTGTGATCAAGAACTCGGACTTCGACCGTTTCTCGGCGCGTATCAACACCGATTACAAGATTCTGAAAGACTACGTGACGATCGGCGAGAACTTCACTTTGAACCGCACCTCCGAGGTGAGTGCCCCGGGCGGATTCATCAACAGCGTGCTGCAATACAACCCCTTGCTGCCGGTCTATAAGTCCGACGGCGAAACCTTGGCGCAGGCTCCGTCCTCCAGCGGTTTCCCGCAACGCGAGAACCCGATGTCGATCCTGGAGCGCAACAAGGACAACCGCTATACGTATTGGCGTATGTTCGGAAACGTGTTCATCAACATCAACCCCGTCAAGGGACTGAATATCCGCACGACCGCCGGTATCGATTATGCCCAGAAGAAACAGCGTTTCTTCACATACCCCATTGCGGAAGGCGTGGTAGCGAACGACAAGAACGCGGTGGAGTCCAAGCAGGAGCACTGGCTCAAATGGATGTGGAACGCCATCATCACTTATAACCTCGACATCAACAAACACCGCGCAGACTTCATGCTCGGTACCGAGTTGAACCGCGAGATCAATGACTGGAGTTCTGCTTACAAGGAGGATTTCATCGTCCTCAGCCCGACCTATATGTGGCCGTCTGCCGGAACAGGCAAGGCGCAGTCTTACGGCGGTGCAGGCAGTTACTCGCTGATTTCGTTCTTCGGAAAAGCGAACTATAGCTACGACAACCGTTACCTCATTTCCTTCACGCTCCGTCACGACGGATCAAGTCGTTTTGGTAAGCACAATCGTTTTGCTACCTTCCCCTCCGTATCCGCAGGATGGCGTATCAGCGAGGAGAAATTCATGCGCGGCGCTTACGGTTGGCTCAATGACCTCAAGCTTCGTGCTTCGTGGGGTCAGACCGGTAACCAAGATATCTCTTCCACCGCCCGCTATACGATCTATGAGTCCAACTATGGCGTGACCGAGAACGGCGGACAGAGTTATGGCACTTCGTACGACATCGCCGGCACAAACGGCGGACAGATCCTGCCGTCCGGTTTCCGTCGTATCCAAGTCGGCAACGACGATATCAAATGGGAGACGACCACCCAGACCAACGTCGGTCTCGATTTCTCGTTCTTCCAGCAGACCTTCTACGGTTCGTTCGACTGGTTCTACAAGCAGACCAAGGACATTCTCGTCGAGATGACCGGAATCGGTGCGATGGGCGAGGGTGGTACCCAATGGGTGAACGCCGGCGCGATGGATAACATGGGTGTGGAGCTCGCGCTGGGTTACCGTAACCAGACCAAGTCCGGCTTCAAATACGACATCACGGCGAACCTCTCGCACTACGACAACAAAGTGGTCAAACTGCCGGAGACGGTAGCTGCCAGCGGTCGGTTCGGCGGTAACGGCGTTCAGTCCGTAGTAGGCCACGCGATGGGATCGCAGGTGGGTTACATCGCCGATGGAATCTTCAAGAGCCAGGACGATATTGACAACCACGCTATTCAGGAAGGTGCAGGTCTCGGACGTATCCGTTACCGCGACCTCGACGGAGACGGTGTGATCACGGAGAAAGACCAGACATGGATCTATTCGCCGGTACCGGCTATCTCCTTCGGTGCGAACTTCTATTTCGAATACAAAGGATTTGACCTCACCCTCTTCTTCCAAGGTGTAGGCGGCGTGCAAGTGATCACCAAGGATTACAAGGAGCAGACCGACCTCTGGGCAGGTATCAACGTACCTAATTTAAATAAAGGTACGCGCGTGTTGGACGCTTGGTCGCTCTCCAATCCCAACAGCGACATCCCCGCGCTCTCGACCAATAATAACAACAACGAGACCCGCGTCAGCACCTATTTCGTAGAGGACGGCTCGTTCCTCAAACTGCGTAATATCCAGTTGGGTTACAACCTGCCTAAGAAAGCGTGCGACAAGATGTTGATGCAAAACTGGCGCTGGTTCGTTTCCGCACAGAATGTATTCACCATCCATTCGGCTAAGTTCACCGGTGTAGATCCCGAGAACCCGACCTTCGGTTATCCTATACCGCTGACCGTAACATTAGGAACGAAAGTGACATTCTAAGTTGAAAGGTGAAAAATGAAAGATGAAAGGAAAAATATTATGAAAGCAAATAAGATAATACCCTTTATACTCGGTGCATTGCTCCTTTGTACTTCCTGCGATAACTTCCTCAATCAAGATGTTCCGCAAGGTATCCTGAGCGAGGAGCAAGTGAACGACCCGCAGTATATCGATAATGTGGTGATCTCCGCTTATGCGGTGTTCATCTCCGCCGAGGATGTCAACTCCTCCTTCAGTATGTGGAACTACGATGTCCGTTCGGACGACGCTTACAAGGGCGGAAGTACCGAGAACGACGGCGATGTCTTCCACCAACTGGAGATCAGCCAAGGAATCATGACCACCAACTGGAATATCAACGATATGTGGGTGCGTCTGTATAACTGTCTGAGCCGTGTGAACGCAGCAATCGATGCGCTCAACGCCATGCCGGACACGTACGAACTCAAGGCGCAGCGTCTGGGCGAGATGAAATTCCTGCGCGCTTATGGCCATTTCCTGCTCAAGCGCCTCTACAAGAACATCCCGTTCGTGGTAGATCCCAACATGAAGCAAGCGGACTATAACGAATTGAGCAACACCAAGTACACCAACAACGAGGGATGGCAACTCATCGCCGACGATCTGGAGTACGCATACTCGGTGCTGCCTCAAACCCAAGCCGACAAAGGTCGTCCGACCCAGGCTTCGGCGGCAGGAATGCTGGCTAAAGTATATCTCTATAAGGCTTATCGCCAGGACGATCCAAACACACACGCGGTGACCGAGATCAACCAGGCGGATCTGGAGAAAGTGCTCACCTATACCGAGGAGAATATCTATACTTCTGCGGGCTACGGACTGGAGGACGATTTCCATAATAACTTCCGTCCCGAGCCGCAATACGAGAACGGCAAAGAGAGCCTCTGGGCAATGCAGTATTCGACCAACGACGGTACCAATCTCGGTAACTGCAACTGGTCGTACGGTCTGATGGTTCCTTCCCGCATCGAGGGCGGTTGCGACTTCTACAAACCGAGCCAGAACCTCGTCAACGCCTTCCGTACGGATGCCAACGGTCTGCCTTATATCGAGTCGTTCAACCAGAAGGATTTCGACGCCAAGACCGAGACCGCTGATCCGCGTCTGTGGCTGACGGTAGGTATTCCGGAGTTCCCGTACGAGTTCAATCCGAATTATATGATGAAGCGCACCCAGAACTGGAGCCGCTCCAACGGACTATACGGCTATTACGTGACGCTCAAGCATAATGTAGATCCCGACGGCGGTTATCTCATCCGTTCCGCTCTGTGGTTCGGAAGCCCGATGAACCGTATTGTTGTCCGTTATGCCGATGTGCTGCTGATGCGTGCCGAGGCTTTGGCGCAGCTGGGTCGTGATGCGGAAGCGATCGCTATCGTTAACCAGATCCGCAACCGCGCTGCACGCAGTACCGCTATGCTTGCCGGATATGACACCAACTATGGCGCACGCATCTTCATCAAACCCTATACCGACAACTCCGACGCACTCGCCAAGGTGAAGATGGAGCGCCGTCTGGAACTCGCCATGGAGTCCGAGCGTTTCTTCGACCTCGTGCGCTGGGGTGAAGCGGAACAGGTGATCAACCGCTATTATCTCGAGGAGGCCAACGACTGCCGTATCTACACAACGGCTAAGTTTACCGCCAATAAGAACGAGTATCTGCCTATCCCGCATGAGCAGGTGGCTGCTTCCAACGGACATTATACACAAAATATAGGAGGATGGTAAATCCATTTTACCATTTGGTCATTTACCATTTAATCATTTAGATAACACTAATTATGAAAGCAAAATATATCATTAAGGCATATTTGTCCTTATTCCTTATTCCTTGCTCCTTATTCCTCTCCTCTTGTAACAAATGGGATAACTCGTTTGCAGTCAACGGCGATTGCAAGATAGAGAGCCTGATGCTGGATACCTACACGGGTGTGGTGGATCACGCTGCGCGTACCGTGGTAGTAGGAGTGCCCGAGAGCCACGATGACCAGCTGATGACTATTACTCAGTTGGAACTCTCTGCCGGAGCTACGGCAAACCACCATGTGGGCGATCAGGTGAACATGACCACCCCGATCGCAATCCGTGTGGAGAACGGCAATGTGTTCCAGGACTACAAAGTGTCGGTCAAACATGATGAGGCGCGCATCCTCTCTTTCGCGCTGAATGACACCTATGTCGGTATCATTGACCAAGTAGCGAAAACGATCAGCGTCTCCGTTCCGATCGGTACGGACATCAAGAACCTCGTTCCGACGGTTAAGACTACCGAGGGCGCTACGCTCACTCCGCGGAGCGGCGTACCGTGCGACTTTACCAACCCCGTTGAGTTCACCGTTACCTATAACACCGCTTCAACGACCTATACCGTCACGGTAAAAGAGAAAGGCAATCCGGTTGTGCTCTACCTCGGTCTGGCAGAGACGGTAGCGCAACTCAATCCCGAGGAGCAGGAGGCAGTCAACTGGATGCTGGCTAATGTGGAGAACTCCGACTATGCTTCGTTCTCCGATCTGGCAGCCAATAGAGTCGTACTGACCGACTGCAAAGTCATCTGGTGGCATTTCCATGTGGACGGTGGTCTGGAGGGCAAAGAGCGTTTCGTTCAGGCTACTCCCGAAGTGATGGATCCGCTGGCGCTGGATAAGTTGAAATCGTACTACCAAGCAGGCGGTTCGTTCCTTCTCACCCGCTATGCCGTTAACCTGCCGTTCTTCTTAGGCGAAGCAGAGTGCTTCCCGAATAACGCATGGGGCGGCAAAGAAGCGGAGGCGGAGCGCGTAGGCGGTCCGTGGGAGTTCGCTATCACCGGACATACCGACCATGCCCTGTGGCAGAACCTGACGATGAACCCGTCCGCTCTCGACCATGTCTATACCTGCGACGAGGGATACAAGATCACCAACTCTACCGCACAGTACCACATTGGTACCGACTGGGGCGGGTATGACGACCGCGAGGTGTTCCACCAGAAGACCGGTGCGTACGACATCGCCGGAGGTAATGACGCTGTAGTGGCTTGGGAGTTCAAGCGCACGGCTGACCACGGTGCTATCATCTGTATCGGATCCGGATGCTACGACTGGTACACCACCTCGGACGAAGGTAAAGACTACTACCACCACAATGTGGCGAAGATAACCGAAAATGCGTTCAATTATCTGAAACAATAACGCCTTATGAAGACAAACAATATTGTAATGATCATGGCGCTGTCAGCTCTCACGCTGACAGCCTGCCAGCAGAACATTCCGCAGGAGCAGAAGGACTGGGAGAACACAACCGCCTATTTCAATGCCTCGGATGAGACAGTGACGACGACGTATTACAAACCCTCCATCGGTTCGGTGGGAGACCCCCTGCCGTTCTATGACCCGGTGGCGAAGGACTATAAGATCCTCTATCTCCATAATTTCGAGCAAAATATGGAGCAAACTTTCCACCCGCTCTGGGGACTGCACACGACGGATGTAGCTACTTACACCCCGATGGGTGAAATACTGCCGACCGGGCTCGCCGGAGAGCAGGACGCTGCGCTCGGTACAGGTTGCATCGTCTATGACGAGAGCGAGAAACTCTATTACATCTATTACACCGGCGAGCGGTATAAACCTGCTGCCGATGAGGATAGACAGGTCGTTATGCGTGCTACCAGCCCGGATTTCAAGACCTGGACCAAAGATCCGCTCTTCCGTCTCCGCGGAGCTGAATACGGCTATAGTTCCCTCAATTTCCGCGACCCGTATATCTGGCGCATGGACGACGGATGGCACATGATTGTGGCTACCAAACCGATGCCGGATGGGGCACGTATAGAGGAGAAAGACGGCTGCTTTGCCGAGTTCATTTCGTCCGACCTCAAGACATGGGAGCATAAAGGCAAATTCTCCAAAATGATCTGGGATCGCTTCATGGAGTGTCCGAACGTCTTCCAGATGGGCGATTGGTGGTATCTCACTTATAGCGACATGGCTGCTTTTGAGCGCCGCGTACACTACCTTAAGGGACGCACGATCGACGAACTCAAAGCGGCTACCAATCCTACTTGGCCTGATAGCAAAGAGGGTGCACTCGATTGCCGCGCTTTCTATGCCGGAAACACCGCTTCCGACGGTACCGACCGCTATATGTGGGGTTGGTGCCCTGAGCGACGCGGAAAGGACAATACCGACATCTCTGCTGAGGCTGAACCCAAATGGGGCGGTACCCTCGTTGTGCATAAACTGCTGCAACGCGAGGACGGTACTCTCTACCTCGGCGAAGTGCCCGCTATGCGCGAGAAATACAATGCCGCTAAGGAGGTCAAAGTAGTGAAGAAGTGGGGCGAAGAGGAAGGAAATCTCACGATTGCAGACGGTGTCTATACGATGAAAGCATACAGTTCCGTTATGTTCAGCACCCTCGGTTACCACAACCACCTCTCCATGACCGTTACCACGGATGACAAAGCGGACCGTTTCGGCATCTCTTTCGTGCGCGGTGACCGCAAAGACGGCGACAAGACCTACGAGAAATATTATTCCATCATGGTCTGCCCGGACGGAGACAAACATTTCATCCGCTTCGAGGAAGAGCAGGGTGTATGGGAACTCAAAGGCGGCGGCAGTTATGCTTTTGCTACGCCGGCAGACAATACCTATAAGATTGATATCTATACCGATAACTCCGTCCTCGTCATGTACATCAACGATATAGTGGCTTATACCCAGCGTATATACGGCATTCAGCGCAACTGCTGGTCTGTCAACTGCTACGAAGGAGGTATGATGGTTCAAGACATCCAAATCAAACAATATTAATTATTAACCGGATAAGGGGCAGGAATGTGCCTGCCCCTTGTCCACAAATTTTTAAAACTTATGAAAAAAATTACTCTTTTGGCTGCGCTTTTCGCAGCAATGACCATCAATGCAACGGACCTCTGGACCGGGTCCAAACATGTATCATGGAGTGATGGCGGTATTCAGATTCAGAAAGAAGCTTTTGCTGAGGCTCTGCCCGGACAGAAGATTGTCGTTACCTTCACCGGCGCTTCCGACGGTATCGAGTTCAAAGTGATGAATGCTAATTTCGACCATCTGGCAGGCTCGCGTGAAGCAGCGTGGATCAATGGTGACGGTGCTTTTGAGCAATTCTTGACTGTTGCAGCTGTGGATAGCCTCAAGGCGTACGGACTGGAGATCATTGGCGCAAACTTTACTTGCAACAAAGTCGAACTCCTCGACGGCAAAACACTCAAAGACGGTTTCACCGTTTGGACCGGTTTCTTCTGGGCGGACGAATGGAAAACCCTCGAACTCTACTGGAACGGCTATGCCGGTGTCGATTGGAGCAAAGCAACCGCACTCCGTATCTATTCGGAGGCAGGCCGCTCGGACTTTGTTATCAATGTAATCCTCAATGCATGGCCGGATCAAGGTGGCGAGAATGTAGCCAACCAGGAGGCCATGACAGCAGGTGAGGGCTACATGGAACTGCCTCTGACTGATGAGTTGCGTACCAAATTGGCTGAAGCTTCCAAGTGGATGATCCAGTTCAACAAAGAGACCGGCGAACCCTTCAATGTAACAGACATCGTGCTCGTTGGCAACTTCTCAACCGCTATTGACAACATCGTTATAGATGGCAAAGCAGTCAAGACCATTGAAAACGGTCAGCTCGTGATCATCAAAAACGGCGTCAAATACAACGCACTGGGCGCACAATTATAATCGTGCCTAGGGCTGAACTCTAATCCCCTTACGGCATAGGCGGCTGATTACCGCCTATGCTGACAAATAAACTAAAAAAGTACTTTATGACAAAACACATTCTTTTGGGATTATTGTCGGCTACCGTGCTGTTAGCAGGTTGTGCTAAGAAACCGGCTAATCACCCGACCGACGAACCTTTCCGGTCGGTCTATCACCACTCACCTGCTGCCAATTGGATGAATGATCCGAATGGTATGTTTTACGACGAGGCCAACGGCATATGGCATCTCTACTACCAGCACAACCCTTTTGGCTGCACTTGGGGACCAATGCATTGGGGACATGCTACTTCAACCGACCTTCTGACATGGGAGGAGCACCCCATCGTTCTTTGTCCGGACTCTATCGGGACGATCTTCTCCGGCTCGGCAGTCATAGATAGGAACAACACCGCCGATTTCGGAGAGAACGCTATCGTAGCGATCTATACGCAGTCGGAAGTCATCGGGCAGCACCAGTCTATCGCATATAGTACCGATGGGGGCTATACCTTCACCAAATACGAAGGAAACCCGGTTCTCATGGGCGACATCGCGGATTTCCGTGACCCGAAAGTGACATGGGACGGCGACAAATGGCTGATGACTCTTGCCTGCCAGCAGGAGATCCGTTTCTATGCCTCGCCGAATCTTAAGGAGTGGACCTATCTCTCGTCTTTTGGAAAAGACCTTGGCACCCACGGAGGCGTATGGGAGTGCCCGGAGTTGTTGCATATCGGCGACAAATACGTCCTTCTCGTTTCCATCAATCCCGGAGGACCATTTGGCGGCTCTGCAACCCAGTATTTCGTAGGAGACTGGGACGGTAAGGAGTTTCGATGTGAAAATGGTAAATGTGACAATGAACAAATGAATTGGCTCGATTATGGTAAGGACAATTACTCCACCTTCACCTTCCACAACTCTCCCGATGGTCGTTTGGTAGCTATGGGATGGATGAGTAACTGGCAGTACGCAGAAGTACTACCGACGGTGGCTTTCCGGTCGCAGAATACCGTTGCGCGTGACCTCTTCCTCTATACGGATGACGAAGGCGAATATCGCTTGGGTTCCGTGCCTTCCAAAGAGACCTTGGCGCTCCGCGGAGAAGAAACCAAATACCTGCCGGATGCCGGTATTGTCGAACTGACTTTGGATGGCAAACAGGACGCACTCATTACCCTCTCCAACGACAAAGGTGAGAAAGTGGTCATGAACCTCGACGTACACCGGCGCACCTTCTCCATGGACCGCACCGCTTCGGGCGACTGCTCTTTCTCCCATGATTTCGCAGCACGTACGGTAGCGCCGCTCTTTGTCAAACGCGACATGTATCATGTCCTGCTTTTCATCGACCATTGCTCCATCGAGGCGTTTGATGCCGAAGGCGCTTGGGCGATGACCAACCTCGTCTTCCCGTCCGAACCCTACAACCATCTTGAGGTTCAAGGTGGAGAAGCGAAAATCTACAATGTAAAAATCTAAATTGTTAAATGTCTAAATAAATGAACAAATGGAAAATGACAAAATGGTAAATAAATGGGCTCTTTTGCCCGTGATGCTCTGTTTCTTCACCATGGGCTTCGTGGACCTCGTGGGCATCGCTTCCAACTATGTGCAGCAAGACCTCGGTCTGACGCATGCGCAGGCGAATATCATGCCTTCGCTCGTCTTTTTCTGGTTCCTCATCTTCTCCGTGCCTACGGGTATGCTGATGAATAAGATCGGCAGAAAGAAGACCGTTCTTCTCTCTATCCTCGTGACCGTCCTGTCGTTGATTTTGCCCCTCTGCGGGGAGAGCTATGCGATGATGCTCGTTGCGTTCTCGCTCCTCGGTATCGGTAACGCCCTCATGCAGACTTCGCTCAATCCGCTGGTGTCGAATATCGTCACGGGTAACCTCTCCTCGACGCTGACGTTCGGTCAGTTCGTCAAGGCGATCGCTTCTTTCCTCGCGCCGTATATCGCGATGTGGGGAGCAACGGAGGCTATCCCGCATATGGGCTTGGGATGGAAAGTGCTGTTCCCAATCTATGCGGTTATCGGCATTGTCGCTATCCTCGCGCTCGCGTTCACTTCGATTCATGAGGAGCCGGCAGCGAAAGGCTCGTCCTTCGTGGATTGTTTCAAACTGCTCGGCAAGCCTTTTATCCTCCTTTGTTTTTTAGGTATCATGTGCCATGTGGGTATCGATGTCGGTACCAACACCACTGCGCCGAAGATCCTCATGGAGCGTCTGGGACTGGACCTCGCGGCGGCGGGATTCGCTACCTCCCTCTATTTCATCTTCCGTACCATCGGATGTCTATCCGGATCTGCCATCCTGCGGCTCATCCCGGAGAAGATCTTCTTTGCAATATCCGTATGCATGATCATTGCGGCAATGATCCTTCTGGCGGTAGGAGACGCCCAATGGGTGCTCTATACCGGTATCGCCCTTGTGGGATTCGGTAACTCCAATATCTTCTCCATCTGCTTCGCGCAGGCGCTTAACTATGATCCCGTGCATAAGAACGAGATCTCGGGCTTGATGATCATGGGACTTTTCGGAGGTACTATCTTCCCGCTTTGTATGGGCTTTATGTCCGACCTGATGGGTTCAATCGGTGCTGTCCTTGTTATGGCGATAGGTGCAGCATACCTCACCTTCTTTACCCTTAAAATCAAAAAATAATATTTATTATTCATTAATCAATTATTCATTACTATGAAATACGTAATCGGAATTGGAGAGGCACTCTTTGACTGCCTGCCTGAAGGACGCAAACTCGGTGGAGCACCCGCGAATTTTGCATATCATGTATCCCAGTTCGGGCTCAACGGATGTGCTATCTCCGCTATAGGAGACGACGAACTCGGTCAGGAGATCGTAGATAAGTTCACGGCTATCCATAATAGTCTTTCAACTTTTAACTTTCAACTCTCAACGGTGGAGCAACCTACGGGCACGGTCAAGGTCACTTTGGACGAGAAAGGTATCCCGCAGTACGAGATATGTCTCGGAGTAGCATGGGATAACATCCCTCTCACCAACGAAATGCTGGAGATTGCTCACCATGCTCAAGCGGTCTGTTTCGGTTCGCTCGCGCAACGTTCGCAAACCAGCAGGGAAACCATTCAGGCTTTCCTTGACGCTATGCCCGAGGATGCGCTCAAGGTCTTCGATATCAACCTCCGTCAGTCCTGGTACACTGCCGAAGTGATTGCCGAATCCCTGCAGCGGACGAATGTGCTCAAGATCAACGACGAGGAACTGGACGTCGTTGCTACCATGCTCCTCGGCGAACCGACCGTTCCCGACAGACTCATCGCGGAGGACGCAGACAAGACACGCCGCATCTGCCGTGAACTCATCGCCCGTTACAACTTGGATATGCTCATCCTCACCTGTGGCGCGATAGGGTCGTATGTCTTTACCGCTTCCGAAGAGAGTTATGTAGCTACGCCTAAAGTGCAAGTAGCCGATACTGTCGGTGCAGGAGACAGCTTTACCGCTACATTCGTCGCACAACTACTCCTCGGCAAAACCATCCGCGAGGCGCATGAGAAAGCCGTTGTCGTCTCTGCCTTCGTCTGCACACAACGAGGCGCCATGCCAACACTTCCGGAGGAACTCAAGGCATAAAATCGAAACACACAAATTCCATCCAAAAGAGACCTGCGAAATGCCATCGCGGGTCTCTTTTATCCGTGTTGCCTCCGATAACTAATTTACTCACGGGTCATTTACGACTCAATTACGACTCGTTTAGCGGTCATTTTCGACTCATTTAGCACTCATTGTCGAACCATTATCGAATCATTATCGAACCGTTTTCGAGAGATAGTGGGGTATCTCGGGAGGACAGGGCAACAAAAAACCGCTGTTTGATCAGCGGTTTTTGTACATCTCTTCGTAGTATTTCTCGTACTCGCCGGAGGTGATGTTGTCCAGCCATGCCTGGTTGTCCAGATACCAGCGGACGGTCTTCTCAATGCCTTCTTCGAACTGCAGGCTCGGCTCCCAGCCCAATTCTTTTTGCAGTTTGGTGGAATCGATAGCATAGCGCATATCGTGTCCCGCGCGGTCGGTGACGAAAGTGATGAGGTCGAGGTCCGCGCCTTCGGGACGACCCAGCAGACGGTCCACGGTCTTGATAACCGTCTTGATGATATCAATATTCTTCCACTCGTTGAAACCGCCGATATTATAGGTCTCGGCGATCGTGCCTTTGTGGAAGATGAGGTCTATCGCCCGTGCATGGTCTTCCACGTAGAGCCAGTCGCGCACGTTCTCGCCCTTGCCATAGACAGGGAGCGGCTTGCGGTGGCGGATATTATTGATGAAGAGCGGAATCAGCTTCTCCGGGAACTGGTAGGGACCGTAGTTGTTGGAGCAGTTGGTGACGATCGTCGGCATGCCGTAGGTGTCATGGAAAGCGCGGACGAAATGGTCGCTCGAAGCCTTTGAAGCGGAGTAGGGCGAGTGAGGGTTGTATTTGGTGGTCTCGTAGAAGAAATCCTCGCCATACGCCAGATGGTGGTCCGAGGAGGACGCTTTGGTGGTGAACGGCGGCTTGATACCCTCCGGGTGTGTCATTTGCAACGCACCATAGACCTCGTCGGTGGAGATATGATAGAACCGTTTGCCCTCGTATTTCTCCGGCAGCGACTCCCAATAGAGTTTGGCGGCTTGCAGCATGGAGAGCGTACCCATGACGTTCGTGCGGGCGAAAGTGAAGGGGTCCTTGATGGAGCGGTCCACATGGCTCTCCGCCGCCAGATGGATCACACCCGTCACATGCTCCTCCTGCATGAGGGCATAGATAGTGTCGAAATCGCAGATGTCGGCGCGTACGAAGCGGTAATTGGGCTTGTCCTCGATGTCCTTGAGGTTAGCGAGGTTGCCTGCATAAGTCAGTTTGTCCACATTGATAATCCGGTAGTCGGGGTATTTGTTCACAAACAGCCGTACTACATGGCTTCCGATAAATCCGGCTCCGCCGGTGATGATTATGCTTTGCATATAATTAAAAATTAAAAATTACGAATTAAAAATTAAAGCACGTATCGTATTTCTTTGAAGTGGTATATACGAAGGTTGCCGTCTTTGTCCCGAAGCTCAAGTTCTCCATCTGTCCGCACATCTTCAATCTTTGCGAGGAAGATCCCTTCGGTCTCTTTGCCGGCATTCATGGTGGGGGCTGTACTCACTTCGCGCTCCACGAACGGCCAAAAGCCGTCTTTGCGATAGAGGTGCGCCATATAATACTCCCTGTTGCTCGTCGAGAGCGCCTGATCCATTTCGTCGAGCAACTTGTTCATCAACTCCTCCAGATCGTAGTCAAGACCTGTGATCTGCTTGATAGAAACGGGGTTAGGTGCGTCCGAGACAAAGGTCGTTTGGTTGACATTGAGCCCGATACCCGCTATCATGTATTTCACGTCATAGCCGTCATACATATTCTCAATGAGAATACCCGCCAGTTTCTTGTCCCCGTAATAGATATCGTTCGGCCATTTGATGGTTAGTTTGTTATCGTCCGGGAGCAAGGACTGAATCATCTTATGCAATGCTGCGCAGACTGCTTGATTTATATTGAACGGCGGGAAGCATAAGTGAAAACGGCCAATATCCAACAAGATCGAACACAACAGGTTTTTGTCCGGCTCACTCTCCCAGCCGTTTCCTGTCTGACCACGCCCGGCAGTCTGGTATCCGGCACGGATGAAACCTGCCATGAGCCAGTCGGATTCGCCGGGGAACGATTCTCCTTTGGCGATCATCTCCTTCATCAGGGTGTTGGTGCTATTTGTGCGCTCTATATACATCTAACAGGTATTGTTGGATTACGGTTTGTATGTTCTTGGCTTTGCCCGGAGCGGAGTTGATGAGGATAGCAAAGACCCACGTGTCGCCGTTAGGCATGTCAATATACCCCGCGAAGTTCTTTGTTCCTGCGATTGTACCGCTTTTCGCATGTATGCGGCCCTCCAGTTCCGTTCCCGGGCAGAGCGTCTTGAGCGTGCCGGTCTGTCCGCTGACAGGAAGCGAAGCTATCCATGCCTCTTTGTTCTCGCTGTGCGACATGATCGTCAGCAGTTGCACAAAGGTCTTGGCGGATACTGCATCCTGCGGCGCGAGTCCGCAGCCGTCTTTTATAATGGCGTTCTGTATCTTGACCCCTCTCCTCCGCCAGTAGTCGCGCAGCAGGTCCTGGCTGTTATGAATAGTGCCGGGTAAGGTATAGCGCGTGCCCAAATAACGGAAGAGCGCCTCCGCATAAAGGTTGTTGCTGTTGACGTTCGTCTCCTTGATGATCTCGGACAGCGGCTCGGAATAATGGATATACAGTTCGTTCCTCGCCGGAGTGAGCGGGTTGTAATCCGCCATATAGGAGGCATCGCGTTTGACTGCTATCCCTGCCTCTCTGAGTCTTGTAGTGAGGTGGCGCGCTAGCAACAGTCCGGGGTTAGGCAGGTCGCCTTTGACGCCGAACGTACCGAGGTTGGACGGAACGGCTCCTGTCAGATACCGCTCGCGGCTGTAAGGCAGTCCGCTCACGAAAGCCCCGTCATAACTGATCTTGTCGCACCGGATATGGTTGATGAAATAGACATCCTCCACCGCGGGTTCGGTCTTGATAACCTTGGCAACAGACCCCGGTTCGCCGCTCTGCAGCACGATATTCATCGTGTTGCCGTAGTAATTGAGTGCGAAGATACCGGGAGCGTAGTAGTTCCCCGCGTCCTCGCAGAGCCAGTTGGGGTTCTGCGCCTCGCCGTCCAGCATGGTCATATCGGCAATGACCGCTCCGTCAATCCGCCGGATGCCGGCAGACTGAATGGCCTTTACCCATTTGTCCAGAAACGCGGTACGCCCTTTCCATCCCAGCGAGGGGTCACAACCTCCGCGGATATACAGGTCCCCTTTGAGAACGCCGTTTTCTATCACTCCGTTATATTCGAGAATAGTAGGAAAACGGAATCCGGGCCCGAGCGTCTCCAGCGCAGCACCGGTGGTGAGCAGTTTCATGACAGAAGCAGGCGGCACCACATGCTCCGGACGATAACTATCAATCACTTCTCCCGTATTCATGTTCTGCACGAAGACGGACATATTCGCCTGCCCCGTTATAGGGTGGCTTGTCAGGAAGTTAACCGACAGTAATATCGCTGCTAAAACTTTCAACTTCTTTCAACTATCAACTATCAACTATCAACTCTCCAAGTACTCATGCATGGCTTTGGCGGCTTTGCGTCCGTCGGACATAGCCAGAATGACCGTAGCTCCTCCGCGGACGATGTCTCCGCCGGCGAAGAGGGTAGGGATAGCGGACTGCATTCCTTCGTTGACCACGATCGTACCTTTCTTGCTGATTTCCAGTCCTTCCACGGAAGAAGGGATAAGCGGGTTCGGCGAGACGCCCACCGCAACGATAACCAGATCGGTCGGTATCGTGAGGGTCTTACCCTCTACGGGCACCGGACTGCGGCGTCCCGATTCGTCCGGTTCGCCCAGCTCCATCACCTGCAGCACCGCTTCGCACACACGTCCGTTCTCGTCGGCGTGGTACTCCACCGGGTTATGGAGGGTCATGAACTCAATGCCTTCTTCCTTGGCATGCTTGACCTCTTCGATACGCGCTGGCATCTCTTCCTCGCTGCGGCGGTAAACGATCATAGCGTGTTCCGCTCCGAGTCTCTTAGCCGTACGTACCGCATCCATAGCTGTGTTACCTCCGCCGACGACAATCACGTTCTTGCCGTACAGGAGGGGCGTGTCGGTAGCAGGGTTGGAGGCGTCCATGAGGTTGACGCGCGTGAGGTATTCGTTGCAGGAGAGCACCCCGTTGAGGTTCTCTCCCGGTATATTCATAAATCGCGGCAGACCGGCTCCCGAACCGACGAAGATACCTCTGAAGCCCTGCTCCTCCAGCTCCTTGACGGAGATCGTCTTGCCGATGATAGTATCCGTATGGAACTGTACGCCCAGAGCCCGCAGACCGTCGATCTCTTTATCAACGATAGCGTTCGGCAGACGGAACTCGGGAATACCGTATTTGAGCACACCGCCGATCTCATGCAGAGCTTCGAACACATGCACTTCGTAGCCGTATTTGGCTGCGTCTCCGGCGAAAGTGAGTCCCGCAGGACCACTACCTACGACTGCAACGCGCGTTGCAGCCGTTGGTTTATTTACCATTTGGTCATTTACCATTTGGTTATTTGCATAGTCGGCAACGAAGCGCTCGAGGTAGCCGATAGCTACCGCCGGATGTCCCATCTTGAGATGGATACACTGGC
The DNA here is from genome assembly GCA_002373505.1 of Bacteroidales bacterium UBA3653. GTDB lineage: Bacteria > Bacteroidota > Bacteroidia > Bacteroidales > Paludibacteraceae > Colicola. The sequence continues at coordinate 204,485 of DFKE01000012.1, forward strand.
TCTCGCATTGTTTCTCCTGTGGGCATACACGTCCGCACACGGCAGGCAGCGACGAACTCTCCTTGATGACGGCAGCTGCACCGAGGATATCTCCTTCCTCGAGTTTCTTGATGAAGCCCGGAATATGTATGTTAACCGGACAGCCTTGTACGCATGTCGGGTTCTTGCAGTTGAGGCAACGGTGGCTCTCTGTGATCGCTTGCTCAAAGGTCAGACCCTGGTTCACTTCCTCGCGTAGGCTCTTCACGCGTACCTCGGGCCGCAGCTCCGGCATCTGTACGCGCGGAATAGCCACGCGGTCCTTCGCTGTACCGGTGAAGGGAGGAACGGAAACCCCTCCCGACCTCCCCTCAAGGGAGGAGACAGGTTTTTCGTGTGTTGCACTCTCGTTCCCCTCGGTTTCCCCTCGGTTTACTCCCTGTCCGATAGTCTCTCGATTGTGTCTCGCTAGTCTGATTTGGTATTGCTCCAGCGCCTCCGTCTCCTCGGTTTTGTAGGACTTCATGCGGCTGAGCATCTCCGTCCAGTCCACTTGATGGGCATCAAACTCCGGTCCGTCCACGCAGACGAACTTGGTCTTTCCTCCAACCGTTACGCGGCACGCGCCGCACATGCCCGTTCCATCGACCATGATGGTGTTAAGCGATGCCTCGGTAGGGATATTATATTTGGCGGTAGTGAGGGCAACGAACTTCATCATGATAGCCGGACCGATCGTGATACATTTATTCACGGTCTCGCGGTTGATGACTTCTTCCACTCCTACGGTAACGACACCCTGTTTGCCCATCGAGCCGTCATCGGTCATGATAATCACTTCATCGGACCATTTCGCCAGTTCGTCCCGAAGGATGAGCAGGTCTTTGTTGCGCGCAGCGAGGACCGTGATGACCCTGTTTCCGGCTTTCTTGAGCGCCTCTGCGATAGGCAGCATAGGAGCGGCTCCCACGCCTCCGCAGGCGCATACGACCGTTCCGTATTTCTCTATACGCGTAGCGCGTCCGAGAGGTCCTACTATGTCATGCAGACATTCACCCGGCTCCATCGCCAGTAACTTATGGGTGGAGGCACCAACCTGCTGTACTACCAGCGTAATAGTGCCTTTCTCTATATCCGCTCCGGCGATAGTCAGAGGCACGCGTTCGGACATAGCGTCCACGCGGATGATGACGAAATGGCCGGCGCGCCGACTACGCGCAATGAGCGGAGCTTCTACAACAAGTTCCGCTACATTGGGAGAGAAAAATCTCTTGCTTAGAATCTTATTCATCTTTCGACTTTCGACTTTTGTCTTTCGACTAAAAATATTTGGTTTCTTTTCCGACAATAGAGGACAGTAAGTTGTTGGCGAGGCGTGAAGCGCCGAAACGGAATGATTCGTTGTTGAGCCATTCCTCGCCCAGAATCTCTTTGACGAGTGTGAAATGCTGCACCGCCTCTTCGGTAGTGGAGACTCCTCCGGCAGGCTTATAACCCATCTTGATACCCGTTTTCTCGCGCCATGCCTTGATAGCGTGACACATGACAAAGGTAGCCTCCGGCGTTGCGTTCACGGCAATCTTACCGGTAGAAGTCTTGATGAAGTCACATCCCGCCGACATAGAGAGGATGGATGCTTTCCAGATGTTCTCTGCGGATTTGAGCATACCGGTTTCGAGAATCACTTTGAGGTGCTTGTCTCCGCAAACCGCCTTGAGTTCGCTTATCTCGTCGAAGCACTCCTGATAGTTGCCCTCCAGGAACTTACCCACGCTCAGCACAATATCAATCTCCGTTGCACCGGCTTTGATAGCCAGAGCCGTTTCCGCCACTTTGACCTCCAGGAAAGTCTGGGAAGCAGGAAAACCGCCGCTGACGCACGCGATATTGAATTTGGGGTCTTTGAGCGCGCCGCGCACATATTCCGCCATCGCGGGATAAACGCAGATAGCCGCTACATTCGGAATACCCGGAAAGTCTTTCTCGAAATTATTGACCGCGTTCGCCATCTTCTCTACCTTGGCGATCGTGTCATCGGCGGAAAGGGTGGTATAGTCGATCTGATGGAGGCACTCTTTCCAAACCTCCACATTGTTGTTCTCGTCGAAGTGTTTTGCTTCGATTTCTGCTACTTGAGCCTTCACTTGCTCATCGGTAAACGGGCAGGGGTACTGCGCAAATAATTCGTCAAAATTCATGGTTGTATAGTTATTAAATTATTCTTCATTCGTATTGATAGCCGGATCTTCCTGCAGCCGTCCTATAACGGTCTCGTTTCCCCGGACGGACTCTCCCACAGCGACGTACATCTCGGTATTCAGCGGCAGATACATATCCACCCGTGAGCCGAGTTTGATAAAGCCGAGGTGGGTGTTGCGATGCGCCTGATGTCCGGGTTTGGCATATGTGACGATACGTCTTGCCATAGCTCCGGCAACCTGACGCACGGCGATCTGTACCTTCGTCGGCGTCTCGATCACAACAAGCGAGCGCTCGTTCTCCGTGCTGGATTTGGGCAGCCATGCTCCTTTATGACGCCCTTTCTGGTGCTCGGAGACAATAATATTTCCCTCTACAGGATACCAGTTGGCATGTACGTTGAAGGGCGACATGAAGATAGACACCTGCAATTTAGGCTCGTGGAAATACTCGTTCTCTTCCATCGGCTCAACCACCACTACCCGTCCGTCAGCAGGAGCAATGATGAAATTGGGGTCATCAATCTCCAGCACCCGTACGGGATTGCGGAAGAAATAGGATACAAACACCAGCAACGTGGCTGTAAGAATCAGCGTCACGCCGAACACCCAGTGGGAGAAATACATGTACACCGGGATGTTGATGATAAACAAGAGCAACACGATGATGATAATCATGTTGCGTCCTTCTCTGTGTATTCTTGGTCTTTTCATAATGATATGATTAATTCCACTGGCTATAAGGGAACTGAGCCAGCATGTCTGCCGCCTGATCCAGGCCTTGTTGCAATTTTTTCTCTATCATAAACTTGAACATCATCGGGATGTCCGCTTTGACAGTCAGTTTGATGCGCGTGTCCGTCGGGTTCAGTTCCTTGAGTTGAATCCAGAAATTAGCCTGCATCGGAATGCCTTCCGCCCCGAACTTGACCGTATCGTTTTCAATCCGGTCCACGATAGCGATGGTTATTTTCTGCCCCAGTCCGTCCACTTTCATCCGGACGCGGTCCGGGCTGATTTCTATTTCCTGGATCTTGTCCTGCGGTATCAAGTCCCGTACGCGCTCAAGGTTCTCCATATTACTCAGCACACGATAAATCTGCGCGGCTGTACATGGCGCAGAAGTGATTTTGCTTTCGTATTTCGATTCGCTCATACTTATCGGAATTTAATTCACGGTACAAAAGTACTACTTTTTTTGCATATATGCAAATTATTGCAGTCTTTTTTGATATTTTTGTATTTCCAGAGAAGTTTTCCTGATACGTTTTTCCAGTTCGTTGATATCCCGTATGACGATCTGCAGGTGTTGCGCCCGAGGGAGCATTTCGTCGCTTGTGTCTTCCACTCTTTTACCGTCTTTGTACATCAGTATTTCCCTGCCGTCATCCCGTACGAGAATACGCAGTCCGCCACGCCCTCTGGTTACATAGTAACCATGATCCTGATATTTTTCGTTTCTCTCGTACGTAAAAAGAGCCGTCAGACTGTCCGCCTGCGCCGTGAGGCTGTCCAGTGTCGTCTGGTAATAATCCATGCTTCTCACCTGCTCCGACAGCCAGATACTATCCTGGCGGTGTTTCTCCGCCCTGTATTGCTCCACGCGAGAGGGTTTGTTACATCCCGCCATCAGGGCGAGACACATGATACCCAATAACAATCGTTTCATGTGTTAATTTGATTAAAAAGTACGCAAAGGTACAACAAAATTTGCACATATCAAAATATTTTTGTATTTTTGCACCCGAAATTGCGTAATGTGCGCATTTGCTAAAAAGAAAAACGGAAAAACAGAAAGAAAAACCAATATGAAAGAAGTGTCAACCAAGAAATTATTAGAAACCATTATTGAAGGAATCCGCAATCGTAAGGGGCAGCGTATCGTGACTATCGACCTGCGCAAGATCAAAGAGGCTCCGGTAGAGATGATGCTTATCTGTGAGGGTCAGAGCAACACCCAGGTGTCGGCTATTGCGGATGAAATAGACGATTATGTACGCACGACGACGCATGTTCATCCGCTGAGTGTGTCCGGTCAGGAGAATGCCGAATGGATAGCGATGGACTATGGTACAATTTTTGTGCATGTGATGCAGCGCGAGCCGCGCGCATTTTATGACATCGAGCACCTCTGGGCGGACGGGAAAGTGACAGAATTGCCGGAGGTGATCTGAGGTTTGGAGAATTAGACGATTTGAGAATTTATGGCAGAAAAGAAAAACAATCAATCCCCCAAACAAGGGAAACAGCCGTCAGGTGGACGCCGATGGCTGAGTATATTGTTCTATACCATGGCGTTCGCGTTGATAGGCTTTTATTTCTTCGGAGACAAAGAGGGTCAGGGCGCCAGCAAAGAACTGAGTTATACCAAACTGACAGCCTATATCGAGGCTGGCGCGATAGAGAAGATAGACGTATCGGACGACATGCAGGCAAAGGCGACGGTCAAGCCTCAGAGTTATACGCTTGTTTTCGGCACGCAGGGTGATGGTGAGAAAGCGAAAGGAGTTCTGAGAACCCAGGTGCCGTCCGTGGAAGAGTTCTCCAAATACATGGACGGCGTGAACGCCACCCGCAAGGCGAACGGCCAGGTGGCGATCGACGTGACTTACAGCAAGTCGCGTGATTATTGGTATCTTATTCTGGTCAATATCCTTCCTTTTGTGCTTATCGTGCTGTTCTTCATGTATATGAGCCGCGGCATCGGAGCAGGCGGCGGTCCCGGCGGTATCTTCGGCGTGGGCAAAGCGCAGGCGCAGCTGTTCGACAAGGACAAGAAGGACAAAGTGACCTTCGCGGATGTGGCAGGCCTCTACGGGGCGAAACAAGAAGTACAGGAAATAGTCGAATTCCTGAAGAACCCGAAGAAATACACGGAGATAGGAGCCAAGATCCCGAAAGGTGCTCTTCTTGTAGGCCCTCCTGGAACAGGAAAGACCCTGCTCGCCAAGGCGGTAGCCGGAGAAGCGAATGTGCCGTTCTTCTCAATGAGCGGATCGGATTTCGTAGAGATGTTTGTGGGCGTAGGAGCCAGCCGTGTGCGTGACCTCTTCCGCCAGGCTAAAGAGAAAGCGCCGGCTATCATCTTTATCGATGAGATAGACGCTATCGGTCGTGCCCGCGGGAAGAATACGATGACAGGCGGCAACGATGAGCGCGAGAGTACGCTGAACCAGTTGCTGACAGAGATGGACGGCTTCGGCACCAATAGCGGCGTGATCATTCTGGCGGCGACCAACCGTGCGGATGTACTGGACGCGGCATTGCTGCGCGCAGGACGTTTCGACCGCCAGATACATGTGGAACTGCCGGACCTGCAGGAGCGCAAAGAGATCTTCCTCGTTCATCTGCGCCCGATTAAGTTAGACGATAGCGTAGATGTTGATTTCCTGAGCAAACAAACCCCCGGTTTCTCGGGTGCCGACATAGCGAATGTATGCAACGAGGCAGCGCTGATAGCAGCCCGCGGTGGACGTAAGAAAGTGACCAAACAGGACTTCATGGACGCAGTGGACCGCATCGTAGGAGGTCTGGAGCGCAAGAACAAGATCATGACGGATGAGGAGAAACGCTCCATCGCCTATCACGAGGCAGGCCATGCTACTATCAGCTGGATGCTCCGTTGGGCAAATCCGCTGGTGAAAGTGACGATCGTTCCCCGCGGTATGGCTCTCGGCGCGGCATGGTACCTGCCAGAAGAGCGGCAGTTAACCAACGAAGAGCATATACTCGACGAACTATGCTCCTTGTTGGGAGGCCGTGCGGCAGAACAACTGTTCCTGAACCAGACTTCAACCGGCGCACTCAATGATCTGGAGCGCGCTACCAAGCAAGCATATGCAATGGTGGCATATTACGGCATGAGCGACAAACTGAAGGATGTCAGTTTCTATGATTCTACCGGCCGTTATGACTATGGATTCACCAAACCTTATTCGGAGCAGACAGCAACGAAGATAGATACGGAGACCCAGCGCATCATAGCCGAGCAGATGGCGCGCGCCAAACAGATTCTGACCGACTATGCGGACGGTCATCACGAGATAGCCCGGTTGCTCCTCGAACGCGAGGTGATCACCTCTGAAGATGTAGAGCGTATCTTAGGACCACGGCCGTGGAAAAGCCGCGGAGACGAACTGCTGGAGGCAAATGCCGCTCTCGCAGAAGCCGAGCAGGCTGCCAAACCCAAGAAACGCGCACCGCGCAAGAAGAAACCACAAACAACAGAGAATAATGAAGAACAAAGTTAATCGTGCCTTTATGGCTAAGAAGAAACTACTGCTTAACTTATTACTGCTCAGCGCAGCAATAATGGTGTCCGCCCAAGAGGCACCGGAGAAATTGCCGATGGATCCTGATGTCCGTTACGGCAAACTGGACAATGGATTGACTTACTACATCCGTCACAACGAACAACCCAAACAACGTGCGGAGTTCCATATCGCACAAGCCGTAGGTGCAATCCTCGAAGAGGACAATCAGAACGGTCTTGCCCATTTCCTGGAGCATATGGCGTTTAACGGTACGCAGCATTTCCCGGGTAAAGGGATCATCAATTATTTTGAATCAGTAGGTGTCAATTTCGGAGGTAACATCAATGCGTACACCTCTATCGACGAGACGGTCTATCGTCTCTCGGATGTGCCTACTTATCGCAGCGGGATTGTGGATAGCGCCTTGCTCGTGATGCACGACTGGAGCTGCGGCTTGCTGCTTCTGCCGGAGGAGATAGATGCCGAACGCGGAGTGATTCTTGAGGAATGGCGTACGGGCCGCACGGCGCAGCGTCGTATCTGGAAAGAGATGAACGCCAAGATGTACCCCGGTACACAGTATGCCAAACGCGATGTCATAGGGGATACAGCCGTAATCAATAACTTTGATTATCAGGCACTCCGTGACTATTATCATAAATGGTACGGCCCGGATAACCAGGCTATCATCGTAGTAGGTGATATCAACGTGGACAGCATCGAGGCGAAGATCAAATCGCTGTGGGCGGATGTGCCGCGTCGTACGAATTACGGCGAGCGTCCTATCTATACGGTGAATCATAACGACAAGCCTCTGGTGGCTATCGTGACGGACAAAGAGGCTCAGGGCAGCCGCATCACGATAGAGTACAAGTTCGACCAATTACCGCAGGTACTGCAAGGGACGGCACAGGAATATATGCTTAATCTTGTGCGCGGGCTGGTGTGCGACATGCTGGACAACCGTTTCACGGAGTTGGCGCTTGACCCGAAGGCTTCTTTTGCGGGAGCCGGGTGTTATTACGGCTCCGCGGCTAAAAAGATGGATGCTTTCTATGGAGTGTCCATTCCTAAAGAGGGGCGCGAGACGGAAGCCTATAACGACCTGTTGCTGCAGTTGGAGAAGATGCACCGTTACGGCTTTACGCAGAGCGAATTAGACCGCGTGAAGAGCGAGAAGATGAACGCGATGGACAAGTATTACAACGAGCGCAACACCCGCAAGAACATCACTTTGGCGCGTGAGTGCATACGCCATTTCGAGAATGGCGAATCCATGCCCGGTGCACAGTGGGAATATGAATTCACCCAGGCGGTGCTGCCGATGGTATCGCTCGAAACGGTGAACAACGTGGCAAAATCGCTGATTCATGCCAACCCCACCGTAGCGATCTCCGGTCCCGAGAAAGAGGGCGTGAATATCCCTTCCGAGGAAACGATCCTTGCTTCGCTGGCGCACCAGAGCGAACTGGCTATAGAAGCTCCGGTAGAGGAGGCTTTTGACAGCGAACTGGTGAAGAAACTGCCGCGCAAAGGGAAAATCAAATCGTTCCGTTACAACGAGGATATTGAGGCTACGGAATGGGTGCTTTCCAACGGTATCAAGGTAGTCTTCCATCCTACGGATTTCAAGGCGGACGAGATCTTGATGCAGGGCTTCTCGAAGGGCGGTTTGTCGCAGGTTAAGACCGCCGATCTGCCTTCGGCACAAGTGGCTACATCGGTCATCGGTATGTCCGGTATAGGCCGGTTCAACGCCACCCAGTTGGAGAAAGCATTGACAGGCAAGACGGTGTCCGTCAACCCCGAGATATCGGAGAATATAGAGCGGATGCACGGTTCTTCGTCCGTGAAGGATCTGGAGACGATGCTGCAATTGACATATCTCTATTTCACTTCCCCGCGCCGCGATGAACAAGCCTATGAGACCATGATGGGGCTGCTGAAGAACCAACTGGCGAACCGTGACAAGAACCCCAAGACGGCTTTCTCGGATTCGATCCAGTTGATGAGTACCAACCATTCGGAGCGTACCGTGCTGGTGAATAACGAGATGCTGGAGAAAGTGTCGCTGGACAAGGCACTTGAGGTATATAAGGCACGCTTTGCCAACCCCGCTGACTTCACCTTCATCTTTGTAGGAAACATCAATCCGAACGATCAGAAAGTGAAAGATCTGATCTGTCAGTGGCTGGGCGGGCTGAAGACCAAGAAATGCCGGCATGAAGAGATAATCGACCATCATGTGACAGTAGCGCCCGGCAGACAGAAAAACTATTTCACCCGTCCGATGGAGACAACAACGGCTTCAAACCGTATCCAGTTCACCTCATACGACATGCCTTATTCGATGGCGAACGATCTGAATATGGAGATGATCGGCCGTATCCTCTCTACGCGTTATCTGGAGTCTATCCGTGAGCGTGAAGGCGGTTCGTACGGCGTAGGAACCTACGGCTATATGAATATATTGCCTGCTCCGGAGGCAGGTCTGCTGATGCAGTTCGATACGGATCCTAAAAAACAGGCGCGGCTGATGGAGATTATCTATGAGGAAGTAGATACGATTATCGCCAACGGTCCGCTGGCGTCAGACCTGCAGAAAGAGAAGGAATCGATGCTGAAGGATTTCCAGGAAGATCTGGAGAAGAACGGTTATTGGCGCCAGTCGCTTTATATGTACTATATGTACGGCGAGAATAATATCCGCAATTATAAAGCAGCGGTAGAGGCGATCACCGCCGAGACGGTCCAAAACACGCTCAAGGAACTGGTGAAAGCCGGTAACGTACTGGAAGTAGTAATGTTTCCCGAAAACTGATGATGACAGATGAACATCGTAGTAGTTAACGATGACGGTTGGGGCACTGCCGGAATCCGTCTCTTAGCCAAAGAAATGACCAAACTGGGGCAAGTAACCGTTATTTGTCCCGATGGTCCGCGAAGCGGTAAGGCTGTTTCTATCACTGTGGAGAGCCCTATCTATGTGCGGCGTATAGAGGATCATGATCTCAACGGGGCGGATGTCTATGTGACGAACGGCACGCCGGCTGACTGTATCAAAATAGCCCGGGAATATATCTTCCCGGACACGCAGATAGATCTGGTCGTTTCCGGTATCAACCACGGGTCCAATGCGGCAGTCAATGCAATGTATTCCGGTACCATTGGTGCTTGTTTCGTAGCAGCGGAGAAAGGTATTCCGGCAATAGGATGGTCGATAGACAGCCATGCTATGGATGTCGATCTGCATTGGTTGCAGCCTTTCCTGGTAGAAGTGACGCAGCATCTGTATGAAGAGGGCATAGCTCCCCGTACGGTTTTCAATATCAACGCCCCGGAAGGGGAAATAGAGGGAATCCGGTGGACGCGTCAATGCGTGGGGCATTGGGCGAACGAGTTGGTTCCGCTGGACCGGGTGCCGGAAGGAGTACTGAAAGGGTGGAAACTCGGCGGTTGTTTTGTGAATGACGAACCGTCCGCCACGGATACGGATATATGGGCGATGGAGCATCAGTTGCTGGCGATCACGCCGCTTTCTTTGGACTGGACAGATTATGGATCGCTTTGACAGATATTGGATAGGAATCCTTATAGGCTTGCTGCTGCCGGCGGCTTTCGGACTGACCTATATCGAGGTGATGAATCTCTGGTATCCGCTGCAGACATTGCAGTTCCAAGCTGGCGGGGTATTGGCCAAACTGCTGTTGGTGAGTGTTTTTCCCGATCTGGCTCTGATCTTCGTCTTCTATACCACAGATACATGGAGACTCAGCAAAGGAGTGCTTGCCGGAGCTATGCCGTATGTACTGGCGGCGCTTATGGTCTCGATGTGATGATCCGGGCTGCAGTGGCAGAGGCGGGCAGAGACCCCAGAAGAGAATGGAGATGTTCGTAAGAAGCGAGCATCTCTTTTTTATAGTTCTCATCGGTTAAGATCTGCGCTATTTCACGGGTGATATTCTCTACGGTGAACTCATCCGCTATAAATTCCCTGATGACCTCCCTGCCGGAGATGATGTTCACCAGCGTGAAATGACGAATAGAGAAGAGCAGGGGTTGCGCCCATGAGCGGATCAGACCTATCCCTTTCGAGCAAGCCAAATGATACACCGCTACTTGCGGGCAACCCAGCAATGCCGTTTCGAGCGTAGCCGTACCGGAATTGACGACAGCCGCAGAGGCATGCCTCAGGGTCTCATAGGTCTCGCGCGTGAGCGTTTCGCCCGCGCGTAAATAAGGAGTATAGAAACTATCCTCTATGTTTGGCGCGGCGCATACCACAATCTTGTATTCCCGGAACTGCCTTGCGGCGTCTGTCATCCGCGGCAGACAATGGCTGATCTCTGTAGGACGGGAGCCGGGGAGAAGGGCGATGATCTTTTGTCTCTCTTCCTTTTCGCCCTTTCTCCTTTGCATGAGGCTGTCAATGGTCTCTGCCGTCGGGTTCCCCACATAAGTGCAGCGATAGCCGTATCGGGCATAGAAGCCTGGCTCGAAGGGGAAGATACCGAGCACCTCGTCGCATAAGCGTGCTATCGAATGGATTCTCCTTCGTTTCCATGCCCATACTTTGGGCGGAATATAATAGTATATTTTTGTTTGCGGCAGATGGCGTCGGCAGAACTTCGCCATCCGCAGGTTGAAGGAAGGGTAATCAATGAGAATCAGTACATCCGGCTTTTCCTGCACCAATGATTGCCGCGCGATGCGGAAGTTCTCTCTCACCTCGCGCCAATGGCTGATTACCGTGGCGAAACCCATAAACGCCATGTTCCGGATATGCCGGTACAGACGGCATCCGGCGGCACTCATCCTGTCTCCTCCCATTCCGGCGAACACCGCTTCACGGTCACTCTCCGCTATCTGTTTTATCAGTGCGGCAGCGTGCATCTCGCCGGACGCTTCGCCTGCTATGAGGTAATACTTAGCCATGCTGCAGAGTATAGGTATTGTCTAGGTATGGTCTAGCTATTGTCTAGCATTGAGAGACAGGTTAGCCGCTCTACTCTTTGCTTACTCTCTGATTACTTTCATTACGCTCTGTGCCAGTCTGTTTGCCTCTTCCATCGTCGCCGCCTCGGAATAGACACGAATGATCGGCTCTGTGTTCGATTTGCGCAGGTGAACCCATCCGTCCGCGAAATCAATCTTCACTCCGTCGCGGTCATTCACACGCTCGTTCTTATACAGCTCTTTGACCTTCGCCAGAATAGCATCTACATCTGTATCAGGAGTCAGGTCTATGCGGTTCTTGCTGATGCAGTAATCGGGTAATGTCCGTCTGAGTTCACTCACTTTGATGTTGAGTTGTGCCAGATAACTCAGGAAGAGCGCGATACCTACGAGTGCGTCTCTTCCATAATGGCATTCGGGATAGATCACTCCTCCGTTTCCTTCTCCTCCGATGACTGCACCTACGCGTTTCATCTCCGCTACTACGTTCACTTCCCCTACCGCACTGGCGCTGTATTCGCCGCCGTGCAATTTAGTCACATCACTCAGCGCACGGGTGGAAGACATATTGCTGACGGTGTTACCCGGCGTATGGCGCAGGACATAATCAGCCACGCTGACCAGCGTGTATTCTTCGCCGAACATATCTCCGTTCTCGCATATGATCGCTAACCGGTCCACATCGGGATCCACTACAAAACCGACATCGGCTTTGCCGCTCTTGAGCAAATCGCTGATCTGGGTCAGATGCTGTGGCAGCGGTTCCGGGTTATGCGGGAAACGTCCGTCAGGCGTACAGTTCAGTTCGATGATATTCTCCACTCCTACGGCTCGCAAGATAGCCGGAATGGCTAATCCTCCCACCGAATTGACGCAATCGACAGCTACGGTGAAATGATGTTTTCTGATAGCCTCTGTGTCCACCAGTTTCAGCTTCAGCACCTGCTCTATATGGTAGGGCAGATAGTCTTTGTTCGTCATATGCCCCAGGTCATCCACTTCAGCGAAACAGAAATCCTCTTTCTCTGCGATGGCTAATACGCCTTTGCCTTCTGCATCATTCAGGAACTCGCCTTTCTCGTTGAGCAGTTTGAGCGCGTTCCATTGCTTGGGGTTATGGCTGGCAGTCAGGATGATACCTCCCGCTGCTTTTTCGCCGGTAACAGCCAGTTCGGTAGTCGGCGTGGTTGCCAGTCCGATGTTCACTACGTCATATCCCATTCCCATGAGGGTGCCGCACACGATCTGTTCTACCATCTGTCCGCTCAACCGCGCATCGCGTCCTACTACAATCTTATTGTTCTCCGGCATCGCAGCGCGGCGCTGCGTAGCATAAGCGGCGGTGAAACGTACAATATCTACCGGGTTGAGACCCTCTCCTACACGACCGCCGATAGTACCGCGGATACCGGAAATACTTTTTACTAAACTCATGGTTTTACGTTGATTTTTAAAATATATGCATATGGTGTTACGGTGCTCTGCTCCGCAGAGAAACCTAATTTGCTGGGTACGATAATCTCGCATACGGAGTTAGGATATTCCATCAGTCCTACAGCCAGATGCCATGCCACAGCCTCGCATTCGGTGGTGTTCAGATAATGGAATTCATACGGATAAGCCTGCTCCAGGGTAGTCCAGTAACTGAGTGTATCTGCGTTTTCTGTCAGTTCCCACCGTTTGTACCGCGCGATAATAACATCGTTCGCTACGATACTCAGGTCCAGGGTGTCCTTTTTGCCGTCGCTCAGGGTGTCAACCAGCACCGAGTCGCCGCGCGAGATGAGGCGGAAATAGAGGTTATCCACTCCCTTCACTTTGTAGAACTCTTTTTCTCCCCATACATGGTTGTCGTCCGGTTCTTCCGTCACAATCGTGTAGTTGTTCCGGCTGAGATAGTTCGCAATCAGTCTGTCTTCTTTGTCGCGGAGCCGGGAATAGGTGTTGCTGTTGCATCCCGCAGCGATGATCACGACCCCTATCAGCCATAATAAAATACTCTTTTTCATTTATCTTAACTCTATTTCAATTAGTACGTTTTCATAGGGAGGGATGTTTCTGGTCCCCCTTATCCCGTAAGCGGAATACCAGGGTGCATACATCTTCACCCGGCATCCGTGGTGCCATTCGCGTATGTTGGTGTCAACGGCGGCAGGCAGTTCCATCTTCCCGATACAATAGGTTCCTTCGCTGTCCTCCAGCATCCGTCCGTCCAGCGCGAAGACCTTCAGGTGTACGGCACATTCCTCTCCCATTCTCGGCATAGGCCGGTCTATGTCTCCGCGATCGATGATGGCAGCCCATGCGCCGCCGTTATACAGCGCGTATGACTCCTCTTGCTTCTGCACCAGAGCGGCTAACTGTTCGTCTGCCGCCTGGGCTAACTGCATGTTCAGCTCCATCACGGCCAACTGGGTGCTGTCCGGCTCAGGCGGACGACTCTTGCGCTGGCTCGGGATCTGCGGGTTCTGAGGTCCGCATCCCGCTATCAGCATAGCGATACCCCACAGGATGATTTTTCCGCTTTTCATACGCTTCTATTTGCCTCCTTTTTCCTGCGCGGCGCGACGGTATTCGCTCGGTGTGACGCCGTAGGTGTTCTTGAAACATTTGGCGAAATAGCGGCTGTCGTTCATACCTACCATGTAGGTGACCTCCGTGATGTTGTATTGCCGTTCTTCGAGCAGCTGTGCCGCCCGTTTGATACGCATCTCGCGGATGAACTCCACGGGACTGAGACCGGTCATGTTCTTCAGTTTGTTGAAGAAGACAGTCCTGCCCATGCCCATCTCTTCTACCAGTTCGTCCACGGTCAGGGTGTTGTTATCCATCTGCCGCTCCATCACATCCAGCAGTTTGGCGAGGAATGTGTCTCCGGGGATCGGTTCTTCCGTCTTGGGCGATTCCAGCCTCATCAGACGCTGGCGGTAGCTGTGCTCCAGCTGTTCGCGCTGGACAAGGATATTATGTACCCGTGCGCGCAGGTATTCCGGTTCGAAAGGCTTGGTTACGTAGTCGTCCGCTCCGTATTCCAGCGCCTGCAGGCGGCTCTCGATAGCCGTCTTGGCGGTCAGGAGAATCACGGGTATGAAATCGAAGTCCGGGTTCTTCTTGATGAACTGGGTGAGTTCCAACCCGTCTATCTTAGGCATCATCAGGTCCGTTACCACCAGGTCGATAGGCTTGGTGCGGATGATATGTTCTGCTTCTTCTCCGTCCGCAGCGGTCTCCACGTGGTAGTCATGGCTCAGTATCTTAGCCAGGAAATTGCGCATATCCGCGCTGTCGTCCACTACCAGAATAGTACGGGTGTTATCCTGCTGCTCCTGCTCCAATAGCTCCAGTTTGTCCTCGAAGGTAGGCGGAGTGTCCGTCTGCGCGGTAGAGGCGTCGTCGGCGATGAACTCCACGTCGTTGCCGAAATGCTCCTTGCCGGTATGAAGCAGGATCGTGATAGTGGTTCCCTTGCCTAACTCGCTCTCTACCTCTATATATCCGTGATGGAGGTCCACCAGTTCCTTGGTCAGGTTCATTCCGATGCCGGTACCGGTCACGCCGGTGTTGTTGAGTTCGTTATTGCTGGAGAAACGCTCGAACAGTACGTTCCGTTTGTCCGGGGCGATACCTACGCCTTCGTCCTGTACGGCGAGGGTCACAAACCCCGGTTTGGAATCTACGATCACGCGGATGGACTTGCCTGCCGGAGTGAATTTGAAGGCATTGCTCAGCAGGTTCCAGATGATAGTATCCATCCTTTCGCGGTCCACCCATACGGTCGAGTCTTCTGCGCGGTTCTCTATCTCGAAATGGATATGTTTGTCGTAGGCTTCTTTGCGGAAATTGGCGCTGGTCTCTTCCACCAGTTCGCTTAGCAGCGTCTGTCTCAGTTTGAGTTTCATCTTCTGGTTCTGCACCTTGCGGAATTCCAGCAACTGGTTCACCATCCTCAACATCCGCTGGCCGTTGCTCTGCACGATCTCCAGCTGGCTGCGTACGCTCTGGCTGATACGCTCGTTCTGCAGGATGTTCTCTATCGGCGCTACGATGAGGGTCAGCGGCGTGCGCAGCTCATGGCTGATATTGGTGAAGAACCGCAGCTTGATATCCGTCACCTGCTGCTCTATCAGCACTTTCTGGCGCAACTCATTGTATATGCTTACGCTGTATGCCGTAATACCGATGATGAGCAGCAGTCCGAGTATATACAGCATGATAGCCCACCAGGACAGCCATGTCGGTTTCTCGACGTATATCACCAGCGTTTTCTCGTTGTCCACGTCGCTGCCTTCGCGGTTGGTGGAGCGTACATGGAAGACATATCTCCCGTGCCGCATGTTGTTGTATGTCACGCGGCGCACTTCCTTGGCGTAGATCCACTCTTTGTCGATGCCGTCCATCTTGTAGGCATATACGATCTTGTGCGACCCGGTCAGATCCATTGCCGCATATTCGATCGTCACGTTGCTTCCGTGCGCGATGGTGATGGTGTCGCCGCTCAGCTCTTCGTCCTGCGCCTCGATACGTGTGATCCGCATCGGCGGCACGGAGGTGGAGCGGCGGATGCGTGTGGGGTCGAACGAACAGTAACCGTTCGAATAGCCGAATAGGATCTGTCCGTCCGGCGTACGGAGCGCTTCCGCTTCCGTGAAATAGGTGTTCTGCTCGCCGTCCAGCGCGTCGTAGTAATAGAGGTTGCCTGTCTCCAGATTCAACTGGGCGATATTGCTCTCCGAGGTGAACCACAGGTTCTTGCCGTCACCCGTCAGACTCAGGATGATATCATGGAATGTCTGTACGCGGGTGAGCTCCAGTTTGGGATCCTTGGGGGCGAGGGTGAACAACCCTCCGCCGAACGAACCGAGCCATAAGCGCTCATGTCCGTCATAATAGATGGCGCGGATGTCATAACTCGGGATAACGGTGCTCCGCATGGTGCTGGTGTTCACAAGCAGGATACCGGTTGTCGTTCCGCACCATAGGTCGTCGTCCACCATCTCTATGTCGCGTACTTTCATACCCTGACCGATCACCTCCGGCTGGCTCCATCCTGTTCCGTTCCATTTCAGGATATTGACGCCGTCGCCGTAGGTGGCTACGTACAGACTGCCGTCCTCTCCTTCTTCTATATCATATATATCCGGATGGCTGGTAGGAATGGTCTTTCCGCTGGCGTTGATGAGTCCGCGTCCTTTTGTGCCGTATAGCATCCCGTGGCTGGTCTCCATGGCGCAGTAGATAGCGGTCTCGGATTTCACCAGCGTCACGATCTCGCCGTCCTTCTTCAGCGCGAACGCGCGTACCTCTCCGTTATCACGCGCGCTCTTCCGCATGTCGTGCAGCTGATAAGGAGTAGGGTCCATGTTCACGCAATCCACGCCGCCGTCATAGGTGGCGATCCACATCTGGCCGTCGCGGTCCAGATAAGCGGTGTGGATCATGTTGGTCAATCCCTCTATCGGATAGACCAACTCGTCTTTCTCCGGGTCGTAATAACTCCATCCGCCGCCTGTTGGGTTGACCCATGTGCGGCCCTGGTTGTCTTCCAGCAGGAAGAAGTTCCATCGCAGTCCTCCGGCGTAGCGGCTGTCTAACGGCGGGGTGAACCGTTTCCATTGACCGTAACGGTACCGCATGATGCCGTTGGAGTCGTCGGCCTGCCATATCACGCCGCGGGAGTCCACTTTCGTCCGCTTCTCTGTCTCGTTCATCTTCACCAGCATTCCCTCCGGCAGACTGTCGAAAGGCTGCTCTACCGTGCTCTTGCGGTCGGCGGTGATACGGTAATAATGGCCGTCATAGGTGCTCCACCATATGCGCTCCGCCTCGTCTTCGTAGATCAGCGTCACGCGGTTGTTCACCTGCGCCGCCTCGCCTTGGCTCATCGCCTTAAAGACCTCAAACCTGTATCCGTCAAACCGGTTCAATCCGTCCCATGTGCCGAACCACATGAACCCCTGCTTGTCCTGCATGATCGCCATTACGGTGTTCTGGCTCATGCCGTCTTTGATACTGTAGTGCTGTACTACATAGTGTTCTTTCGCGCTCATGCCAAGCGTGGCGAAGAACAATGGGAGAAATAATAAGAAGCGTTTCATCCGGTAACAATTTTACGGTTTTACAACTTTCAACTTTCAACTTTCACTTTTCACCTTTCACTTTTCACCTTTCACCTTTCACCTTTCACCTTTCACCTTTCACCTTTCACCTTTCACCTTTCAACTTTCAACTCCCCTTCGCCGCCAGCCGCTCCAGATAGCGTCCGTAGGCGGTCTTCATCTCTTTGCCCAACAGGGCTAACTGCTCTGTGCTGATCCAGCCGTTGCGCCAGGCTATCTCTTCGATACAGCTGACGTAGAATCCTTGCCGGTTCTGGATGGTAGCGATAAAATTGCCGGCCTCCAGCAGACTGTCGCAGTTGCCCGTGTCCAGCCATGCGAACCCGCGGCTGAAGAGTTTCACTCTCAGCGTGCCTTCCGCCAGATAGAGCTTGTTCAGGTCCGTGATCTCGTATTCTCCGCGGGCGCTGGGTTGCAGGTTGGCGGCTTTCTCGCATACCGTCTCGTCGTAGAAATAGAGTCCCGGCACCGCATAGTTGCTCTTCGGCTCTGCCGGTTTCTCTTCTAACCCGATAACCTGTAACCCGTAACCCGTAACCTCTTTGAACTCTACTACGCCGTAGGCTCTCGGATCCGCTACTTCGTATCCGAAGATAACCGCTCCGCCTCTGCTTTCTTCTTTCGACTTTTGACTTTCGACTGTCGACTTTCCGCTTTCGACTGTCGCTACCGCCTCTTTCAGCATTCTGCCGAAATGCTGGCCGTAGAACATGTTGTCGCCCAAAATCAGGCATCCCGGCTCGCCGTTCAGGAAATCCTTGCCTAATACAAAAGCCTGCGCCAGACCGTTGGGTACATTCTGCACTTTGTAGCTCAGTTTCATACCTATCCGGCTGCCGTCGCCCAGCAATTCTTCGAACATCGGCAGGTCACGAGGCGTACTGATCACCAGCACCTCGCGGATACCGGCTAACATCAAGGTACTCAACGGATAATAAATCATCGGCTTGTCGTAAACCGGCATGATTTGTTTGCTGATAGCTTTGCTCAGTGGATACAGACGCGTGGCACTTCCGCCCGCTAAAATGATTCCTTTCATATCTGTCAATGTTTGTGTTGTTTGCGTTATCGGGATGACGTTATTTGCGTTATCGGCTGCAAATATACAACAAAAAATTGACACTCGCAAATAAAAGTGTCAATTTTTACACATTCATGTGTATTTTCTGCTAAATGAGTGCCAGTATTGCTACTGCCAGTGTGGAGAACATCAATACTGGCATCTGTTTGTCCAGCCTCTCGGTGTGCGTGCCGACATACCGTATATGCCATGCCCAGACAGGTACGATCAGCCCCACCCAGTAGTGCCCGAGGCAGATAAAGGTCGTCAGACTGAACAGCAACAGGGAGTAATGATATACCCGTGCACCGGTGGGACCTAACATACTTGCGAAGGTGCGTTTGCCGTGTGCGCGGTCGTTCGCCATGTCGCGTATGTTATTGAGATTCAGTACGCCCACGCACGGAGCACCGATAGCTGCACCGCACCATAGGACCTCCCAACTCACCTTCTGCATCTCCAGGTAATAGGCACCTGCCGTACTCAGTAATCCGAAGAACAGGAATACCCCCAGATCGCCTAATCCGATGTACCCGTAGTTATGCTTTCCGAGGGTGTAAAAGACCGCTCCGCAGACCGCCAGCAGACCAAGAAAGAGGAATCCTAGACTTTGTATGCTCCAAAGAGCGCCGAACGCGCTGTAAATCAATACACTGCCGAATAGTACAGACAGCCCCAAAAACAGCCCGATCATGCCTTTCATTTGCCGGATTGTTATCTTTCCGCTCTGCAACCCGTATGCGGCGCGTTCCTGCTGGTTGGCATCCGTACCTTTCTGCGCGTCGCCTAACTCGTTGCTCAGGTTGCTCAGTATCTGCAGACTCAGTGCAGTAAGGACTGCCAGCACGAAGACGAGCAGAAAATGACTGTCGCAGTTCCCAAATCCAAACTCGGCGCCGGCAAGTCCTGCGCCTAAGATGATACCTGCTACCGATAGCGGCAATGTCCGCAAACGTAATGATTGAATGTATGGATTCATAGTGCCTAAATTTGGCTGCGAAGATACTACAAATTTCTGAAATTACCAAAAAAAATGATATTTTTTGTGTAAAAAGTCACGTTTTTCTTGCACGATTGAAAAAAAAGCAGTACCTTTGCGCTGCTTTTTCTGTGCTGCGCCCGCATCCGTGCTTGCGCATACATGGGGAATAGCGACTAAGCAAGACGCTAATTTAACTAAACAACAAGATGCTAATTAAAAACAAAACAATATGACAAAGAAAACTTTTTTAACAATTAAGATGATGCTGTTGTGCGTGCTCGCGATGAGTGTAAACACAGCATGGGCAAATCACCTTACGTCCATGACTGACGAGGAAGCAGAGACGGCGGGATTCTGGGCACGCTTGACGGCTAAATCCGCAACTACTACAAATGGTAGCGGTAAAGTGTTCGTGAGTGAGTACTACAATCCGGAGACCCCTTTGGATGAGGACTATTTGTCTTCGCATAGTGTTGACGGTTGGAGCGATGTGTATGCGCAGACCAGTTTGATTAATGGAGATGTCATGTTTTCTACATATGCTAAAGCTGATCCAGGTTCGTATTTCGTTGGATGGTCTTTTACGGATGGTAGTACTGATTTAGGGAATCAGGCGTCAGAATTTAGTGTTAATGTGACTCCTACTTCTAAGAAAGGGCATGCCAATATCAAAGAATATACCATTTATGCGGCATTTGAACCGATACGCTTTGTGTCTTATACGAAGACAGACCTAACGGTCTCTTTCGAGATGGATTATGAGGTGGCTCTTGAGGATTTTGAGACACCGATTGTAACCGGGAAGAACGGCTCTTGGACGATTCTAACATCGGGAAAAAAGAGATTGAATGCTAGCGGATATACACTAACAGTGCCGCTCAAGTTGGATGAGAAAGAAATTCCGGGAGAGTATGCGGCTGTCTTGACGGTGACTACGAAAGCCGGTCTGTCTATGCGTGTGCCGGTGTACTATCGGGTAGTAGACCCTGTTGCCGGAAACGCGGTGCTCTACGATGGCAAAACACCGAAAGAAACAGGCACAGTAGCAGAGATGTTAGCTGTTAATACCGAGAGTTATACCAACCCGATCCTGAAGTTGTCCGGCGATTGTTCGGCCCCTATCGAGATTAACAAAAATTTGACTTTGGATCTCAATGGCTATACGCTGAATAATACGCTTACCGTTAATGGCGGAAACGTGGCATTGGCATATAGCCCTTATGGCGGTTCTATCTCTAATTCTGTAACAGTGGCTGGCGGAAAACTGACACTTAACGGTGGTTCTTTAGCCGGATCAGTAACCGTCAATGCAGGCGCAGAATTGGTGCAGAACGGTGCGGATATAACCGGAACTATCACCAATAATGGTACATTAACCACTACCGATGGTAAGTGCCTGAATACAGTCTCTTCCACCGGCACGTTGAGTGTCAATGGAGGTTTCTTCTATAACCAAGAGGACTTAGATCAGCCGGCGATTATTGTATCCGGAGGTACTGCGAATATCAACCGCTGTACGATAGGCGATGAAGCATCGGTTGGAGTGGGTAATTATGGCGTAAAAGTAACATCCGGAGCTACTGCGACTATCGGCAAATATGCTGCTATCAACGCCTATACTGCTGCGCTATGGAATGACGGCGGTTCGATTACCGTGAACGGCGGTAAATTCGACAGACTATCTCTGTTGGCGAGTGGCGATATTACATTCAATTCCGGTTATTTCAGATATTACGACAAAGACGATGATACCGAGGTCGCTGCTGCCGCTGCGTTTGGCAAACAGATATGGCGCAATACGGCAGGACCGGAAGCCCGCGAAGGGTATGGTTTTTTTGCCGGCGATCAGGCTGCAGCACAAGTTTCCAACGTGAGTGTGTGCCGTATTGGCATGACCTCCTATCGCTCCTTGGAAGAAGCATTGGCATATGCTAATAACTCAGGCAAGGATGTTATCATCATTATGGAGAATGACTATACACTTCCTGCCGGTTATTATACCCTTCCTGCTAACGCGACACTGATTGTACCGATGTCGGATGATCAGGAGGTGGATAATCCTATTGTGCCGCGTTCCAATGACTCTTACACGGATCCTTATAAATTCCGCAGACTGACATTAGAGAGCGGGGTGGAACTGAATGTGTTGGGCACGATTGAGTTGACTTGTGTTCAAAATAGTGCCAGCGGAGTAGAAATGTCCTATCCTAATGGTCCTTATGGACATATGGTCCTTAAACCCGGTAGTCATATCACACTGGGTAATGGTTCGGAACTCCGTGCGTGGGGATACGTGACCGGTGATGGCACAAAGGACGCAGAGGGCAATTATCTCTCCGGTGAGATTGATGCGCGGCGTGGATCTACCGTTCGGGAACAATTCCAAATGGGAGATTGGAAGGGTGGTAACTATTCATTGGGTATCATCTCGGATGAATTACCCCACAATAAGGCCCACTTATTCCCTATATATGAGTATTTTATCCAAAATATAGAGTCTCCTGTAAAATACCATCCGGGGGCTTCTCTTATTACTGCTACTTCTGTATTTGTAGAATATGCTAATGCTTATGCGAATGATATTAAGGTGGTAGGAGTAGAAGGCGAACCGGCCATGTTCCTTATGAACCAAATGGCAGATGCGGAGAATACATGGGTGCGTAAATGGTATGACGCCAAAAAGGATCAGCAGGTTTACGAAGTAAATAGCGGTGCTCAATTAGGTTCGCTTCTAATCGAATTAGGTAGCTTAATGGGAATGGAATTAAGCCTTAATTCAGCGAAGTTTGTCCTTCCGCTTACCAGTAACTTTAAAATCCACTTGCTCTCCGGAAATATGGAGTTCACGCAAAGTACCTCTTGTCTTCCAGGAATGGAGGTGGAAGTAGATAAAGAATCGACGATAAGTATCGTAAAGAATGAAAATAATGACGTTGTTTCCGGTGCTTTATATTTCTACGATTCAGATCAATGGGGGAAATATGTATACAATGGATGCTATGGAGCAATCGTAAAATATTCCGCGACATGGGCATTAGATCCTGACAAAGGCGGGATCGTTCGTCCCAACGTGCGCAGTGTCGCTTCTAAGGAAGCATTAGGTGACGCCAAACTTATTGTACATGGTACATTCCGATGCGCAGAGAATTGCGCTGTTTATACTACCGTAGAGAGTGACAACTCCAAACTGCAGCAGATTGATTTTGAGACTAAGCAATTCCATGTTGAACCAGTAGCAAACAAAGGTGGAGCCAGCATCACATCCACAAATGAAGATGCAGGAACGTTTATCTTTGATGCTCCGGCGCCAACATTTGTTACGGAGCCTTTAGATGACGATTTAAATTTCTCTCCGAATATCTTGTTCCATTTCGACAACGTGAATGGAATTCCGGCTATATCCGGTTTGTCGGTTCTAAATAAAGCTGCAAATATGAATCTCGGAGGTGCTGGCACAAACCAACAACTTAACACTTATGGATTCCAACCATGTACTTCCGCTCGCTTGCAGAACGGCGATGGAACATTTGCAGAAACAGCAGGTGTTGCCCAAGGTAAGTCCTATTGCTATATGAATGACCGTTGGACGCTCATGGA
The DNA here is from genome assembly GCA_002373505.1 of Bacteroidales bacterium UBA3653. Taxonomy (GTDB): domain Bacteria; phylum Bacteroidota; class Bacteroidia; order Bacteroidales; family Paludibacteraceae; genus Colicola. Next base: position 227,626 of record DFKE01000012.1, read on the forward strand.
GGTAGATGAGAATGATGAGTGCTTTATGAAGGATAACTATGGTACCTATTATGCCAAACCGGCAGAGTACGTGGCGGTAAATGCTACATGGGATGGCACAAAGATGGTAGGTAATACAGACCATACCTTCAGCGACAAGGCGGGAACCGGTCGTCTTTTTATCCTCATCAAGCAGGATTGCCAATGGTGGGAGGTGGAGAAAAAAGACAATCTCTACCATTGTACAAATCCTAACAACGACACCTATTATTATTGGGATGATTCCGACTCCAATCCGGCAAAACATAAATGGGTAGAGAAACGATTCACCATTACCTGGCAGAACTGGGATGGCACGGAGATAAAGTCGTATATTAATACCGGAGGCGAAGAAGATGAAGAAGTAGAGTATAGCGTCACCTATGGTACGATGGCGGAGTATTTGGGCACGAATCCTACCCGTGAACCTACTATCGACTACACCTATGATTTCACAGGTTGGTCTCCGGCTCTCGGAAAAGTGACATCCGATGTGACCTATACGGCTACTTATAACGAGCAACCGCGTAAATATACCATCATCTTCCGTCAGGAAGGCGGTGTGGAGATCGAACGTCAGTTCCTGACCCATAATGAGATGCCGGCGTGTGAAAATGTGCCGACAAAACCGGGGCATACATTGGAGTGGTCTCCGGCTATCGCTGCTGTTACCGGTGATGCCACCTATACGGCTACATGGCTGGAGGAACCGCCAACCGAGTATGCTATTACCTTCTATGATTATGATGGTGTCACCAAACTGAAACCGACCGATGAGACGCCATATATGGTGGCAGTGGGAGCTACTCCGGAGGCTCCGGCTGATCCTAACGGTAAAGCAGCATGGGCAGAGGCTGAAGGCAACAAAGAGTTCACCTATGTCTTCGATCATTGGTCACCGGCAATAGAAGAAGTTTCTCTCACGAGCGCTAAATCGTACACGGCAGTATATAGCGAGGTAGCGAAGACGTACGAGATCAAATTCTACAAGGAGAATGGAACAACGCTGATTTCGACCCAAAATCTCCCTTATGGCGCTACACCGACTCCGCCAGTGGTATCCAAAGAGAATCCGGTTGCTAATACCACTTATACTTTGGTATGGAAAACTCTGGATGAGGCAAGCGGTATCCAAACCGTCATGGGGCCGGCTTCGTACAAACCGACTTATATCGCTGAGGAGAATCGCTATACACGCTATACCGTTACGCTCTCGGCTAATATCCCTGCAGGAGTTACGCTCATTGGTGCCGGTACGTACGATGAAGGTGAATCCGTAACGATTCAGGCTATTCCGGCTGAAGGATATGAGTTCGTTAAATGGAATGACGGAGAAACGAATCCTGAACGCGTTATTTCATCGATTGCGGATAACATCACTCTCACAGCGGAGGTCAGCGCTACAGCAGTAGCAGAGGATCTTGAGATACCTGCTACGGGGAAAATTACTTTGACGGAAAATACTACCAAACATGATCTTGTTATTACCTCGGTTATTACCTCTGATGGTTCTAACTCCGGCGAACTGATAGGTGCTAACTATCTTACCTTGACCGGTGATGCTTACTTCGATCTCAATATCAATGCGCAGGCTAAAACATGGTACGCGGTAGCCGTACCTTGGGAGGTGTCGGTAGAGGACGGAATCTTCGTTAACGGAGTTAAACAATCTGTCAACTCTAATTTCTATCTATTGACCTACAATAGTGAAGATCGTGCAACAAACGGAGCTTCGTCTAGCAACTGGACTTTCGAAAATAATACCTGCATCATGAAGCCCGGTACGCTCTATATGATCTATATGGTGAATGGTGCAGATGTTATACGATTCAAGAAGAAAGATGGACAGATTCTCACTACCTCACTGAACGTCTATGCTCATTCGTCTGCGAATGTAATAGATGCAGGATGGAATGGTATCGCTAACCCTGCCCTCTATCATGCTTATCTCAACGCCCAAGCTGAGACATATGGTACAGCCAACTATGGACAGAAATATAAGCCAGTTGATGATAGCTATGATCCTATTGATATGAAAAATAATAAACTGATTGTCGGTCAACCGGTATTTGTCCAAGTAAAAGATCCAAAGACTGTTGTTGCAGAAGCAAATAATACCGGTTTCAGTGCTCCTCGCCGTCGTGTTGCTCCAGTGGTGGACAATGCGTACTACGAGGTACATATCTCTGCCGGTGAGGCATATACCGACCGTCTCTATCTCCAGACACTGGAAGACAAGGAGGATCGTTACGTCATCGGTCTGGATCTCGCCAAGGCTGGCGTCAGCACCAAGGTGGCGCAGATGTGGGTAAATCGCTATAACGCGAAACTCTGTGTGAACACCACCGCTCCGGTAGGCAAGACTGCTACCTATCCGTTGGGTATCTCTGTTCCGGAGAACGGTACCTATCAGATCTCTTCGGCTACAGAGATGCAGGCTAACCAGGAACTGTATGTAACCCGCAACGGAAGCGCAATCTGGAACCTCGCATACGGTCCTTATACCGTCACGCTGGATAAGGGTACCTACTCCGAGTACGGTATCAAACTGATTCAGTCCAATGCTCCGGCAGTGACCACCGGTGTGGACCAAACACAAACTACAAATGACAAACTACAAATCCAAAAGGTTATCATAGAGAACCAAGTCTATATCGTCCGTGAGGGTGAACTCTATACCATCACCGGCCAGAAAGTACAATAAGTTGAAAATTGAAAAATGGTAAATAGTATGAAAAAGGAAGTTAATCGTGCCCTTGTGGCTAAGAAAAAGAAGTATCAAACCCCTGTATCTGAGGAAATGCAAGTTGTTTCTGTGGGTATTATGCAGAGCGTATCTTCTACTCCCCCGACTCCGGCTCCTCCTGCTCCGCGTCCTCGCGGAGGCAAGTTGTGGTGATGAACCCTGATTCGTGAATCAAAAGAGCGGGACTCGCTGATGCGGGCCCCGCTCTTGGTTACACAGCGGCTCTGCCGCCTCTTCCCTGTTCCTCCTCCCCCTTTAGGGGGCTGGGTGGCTACCCTTGATGAGCGGCGTCATACTCCTCGCCGCATACCTTCCGTCGCGGGCAAACCCCTCGTATAAGTACCAAAACTCCGTTTTAGTAGTAAATACTCGGGGCAGCTCCGCTCTCCCCAGGGATTAAAAATCCCCGGGGGCCCCAAGGTTACCCTTGATGAGCGGCGTCATACTCCTCACCGCACACTTTCCACAAGTATGCTCGCATGGTCTTCTTGCCGGTAGCCAGGTCTTTCTGGGCAATGAAGTCCAGCTGGTCTTGCGAGATCTTGTTCAGATCTTTGCGGCGGGCGCGGACCATCGCGCTTACTTCGGTGAACCGCTCGCGTAGCGCCAGTTCTGTCGCGTTCGGTTGCGATGTGCGCGAGACGGCGCTAAGTCCCCGGAGGTAGATACGTGAGCAATGTTTGCTCTGAGTAGGAGCTACACGGTGGGTAGCGAGTACCATCTTCTGGTCTTCTGCATGTTCTGATTTTTTGTTAATTCTGGTGAGTGCACCGCTGACGGTTTTAACCAGGTCAGCATAAGTTGCTTTTGCCATTCGCGTTCGGCAATCGGTGTGCATTGGTTTAGGAAGGCAACCTCCTTCTCGGTCGGCTTGGTCTCCCCGACCGCCTTCCCTTTTCGAAGCCAAAAGTCAATTGGCTTCTCCACCGCTCTCCCCATCGCAAACATGCTCTCCGCTTGGTTTACGCCGGGGACCCTCTATGCCGATTGAGAGGGGTTAAAAGTTAATGAATAGGGTTTACTTAAAATTGTTTTTCGCCACGGTATGTCTCCGTGGTCTTAGTCATGATGGTGGTAGTTGTATCTCCATGCTGCACGTAACTGGCAGTGGTCGTCACCACTCTTGTTGCGGTACAGGCTGAGAATACAAGAGACAAAGTCACAAAGGACAATGTACAAAGGATTAGTTTTTTCATAATTAAGATTTGTTTGAATCCGCCATGCATAGGCGGATGTATAAAATTTTAAGCGCGCTGCGAGGCGGCCGGAAAGTCCGGACAATCCAGACCGCTTCGCTCTTCCGGAATGCTCCTTTCTCCGTTGCCGCCACTGAGAGCGATCGATAAACGCAGCGGCAAGGGATTATCTTATCTATCCGAAAGACGATGCAAAGGTAGTACTTTTTTACGACATGCGCAAGAAAAGGCAATCCAAGAGCGTGATGATGTCACGGATTACGCGTTTGCGACAAGTCATACCCTACATAATCAGAGAAAGAACGGAGTTCGTGTGGCGATAACCAAATTTGTCCGTCTCTTGCTTTTCTATGTCTAAGTGTGTCCCTGGAGACACAACCGGTAGTATGGATCCATCCGTGCAGCAAGATGTTGAGTCCGCGCATGCCGACCGGGGTATTGATACAGTTTTCAAGCCGTGAGACGATGGTCTCCAAGGTTAAATCGGTGGTGGTCATAGGTCATTTGATTTTGAAGTTAATAGAAGTTATTTCGAGTCCGAGATACCCCACTATCTCTCGTAATTGGTTCGATAATGATTCGATAATGGTTCGAGAATGAGTCGGTGAAGAGTCGATGAAAGTCGCTGACCGAGGTTTGTAAAATGCAGATATTTGTCCATCATGTGAAGTCCTAAAGATGAAATCGCCCATTCTTCCGCTGATAGACTGGATCCGCGTGCGGGTGTTTCTAAAATGCGCATTAAAAATAATTTTACTCATAGCGGTTAGTTTTTGACGTAGATCACTTTGTTGCCGGTAGGATTAGCCATCTTCCATCCGTCCCGGGGTTCTGTTGTGCCGTAGCGTTTGTAGTATGCGGCGTAGGAGAGCGTCTTCGGGCTGACAGCCTGCGCGTTCTCCCGGATGGCGCGTAAGGGATCGTAATGTACAAATTTCTTCTGTGCTAACTTGATGCGGATGGCATCGTAGATCTGCTGTTGCAGTGCGGGCGGATAAGTCGCCCACAACGCCGCGCATTCCTGCTCGCGTTTGTTGCTGGATCCGTGCTCCCGGAGCAACAGCCATAGTTCGTTAAATGTTTCCATACATGTTAAATTGTTAAATTGTTAAATTGTTTAGGTGTTACGACAGGTGGTACAATGGATACGTAACACCTTTATGTAACACCTTATGTATTTTTATTTTCTTTTGCTTCTTTTCTTTTATAGGTCTCTCCATTAGGGCTCCCGCAGTAACGCAGTCATGGATTGCCGCTTCCGACGACAAAGGTACTGCTTTGCGGCGAATTGGCAGTGTTCAATTTGAACAGTTTTTATTGGCATTAGCAATAATCCTGCGAACCTCCATAGCAGAGAGGTAAAAATAGTATCCTACGATCTCATAGGCTTCCATGCATGGCACGTTTTGATTGATACAAAGTTCCTGAAACATTGCTTTGATGTCTTTGTTCCGTCTGTTTCTGCGCTCTTGCGTGCTTTCATAATAATCGTTGATGTTCATGATTCTGTTGTTTTTGTTTTTGTTTGTTCCGGCAATATCGCCGTGACACAAAAATACAGAAAAATCATTCAAACTCTTGCCTATATGAGAAAAAAGCAGTATTTTTGCAGCGGAATTTAAAATATCATAAAATATAGTAGAGTTTTGTTGTTGTTTTATTATAAGATAGATTACGCTTATGTCTAAGAGTACGATGGCAAATAAACTGCCACGCAGAGCAGAACAGAACCTGCATATAGTAGGCGAACAGATTCGTCTGGCGCGGTTGCGCAGGGATTTGAGTATAGCGCAGATAGCCGAACGGGCGAGTTGCAGCGAATTGACGGTGATGCGCGTGGAGAGAGGAACTCCAACGGTAGCTATCGGTATCTACCTGCGCATCTTGTTTGCGCTGGGATTGGATGAGAGTATTCTATTTCTTGCCAAAGACGACGAGATGGGGCGTACGCTGCAGGATCTGGATCTGAAACATCGCCAAAGAGCATCTAAGAAATGAAATACATTCAAATAGATATGGACGCAAGAGGGTTCCCGCAGGTAAAGCCTGTGGGAACGCTCGGGTATGATATGATACGCGGGAATGCAGCATATCAATGGGAATACAATGCGCAATGGCTCCACGATAAACGAAACATTCAATTAAGCGGAGATTTGCAGAATGCAGCGGGTCCGCAGTATGGATCGGGGCGTTATTAGGAACGCAGTTTGCCAAGTCGCCGGTCAATGCGGCATCTCTAATCAGGAAATGACACGTTTCCTAATTCCCTAATCCCTAACTCGAAAATCGCAGCAAAATGCGATTTTTCTTCATTTTCTTACCAAAATATTTGGTTATATCTAAAATTATTTGTAATTTTGCGGCAGATTTTGATTGAGAAAACAATCATTATGCGCCTAAAATACGTTTAATGCATTAAAAAGCAATCGTTATGATAGACTATTTTATGACGAATGAGGCGTTGCTGCAATATGTAGGAAAACAGATGCAGCAGATGCGCATCAATGCGCGGTTGAGCCAACAGCAACTGGCGGAACGCGCAGGTCTGTCGCGCTCTACGGTCACACAAGTGGAGAATGGAAAAGGAATGAAATTGGAGTCCGTAGTGGCTATACTGCGTGTGTTGAATAAACTGGAGATACTTAATAATTTCGAGACGCAAGCATTGGTTAGTCCGTTGTTGATTGCAAAGCAGGAAGGTAAGACCCCTAAACGTATTCGTCCTCGTCATGATTAATTTTGCGAATGTTTATCTTTGGGATTTGCATATGGCATCCCTCTCGGAAGATGAGTCCGGGCGTATTACGATGGCGTACACGCCCGAGTTTGTCAGCAGTGGTTACAACCCGTCGCCTCTTTTTGTGACTCCGGAAAAAGATAAGATCTATGAGTTCTCACAACTGCCGTTCGGAACGTACAAAGGTCTGCCGGGTTTTATAGCAGACAGTTTGCCGGATAAATTCGGTACCGCCATTATCAATCACTGGCTGGAGAAAACCGGCCGCCCGAAAGACAGTTATACAACTATCGAACGTTTGTTATATCAAGGTTCCCGTGCGATGGGTGCTCTGCGTTTTGAGCCGCAGAAACGCAAAGACTTGAATAAACAAGTGGCGGTTGATCTGGATGGTCTGGTAGCTGCTACTGCTCAGGTGCTGGAGGAACGCATGCAGTTAGACACGAATCTCAAGACGGACGAAGAGGCACTATTGACTATTCTGCGGGTAGGTACATCTGCCGGAGGGGCGAGGCCGAAAGCAGTGGTTGCATATAACAAAACGACAGGAGACCTGCGTTCAGGACAAGTGGACGCTCCGGAAGGATATGAGCACTGGTTGCTGAAGTTAGACGGCGTGGACGAGAATAACCCGGGGACATATAGTGAAACCAAAAACTACGGTTGTTTGGAGTATGCGTACTATAAGATGGTGCTGGATTGCGGCATTGATATGATGGAATGCAGGCTGTTGGATGACGGGAACAGGCACCATTTTATGACAAAGCGTTTTGACCGTATCGGCGGAAGTCACCGTGTACACATGGTATCGCTCTGCGGTATGGCGCACTATGACTATAATCAACCTGATTCATGGTCGTATGAACAGTTATTTCGCGTGATGCGCGGGCTTCGACTGACACAAGCAGAAATGGAGCAGGCGTATCGGCGTATGGTATTCAATGTGGTAGGCTGTAATCAGGATGACCATACGAAGAATATAGAGTTTCTGATGGACACGGACGGCATCTGGAAATTATCACCGGCATATGACATGTCGTATGCGGTAGGTGCGGGATTCACTCGTCAGCACCAGATGTCGGTGAACGGGAAACGTCTGCATATCTCGCGTAAGGATATGCTGACAGTAGCAGCAGAGGCGGGAATAAGAGCAGCGAAAGCAAACGAGATTATCAATCAGACGATAGAGGTAATCGGGCGATTTGGCGAGTACGTCGGAGACTCTATTCCTGAATGGATGAAACGACCTATCCAAAAACAATTGGAGCTGGTAAAAGCAGAACTATGACCACGATTAAAGACAGATATGTTGAAAGTGAACGCCCCTTATAATATCGCCGTGACACGAAAATACTTCCTTTTTCTGCTTTTCTTCTTGGCGTTCGGGTGGGAAACAGCCCTCGCCGCAGAAGCAGATCCAACCGTATACACTATACACTATACACTATACACAAAAAATCCCCCCAAAATGCGATTTTTTTTGCAATTTCCTTGCACAATTCGAAAAAAAACAGTACCTTTGCGGCGTGTTTTATAAGATGCGAATTTATAAAATATGCTATAGTTGTTAAATACAGGTTTGTAAAATGGATAAGCTGGTACTGAAACAAGTCCTATTGGACAATGCAAAATTAGTGGAAACAATCGATGTACTTCCGCGTGAGTATGCACTGGATGAGTCTGCAAACTACGTATTCACGGGAGTGCGTCGCGCGGGTAAATCATATATGTTATATTCGATCATCAAGAATCTGCTGAAATCCGGTTTGACGCCTGCAGATATACTATATGTAAATTTCGAAGATGAGCGTATTGATAACTTTACAGTTGCGGATTTCAACCTTCTTTTAGAATGTCATCAGGAGCTTTATCAGCGGCAGCCTCGTATTTTTCTGGATGAAATGCAGAATATCACGGGATGGGAGAGATTTGCTCGCCGAATGGCAGATAGTAAATTCCATATCTGTCTTACGGGCAGTAATGCCAAGATGTTAAGCAAGGAAGTGATGGGCGCATTGGGTGGGCGGTTTATTCCTAAAGATATCTATCCCTATAGTTTCAAAGAGTACCTGCTTATCAAAAATGTGCCGCATGATGAGAAGTCCTTACTTACCACTACTTCGCGAGCGCTATTCTTCACGCATTACAATCGGTATTTCCTCTGGGGAGGAATGCCTGAATCGCTAGAAAAAGCTATCCCGCGTGAGTATCTCAGTAGTACCTATCAGAAGATTTATATCAACGATATCGCTACCCGAAATAAGGTTAGCAATCTGCCGGCATTACGTCTTCTGATCAAAAAAATGGCAGAAACGGTGGGGCAATCGGTTTCGTATAACCGGATAAGCCATATTTTGTCGTCTATCGGTGGTAAGATATCGGTTCCTACGGTTCAGAGTTATGTCTCCTATGCCGAAGATGCTTGGTTCTTGTTGCGTCTGAGAAATATAAAAGGAGCCATATCGGAGAAAGAGAGTGTCTGCAAATACTATTTCATTGATAATGGTTTTCTTAACCTCTTCTTGTTTAATGGTGAAACGGCACTTTTGGAGAATATGGTCGCTTTGGAGTTATTCCGGCACTATGGACATGATCCGGAGAACGATACCGTGTATTTCTATAACGCAGGTGAAGAAGTGGACTTCTATATCCCGGAAGAAGAATGGGCAATCCAAGTTTGTTATAATCTTTCGGATGACTCCACGCGTGCTCGTGAAATCAATGGCTTAACGAAGATAGTTAACGCGTTGCCTTGCCGCCGTCGCACAATTATTACGTATGATACGAAAGACCGATTTACAGATACGCATGGCGAGATAGAGGTGATTCCTTGTTGGGAGTGGCTCCTACGCTAAAACAATCCCTAACCCACATACACTGTACACCATACATTATACACTATACACTATACACTATACACTATACACCATACATCAATATGAAGAATTGGGGCACTTCCTCTTCGGTGGCAGTGACCTGGAGAAATCGGAACAGCCATGTTATATTGCGTTGGATGAGTTCCAAGTCATCGCAGAGTATCAGGACGTTCCCAAAATCTCACGTTCTATTTTTCTGAATAATTAACACTTTGTCACTTAAAAGTAGCAAAAAGTACTTTTTTCAACACTTTTTTGGCAAATTTCTTTCGCATTTGGGAAAAAAGCAGTAACTTTGCGCCGCTTTATCGTGCGGCGCTCACTCCCGCGTACGCATGAGCGAATAAAAATAAAAGATAGAAATACAATACAATGCCGAAAGATATAGCATTCATATTGTACAACACTCCCGAGCATTCGGAGAAGGTGCAAGTCGTCGTCCGGGAGGAAACTCTCTGGATGACGCAGAAGGCTATGGCTGAGTTGTTTGGAGTAGATAAGTCGTCCATTAGCCGGCACTTGAAAAACATATTCGAGTCAGGCGAATTGGATGAAAAAGTGGTTGTTGCAAAAATTGAAACAACCACTCAGCATGGAGCGATAGAGGGGAAAACGCAGACGACGGAGTCTAATTTTTACAACCTCGATGCGATCATCTCTGTGGGCTATCGTGTGAACTCCGTGCAGGCTACCCGTTTCCGCCAGTGGGCGACGAAGGTGCTGAATGAGTATATCCGTAAGGGTTTTGTGTTGGACGATGATCGGCTGAAGCAAGGCAAAGCGGCATTTGGTCAGGATTACTTCCGTGAGTTGCTGGAGCGCGTACGTTCCATCCGGGCTTCGGAACGCCGTATATGGCAGCAGATTACGGATATCTACGCGGAATGCAGTATTGATTACGACAGCGATTCGCAGACGACGCGCGACTTCTATGCAATGATACAGAATAAGTTTCATTATGCGATTACGGGCAAAACGGCTGCGGAGATTGTATATGATGCGGCTGATCATACGAAACCGCACATGGGATTGACAACCTGGAAAAATTCGCCGGATGGACGTGTCTTGAAGTCAGACGTAACGATAGCGAAGAATTATTTGGACGAGCAGCAGATTCGGCGTCTGGAGCGTGCGGTAACAGGATTCTTTGATTACATTGAGGACTTGATAGAGGAGGAGAATACTTTTACGATGCAGCAGTTTGCCAATAGTGTCAATGAGTTCTTGGAGTTCCGCAAGTTCAAGATTCTGCCAAACAAAGGGCGCGTGTCCAAGGCGCAGGCAGAAGAGAAAGCGGGACAGGAATATGAGATCTTCAATAAGACACAACTAATTGAATCAGACTTCGACAGAGAAGTGAAACAACTATTAGAGAACAACGACAAATAAGAAAACATTAAGATACAAAACGATAAGGAAACAAAAATGCAAACCAATATCGAGGCATATAACCAAACTCCGCTGGCAGAACAATTCAATTTTACCGCGAATATCCAATTGTGAACACACTGCGTTCCCAATGCTTGAAGACGATGAGTTTTTTGCGGACTTGGTGTTTTATAACCGGTTATTGCGGTGCTTTGTGATAGTAGAACTGAAAACGGGAGAACTGACTCATCAGGATTTAGGTCAATTGCAGATGTATGTCAATTACTATGACCGAAACGAAAAACTTCCCGAGGAGAATCCGACAATAGGCATACTTCTGTGTTCAAGAAAAAATGACACATTGGTACGAACGACATTGCCAGAAAGCAATACAACAATTCTTGCGAGCGAGTATCAACTCTACTTGCCGACAGAGGAACAGTTGATAAATGAGATAGATGAAGTGAAAAGTAATTTTAACAACAACAAATAAGAAAATATTTAAGATACAAAAAAGATATGACAACAAAATTTTCAAGCGACTCATTCATTAGCCGGATGGGTTACAAAAACCAAAACCGCAAAAGTAATAAATGATGTCTAAACTCAATAAAATAAATGTAGAAAACATAGAGATATCGGTTTTGCTTGGTGACAACGCCGGCGATTTTATTTGCCTGACCGATATGGCGCGTTATAAAGATAATGATCCATCGTTGATTATCAGTCACTGGATGCGCTCCATTAACACATTGGATTATCTTGGGGCGTGGGAATTGATGCATAACCCTAATTTCAAACCCACCGAATTCGGTAGGTTTAAATCTGAGGCGAGATAACCTCTATCGTCAATCCCCTCCCCGGTTCCGAAATAATCTCTAATCCCTAACTCCCTAATCCCCCAAAATCTCACGTTCTATTTTTCTGAATAATTAACACTTTGTCACTTAAAAGTAGCAAAAAGTACTTTTTTCAACACTTTTTTGGCAAATTTCTTTCGCATTTGGAAAAAAAGCAGTAACTTTGCGCCGCTTTATCGTGCGGCGCTCACTCCAGCGTACGGGCGAGCGAGTAAAAAATAAAGAGAAAGATACGATGCCGAAAGATATAGCATTCATATTGTACAACACTCCCGAGCATTCGGAGAAGGTGCAAGTAGTCGTCCGGGAGGAAACTCTATGGATGACGCAGATGGCTATGGCTGAGTTGTTTGGAGTAGATAAGTCGTCCATTAGCCGACATTTGAAAAATATATTCGAGTCAGGAGAATTGGATGAAAAAGTGGTTGTTGCAAAAATTGAAACAACCACTCAGCATGGAGCGATAGAGGGGAAAACGCAGACGACGGAGTCTAATTTTTACAACCTCGATGCGATAATCTCTGTCGGCTATCGTGTGAACTCCGTGCAGGCAACCCGTTTCCGCCAGTGATATTCAATAAGACACAACTAATCGAATCAGACTTCGATAAAGAAGTAAAGCAGTTATTGGAGAATAGCGATAAATAACAACGATAATTTAAGATACAAAATGATATGACAAGTATATTAAACTATATCACATGGGATGTGTCTCGATTCATTTATGTGGGCGAGGATGTCACTATTAGTTGGTATTGGGTAATGTGGACGCTTGGATTAGTAGGTATGCTTATCACATTGTTGGTGACATTCAAGCATGATGGTGTTCCGACGTATAAGGCATTGATCACTTTTGTGGTAGCAACAGTGTTTATCATGGTATTTGGACATTTAGTCCACGGCTTGTTTTATGAATGGACCTATTGGCCCGAAAATCCTGTGCATTTTTTGGGGACAGATTGGAGCTATAGAAATTATTTCTTCGATGAGCCGCATGCATTTCTGGAATTTAGTGGAGGCTATGCAAGTCATGGTATGGCATTAGGGGTGATTTTAACTGGTGTAATCTTGTCTAAGTATATTAAACGCAACATGTGGTGGATTGTAGACAGGTGCATCATGGGATTCATGATACTTGCAATAACAGTGCGTATAGGTAACTTTTTTAATTCAGAAATTTATGGTATAGAGACCACATTGCCATGGGGAGTAATTTTCCCAGGAGAGAGCGCCCCTGCTCATCCGACGCAATTCTATGAAATGGCATCTTATGTAATAGCTTTAGCAATAGGCTGGGGATTGTACTTAAAATTCGATGAAGGGAAATACAATGGACTGATTACAAGCGAAATATTTCTTGTTACCATGGCAGCAAGAATCCTAATAGAGTTTGTTAAATTACCACAAAAACCGATAGAACAAAGCTGGTTACTTGATATGGGGCAATGGCTTTCTATCCCATATATAATCTGGATGAGTTGGTTGTTGTTTCATTCATTACGTGCCGGAAGAACAATAGAATAGTTATCTCCGTGGTAAATATACGAAAAGGTAGATATCTTTCATGAAAGGGAATAAATTATTCATAGTATTAATATGCTTGCTGACGTTAGTTTGGTTAAGTGCTTCTGTAGAATTAGTAATTTTATTTGCGTGTCATGATTTTTGTACAGCCGGAGAACTTTTCGCTTTTTTGATTCCTAATAAATATGAAGCAAACGATATTAGTACATACATCCTGCGATTTGAACTCCCATATTTATTCTTGCTAACGTGTTGTCTTGTAGGTGTTGGTGTTGGTATTTGGTATCTAACGAGAAAACTTACGCCCCCAAGAGTCTTTTTTGCGGTGCTGATAACAGGCGCTTTACTGGCACCTTTCATTATTCCTAATCAACCATGTTGCCTGCTTCGAGAGGTTATCGTGGTGAGTCGGCAGATACTAAAAGTAAAGCGAAACAAAGATAATGCAAAAGACTTTTTATATCCTATCAGCAAATCCCAGAATATAGAAGAAACAAAAGAGGTATATATATTCTCCTTAGGAGAGTCATTGAGATACCATAATTTATCTCTTAATGGGGAATACAAACGAGATACTAATCCTTTGCTTAAAAAACAAAGAAATTTATATTTATTTTCCGATTACTATGCAAATGCAACTTTAACTCAATATGCTCTTCCAATCATATTTACAGGTGTAAAAGGTGAGAAATATGAGACCCATTTTAATCGAAAAACGTTAGCATATCCTTTTAAAGAGGTGGGGTTTTATACCGCATTGATTAGCAACGAAGAGCAATTATTAAATAATGGGCTGCACGATTATCTTACGCAAGATTTTGATACCCTAATATGGGTAGAGAATGATAGCTTAATTGCTCCAAAGGCACAAGAATTAGTAAAACAAAAACATAAACTATTTATTGTAACGCACTTTCTAGGAAACCATTTCCTTTATAGGAATTGTCCGGAAGGGTATAGAAAATGGTTGCCCGACTATAATTTAACTCCAAGAGCTTCCAGTGATAGCTTGTTTATTAATGCGTATGACAATACAGTCCTATATGTAGATGCGCTATTAAATAAGTTTATCACTGATTTAGACGAAGAAGACATGATTTGTTCATTACTCTTCATTTCTGATCATGGAGAGCGAATAATGAAACATTTTGGAGTACATGGCCACACCTACCATCCTACAAAAGAAGAATATCATGTACCATTGATGGTGTGGTATAGTGACGAGTATAAGGATGCTTACCCGCAGAAAGTAGAAAACGTGATAAAACATAAAGGCAAGCCAGTATGTGCCGACCATGTGTTCTGGTCGGTGCTTGATATGGCAGGGATAGCGATTAATGGAGGATTGATGAATGAGATGAGCATATTCTCCGATGCCTTGGCTCCGCATGAGCGCACACTGCTACTACCTGATGGTAAAAGTGTGATAAAACTTGATAAGTGAAAATATATAAGACACAAAAGATATGAAAAATTTATTCAAGCAAATCATTAAAAATGTAGAAGGTATGAATAATGCCAGTAACGCGAGAAGCGTAGTGATTACGTTTGTAGCGACAGTGTGCCTTCTCTTTGCTTTGCCACAAGGTGCGAAGGCAGAGGAAAGAGAGAAGGAGTACACTGCAGTAAATGGGAATGCTCCAAGTTTATGGAAAGCTGCATTCCCCACAACGGATATAGTAAGTATCACCTATCTAAACAATGACGCCGGTTCTCGTGACGGTAAGTTGCGTATTGCAGGAAGTGATGGTACTGGTCAAACAGGATATATGACTTTTTCTGCCCAGAATAATACGTATATTCATACCTATCAATACACAGGTAACGAGTCGCAGAATGCAGGCTATGCCTATTTTAATGATGGTTATAATGTTACGACCGCATCAGCATCTTCATATAAACTGAAGCTTAAGGGGCAATCTAATCAAAATCGCGGCCCGGTAACTTTAGATAAGCCATCAACTAATATTGTGATTAACGATGCAGGATCTGGAGGATGTTCCCCTACGTATGTCCATGGTGATATTAGTTATGCGAAATTTGTTGTTTGGATTCCTGAGGTAAAGCCGGATGCTTCCAGTAACTACGAAGCAAACTATCCCGTTTCGGAAGTTATCAAAACAACCGGAACGGCTACTTCTACGCAAAGTGTGACTGTGAATGTGTCCGAAGCAATAGCAGTGGGCGATTTTGAGGCGGCATGGGAAAATAAAGTGGGGAAAGGTACATTCTCTACGCCGAATTTAACGCTTTCTGCGGATAAGAAAACACTTACCGTGACCTTTACCTATACCTCTGCTTCCGGCACGAGCTGGCAAGATGGTTCTGGATATTCGGCGGATTTGGTTATCTCGTCTCAAAATACCATCAATGATAAAACATATACTTACCATGTGAGCGGTGCTGCTACCGACCAAAAGCCAGAGGCATCCATTAGTTGGAAAATAGGAAGTACATTGTATGTGGGAGATAAGTTTGATGCAGGTGATATTATCAGCACGAATAGTGCCGGAGATTACTCCTTCACGACATCTATGAGTGAAGTGGCATATATTGATGATTATCAAGGTTTGTCTATCTTAAAAGATGACGCAAATACGATTACAATTACCGTTAAACAAGTCGCAGCCGGTGATTATGGAGAGACAACGAGAACGCATACGTTTTCTGTCAGTAAGCGAACGGCTACGTTTACGTTCAATCCTTATGGCGCGAATGAAGCTTTGCCGGGAACGTTGTTTACCGGTCAACCGACTTACACTGGATTTATCACGCAGACAACCGCTCTGCCGGTGTTGAGTGCGGCAAAGTATCAATTGCCGGAACTGACCTATACATTGGATACAGAAAACTATCTATCCATCGATGCTTCTGGTAATGCAACGACTAAATTATCGGCAGGAACGACACATCTTACTATTACCGGAACGGGTAACGATGCGTGGAACGACATTCATGCGGAGTACGATGTCGTGGTTGTAAAGGATCCGAAGTGTACGGAGTTATGCCTTTCGACAACTAGCGTATATGTAGATTTAACGAAAGGAAGTGACTTCCTTTGGTTAGGAGCAGGTAGTGAGGGTAACTTCACGTGGGCGAGCAATCAATTGAAAATAGGTGATTCGCACGATAAGTATTCTCGAACAACCAATGTTATGATGCACTTTGAGGGAGCACCGGACAAACTACAGATTACGTACAATTCAGATAATTCCGGAACACTCACCATCAAGCAAAGTGCGGATGGCTCTTCGTGGGGTACTACGTCTATCAATAGTACATCTACATCAACCAGTTCAACAACAAACGATAATATCCAGCTCAACGAAGCTACTCGATATCTACAGATAACTTATTCTGGCATTAAATATATTTATTTTAGTAAGTTCTGTATTACCGCCAAATCTACGTTTAGCGTGCCTTCTACTGTGCAGTTAACCCAGTCGGGCGGCGTGGTACTTGACGAGATATTCAATGTATCGCAAGATAACATCAAACAGATAACTATCACCAGCAGTAATCCTCATTTTACCGTTTCTCCTTCGACGCTCGCTGCCGCGCAAGGCTTGGGATATGGTCACAGTGTGATACCGATAACGGTATCTTTCGCTGGTTCAGATGAGACAGAGACGGCTACACTGACGCTTTCGGCTACTACGATGGATGATGTGGCATTAACGAGTAAAACGATTGCTGTTTCCATCATTCACCCGACACACTATGTGCAAGGTATTGCAAGGGTCGGAACAGGTTGGGGTAAGGTGCATATCGCGACTGATGCTACCGTACCAGATGCTTCTGCATACGTCGGAGGCGGAAGCGCCGGTGTGGGGGCTACGATGAGTACGGCGGTGCTTAACTGCGGTGCAACGGGAGAAGGGGATACCAAGACCTTTACGCTTCGCGCTATGCCAGATAACACGTGGCAGTTTGCAGAATGGCAAGACCAAGCAGGAAACTTCCTTAGCGGCGATAACCCATATGTTGCCAATGCGACGGCACTTTCAGCTGACGCGGCGCATCCAACGCAGTATACATACAAAGCCATTTTCTTCAAAGGATTTAATTCTGCTCCTGTATTCCGTTTGGAGAATCTCAATCTGGCAGATACCAAGTCCGGACAGTCTGTAGGCGGCACCTTGGTAGTGGAAGGCGATCCTTCCGGCCGTCCGAAATACATCGTAGCAAATGAGGTGTCTGTCTCATTTGAGGATATAGCTGGTCATACCGGAGAGGCAGCAAAGTTCTCGGCAGGCACTTACAACAAGGGTACCCATAGTTTCCCCATTACCTTTGATCCTCGTCCTAACAAACATTTGACGGACAGAACATATCAGGCAAAAGCCGTAGTGACGGCTACGAACGATGAGTTTGATGAGAACGGCGATTTCTTGCAAAAACGTACAACAACGCACGAGTGTCTCGTAACAGTGGTTTGCCATCCGGCAGACATGGCGTCGTTCAATGTGCCGGACGAGATAGATTTCGGCTATGTGGAGCAAGAAGCGTCTTGGGGACGTGTGCTTACTATGACGAACATCGAGAATATGGAGGGCGATGCATCATTGACTTTGTCAAATACCATCTTTACCAACATGGGATACGGAGGTGGCTCTTTCTCCTTGGGATATACCTTCCATGCCGGTCAAGAGGGCTTGTTAACGGCTACAGCTACCGTTACAGCGCGTAACTATGATGATGTTGAAGTATCGAAAGATGTGACCCTTAAAGTAGTAGCTAATAAGCCGCAATTTGAGGTGTCTAATCTGTCTATGGGCAGTATGGTATCCGGTGATGAGCCTATCAGTGCTTACCTCCCATTGGGTAATCTGCATGGAGCTGATCCTTCGGAGATTACTATCACTATTACAGATTCTCCGGGACATGCCGGCGAATCGGCTGTGTTCAGTTCTTTGGATTATGATGAGTCCGCCGAAGCATTCTATATCACTTTCGCTCCGGTTGGCGCACATGTGGATGATAAAGCATATCAAGCGCAAGCTACTATATCGGCGACCAACTTAGTAGGTACAACCACAGTAACGGTGCTCATCAATGCTACCGTCCTGACATCCGCTCCCGCTACCTTTGATGTGGAGGCAAGCCATAATTTCGGAAGCCTGCAACGCAACCAGTCTGCTTTCTGGAATGTTGAGTTGACCAATATCAGCAATGCCGGAGAAGAATTGCCGTCTATCAGCTTTACGGGCACTAACGCAGAATATTTCTCGGCAGAAGCATACGATCCGGTAAACCACCGGTTCACCGTTAAATTTACCCCGCTGGCGGTGAATCCGTCTTGTAGCGCAACGGCTCATGTAGTGGTGAAAAACTTTGATGGCAAACCGACCGAGAAAACGATTACCCTCACCGGTACTTGTGTTCCCGCTCCTGCTGCCTCGTTCGATGTACAGAATAGCGATAACGAGTCGGTTGTTGGTACGGGTGTTTATTTCGGAGATTTCAACGTGGGCGACGCGGCTACACGTACCCTATACATCGCAAATCTGCTGAATATCAAAGAAGGTACCGTTCCGGCTGTCAGCATCTCGCCCGAGGGTAAGTTTGCTGCGGCTGCCTACAATGCTACAACCAAATCCTTTGATATTACCTTTACCGCTCTTGAGGGAATGGAGACGGTGCAGAACGCAGTAGCAACATTCACAGTGCTCAATAACGATGACCAAGTTACGGAAAAGACCGTTCCACTGTCTGCTTTCGTGGTCAAACCGGCAGATTTCGATGTCCGCGTGACTTCAGCAGGCGGAGGGGTATTGTTAGAGGGCTCTTGGGCTGATGGTCTGGCTGAGGCGAACAAACCTGCCAATGCGGGCTGTACAGTAACCCTCATGCGCGCCGTAACCGGGTTGACGGCATACCAGGAAATCAAGAATACATTCACCCTTGACCTCAATGGTAAAAAATTATCAGGTAAGAATAACGGTTCTATCATTTATGTCAATGGTGCAGGTAAGACGCTGACGATTAAAGATAGCAAGTCCGACGGACGAATCGAGAATATCAACAATACTTTCCCCGGCATCGCGTATGGCGTGAATGTCACTGCCGGAAGCTTGATGCTCCATAGTGGTACCATCTATGTGGAGAATAATGGAGCAAGCGGTCGCAAAGCCGTAGGTATCTTGAATAAACTAAATACGAATGTTACCATCAATGGCGGTAAAGTGGAAGTATATGGATATAACGATTCATATGGTATCTATCAAGGTTCCGATGCCGGCGATAATATGACGTTCACTATGAACAATGGCGAAGTGACCATTGAGGGTGCGACTAATATTATGGGAGTTTATGCCAGAGGAAATGTCAATATCAACGGTGGAGTGATAAACGCTACTGCAACATCAAGATATAGCTTTGGTATTCGTTTGTATGCAACCGCCAATGCAACGGCGACCAATTGTGTTTGGGGCAAATTGAATATGACAGGTGGTACTATAAATAGTACTTGTAATTCAGATGCTAATGCAGCGCGAGAAACCTATGGAGTTTACTTCGATTGCAGTAATGCAGCAATGGGCACTTCGACTGCCACAGATGGTTCACATGCTAATAAAGCTGCTGCAATAGGAACAATCAGCAACGCAACCATCAATGCTACTACTTATGGGAATACTGCATATGGTATAATCGCATATGGTAGTTATAACTCCAAAACCAATACATACGATGTAATCCGTGTCAATAACTCCACCATTAATGCAACAGCTAAGTATTATAACGCGTATGGCGTATATGCCACCGGAGGTGTGGATGCTACCAATAATGTAACTCCTAGCGGAACAACGGGTGCTGTTTATTTCGCGAATGTAGAGTTGACGGACTGCGAAGTAAATGCTACAGTTAACACTTATACAACAGCATATGCAGTATGGGCTACCACAGGTTCGGGTACTATCTACAAAGACAAACAACCGAATTACTACGGCGAGTATGCCGGAGGTGCTACCGTAACCATCAATAGCGGAACTTATACTGCCACAACAGGTACTACAAATGCGTATGCAGCAGTAACTTCCACTCGCTCCAAAACCATCTATGATTCCGAGACAAGCGTATATGCCGAGCGTACCTTGGGCGGCAACGCAGAGGGATACGCAACGCTGAATATCCATGGCGGCACCTTCCGTGCCAATGCCGGAACAACAACTGCTCGTGCCGTGTCGAATGGTGGTAATTGTACCATCGACGGTGGTGAGTTCTATGCCACTACAGGAACGTCAACGGCATATGGTCTATATACAGTGAGTGGTAAACTGAAAGCAACCGGCATTAAGGTAGATGTGACTGCCGGTACAGGTACTGCATACGGAATTGTGGTTGATGTTGCCGGTGCTCCTACAGGTAACCAAGCTTGGACCGGATTTACATATGCAGGTGATGCTGAACTGAACAACTTGGATGTAACAGTTAAGACATCTACTGCGACAGAAGCACGAGGTGTGTTTGTAAATGCAACTACAACTACTTATACCCGTACGGCATTTGAAAACCAGAAAACATCATCCAAATGGGCTGATGCTACAACTTATGCAGCATACAATGCTGTCTTCCCGGGTGACAAAGCGTATGCTTCTGCTGGCAAGGTAGTTATCAATGGTGGTAAATATACCATCAATGCGGCTACTACGACAGCATATGGCGTTTATCTGGCGCAGACCAGCGTGTCCGCTAATAAGTCAGCTATAGCGGCAGCTGAAGCTACAATCAAAAATGCCACATTTGACGTATCCACCAATGGTACAACTTATGCCTATGGTATCCGGTCCGGTGGCGATGTGACAATTGATGGATGTAATATCAAGGTACAGCCGAAAACGACGACTGCTTATGGCGTATATATGGATAATAATACAGCCACGATTACTAACACTACGTTGGATGTGAAAGGAACAACCACAGCATATGCGCTGTACGCCAATGCATCTATCAATTCTACCAATGGTTATGATTATCATGGTCGTTTCGATCTGGGTGCGGGCAATGATTTCACGGCTGCGGCTACTGCCGGTAATACCGCGCATGTCATGACCTTGATTGCAGCGAAGCGTAATATTGCCAGCGGCGATTTCGCAGGCGATTATGCCAACGCGGCTACAGCTGTCATCCGTGACGGTAAATATAAAGCTACCGCTACCGGTACTACTACCTATGTGCTTAACCTCTCTGCAAATCAAGTACAAGGAGCCGTTTCTGCCGCTCCGTCATGTACAATCGAGGGTGGTAAATTCTGGGCGGCTGCTACCGGAGGTACGCAAGGTGTATGTACTGCCAACGGAGTGAAAGGAAATATCCTATTGCAAGGCGGTGTTTATAATATCAATACCAACCTCTCTTCGTTCTTGGCTCCGGGGTATGATGAAGTGCCTATCGAGAGCGGACGTGCTGAATATACAGAGGGCTATCGCTATGAGATTCTGCCTTCAGGTCCGCACGGAAACTATGTCTGCCAGATTGGTTCTACCAAATATAAGACGCTGGAAGAGGCGTTGTCAGTAGTCACCAGCGGTCAGACGATCTACATGATTGCAAACTATACCCTTCCTGCCGGCGATTATATCCTGCCGAGTGGAGCAACCTTGCTTATCCCATACACTACTTCAAGCGGAAAGGGAGGAACGACAGCTATTGGCGCTGCAGCTGTTACCACTACATCTGCTACCACGCCGACACTCTTCCGCAAACTGACTTTTGCAAGTGGCGCCAACTTAACAAGTTTCGGTACAATAGAAACGTCGGCGCAACAGAAAGCCAATGGCCAGTACGGCGCCAATGTCGGTATGGCTTCGGGACCTTATGGACAACTTGATCTAAAAGAAGGATCGCACATTGAGATGGAGAACGGAGCGAACCTCTATTGTTGGGGATTCGTAACCGGCAAGGGAACGATCAATGTGAAGAAAGGTGCTAACACACTGGAGGGCTTCCAATTAGGTGACTGGTGTGGCGGAACTAATGCCTCTAATTTGATCGGAAATAGCCAAAAGGTATTCCCGATTACCCATTATTTCTTCCAGAGCATAGAATGCCCGATCACCTATCGTCCGGGCTCAACGGCAAAGGGTTCTACTCATATAAACGTATCGTTCTTTGGTGTAGTGGGGCAAGATGCTGTATCTTTGGTCGGAACCAGTGGCGCTATGTTCCTGATGACTAACGAAGATGCTAGTGCTGATACATGGGTGATGAGAGATTACGATGAAACTACCGATCAAAGTGTTTGGACGCTTAATAGTGGCGCTTCTATCGGCAACCTGACAATCAATATCTCCAGTTATAACATGGCATCGAAAGATTATGATTTGCCGATTGCCAGCAATATGTCTATCGTGATGAACTACGGCACCATGTCAATAGGACAAAATGCTGTATTCCTGCCCGGATCGAAACTAATTGTGAATAAAGAAGGAACATTGGATATCAATGGTGTTTCGGTGGTAGCCTACGATACGGAGGACTGGACAGGAACAACGCGTTATTACGCATCATATTCTCCATCATGGGGAACGACCAACCCTCGTAAGAATATCGCACTTCAAGATGCGGAGTTCTTCGTACACGGCAAAATCAATATCCGTGGTAATGGCGGTGTTTATACCTCTGCCGGAGGAGCGAACATTCACTCTACAAACGCGGATGCCGGTGAAATCAAATATACCACGGCTGCTACAGGCAACAAGACAAGTTATTTCTTGGTGCAGGGCGGTACGAATAAAACTGCATTGACTGTCAATCCTGCCAGACTAAAGAACGGTGTCGCAGATCCTGCCTTCTCCGCTACAGCATCTACAGTGGCCGGTAAGACATGGATCTATTATGACGACCAATGGCAATGCTGGACACAGGATGAATATTGTTTTTATCGTGATGCTTCCAATAACCCCTACGCAAAGCCCAATGGCTATGTGGCTTTGAATAAACAGGAAGCAGATGTTGATGACGCTTCGCTTATCCATGATGCTGCAACCGGAACTCGCGGATTTATATGGGATGAAAACTGCTATTGGTGGGAAGTGAACCCGACTCCCGTTTCGGAGGGCGTTTATAAAACAATCCAACCCGACCATAACGGCAAATATAATTATTACGAATTTAATGAAGATGCGTGGTATTGGATAAAAAAGAATGTAACCGTAACGTGGAATGGCGACGGCGTAACGACAACGAACTATACCAATGTCGGCTATGGTACGCATCCTAAATGGCTCGGTGCAACACCCACCAAGTCCGGCTACGTATGGGATGGTTGGACAATAGGAGGTTCGGGTACGGTATATACCAACGATAACTTACCTGTAGTAACCTCCAATACTACCTTTACCTCGCATTTCAAATCGAATCCGGTTAAGTATAACATTACCTTTAAAAACCCGGATGGAAAAGTACTGGATTCTCGTAACTGGGAGAGCGGTTCTACTCCGTCATACGAAGGTACGCCGGAACGCGAAGCCACGGTAGATAAGACCTATACATGGGCGGGAACATGGAGCCCGGCTATCACTGCGGCTACGGCGGCTAAAGAATATACTGCTCAGTATAACGAGACTACCCGCCAATACGATGTGACATTCTTGGATTATGATAATACGGAATTGGAGACCAAGAAGGTGAACTATAATGCCACGCCTGCGTACACGGGCGATCCTTCTACTCCCACGCGCGTAGATCCTACTGATACCTATATCTATGAGTTCTCCGGATGGAAGAACCAGCAGACAGGTACATCGGGCTTGGCTGCTGTGAAGGGAGATCAGACCTATGTGGCGCAATATAACCATCATCAGAAATGGTTCAACATCCGCTTCGTGGATTATAACGGAACCACGCTGCAGACGGGGCCGGTATTGAGAAATACAATGCCTACTCCTCCGGCTGATCCTATCCGTGAGAGTGATGCGCAATATGACTATACGTTTAACGCATGGTCGCCCGCTATAGCAACCGCAACAGCTAATGCTACTTATACGGCAACCTATAACACAACGCTTCGCTCATATACCATCCGGTTCTTGAATTATGATGGTGATGTATTGCAGACTGAAACCCTAAATTATGGCGTAACGCCGGAATACAAAGGTGAGACCCCGACTAATGCAGACGAAAGCTTAGAGTTTGTGGGATGGGACGATGTGATGCGTTCCGTGAGCAGCAATAAGGATTATATAGCGCAATATACGAAAAAAACGTATACCGTTACTGTTACCTCGGCTGGAAATGGATCTGTCTCAGGTAGCGGGACTTATACGCATGGTGAAACGGCAACGCTGACGGCATCTCCGGATGAAGGATATGTATTTAGCCAATGGAACGATGGTAATACTTCTAACCCGCGTTCGCTAATAGTTACCGAAACAGCAACATATACTGCTACTTTCGTGTCAGATGAGACAGGCAACTTGTTGGATATCGTTGGCGCTACAGCTACATCGCTTACCATCAACGCCAATCCGCTGACGCTCTCTAAATGGCCGTACACAATCAATGGCACGTCCTATGGCAGAGACGGGAAACCGGGACCTGACGAACAATGTAATGCCGATCGTACCATCACCATCACACACGATAAAGATGCAGACGCGGAATTGCCGATAACTGTATTGGATAAGAACGGAGTGCTGGTTAGTCGCCATAAATATACCATCCCGCATGTCTATAGTTCGGATGCTACGCTGAGTGGCACGGATGCTAATAGTATTGTCTTTATTAATGGTGGTACGCTGACTATAAACGGCAACCAAAGTGCGAAGGCTATCTATGTGGCTGCCGGTGCCGAATTAAAGGTAGCAGGCTCTCTTAATGTGGAGAAACTAGTCCTCCGTACTTCGCCATGGGCTGCGGCAATACTGACCAATAATGGTACAATCAATGCAACGAACACTTACTATAGTCGTGTTGTGGCTGATAACTCGAAGTTCTACCAATTTGGCCTACCTGGCGCTAGTACAACTACCGGTGTGATTATGTCTGATGGCAGTACACCATCCGCAACATCGTGGCAGATGAAGATCTACAGCGAGGCAAACCGTGCGGAGAATGGTATCAGCGAGACGGGAGCTAACTGGGAAACTCTATCTGGAACTGCAATCTATGGCGGCAAGGGTTACGAAATTTACTCCGGCTCGAAATACTATCGCGAATACTACTTCCCGGTTAATATCTCAGAAGGAGAAACTGTAAGCGTTCAGCATACTGGTGATGATGCGCAAAACTCCGGATGGAACGTGGTTGTTTCTCCTAAGATGGGTAAATACTTCAGCGAACCAAAACCTGAGGATATAACCATTTGTATCTTACAACCCGAAGGAGGTTATCTGCAAGAGATTCCTGAAACAATCATGCCGGCTGTGCCATTCTCATATCAGGCTCCTGAAGCCGGGACGTTGACCTTTGGGTCATCGCTAACGTTTACTCCGGCAGTATCTCCGGCTCCGCGTCGCAGAGTACAGGCGGCCAAAGAAGAGACACGTATCCAGTGGATCCATCTGGACATCCTGAATGCGGACGGAGAAGGCGACCAGACTTCGATCTATTCTCACCCGACCCGGTATGAACAGACATACAAGACCGGTATCGACGTGGCGAAACAATCACTCACTGCGTCACGCGCAATAATATATAGTTCGCACGCGTACGGAGACATGGCGTTCGCCGGAGTGGCTGATTCGCTGCTGGAGAGCGGAGTCGCCCTGACTGTCTATAGTCCTGCTGCGCAAGAACTGACTTTCTCGCTCCGCGATAATGATTGGCTCAACCGTATGGAGTCTGTATGGCTCATTGATAAGGAAGAAGGTGTGCGGATCGATTTGCTGAATGGGTATTATACCTTTAATGCTTCTGAAGGCACTACCCGCGGACGGTTCTTCATTCAGGGACAATTCAAGGCTCCGCAGGTTGCGACAGAATTGGAGCCTACCTCCGACTCCTCCCTGAAGGGAAGAGAGATCCGGAAAGTAATCATTAATCAGAAGATGTTCATTGAGGTTAATGGCCGTCTGTATGATGCAACCGGCAAGGAAGTAAAAAGATAATAAGGTATTAGTCTAAGATAATGAGAAAAGAAAATAACACTCCCCATTTGGGGATGATAGTGACTCTTGGCGCCATAATCGTTGCCATCTGGATGTTGGCAATTTACGGCACAATACAAGAGGAACAAGAGATAAAATACGATGTAATGGTGCGTCCGGGCGCGGTGTCTTACGGCACCCACTCGTCCGCAACTATGCCGATGGTGTCCGCACCAACGCGGCACACTGCCGCACCGATGATAAGCGGAAGCGCAGTACGGAGCTATGCGCATTATGGTCATGCTGCTTACACCGTACACCATACACCATACACTGTACACACTACCTCGTCCGCAACCGTTCATACGATCGGTTCCGGAAACGGAGGCGGGGGCGGAGTGGCTGCTTCCTCTTCGGGAGGAAAGGGAGGTTCGCGAGGTATAGCCTATGGCGGTGGCTCCGTATCGATGCCTACCTTGGCTTTGGCTACTACGTCCTTTGCTTCGTCATCGGCTGCCGAAACCGCAGGAAATGCCCGTCGTGGTTTGGGACCGCGTAGAGCTCCGGTAAATGGAGACGAAGACGGCGCATCCGGTGAAAGACGGGCGGATGATACAGAGCCCGGCAAGTGGTGGTATTGGGATGAAGATGAAGGATGGGTAACCGAGTCGGAAGGAATGAACGCCGGTGTTAAATGGAACAATAATGGAGTTTGGTATACATGGAATGGCTCAACATGGATACCTGATTCCGGTATGGATGTGCAAGATCCAACCAATACTCCTCTCGGCGACGCTCCTTGGCACTGGATGCTCCTCCTCGCACTCGGTTACGGTATCGCTAAAATGAGACTAAGAAAACAAAATAAAGTGCAATGAAAAAACTAATTTTGTCCGTATGGTTTACCCTCTTCGGCATAGCGGCAAATGCTGCCAATCCCGGTACAACATGTCAAACTGCCAAACCATTGGGGGATAATTTTCATGAAACCATTACCGGACCTTTCCCAAAAGTGGTCTGGTACACAGCCCGCACGTTTGATCTGCCTCTATCGGTATATTTTGCCCCGCAAAACGCGACAGATCCTGCTCCTGAAGTAGAGATGGACTTTTCTTGTACTTCGGGGTATTATCAAGATAGTATTCTCTGTAGCCTGTTTTGTAGGACTGGCGGAAGTAGCGGACTAGATATGATGCCGCATAAACCGGTACTGCAGACCGACCATTTACCGGATGGTACGTTTGTCTATTATCTCTCGCTTGGTAAGAAATACCGCGATCTACTGCTCCAAATGGGAATTGATTATAATCTTGATGTAGTGGTGAAGGTTACCTATAATTCCCCGGGAACGATCAGTATTGCTCCGAATGACCTGTTTGCCAATTGCATGGACGGACATAAGTTTATGCATCTGGGTGACACAGTACAGGTCAAATCGCAGGATAAGGATCGCCATGTGATTGTTCCCTATGTGCAATGGCAAGATGATTCTATCCGCTATGTATGGGAGGGAACGGAGGATGTGATAGCGGCAGTGGGATACGGCTGCTCTTATGATCCTACAGATAATAGCGATGGTACGATTCTGGATATGCCTGTTCTCCATGCGCCGACAGATACACTCAAACTGACTAGTTCCGAATTGAGATATTATGTGCAAGAAGCTGAAAGTGAGGCCGGTATGTTCTATGCAAAGTTCTATACCGAAGGTACCGGGACAATGAAGATAGAACGCGTGCCGCAAGCACCACCGCAGGGCGGTGCTACACTGCTGCGCTATGACCGAGCGACACCTGTTCCTGCTAATGATTTTGATGCGCTCTATGCCATTCCATTTACATGGACCACAGCAACACTTTTCTCCGCTCCTACCGACTATATCTTCCGGATGTATATCGGCACAACCTATGATTTTACCAAGGAGAACGCTATCGCATCGTATCAATTTAATAAGAATAATAGCGGCCATTGGTTAGGACTACTGGCATCTGAGATGCAAGCGCTATGGGCGCAAACAACGGCTCAATACCTCTATGTGCGGTTCGAATGTGGTGGGAAAACAACCATCACGCCATCGTTATGGAAACCTTCGGATTGTATTACAGGTTCCACACTGGTAACCAGAAATTCTACCTTTACCATCAATGCACGTTCTACTACGATTTATCGTATCTATTATAATGACTGGAAAGGTGGAGATATGTCGGTCTATTGGAATCAGAATGATCTTTGCAAGATGCTGGTCAAAGGTTCCTGCGAGATAGGAACCAACGGCTCTGCTGCATATTATTACGAAGAATTGGAGGATAAGGTAACTACTACTATCCCTGCTTCCGAAATCGCCACTTGGGCGGACGCAGTGGATGCGGACGGGTATATCTATATGCGATTCTACACTACGCGTTCCGGAGGTGGCAAAATAACGATCTCCACTACGGCCCCCGAAGAGGAAGATCCGGCGCCGGTGGTTTATCCGGCAGCTACGGTTTCGGTCACCTGCGACGGCGAAAAAACATCTGCCGGACAGCCGTATATCGTGCGCGTTTCTGTCTCGCAGACGCTCAATCTGTACTCCGGTCCGGCGGATAATATCGCCTCCCGGACGCCCCTCCGGACATGGTCGCAAACACCCGGAGAAACACATTCGCTGACCCTCCAGACGGGCACTTATACCCTCATGGGAACGGATGACAAGATACAGATTGAAGTGCAGTAAAATAGAATATTTTATATTCATTTTATGCGTAAAAGGTGATTTTATACGGGGAAAACGAAAAAAAGAATAAAAATATTTGTATATATCATAGAAAAACTGTATCTTTGCACACTTTTTAAGTATGTACATAAGCGAGGAAATGGAGATTGAACATAAAATAGGGTACGTGTTGGCATACGCGATAGCGTTGCTATGTCTGCTCGTACCCGTTTTTTCTTACGCGCAGGCGCCGCATGTGAGCCTGGGCACCAATTATAGCAATGCTACCCTTATTGCGGATACCGCGACGGCATCCGTATCTGACGGGGTGGAGAATTATTTCAAGATAGAGGCGGAGCATCTGCCCGCTACTGTATATTATTTCCCGGACACGGCGTTCGGTCCTATTCCCGAGTTGATTTCCGTCAATGATACCCTTCCGGCTATTATGGTTTCGGAGAACTGCCGCATGGGGTGGAAATGGACGCTGGCTGCTGCGGCGGAGGACGAAGAAGTGCGCTATCTCTATTTCTCCGCCCATGAGGATAATGCTACGGCGGAGATTCGTCCGTATGTCTTCACTTGTCCGGTGTATGATATCACGCTGCCTGCGGTATCGGCGTGCGGCGAGTATAAATGGTCAGACCCCGTGGCCGGAGATACGACGATCTATGATTCCGGCACCTATACCCGTCATTTCGTGGCTGCTAACGGTTGCGACTCTGTCGTTACTCTGAGTGTGACAATCAATGAGGCGAGCGACCCGACGGATATCCGTGTTACGGCGTATGACAAATATGTATGGCATGGCGCTACCTATACCTCCGGCAACGGAGGCTATGTCGGCGCTTGGGAAGGGAAGAATATCGCCGGATGCGATTCGGTGGTCAACCTCTTCCTGACGATCAAACATCTGCGCAAAGATACGATCCGCGAGACCGTTTGTTCTAATAACCTGCCTTTCCTCTGGCGCGGTAATTCCTATACCGAGGGCAATACCTACACCCTTGATACCGTTCTTGGTCCTCAGGTAGATACGATCTTCACCCTCGTTCTGACGGTCAATCAGGCTTATGCAGTGGATACCACGGCTGAGTTGTGCGGCACGTCCTTCGTATGGCGCGGACAGACCTATACCCAAAGCGGCAACTACACCTATCCCGGTAAGACCGCTGCCGGATGCGACTCTGTCGTTACGCTCCATCTGACGCTTAACCTTCCGACCGCGAGCGAAGAGACCCGGACGGAATACGAGAGCTATACCTGGAACGGCAAGACTTATACCGCTTCCGGCACCTATACCTTCACTACTACCAATGCCGCCGGATGCGACTCGGTGGCAACACTCCATCTGACAATTAAGGACCGCCCCGTATTGTCGTACGACACCGTCTATTTCTGCGCCGGGTTCAATACCGAGCATGAGGAGCAGATAAACGAATCGCTCGTACGCCGCTATCGCCGCTATGTATATGAATCGCCGGCGGAATGGGACTATAAAGACGGTATGGTGGTAGAGGAGCAACGCGACCGCGCACGGATGGATCTGCACCGCGTGGAGGAGAACCTGTATGCCCATTATACGGGAGAATTGGAGCCGGTGAACACGATAGCATGGAGTTATCAGGCTTACGGGGAGACTTCTTCCACCCGGATAGAACCGGGCACAGGACCGCAATGGATAGATGCAGGCGAGTTGGTGATATACGTGCGTTTCACCTGCGGTCATTCCTATCAAGAGAAGACCGTCATCGTCCGCTCGACAGAGGACGTGGAGGTTACGGAGGACGGAAAAGAGCAATGGACCAAAGTGCTGATTGACGGACAGATATATATCATCCGCGGAGGCATCAAGTATAATATCTTCGGCACAAGAATAGAATGAAAAAGGTACTGTACATATTCGCTCTGATGACGGCTGCTGTCTGCTGTTTCGCGCAACAGCATATGCCGATGGTAGATACTTCCTGTGAGGGCTGGTTCCCCGGTCTGCCGGATCATTATTGCGAATGCCGTACCACTTCCCAGACCTTCCAATTCCCGCTCAAAGAGGAAATCAGCACTCCGCGCTGGTTCTCCACTACCATCGATGATATGAAACAGGGGCTCTCTGCCTATTGGATCTCCGATGATACGATCACTTTTGAGATATATGCTTTCTGCAGCTCGGATATCCCTACCATCACGATGTCGGTGGGACCGAACCAGATGCGCGAGATGAGTGTCGAGGCGATAAACGCCAAACTGGAGAGCATGGGCGAGCAGGCGCAGATATTAGGCCAGCTTCTGACTCCCCGCATCCGCGTCTATACTAACCACGGCCGTCCCGGTACCGTCTATTGCTACCCGTATGACCAGGGACCTAAATCGACCTGCGATACTTTCCTCCATGTCCTGCCGCGAATGACCTATGTATGTGATCAACCGGAGGAAGTATATGTGCTTCAGCCGTCGAAGATTTCTGCTACAGGCAACGGCTTCATCCGCTGGACGCAAAAGAAAAACCTGCCCGGTACCTTCCGTATGACCAAGGATTCATGCAACGGCCCGGAGATAGCTGCTTTTACCCTGGCGGACTCGATGCGCGTCCATGTGCTTAATCCCGAGACCATGAAAGCCTTGAAGCAGGCTGGCGACAGCGTCTATGTCCATGTAACTCATGACTCGGGTTATGTAGGACGTGTCATGTATCACAATGCTATCCGGTGGAACAGCCAGGTTATTGATACGGTGATATGCCAGGGTAAGGCTCTCCAATTGGCAGATACTATTCTTCGCGAGTCCACCGAGTATGGAGGCGACACGCTCTGGCGCAAGGCGGACACCCTCTCCCTTACCGGTTACCGGCTTACTATCGAGGCACCCGCGCCGGTATATGACACCCTCCGGCTCAAGGCTAAACAACTGCCATATACCTATCGCAACAACATCATCCCGAAAGACGGATGGGGCGATTATGATTTCACCGTCCGCCAGACGGACAAATGCGACGAGCGCTATCTGCTGCATGTGGAGCATAATTTCGTGACTGCGACTACCGTGATAGATACGACCCTCTGTCTGGGTAAGACCATTAAAATCAACAATATATCCTATTCGCAGGATACGGTTATCCGCGATTCCGTATGGACCTATGCTGCGGCTACCAACAACACACCCGATACCTATACCATCCGCGATATAGCTATCCATTTTGCAGAACCGGAGACGGAATATGATACGATCGCCGTGCCGCCCACCGAGATGGCTAAACGCGGCTATTACTACTATTCCGCACTGGCAGCCCAGGTACATTACGGCGATACGCTGATCGTCAAGAAGCGGAACAATACCTGCACCCGTTATATCCAACTCCATGTAGATAAGAATATTACGATTATCAAGCAGGATATAGATACTACGCTCTGCTTGGGCAAGGCGATGATGATCAATGAGGATGCCTATTATTCCGATACCATGGTGTACGACACCGTCATGCTGGACGGCGACGAATGGGTAGCCGGCAATATCACGATACATTTTACGGAACCGGAGACGGAATACGACACAATATCTGTTGTGCCGATGCTGATGGGGCAGGAAGGCTATCTGTATGAAGCCTTGGGAGTTATGGTGACATACGGCGATACGCTGATTGAGAGAGCGGAAGAGGACATGTGTACGCGTTGGATAAGCCTGCATGTCGATACTGCCGCTATCCCGGTGACGGAGATAGACACTGCTCTCTGTCTGGGTAAGTCGGTCGTCTTCGGTGAGACAGCCTATTCGGCCGACACTACCTTCCGTGATACGGTTATGACAGCTCCCGATGCCTGGACTATCCGCGATATCACCATCCGTTTCACGGAGCCCGAGATGGAATATGACACCCTCTTTGTCTCTCCGGAGCAAGGAATGGTGGCAGGAGATACCCTGATCGTCATCACCGAGGAGAATGAATGTACACGATGGCTCATGACTCACGTGGTGGTAACCGAAGCAATCGATAACACCACGGCACCGGGCCTGGGAGCATACAAATATATCCGTCATGGAGTATTGTATATCCGTAGAGGAGAAAATGACTACGACCTGTTTGGTCGTCCAATCAATAGAAAACAATAATTTTAATTAACCCAATTTATTAACTAATTTACAACTCTATGAAGAAATTTCTGACATTAGTTGTCGCGATGGCAATGGTCATCCCATCGATGGCTATCGGCCGTAACGACGGCTCAACCAAAGCCAATGCTATTGACTTTGATTGGGACAATGGGGTAGAGCATGTAAGCGGTACCAAATGGTACCGGGTGGACCTCGCTCCTCTCTACGAGGAAGAGAGCCCCTCTCTTACATTGTATCTGACTAATCCCAGCAACGCAGTTGGTACTTCGGTAGATGTGAGTATGCAGGCTACTGTAGCCGGACAGTCGGAGTCGAAAGACTATACGATTGCTGCCCGTCAATACAAGACCTACACAGCCAATGCTACTTCGCTGGTTCGTATGAAACAGACGGAGATCTATCTGACACTTACATCCACCGGAAAGATCAAACTGAGTGCAAAAGTGTTTGAGACTGCCGATCTGGATGAGACCTGTAAGGATGCCCGTACCCTCGCATGGGGTACTGTAGCAACCCAGGATCCTATGTATTCAGCATGGTGGAAAGTGAGCCTGAAGCCCATCAAGGATGCGGCTGATCAGGATGCCAAAATCACAATCACCAACACCGGCTCAAAGACTGTGAACCTGAAAGTAGGTCAGTCTCTCGACTGTCCGTCATCCGGTGTGACCAAGCGTGAGTACACACTCGCTGCCGGCGAATCAGTGATCAACACTATTCCGCGCAGCATGATCGCTTCGGTGCAACCCGATGAACTCTATTTCGGTATCGAGAATGTGGAGGCACCGGTATCTATCAAGGTAGAGAAAGTGGCTCAGCCGCTTGTACCGGTTATCCCGAGCGCCGGCATCAGTTGGACTGATCTGAGCGTAACAGACACTATCGAGCCTCTGGGCGCAGGAACTCATTATTTCCGCGTTAAGGTATCTGAGATGGATTCGCTCAGCAAGTATGAGCCGGAGTTCACCTACCGCAACGCAGGTGCCGGCAACGCTGCCGTTTCCGTCAAGATGGCGTTCGAACTGCCGTCCTACGGTACCAGTGATGCTGTTTACGAACTCGCCCCGGGTGAGGAAGAGATCGTAGTGTACAAGAAGAACATGCTCGAGGGTATGGAAGGCGTAGAGTACATCTATCTGGTAACCGAAGTAACGGGGGATGTAAACTTCTACGGACGTTACAAACACGTACGCGAAGGTAAGGCTTGTAAGACCAATATCGATTACAACTGGGAGACAGGTCATACCCAGGAAGCACGTACCACCCAGTGGTATGCTATCGATCTTGCTGCTGCTAAAGCCGGCATGAAAGACGTGATCGTTTACGTAGAGAATAAGAATGCTTCCGCTGCTGCCCAAGTGAAAGGATCGGTAGCATTCTCCTGCCCGTATATCGATCTTCAGGAGATTACCCGTTCTGTAGCAGCAGGTGCTACGCTCAACCATCGTCTGGCTTATTCAACCTATGCGATGATGTCGGACACCGTATGGTTCGGTGTAGAGACCAACCAGGATATCAGATTCTGGGCGGACACCGTAGATGCTGAGAAGCAGGCAGTAGTGGATTCGCTCTGTCTCCAGGCAGTTGATTTCAACTGGGAAGAGGGAGTGCTCCAGAAAGCAGATACTACCGTATGGTATCGTATCGACATGACGCAGGTGCGTGATCTCGCAGCTAAGTTCCCGACCGTATTCGTACAGAATATGAGCAGCACGGGTGCCGCTGTTATCACGGCTGAGTTGTCGCTCGAGTGCCCGGATTCAATCAAGAACGAAGTCCGCACTAAAACGATTGCTGCTAACGAATCGTACAGCAAACAGCTCTCGCGTAACCTGTTTGAGAATATCAAGAGTGATGAGGTATATCTCAAGGTTTATTCTACCCAGCAGATCTCGCTGCAGATCCGTCTGACTGAAGCAGCTGAAGGTACGGATTGCTCGTCGGCAATTCCGTTCAACTGGGTTTCCGGTAACACACAGGCGGCTAACGCCAACCTCTGGTATTCCGTTGATCTGCGCGACGTAATGAAACGCGGCAACGATCTCCGTCTCCATCTGGAGAACAAAGACAATGCTGCAGGCAAAGGCGTTATCCAACTCTCCTATGAGTGCCCGGTAGTAGCTGCTCCGTCAATCAAGAACTTTAGTCTGACTGCGAATGGCACTGCTAATGGCGAGAAGAGCGTTACTATCCAGAATAGCGCACTCGAGACACTCGAGGATAGCATGGTTTACGTAAACCTCCAAGGAACTACTGCTCTCCGTTTCTGGGCTGATACCCTGGCTGTAGAGCCGTTTGATACAATCTTGGCTGTTTCGCCGCTGACAGTACTGAAATGGGATACTACTTATACCCAGACGGAAGATACCGTATGGTATATTATTCCGAAATCGGAAATAGAGAAAGTACGTAATCTCGACGAGAAAGTAAAACCGGTAGCACACTTGTGGAATATCGGTACCGCTGAGAATACCTACAAAGTAGAGGCTGCTTTCGCATTCCCGATTGTGAAGAACATGATGACCAAGAGCCAGAAACTGGCTGCTGGCAAGCATTTCTCGGATACCGTTCCGGCAAGTACGTTTGAGCAGTTCCTGAAGAAAGACTCGATCATTGTTCGCGTAACCCGTCCTGTCGGTTCCGGTAAATTCCAGTTCATGGCTGAACTCGTGAGCGCATTTACCGGTAACACGCGTGAAGAAGCACTTCCTATCCTTCTGGGTGAGGAATACGGACAACCGGCCAACACGGAGATGTGGTACAAACTGAATACCGCAGACCTCAAGAAAGACAAGGATCTGTACAACCAAGTACTGCGAGTAACGGGTAAGAACGCCGGCAACGGCGACGCCAAAGTGAGTGTGGCTGTTTACGAAGGCTTGCTCTCCGAGACCGACCTTGTAGATAAATTCGGTTTGAGCGACTATCGCGAGCGCACGATTAAGAAAGGTCAAGGCAAGACGCACAACGTACCGGCTCAGGCTGTATATGGCCTCGGTGATGTAGAACTCTATATCAAGGTGCGCACTACCGACTCGCTCTATTTCGCTACCAAATTCAATGGTAAGTATGCGCCTCAAGCCGTTGATCCGGCTCAGGCAGAAGCCAAACTGCTGGTTCCGAACGTAGAGTATGTAGTTCCGGGTGACAACCAGGAACACTGGTATATGGTATGTATCCCGATGATCCAGAATAACTATATCTACACCGCTGCCAGCACACTTGATTATGAGTTGAACGGCACAGCAACGATCGAAGGCACCTTCACGTTCCAGGATGAGATGGATTGCAAGATGCCGGTTCGTAAGCGTACAATCAACAAGAGCGGTGGATACCACAAAGGCTCCAAGCCGCTCAGCGAACTGGTAAATAAGGCCATCAAGCGCGTCACCAACCGCGATTTTGATGTATCTACATTCCAGGAGGCCTTTGTGGACAGTATGCTGCACCGTTATATTACCAGCGACTCTATCACCGGCTATATCCGTATCAAGACAGATAACGAGCTGAAGGTCAAACTGAATATACCGCAGATCACCGGAGACGTATGTGAAAACGGCATGATGTTCGACTGGGAACACGGAAATGTGAACCCGGCAGGTGCTGATACATGGTACACTGTATTGCTTGACTCAGTCATCATTCCGGATACCTGTGACCTCCGTCTCCATATTGATAACTGGAGCGCAACGGCGGACAACAATCTCAACGCGGATCTCTATTTCGATTGCAATGAACAGGTTACCAAGAGCCAGAGCTACACGCTTGCAGCAGAAGGCAAAGACTCGATTGATATCGACCGTGACCTTCTCCAAAAGTTCGGTTGGGCTCCAATGCTGATCAACTTCAATTCGGATCAAGTAGCTCATATCTGGGCAGAACTGATCCCGAACACGCTTCGTGACACACTCTATGATACCATCACGGTATATGTATGTCAGGGCGGTAGTTTCGAGGATACCATCCGTAATAACTACAAACTGATTGATCCGGTAGAGTATTCCATGGAATGGAATGACACCGTTACCTTCCAGGATGGCGTGACGATGAAAGACTCTGTCATCACCTTCTATCTCCATCCGCTTGTAACGCCGGAGGCTCTTACTGTGGATTCGATGAAAAAACTGGATGCAGCTCCGCTGCTCGTACAAGGTATGCAACTCTATGTGGATGCCTCCAACGCAGCGCTGACAGAGTACTATCGTAACCTGGGCGAGAGCGTAGATACGATCACCCGCATTGATACTGCTTACTGGGCTAAACCGGTTTATAAAACAAACGGAGACCTGAATATCTCCACGCAAGCTCCGCTGGATCTGACCTCGTATTATCCCAAAGGCAAGGAGCAGGATACTCTCCTCCTCGTTATCGTCAGTGATACGTGCGGCTTCATCTATCGTCAAGACATCGTCTTCCCGGTAGAGGACTATAAGTACACCGCGAAGGGTGATACGCTCTGTCCTGCTGATTTCAATGCCCTGGCGAAGAACCCGGATACATTGGCTTGCGCAGCTCCTGTAGCAGATACGCTCGGCTTGCCGCGTTATATCGATACAATCGTTACGTACGTATCGCGCACGCTACCCGTTCTTTATGTACAAGGTGAAATCCTTGAGCCGGTCGTAACAAATAGTCTTCCGATAGATACCACCGGTACAATCGCTGCCCTCCTGACCCGGTTCGCTACAGATGCAGACAAACTGACAATGGCGGTAACAGGTGCCAAGTGGCAGGTTAACGTAGGCGGTGCATGGCAGGATATGCCATACTCTGTAACCCGTTGCGAGACCAGTGTGACCTTGCGTTATATCGTTACTACGGAGTGCGGAGATGAACTCACCAGTGAAGACTTCGTCTATGCGCCCGTGGGTATCCCTGCTGACGTGGCGGATACTGTTGCTGCTGAGTGTGCACCGCTGATGTGGCGTGGACAGAATTGTGATCATACCGGTGATTACACCGATATCCAGTACGACGCAGACGGTTGTGAGGAGTTGATCACGACGCTTCATTTCACGCTGCTTGTTCCGACTACCGGTGATACTACCGCTGTTGAGTGTGACTCGTTCACATGGTACGACGGCGAGCATACAACGAGCGGAGACTTTGAGTTCACGCTTGTGAATGCTGCCGGATGCGACTCTATTGTAACTCTCCACCTGACGATCAACCACTCTACCATTGGTGATACTACCGCTGTTGAGTGCGACTCGTTCACATGGTACGATGGTGAGCATACAACGAGTGGTGACTACGAGTTCACGCTGAGCAATGCTGCCGGATGCGACTCTGTTGTAACCCTCCACCTGACGATCAATAAATCCGAGGTTGTAACGCTGCCGGATGTAACCGAGTGTAACCTCTATCGCTGGTCTACTCCGGATATTGATACGCTGATTACCACTTCCGGTTCCTATACGCACGTATTCCAGACCGTTAACGGCTGTGACTCTACCGTCACGCTGAACGTAACGATCAACACGCCGTATGTGGATACCCTCGAGGTTCGCGGTTACTATGGCGATCGTATTATCATGATCAACCGTAACCAGATCAACGAGATGCCGGGATGGCAACTGGATTCTATTGATAACGGCGAAGGCTATGTGAAGTGGTACCAGATGCTGGGCGCAACTCCGGATCCGACAACGGATACACGCGTTGCTGTCGGCTACTACTACACACTCGAGACTGGTGAACCGATCCCTGCCGGTTCGTACTACGCTACCGTTGAGATCCCTGCTTCCAGTGCAGCTCTTTGCGGCGCTATTGGTACAACGGAGGTTTACACGATCGGTGCAGCCGCTCCGGCTCCGGCACTCATCCCGTCGCTCGCAAGACCGGGTGAGGAGATTAAGGTGATCAACCTTGATCCGGAGGTAGAGACTACAATCCGTATCTATACTGCAGAAGGATTGCTGCAGAAGAACTTCACTGTTTCCGGTGAGTCTTCCTTCACGATCCAGGCTGCTTACGACAATGGATTCTATCTCGTTGAGCTGATCTCGAACAATCTGAAATCAACCTTACGTTACATTGTTAAATAATAGGAGGTAGCACTATGAAGACTATAAAATCAATTCTAATTGCAGCCACCCTGATATGCACTTCTTTTGTGTCGACTCTGTCGGCACAAGAGGAGGCTCAAGAAGCTCCTAAATATGAGTTTGGCGTGGCTATCGGCGACTCCGTAATGATCAGACGCGAGTGCGTTGAGTACAGCACAGGCGAGAGACCTTCTACTTGGGTGTGGGATAAGGTTCATACCGTACGCCAGTTGGGTACTAAGAAACACCCGGACGGAGTACTCCTTATGAATATCTATTCATGGATATGCGACACGTGTTTGATTCCTGTTAACGAGCATGCAGAGGAAGCTGCTTCCAAAGCTGCCCAGGAGCAGAAAGAAGAGCGTGAAGCATGGGAGCAAGCCCAGAAATCCGGACAGGATCCTGAAGCTGCAGCTAAAGCAGCAGCAGAAAAGAAAGCTGCTGAAGAGAAAGCTGCCCAGGAGGCTGCAGCCAAAGCTGCTGCCGAGCAAGCAGCCGCAGAACAGGCTGCACGTGAGGCAGAGGAGGAAGCTGCCGCACAACAGGCCAAGGAGGATTCTATCAAATCGACTCAGAAGTTCAAACACAACTACGACCGCTTCACTATCGGCGTGCGCGGCGGTGCTTCGGCGCTCATGCACCATGCTGATAATGACTCCGCTCGTTGGACCTGTGGTGGAGACGTCGTTCTCGACCTGCAGTATGCTCACTATTGGGCAAAAGACGGTCGCCCCGTTGACCTCGGTATTATCGTAGGTCTCGGTATCGGCTATCACCAGAGTGGATTTAGAAAAGACAGCGATCTGACTGCGTTCACCAAAGGTACCGTTGACTACACCGTCTATGCCAAGGATGTTAAGGAAACAGACCACCAGCTTCAACTCGAAGTGCCGGTTATGTTCTCTTTGATCTCCAAAGAAGGTGTGTTCTTCAATATCGGTCCTAAGTTCATGATTCCGGTTTATACGCCGTATAACCAATCGGTTAACCAGGATGAAACCCATATCTCGGCTTTCTTCCAGGAAACAGGCGTTACCGTTGTGGACAAGGAGGTAACCGGTGTTTATACCGGCCAACAACCCGAGGAGAAGAACGGCATCCAGTTCAATATCAATGTGATGCTGACTGCAGAACTTGGTTATGAGTGGATACTGAAGAGCGGTAACTCGCTGGGCCTCGGTGCATATGCTAACTATAGCGTCTATAACACATTCAAGAACACTCCGAACGCGGAAGGTCTGTTCAATCTGACCGCTCCGACAGACACGGATAAAGCACACTTGGATGTATTGTCCGCTACGCACGCATATGCTAACAAATTGGGATACTTTGATGCAGGTATCAAACTGGCATACCATTTCAACTTCCCGAAGAAGAAACATTTCAGAGATTCCAAACTCTTCTAAATCATGACGATACTATGTATCGAAACTAGTACATCGGTTTGTTCGGCCGCCATCTGCAAGGATGGCGCGCCGATCAAGCAG
Source organism: Bacteroidales bacterium UBA3653 (assembly GCA_002373505.1). GTDB lineage: Bacteria > Bacteroidota > Bacteroidia > Bacteroidales > Paludibacteraceae > Colicola. The sequence goes on from DFKE01000012.1 coordinate 268,318, forward strand.
TGTATATGCCTGGAGGGTAGCAACCATGCGCGGTTGCTACCTCGCTATATAGAGGAACTGCTCTCGTTTGCGCGGGAGCAGCAACTCTCTATAGACGCGGTCGCGTTGTCCGAAGGACCGGGCAGTTATACCGGCCTCCGTATAGGTACCTCTACTGCCAAAGGATTATGCTACGGCATGGATATACCTCTTATCCCGGTGCCTACCTTGGCTGTCCTCTGCGAGGCGGCAAAAGCGCAATCACAAATCACAAATCACCAATCAGCTATTCTGGTGCCTATGATAGATGCCCGGAGGATGGAGGTCTATACTACGGATGGCGGAGAGAAAGCACGCGCCGTAGTGGTAGAGAACGAGAAATCAGTTCTTCCTCCCTCTCTTGTGGAGAGGGACGGGGAGAGGTTACCCGTCTATTATTTCGGCGACGGAGCCGCCAAATGCCAATCGGTGCTGACTTCTCCTAACTGGCATTTCATACCCGGAATAGTGCCGGAGGCGAAGTATATGGGAGGATTGGTCGAAAGTCAAAAGTCAAAAGTAGAAAGCCAAATGATCAGCGGACAGCAATTAGCCTACTACGAACCTTATTATCTCAAAGAGTTCGTCGCAGCGCAGAGTCATGTAAAAGGATTGAATTCTTAAAAATAGTACATCTTATTACGTCCAAATGAGACTGTGAACTTTTACGACTCACTTACGACTCGTTTACGGCTCATTTACGGGACAAGAGCAACTTCATATTTGATGCGGGAAATCTTAAAAATAGTACATTTCTTATCAGTAGGGTTAGTCATCCTGCTTCTCTCCTCTTGTTCCACCCAGAAAAACACATGGGCGACCCGTTCGTTCCACCAGACGAAAGTCAAATATAATATTCTCTATAACGGCAATATAGCGTACGAAGAGGGCCTCAAAGCCATTCGGGACGCCAATACGGATGACTACAGCCGCGTGCTGTATCTTTATCCGGTGTCCAATCATGCAGCCGCAGAAGCGTCGGCAACCCAGATGGACAAGACCATCGAGAAATGCCGCAAATGTATCAAACTGCATTCTATCAAATCGAAACCGAAACGTGACCCTAAAAAGGCGAACGATCCTAAATATAAGCTATGGCTCAAATCCGAAGAATTCAATGCCAACATGGACCTTGCGTGGATGCGCCTTGGCGAGGCGGAGTTCCACAAAGGCGATTTCCTCGGAGCCGTCAGCACCTTCAACTATATTATTAATCATTACCAGAACGACCCGGATATGATTGCGCAATGCCAGCTGTGGATTGCGCGCGCATACGCCGAGATGGGATGGCAATACGAGGCGGAAGATATGCTGAACCGCGTGCAGATAGATGCGCTCAGCCGCAAACATGCCAAACTCTATTCGGCGGTCAAGGCGGACGTGCTGCTCAAGGGCGAACATTACCGAGAGGCTATACCCTTCGTCAAACTGGCGCTCCCGCACGAGAAACGGAAGATCTACCGTCCGAGGTTCGCCTATGTCCTGGGACAACTATATGAGATGAACTCCCAACGAGACGAGGCGATCCAGTCATACAAGTCTGTCGTGCGCATGGCGCCGCCTAATGACATGGAGTTCAACGCACGCATACGCATGGCGGAACTGGGAGGGAAGAACTCGCTCCGCAAACTGCGAACTATGACCAAACAATCGAAATTCAAAGACCGTCTGGACCAGATCTACGGCGCGATGGGAAATATCTATCTCCAAACGAAAGATACAACCAAAGCTCTGGAGATGTATGAGAAGGCAATAGCGGAGTCAACCCAGGCAGGGACAGCCAAGGCGGCGGTCCTCGTGCGCGCGGGCGATATATATTTTGAACAACGCGCGTACGTGAAAGCGCAGCCATGTTATCGCGAAGCAATCACTATCCTGACAGCCGAGCATGAGAACTATGCACGGGTGCAGAAACGATCGGAGGTGCTGGACGAACTGATCATCTCGTACAACCAGTCGCAACTCCAGGATTCGCTTCAGCGGCTCGGACATATGTCCGAAGAGGAACAACGGGCTGTTGTCGATAAAATCATCGCCGAACTCATAGAGACGGAGAAACAGGACTCGATCCGCCAGGCGCAGGAAGAGCGTGAACTCGCGCGCGGAGACGACATGCCCAGAAGTGTGAATACCGCTAATATGTTAGGCGGAGGCGGAGCGCAGAAAGGCGAGTGGTATTTCTATAACCCCCAGTTGATGAAACAGGGCCAGCAGGAATGGCGCCGCAGATGGGGCAACAGACCGCTGGAGGATAACTGGAGAAGACAGAACAAACAAGTCACAGCCTCGTTCGCCGATGAGGAGAATCCGGAGGATCAGGACTCTACCGCACTTGCAGCGGATTCAACGGAACTCCGCCAGCCGGTGGAAACGGATACCCATAAACCGGAGTATTATCTCCAGCAGATCCCGCGCACGGAGCAGGATTATGCCCTCAGCGACAGCTTGTGGCGGGAAGCTATGGTCGCGCTCTATTTCATCTATCGCGACCGATTGGAGGACCAACAGCAGGCGGAAGAGACCTTGCGGGAGTTGGAGCACCGTTTCCCGAATCATGCTTGTCTGGCTCCTATCTATGAGGACCAACAGATGCAGGCGTTGCGCCAAGACTCGGCGTATATAGCGCGGATGCAACGGATGCTGGCGGAGCAGGACTCGCTCTATGCGGCTACCTATGGGGCTTATACCAAAGGAGAATATGCGCTCGTCAAAGCCAACAAACAATATGCGGACACCGCTTTCCCGCAAAGCGCGCTCATGCCGCGGTTCCTCTTCCTGAATGCCGTGTCGGTTGCCCGTACGGAAGGACAGGATGCTTTCGTGGCGGAACTGCAAGACCTCGTTTCCCGTTACGGGGAGACGGAAATGGGCGCTATGGCGAAGGATATGTTGGCGATGATGGGGCAAGGAATGGAGAGCAAGAAAGGCGGCTCTACGGGCAATCTGGCAGAGCTGAGAGAACAAACGGAAGCACAACCGCAAGAGAACCCGGAAGAGGAACAGCAATGGAGCGAGGACCGCAACCAGCCTTCGGTGGTACTGCTGATCCTGCCGAAAGCGGATGAGCAGGCGCTGAATGACTTGTTATACGAAGTGGCGTTGTTCAACTTCTCGCAGTTCCTGATCCGGGATTTCGACCTGCAGAAAATGCCGGTCTTCGGTAAAGGATGCGCGCTGCGAGTCAGCGGATTCGCGGATATGGATGAAGCGGAATGGTGGATGGGACTGTTGCAGCAGAATGCAGAAATGCAGACAATCCTGCAGAAAGTACAATTAAAGGCAGTTACCGAAGTAAACCTGCCTTTAGTTGTCGGGGAGTAACATGCCATTCTCCCCAACAAAAAAGGACGACATTGAGCCATCCTTTTGTCGGGGAGACGTGATTCGAAAATTGCCACTGGCAATAATCGGTCGAGTGTAGCGAGATAAGAAGATTGCCACTGGCAATAATCGTGCCCTTGTGGCTAAGAACACCGTGGAGAATTACGTCTACAAAAAAAGAGAACCGCTTGGTTCTCTTGTCGGGGAGACGTGATTCGAACACGCGACCTCCGGTCCCCCAGACCGTTGCGCTACCGGGCTGCGCCACTCCCCGTCTCGCGTCTTTCGCGAAATCGGGTGCAAAGGTACTGCTTTTTTTTGAAATATGCAAGAAAAATGATAAAAAAATTCTATATAGAGACTTATGGCTGCCAAATGAACGTGGCGGACAGCGAGGTTGTAGCTGCAATTATGCAGACTACAGGGGCTGAAATAACAGATAGTTGGGAGACGGCGGATGTCGTGCTGCTCAATACTTGTTCGATACGCGATAACGCGGAGCAGAAAGTGGGTGCGCGCCTGCGGGAGATGAGTGCTCATCTGCGAAACCAGAAAATGCCTATCGGGAACAGGGACAAGATCATCGGTGTGATCGGCTGCATGGCGGAACGAATGGGACGCCAACTGCTCGATGAGTACAATGTGGATTTTGTCGCAGGACCGGACGCTTATCTGGATATACCTAATCTGCTGGCGCAATGCGAGCAGGGAGGCAAGGCAATGAATGTGGAACTCAGTACTACAGAGACTTATCGCCAGATCGTACCGGCACGGATTGGACGCTCTATCAGCGGTTTCGTCTCTATTATGCGGGGATGTAATAATTTCTGCGCCTATTGCGTGGTTCCTTATACCCGCGGCAGGGAACGAAGCCGCGACGTGGAGTCGATCCTTAATGAGGTGCGCGATCTGCAGGCGAAGGGATATAAGGAAGTAACCCTTCTCGGACAGAATGTCAACTCCTACCGCTATACTCCGATGGTAAATGGTAAATGTGAAAATGATAAATGTATTGATTTCGCAGACCTGCTGGAGATAGTGGCGGACGCGGTGCCGGATATGCGTATCCGTTTTACCACCAGCCATCCCAAAGACATGTCCAATAAGACACTCGAGGCAATCAGCCGGCATACAAACCTGTGCAAGTTCATCCACCTGGCGGTACAATCGGGGTCGAACCATGTCCTGAAACTGATGAATCGCAAATATACGCGTGAATGGTATCTGGACCGTATTGCCGCTATCCGGCGAATCTTGCCTACCGCGGCGATCAGCACGGATATCCTGTGCGGCTTTCATGACGAGACGCAGGAGGACCACATGCAAACCCTCAAACTCATGCGGGAGGTGGGCTTTGACTCCGCCTTTATGTTCAAATATTCGGAGCGGCCCGGTACCTATGCTTCGAAACACCTCCCGGACAACGTGCCGGAGGAGGAGAAGATCCGCCGGCTCAACGAGATCATAGCGCTCCAGAACCAACTCTCCATGGAGTCCAACCATCGGGAGATCGGCAAAACAGTCGAAGTGCTTGTGGAGGGCTTCTCCAAACGCAGCCGGAATGACATGTTCGGCAGAACGGAGCAGTACAAGACAGTCGTCTTCCCCCGTACGGACGAAAAGATAGGAGATCTCGTCATGGTACGTATTTACGAGGCCACTGCGGCTACGTTAATGGGCGAAATAGTAAAAAAACAAACAAAATAAGCATTTTTTTGTAAAAAAATTTGGCTATTCCAAATAAAAGCAGTACTTTTGCATCGAAAACAAAATTTTCATAGTTAAGGTTTAGGTTTAATGGTAATAGGAGGCTGTGAAGTTTCCTATTACTTTTAAACAAAAAGCAAAGGCGTAGGCCTTATTTTTTATATGGCTGAAGAAACGAATACCACGAAACCTCAGATACCGGACTTAACGGATATAGAGGAAGTTCGCAAAGCGATTATTGCGAGCGAGATTTTAAATCGTAAATGGTAAATGACCAAAGGGTAAATGACAAAATGGTAAATGACCAAATGGTAAATGATTTAATGGTAAATGATTAAATGACAAAATATTATGGCAGTAACGTACATGACCGAAGAAGGTCTTAAAAAACTGAAAGAGGAGCTCCAGTTTCTGGAGACTGTGGAGCGCCCACGTATCATTGCCGCTATCGCAGAGGCACGTGAGAAGGGCGATTTGAGTGAGAATGCGGAGTATGACGCAGCGAAAGAGGCGCAAGGCGCTCTGGAGACCAAGATCGCGCTGCTGAAATCTCGGCTGATGGATGCACGCGTGCTGAACACCGCGGATCTCGGTACAGACGAGGTCAAACTCCTGACCAAGGTGCGCGTCCGTCAGAAAAATACCGGCATGGAGAAAACATTCCAACTGGTAACGGAAGGCGAAGCAAACATTGCAGAGGGAAAGATCTCTATCTCTACTCCGATAGCGAAAGGTCTGCTGGGTAAGAAAGTAGGAGATGTGGCGCAGATCCAGGTGCCGGTCGGTCTGCTGGAGTTTGAGATCCTCGAGATCAGCCTCTAAATAAATGACTAAATCGTAAATCGTCAAATCGTAAATGTTATGACTCTCTTTACCAAAATTATCAAGGGCGAGATTCCAAGCTACAAGGTAGCGGAGGATGACAAAAACTATGCTTTTCTGGATATCAATCCGATCGTAAAAGGGCATACCCTGGTTGTGCCGAAACTGGCGGAACCGGAGGCTGACTATATCTTCGACCTGACGGACGAGCAGTTGCAAAGCCTCATGACGTTTGCCAAGAAAGTAGCAAAAGGAATCAAGGCTGCCACAGGCTGCAAACGTGTAGGCGTTGCCGTTCTTGGGATGGAGGTAAACCATGTGCATGTACATCTGGTACCGATGAACTCGGAGAAAGATATGCTCTTTACCAACCCGAAATTGAGTCTTGAGGCAGAGGAAATGGCAATCATCGCCAACTCGATTGCCGAGGCGATGGATAAGCAATAAGACATACAAGGTCATAAGACCCGATATCAATTTTACTAACCATTTAAATTTAAACTCTATGACAAGAGATGAAATCGTTGCCGCTTTGACAGTGGCTTATGGCGTAGCCTATGTTGACGGAATGACAAATGACGAAACAGAGATGTTGCTTCGCGAGATCAAATCATTCAAGTTTGCTAACGATCCTGCCGAGGTACAAGATGTTATCGATCGCTACAAGAGAATGTCTATCCGTCAAGGTATCAACATCATTGCTGAGGCTGATGAAGACGCCCGCAAAGAGGCACATGCCTTGATTCTTTATACCGTCGCCGGTGATGGCGAAATCTCCGACATGGAAAAGGGCGCTTTTACCCTGATGAAGGATATCTGCAACCTGCCGGAGATTAACTCTATCGAAGAGGCCAAAGCAATCTTGTGCTGGTAAAGATCCATGCATAATAAAAGAGGTCCGCAAAACTGCGGGCCTCTCTTTTCTTTTGTCTTTTCTCTTTTAGCGAAGCGGTCTTTCGTCCTTCGTCCTTACCAGATACTTACTCGTTCTTCCGGTTTGACATACATCGGGCTTTCTTCCGTCACATTCCATGCCTCATACCACGCATTGATCTGCGGGAGAGCACCGTTAACGCGCCATCTGCCCAGCGAGTGAGGATCGCTCTTCGTGCGGTTGAGGATCTCCTCCGGACGGATGTTGCCTGCCCATACATTGGCATAAGCGAGGAAGAAACGCTGTGCCGGCGTGAATCCGTCGCGGGTCTGCAGACGGTCTTTCTCCGCTTTTGCTTCCTCATTCAGTGTGAATGCCAGATAGGCAACCTGCAGACCTCCGTGGTCGGCTATGTTCTCGCCTAAGGTAAAGGCACCGTTGGCGTGTACACCCGGAGCCACTTCGATCTTGTTGAAGGCTTCTTCCATTACTTTGGTGCGGGCGTCGAAAGAGGCTTTGTCCTCCGCTGTCCACCAGTTCACCATGTTGCCGTCTTTGTCGAACTGGCATCCCTGGTCGTCGAAACCATGTGTCATCTCATGACCGATCACTACGCCGATAGCGCCGTAGTTGAACGCATCGTCGGCACTCATGTCGAAGAACGGGTATTGCAGAATACCGGCAGGGAAACAGATCTCGTTGGACGAGGGGTTGTAGTAGGCGTTTACCGTCTGCGGGGTCATGTACCATTTCTTCTTGTCCACCGGCTTGCCGAGGTAACTCAGGCTGTACTCTTGTTCGAATTTAGCCGCGCGCTCCAGGTTGGCGTAGTAGGTGTCTTCTGGGTTGATATCCAGCTTGCTGTAGTCGCGCCATTCGTCCGGATAACCGATCTTGATAGTGATGGCGTTCAGCTTCTCTATCGCTTTGGCTTTGGTCTCGTCGCTCATCCATGTCAGGTTCTCGATACGGATACCTAACGCTTTCTGCAGGTTCTTGACCAGAGCCAGCATACGTGCTTTGTTCTCCTCCGGGAAGTATTTCTTCACGTACATCTGTCCCACAGCTTCGCCCAGCGTTCCGTTGACGATTCCTACAGCGCGTTTCCAGAGCGGACTCGGTTCTTCGCGACCCGACAGCACCTTGCCGTAGAAATCAAACGAGGTCATGTATATCTCTGTCGTCAGATACGAGGAGGCGCCTTCGATCACCTGCCAGCTGAACAGCGTCTTCAGATCCTCCAGCGGTTCTTCGGCTAACATCTTGCCTGCTTCCTGCAGGTGAGGAATCTGACCGATAGACAGGCTGTCCAACGTCACGCCGAGAGCCTCGAAATATACTTTCCAATCTACTTGCGGCACTAACTCCTGCAGTTCGGCTACGCTCATCTTGTTGTAGTTCGCCTGCGGGTCACGCAGTTCCACATTCGAATAGGCGGCTTTGGCAAGACGGGTCTCCAGACGCAGGATCGTCTGCGCTTTCTCCGCCGCGTTCTCAAAACCGAAGAGTCCGAACATCTTCTCTACGTATTTCACGTACGCGTCGCGTATCGAGCGCGTGTGCTCGTCTTCATCTATATAATACTCTTTCTCTCCCAGCGAGAATCCGGCTTGGTACTCGTTGAGGATGTTCATCGAGCTGTTCATGGCGTCGGCATCTACGTACATCGCCCATAACTGGAAATCCATAGCGGCTCCGAGGACGCGGGACAGCTCCTCGCGCGAACGGATGTTCCGGATCTCCTCCAGCGTCTTTTGTACCGGCGCGATGCCTTCCTGATCGCGTCTGGCGGTGTCCATCGCCATGTTGTACATGTCGCCTATCTTCTGCTCGATGGAGCCCTGCGGGTGATTCTTGCCGGCGATCTCCTGAATCAGTCCGTTTACCTGCTCGAGGTTGTTCAGCCCCAGTTTGTCGAACGAACCGAAACGGCTGTATTCCGGTGTCAGCGGGTTGTTAGCCATCCATCCGCCGCAGGCGAACTGGTAGAAATCATTCTGCGGCACGGCGGTCGTGTCCAGGTTGGCAGGGTCGATACCCGTAGTCTGTTGTTTGTTGGTGCAAGCTGTTGTCATAACTGCTAACGCTGCTAGCGTAATAAGAATTTTTTTCATATATTTGTCAATTATCAAAATTTGACTTGTCAAATAATCGTGCCCTTCGGGCTAAGAATTATCGATTACAGAAAAAGAGACCCGTAAGAGTCTCTTTCTGCGCTTGTGCGTGGTGCCACCGAGAATCGAACTAGGGACACAAGGATTTTCAGTCCTTTGCTCTACCAACTGAGCTATGGCACCCGGAGGTGTTCCCGTTAATCGGGAAAACCGGCCTCCGCCGGAAAGGGCAAAAATATGCTCTTCGAACGAAAGCGGGTGCAAAAGTACTGCTTTTTTTTGAATTGACCAAATTTTTCAGTGTTTTTTTTGCAAAAACTTGCATTTTTGCGTAATTTTTCGTACTTTTGCAGTCAAAATCAGGGTGATTATGGAGTTAAAAGTGATAGCATATGCCCGTAACGGACACACGGACAAGTTTGGCATCCCGCGTCAGAGCCGGGAGGAAAGTCCGATTTTGACGCGCATCGTGTTTGAACCCGAATACAATGTGCGCGAGGCGCTGAGAGGTATAGAAGGGTACAGCCATCTGTGGCTCCTGTGGGGATTTAGCGAAGCGCCCATGGAAAACTGGTCGCCTACGGTTCGTCCACCCCGTTTAGGTGGCAACAAGAGGATGGGGGTCTTTGCCACACGGAGTCCTTTCCGGCCGAATCCAATAGGACTGAGCAGCGTGAGGTTGTTGAAAGTGGACGAAGGAGAGTTGATTGTCAGCGGAGCGGATGTGCTGGACGGCACTCCGGTCTATGATATCAAACCCTATCTCTCTTTCAGCGACAGCCATCCGGATGCGCTGAACGGCTTCGCGGAGGACACGGCGGACTATCGGTTGCAACTCGCTAACGGCGATCTGCTGGTGGCAAACGGAGTGCCCGAAAGCGTAGCCCGGGACGTCGCGTATATCTTATGCCAGGACCCGAGACCGGCTTATCAGAACGATCCGTTCAGAGAGTATAAAATGGACTATGACGGATGGAAGGTCTCTTTCCGTGTCGGCTCGGACAGCCGTGTCTATATCCTGAGCCTCACCCGTGATGTGGATAAGTTTTGATTTACGACTTACTCACGACTCATTTACGACTCGTTTACGACTCGTTTAGCGGTCATTATCGAACCATTATCGAGTCATTCTCGAACCGTTTTCGAGAGATGGTGGGGTATCTCACTTATGCAAGCACGGACGATTTTTCGCTCAAAAATGTCATATCTCGCTCCGATAGAACGATTAATTTGATAAAAAAAATAGTAAACTCTTGCATATGTGCAATTTTTTTTGTATCTTTGCAGTCGTTTTTAACATAGTTAAACTATTAGAGAGACCATGAAGAAGAACATTCTATCTGCATTATCCGTAATTTTATGCGTGGGAGCGAGCGTGTTCGCGCCCGAGGCAGGAGGTCTGAAGGCTGAGAATATCGGCGTTCCTGCGGAGTGCGAGGACGTGATGTTACAAGCATTCTATTGGGACAGTTATAAGACCCAGTCCGGTTCGGATAGCAAGTACGGCAGAACCAAATGGATCGATCTGCTGAAGGATACCGCAGCTATCAATGCCAATTTTGACTTGGTATGGCTGCCGCCAAGCGCTAAAGCGGGAACCGACGGAGTGGGATACAACCACAGGCAACTGAGCAACCAGAACAGCTCGTGGGGTACACGCGGGAGATTGAACGACCTCATCCAGGCGCTGCATGCCGCCCATACCAAAGTGCTGGCGGATATCGTGATCAACCACCGCGCCAACAAAAGCAACTGGTGTGACTTCGATGAAGATGTGTTCGGAGAGGGCTATGGGTCCTTCCAGTTGACCGAGGAGCACATATGCAGCGACGATGAGTGTTTTACCAATACCTCTTCTACCTGTTATGGCAGTTCCGTTCACGGCGCAAAGGATACCGGTTCCAAGTTTGACGGCCTGCGCGATCTGGATCACACAAGCGAGTATGTGCAGGAATGGGCAAAAACGTATATGCGATGGATGCTGGATTCAATGAAATATGACGGATTTCGTCACGACATGACACTCGGCTTCCATGGCAGGTACCTGAAGATGTACAACGAGGCTTCGCAGCCGTATATATCTGTCTCGGAGTTATGGGAAGGTATCTCACGCCAGAAACGGCACATGGAGGAATGCGAATACAACACCATGGTCTTCGATTTCCAGCAGAAATACCTGCTGCATAACGCGATCGTGAAAGGCAGTTACAGCCTGCTGAAGAAGAACGCGAACTCTTTCCGCGGACAGGGGCTGGAGAAATACGCCGTCACTTTTGTCGATAACCACGACACGTTCGAGCGCGACGGTTACGGCAACAACCAGTTCGGCGGCCAGTACTGCGATCTGAATAACGCTACGGTGAAAGCGAACGTGCTGCAGGCGTATGCGTATATCCTCTCCATGCCGGGTGTGCCGTGTGTCTTCTATCCCCATTGGAGCAAATACAAGGACGCGATCAATACGCTCATCTCCGTCCGCAAACAGGCGGGTATTCACTCGGAGAGCGAGGTGCTGGAAGAGACAAGCGGCAGCTATTCCTATTCGGCAACGATCCAAGGACACCACCGCAAGGTCGTTCTGCGGCTGGGTAAGAACCGCGACATGACCATCCCTGCCGGATATTGGAAATGCGTGGACGGCGACTACTACACCGTCTATATCGAAGTGGGAGAAGGGGTAGAGACAACCCCCACCGACTCCCCAAAAAAGGTAGAGAAGATCCTCAAAGACGGTAGGCTTTTTATTCGTCATGGCGAGCATGTCTATGACGCAACGGGTAGAATACAGAAGTAGATTTTTAAACTAAAACAAATCATGAAAAAGATAATCACATTTATTTTTGCAGTGCTTTGCGTGACAATGTCGTTTGCGCAGAGTTATGGTATTTTAGTGAACGGAAAGATGTATTATGCGGCTACGTACGAAGGACCGGATCCTTACGGTGAGGGTTTTGAGCAGTATCTGGCGCATGTGCAGGTAAGCAGCGGCGATTATTGCCAGCTCTATGACTACGACAACAAGGCAGCATGGGCAAAGCCGCTGAACGCTTCTTCGACAAGCGGATTTACGTATGACGAAGCCACCCAGCGCTACAACGTCACGGCGGCAGGTTGTTTTGATTTTTATATCAAACTGAAATGGGAAGCCGATGAGTTGTATATCGGTCCGGGTTCGAACTGCGGTTCGGGCGTGGATATCAGCAAAGGCGAAGTGCCTGATCCGACTTATAACGGCTCGGCGCCGGCGAAATGTACGGACGTGATGCTGCAGAGTTTCTACTATGACAGTTATCAGGACAAGGGCTACGGCCGCACCAAATGGATCGATTGGAATAACGGCGCGAATAACACCAGCGCTGCGGAGATCGGCAAATGGTTTGATCTGATCTGGTTGCCTCCTATGGCGATGTCTGAAGGCGGAACGGGTTACCACCCGCGTAACTATAGCAATCTGAACAGCGACTGGGGAACGGAAGGAACCTTGAAGACTTTGATCTCTACCTTGCATCAGAACGGAGCCAAAGTGGTAGCCGACATCGTTATCAACCACTGCGCGAACAAAAGCAGTTGGTGTGATTATTACACCTTCGATTTCGGTACCTACGGCAAATTCACACCGGACGCATCCTGGATTTGCAGCACGGACGAGATGAACTCAAGCAGCAGCGCAGGCTCTTGCTACGGCAAGGCAACCGGAGCGGCAGATGACGGTTATGGTTCCGAGGCGAACTACAGCGCAGCGCGCGACTGGGACCACAACAACGCACAGGTGCGCAACATGTGCAAGGCATATCTCAAATGGCTGCGCAACAATATTAAGATCGACGGCTTCCGATATGACTATTGCAAGGGCTTCCATAACAGCCATATCAACGACTATAACTCGGCGGCGCAGGCTTATTTCTCCGTCATGGAGTACTGGGACGGCAATCCCGACGTACTGCAATCCCATCTGAACGATGCCGGCTGGAACACCTGCACCTTCGATTTCGCAACCAAATATACGGCCTTCAACCAGGGAATAGCGTCCGGCGACTACGGCAAATTGAAAGGTGCAGGTCTGTTAGGTGCAGGCAAAGCGCGCTATGCCGTCACTTTCCTCGACAGCCATGACTCCTTCCAACGCGACGACAATGAGTTCTGCGGCAAGAACAACTCGATGAAGTACCCGGGCAAGATCCAGCAATGCTACGCGTATCTGCTCTCCATGCCGGGTATTCCGTGTGTGTTCTATCCCCACTGGGTGAAGTTCAAAGACCAAATCAAGAAAATGATCAACGCCCGTTATAAGACCGGCGTTCATAGCGAGAGTGCTGTTTCTGACGAGGCGGGTAACGGTTATTACAAGGCTACCATTACCGGCACAAACGGCGAGATACGCCTCCTGATCGGTCCGAACAGCGGCTATAACACCACGCCGTCCGGCTATACACTGGCAGTCAAGGGAGAGAACTACGGCGTGTATTACAAGACTACCTCCGCACGCGGCGACAAGGACAAGAACCGTCATCCGCAAGGCATTGAGGAAGTAACCCCCACCAACTCACCCTCAAGGGGAGAGAAAGTGCTCCGCGACGGTCAGTTGCTGATCAAAGTGGGCGAACAGATGTACGACATGATGGGTAACCGTATCCAATAAAGACATCTAATTTATAATTTATTAACAAATATCTAAAATTTAATACGACAATGAAAAAGATTTTTACCATGTTTGCTGCTTTGTTGTTCGCAGCAGGAACTTTTGCCGCAAGTTACGGCATTATGATTAACAGTACGGATTATCATGCAGGTGAACTGAACCCGAGCCCGGGCGATCCTTCGTACACCGAGTACATGGTGCTGGGTGTTCAGGTTGCCAAAGACGCCACCCTGCAACTATGGGATCAAGAGAACAATGCCGGCTGGGCTGTTGATCTGGACGGCGCATCGACCGCTAAGATCGTGAAGGACGGTGACCATTATGTATGTAATGAAGCCGGATGTTTTGATTTCTACATCAAACTGAAGTATAATGCGGACCAGCTTTACATCGGAGAGACCGAATGTGGCGGCGGCCAAGGCGGTCAAGGTGGCCAAGGTGGTCAGGGCGGACAAGGCGGCACGACAGACGGCAACCCACGTTATTACTACAAAGGATTTATTGACGATGCAGACTTCGAGCCCGATGCATCCTCTCTCTTCCACGACGGTGTAGCCACTATCAGCTTCTCCAAGAACGCAATGCTGTTTGTGATCTATCAGGTGGACGGTCAGGAAGGTGTTCAGTATATGACTTCCGAATGGATTGACGGTCCGGACCATGCAACTCTGTCAGTGAATGGTAACGGAGGCTACAATAAATGGAACTGCCCGATGGGAACCACGACTTTGTATCTGTATGACAACGGCGACGGCACCCTTGAGATTTCCAGCAAACCGATGGCGGGCAAGACCCTCGTCGGCGGCGGACAAGGAATAGAGGAAGTGAGTCAGAAGCCGGAAGCCGAAAGTAGAAAGTTCATCAAGGACGGCAAACTTTATATCCGTGTCGGCGAGAAAGAGTACGACGCTACAGGTCGTCAGTTGTAGTAAATGGGTGCGCCCGCGTGTCCGCGCGGGCGTACATACATTAATTTAAATACATACAGTTATGCGCAAGAGTCTTCTTTGCCTCATGGTGTTGTTCGCGCTCTGCGTCTCGGCGCAGGTGTCCACCAATCCGGCAATTATAGAACCCAATTATACCGGTAAGATAACCATTACCTTTGATCCCAAAGGCGGTAACGGCGGTATGGCTACTGCCACCAAGTGTTACGCCCATACGGGCTATTGTACCAAGACCCAGAACTGGCTTGGTGTGAAAGCGACATGGCGTTCGGCTTCCGCTCCGCAGTTGACCAAGACCGCTGACGGCAAATGGCAGCTGGAGATCGACAATATGTACACCTATTATAACATCCCGTCGGGAACAGAGGTGTACGCGCTGGCGTTCGTGTTCAACGACGGCCCTGGCGGAACGAAAGAAGGCAAGACTGCTTCCGGTGGCGATATCTTTGTGGTGCTCGGCGAGGAAAACTCGGCTTCTGATATCTGGGAGGCGGTGAAAGAAGTACAGCCGGTGACGGGAACCCGTCCTTCGGGTGTTGATCAAGGTATCTACTACGGTTCGGACGGCACGTCTGTGACCCTTTGTACCTATGCCGCTTCCAAGACGGCGCCTGCCAAACGTGTCTTCCTCCTCGGCGATATGACAGGATGGAAACTGGATGCGGCGCACCAGTTGAAGCGGGACGGCAACTATTTCTGGATCACCCTGACCGGTCTGGAGCCGGGCAAGGAATACCGTTTCCAATATGCCGTAGAGCGCGCGGACGGTGTGAAGAAACAGATCTCCGACCTTTATTCGGAGAAAGTTATTCACCCGGACGACCAGTGGGAGCCGCGCAGCGCCGACCCGACGCTGATCCAGTACCCGCTCAAGGGTGCCGACGGCGGGTATGTGACGGTAATACAGACTCAGAAACCCGCTTTCCAGTGGTCGGACGCAACGCTCAATTTCCAGCGTCCGGACAAGAATAACCTTGTTATATACGAGCTCTGGGTGTATGACTATACCGCCAACCGCACGCTCAAAGGCGTGCGCGAACGGCTGGATTATTTGCAGCAGTTAGGCGTCAACGCTATCGAGCTGATGCCGATATGCGAGTTCGACGGCAACTACAACTGGGGTTATTCGCCTAACCACTATTTCGCGCCGGATAGAGCGTACGGATCGGAGAATGATATCAAGTCGTTCATAGACGAATGTCACCAACGCGGCATGGCCGTTATCCTCGACATGGTGTTCAACCATGCTACGGGGCTTAACCCGATGAACAAACTGTACCCGTACGGAACGGATCTGAGCCAGAACCCGTGGTTCAACGTCACGGCTCCACACAGCGACAACGTGTATGAGGACTGGAACCATGATTTCGAGCCTGCGCAGAAGATGTTCAAACGCGCTATCCAATACTGGCTCCGGGAGTATAAAGTGGACGGTTTCCGCTTCGACCTCAGCCATGGTTTCTGCGGCACGACGAAGAACTCGGTGACACACCTCAAGGACTACTATAACAACGCACTGAAGGCTGTTTCGCCTACCGCTTATATGATTTGTGAGCACTGGGGCGACCAGATGGGTTCCGAGCGTCCGCAACTCATCAACGAGGGTATGCTCTGCTGGAACAACACCACCAATGCCTATTGCCAGACGGCGATGGGGTGGCTCAAAGACGGCGATTCTTTTGCCGAGGCTAACAAGGACGGCTATGTCTCTTATTGCGAGAGCCACGACGAGGAGCGCATGCAATATAAATGCAAGATGTGGGGCAACGGAGACGTCAAGACCAACCTCGCCACCCGTATCGCCCGCGTGCCGGCTAACGTAGCGATGAACGTGCTCCTGAACGGATCGCATATGATCTGGCAGTTCGAGGAGATCGGTTATGACTTCTCGATCAATAGTGATGTGGATCATCAGAACGGAAACAAGAGCGACTATCGTTGCAATAAGAAACCGCGTCCGGAGCCGCTCGGCTATTTCCACGACCCGGACCGTGTAGCCGCCTACACCAAGTGCGCCCAGGCTATACGTCTCCGCACGGAGATTATGCCGGACGTGTTTGCTGGCAATCCGACAGCCCAGTCGCTCGGCTCGGGCGCCAAAGTGCGCTATGTGCAGTGGGGGAACGATGTGTATGTGGTGGCGAACTTCGACATCAGCGCGCAGAGCGCCACACTGCCTTCCGGCACATGGTATGACTACTATGCCGGCGGTACCAAGACCGGCTCTGTCTCCCTGCAGCCCGGAGAACTGAAGATCTTTACGGGCAAGCAAGTGACGCTGCCGGTTATCAATACTGATCTGGAGTCCCTGCTGCCCATTGAGCAGGTGGCAACGGAGCAAGTACAGAGTACCAAGATTCTCCGCGACGGTCAGATACTTATCCTCCGTGGCGACAAGACCTATAACCTTCAGGGACAAAGAGTTAAGTAATACTCGGCCTGTAAAACGTAATGTACATTGCCATAGCAGGAAATATCGGAGCAGGAAAGACGACGCTGACGAAGATGTTAGCGAAGTATTACGGATGGGAGCCGCGGTTTGAATCCGTGAGCTTCAATCCGTACCTGGAGGACTATTATACGGATATCAAGCGCTGGGCGTTCTGTCTGGAGACCTATTTCCTCAAGGAGCGGTTCAAGGACATGATCCGCGTCCAGCAATCCGGCCATACGATTGTGCAGGACCGCTCGATCTTCGAAGGGGTCTATGTCTTCGTCAGGAACAACTACGAACGGGGCGACCTCAGCGAACGAGACTATCAGACCTTCATGGAACTCTTTGACCTGCTGAAATCTCAGATGAAAATGCCCGATATGATGATTTATCTGCGCAAGTCCGTGCCCGCACTCGTCGCACAGATCCAGAAAAGAGGACGCGACTATGAGCAGCAGATGGAGATTGACTATCTCAAGGGCCTGAACGACAAATACGAAGATTTTATCTTCCGCCGGTATGAGGGACGGGTTCTCGTCATTGACTCCGACGGCATGGATTTTGAAAACAACCCCGCTGACTTCCGGACGGTTATCAATAAGATTGATGCCGAGCTCTTCGGACTATTCAGCGAAAATAACTGGAAATAATATGCATATAGCTGTAGCAGGAAACATTGGTTGCGGTAAGACCACGCTGACCAATATGCTCGCCAAACATTATGGCTGGGAGCCGCGGTTTGAATCCGTGGAGTATAACCCCTACCTCGAGGATTTCTATGCCGACATGGCTCGATGGTCGTTCAACCTGCAGGTCTATTTCCTCAACAAACGATTCAAGGATGTGGTGGAGATCGGCAAGTCGGACAAGTATATCATTCAGGACCGTACAATCTACGAGGATGCGCGCATCTTTGCGCCTAACCTCCATGACCAGGGCATGATGTCTGACCGCGATTTTGAAAACTACCAGGATCTCTTTGACCTCATGACTACGCTTGTCAAAATGCCCGACCTGCTCATCTATGTGAGGGCTTCGGTGCCTACGCTCGTAGCGCAGATCCAGAAACGCGCACGAGGCTATGAACAGCAGATCAAACTCGACTACCTGCAAGGACTCAACGACAAGTACGAGGCATGGATCAAGGATTATAAAGGCAATCTCCTGATCGTGGACGGAGACCATGTCAAGTTCGGCGACAACCCCGAGGACTTCCGCTGGGTCACCGACCATATCGACGCACAGCTCTTCGGACTCTTCCCCTTCGAAGCAGAGGAGAAGACCGGCAAGGAGATATAAATGATTCAGCATTTCTTGGATTATATTGCGATAGAGCGGAAATACTCGCCGCGTACGGTGGAGGCGTACAGGGATGACTTGCGCGATTTCTGCCGCTACATGGGGTGGGGTGACGCTCCGTCCGACGAACAGATACAGGGTATCGGCGAGGACGACGTCAAACTATGGATGCTGGAATTGCTGGAGAAACAGCATCAGTCCCCCCGTTCGGTCAAACGCAAGCTGTCCGCCTTGCGCAGTTTCTTTAAATGGGCGCTGAGGCTGAAGAAAGTGCGGCGTGACGTCACCGCCCGCGTCGTACCCCCAAAGGCGGACAAACCGCTGCCGGTATTCTTCCGGGAAGCGGAGATGGCGGATTTCGAGTCGAAAGTAGAAAGCCGAAAGTCGAAAGCCGAGGAAGATCCCTTCGAGACCCTCCGCGATGCGCTTATCATCGAGATGCTGTACCAGACCGGTATGCGCCAGGCGGAGATGTTGGGGCTGCAGGATGCCGACATCGACCTGATACAGGGTCAGGTGCGGATCTTCGGAAAACGGAGAAAGGAACGGATCGTTCCGATAGGCAAGGGATTGATAGCGCAGATCAAGGAATACATGGAATTTCGGAATACCGAAATAGCGGAATCCCAGAATACCGAAGGACCGCAGACCTTCTTTGTGAAGATCAATAAGTCTGGCGAGGTGGTGCCGATGACGAAAAACACCTTATATAATATCGTGCGCACGCGTATGGGGGAGGTCTCGACGCTTAAGAAACACTCGCCGCACGTGCTCCGTCATACCTTCGCTACTACAATGCTGGATAACGGCGCCGACATCCGTACGATCCAGGAACTGTTGGGGCATGCCTCACTCAGTACAACCCAGGTCTATACGCATACTACGTTTGAACAGATAAAACGTGTCTATATGGCTACTCACCCTCGGGCAAAGCAGGGAGAGAAGGACAAAAATGAGAAAAAAGACTGATTTTTGCATTTTTTTTGCAGAAATATTTGGTCAATTCAAAAAAATGTAGTAATTTTGCACGCTTTTTCGTTCGGACAGTAAAAACGAACGGCTGAGTAACGCCTCTATAGCTCAGTTGGTAGAGCACTAGATTTGTAATCCAGCGGTCGTTGGTTCGAGTCCGACTAGAGGCTCAAAAGATCTTTGAAAACCGGGTGTGTTCCAGAGTGGCCAAATGGGGCAGACTGTAAATCTGCTGTCTTCGACTTCGGTGGTTCGAATCCATCCGCACCCACAATCCAAATGCGGAAGTCTTTAGCGGGGAGAGTGAAAGCTCGCTTTTGCAACTCGACGAAGCAAAGACTCCCGTGAATTGGAGTGCTTCGAGCACGTCCGATTTGCGGAAATAGCTCAGTCGATAGAGCACTAGCCTTCCAAGCTGGGGGTCGCGGGTTTGAGTCCCGTTTTCCGCTCAAGAGAGACCTACCTCTCCTTAATAAAAGGAAATGCTGCTTTAGCTCAGTGGTAGAGCGCATCCTTGGTAAGGATGAGGTCCCGAGTTCAACTCTCGGAAGCAGCTCTCTCGCGATAAAACGCGTGAAAAGGCAGGTCAACGGTCTACATTGACCGGCCTTTTTTAAGTTAAAGAAACAAACAAAAACAATTTTTGTTTATTAACGTTAATAAAAATTAAAGAATTACTATGGCAAAAGAAAAATTTGACCGTTCGAAACCGCACGTAAACATCGGTACCATCGGTCACGTTGACCACGGAAAAACGACTCTGACCGCAGCTATTACCACCGTATTGGCAAAGAAGGGTCTTTCGGAGCAGCGTTCTTTCGATTCAATCGATAACGCTCCCGAGGAGAAAGAGCGTGGTATCACAATCAACACCGCTCACGTTGAGTATCAAACTGCTAACCGCCACTACGCACACGTAGACTGCCCGGG
>DFKE01000012.1:288463-403346 GCA_002373505.1 Bacteroidales bacterium UBA3653
GACTATGTAAAGAACATGGTTACCGGTGCTGCCCAGATGGATGGTGCTATCATCGTAGTTGCTGCAACTGATGGTCCTATGCCTCAGACCCGCGAGCACATCCTTTTGGCTCGCCAAGTAAACGTACCGCGCCTGGTTGTATTCATGAACAAGTGCGATATGGTTGACGATCCTGAGATGTTGGATCTCGTTGAGATGGAGATGCGTGAGCTGTTGAACTTCTATGATTTCGATGGTGACAACACTCCTGTTATCCGCGGTTCTGCACTGGGTGCACTGAACGGTGTTCCTGAGTGGGAAGAGAAGATAATGGAGTTGATGGATGCTTGCGACAACTGGATCCAGTTGCCGGTACGTGCCGTTGATAAACCGTTCCTGATGCCGGTTGAGGACGTATTCTCGATCACCGGTCGTGGTACAGTTGCTACTGGTCGTATCGAGACCGGTGTCGTCAAAGTTGGTGACGAGGTTCAGCTGATCGGTCTGGGTGCAGAGGGCAAGAAGAGCGTTGTAACCGGCGTTGAGATGTTCCGCAAATTGCTGGATCAAGGTGAGGCTGGTGATAACGTAGGTCTGCTCCTCCGTGGTATCGACAAAGATGAGGTTAAGCGTGGTATGGTATTGACTCACCCGGGTTGCGTTAAACCGTACAGTGAGTTCAAGGCTTCTGTTTATATCTTGAAGAAAGAGGAAGGTGGCCGTCACACTCCGTTCCACAACCACTATCGTCCGCAGTTCTACATCCGTACTATGGATGTAACCGGTGAGATCACTCTGCCGGAAGGAACTGAGATGGTAATGCCGGGCGACAACCTGGAGATCCAAGTTAAGCTGATCTACCCGGTAGCTTGCTCTGAGGGTCTGCGTTTCGCTATCCGTGAAGGTGGCCGTACCGTAGGTTCCGGTCAGATCACCAAACTGATTGACTAATACGTCATTTCGGTAAACCGCTCGGGCTTCGAGCCCGGGCGCTTTACGGAAGTCCTCCAATGGTAGGAGAGCGGTCTCCAAAACCGTTAATGTGGGTTCGATTCCTGCCTTCCGTGCTAGGCGAAGTGTTACGCCTTCGCCAAAAACGTACTAAAACATAGCTTCCAATTCGACTTTAGCACCTGCTGGAGCCGAGTTGTTGCGCGGAATAAGGTAAACATAGATTAACAAGAAAATCTACTATATATGAAGTTTGTAGAAAGTGTAAAAGAATCGTACAACGAACTGGTTCACAAGACGAGCTGGCCGACACGCAAAGAGTTGGCGCAGAGTTCGGTGATAGTATTGATTGCTTCCATAATACTATCCTTGATAGTATGGCTTATGGACTGGTGTTTTGAGTCTATCATGACGTTTGTTTACGGTCTGTTTTAAAAGTTTAAAGTTTAAAGTTGAAAGTTGAAAGAAGATTCCAAGTTTCAAAGTTAAAAGTTTACGTTTAGAATTATGGCTGAGAACAAAAAACAATGGTATGTGATGCGTGTTATCTCCGGAAAGGAGGGCAAGGTGGCGGAGTATATCAACTCTGCGCTTATCACCAGTTCCTTGTTTCAGGAGTATGTGTCACAAGTGCTGATTCCGACTGAAAAAGTAGTGACTCTCAAAAACGGCAAACGCACGGAGAAAGACCGCAATCTGCTTCCGGGCTACGTGCTGGTAGAGTGCTTCTTGTGCGACGAGAGCTTCCCTCTGTTGCGCAACATTCCCAATGTGATGGGCTTTTTGAGTGGAGGAAAAACTTCGGCTAAACCGGAACCCGTTTCGCAGGAAGAGGTCAACAAACTGGTTGGCATCGCCTCCGAATCGGAAGCCAGAGCAGCCAGCGAGATTACTTTCCTCGTGGGCGAGAGCATCAAAGTGGTTGATGGTCCGTTCAATGGCTTCAAGGGTACTATCCAGGAGGTAAGCCAGGATAAGCACAAACTCAAAGTGGTTGTCACTATTTTTGACCGCCAGACTCCTCTGGAGCTCGGCTTCAATCAAGTAGAAAAAGAGTAGGAGACTCCGTTACAGGTCGTACGTACTACTCGGTAGTTTAAATTATTATTAACCGACTGAGGGTGATCGGGTCGAAAGTCAAAAATCGAAGGTCGAAAGCCCGCTTGCAAGTCAAAAACTATTAACAAAAGTAAAACTATGGCTAAAGAAATTGCTGGTTTTATCAAACTCCAAATCAAGGGTGGCGCAGCCAACCCTGCACCTCCGGTAGGCCCGGCTCTGGGTTCGAAGGGTGTGAACATCATGGAGTTCTGCAAACAGTTCAATGCCAGAACGCAAGACAAGGCAGGTAAAGTGCTGCCTGTTATCATTACCGTTTATGCTGATAAGTCGTTCGACTTCATCGTTAAGACTCCTCCTGTAGCTATCCAGCTTCTGGAGGCGGCTAAAGTGAAGGGCGGCAGCGACCAGCCGAACCGTACCAAAGTGGCAACGATCACCGAGGAGCAAGCTCTTCAGATCGCCCAGGACAAGATGGTGGATCTGAACTGCTTCACCGTAGAGTCCGCTCTCAAAATGGTTAAGGGTACCGCACGCAGCATGGGTATCGTAGTAAAGTAATCTAACTTCAATCAACATCAACAATTATGGCAAAACTGACAAAGAAACAGAAGCTTGCTGCTGAGAAGATTGAAGCAGGCAAGCTCTACACGATCGAAGAGGCAGCTGCTCTCGTTAAAGAGATCACTACCACTAAATTCGATGCAAGTGTCGATATCGACGTACGTCTGGGTGTTGACCCGCGTAAGGCTAACCAGATGGTTCGCGGCGTCGTAGCACTCCCTAACGGAACCGGTAAGACCGTTCGCGTTCTCGCACTCTGTACTCCGGACCAGGAGGCAGCTGCCAAAGAGGCAGGTGCAGACTATGTAGGTCTGGATGAGTATATTGAAAAGATCAAAGGTGGATGGACTGACATTGATGTCATCATCACGCAACCTCAGATCATGGGTAAGATCGGTGCTCTCGGTCGCGTATTAGGTCCTCGTGGCTTGATGCCGAACCCCAAGAGCGGTACCGTTACCATGGATGTAGCGAAAGCTGTTAAAGAGGTGAAGGGTGGTAAGATTGACTTCAAGGTTGATAAGTTCGGTATTGTACATACCTCCATCGGTAAAGTAAGTTTCAGCGCAGACAAGATCGCAGAGAACGCTCTGGCGTTCATCGATACGATCAAGCACCTGAAACCGGCTGTATCGAAAGGTGAGTACATCAAGAGCGTTTATCTTTCCAGCACTATGAGTCAGGGTATTAAGATCGATACCAAATCGCTTTAATCTCTAAAAATTACAGACAAGTATGAAAAAGGAAGATAAAAATCTCATCATTGAAGCCTTGGGCGCACAATTGGCTGAGTACGCACATTTCTATCTCGTTAATATCGAGGGCTTGGATGCTGCGAAGACCAGTGAGTTGCGTCGCGCATGCTTCAAGCAGGAAATCAAGCTCCTGATGGCTAAGAACACGCTTCTGCAGAAAGCTCTTGAGAAAAAGGGCGTAGATGCAGAGATCTTCTCAGCCCTCAAGGGTAACACCGCTATCATGCTTTGCAACACCGGTAACGCACCCGCTAAACTCATCAAAGAGTTTACCAAAGGTGACAAGACGGGTGAGGCTAAGCCGGAGCTCAAAGCTGCATATGTAGAAGAGACTATCTACGTAGGCAAGCAGAACCTCGAGTTCCTCTGCGCTATCAAGTCCAAGAACGAACTCATCGCCGAGTTGGTTGCCTTGCTGCAATCGCCTGCGAAGAACGTCGTTTCGGCTCTGCAGAGCGGACAAAACACCATTCACGGTGTACTGCAAACTCTCGGTGAGCGCGCAGAATAATCTATCTAGACGACTAGCCTGCTAGTGAACTAGAACAAAACAAACAAACTGAATTAAAAACTTTTTAAATTTATAAGACAATGGCAGATCTTAAAGTTATTGCTGAAACATTAGTTAACCTTACCGTTAAGGAAGTAAATGAACTCGCTACTATCCTCAAAGAGGAGTACGGAATCGAGCCGGCTGCTGCAGCTGTTGCAGTAGCTGCTCCTGCTGCTGGCGGCGCTGCTGCTGAGGCTGCAGAGGAGAAGACCTCGTTTGACGTAGTTCTGAAGAGCGCCGGTGCACAGAAGCTCCAGGTTGTAAAAGCCGTTAAAGAGCAGACCGGTCTGGGCCTGAAAGAGGCTAAGGATATCGTAGACGCTGCTCCTGCAACTGTTAAGGAAGGTGTTGACAAAGCTACCGCAGAGGCTTTGAAGAAAGCTCTCGAAGAGGTAGGCGCAGAGGTAGAACTGAAGTAATACCCCGTCAACCAACCACTCTATGTGGGTGGAATAGGTTTAGATTCTCACGTCAAAATGAGAGTCTAAACCTTTTCTGCTCAATAGGACAGAATGATTAAAAAACTGAAAAATTTGGTAATTATTATAGGGTGAATATTAAAATAGCATAAACATTGTCACCGCGGATTTAGATTTAAATTATTCATTACCAACAGTTTAATTCTGTTAAACCAATTTCAACCATCTAAAATAATGGCTACAAGTAAAAAACAGCAGAGAGTCAATTTCAGCCGTATGCAGAAGCATATGCCTTATCCTGACTTTCTCGACATTCAGCTGAAGTCCTTCGCCGAATTCCTGCAGATGGATTCTACTCCGGAGCAGAGACGTAAAGAGGGACTCTTTAAGGTATTCTCGGAGAACTTCCCGATTCAGGATACCCGTAACAGCTTCACCCTGGCGTTCTTGGATTATTCGGTGGACCGTCCCCGCTACTCGATTGAGGAGTGTATCAAGCGCGGTCTGACCTATTCCGTGCCTTTGAAGGCCAAACTGCGCCTGAGCTGCGACGATCCGGATCATGAGGATTTCGACACAGTCGTTTCCGATGTTTACCTGGGTACTATCCCTTACATGACGCCGAAAGGCACCTTTGTCATCAACGGTGCCGAGCGTGTTATCGTAAGCCAGTTGCACCGTTCGCCGGGAGTGTTCTTCGGCACCTCGATGCACTCTAACGGAACCAAGCTCTATTCGGCGCGTATCATTCCGTTCCGCGGCTCTTGGATCGAGTTCGCCACGGATATCAACAAGGTCATGTATGCTTACATCGACCGTAAGAAGAAATTGCCGGTAACGACCCTGCTCCGTGCTATCGGTTTCGAGTCCGACAAGGACATCCTCAACTGCTTCGATCTGGCAGAGGAGGTGAAAGTGAACCGCGAGGCGCTGGAGGCCTGCATGGGACGCAAGTTAGCCGGCTATGTGATGAAACCGACGATCGAGGATTTCGTGGACGAGGATACCGGTGAGGTGTCGTCCATCGAGCGTAACCAGATCGTGGTAGAGCGTGAAGAAGAGCTGACGCCGGAGATCATTGATATCATCCTCGAGTCCGGCTCCAAATCCGTGCTGCTGCATAAGGATCAGGAACGCGAGAACGATTTCTCCATCATCTTCAACACCCTGCAGAAAGACCCGGCCAAGACGGAGAAGGAGGCAGTCCTCTATATCTACCGCCAGTTGCGTAACGCCGAGCCGGCTGATGATGCTACGGCGCGAGAGATGATCCAGAACCTCTTCTTCTCCCAGAAACGCTATGATCTGGGCGAGGTAGGACGTTACCGTATCAACCGCAAGCTTAACATGTCCATCCCGGAGGACACCCGTGTCCTGACCAAGGAGGATATGATTGAGATCATCAAGTATCTCGTCATGCTGATCAACAGCAATGCCGAGGTGGATGATATCGACCACTTGTCCAACCGCCGTGTCCGCACTGTGGGCGAGCAGCTCTACAACCAGTTCGGTATCGGTCTGGCCCGTATGGCGCGTACCGTACGTGAGCGTATGAACGTCCGTGACAACGAGGTCTTCGCTCCTACCGACCTGATCAATGCGAAATCGATCTCTTCGATCATCAACTCCTATTTCGGCACCAACGCGCTGAGCCAGTTCATGGACCAGCAGAACCCGTTGGCGGAGATCACCCACAAGCGCCGTATGTCGGCTCTTGGTCCCGGCGGTCTGAGCCGTGACCGTGCCGGATTCGAGGTGCGTGACGTTCACTACACCCACTACGGCCGTCTCTGTCCTATCGAGACGCCGGAAGGACCGAACATCGGTCTGATCTCTTCGATGTGTATCTATGCGAAGATCAACGACCTCGGTTTCATCGAGACGCCGTACCGTCAGGTACATGACAGCGTAGTCGATCTGGATAACGACCATGTCGTTTATCTGTCTGCCGAAGACGAGGAGAAGCAGGTGGTTGCGCAAGGTAACGCACCGTTGACGGAGGATGGTCATTTCATCCGCAACAAGGTCAAGACCCGTCTTGGGGCTGATTTCCCTGTCGTATCGCCGGATCAGGTGAACCTGATGGATGTGGCTCCGTGCCAGATCGCTTCGGTGGCAGCTGCGCTCATCCCGTTCCTGGAGCACGATGATGCCCACCGTGCCCTCATGGGATCGAACATGATGCGCCAGGCTGTGCCTCTGATTACCTCCGAGGCCCCGATCGTAGGTACCGGTATAGAGGAACAACTCGTTACCGACAGCCGTACCCAGATCGTAGCGGAAGGCGAAGGTCTGGTGACCTATGTGGATGCAGACGTGATCCGTATCCAGTACGAGCGCTCGGAGGAGGACGAGCTCATCAGCTTCGAGTCCGCCGAGAAAGAATATAAGATGCCTAAGTTCGAGAAAACGAACCAGAATACCACTATCGACCTTCATCCGCTTGTCCGCAAGGGTGACCATGTGACGAAGGGTCAGATCCTGACCGAGGGTTATGCAACCCAGGCAGGTGAGCTGGCGCTGGGTAAGAACCTGAAAGTGGCTTATATTCCTTGGAAAGGTTATAACTACGAGGATGCTATCGTGCTGAGCGAGCGCATCGTTCGTGAAGATATGTACACTTCGGTTCACGTAGTGGAGCAGTTGCTCGAGGTACGTGACACCAAACGCGGTCTGGAGGAGTTCACCGCCGATATCCCGAATGTTTCGGAAGAAGCAACGAAGGACCTCGACGAGAACGGTATTATCCGTATCGGTGCCTACGTCCAGCCGGGTGATATACTGATCGGTAAGATCACGCCTAAGGGCGAGACCGATCCTTCGCCGGAGGAGAAACTGCTGAAGGCTATCTTCGGCGAGAAGGCCGGTGACGTGAAGGACGCTTCGCTCAAGGCGAGTCCGTCGCTCGATGGCGTTATCATCGATAAGAAACTCTACATGCGTGCCAACAAGGACCGCAAGCAGAAGATGGACGACAAGGAGACGATGCAGAAGATGGATCAGGACTTCAAGGTAAGAGCGGAGGCGCTCCGTGCCAAACTGATCGACAAACTGTACGTACTGCTTAACGGCAAAGCGGCTGTGTCGGTAAAGGATATCCTGGGTACCGAACTCATTTCCAAAGGCCAGCATTTCTCGAAGGAGCGTCTCAACGAGATCGATTTCTTCACCGTTCTGCTGGAGGGCTGGACTACCGACGAGCATAAGAACGAGCTGGTAGCACAGTGTATCATGAATTATATCGCCAAGTACAAAGAGATGGATGCATCCCTCAAACGCGAGAAATTCAACCTCACTATCGGTGACGAGCTGCCTAACGGTATTATCCAGATGGCTAAGGTCTATGTTGCCAAACGTCGTAAGATCCGCGTAGGTGACAAGATGGCCGGTCGTCACGGTAACAAGGGTATCGTATCGAAGATCGTCCGCGTAGAGGACATGCCGTTCCTCGCTGACGGTACTCCGGTGGATATCGTGCTGAACCCGATGGGTGTGCCGTCCCGTATGAACATCGGTCAGATCTTCGAGGCTGTCCTCGGTTGGGCAGGTCAGGAACTGGGTGTCAAATTCTCGACCCCGATCTTCGACGGTTGTACCATGGAGCAGCTTGATGAATGGACCGACAAGGCAGGTCTGCCGCGCGGCGGTAAGACCCAGCTCTACGACGGCGAGACCGGCGAACCGTTCGACCAGATGGCTACCGTAGGTGTTACTTACTTCATGAAACTCGGTCACATGGTGGATGATAAGATGCACGCCCGTTCGATCGGTCCGTACAGCTTGATCACCCAGCAGCCGCTTGGAGGTAAGGCGCAGTTCGGTGGACAGCGTTTCGGTGAGATGGAGGTCTGGGCACTTGAGGCACACGGTGCCGCACACGTGCTGCAGGAGATACTTACTATCAAATCCGATGACGTCACCGGACGTGCACGTACCTACGAGGCTATCGTCAAAGGTGAACCGTTCCCGACACCGGGACTTCCCGAATCGCTTAACGTGCTCTTGCACGAATTGCAAGGTCTGGCACTCAGTATCAACATGGAATAAAATTGGAGGACAATTATGGCTTTTAAACAAGAAAATAAACGTACCGGTTTCACCAAGATCTCTATCGGTCTTGCGTCGCCTGATGAGATTATGCAGATCTCTTCCGGTGAGGTGCTCAAACCGGAAACCATCAACTACCGTTCCTATAAACCGGAGCGCGATGGTCTGTTCTGCGAGCGCATTTTTGGTCCTACAAAGGATTACGAGTGCCATTGCGGTAAATACAAACGTATCCGTTATAAAGGTATCGTCTGCGAGCGTTGCGGCGTGGAGGTAACGGAGAAGAAAGTCCGCCGCGAGCGGATGGGACATATCAAACTCGTTGTGCCCGTTGCACATATCTGGTATCTCCGCTCTCTGCCGTCCAAGATGGCTGCGCTGCTCGGTATCCCTACCAAGAAACTCGACTCCGTCATCTATTATGAGAAATATCTCGTAGTACGTGCCGGTGCGCTGGCTGGTCAGGAGATAGGCGAGAAGAACGAGACGGACAAGAACCGTCTGCCTATCGAGGACAAGATGCTGCTGGACGAAGACCAGTACATGCAGGTGCTCGCGATCATGCCGGAGGATAACGAGATGCTCGAAGACACGGATCCTAACAAGGTGATCATCAAGATGGGTGCAGAGGCTATCTACGACCTCTTGGCGGCTATCGATCTGGATTCTCTGTCTTACGAGCTCCGTGCTACGGCGGACAAGTCCTCTTCGGCGCAGCGTCGCCAGGAGGCGCTCAAACGCTTGCAGGTAGTGGAGGCCTTCCGCGCCAGCAACGGTAAGAACCGTCCGGAATGGATGATTCTCCAGGCTATCCCTGTCACACCGCCGGAGTTGCGTCCGCTCGTACCGCTGGATGGCGGCCGTTTCGCAACCTCCGACCTCAACGATCTCTATCGTCGCGTGATCATCCGTAACAACCGTCTGAAACGACTCATCGAGATCAAGGCACCGGATGTCATCCTGCGTAATGAGAAACGTATGTTGCAGGAGGCGGTGGACTCGCTCTTCGATAACAGCCGTAAGACCACGGCTATGAAATCCGAGGCTAACCGTCCGCTCAAATCACTCTCTGACTCGCTCAAGGGTAAACAGGGACGTTTCCGTCAGAACCTGCTCGGTAAACGTGTGGACTATTCCGCCCGTTCGGTTATCGTCGTAGGTCCGGAACTGAAGATGCACGAGTGCGGTCTGCCTAAAGAGATGGCGGCTGAACTCTATAAACCGTTCATCATCCGCAAGCTCCTTGAGCGCGGAAAGGTGAAAACCGTTAAGTCGGCAAAGAAGATCATCGACCGCCGCGATCCGGAGATATACGAGATCCTCGAGCACGTAATGGAGGGACACCCTGTTCTGCTTAACCGTGCTCCGACGCTGCACCGCCATGGTATCCTGGCGTTCCAGCCGAAGATGATCGAGGGTAAGGCTATCCAGCTCCACCCGCTGGCTTGTGCCGGATTCAACGCCGACTTCGATGGCGACCAGATGGCTGTGCACTTGCCCCTCTCCAACGAGGCTATCCTCGAGGCGCAACTGCTCATGCTCGGGTCGCATAACATCCTTGACCCGGCTAACGGTAACCCGATCACGGTTCCTTCCCAGGATATGATCCTTGGTCTGTATTATATTACTAAAGAACGCGCAGGCGTGAAGGGCGAGGGACTCTCCTTCTATTCCGAAGAAGAGGCTATCATCGCGCTTAACGAAGGCGTAGTTGATATCCATGCCAAGGTCAACGTACGTATCAACGGACAGATGGTGCAGACCACTCCGGGACGCGTCATCGTCAACCAGTATGTACCGGCTGAGATCGGCTTCCAGAACGTGCTGATGAAGAAGGGTGCTGTCAAGAGTATCATTACCAATGTGATTAAGACCTGCGGTGTGGCTCGTGCTGCACGCTTCCTCGACGATATCAAGGACCTCGGTTACTACCGTGCTTTCCGCGGCGGTCTGTCCTTCAACCTCAATGATATTATCATTCCTGAGGAGCGTGAGGAATATGTCGCTAAGGGTAATGCTACCGTTGATGAGTTGAACTTCCAATATATGAACGGTTTCATCGGTGACGACGAGCGTTACCAGAAGACGGTTAACAAATGGAAAGAGATCGACGAGGAACTGACCGGCATCGTGATGAAACACATGGCGGAGGCGGACGAAGGATTCAACTCTGTCTTCATGATGATGGACTCCGGTGCACGTGGTAACGCAGGACAGATCAAGCAGTTGGCAGGTATCCGTGGTATCATGGCTAAACCTATGAAAGCCGGTTCCACTGATACACGTACCGATATCGAGAACCCGGTTATCGCGAACTTCAAGGAAGGTATGTCGGTGTTGGAGTACTTCATCTCCACCCACGGTGCCCGTAAGGGTCTGGCTGATACCGCTTTGAAGACCGCCGATGCAGGTTATCTGACACGTCGTCTGGTTGATGTATCGCACGATGTGATCATCAACGAAGAGGACTGCGGTACGCTCCGTGGTATCACCGCGCGCGCTATCAAGGACCAGAACGGACACGTCAAGGCTTCCTTGACCACACGTATCCTCGGACGCGTCTCGGTACACGATATCTTCAACGACGAAGGCAAACTCATTGTCGCTTCCGGCGAAGAGATCCGCGAGGCGCAATGCGAGGCTATTGAGGCTGCAGGTATCGAAGAGGTAGTGATCCGTTCGGTGCTCACCTGCGAATCCAAACACGGCGTCTGCGCGAAGTGTTACGGACGTAACCTCGCCTCCCGTCAGATGGTACAGAAAGGTGAGGCTGTCGGCGTGATCGCTGCACAGGCTATCGGTGAGCCGGGTACACAGCTGACGCTCCGTACCTTCCACGCCGGTGGTTTGGCTGGTTCGGCTGCACAGGATAAATACACACTTACACGCGACGGTATCGTTGAGATCGAAGATCTCCGTACGATCACTACAGCGGAGGGCGAGACGATCGTCGTTAGCCGTAAGAACACCATGAACCTCAAGGACGAGAAGACCGGTGTTATCCTGGCTACGTTCGATATCAGCTACGCTTCGAAGCTGTATATCACTCCGGGTGAGAAATATCCGAAGGGTACAGTGGTCTGCGAGTGGGATCCGTATAAGGCTCCGTTAATCATCGAGCAGGACGGTTTCATCCGCTACGAGGATGTCATCGAGGGTGTTACCTGTAAGACTGAGGTCGATGAGGCTACCAAGATGAAGGAAGTGTTCATCACCGAGTCGAAAGACAAGACCAAACTGCCGCAAGCGCATATCGTAGATAGTGAGGGTAATATCCTCCGTTCGTACAACCTGCCTGTTAAGGCAAGCTTGAACCTCGCGGACGGCGCTCCTGTCAAGGTAGGTACGATCCTCTTCTCTATGGCTCGCGCTACAAACAGCGGCGGTGATATCACCTCCGGTCTGCCACGTATCACCGAGCTCTTCGAGGCTCGTAACCCGTCCAACCCGGCTGTTGTGGCTGAGATCGACGGTGAGATTTCGTTCGGTAAGATCAAACGTGGTAACCGTGAGCTCTTCATCACCTCCAAACTCGGTGAGCAGAAGGCTTATCTCATCCCGCTGACCAAGCAGATCCTCGTGCAGGAGGGTGACTATGTCCGCGCCGGTGTAGCGCTGTCTGACGGTGCTATCACGCCGGAAGATATCCTGGCTATCCAGGGTCCGACGGCTGTGCAGAACTATATCGTCAACGAGGCACAGGAGGTTTATCGTCTGCAAGGTGTGGAGATCAACGACAAGCACTTTGAGATCATCGTTCGCCAGATGATGCGTAAGGTAGAGATCCTTGAGCCGGGCGACACCCGCTTCCTGGAGGGAGACGTGGTTGACAAACTCGACTTCTTGGAGGAGAACGACCGTATCTGGGGTCGCAAGGTGGTTACCGATGCCGGTGACTCCGATGTCCTCAAAGAGGGTCAGATCGTTACCGCACGCCGTCTGCACGACGAGAACTCATCGCTCCGTCGCCGTGATAAGAAACTCGTTCAGGCTCGTGACGCCGAGTGCGCAACGGCTAAGCAGATACTGCAAGGTATCACGCGTGCCGCGCTGGGTACCAAGTCGTTCATGTCTGCCGCTTCCTTCCAGGAGACGACGAAAGTCCTCAACGAAGCTGCTATCCGCGGTAAGGTGGATTACCTCGAGGGAATGAAGGAGAACGTGATCTGCGGTAACCTCATCCCTGCCGGTACCGGTCTGCGTGAGTTCGCTAAGATCTCCGTGCATAACAAGGAGGAGTATGCGGCTATCCAGGCTGCACGCGAAGCAGCGGAAGCTGCCCTCAACGGTGACGAATATAACCGCTAATTCCTAGTTAGACTAGTTGTCCTAGTTCATCTGGTTTATCTGGTTAGACTGGTTCACCTGGCTATTCTAGGCGGTAAGCCCTTTTCCAAAACACCCTGCTCCAAAATGGAGTGGGGTGTTTTGTCTGCTAACTTTTACGACTCATTTACGACTCATTTACGACTCACGCTCGAGTCGGCAACGCAACCATCACGCGACCACCTTAGGACGACGTCGGCTTCACGTCGGCTTCACACCGGCACCTTTCTTTATATGTGTAAAAATTGACGAAAATGCACTATTTTGTGTAAAAATCCTCACGCGCACCCCCTCGCGCTTGCGTATGTGAAATATTTTTCGTACCTTTGCGCCGTGAATAAATCTTGAATTAGAAAATATATCTTTCAGTTCTTGCGCAAATAAAACCAATTTTATATCTTTACAGCGGAAATACAGTAAAATATAATGAAAACGACATCCGAATACATAGAAACATTGAGAAAACACGCGCCGATTTTGCGTGAACGTTTCGGTATAACTTCTATGCAACTTTTCGGGTCTGTGGCTCGTGGCGAACACAATGAAGATAGCGATGTAGATGTGTTGGTGGAAATGCCTCCTAAGTACTATGAGGCATGTGCAGCCAATGATTATTTGGAAGAAATAACCGGCTGTCGTGTAGATATGATCCGTCGCCATAAAAACCTCACTCCGTTTTTTATCAAACAAATAGAAAAAGATGGTATTAGAATATTCTAAGGAAATAGAATTGGCACATGCAGTGCTCGAACAACTCAAAGATGCGATTGTTCAGCTGCAAGAGTGGAACAAGGACGTTGCTAATATGAACGAACTGGAGAAGTCCCCTTATGGCATGCAGCGTTTAGCAGGAAACTTTATGCTGATTCAAGTAATAGGGGAAAGTGTGAAGAAGATAGATGGCTATACTAATGGTGCATTATGGCAGTATCGTCCGGAGATACCATGGAAAAAAGTAATCGCAATGCGAAATCGTATATCCCATGGTTACTATGATTTAGATACCGAATATATGGACGATATTATAAAGAACGACCTTGCTCCATTATTAGATGCGGTAGAATATCTGCTCCAGATAACCGACGAGTTGTATTTGACAGTATAAATCAACATAAATAACTAATTCAATAAAATTATGACAGCAATACAAACACAAGCGAGTGAACAATTCCTTGCAGCCATGGGTCCGATGGTAGAGGATAAGGCGGCAATGCAACAAGTATTGCTTTATATCAGTACTATGAGACGCCGATCTGAATTGCCGGTGATGACAATTGAGGAAGCAGACCAACATGGTATGCCATTACATCAAGCAATGGATAAGTTGCTATCCGGATTACAAATCACGAATTTCTGCAAGCCTCAATAAGAGTGTATGCGAAGATTTAATGAACCAGACTAGTCAAATGCAACAATGGATAAAGAGCAAGCTATAAAATTAGTACAAGCCTATAAACAAGCTATATCGCCGATATACAGAGATGCAAAAGTGTATTTGTATGGTTCGTATAGCAAGGGAACGGCACACCAAGATAGCGATATAGATGTGGCAGTAGTTGTTCCACATGTGGAAGGGGATTGGTTTCATATTGTACCTCCTTTGTGGACAAAGGCCCGTAGCGTCAGTTCGCTCATAGAGCCGGTTTTGATGGCAGAGGATTGTCCCTCACCATTGTATGACGATGTGATGCGTACAGGTATTGCAATCCAATAACGAGTAAATAAATAACTAATCTTTTTATTAACAATTAAATCTCAAGTATTATGAGAAACGAAAAACCAATAGATATGAGTAGAATAGAAGAATTGGAGAGTAAGGAACTCTTGACCCCGGAGGAGTTCAAAGAACTTGGTCACTATCGTATGTCCCAAATGATTCATCCTCAAGCAACATGTTAAGATACACTCAACAAGCAAATGAGGATTTGTCCTGCATATTGGCAGGACTTGTATCTTTTCGAATAGGCGATGCGCTCGATCCTTCTCTGATGGTTGAGCATGCAAGTCAGATTTTTGATGACATCGCTGAACATATTGATTCAATAGAAGGTCTGACATACCATCGTGCAAATACATTTGGCGGACTGGAAAGTTATGGAAAATACGTATATACATATACGCGGAATAGAACTAATTGGTACGCATTCTATGACAAGTGTAACGATGGAAGTTTTGTAGTAAATCGCATCACGAATAACTGGAATATTCTTTTGCCTCGTTTATGAGTCAAGACAAAAATAATCAACATAAATAACTAATCTTTTTATTAACAATTAAATCTCAAGTATTATGAGAAACAAACTCACAAAGTTTTTAACGAGCGAATGTCCGCCAAAAGGAATGAGGCAGTTCGCAAAGACATGGAAGTATGCTGCATGTATGCTTCTCGCTTTCATCCTCGGCATCGGACAGATGTGGGGAGATGATTGGACAGCAGCGAATATCGTGGCTAATTCGGGCGCAGGGACGACAAAGAGTCATATCACTGTGTCCTCGCCGGGTATTACTTCCACAACATCTGCTCAAATATGGAAAGATGGGAAAACCGCCAAAAATGAAACTACGTTACAAATTGGAGCTAGCACTACGAGTGACTATAACAAGACCAAAAGTTACGTGGAAATAAAAGCAGAAAAAGGATATGCTTTAGGCACTACTCTTAATTTTCGTGGAGGCTCAAATGATTCTAATGATAAGAACTGTGTAGTTGTTTGGTGGACAGGGAAAGTTGGTGCTACGTTTACCGGCTATGAAGTTGTAAAATTGAATAATAAGAATATCTCATCTTCTGCGAGTGCAAATTATTCAGTAACTCTTCCCGCTAATACACGTGTTGTTCGTATATACAGACAAGTTACTTTTAATAGTACAAATACCGCGTTTGGAACCGAGAATACACTCGGAGATGGAAAGGCTTACTTTGCCAGCGTAACTGCAACTTCTGTTGTCGCTCCTGAGATAGAAGGTGATGCGGAAATGCTTAAAAGTGAGACGATACCATTTGTAGGCTATCCTGCAGGAGGAACGTGGGCTGTGACCAGTGGTTCGGCTACAATAAACCATACTTCTGGAGCATTGACATCTGGCTCAACCAGCGGAGATGTAGTCATCTCTTATACGGTTGATGCCAAATCAGGATCCCATACCGTAACTGTATTGAATACTGACTCTAAGACGATATGTTGGGACTTTACGCAAGGTACGATGCCAACCGCGTCAGGTGTAACAGCTACAGGAAATGGTGAATTCAATACAATGGGTTATAATCTTGCGACGGCAAATGCTAATTTTGCATACATAGATGTTGAAGAGGCTGGATATATTATCTCAGCTGCTACTTTGACGGTTTTTCCTGGAGGAACAGGAGATAAAAACTTTACTGGCGATTTTAATGCATCTTTGACGGACGCCATTAGTACTACAGAAGGGGAATTTTGGCGAATTGACAAGAGTGTTTCAGACTCAGAGAAGAATACAGAAGTGAATTTGGGTGCCGTTTCATCTGTTCCGTCCGGCTCAACAGCCTTCCGTATTACCAAAGGAAATACAGGAACGGTTGTTGGAAAAGTTTGGCTTACTTTAGAAAAATATGTTCCGGCGGCTACTCATACATTAGCATGGGATTTTGCCGGAGGTAGTTGTTCTGCTACAGAAGGCGATGATTATACTGCTGGTGGAGCAGTTGCAGAAGGTGCAACTTTAACTTATCCCGCAGCAAATACAATGAGTAAGACGGACTATTTGTTTGATGGATGGTCTTCTTCGACAACAACTATGCCTACAACGGATTTAACCATTACAGCACAATGGGCGACGGCATATACCGTTACTTTCGCATCAAATGGCGGTGGTGGTACAATGGATCCGATACAGTATAAAGCAGATGCAGAAGTAACTATTCCTGCATGTGACTTTACTCCGGAAGATGCATATCATGCATTTACTCATTGGGCCATCACGGGTGTAGCCGGTAAGACTACCGGAAATCCGGGTGAGACCTTTGATATGCCGGCTGGTCCTGTGACCCTGACAGCTCAGTGGGCTGCTTCTTATGGTATCACCAAAGGTTCGCATACCAATGGTGACTTCACGATTGATCCTACTTCTGCTGCGGCAGGAACAGAGATCACTTTGGCAGCAACCCCAGATGAAGATTATCTGTTTGGCGCATGGGAGGTAGTAAAGACTTCGGACGGTACAGACGCAGGTGTAACGGTAACGAATAATAAATTCGAGATGCCGGCATTTGCTGTAACGGTTAATGCAACATTTGTGGCTGATACACGTGCAAAGGTTCTCTATGTAACGAATAATAATGTAACAACAACGAAAGCGAGCGATAAACTCTATGAGGCTCTGAAAGATGACTACCGCGTTACTATTGTAGGTCCGGCATCTACAGAAACTGTAACAAACTATGCTTTGGTAGTATTGCACGAATCTGTAGGTGGTTCTAATTATAATGCAACCGCTGTTGCTGCAGCAAAGGGCGGAGCTGTTCCGGTACTGAATACGAAGAGTTATTTCTATAATGATGGTCGTTGGAACTGGGGTACACCGAATGCTGGTAAAACTATTAAAGGTGCAACGCTGAATAGCGCTTATTGCAATATAGCAAGTCACCCGCTGTTTGCCGGAGTAACCGTTTCGGATGGATTCTTCGAGATAACCAACGATGCTGCTGCAAAATGTATGCAACCGATTGGTTCGTTCGTTGCCGGCAAAGAGGGTTATACCTTAGCCACAACTCCGAACAATGACTCCGGTGAGGGTTGCGCTATTCATGAGTTGACTCCTGAACAGCGTGGTGTTGCTTCTGGCAAATACCTGATGATTAGTGTATTAGGAGATAAGTTAAGTGCTTTGAACGCTAATGGTCAGAAGTTGTTCCAGAATGCTGCGGCTTACCTGATTGATGGTACAGCTTCTTGGACTCCTGTTGCAGTTCCGACTTCTCCTGTTGTTGCAGCAACTCCAACAGAGAACTATACAGAAGGCGGTACTATCACACTGACGGCTTCGGCAGAAGGAACTTCGGCTTCGACAGTATATACATGGTATAAGGGCGCAGACTGGGCAACCGCTTCTGCAACCACTCCGGTACAGGCCGCCTCGACTTCTGGCGCAACATTCTCTAAGACAGCAGCTGTAGAAGATGCCGGAACCTACTGGTGTAATATTTCTAATGGAACAAGTTGCGACGCACAAGCGAGTGTAACGATTACCGTTTCTTCTGCTTCGACCCCGACGCACACTATTTCTTATGACAATGTCAAGGGCACAGATATGACTGCGTATCCAACGGAATACACAGAAGGTATTGGTGTTGCCTCGTTCGATCCACTGGCAGATATTACGGGTTGGCACTTCGTTGAGTGGAGTCCTGCTTCGATCGCTACTGACGCTACTACCGATCAGACGATTACAGCTGTCTGGGCACAAGTATTTGAGGTTACCTTCAATCTCCAAGGACATGGCGCAGAAATTGCAAAACAAGATATTATCTCTGGTGAGAAGGCAACCGAACCAACCGCTCCAAGTGCAATCGGTTATGACTTCGGTGGATGGTTTACGGATGCAGAGTGCACCGCAGGTAATGAGTTTGATTTCAATACTCCGATTACCGCAGCAACTCCGTTGTATGCTAAATGGACAGCGTTTGATGGATGTACATTGTTAGTTCCGGCAACCAGCGGTGATGCTCCTGCGGTTGGAGATCCAATTTCTATGCAGACAGGTTCCAAGGGTGGTTCAATGAGTGTTGTCGGAACTCCGTTGTCCTATAATGCATATGGTCTGAGTTTTGAGAGTAGTTCTTCGGCAAAGGCGAAAGTAACTATCAACAACGAAATCCAAGAAGGTACGGTAATTTCATTAACGTTGGTAGCTAATGGAACCTCTGCTCCGCGTGGTTTGCATCTCTATACCGGTGATGGCGCTACGAAGATAGAGTCATTAGGCTGGAATTCTGAGGTGGTTAAATATACAGAGGCAACCTTTACCTATACAGTAAAAGCTACCGATGTAGCACTAATTGGTTCAAATGAATTCCAATTGTGGCGTAATGGATCTGTATTCCTAAAGAAATTGACGGTAACTAATTGCGGTGATGCTATTACTTTCCATAATTTGACCAGCGCAGTTAATATCGCAGGCAAGGGTACTGTAACACTGGGTGCTTCTTCTGTTCGTGAGGGTAAGACTACAACGGCTACCTATAGCGAGATTG
Source organism: Bacteroidales bacterium UBA3653 (assembly GCA_002373505.1). Lineage (GTDB taxonomy): Bacteria > Bacteroidota > Bacteroidia > Bacteroidales > Paludibacteraceae > Colicola. Next base: position 307,346 of record DFKE01000012.1, read on the forward strand.
ATCCGTTGTATGAGTTCGTTAACTGGACAGTAAGCGGCACAGGCGCAAGCATTGCAGACGCTTCTGCTAACCCCGCTACCATCACAATGGGTACAGAGGATGCGGTAGTTACGCTGAACCTGCAAGTTAAACCGGTTTACTACACTGTGACCTATTATGATGGAGCAAGCAAAATGGGAACAGAGCAAGTTGCAGAGAATGGTCATCCGTCAGCAACCGATATTACAACCAAGAAATTAGGCTACAACTTCCTCGGCTGGTCTGAGACCGACGGCGGTGCAGTTGTTAATCTGAACGATATTTCCATTACGGCTCCTAAAAACCTGTACGCTAAGTATGAGGCAGTTGTTTGCCCGACCAGCGGAACGGTTTATAAGTTCCAACTGAAGACGGATCTGACGAATGGTAATGTATTTGAAACCAAGCCTAATTCGGTAGCCTTCACAACGGATAACTACTTATCAGAACTAACCGGTGGTATCTTAACGGGTTCTATTGATAATAATAATGTTAACCGTTTGCAGTTCTATGATAACAAAGCTGTCGGATTCTATAGTGGTACCGGCGGTACGTTGACTATCGGTTTGGATTGCGAACTTGCAGAAGGTGATGTGATTAAGTATATTAACTATGCAAACAGTGGTAATAAGATGACTTTGTCTGATGCTACCCATACGCAAACATTAGATGGTAATGGCACAGAAGAAGTACAAACATGGGAGGTTCCTTCAGCATGGGCAGGCGCAACAGAGTTGACGTTAGTTCGTGGTGGTAACACGCCGAAGTTGACATACTTCGAGATTTACCGTCGTCCTGTTGCTACGGGCGCAACTTTGGCAGACTTGACTATCCGTCAAGGACAAAGCAAGACCCCGGTTATGACTCTTGTGCCTTCGGCTGACGCACGTGTTACGAGTCAGGCTTGGGAGATTGTTGGTACGCCGACGAACTTAACAGGCGCAGCAATCAATCCAGCAACGGGTGCTATTACTACCGGTACGCTGGATGATCCTACAAGCACGGGTTCTATCTCCGTCAAAGTGACGCTGAATGGCTCTATTGAGGCAACGTGTACAGCAACTGTTGTAGGCAATATCGATCAGCAGAATGTAACTAAGTCCACTGTCTGGGATTGGCATAACACAGGCGCAACGGCTAACATTCAGCTGGATGAAAATACCGATCCTAAGAAGAACGAAAACTTCGTATTGGCAAATGTCGCTGTTAATAACAACGACGAATTTGAGTCGGATAAACTTGCTGTTGAGGGTGAGTACATGGTTCGTGACTACAATAAGACGGATCCGTATTTCCAAGGTCAGCTGATTCAGTTCCATACGACCGTTGCCGGTGTTGTTCGTGTTAAGTTCGCGCATACAGGAAATGCTACTGCGGAGAAGCCTGCTCGTGAGTTGTACATCAACGGTGTGGCTACCGGTGATACAAGAGCAAACGCTACACCTGCATGGTCGAATTATATTGAAGTTCCGGCTGGTGACGTTAGCATTACAGCTCATTACGTAAATCTGTTGCCTGCAGCAGCGCAGCAATACATCCGTGTATTTGAGATCGAGTTCCTGGCGGAGAACACCGCAAGAGCGCGCGCGCTGACAGTCGGCAACCTGGGTACGACCTGTATCAAGAACGCTTGTATCGTTCGCGGAGCAGAGATATATGAGATCAAGGGTAAGAACGATATCGGTAAGATTGTCTTCGACCAACTCGGTGCAGACGAAGTTCTGGAAGCCGGACATCCGTACGTGATGGTGGCTAAAGAGGCGAACATCCGCTTCTTCAATACCATCGCAGATCCTGCCACCGAGCCGTACGACGCCGGCAACGGCCTGATCGGTACGTTTGAGCAAAAAGAGTTTGCTGCGGGTGAAGCATCTGAGGGCCTCTACTTCTTCAAAGATCACGCACTCTGGGCTGCGAAAGAAACAGGTATGACCATTCCGGCTTACCGCTGCTATCTGAATATGAACGCCGTTGGTACCTTCAGCGGAGGTGCTCCTGCTCCGGGTCGCCATCGTATCACGATGGATGTACATGGTCAGAACGCTGCTACAGGCATTGGAAACGTACAGGGTGACGAAGTACAAAGCACCAAGGTGCTCATCAACGGCGAGCTCTTCATCCTCCGCGGCGAGAAGATGTACGACGCAACCGGAAGAATGGTGAAATAAGTGAACTAGACGAACTAGAAAAAACAGATAGTTATGACAAAGAAAATCTATAATCAACCGCAGACAGAGATCGCTCTCTGCCAGACAGAGCCGATGATGCAGTTCATCAACGTGTCTGTTAATGGTTCTTATCCTCCGGGTGGCGGTGGAGGCGGTGGCGCGCCTATTGGCGATTAACCGGATTAAACCTTATCGGCGGGAGAGTTCTCGCATGATGCAGCTACACACCGGCCCTGTCAGAGTTTGGCAGGGCTGGTGCGTTTTGGAAAATAACGTTCGCACTAACGTGCAAATGCCAAATTATGCCGCTAAAAATCTATTTATGCGAGCATAATAAATTTTTATCGTCAAAAATTTGGATATTTGATTTTTTTGTAGTAACTTTGCAGTCGGAAAAGAAAGGAGTATTTATGGCAACATATGCACTGACAATTAACGAACGTAGTAGTCAAGGAAAAGCATTATTGGCTTATTTGAGTACGTTGAACATTCAGTTACGACCGGTTAGAAAGGAAATAATTGATGCTCCTTGCCAATTTACTGCAGATGAACTGCGCGATATATTGGTTCAAGCCACTTCGGAAGCCCGTACAGAAACGGGGACAACCCACGTTGATTTTAAAAGCGAAGTAGCAAAATGGCTTTAATTCGATGGCAAAAAACCGCTAAGACCCACGTGAGGCAGATTTTTGATTATTATAAGGAGCATGCCTCACTGCCCGTTGCTACTGCGTTAAGCGGATCAATAGTAAGTAGCGTGGATGTTCTGGAAGACTTTCCAACCGCAGGTGTAATAGATGCGGATTTATCTACAAAGGGCGCAATATACCGATATGTTGTAGTGAGGTATAGCAGGCGTACGTACCGTGTGTATTACCTATATGAAAATGATATATGTGCTATTCTTGCTATTTGGGATTGTAGCATGCAACCCATTAAGCGTAAGTCGATAATAAAACATTAAATATAGAAATATTTGCAGATGCCTGGCCGCGCATTGCGAATGGTTTTGGAATGGCTGGATTTGCACAGAGACGAATTATTGGCTAATTTATTGATAGATGCTTTGCTGAATTGTATATACGTAAGACGGGTTGAGACTTATTTCCGATATTAGTCTTCAGGAGTTTGTATCAATATTGAAAAAATAGAGGACAACAAACTTTAGCGGAGATACAACGACATTTATAAATTATTAACTTAAAACATAAATATTATGACAAACATAATAAATTTTTATCGTCAAAAATTTGGATATTTGATTATTTTGTAGTAACTTCGGACTCCGCCTTGCTGCGCAAATCAAATATGTAACTTCGGCACGCCCCTTCCCCTGCGGGGTGGGTTCCCTCCGAAGTTACGTTCGCACTAACGTGCTAATGCCAAATTATGCCGCTAAACCTTTATTTATGCAAGCATAATAAATTTTTATCGTCAAAAATTTGGATATTTGATTTTTTTGTAGTAACTTCGGACTCCGCCTTGCTGCGCAATTCCCCCGAAGTTACGTTCGCTCAATTTAGCGAACTCCAAATAAATTGGCAAAAACATTTATAAATACGAGCATTAATAATTTTTTTACCAATTTATTTGGTAATTCAAATTTTTTGTAGTAACTTTGCAGTCGGAAAGGAAAGAAGATAATTGATGCGCCTTGCCAATATTATTTATTAAATACATGACTAAATAAACCCGAACTAGGGGGAGAAGAATGGAAACAGGTGAGATAGTGACGTATCAAGAGACTGAGAACGTGGTGGTCTATAGTAGCGCGGATAATGCTGTACATTTGAAAGTACAACTGGCAGATGAGACAGTTTGGCTGACACAACAGCAAATGGCGGACTTATTCGGGGTACAGATTCCCGCAATCTCCAAGCATTTGGCAAACATATTTCGCGAAGGAGAACTCAATAAGAATTCAGTTATTTCCATTTTGGAAAATACTGCCACAGATGGGAAGAAATACCGTACTATGTTTTATAATCTGGACGCGATTTTATCAGTCGGTTACAGGGTAAATAGTGTGAATGCAACTCGCTTTCGTCAATGGGCAAATCGTATATTGAAAGATTATCTGCTACGGGGATATGCACTCAATCCGCACCTCCGTTATATGGAACAGAGGATAGATAATAAATTACAAGAGCACACTACGCAAATACACGAACTGCAAAACAAAGTGGATTTCTTCATCCGTACGTCATTACCTCCGAGAGAAGGAATTTTTGTAGATGGACAGATATATGATGCGTATGAATTTATAGAGAAACTTATTAAAACGGCAAAGAGGTCTATATTGTTGATAGATAATTATGTGGATGAATCGGTGTTGACGATGATGAGTACGAAACAACAAGGTGTACAAGTAGAAATTCATACCAAAGAAATAACGGATGTGCTGCAATTGGCAGCGAAACATTTTAACGCACAATATGGAGATTTGTTATTATATGAAACGAAAATATACCACGATCGTTTCTTGATTATAGATGACGAAACTATATACTTAATAGGTGCGTCACTGAAAGATGCGGGAAAACGCCTTTTTGCCTTTACGCAAATGGACCCCTCGCAAATAAAAGCCATTAAAAGCAGGTTATAACAAGCATTATTATTAACTTAAAAACATAAATATTATGAAACATTTTAAACAATTTTTTGTCTTTGCCCTCTTGGCACTATTTAGTGTCAGTATGTGGGCAGCCACTGGTGATGTGCCTGTCACTATCTCGTATTCAGACATTCCGGATGGCTTTACTGCAACGACGGGAACATCTGGCTCTTTGACAGCAACGGTTTCCTCTGCGGATGATTTAACAATTAATTATTCGGGAATTAACACAAAGAGCAGTGCAACAGCAGCAGACCATGCTTATGGATATGCAATGTTCTTGAAGAACAATGGTTATATGTATAGTGGTGCGGCTCCGACAGGATATTATCCAAGTAATGTAGTGGTAACCTTTGGTTCTAATACCGGAACATCGGGAAAAGCTGGTATTACTTTCGGAACGACATCTCTTTCGACTCGCAATAGCAGTGTTACAGGAGCAGTGGCAAAAAGCGGGACATGCGAACTTGCTAACACAGACCAAACTAAGACGTATTGGAATTTCTCGACTACTGGTGCGAATGTGCAAGTAGATAAAATCGTCATAACATATTCTTTGGTTTCAACTACTTCTTGCGCGGCTCCAACATTCTCGCCGGCAGCAGGTGCTGTGGTAAGCGGAACAGAAGTTACGATAAACAGTGCAACAGAAGGTGCAACTATTTATTATACCTTAGACGAAACTGATCCTACTACAAGTTCTGCCACAACTCAACCGATAGTGATTACTTCTGCAACTACAATCAAGGCAATGGCTGTAAAGAGCGGCTTGGATAATAGTAGCGTAGCAACAGCGGCTTATACTGTATTAACTCCGCAAACCATTTCAGCAATAAAACCAACGGAAACTACAGAGGGTGCCGAATTCCTTTTGAATGATGTCACTGTCACATATGCGAACGGAAATAATGTATATGTGAAAGATGCTACCGGATATATTATGGTTTATTCTGCAATTGCAGGAGCTGAGAATGGCAAGGTTCTTCAAGGACTGCAAGGTAAAGCAAAATTGTACTACGGACTTCCCGAAGTTTCAACCGTAACAAAGGCTCCGACTGTAACCGATGGTTCTGCAGTTGCTCCGGAAGCATTGACAGCTTATCCTAAAGCTGCAGATGTAAATAAATACGTAACAATGGAGGACGTTACTTTTGCATCTGCTGTTTCTTTCACATCAGGATCGGTAACTAATGCGAATGGAACTTTTGATGGCGCTACTCTTGTATTCCGTAATAACTTTAAACTTAATGTATCCTTGACAGCCGGAACTCCATACAGAGTTGTTGGTATTGTTCAGAAATACAATGACAATTTCCAAATATATCCTATCTCCTTTGAGGAAATCGTAAGTGCAAGTCAAGTAGCCACTCCGACGTTCTCGCCGGCAGCGGGTACTTATACTGAAGTACAAAGCGTAACTCTTTCTTGTGAAACATCTGATGCAAGTATTTATTATACAACCAATGGCGATGTTCCGACATCTGCATCTACTCCTTATACCAGCGCAATTAGTGTGGGCGAGACAATGACCATCAAGGCAATTGCCGTTAAGGGTGGAATGGATGATAGTAATGTAGCTTCTGCTACCTACACCATCAACTTGCCGGAGAATGAGGAAGTTCGTAAGACTTGGGATTTATCTATTGACGAAACAGCAACTGCAAGTGATGATGAGTTGACATGGACGGCGACTTATGTAGGAATGAGTTACGCAAAAGGGACGGCTTCTTCCAATGCAAATAATTATTACCCCGGAACAGCAGGACAATCATATACTTCAACTCGTTTCTATAAGAATGGTGTATTGACCATTACTCCTTCTGGCAAACAAATTACATCAATAGTCTTTACGGCAACAACGACAGGCTATGCCAACGCTCTCCAGAGCAGTACTTGGACAAATGGTTCGGCGGCAGTATCTGATAAAGTGGTAACAGTAACACCTACGGATGGCGAATCTGCAATTAGTGCAACTATAGGTGCAACTTGTGGATTCACAGCCGTTCAGGTAAATTATATTGACATAGACATGACTAAACCGGAAACTCCGGTATTTAGTGTTGCTGCGGGAACTTATACTGAAGTACAGAATGTAACTATTACTTGCGCAACAGAAGGTGCAACCATTTATTATACGACAAATGGCGATACTCCGGATAATACTTCCACAGAATATACTGCAGCAATCAGTGTGGGCGAGAATATGACCATTAAGGCAATCGCTATCAAGGATACTAAATCCAGTAGTGTAGCAGAAGCGGCTTATGTTATTAATCTGCCGGAGGATGAAAATGTCCGCAAGACATGGGACTTGAGTACGGATTCGTACGTGTCAGATCCAGAGCCTACAGCAGATTTGATTCAATGGACAGCAACATATGTGTCTATGAAGAATGAGCGAACAGGGACTGAAACAGCAGTAAACAATTATATTCCAACTGTAAAAACGTCGACCCGTTTCTACAGCGATAATAAATTGACTATTACTCCGAGCGGCAAACAAATCTCGACAATTGTATTTACAGCGACATCTGATGCTTACGCTACAGCACTTGCTGGAAGTACATGGACAAACGCAACGGCAGAAGCAACAGGTTCGGTTGTAACCGTAACAGCGGCAGGTACAGGTGCTGTTTCTGCGGCAGTTGGTGGAACTTGTGGCTTCACGGCTGTGCAAGTTAATTACGGTCCGATAGATCCTTCAATCCCAGATGCTCCGACCTTCTCTGTAGCAGCAGGAACATATACTGTAGTTCAGACTGTAGAAATTGCGTGTGCAACTGCAGGTGCAACGATCTATTATACTACAGATGGTTCTACTCCGGATAATACTTCTACGGAATATACTGGAGCTATCACTGTTGACGCAACAATGACTATTAAGGCCATTGCTGTTAAGGAAACGAAGTCGAGCTCAGTAGCAACAGCTACATATACAATTAATCTGCCTATCGTCTTGACTACAATGGATGCAATCTTCGCAAAGGCTACGGAGTTCGGAAATACACTTACGGAAGTTCAAATCACTTTTGATAATTGGGTTGTATCAGGAATTAGCACGGATGATAAGAATATATATGTAACAGATGGAACAAAAGGACTTGTCATATACGATAAGGATGCATTAAAAGGCGGATTTGAAGTTAATGACAAATTGAATGGTACAGTTACATGTAATCTAAAATTATATAGAGGCTTCTCTGATATTGATGGACTAAAAGCTAATGCGGCAGGTTTGACGGTAACTAAAAATGGTACTGTGAACCCTGTTGCAGCAACTATCGCAGAACTCGGCGCAGTAAACACTGGTGCACCGATTATTTTAAGTAATGTGAAATATGATGGTTCTGTCCTGACAGATGGAACGAATAATATTACTCCATATACCACATTCTTTGCAGATGCAGTAACTTCTTTGGAGGAGAATAAGTATTATAATATAACAGGTATATATGTTCATTTTAATACAACAAAGGAAGTTGCTCCGCGTAGCGCAGCAGATATTGAGGAAATCGTTGATGCTGAGGCTCCTGAGATGAAATGGTATGTAGACAACACGAAAGCAACGGAAATTACTACTTCTTACACTATCAATTTGGGTGATGCTTTTGCTCCGTACTTTGAAACTAATTCTTCAGGTGCTTTGACTTATTCGTCAAGCAATGATGCCGTTGCAACTATTGACCCGAGCACTGGAGTATTAGCACTGACAGGAACAACAGGTTCTACAGAAATCAGTTGTGCTGTAGCGGCTGATGCTACTTACTTGGCAGACTCCAAGTCCTTTACGTTAAACGTACGTAATGTAACTATAGATAACGTAGTTATCCTTGCTCAATATGATGGTAAATGGTATGCAATGAAGAGTGCAGTGGCAAGTTCAAAAGCAGAAGGAATAGAGGTAAATTATTCTGATAGTAAGATTTATGATCTTGCACCTGCAGATCAAGACGCTATCACATGGAAACGCACGACTGATTCTGAAGGTAATGTAACCTTCCAGAATTTAAGCAATGACCAATATCTAAAGACCAGTTCGAATGATTTGAAAATGGAAGCAGGAGAGACTGGAAACTATCAATGGACGTTAAGTGAAGGCTACTATCATACAGGAACGCAAACGCGTACGTTCATATATCGTGCGGGAACAGTAAATGCATTCAAGAGTTATGCAGTAAGCAATGCCGGTGATGGAACAGGCACTACTGAATATTCTGCACTTCCGGTAGTAACCGCCGCAGTATTTGCAACAACTCCGGAAGTCATCCGTGGCGATTTGAGCGCAGGCAAATGGGGAACGATTTGTCCGAAACAGACGGTAGAGAATGTAGAAGGCGCATCATTCTATCAGATCACTTATCTGGAGGAACAAAACAACCTGCCGTACAATGTAGTATTTGACCAGATAGAGGGAACAACTCTGACAGCCGGAAAACCGTACTTCTTCATCGCTGAGGGCAAAGAGATTAAGGGTATTAAGACAGGCGCAGAGTTGGATGCTGCAGATCCTGCTGGTGTGAACGGCTTCTACGGATATATCGGTACAAGTTCTTGGGCTCTGCCGAATATCCATGCAGAGTACACTGCCGACGCAGATAATACTTTCGTTATCTATAATAACTCCGTATTCCGTATCAGTTCGGATACCGATTTGAAGAGCGAACGTTGCTACATCAATATCAATGCAACCGAGCCGACACGTACACCGAGTTCGGCAAGTCCGGTTCGCCGCCGTATTGTAATGGGCGTCCAGAATACCAATGCCGCAACCGGAATGGAAGAGTTGAATACTTCTGAGGCTCCACGCAAGATGATCATTGACGGCAAGATGTATATCTTCCGCGGAGAGAAGATGTATAACGCTAACGGCATACTCGTTAAATAATATAGTTCACGGTTAATGAAGAAAGGAAAAGTTATGGCAAAGAAAGAATATATTAAGCCTGTAGTTGAGTTGACACAGTTGATGGTCAATTCTATCATCTTGGTCGGAAGCGGAAACGTGGATTTAGGCGGCGGTGGCGGCATCGATCCAGATTAACCCTTCCGCATTACGTAACACACACCGGCCCTGTCAGAAATTGGCAGGGTCGGTGTGTTGTTACACTTACAAGGCTTTCTTTTAGTCTACTCAAAAATAAAACCCTAATCATCAAAACGCTAATGACCGATTTGGGGTTAAAAACAATAAAAATGAAGAATTATAGTATTTTTTTTGAAAAATATTTGGTTTGTAACTAAAAAATAGTTACCTTTGCACAAAATTTGTAATATGAGTTCAAAAGAAAAATTAATAGCTCGATTCCTATTGCTACCCTCTGACTTTACTTTTGACGAGTTAGAAAGGCTTCTGAAAGCACTTGGATACGTCAAATCTAACAAAGGGAAGACATCGGGATCTAGAGTTATATTTAAAGATAAAGAAGGTCATCCCATAATGCTCCATAAACCTCATCCGGGGAATATTGTAAAGCAGTATGCGCTACGACAAGTACTTGAAGAATTGAGAAATAAAGGATATCTAAAATAAAATAACTATGAATACAATGAATTACAAGGGGTACCTCGGTACTGTTAACTTTTCGGAAAAAGACGCTTGTTTCTATGGGAAGATAGAAGGTATAGACGGGTTGGTGAATTTCGAAGGCGAAAGCGTACAAGAATTGACAGCAGCATTTCATGAGGCTGTGGAAGATTATATAGCATATTGTGTGGCAGAAGGAATAGAACCTCACAAAAGTTACTCAGGGCAATTAAATATCCGCATCAAACCGGAGACACACAGTGCAATAGCCGCGTTAGCAAAACAAGCAGGCGAATCCATTAATGCATTTATCAGTGAAGCATTAGACATGCGAGTGGCGGCGATGATGTAACCGGGAACGAACGGTACGGTGACGTACGTAATGGTCACGACATGGTCACGAGAATGAGTGCTAAATGAGTCGTAAATGAGTCGTGAGTGAGTGCTGAATGAGTGCTGAATGAGTCGCGCACAAATTGTAGAAATGGTTGCAAAAAAACAGGCAACCGAGCGGTTGCCTGTTTTTTGTTTGTGGGTTGGCTAGACGGCTAGTATTCCAGTAATCTAGTTCTTTTACGGGCGGCTTATTCAGCCGGCTCAGCCGGCTCGGCAGGCAGTTCAGCCGCAGGCGCCGGAGCAGCAGGTTCGTCCACTACGATAGCAGACTCTTCCGCAACAGCAGCTTTCTGACCGGCGCTGAATCCCACAGCAGCGATACTGAAGAAAACGATAAGCGCGATAATCGTCCATGTGGCTTTCTCCAGAAAGTCAGCCGTTTTCGGCGCACCCATTACCTGGTTGCCGCTTGCAAAACCGGCAGCCAAGCCTCCGCCCTTGCTATTCTGTACCAACACCAAAAGGGTCAGCAGGATAGCGGCGATAACAATGAGGACTGTAATAAAAATGTACATAGTTATTAAAATTTACGATTTGCATATTTACGATTTACGATTTATTTGACCATTGATTTATTTAGTCCAATGACCGAATCTCGCGAAATCGGGTGCAAAAGTACAACAATTTTTTCAAATATGCAAATATTTCGGCAAATTATTTGCGTATTCAAATTTTTTGTAGTACTTTTGCATGACATTTTGTCAGTATTGATATGACAGCGCAAGAATTATTGGGAATCAAACAGCGTTTCAGCATCATCGGTCAAAGTCCGTTGCTGAACCGCGACATAGAAATCGCCGTTCAGGTGGCGCGCACCGATCTGAGTGTGCTCGTTACCGGTGAGTCCGGCGTGGGAAAGGAACATTTCCCGAAGATCATTCATGCTTATTCTTCCCGCAAACACGGCCCGTATTTTGCCGTGAACTGCGGCGCCATCCCGGAAGGGACGATAGACAGCGAGCTGTTCGGGCATGAGAAAGGTGCGTTCACCGATGCCAAGAGCGAACACAAAGGTTATTTCGAGATCGCCGACAAAGGAACGCTCTTCCTGGACGAAGTGGGCGAGTTGCCTCTCCAGACCCAGGTGCGGCTGCTGCGTGTGTTAGAGACAGGCGAGTTCATGCGGATGGGTTCGAGCAAGGTGCAGAAGACTAACGTGCGCGTGGTAGCTGCCACAAACCTGAACATGCGCCAGGCGATAGATGACGGCCGGTTCCGCGAGGACCTCTATTATCGTCTGAACACCGTCGAGATTCGCGTGCCCGCTTTGCGCGAGCGCAAGGAGGATATACCATTGCTGTTCCGCAAGTTCGCGAACGATTTCTGTACGCGGTACCAGATGCCGCCTTTGTCGCTCAACGAAGAAGCGACGCGGCTGTTGCAGAACAGCTACTGGCGCGGCAACATCCGCCAGCTCAAGAACCTGGCGGAGCAGATAGCGGTTATCGAGATGGACCACCAGATCAATGCGGAGACCCTCTTGCGCTACCTGCCCAAAGAGGAGAACCAGCAAGGTATCGTACTCCGTACGCCAACCCAGGAGGGCGGCAAAGACTACTCGCACGAGATAGGCATCCTCTATAACATGGTGATGCAGAACAAGAAAGATCTGGAGGAGTTGAAAGAGCTTCTGACCGGTGACGGGTTACGTGGCACGGGTGACGGGTTACGGGTTACCGGTGACGGGTTACGGGTTACCGGTGACGGGTTACGGGTTACGGGTTACCGGGAGAACCAGCAAGAGGCGGCTCCAACCATCACCCTCTCGCAGCCGGAGAGCGCATCGCGCAAGCCGATAGAGGCGGAGGATATAGAGAGCGCCAGCCTGCGTGTGGAGGACAGCGAGAAAGAGCTGATCCGCCGCGCATTGGAACTGACCAAAGGCAACCGCAAAGAGGCGGCAGTGCGGCTCGGCGTGTCCGAGCGGACGCTGTACCGAAAAATAAAAGAATATGGATTATAAGACCGCTTCGCTGACAGAGTACAGACCGGCTTCGCCTGACAGAAGACAGACCGGATTACACAGCCTATTCCTGATAGGTATGTGCTCTGTATTCTGTATTCTGTGCGGCTGCTCGATCAGTTATAAGTTCAACGGAGCGAACATCAATTACCAGACGACCCATTCGATCTCCATAGCCGATTTTCCGAACAATGCCGCCATGGTCAATCCAACGCTCAGCAACCTTCTCTCCGAATCCATCCGGGATATCTACCGGAGGCAGACGCGTCTGGAGGTGATGAACAAAGGCGGAGACCTGGAACTGGAAGGCGAGATAGTAGGGTATGACATCACCCAGGGCGCTATCTCCGCCAACAGTTATGCCTCGGAGAGCAAACTGACGATCCGCGTGACCGTCCATTTTATCAATAACATCTATCCCGAAGAGTCGTTCGACAAGACCTATTCGGCTTACCAGACCTTCGACGCCAGCCGGTTGCTGACCGACGTGCAGGATGAGTTATGCAACATCATCGTTACGGAGATAACGGAGAATATATACAATGACACGGTGGCGAAGTGGTAGAGGGCGAAGCCCTAAGCCATTCGGATAGCGTTTATACCCTTCGGGGTAATGGCTCCCCTGCCAACGTGCTTTTGCGTACCCCTTCGCAAAAGAACGACCCCGAGAGGGTATAAACTACATCTCCGCCGGTGCGGAGGGCTTCGAACGAAAAAGAAAAAAAGAAGAAGAGATGAGATACTTTAGAATTTTAGCAATCATGCTGGTGGCAATAGCCGGAGCAAGTTGCGTGACGCAGAAACAGATGACGTATATGCGTGATGCGGATGCGGCGAAAGCCGATACGCTGAACAAGCATTTTACCGCGCAGACGGAAGCTATCATCCGCAGCGGCGACGCGCTGACGATCTTTGTTTCCGCCCTGGATGCTGAGGCTGTGACGCCGTACAACCTGCCAACCGTGACATATGCCACTCCCGGCACGGAAAAGATGCAGACGACCCCGACGCTGCAATACTATATAGTAGATGAAGAGGGAAATATACAGATGCCGGTACTGGGCGACATTCACGTAGCGGGGTTGAAACGCGCCGAAGTGGCACGACTGATAAAGACGAAGCTGGAGCAACAGGTGATGAATCCGCTGGTTCAGGTGTCTCTGGTGAACGCCAAAGTGTCGGTACTGGGCGAGGTAGCCAAACCCGGTCAGGTGCCGATGACAACAGGCAGGCTGACGATCCTTGAAGCCCTGGCTGCTGCGGGCGACATGACCCCCTTCGGCAAACGGGACAACGTATTGGTGACCCGTGAGATAGACGGCAAAGTGGAGATGGCGCGTGTGGACCTGCGCAGCGCGGATCTGGTGAACTCACCATATTATTATCTCCAGCAGAACGACGTGGTCTATGTCTCGCCGAACAAAGTAAGAGCGGTGAGCAGCGCCAACGCGGGGTTGTGGCTGAGTATGGTAAGTACCGTAGCAAGCGCAGCAACCGTGATCGTCACCGTAGTGAATGTAGCAAGACCGTCAGGAAAATAAACAGTTGACCCGACAACCGGAAAGATAAGATTATGGAAACGAAGAATAACGAGATAGATATCCGTAAGATTTTCCGCATAGTGGCTGAACACTGGTGGTGGTTTGCCGTGTGCGTGACTTTTTTTGTGCTGCTGGGCGTAGCGTATTATCTGCGTAAAGCCCCCCAATGGACCACAGACGCCAGCGTGGCATTGCGTCAGAAAGAAGGATCCGGCACATCGATGGATGCGCTATCAATGCTGGGTCTCTCCGGAAACCGAGCAGCCGATGACGAAGTGGTGGTTCTCTCTTCGCGCGGGTTGATGTACCAAGCCATTGACGCCCTGAACCTATGGGACGAGCCCTCCAAACGCGGAGGATGGCGATGGGAAGGCGAGTTCCGCAATCCGGCGCTGACCATCGACTATCTGGCGCTGACGGAAGATGCACAGAGCAGACCGTTCGTGGTGACAGTGAGACCGACGAAAAAAGGCTACAAGGTCAAGACGAAGATGGGCTTCTTCCGCCGTTCGTCCACCCGTGTGGCAGATCTGGGCGAACCGATAGAGACCGGCGTGGGTACCATCCGGATCCATGCGAACCGGGTGCTGAACCCGGATACGACCTATCGCGTGGCTCACTCGCGCCGCGAACTGGTGGTAGCCAGATACAGGAAGAAGCTGAATGTCTCGCTGCATAAGAAAGAATCGAATATCATCCATCTCTCTACCCAATCGCCTGTGCCGGAGCGCGACAAGGCGCTGCTGTACCAACTGATCGAGCAATATAACCTGAACGCGATTGTGGACAAGAACATGTTGGCAACCAACACAGCGGCGTTCATCGACGAGCGGCTCGCCATCATCACCAAAGAGTTAGGCGAGGCGGAGGAAGCTGTATCGGATTACAAACAGCAGAACAACATAGCCGATATCAGTACCCAGGCGTCCCTGTTTCTCCATGCCAGCAGCTCCGAGCAGCGCGCCATGGCGGAGATAGAGACCCAGCTGAGTCTGGTGGAGTATATTGATGAGTTCCTGCGTGACGAGACCAAGCGCAACAGCCTCATTCCTTCGAATATAGGTCTGACGGATGCTTCGCTTGCGAGCGGTCTGACGGAGTATAACACGCTGCAACTGCAACGGATGCGTATCCTGCGGACAGCAACGGAGGACAACCCCGTGATCGAGCAGATGAACGCACAACTGGCGTCCATGAGGGCGAATATCATCGAGACGATCGGTTCTGTCCGCGAGAGCCTGAAGATCCGCCAGCGCAACCTGCAGGCGCAGGATACCGAATTCAACCGCAAGATCAAGGACGCTCCGGAGCAGCAGCGCGATTACATGCGAGTGGTCCGCCAGCAGCAGATCAAGGAACGGCTGTATGTGTTCCTCTATGAGAAACGCGAAGAGAACGCGCTGATGCTGGCGGCTACGGCTACGCCTGCGAAGATACTGGATATGCCGCAACGCGACGTGCGCAGCCAGAGTCCGAAACTGACCAAACTGCTGTTGGTATGTATCATCCTGGGATTGCTGCTGCCTGCCGCGGTATTGTATCTCATGGTGCTTCTCAACGACACGATTGATGACACCAAAGAGTACGAACGGCGGATCAAAGCGCCTCTGCTGGGTCAGTTGGTACAGAACTCCCGCAACGCCCATATAGCTATCCATGAGGGCGAATCCACCGTCTCGGCAGAGCTCTTCCGGCTGATACGGACCAACCTGAGGTTCGTGTTGCCCGCCGAGACAAAGAACCCGGTTATTCTGGTGACCAGCTGCATCAACGGCGAAGGCAAATCCTATGTGTCGAGCAACACCGCTCTGTCGCTGGCTATACTGGGTAAGAAAGTAGTGCTGGTAGGTATGGATATCCGCAAACCGATGCTGGCAACCTATTTCGGACTGAGAGACAAAGGCCACCTGACGGATTATCTGGCGGAACCGGAAGTAGCGGTAGAGGATATCATCGTACCGAGCGGCGAGCATAAGAACCTCGACCTGATCCCTTGCGGCACTATTCCTCCCAATCCGGCGGAGTTGTTGCAGACGGAGCGCGTGGAAGAGCTGTTCGCCGAACTGCGCAAACGGTATGACTATATCATCGTGGATACCGCTCCGGTGGCTCTCGTGAGCGACACCTATCATCTGGACCGCATAGCCGATATGACTATCTTCGTCAGCCGGTACAAATATACACCGGCGGATATGGTTGACTATATCAACCAGGTGATCGAGAACAAGCGAATGCATAATGTAGCCTGCGTGCTGAACGGAATCAAAGGCCTCCGCGCCGGTTACGGCTACGGAGCCCGGAAATCATAAATGACCAAATTGTAAATGGTTAAATTGTAAATATCGTGATTGTTTGTGTAGCAGAGAAACCGTCGGTAGGCGCATACATCGCCAATGTGTTAGGTGCCAAACAGCGCAAAGACGGCTATTTTGAAGGGAACGGGTACCAAGTGACCTGGACCTTCGGCCATCTGTGCGCCCTGCTCGATCCGCAGGAATATACGGACCAATGGAAAGCCTGGAGTCTCAGTTCGCTGCCGATGATTCCGCAGCGATTCTCTATCAAAGTGTCGGGTGACGAGGGTGTCCACAAACAGTTCAATGTAATCAAATCGCTGATTGACCAAGCCGACGAGGTGATCAACTGCGGTGATGCGGGCCAGGAGGGAGAGCTGATCCAGCGGTGGGTCTATCAGCAGGCAGGATGCCGGTGCCCGGTGAAACGACTGTGGGTCAATTCGCTGACGGAAGAGGCTATCCGCGAGGGCTTCAAGGCACTGAAAGACCAATCGGAATACCAGCATCTGTATGAAGCAGGACTGATGCGCGCCATAGGGGACTGGCTGCTGGGTATGAACGCCACACGCGCGTACACTATCAGATACGCACGCGGGAGCGGCAAGAACCGGCAGGTGCTGTCCGTGGGACGGGTGCAGACACCCACGCTCGCTCTGGTTGTCAAGAGACAGGCGGAGATAGAGAACTTCAAACCCCGCACCTATTGGGAACTGAAAACGGTTTACCGCGACACACTCTTCAATGCCCAACTGCCGGCAGAAGAGGATGAGTATGCCATCACCTCCGAGGAACAGGGACAGGCACTGGTGGACAGCATCAAGGATCTGCCACTCGTGATAACCTCCGTAGAGAAGAAGAAAGGCGTGGAGAACGCGCCGAAGTTATACGACCTGACCTCCCTTCAGGTGGATTGCAACAAGAAATTCGGTTTCTCCGCCGAGCAGACGCTGCAGTTGATCCAGTCGCTGTATGAGAAACGGCTGACCACCTATCCGCGTGTGGATACCACCTATCTGAGCGATGACCTCTATCCCAAAGTGCCGGGTACGCTGGCGGGAATAAAGGATTATTTCCCTGCCGTAGCGCCGTTGCTGGGCTTGAAGGCTGACGGCAAAAAAGGAGCAGGATCCCTGCCCAAATCCAAGAAGGTGTTTGACAACAAGAAAGTGACCGACCACCACGCTATCATTCCTACGGGCCAGCGTCCAGAGGCAATGACGGCAGAGGAGAAGAAAGTGTATGATCTGGTGGCGATGCATTTTATCGCGGTGTTCTACCCCGAATGCGAGGTGAGCAACACAACGGTGCTGGCGAAGGCGGGGGAGATTGATTTCAAGGTCACCGGCCGCGAAGTGCTGAAACCGGGATGGCGGGTGGTCTTTGCAAACCTCACCCCGACCCTCTCCCAAGGAGAGGGAGAGGATAGCCAGGATTCTCCGGATAGTCCGGATTCTCCAGACACCCAAAATTCCCTGCCGGCATTCGTAAAAGGGGAGAGCGGGCCTCACGAACCGTTGCTGAAAGAGAAAACAACCACTCCGCCCAAATACTATACGGAAGCCACTTTGCTCCGCGCTATGGAGACCGCGGGCAAGACGGTGGAGAACGACGAACTGCGCGAAGCGATGAAGGAGAACGGTATCGGCCGCCCTTCCACCCGTGCGGCGATCATAGAGAAACTGTACCAACGCAAGTATATCGAGAAACAAGGCAGCAAATCAATCCGTGCTACAGCCGTAGGTATCGATCTGATCCATACGATTATCTCTCCCTTGCTGAAATCCGCCGAACTGACCGGCTTATGGGAGAAGAAACTGCGCGAGATCGAACGCGGGGAATATACCGCCCAGCAGTTCCTTGCCGAACTGAAAGAGATGACATCCGGCGTCGTGCGCGATGTAAAAACGAACAAAGCCGGTATGTTATGCCCCGTCTGCCGCCAAGGACTGATTATCCGCGGAAACACCCGTTATGGATGTTCCAGATGGCGAGAAGGATGTTCTTACGCCGAGCCGTTTGACAACTAAAGTTAGCAAAAAAACATACAGGTGTAATTTTTACGTCAATTTTTCCACAAAAGGTTGACGTTTTTTGTGTAATTTTGCAGCCGGTTTTTCGGTTACGCGCGATTGCGCGCACATGGAAGCAATTTTTTTACTAACAAATAAATTAATATCAACACAAACAAATTCTCTTTATGAAACTGAATTCCAGTGTGTTCCGTACCATGATTCTCTCGGCTTTGCTTTTTGTGGGCATAGCTGCAGAGGCTCGTGTGATCAGCGGAGTTGTAAAAGACGCAACAGGCGAGACGATTATCTCCGCCTCCGTTGTGGTGAAGGGTACCTCGATTGGTACAGTAACGGATTTCGACGGAAATTACAGCCTCGATGTTCCGGATGATGCTAAGGTGCTTGTTTTCTCGTACGTCGGAATGCAGACGCAGGAGCTGAACATTACCGGCAATGTGATGAATGTAGTGCTTTCCGAGAACAGCGAGGTGCTGGAGGAAGTCGTTGTCACCGGTTACGGCACAACGAAGAAACGCGATGTTGTAACATCCGTGGCTTCCGTAGGTGCAGACCAGATCAAGGACATCCCTGTAACCAGCGCGGCAGAGGCTTTGCAAGGCAAACTGTCCGGTGTGTCGGTAACGACTACCGAGGGTGCGCCGGATGCCGACGTGAAGATCCGCGTCCGTGGCGGTACATCCCTTACCCAGAGCAATGACCCGCTCTATATCGTGGACGGTATGCCGGTGTCCAGTATCTCGGATATCGCTCCGAGTGACATCGCCTCGATGGACGTGCTGAAAGATGCTGCCGCTACCGCTATCTACGGTGCCCAAGGTGCTAACGGCGTTATTATCATCACCACCAAAGATTCCGATACGGAGGAAGACAAGATGACCTTCCATGTGGACTACAGCGGTTTCGTGGGTTGGAAGAAAATCGCTAAGAAATACAGCGTGCTCAATCCCCGCGACTTCGCATTGATGCAGTATGAGTGGGCTTCGATGAAATATAACACCACCGATCCCGGTAACTCGGACCTCCGCGGCCAGTTCTATGCGTACTTTGACAAACTGTATAATACTACCAAGTATAAAGACCCGGCAGAGATTGAAACTACCCCGATCGCTACGTTGTTAGCCGAATATGAGGATCCGGCCCAGCATGAGTTCATCGACTGGCAGGACCGCACCTTCGGACGTACGGGCTTTAATTCGAACCACTCTGTCAGCGTTTCCGGCGGTAATAAGAACGCTAACTTCACGCTTTCTTACAACCGTATCGACGATAAGGCAATCATGGAGCAATCCAACTATACCCGTAATAATATCTCCGGTAAGGCTAAGTTCAAACCTTTCAAGAATTTCACGATCGGTTTCACGACGCGTTATACCAGTACGGAGGTGCTCGGATCGGGTTCTAACGCAATCAAAGACAACGGTACTTCTACCGAATCCCGTCTGCGTAACTGCGTCGTTTATACCCCGACAGCGTTGCTCTCCAAGGATGACGGCACCGGCGGAGATGAGGACGAGACCTTCGGCTCTCTCTATGACCCGATCACTACGATCCGGGATAACTACAAGTTGAAAAAGGATAAGAAGTGGAATATCCAGGGCTATATGAGCTATAAGTTTGCGAAGCATTTCACGGCGCGTGTAGATATGGGTTATGAGACCCGTCATATCACCACCGACCGCTACTATGGTCCTACCACTTATTTCTCCCGTAATACCGGTCGCCCGGGTATCGAAGGCGGTACCGCACAGATCCAGGTGATTGATGAATACAAGTCAACATTGACCAACCATAACACCTTGGAATGGAAGCAAACATTCCAGAACAACCATAACGTAAGCGTTTTGGTTGGTGAAGAGACGGTGATCCGTAAGGGCTCTTCCCAGACGGAGAACGGTTTCGGATACAAGGGTAGTTATGATGTCCTGAACGGAGAGATTTTCAACTATATGGGACAGGCTGCTTATTCGGAGTTTGTCAACTATATCAACCCGCGTGACAACCAGTTGTCGTTCCTCGCGCGTGCGAACTATGATTATAAAGGACGCTATTATATCACCGGTACTTTCCGTGCGGACTGCTCGACGCGTTTCGTGAAAGGACACCAGTGGGGTTACTTCCCCTCCGGTGCGGTGGCATGGCGTATGTCGGACGAAGAGTTTATGGAGGGCGCTTCCGGTTGGTTGAGCAACCTGAAACTCCGTCTCTCGCTCGGTATGGCGGGTAACAATAACGTCGATCTCGGTTACCTCCATCCGGATTTCCTCTCGCAGCAGATGACCTATTTCGATATGGGACAAGGCACAAGCAATATTCTGGTGGTAGGCGGTAGCGATAAGATTGCCGCTAACCCGAACCTGAAATGGGAGACAACGGTAACCCGTGACTTCGGTATCGACTACGGTTTCTTCAACGAGCGTTTGACCGGTACGATTGATCTCTATTGGAATACCACCAAGGACCTGATCATCCGTCAGAACATGCCGGCGCGCTATAACTTCCAATACCAGAACATCGGTTCTACCCGCAATATGGGTATGGAGTTCTCTATCAAGGGTATCATCCTCGATAAAAAATCCAAGAGCCTGAGTTATCACCTCTCCGTGGATGCTAATATCTCGTTCAACAAGACCCGCGTTCAGGATCTGGGTAACATGACCTCTATGCTGGCGCAGACCAGCTGCTTCGGTTCTTCCGAGTATCTGACAACGGCTGAGTTCCTGCTTGAGGTTGGTCAGCCTGTTGGTAATGTGATTGGTTATGTAACGGATGGTTATTATACGGCGGCGGATTTCCAAAGCTACCTCGCTTCTACCCACGCATGGGGATTGGCGAACGGAGTACCAAGCTATGGCGATGGATTCCTGTCCAACAAACCGGTGCCGGGAGCTATCAAATTCAAAGATATTTCTGGTCCTAATGGTGTACCGGATGGTGTAATTGATGAGAATGATAAAGTGATTTTAGGTAATACCGTTCCTACCCACTCAGGAGGTTTCAACATCAACTTCAATATCGGTGGCGATAAATGGGGTAAGGTCGATTTGGCGGCTAACTTCACCTTCGCCTTCGGCAATAAGATCCTGAACCTCTCCAAGATGGAGTACACCACCGTTACGGAGAAAACCAAAATGCGTAACCTGATCTCCAATATGGCATTCAACAACCGCTATTCGCTTTATACCAGCGAAGGTGCATACATGCCGGATGCTTATGCTACGGGAGCACTCATGGTAGGCGATGCTTACACGGCGTTTGCTAACCAGCTCGACCAGGCTAACATCGACAAGGGCGCTTATATGCATAGCCCGATCATGTCCCACTATGTTGTAACAGATCAGCATATGGAGGATGGTTCTTTCTTGCGTCTCAACCAGTTGACTATCGGCTATTCGTTCCCGAAAGTATGGATGGAGAAAACCAAAGTGATCAATAATATCCGTCTGTATGTACAGGGTAGCAACCTCTTCTGCGCTACCAAGTACAGCGGTCTGGATCCGGAGGTGGATACCCGTTCCAGCAAGAACCCCTTGACTCCGGGTGTGGATTTCTCGGCATATCCTAAGAGCCGCGGTATCAACGTAGGTCTGAATATTCAATTCTAATCCTGAGAAAATAAATAGATTATGAAAGCAAAATATTTTCTTTTAAGTGCCTTGGCACTGACATTAGTAGCTTGCGAAAAGGGCTTCTTCGAGACAGAGTCCCCTTCTGCAATGGATGAGGCGGTCTTCAAATCGGCAGACCTGACCGAGCAAGCAATCGGCGCTATTTACAATACGTTCGGCGAGGACAAATCGTTCCGTAACCGTCTTTGTGGCGGATATGTAGCCATGAATACGGATATTGAGCACTGTTCCAAAACCGAGGATGCGGAGTATGCCGCCTATAATATGACCGGAGGTACCGGAAACCTCTCTACCTCTAACGGTAAAGACCCGTGGGCTTATCTGAACTCGGCTATCGAGCGCGCTAACGTCGTTATTGACGGTATTCGCGCACACTCGGATACCACCGATGCTGCCTTCCGTTATCTCCTGGGCGAGGCACTTACCCTGCGTTCCTTCTGCTATCTGGAGATGGTCAAACTATGGGGAGATGTACCTGCCAGTTTCGAGTCCTTCAATGGATATAACCCGGAGGTGCTCTATACCAAGAAACAGGACCGTAATGTGGTCTTCGAGCAACTGCGCATCGACCTCAAAGAGGCGGCTCGCCTGATGCCTTGGTCCGCCCAGTGCCCCGGTAACGCGCGTAACTATACCGGACGCCCGTCCAAAGCACTGGCGCTCGGATTGCTGGCGCGTGCTGACATGATGTATGCCGGACTGGCTATGCGTCCGGATGTGTTCACAGAAGGCGGTACTTCCGCTTGCTCTATCCAGTATAACGTAAAGGACCCGGCTGCACGTCAGGAGATATACAAAGAGGCGGCTGAGGCTTGTGCGCAGATTATCAAACAGGAGGACTGGAAATTCAAAGAGAATTTCGAGGATGTCTTCAAAGACCTCTGTACGGACGTAACCGACTACTCGAAATCCGAGTGGATCTGGGCGCTGCCGTTCCTGAATGGCGCGCGTGGTCAGGTGCTGGCTTTGACCGGCAACAAGATGTCCACCAACTGTGCCGGCGCACTCATCAATACTATCACCTACGGCGACGGCAATAAGGATAACGCCAAGACGCAGGCGATGATAGAGATCGTGCCTACTTTCTACTATGCCTATGACAAGGCGGACAAACGCCGCGATATCACCATCCTTCCTTGGACTTGGGAGTATGATGACGGTTCCGGCACCGCGCCTTCCGGTTATACCGAAGTGGTCTTCCCGGGTGTCGCTGCTACCGATAAGAAAGTATATCAGAAACAATCTAATGTCGGCCAGATGTATCTCGGTAAACTGCGCGTAGAGTGGATGATACGTTCTTATTTCTCCAACGAAGACTGTATCGATATGCCGGTTCTTCGTTATACCGACATCCTCTTGATGTACGCTGAGGCTACTATCGGCTCTAAAGAGGGTAATGGTCCGGGCGAGCAACTCGGCGTCAGCGCACAGGAGTGTATGGATAAGGTACGCGACCGCGCAGGACTGGCTTCCGTTCCTGTTACTATCGAAAATATCATCAACGAACGCGCATTCGAGTTCTGCGGCGAGAATATCCGTAAGTACGACCTGATGCGTTGGGGTATCCTCAAGGAGAAACTGATGAAAGCGCAAGCCGATGTATATGATCTGCAGAATAACGCAGGTGATTTCGCAGGACGTCCGGATAGCGTATATTTCCATTACACCCGTAATGATGATTTCGCGCAGAACGGTGCTGCTTATGTCTTCGATCGTTTCGTAGGTTTGGATAAGGATGCTGTACGTCCGGCTGATTTCGACAAAGAGAACGGATGGGTTGCTAAATCATTCTTCTCCAAGGACGATGTGCCTAGTATAACTACGGAGAACTGGTATCTCTACAAAGCAGGAACGGATATTGACATGCACCAGTACTGGCCGATCTTTGATGTCAATATTGCTGCTTCTAACGGAACTCTCTGGAATGACTACCTCTATAAGTAAGATACTGCCTCTCTTGGCTCTTGTCTTTTGTCTCTCCGCTTGCGGAGGTGACGAAGGCAAGGAGCCGGTTCCCGTTTCTTCCGTGCCGGCTTTCCCCGGGGCGGAAGGCGGCGGTATGTATGCCTCCGGAGGTAGAGAGGGAGTGGTGATACATGTCACAACTCTGGATGACGCGCGGGATAAGACAACCGGACAGCCTTCTGTCGGTACACTCCGGAAGGCGCTCCAGATGGATGGAACGCGTACCGTCGTCTTCGATGTGGCGGGAACGATCAACCTCACCAGCCAGCTGGAGATAACGGGAGGAAACCTCACGGTCGCAGGACAGACGGCGCCGGGAGACGGTATTTGTATTGCCGGATACCCGGTCGTGGTGAAAGCAAGCAACGTGATCTTGCGGTTCTTGCGTTTCCGTATGGGGGATCAGAACAAGGTGGAGGGAGATGCGCTCACCATATGCGAGCATAGGAATATCATCGTGGACCACTGTTCTTTCTCGTGGAGCACCGATGAGTGTGTCAGCGTGTACGGAAACACGGATTTTACGCTCCAGTACTGCTTCATCACCGAGAGCCTGAAAGCCTCTGTGCATGCCAAAGGAGCGCACGGATACGGAGGTATATGGGGAGGAACGAACGCTTCGTTCCATCATAACCTGCTCGCGCACCATCAGAGCCGTAACCCACGTTTCGACCACGATTACGTCAATGCCAAATGTGTCGGACCGATTGATTATGTCAATAATGTGGTCTATAACTGGGAGAGCAATTCCGCTTATGGCGGCGAAGGAAGCAACAACGGTGCCGGGGGACGGCATATCAATTTTGTGGCTAACTACTACAAACCGGGACCTTCTACCAAATCCGGCGTGAAAACACGTCTGCTCAATCCTACTACCAAATGCGGTAATTGTACGGATAAATGTGGCGGATCGGTTGAACCCGGTAAGTTCTACCTCGCTGACAATGTGATGGCGGGATCTTCTGAAGTAACTGCGGACAACTGGAAGGGCGTTAATCCGGACGAGTCGACCAAGAAAGACCTCTGCAAAGCTTCTGCCCGTTGGACGGAGGGGCTGACGGCCCTGGCGGCGGAGCAAACGGCGGAGCAGGCTTACGAAACCGTTCTCGCTAAAGCCGGATGCTCGCTCCATAGAGACGCGCTCGATACGCGTATAGCTAACGAGGTGCGTAACGGAGGAGGCAAACTCATCAACTCGCCGGACGAAGCAGGGGGATATCCCGTGCTGGACGCCGGAACACCGGTTACGGACACGGACAGGGACGGAATGCCCGACGAATGGGAGGAAGCAAACGGACTGGATAAGAACGCTTCTTCGGATGGCAAATTATACACCCTGGACAAAAAATATACCAATTTGGAGATATATCTTAATAGTTTGGTACAGGATTTGTTCTAATCCTTTGTAATCAATCCATAAAAGAAACGAATATGAAAAAAAGTCTTTTATCTTTGAGCGCAGCGGTCTTTGCTCTTTTGTCTATGAGCCTAACGGCTTCCGCGCAAACCAAGTATTCCCATTATTATAAGGATCTGCCTTGTGCAGTGGAAGAAGTTAAGGAAGTGATCATCCCTGATTACACCGTTTCTATCGTGGATTTTGGTGGAGTAGGGGATGGTGTCACTGACAACACCGAGGCATTCGCCAAGGCGCTCCAGCACCTTAAGAAACAGGGCGGAGGACACCTCAATGTGCCTGATGGCAAGTGGCTTACCGGACCGATCAAACTGGTCAGCAATCTGGATCTCCACCTTGCGGACAATGCCGTTATTCTGGGTTCGACCAACAAGGAACTCTATATCCAGAAATCCGACTCCCTCCGCGACGGTTCCAAGAAATGCCATGCCCTCATCTACGGTTCCAAACTGGAGAATGTTTCCATCACCGGACGCGGCACAATCGACGGACAGGGTATCTACTGGCGCCCGATCAAGCAAAAGAAAGTCGTTGCGCCGGATGTCATTGCTGCCGATGGCGATGTATGGGAGGAAGTGCTCGCTATGGGAGGTGTCACACGGCCGGACGGTAACAGCAAGAAATGGCTCGTCTGGTACCCGTTCAACCTCAATAAGGATCTCAATATCCCTAATATAGCCAAGGACCCGATCATTCAGGAGAAGATGCGTCCGCACTTGGTCAATATTACCGACTCCAAGAATGTACTCGTGGAGAATGTGCACCTGCTCAACTCTCCTAAGTTCCATTTCGTGCCTACGCGCGTGCAGAACCTTATTATTGACGGTGTCCATATCCGTTGCCCGCACTGGGCGCAGAACGGTGATGCCATGGACCCCGGTAACATCCAGGTGGCGCTGATCGTCAACTGCAATATCTCTTGCGGCGATGACGGTATCTGTATGAAAGGCGGCGTGGGACAGAAAGGCGTGGACGCAGGTCCGCAACGCGATTTCCTGATCACCAACGATACCGTCTATCGTGCGCATGGTGGATTTGTTATCGGTTCCGAGTTCTCCGGCGGTATGCAGCGTCTGGTGGTCAAAGACTGCCGTTTCGAGGGTACCGACATCGGCTGCCGCTTCAAATCAGCTCCCGGACGTGGCGGTTGGTGCGAGGATATCTATTGCTATAATATCATCATGAAGGATATCCGCGAATCCGCTTTCCTCATCTCCTCAGGTTATGCCGACAAGGGGGCTGGAGTCTCCGCTACCGACTCGGATAACAAGGAAGCTTTCTTCCCCGACTGGTCCAACATGACCTTCCGCAATATCACCTGCATCGGTTCCAAACAAGCGGTGGATATCCAGGGACTCAAAGGAAAACCTGTCCATAACATCCTCTTCGACCAGGTTACTATCATCGGCAATAAGGGAGGTATCAAGATGGAGTATGCAGAGGATATCAAGTTTACCAACTGCCAGATCAACCCCAAACCCATGCCGATTACGGACTACAAAAAGATTAAAAATGTACTCTATAACGGCAAAGATCCCGACGCAGCGGAGTAAAAAACAAAATTTCTACATTTTTCGGCAATATGTACTTGCGTATTTGCCGAAAATGTAGTATCTTTGCACTCGAAATTGAAAAGTCAATTTAGCAAATGGCTTTGAGCCCATAGGGCGGTCTTTTGTCTTTCGGCTTTTGACTAAAATAAACGACTAATATTATTAACTTTTAAAACTCAACAAACATGAAGAAAATTTTCCTCTTCGCAGCTGCTGCTATCGCAGCTCTCACAATCAATGCTGAGGTTTACGACCTCTCCACGATGAATTTTGTTCAGACTGACCTGACAGTTACCGGTGGTGAAATCTCTGACAATGCCGCAAAAACGTATTTTGAGGTAAAGAATACAGCTGGTGAGACGGTTGAAATGACAGTTGCTCAGCTCCCGAACATCAAGTTCTCTTACAAAAACTCTGCTGTTAAAACGGCTTTCAAAGTTTACTACAACGCAGAAGGCAAGGAAGGTAACGGTAAAATCCAGATGGATGGTAACCAGCGTGACATCACTATCTCGAACGTAAAAGCTGGTGATAAGATTATTCTTTGGATTAACTCAAAAGGTGACACCGGTGCTCAATTCGTAGATGGTGATAAAGGTACTGCTTTCACTGGATGCGTTGCTGTGGATCCTACTGCTGCTGGTATTGGCACTGCTCTTCCCGGAAAAGCTAATGAGACCGATATGTACGCTATCGAACTGCAAGCTATTGCATCGACTGTTGTTATCCGTGAGACTGTAGGTGGATACGTGCTTCACAAAATCCAAGTTGGTGCTACTCAAGCTATCGACAACATCGAGGCTGGCGAGAAAACCGTTAAGTTCTTCGAGAACGGTCAACTCATCATCCTCAAGAACGGCGTTCGTTACAACGCTCTTGGTGCAAAGCTTTGATTTACACCAACGGCTCTCTAAAGCTTGGTGCAAAACTCTAATCCAAGCATCAGCCAAGATTGGCTGATTACAATAAATGCAGACTCTTCCGAGCCTGCATTTATTGTTTTACCTTATTGCGCTAGACGATACCTAGACGATATGTATAGTGTCTAACTACTGTTGAACTATCTTTAGTGCGGCGTTTATACCATCCAATGCACTACTGGTGATTCCTCCGGCATAGCCGGCTCCTTCGCCGCAAGGGTATAAACCCGGCGTGTTGATGGATTGCAGAGTCTCCGGATCGCGGAGGATACGCACCGGGCTGCTGCTCCGGCTCTCTACGCCTACGATAACCGCCTCATTCGTCAGAAAGCCGGGGTATTTCTTGTCAAAATCCCTAAACCCCTGTTGCAGCCTCTTGCCTATGCCTGCGGGCAGCCACTGGTCCAGACGACTGGGCACAATACCCGGCAGATAACTGCATTTCGGCAGATCCTTGCTTGCTCTCCCCTCCACAAAATCCTTCATCCGCTGCGCCGGTGCCGCTGATGGCTGATGGCTGATGGCTGACTGCTCGTATGCCAGCCGCTCAAGGGCTTCTTGATATGCCAGCCCTTTGAGAGGGTCATTTCCTGCAATGTCTTCCGGATTGATCTGAACAACCATGCCGCTGTTGGCATAAGGGCTGTTGCGGTGGCTCGCACTCATGCCGTTCACTACGCACATCCCTTCCGCACTTCCTGCAGGAACGATATGTCCGCCGGGGCACATGCAGAAGGAATACACTCCCCGTCCTTCCACCTGCGTCACCAGACTATAACTCGCGTTTCCTACATATTGAATAAGTTTGTCATCTTTGAGCGAAGCGGTCTTTTGTCTTTGAGCGAAGCGGTCTTTCTTCTCGTCCAGATGGTACATCAGCCGGTTGATCAGCTCCTGCGGATGTTCGATCCGTACGCCCATTGCAAAACCCTTGGTCTCCATTGCCACACCTTCTGCCGCTAACATCCGGTAGGTGTCATGCGCCGAATGCCCGATCGCAAGGATAATTGGAGTCTGGAAATGGCTTTTGTCTTTGAGCGTAGCGGTCTTTCGACTTTCGACTTCTTTGAGGCTTGTCACGCAAGTCTCAAAGTGTATCTCTCCGCCGTGCTCGATGATACATTCCCGCATCCGTTTGATGATGCCCGGTAACTTGTCGCTTCCTATATGCGCGTGAGCCTCATAGAGCACCGTGTCAGGAGCTCCGAAATAATGGAATATCTCCATCACATGCTGCATGTTACCTCTTTTCTTGGAACGGGAGAATAACTTTCCGTCGCTGAATGTACCTGCGCCGCCTTCGCCGAAGCAGTAGTTGGACTCGGGATTCAACCCCTCGTTCCTGTTCAGCAGAGCTATATCCTTCTTCCTCTCGCTTACTTCCTTTCCCCGTTCGTAGATGATGGGCTTGATCCCGTGCTCCAGTAGCGTCAGCGCAGCAAACAACCCCGCCGGACCGGCACCGATGATGATCACCTGCCGCTCCGCTTTGTGTACATCCTTATACACCGGCGGTGTATAGAGTGGGAAACGGTCACCATCCGGGGAATTGTGAATTGTTAATTGTGAATTGTGAATTGGTATGGGTTTTCCTTCCTCATCCGCCAATACAGTAAGATGCACCTTCAGCTCTCGCTGACGTGCATCTACACTTCGTTTGACCACCCGCCATTTTTGTGCGGCTTCGTACGCCTCTTTCGGGCTCAATATAAACTGCCTTGTATTCATAGTAAAGTATATGGGGCTTTATTCTGTCAGCGTAGCGGTCTATACTCTATCAGCCCGCAGGGCGGTCTTTTTACTTACTGATCTTATCCAGGATAGCCTCTAATCCTTTCTCTTTGACTGCCTCGTTGATCTTGGCTTCTATCTCGTCGCATAAGTCGGGATTCTCGGCGAGGACGTTCTTCACATTGTCGCGGCCTTGACCCAGTTTGGTGTCGCCGTAACTGAAGAACGAACCGCTCTTCTTGATGACCTCGGCGGCTACGGCGAAATCGAGGATCTCGCCGATCTTGGATATTCCTTCGTTGAACATCAGGTCGAACTCGGCTTTCTTGAAAGGAGGTGCCACTTTGTTCTTCACTACTTTCACGCGTACCTGGTTGCCTTTGATCTGGTCGCCGTCTTTGATCTGACCCGTCTTGCGGATATCCAGACGTACCGAGGCGTAGAACTTCAGGGCGTTACCGCCGGTGGTCGTCTCCGGGTTACCGAACATCACACCTATTTTTTCACGCAGCTGGTTGATGAAGATCACGGTGGTGCCGGTCTTGTTGACAGAGGCGGTCATCTTACGCAGCGCCTGAGACATCAGTCGTGCCTGCAGACCCACTTTGTTATCCCCCATATCACCGGCAATCTCTGCTTTCGGCGTCAGAGCCGCCACAGAGTCAATGACAATCAGATCCACTGCGGCTGAACGGATCAGCTCGTCGGCGATGTCGAGACCCTGCTCGCCGCTATCCGGCTGGGCGATAAGCAACTCGCTGATGTCAACGCCTAATTTCTCGGCATAGAAGCGGTCGAAAGCATGCTCCGCGTCAATGATAGCGGCAATACCTCCGGCTTTCTGTACTTCTGCCATCGCATGGATAGCCAGAGTGGTCTTACCGGACGACTCCGGACCGTAGATCTCAATGATACGTCCTTTCGGGTAACCCCCTACGCCCAAAGCGTAGTTCAGACCCAAACTGCCGGTCGGAATAACGGGTACGTTCTCTATCTGCTCGTCGCCAAGCTTCATAATGGCGCCTTTGCCAAACTCTTTGTCGATCTTTGCCATCGCTGCCTGCAATGCTTTCAGTTTCTCAGTCGATGGGCCTTGTTTCTCTGCCATAAAACTATTTACAATTTAATCATTTACCATTTATTCATTTAGCGCTGCAAAATTAGTAAAAAAAAATGACATACGCAAGTGTATATCATTTTTTTTCATAATATCTGCAATATTCTTTGATTCCGCATTCTTCGCACCGGGGCTTGCGGGCTTGGCATACATACCGTCCGTGCAGTAACAGCCAGTGGTGAGCTTTGGGAATGACTTCTTCCGGGATATATCTGACGAGCTGCTTCTCGGTCTGCAACGGGTTCTTGCTGCGGGTAGTCAGACCGATCCGTTCGCTCACGCGGAATATATGTGTATCTACGGCCATGGTCGGCTGGTTCCATATCACGGCGCATACCACGTTTGCTGTCTTTCTTCCTACTCCTTGCAGGGTCTGCAGATCTTCTATATTGTCCGGCACTTGACCTCCGTACACTTCTGTCAACCGCTTGGCCGTTTCTACCAGATGCTCTGCTTTGCTTCGCGGGTAACTGACCGATTTGACGTATTCAAATACTTCGTCGCTACTTGCTTTTGCCATCGCTTCCGGTGTAGGGTAGGCTGCAAACAATGCCGGCGTCACCATATTAACGCGTTTGTCTGTGCATTGCGCAGAGAGCATTACGGCTACCAGCAGTTCGTACGGGTTGGAATAGACCAGCTCGCTCTCCGCTACCGGCATATTCGCCTCAAACCAAGCTAATATATGTTCAAACCTCGCTTTGGTTTGCATAATAGGTGCGGCTTAGAAATTGTAATACTTGCGTGGCTTGTTGTTGGACTGATGCCGTCTCCGGAGAGATCTCTTTTTTCTGCAATCGCAGAAGCATGATTTGATAAAGCAGAACCAGACAGGCTTCTATATCGCTCATTGTGGGACGGTCGGTCTTGGCTTTGAGCAGGTTCAGTTGTGGTGTAAGCCGAATGATAGCGGCGCGATACATCGCATCTTCGTTGAGTAAATCGGCATGCAGATTCTCTAACTCATCCAAAGCATTTTGTGCCAATTGCAGATGCCCGCCTTCCAGGATTCCTTCGCGGTGCATCATCTCGTTCAGTTCGCTCAACTCTTTTGTCGCTCCTGCCTGCTCGGGGAATGCACGCAGATAATCCTCCATCTGCCATAGCCAGAGGATATACTCGGCGATATTTTCTTTTTTAGATTTCAGCATTCAGCATTCAGCATTCAGATTTTTAATTATTCAATGTCTGACGGCTGATAGCTGACGGCTGACAGCTCATCAAAGAAGGTCTCTATCTCCCGCCGGTCTTTTTTGGTCGGTCGTCCTGTACCGCGATCGCGGCCGCTTTGTCCGGCCAGACGAGCTAACTCGAGCAGTTCCAACTGTTCGGGAGAAGTGCAATCCCGCATATATTCCGGCACCAACTTGGCTCCCAGCCTGTTCTCGGTCAGTTGCAGCACCTTGTAGGTATAAGTGATCGGACCTTTGCGCACGGAGAACGTGTCGCCCACCTTGAAAGTACGGCTCGGCTTGAGCTGCACGCCGTTCATGGTAATCCGCCCGTTCTTGCACGCATCCGCAGCGATACTCCGGGTCTTATAGATCCGCATCGCCCATAGATATTTATCTACTCGTACTTCCATTGTTTTTCAGGCTTTCAGTATTCAGCTATCAGCATTCAGATTTTTTTCACGTAGGTGTGACATATATTTTTTAATCATACTACGTATCTCACTAACTTCTTTAGCCAGACAATTATATTGCTCGATGGTAATATATCCTGTATCTTTCGCAAGAAGGATCTCATATTCTACCTCGGAAGCAGACCCGGCAGCGATATTAAGAAACTGCGCTAATTCGGCACGTGAATTTCTACCACACCCCTCAGCGATGTTTGTCGGAATTGATGCGGCTGCACGCCGAATTTGATTTGTTTGTCCGAATAATTCCTCCTTTGGGAATTGGGCTTGAGTTATTTTATAAATATCTAAAGTTAGTTGGTGGCTACGTTGCCACATGGCTAATCTGTGATAGTCTTGCATACTCTAATGGCCTAGTTCTGATGGCTGACGGCTGATGGCTGACGGCTATTATACATATTCATGGTCCTGTCTATACCCGCCAAGCAGAAACTCGGAATGATCTGGGTGGTGACCTTCAGCCGTTCGTCGATCTGCTTCTTCTCCTCGTCCGTCCATTCGCCTAATACAAAATTGATCTGCGCTCCGCGGGTGAACTCGTTGCCGATACCGAACCGCACGCGCGCGTACGCGTCCGTTCCTAATACGGATTGTATGTTGCCCAACCCGTTGTGACCGCCGTTTGAACCCTGTTTGCGGATGCGGATCGTACCGAACGGCAGGTTCAGATCGTCCACCAGTACCAGCATGTTCTCCACCGGTATCTTCTCTTGTCCCAACCAGTAACGCACCGCGTTACCGCTCAGATTCATGTATGTAGAGGGCTTCAGCAGCACCATCTCCGCATTCTTGACGCGGCATCTGGCTACAAACCCGTATCGTTTGTCCTCCCAACGGGCATTCACCGATGCAGCAAAAGCATCGATCATCATAAAACCGATGTTATGCCGTGTGCCGGCGTACTCCTCGCCGATATTGCCTAAACCTACGATTAAGTATTTCATATTATTTGGCTTTCAGCATTCAGCTGTCAGCTTTCAGTTTATATCTTAAAATTAGAGGCGAGACATACGCCTCGCCTCATTTGTCCTCAGCGCTCAACTTCTGACGGCTGATGGCTGACGGCTGATAGCCGATTAAGCCTGTTTGCTCTGGCGGGTTGCCTTCACCTCTGCTACGCATGCGTCAGCAGGGTTAACGAACTTCAGACCTTCGATCTTTACGTCCTCAACAGCGATCTTCTTACCCAGACCAAGCTCGGTAACGTCAACGTTGATACGATCAGGGAACGCAGTGTAGATACCGCATGCTTTCAGCTTGCGCATGGCTTGAACCAGCTTACCACCGGCTTTCACACCTTCTGCCAGACCGTTCAGCTGGATAGGAATCTCTACTACTACCGGCTTCTTCTCGTCTACGGCGAGGAAGTCAATGTGCAGAACCTTGCCGTCCATCGGATGGAACTGGAGTTCCTTCACGATAGCTTTCGTCTTCAACTCACCTACGGTGAGGTCAACGATCAGGGTGTCTGGAGTGTAAATCAGTTTGCGAACGTCTGCCGCTTTTACGGTGAAGGTGCAGTTCAAACCGCAACCGTAAATGTTGCAAGGAATCAATTCCTCTGCGCGGAAAGCTTTTGCTGCTTTCTTGCCGTACTCGCTACGCGGAGTACCTGCTAATGCGAATTCTTTCATAATTGTTTTTGGGGGCTTTCAGTATTCAGTTTTCAGCATTCAGTTTGTTTCTGACGGCTGATGGCTGATAGCTGACGGCCGATTTTAAAGTGTTACTCAATATGGGGCAGTTAATTGTAGTTGTGACGCTGCCCGTATCCCATCACACGAACCCCGTTTCATTAAATTCCCTCCCTTGTGGGGAGGGTAGGGTGGGGTTTGTCCCTTTGTTGTCCACCGAGGAGTCGAACCTCGCTTCTCGGAACCAAAATCCGGTGTAATACCGATATACGAGTGGACAAAACCATTTACCATTTGGTCATTTACAATTTGATCATTTGGCAAAAGCGGGTGCAAAGGTAATGCTTTTTTCTGAATTGACCAAATAATTCGGTAAAAAAATGCAATTTACCCTGCTTTTTTTGCTTTGAGCGGCTTAGCCGCGGTCTTTCTACTTTGAGCAAAGCGGTCTTTCGACTATTTCGCCACTACCAAGTAATAGTTTTTCTTGCCTTTCTGGAAGAGGAGGTACTTGCCGTTCAGCAGGGCTGCATCGGTGATCGGCGTCTGCGGGTCGGTCAGTTTCTCTTTGTTCATACTGAATCCGTTCGCCTGGATCATCTTGCGTGCCTCGCCTTTGGAGGGGAAGATAGAGGTCTTCTCGGCTAACAGATCCAACGGACAGATACCGGCTTTGAGCTCGTCCAGACTGATCTCATAGCGTTCTACGCCCTCGAAGACCTGCAGGAACGTCTCTTCGTCCAACGCGCGCAACGCGTCCGTACTCGCGTTTCCGAATAATATATTGGATGCCTCTACAGCGGCGTTATAGTCCGCCTCGCTATGAACCATGCAGGTCACCTCTTTGGCAAGACGCTTCTGCAGCAATCTTAGATGCGGGGCCTGCTCGTGTTCGGCTATCAGACCTTCTATCTCTTCGCGGCTGAGGCTCGTGAAGATCTTGATATAACGCTTCGCGTCGTCATCGCTCACGTTCAGCCAGAACTGGTAGAACTTGTACGGGCTGGTGTATTTCTTGCTAAGCCAGATATTGCCGCTCTCGGTCTTGCCGAACTTGCCGCCGTCGGCTTTCGTGATAAGCGGGCAGGTGAGGGCGAAAGCCGTCTTGCCGTTCATCTTACGCATCAGCTCGATACCCGTGGTGATATTGCCCCATTGGTCCGAACCGCCCATCTGCATCAGACAGTTCTTGTGCTCGTTCAGATAGACGAAGTCGTAGCCCTGCAGCAACTGGTAGGTGAACTCGGTAAACGACATTCCCTGCGCGAACTCGCCGTTGAAACGCTTCTTCACGCTGTCCTTGGCCATCATGTAATTGACGGTGATCAGTTTGCCTATATTGCGCGCGAAATCAAGGAAAGTGTAGTCCTTCATCCAGTCGTAGTTGTTCACCAGCTCGGCTGCATTGGGTTCGTTGCTGTTGAAATCCAGGAAGTGCTCCAGTTGCTCACGGATGCACGCTACGTTATGGCGCAGCGTCTCTTCCGTCAGCAGGTTGCGCTCGGCGGACTTGCCGCTCGGGTCGCCGATCATGCCGGTTGCACCGCCTAACAACGCAATAGGCTTGTGTCCGCATGCCTGCAGATGGCGCAGCATCATAATACCGCATAAATGGCCGATATGCAGACTGTCGGCCGTAGGGTCGATTCCTACATAGGCGGTCGTCATCTCTTTCATTAACTGTTCTTCCGTTCCCGGCATGATGTCCTGGAGCATGCCTCTCCAACGCAGTTCTTCTACGAAATTCTTCTTCATATACGTATTTTGGGGCTTTCAGTATTCAGCATTCAGCATTCAGAAATCTGATGGCTGATGGCAGACGGCTGATAGCGTTTCATTGAAATCGGGTGCAAAGGTACTGCTTTTTTTTGATATACGCAAATTTATTGGGTGTTTTAATAAAAAAAGCATCCGCGGAGTACGCGGACGCTTCTATAAGTGAGCAAGCTTTTACAGTGTGTTTTTCATAAATTGGTTTCTTTAGAACGTATATCTCACACCCAGGTTGATAGTCCAGTCGAACACATGAAAGGCACCTATGTTTCCCATACCGTCATTACCCAGAAGACAGCCGTAACCGGGACGGAAGTCGAAGGAGAAAGCGATAGGTGCGTTCTTCATCTTGGCTTCGATACCTCCGGCTGCCCCTGCGCCTACGATACCTCCGGCAGCACCCATGTCGATATAACCGCCTTTTAACTGACCGCCTATAAAATAGTCCAGACGGATGCCTTTGCCTTCTGCGCACTTGGCCTGATATGCCAGCACAAGATCATTCACTGCGCCGATGGCAGGTGTACTGAAACCGTTTCCGGCAGCTGCCCAGCTACCCAGATAACCGAACTCCTCGATTACGGTGAAATGCGCACTCACCATTTTCTTGTACTGAAAACCTATACCCGAACCGGCAACCACACCGACGCTGTGGGTGTACTCTTTGTCTGACTTGGAACCGGACTTGGCATTGGAGGCTTTCTTGTTGTCCGCAGCCGAGACGCTGCCTGCGGCTACCATAGCAGCCATCAAAATAATAAAAATCTTTTTCATAAAACAATAATTTGTGTGTTACTAATCAAATAAACGCACAAAATTACTGCTTTTTTATGAAAAAGCATTCTCAAATCGTACAAATCTACTCTCAAATCGTACAAAAATGCATTTTTTATAAAAAAACTGCCCCCCCCGAAGGAGTGTAGCGGAAAGTTAGTAAGGTACCTATCGGATAACCGTTTTCGGAAGTGAGTTTGATGGTGTCACCTTTCAGTTCATAGAAGACACGTTCGCTCTTGTGTGACGAGCCGGTGTCCTGTTTGCCATCCTTGGTCTCATAGAAACCGCCTGTGTAAGCTAGGTCGATGTAGTGATCCGCTTCGTTGAGGGTGTAGGTACCATAGTCTACCTGACGCTCGGTACGTTGCGTGCGCGCCTGGTCAGCATAGATTTCTCACCCCCACTCGAAGTCGTCTCCGTTTTCATGATTAACAGAAAATTATTGCTTGAGTAATAGTTCCGGCCATTCTTCTTCTGTACCGGCGTTATGAATCAGCGTCAGGTAGTCGCCTTTCAGGCTGAATTTCAGTTTTTCATTCATCGGCCAGAACTCATCAAAAGGATCACCGTCCTTACTGCCGTCCATATAGACGAGGATGGAATTGAGCGTAGCATCGATTACATCGCCGTCAATCTTAAACGAACCGTCTCCGACGATATGCTCATGAGCTACCACGTCGCGACCGTTCATGTAATAATCCTCAATTCGTTGGTACGTACCGTTTTCACCAAAGGTGTAGAAAAAGTCATATTCGCCTGCAACGCGCATCCATGTACCTACGATTGGGCTTTCTACTGTTTCTTTTTTGTTACAAGACGTGAATGCCATTACGCCGGCTGCCAGCGCAAGGGCAAAGAATAAGAATTTTTTCATAATATGTGTCAGTTTTGTTTATTTTATTTCTGTGCCGAGGGCATTGAAGGTGCGCCCGTTACGCTCAATGGTGAGAATGCCGTTATGGAGAACTTTTTTGTTGTGATCGTTTTCATCACAGGTGTTCTCGATGGCTAAATGCTCGTAAGCATACATAGCAGCGTCATAGGCGCTAATTATCGTTGCATAAATTGCATCATACTCCTCCTTCGTCAGGTTTTCATTCAATAAATCATCTAAAACAGGCAGAATCGCCGCCAAATAAGTAGCTGCGATCTCTTCGACACCTTCTTGCATCAAAGAGCAATAGATTTCATACGCATGGTAATATAAGTCTGCTTGATCCATAAGCTGCGTTAGTTTGGAGGTGAGCGAATCGACAACTTCTTGTGGTGCTCCGGGATCATTCGCGATACTATCCGCCTCCTGAATGAGAGGCAAGAACCATTCCGCTGCGCTCATCAATATAGAGTCATTGTCGAATAGTTGTGCCAGTTCTAATATATCATTGTAGAGGTAGTTCGCTTCCTCCACAACTTCTGCTAACTCTGACGTGTTGTTTGCCACCCTCGCAAGACGCACAGCCAAACCCTTATATTTCTCATCTATTACCTCCAGATTAGCTAATACCTGTCTGAAACAAATTATATATGCGCTTTCATCACTGGCTCCAAGATCTATAGGAGTCCAGTATTCCCCATTCCTATACTCGGGCCAACCAGAAACATTGTAGTTAATAAAGGTCATATGAATAGATCCGTCTCCATCCCGATTACCTGCGAAAGGTAAGCAGATGGCACCATTGGCTTCCAGAACGCTCCATTCAGCTGCAGTAAATGTATTCTTAAAGTCTCCAACAATGTGCTGAAACGATTCGTATGTGCTGACGTAAACACTAATCCCTTCCGGTTGAACCCAGTTATCAGGAAGAACTATCAAAGCGGGTGTGCCGTCTATATATCCGGAACCTTTGCGAAGATTGGCATTTTCTCGCTCAAAGAAGATATAATACCACTCATCCTGCGTTAATGTTTTCCAAAAGTTTTCCGTATTTCCTCCATTAGAAATAGCATTGGACCCCCACTCGGTAAATGTGGAATAGTCGTTTATATTTGTTGTTCTGAGCGTTGGATTGTTGCCTGTACCCCATCCGAAGAGGTCTATCCAGCCGCTATAGTCATCCGAAATAAGGGCATTGTTACACTTTACACCTCCTACGTAAACATTGCCTTCTACGGAATCACCTACAAAGTCATACTGATGTTCTGCAAAACGCCAAGTTTGTGTACTGGCTTGATACTGCAAGTTACCTTGCGAGAAAATTACTTGATCACCATTCGCATTGATGGTAAACCGACCATTTAGTGCGCCCTCTATAGCGAAAAGCGACATACTTACGAGCAGTGAACAAAGCAAAAATACCTTTTTCATAAATTAAATAAATTTAATTTCTGGAGCTTCGGCTGCGTCGAGTTCTTATTTCACGTTGTTCAAACGATCTATAAGTTGGCGTAAGCAAGCTTACACTCGACTTGCACGAACCTTCATGTTGCACAAATTCAAATTTGCGCACAAAAGTACTGCTTTTTTGGGGAAAAGCATTCGCAATTCGTACAATTCGATTCTCAAATCGTACAAAAATGCAGAAAGGGCAAAAAAAAGAGCCACCGAAGTGACTCTTTTCTAAGATTCATGAATCAGTACTGCCCGTATGAAGTTGCCGAATTGGCAGATACGTTTCTTGCCTAATACCGGATCGGGTGTGCCTTTCAGTTGCGCCATATGCCTCGCTACCATCTCCTGATAGCGAGGATGGTTTGGATCTTTCGCGATGCGCGAGGCTTCTTGGCATGTAGTCTTCCATTTCTCGTACTGCACCTGCTCTGCAGGCGTTCGGGGATTACGCTTATAATCGCGATTCTCCAGTTCATACACTTCCTTTGGACCGCATCCGAAAACCCGGCCGTCAGGGTAATGCCATTCTTTCTTTCGCATCACCAGACGCGAGTGTTTTGAAAACTTGCCGGTTAAATCATCGATACCGGCTTCTGTAGTAAATATTGCCATTCGCGTGTGGCTATCCTCGTACATGTACCTAAACTACGTTCAGGTAGGGAGTACTCGGATGCACCCGCTCTTCGATCCACAAACATTGCATTGGTTTGTGTCTCGAGGGGAATGCCCTCTAAGCCACGGGAGAGGGGTTAATGGGTAGTTGTTGCCTAGGTAATGATTAGGGAAATGACTAACTTATAGTTAACTTATCTTTAACTTATCACTAACGGGCGAAAGCATGTTGGCTGTTGCAAAAATGCACGATGCATAGACGCGAGAAACAAGGATGGAGATGTCGGAATAGAATTCCGACGGAATGAACATACAAAAATTTGCATGAGATTCTTGAGACAGTTGAGACACTTAGGCCAAAGAATCTCAAGAATCTCAACTGTCTCATGCATTTTTTTTATACACTCCATACTTAATTTTTTGTATAAAGCCGTGATTTTGCCATTCATCATTCCAGCGAAGAACAGTAGCACGGGATATTCCTTGGGATTGGGCTTCGGCGACGAGGGTTTTGGATTCAAACTCGGCGGGAAGGAGAGAGAGGAGAATGGCTTTCTGGTCGAGGGGTTTGACTTTCGGTGCCTCTATCTTCTCAGTTCCTTTTACCAACTGATACGCCTGTGCCATATGAAGAAGCAATTTGTTTCCTATCAACTCTGCTATTGCATAGTCAATAGGAGAACAAATTATTGGTGATTGGTAATTCTTATCTCGGCTAAGCCTCGAACGATCGGCTGAAGCCGTATGGGTAATTGGTGATTTTTCTTCGTAAAGGCGAAGCACTGTCAGGATCATCGCGATACGCTCGATATGTACCGCCATACGCAGAACGACGGAGTGAAAATCCTCGCCGAGCATGCGGATGAGTGTCGGGTACGCGGTTTCTAAGTGCTTGCCCAGGCGAGTGCGTTGGTCGGTCGTCAGTTTGAACTCACGGGCTTTGGTAAAGAGCAGTTTCTCATAAAGATGATAGAGCTGTTCCGCAGCAGTTTGGATGGTTTCGCGGGAAGTCTCGGAGGGCTGTACATAGCGGCTGTTAAAGGCTTGATGTTCATCGACGATAAGTGTCAACAGACGCGAGAAATAACCATTCTCGATACTCGGCACAAGGGCATGATACTGGCTAAACGTACCGGTAAGCACCATGGATACTTGCGGGTTCTCGATGACGGACGCTTCTCTGCAACGGGCACGGGAGATGGTCTCGTGCTCTGCAGCTTTACGGAGCGCGGTGTTGTAATTGGCGGTACTCGAACGCCAGATGTCCGTGATAACCGATCCTTCGGACTCATGGATATAGCCACGACCATTTTGACGCGCCAGTGTCTGGTAGAAGGCAGTGTAGGTGGCATCGCCCGGGATGATGAGCGGTGTCTTCTTGTGAATCGGTTTGACGAGTTCGAGCGCCAGGTTCGCGATACCTTTTCCGCAAGCTGCCGAACCCACGATAAAGAGTTGGAGGTTCGGATAGTAGCGTTTGGCAGCGATACCGTACTTGCAATAGAGGTTCGGCATCACGCTTCCGCACGCTACGAGCGCGCTCATTAATAACATGTCTTTCTCCGCCGGCGTGTTAGCGAGCGAAAGAACGTTTTGCATCAGTTCAGGCAGGTTGTTTACATCCATGTTTTCCACGATGCGGAGGTTTTCCTGCTCCTCCGAAGAATTTAGGTTCTGAATTTCATTCATAACGTTAAATAGTTAAATAGTTAAAATGGTCGCTTGCGCGACGTTAAAGGGTTAAACTGTTAAATTGTTAAAATCGAGTGCAAAGATACGTTGAAAATCACCCTTTTTCAAGGGCGGTCATAAAAAAAGGACGTCCCGGGACGTCCTCAAAATAGTATTTAT
The DNA here is from genome assembly GCA_002373505.1 of Bacteroidales bacterium UBA3653. Lineage (GTDB taxonomy): Bacteria > Bacteroidota > Bacteroidia > Bacteroidales > Paludibacteraceae > Colicola. The sequence goes on from DFKE01000012.1 coordinate 348,847, forward strand.
GTATATTGTTTGGTTTTTCGCTTTGGCTTTCGTAATAAGCTTTTTCTCAGCGAACCAGGATCTACGTACCACCCGAAAAGCAGGGTTAGCTGTCGACATAATCTTGCGTGCGATTCATTTTTTGCAAATTTTCTGAAATTTTCGTCGTACTTCTTCCGCTCCTTGATATATTCGCGGGTGGCGGCATATTTCTCCGGATCGTCTTCCGTCGGACATTTAAGCACTTCATCAGGGAAGAATAATTGCTCTTCCTCTTTCTTCTTTCGGGTTGAAACGGGCGGCTCTATTTTGTCTTTCACGAAATCGGTCCACTGGCTCATCCATTTACGGCAGAGGTTGATCTGCTCCGGGTCAAAGTCTTTCATCTCGGGTTTGATAAAGTCCCAATCGATCTCTGTCTCACGGATGGTTTGTTTGTATTGCGCCATAACGACATTCGAATCCGGAAAGATAGCAGCATCTTTTTGTGCGTAGTGCCACAACCAATCCCAATAACGTGCCATAATATCGGCTGCTTCTTCTCCCTCAAAGAAGAAAGTCTGTTCGTCGGGTTCGCCTTTTTCCATGTAGCATGCCAACTCATGCACGAGCGCAGGATCCGTCCAATCGATCTGAAGGAATCGTTGACGACGAGGTTCAATTCGTGCGGCATCAAAGAGCCACTGGGCGAAAGGCATCTTCCAAGGCACACGCTCGTATATATGCGCTCCGTACTCTTCTATAGCGATACGGCGCATGTAGGTTGCCACTACGTCCATCGCAATACTCAACTGCCTTTTGTTCGGACAGATAGTCTCTATCAACACTTGTTCGCTGGAAAACAACTCCAAGTATGCCAGATCCAATTGCTCCAGTTCCGCCTCGATATAACCCCAATCGTCAGCAATCACTTCCCTGTCGTACTGATCCAAAAAGGGTTTGTAGCGCAACGCTTCACTTAGCGAAATACCTCGTTTGTCGGCTTCATCTGTATTAAGCAGCCTTACGCCAAGTATCGCCGCTCCAAGGATACCGCCCAGCACAATCGGCTCATCCCCTTCCGGCAAATAAATCAACTTATGTCCTTCATACCGGAGCCGCTCATCAAAAATATAATCGTCTAACAGTTTCATAGCGCAAAGGTACTGCTTTTTTTTGACATATGCAAGAGAAAGCACGAAAAAAAAGCTGCACCCCTGAAGGAGTGCAGCGGAAAGAGAGATTGTTTGTTGTTATTTCAGTTCGACGCCGAGGGCGTTGTAGGTCTTGCCGTCACGGATGATGAGGAGCTTGCCATTGCGGAGGAACTTGAAACCCTTCTCCGACTCTCCCCTCAAGGAGGAGGAAGTGTTTTCGATGTCGGTGGTGGAAGTCACTATCCATTGTACGTCATAGATGCTGACGCTGTTTTCGGCAGCCTCGGTGCGTTTAGCGCGTGCGCGGAACTTGGACGGTAAGGTAGCCGGTGCTTCCGGTTCTTCCGCTACCACGCCATAGACAAAGACGTATGCATCACCTTCAACCGAGTAGGGGATTTCGATCAAGCCTTTGGCAGCCTGTGCAAAGGTCTCTGCTTCTTGTCCCTCAATACGTACTGCCACTTCGCGGTTGCCGGAGGTTTGGATCGTCAGACTGAGTGTTCCTGTTCCGGCAGGGATAGTGAGGATGATTCCGCTGAAATTATTGCGGATGACATCCATGTTGCCGGTATTGGCAAGCACGTTCTCTATCATCACTTCATCGACGACGGTATTGAGGACGAGGGCTTGTTCCGTAGCATCATAATGGTCGCCGTTAGTGGTGTCGCAGGTGAGGTAGAGGTTACCTACTACGGCGTTGGTGAGGTCGGTGTTGGCAGGCAAGTTAGCCATTGAGGCAGTGCCGCTTTCGGCTATCGGCGCGATGTCTTCTACGGAAGCGGGTTTGGTCTCCGGTGTCATCTCGACAATGTTTTGGAAGCGGTTCCATTGCTCATCAGCGCGGTAAGCCGCGAGTGTGCCGGAAGGGACATAGAGAGTGGCTGTTTCATAGGTGTTGCTGTACCAGTTTTCGAACGCGTCTTGTCCGAGCGCGCCGGCAGGGTTCTGAATCTGAGAGATGATGAGGGTGAGGTTCTCCAGGTTCATGAATCCGTACGGTGCGATATGTTTGAGGTTAGCGGGCAGGGTGAGCGAACGGATACCATATAGTTCGTTGAATGCCTCTTGTGCAATAGAGTCCACAGAAGCGGGGATGAAGGCGCCGGCGGTAGCCGCTACGATGGTATTGTCGGCTGTGCGGATGATGGCGTTGCAGTTGTCTCGGCTGTCGAAGACGGTGTTGGCAGGGTTGACGGTCACTTTGGCGATGCTGGTTCCGAGCAAGGCTGATCCTTCTATCTCAATGACCCCTGCAGGGATCTCCAATGCACGGAGCGGGCATCCACGGAACAGACGGTTGTTCAATACCTGCAACGATGCCGGCAGATGGATCTCCGTCAAGGCTTCGCAACCGGCGAACGCACCCGGACCGATGTATATGACTTCATCGGGGATGATGATGGTACGCAGGGCTGTACAACCGAAGAAGATACGGTCCTGAATAGCCGTGGTACCTTGGGCAAAGGTCACTTTGGTGAGGTTCGCGTTATCCTGGAAAGCGGCGTTGTTGTCAAGCCAATTGGAGGACGAAGCGGGAATAACGACCTCTTTGAGTCCCGTACGGGCAAAAGCGAGCCAACCTACTTTTTCCACCGATTCAGGGATGTCAAGCGAGAATAGTTTGTCCGTATATTCGAAGGCTTCCGTGCCTATATACTTGACAGTACTTGGTATGGTCAGACTGCTGAGGTTGGACGCACCTCGGAAGCAGTAGTCGCCGATGGCTTCTACAGCGTAGGTGAGAGGTTGATAAGCGCTACTCTCCTTTCTGCCGGAATAGTGTTCTGTCCCTCCATCATTCCAATGGTAGAAGGTTACAGAATCGGGGATAACGATAGAGGATTGTTTGTACGGGAATTCGGAGCTCCACTGGCTGACGTAACTTCCGTCGGGATTGAGATACCATACTTGCGGCATTACGACAGCGAGGTATTTTCTGTCTGCATCCAGCTCGTCCTGCCATACCTTGTAATACAAACCGTCCTCGTAAAAATCGATGTAGCTGGAAACTAAGACGATGCCATAGCGTTGCATATCGTCCATTTCCTGTATGTTGAAACGTCCCCAGAAGGAGTGTGCCTGATAGGTGTCTCCGAGCCCTTCGGGGACGTAGAGCGTGATAGCGGAGGCATCGGGTTGAGGATTGTCCTCGTCGAGGAAGGCGAAGGTGCGCGGACCGGGTTCCAGCAAAGAAGCCTTGTTGATCTGTACGGACTGCAAGTTGCGGCAGTAGGGACAGAAAGCCAACGGGAGCTCCGTTACCTTTTCGCCGATGACGACCGTTTGCACCGCATTCCATGTATGGAAAATAGGGCTGGGGTAGTCTTCTGTAGTTATTTGCTCCACATTACGTCCCAAATACAAGTATGTACAACTATACGCTAACTCTTGGAAGGAAAATTCTTCGCCTGCATCACCTTGACTAAAGCGGAAATAAATAGGCTCCTCGCCGTCTTCTATTTTCAATTCAGTCACGTTGGGGCTACGAGACAAGAGGTTCAGACCCAGCGTACGGACGGTCTTCGGAATAGTGATACCTGTCAGGTAGTTACACCATATAAAAGCGAGATCTCCGATAGCGGTTACGGTGTAGTCGGCATAATCTTCTCCGCTACCCGCCCAAATGCTCTCGGGGATGATAAGTCTTCCGGCATAGGTGTCTTGTGCAATGCCGCCTGTTTCGCTGAGCGCGTAGGTGACGGTTGCCGTGTGGTTTGTTTTGTCAAGGATATACCAGATACCATCCACCTGCGTGGTATCCAATGCCGTCTGGGCATTCATGCTCATTACGCCGGCTGCCAGCGCAAAGGCGAAGAATAAAACCTTTTTCATGACAAAGTATTATTTTTATTTGAGCATAGCTCCGAAGACGAGGTAAACCTGGGTGTCTTGCTCGTCGTCGTTACCGAAATGGATGTTGAACTGCGTGCGGTTTTCATCCATCATCGCGTACGCATAGGATTTCGGGAAGGGCTTATAAGCCGAGCCGTCTGCCAGCACGAGATTGATGTGAGAGAAGTGACCGTCCTCGGAGCTGACCGGCATGTTATGGATAAAGATATCCTGCGGTGTCTCGTCCTCGGACGCGATGCGTGCGTTCACAAACTTCACATCCACGGTCTTGGCGTTGGGGTGCAAGGTGATGACCGCTTCTTGTTCGGTGTTATAGATGTCAAACATCACACCGCGCAGTTCGCCGACAGCATTGAAAACAACTGCGTTCGGATCATCAACTCCGTTCTTGTCTTTCTTGTCACAAGAAGTGAATGCCAGTGCGCCGGCTACCAACGCAAGGGCGAAGAATAAAATCTTTCTCATAAAATAATAATTTGTGTGTTACTAATCAAATGAACGCACAAAATTACTGCTTTTTTATGAAAAAGCATTCTCAAATCGTACAATTCGATTCTCAAATCATACAAATCTTCCTTTTTTCGTTACAGATAGCCATTTTTCGATATATAAAAAATCCCTGCCACGCGGGTGACAGGGATGAGAGAGAGAGATTATTCAAATAATTCTCGTAAGTCGGATTTCAGGAAAGTCTCGACGGGAATTCCTTCTTCGCCTACTAATACGGAGCGGAAGGGATGGAAGTTCTCTTGAAAGACATGTAAACCGGAAGTGTCTTTCTCATGATTGCTTTTTACCTCAACGGCTACCACTTTGGAGTCTTTTACCAAGACAAAATCCACTTCATCTTTTCCGTCTCTCCAGTAGTAGACTTTGAATCGTCCTGTATAAGCGCAGTTCATGATATGCGCCCCCACGGCAGACTCAAATAGTCGTCCCCATAACTTATGATTTGCACGTGCTGACGCAAAATCATGCTCGCTATAGAGGCTCATCAGCGCATTGTTATACACCTGATATTTAGGGATTGAGTTGCGGCGACGTGCCTTATCGACTGCGTATTTGCTCAGACCGCAGACCATGCCGCTTTGATTGAGCAAATCCAGGTAGTGCGCCAAAGTAGTGGTATTTCCGGCATCTTGCAATTGGCCGATCATCTTGGTCAGAGACACCTCTTGCCCCGAATAAGCGCTACTTAATTCAAAAGTCTGTCGCAGCAAAGCCGGTTTAGCGATAGGCGTATCCATGAGGATGTCGTTATTGATCGTTGCGTCCACGATGGAACTGCTGATATACTCTTGCCATCTGTCCAAGTCATTTCGAAAATCCGCTGCACCGGGATAGGCGCCAAAATAGATATACTCATCCAGGCTCATCCCGAATGCTTCTTGCATTTCGCTTAGCGACCAATTGGGCATCTTGATCGTTTCAAATCGCCCTTTGAGACTTTCGCTCAGTCCTTTTTCCAAACGTACGCGCGATGAACCTAACAGCACGACTTTGATCGGCACATCGTTGAAGGTGTCGGCATCCCATTCTTTTTTAACTACTTCGCCCCAGTTGAGTAATTTCTGCACCTCATCAATCACCAGCAGAAGTTCCGGCAATTTCTCCATTTGCAACTTATTGCGCGCCGTGGACCAGCAATCGCTGATCCATGCCGACCGAGTGGCCGGTACGTTGTCTGCCGAAAAATGTACCCAAGGCATCGAAATACCCTTCAGTACTTGCTTGATAAGCGTTGATTTGCCTACCTGACGAGGTCCTTCAATGATCTGAATGAACTTTCTTGGTTCGTCTATACGCTTGGCAATCGTCTCAAAATAAGCACGTTGTATCATACTCTAAAATTTTACTCAATGCGATTAGTAAATTTACTCAATGGGATTAGTAAATATGGCTTTCGGCTGCAAAGGTACAACAAATATTTGGAATATGCAAGGATTTCTGCTATTTTTGGTCAAAAAAGTCCCAAAATGATTCAAAAAAGAGCGAGAAAGAAACATCCCTGGCACGCGGGTGACAGGGATGATGAGAGTGGAAGGAACTAAAGGGAGAGAGTTACCATTCAAATGGAGAGGGCTCGCCGGGAGCTCTCACGATGATAGATCCGAGGATGCTCTTTTCTTCATCATCCAGCATGGGGTGCGACCGACATGTTCCGGTCATCGTCCCGATCAGACCTTCACCCAATACTCCTCCGAAACTGCCGCCTTCGATCCCCTGCACGCCCTCAAAAGTGATGGTTGTGACAGGGTCACTCAGCGTTCCGGAAACCATAATTTGATCTTCTACAGAAACATCCGGATCAGCGCTGTCATAAGGTTGGTAAAGGAGGGTCATATTGAGCGATATATTACCTTGCGTACCGTTGATTTGTATACTGTTACCTGTCCCAGTGGCTGTTACAGCGCCTTTGTATGTTATAATTGCTTCCGACACAATTCCATCTTCCATATATTTAAAGTCACCCCATATATCGGCATACACATTCGTCAACTCATTCGGATCCATTGTAAATTCAATATTACGCGATGTATGCACAAGTCCATCCTCCGATCGTCCGGTAAGGGTAAACGTAGTACCCTCTTTGGAGCTATCATACGGTTTGAACATATGTATATTCGGCGCCATAGTGAATCTCACTCGGTAGTTACCTTCTTGCTCCAACGTATCAATCGTATATTGGCCTCCTCCGTGACCAACGAATTCCAGTCTCTCATAATTAGTCACCACATTGACCACTTGCTCATTCGATCCCATGGCATTGAAATGCACGGTGTCTTTATCTATCTCCAGGATGTACGGCACATAAATATCCTGCGCCAAGCTACGCACGGGGTAGTCGGTACCATTGAGCAGTAAGGACGGTGCGATTTTATACGCGCCCTGCTTCATACCTTTTGTCCCGAAATCGACATCGAACCGGTCGTTCATCTCGGTACCAAACTCAGGCTGCGCATCATAGTCATGTGCTACAAATTTAGCTTGCCCCTTTTCTAGTCGGTACATAACGATACCCGATTTACACGGCCATATAACGCGTCGCGGCTCTGCTCTCCATGCCGCGTGAGCCTGGTGCAGAGAGTCGTTATGGTACGCTTCAAATCGCGTGAATTTCGGGAAGGCATGGAATTCTATTTTCGGTATGATATCCCAGTTTCCTTCCACCCATTTATGTTTAACCGGTTCATCTAATCCGTAATAGGAGTACAGGCCATACGCCTCCATATCCAATGACAGAGGACTTATTCCTATATGGCTATCCCGGAAAATATACGGACCGTCGTCACTGGTAACGAAAGATCTCATATCCACATTGAACGAACCGTCCACTTTGGGACCGACCCAGAAATCAATACCTGTCTTGGCATGAATGATGGCGCCAAAAATAGGATTGGTTTCTACCGCGAACTCTTCCTTCAGTCCTATCTGACAAAAACCATCTACCCGTATTTCTGCATCGGATTGTAAGAACGTATCGAACATTCCCTTCAAATTAGGAGCAATAAGATCTTTATTCTCCGTGTAGGTCATACCATAGGGCAGATCGCTGTCAATAATAATGGACTGACAAATATATCCCTTGACGGCAGGAAGCTTCAACTGCGCAGTCAAACTGCCTCCCCAACGATATGCAAGTTGAGGTAGCGGCTTGATCTCAATAAGCGGGAACGGCGGATAAACCGGCCATTTGAAGGTGCCCAAAAAATCAGGTAGAAGCGCAATCGGTTTCTCATCGCCTCCACTTGCACTGACCGTTATTCCGGCCTGCATATCCAGATCTGTTCGTATAGCGTATTTGATAAAGTAAACATCGTCAGTGATCTGGTACATCATGGCCATTTTGCACTTAAACCCGATATTGGCATCAAAAGAGCCATTAACGGGTAGATCCGGCACGATAGGAAGGTGCAAAGCCGTATTGATATTAAATAAGTACGCAGAGTAACTTCCGCCTTCTTGCTTGATCTTATCCATTCCTGCCGCACGATAGCTCAGTTGCTGGGGATTGTCCTCCGTATAACCGACCTCTTCCATGCCGATAAACTGAATGAAGATATCCGACATCTTGGTCAGCGGATTCGTCTCAACAACGATACCGCTCCCCTCATTCCGTACACTCGTTACACGACCGCCGAAGTTCAGCTCCTCAAAGATACCTTCCATACCAAAGAGCACATTACCTACCTGCGGCATCAGATTTGCCGGCAGATCCGTAGAGAAAGTCAGCGTTTGGCTATCCCGCGCTAACACATAAGGCGTCATGCCCAATAGATCCATGTGGCGCACGTCAGGATTGATGATGATCTCCGGCTGTTGGAAGCCGATGGAGTCGATAGCAGCAAGAGGGATGCGGTAGATTGTATCCGCCAGCACGACCTCTTGCGTCACCCAGCGGTCGTACTCCACCGAGTCCACACCGATCTTCGATTGACGCATCTCGATCACTTCATCATAGAAGAATCCGTTAAAATCTCCGTCGTTACGGTAGATATAGAAGGCCTCTTGGGCTTGCGCCATTGATCCAATAAGCAAAAAGCCAATGGTTAAATGGCCAAATAAATGCTTAAATGGTAAATGAGTAAATGAGAAAATGGCTTTCATTGTTTCACGAATTTAAAGGAGGCACCGCCTGCGTTAATAATATAGTTACCTGCGGGGAACGCGGTCATGGGCAGCACGGTCGTTTGTCCGCCGACAGCCTGACGGCTGATGAGCTGCTTGCCGTCCGCCGCATAGATCGCTACGTTCGCCTTGTCAGGCAGGCCATCTATAGCGACCATGTCTTTTCCTTGGCGTACCATGATTGTACCCGGTGCCACGATCGGGGCATCAATGCCTTCCGGCAGACCTTCGTACGTATATTTGCGCACGTTCTCCAATAGGTACATGATCGGCGCGTCGCCGGAAGTCTGCAGAATCAGCTTGCCCGGTTCGAACTTCGTCACCGGCTCCTGGTCCAAGAGGAACGTTACCACCTGTCCGTCCATCATGTGGACATTCAGTTTCTGCACAGGTTGCCCCGCACCTTGCGCTCTCATCGGTAGCGCCATAAGCGCCAAGCCGAGAAAGAGAAGAAAAGTCTTTTGCATAAATTTAATAGTTTTATGTGGTACTAATCAAATGAACGCGCAAAGGTACTGCTTTTTCATGAAAAAGCATTCGCAAATCGTACAATTCGACTCTCAAATCGTACAAAAGTGATTATTGTAGGTTTTTATGGCGGTATTGGAGAGGTGTCTCGCCGGTAATCTCCTTGAAGACGCGGTAGAAAGTTTGGTCGGAAGAGAAACCGCTTGACGTCATGGCATCCATGACAGCCTCTTTATCGGTGCCATAGCAGGAATCGCGGAGTATCTGTTGTGCGTGCTCCACGCGGTAACGCGCAATATATTGGGAGAAACTGAGTCCCGTGCGGCGGTTGATACATTGGCTGACATAAGTGCGGTTGCTATGTACGGCGGAAGCCAAGTCCTGAATGGTCAGGTCCGGCAAGGCGAACAGTTTCTGTTCGCGAAGAACGGTAGTTATCGCCTGCATCAGCGCATCGGTTTCTTCTATCGTAGTTTCCTTAGCCTGCGGTGCCTCCGTATGGATGGTTTCCTGTGGAAGGGTGGTATGCGCCGCTACATAGCCGATACCGAACAGCAGTGCCGACATAATAATCGCCGGTATGCTAACCATCATACTCTCGGCGAAGAAATCCCGTCCCAAGAGGTTGAGACACATGGAGAACGCCGCGGTGATACCCAAGAGGTGCTGGATCAGATAGGTGGGATGGAGAAGGTAACTACGGTCGTCGGCATAGGTGTTGTCGAGCCGTTGTTGCGTGGCGCGCAGTAAGCGGGATCCGCGCCACCAGACCCATATGACTTGGATGGCGAAACAAATGCGCGCGAAGCGACTTACCCCCTCCATTAATTCGCCTCCGTGGTGCTTGGCGATCGGGAAAAGAACTGTCATCGCCAGCGCAGGAAGGAGAAGAAGTAGAACTTCGAAATTTGTCTTCGTGCGCGTGAGTGCGCGCAGGTACATATAATATATAGGATATACGGAGAGGTTGGCGATGAAGTAGGTGTAGGCACCGATGATGGATTGGTGGTCGGAGAAATAAAGCCAGTGGTTGGTGTAGAGTACAGTTGAGGCGATATAGAAAATAAGAATCGTGACCGTTATACGCGGTTCATCGCTGCCACGGAGGAAACGCACAATGAAAAAGACCGCCCAGAAGAAGCATAACATCATAGGTAGCGATATGATCCAGTTGTAGAGCATTTTTTTATTTTTGGCACGGTATTTGTAATGTTACATGTAGAATGTTAGAAGATTCTGCCGGGATCTACCCGGTATGTTAATAGAGATTGTTTGTTATATGGGAAAGGGTTCGTCGGGAGACGAGCCCTTTTTGTTTTCTCACTTATTTATTTTCTCGTTTGTTCATTTGTCAGTTTTCGATCTTCCGGTATTTGCCTTCTATGAGAAGCATACCCGGCAGAATCTCTCCTCCGGCTGTTTTGACGAAAGTGGTATAGGGCAGGGTGGCTCCGTCCGCTTCCTCCAGTACCGCATTATACCTGTTATCCCAAATCTCTCCTTTCTTCGGCTTGACGGTAGCGATATATTTGTACCGTGTTTTGCCGGTCTCGGCGTCCTGGATACGCTGCACGACTTGGAATTTGGAGGTTTCGGAGATTCCCTCTTTCATGCCGATCTTGGCGGCGTAGCCTTCTATCTTGCCGCGGCTGTTGGTGAGTACTTGGTAAACCGGTGTCTTGACCTTGAAATCCTCGTATTGTTTGGCGAGAGCCACGATATTCTTGTCCATAGACCTTGCGCAGATGGTACGCACCAGTTCCGTACGGGAGTACTTGCCTTTGAGCACGGATTTCTTGTCGAACTCATACTCATGTGCTACGTATTTGAGCCGGTAAGTGGTCTTGTCGTCCAGAAATGCCTGCACTTTGGCTGAATCCGGCACACCGGTATAGTGATACCGGTAGAAGATAGCCGCAATGGAGTCATTCCATTCCAACTGGTAGAGATAAGAATGTGTCTTGACTTTGAATCCGGTAAAACTGTCGGCTATCTTCCCCGCCGTTTGCGCCATCTGCTGGCCGGACTTGCCGCCTGTCAGCGCATCGAAGATACCTCCGATAACACCCATAGCCACTTTGGCTGCCTCCGCTTCCTGTTCTGCTGTCACATACGTGATATCGTTGACCAGAACGAAGGTGTTGTTGAGCAGTTCTTCGCCGGCGTCGGACAGCGATGCGAGTCCGCGTGTCGTCTGCATTGCTAACGCCACATCTACATCGGAGGCGTTATACTGACCCCGCGAACTGATCAGTGCAGTATTGAAGGTTGCATCGGAAACGGTATGACCGTTAAAACCGAACCATTTGGCTACCATCTTTTTTGCCATCTCCGTCTGGTTGAGAAGGTCCTCTGTATATTGCGCATTCTTGCGCAACTCGGCTGCTGTCAGCTGATGGCCGTAAGTGGCTTTGTAATAGCCGGACTCCTTGCGCTGCAAACCGCTTACCGTACTGTTGTCAATGACCCGCGCACCGGAGATAGTGTGGTCGTCGTACTTGTCGGGAATAGGCAGCGAGTCGAAAGCTTTGTATATCTCGAACCCGAACTCGTCCTCCGGGTGATAGACGAGCATGGTAGCCAGCGAGTTACGGCGGTACGCCATTTCGTCCTGCGCACACACGGTGAGAACCATGCATGCACAGAATAATGTTAAAATGGTCTGTCTCATTTTCGGCTTTCGGCTTTCGACTTTCTTCTTTCGACTTTCTACTTTCTACTTACGACTTACAGAATAGAGCGCAGGAACTCGATGGAGGTCGTTTGCGCAGGTTGGTGCGTGCCATATGCAACACCGATCTGGCGTGCGGCTTCAATGCGCAGTTTCTCAAGGTCAATACCGTCCTGGTATTTCTTCATCTCGAATTTCCAGTCGTCCAACACCTTTCCTTTGATCTCGCGGTAGAGCTCCATCGCTTCGTCGTAGCAGCCTGCATCCGGCAGGATATTCTGGAGATACTCTCCTGCGGCAGCTGCACCTTTGGAGTTCTGCTCCGCAGCCCATGCCTGACGGGCTGCTGCCAGATAGAGGTTGCATTCGTGGTTCAGGTACATCTGGTATATCTCCTGTCCTGCCGCCAGAGCGGCATCATAATGCTTGCTCTGTTGGGGAATGAGCGAAACGATCCATAGCGCTTCTTCGAATTCCTTTTTCTTTGCCAAATACATGGCTTTCTTGATCAGGACTTCGCCTTCGTGGTCGTAATAGCGAATGATTTTCTGCTTCCCTTCGTCAATGAATTGGGCTATCTGCGGCGTCTGCAGCGGCATATGGCTGATAGCGTTGAGATAGCATTTGTTTTCGGTCTCTCCTAATCCGCGTACAGTGAAAGAGGCGGAAGAGAAGATCGTTTTGGCGTAACTGTCCACGATATAGAGGTTCATCTCCATTTTCTCTGCGATTTTCATCGGAGGACCGGGAATAATATCTTTATCCAGAGGGGTGCTGGAAACGGTAAGCACGAACTGACCCATATAATCCAGTCCGGCTATACCGTTCTTGGTCAGCAGTTGGGTCAGCTTGTTCTCGATCATGGCTTTCGAACCCTTGGGGAAGGACTCGGAATCGTCGGCTGCATAGACGGAGATCGGCAGATACTCCGTTTGTGCCAGCATAGCTGCGCTCATGAGCACGGCTAATAATATTGAAAAGATTTTTTTCATAATGATTTTTCGTTATGACGTTATGACGTTATGTCGATATGACGAGGTTTTTTATTTTTCTCCAAGGACGATCACGGCTCTGCCGAGACCTTTTACCATCACTTTGCAAGGGATGTTATACGGTGCCTGACGGAGATGTTTTGCCAGCTGTTTGGCAAATCCGTTGGCATCGATAGCCCTTCCGCGCTCGTCATAGACCGGGATGCGCACTTGGGTGAAGTTTGCTACGTTCTCCGAAGCGTACGGCATGGAGAAACGGCCTTGGATAGTATTGAGTTGGAGCCAGTTGTTGATCACATCTACCAGCTCTTCGCCGCCGAACTCGGTCTCCAGGTCTACACCTGCGGCGTTGTTGGCAAACACTTTGATATCCAGATTTATCTCACGTCCGATGGTCTGCATCTCGGTGAAATGGTCCTGCAGACGCAGGTTGAAGTTATCCATATTGGCGACGATAGCTTCCTCCAGCAGTACGTCCACATCGGCGGTCATGGACGGAGCGCCGGTACCGGACGCTGCGCCGATGGATTTGGCGGTATAGGCGTCCCGCGCCTCCAGAATGTACGATAAGGAGTGTTTCGGACCGAAGTCTTTTACCTCCCAACTGAGTTCCAGGATGATGTCGCATTTAGCCATGCGGGCTACTTCGTCCAGAGGACTCTCTGCCAACTCGTTACCGGCTTTGCTCATCGTCATGTTGTCCTCCATGCGGCGTTGTTCCAGGTTCTTGATCATCTGCTCCAGACTCTGCAACGGGAACTCACGCTCAGCCATCAGGTCGTTCAGTTTGGCGATCGCCAGCTTGAGACCCATGTTCTCTTGCAACGCCTGTTTGTAGTTGGGCACTTTGGTGACCGAACCCATATTTTCCACTTCGGTGTAATACCCGTTGGTGATACACCATATATCCGACGGAACAACCATCAGCTCCGGTTTCTTGATCTGCGCGCTCGCTACAACCGCTATGCACGCAAGAACTATAGTTAATAGTGACTTTTTCATAATTCTCTAAAAAATAAATGTCCAAATGGTAAATGTCTTAATATCTTCCTTCTTTCGGGATTATTCCGTCTTCCTGCAGTTTCTTCTTGATTCCGGCGCGGTCCACAGTAACCGTTCCGGTCTCTACCATCTGCCGTCCGTCGCGCTCATAACGGGTCGTGACTACGCGGCGTTTGCTGTAGTTGGTGAACTGTTTCCAAGGACCTCCGTCCGAGAAGAAAGCATTCCAGTAGTCTTCATATTTCTCCTGGGCGTTCTTGTCCAGACAGAGCGGCTTGAGATCCGATACGCCGTTGTTGGCGGCTTGGATACCGTCAAAAATAATCTCTTTCACTACTTTGCGCTGTGCGTCGTAGAATGCAGTCACGGCGTCTTTGGAACGCACCTGCGTACGGATGACGTATGTGCCGTTGAAATCCGCGCTCAACACACGGCTCGGCTGGTCATAAAAGGCTTGCGAGCGTTTGGGACCGCAACTCGCTAAAGAAAGTACAAAGATACAAAGTACGATGTACAAAAGGTTTCGTGTCATATTAATTATGAATTAAAAATTACAAATCACAAACTACAAATCACAAATCAAAAGCCGCTGTTCAGTTTGCGGAGGATGCCTGCGGCTTCAAGTGCTTTGCGCAGATCGTCTTTGCGGACGCTCACTACAACGCCTACTTTGTATTCGTTGCCTACGCGTACGGTCTCGGTTGTGCCGCTTATGATAGAAGCGTATTTCTGGAACTCGCCGCCGGTAGCGAAGAAACTGTCGAAGTAGTCTTTGTATTGGGTCTCAATACCCGGCTGCGGTGCCAGAGGACGTTGCGAGACGCAGCCTTGACCTCCTCCGTAGCCTTTGAAAATAACACCGTGAACGGCATTCTTGCGGCATTGGTTCTCGGCAATGCCGGCGCTGCGGCTGTAGGTCCACACTTTGACTAAGTAAGTTCCCTGAATGGCATTGCCGGCACATTCAATCTCATAGCGGTACTGCGCCGTGTCTTTGTTTGCAAGGGACTGGCGTGCAGCTGAGCACGAACTGAGGACGAAAGCTACTGCAAGTAGCGGGAAAAGAATTTTTCTCATACGGATAGATTATTAAAAGGTTACATTTTGCGCACAAAGATACAAACAATTTTTTATATACGCAAATTATTATTGTTTTTTTACACGTATGCGCATAAAAAAACGCACATCTCCGAAGAAATGTGCGTTTTGCATAATAAAAATGTTCAATTAGAATTTGTAGCGAACACCCAGTTGGATACCACCCCAAAGTCCCGGGATGTTGAAACCAATGTTTCCACTATGTGTACCAACACCAAGGCTCGGACGCCAGTCCAACGAGAGTTGGAAGGGGAACCAGAAGTCATACTCGATGCCGATATGACCTGCTACACCGGCGTACCACCAACTGTTATAACCTCTGTTCTGGTCACCAAAGTTGAAACCTCCGGAACCACCGACACCCATGTACCAGTGCCATTCACCCTTCTCGTTCCAAGGAACAGGAGCGTTGAACGGATCAATCCAGTCGTAGGTCACATGACCGCCGACACCGACACCGCTGTTAATAGGCAGAATAACGTTTGCGGCTACATCCAACATGTTGCTCTCACCAAAGCCGTGTTGGTAAGAGATAGAAGACCATCCACCGAGGTTCACACCGACGGCGCGAGGTTGCGCATAGGCTGCGAGGCTGGCTACAGCCAAAACAGCAATTAAGAGATATTTTTTCATTTTACTTTTTAAATTGATTGTTAGTAATATTACAATATCTATTAGAATTTATAACGAACGCCGAGGGAAATACTGGACATCTCCCAATAGAGCCCTGCCTCTGCACCGCCGTTCTGGTCGTCAAACAGACCTGCTCCCAGCGTAGGACGCCAGTCCAGCGATAGTTGGAGCGGGAACCAGAAATCGTACTCGATGCCGATGCGTCCCGCTGCACCTATATAACCCCAGTTCCAAGCGTTGCCAACATAGCCTACTCCGGCTACATACGTGCTGGCATTCCAGCCATAACCGCCGGCTCCACCAACGCCGAGGTACCAGTGCCACTCGCCTTGTTCGTTCCACGGAACGGGAGCGTTGAACGGATCGATCCAATCATAGGTGGCAGCAGCCTGTACGGTAGTGCCCCATGTGCGACCGTGCGTTTGCACTCCGCCTACGTTGCGCCAGAAATCCGTGCGGCCATCAACCGACCAACCGAGTTCGACTTCCAGCATATTACTGTCGCCAAAGCCATGTTGGTAACTAATACCATTGAATGCGCCCAGACGGCCACCGATGGCACGAGGCTGGGCATACACCATTACGCTTGCCATAGCAAGCGCTACAATGAATAAATATTTTTTCATTTCTATTTTTTTCTTTTCCCCTCGTTCCCCTCCCTTTTGGGAGGGGTTAGGGGTAGGCTTTGTTTACTTGTTCAGTGCCAGAGCTACATTCACAGCGCAGGCTACGGTGCAACCTACCATCGGGTTGTTTCCGATGCCGAGGAAGCCCATCATCTCTACGTGTGCCGGAACGGAACTCGAACCTGCGAACTGTGCGTCGCTGTGCATACGGCCGAGCGTATCGGTCATACCGTAGGAAGCAGGACCTGCAGCCATGTTATCCGGGTGCAGCGTACGTCCTGTACCGCCGCCAGAAGCAACGCTGAAGTACGGCTTGCCGGCGAGGATACGCTCTTTCTTGTACGTTCCTGCTACCGGGTGCTGGAAGCGCGTCGGGTTGGTCGAGTTACCGGTGATGGATACATCCACGTTCTCATGCCAGAGGATAGCTACACCCTCGCGAACATCATCTGCACCATAGCAGTTAACCTTCGCACGCGGACCGTCGCTGTACGCTTTCTTGCGCACGATCTTCAGTTCGCCTGTGAAATAGTCGAACTCGGTCTGCACATAGGTGAAACCGTTGATACGGCTGATGATCATCGCAGCGTCTTTGCCCAGACCGTTCAGGATGCAGCGGAGCGGGTTCTTACGCACTTTGTTCGCCATCTCGGCAATCTTGATAGCACCCTCAGCGGCAGCGAAAGACTCGTGGCCGGCGAGGAAGGCGAAGCACTGTGTCTCCTCGCGGAGCAGACGGGCTGCTAAGTTACCGTGACCGATACCTACCTTGCGGTCGTCAGCCACCGAACCTGGGATACAGAATGACTGCAGACCGATACCGATAGCCTCGGCAGCGTCAGCGGCGTTCTTGCAGCCTTTTTTCAGCGCGATAGCGGTACCTACTACGTAAGCCCACTTGGCGTTCTCAAAACAAATACGTTGGGTTTCCTCGCAGGTCAGATAAGGATCGAGGCCGTATTGTTCGCAAATCTGGTTGGCCTCCTCGATGGAAGCGATACCGTTAGCGTTCAGAGCGGCGAGAATCTGTTTCTCGCGGCGGTCTTGCGACTCAAATTTTACTTCACGAATCATAGTCTCTCCTCCTTAGTTTTTGCGTGGATCAATCGATTTAACTGCACCTTGCTCTTTGGTCGTGCGGCCGTAGGTACCGGTTACGCTCTTGAGCGCCTCGTCAGCGGGAACACCCTTCTTGACAGCGTCCATGAACTTACCCATGTGTACGTACTCATAACCGCAAACCTCGTTGTCCTCGTCGAGGAACTCCTTGGTGATATAACCCTCGGTGAGCTGGAGGTAACGAACGCCCTTCGCCTTGGTGGAATAGAGCGTACCGCACTGGCTAACAAGACCTTTACCGAGGTCCTCAAGTCCGGCACCGATGGCCAGACCGCCCTCACTGAACGCGCTCTGCGTACGACCGTAAACGATCTGCAGGAACAGCTCGCGCATAGCGGTGTTGATAGCGTCGCAAACGAGGTCGGTGTTGAGTGCCTCAAGGATGGTCTTGCCCGGCAGGATCTCAGCCGCCATAGCAGCAGAGTGGGTCATACCCGAGCAACCGATGGTCTCAACGAGTGCCTCCTCGATGATACCGTCTTTTACATTCAGACTGAGTTTGCAGCAACCCTGTTGCGGTGCGCACCAGCCGATACCGTGCGTCATACCCGAGATGTCTTTGATCTCGGTAGCCTTCACCCATTTGCCCTCCTCGGGAATAGGTGCCGGTCCGTGCTTCGGACCCTTCGCTACCACGCACATTTCTTGTACTTCTTTCGAATAAATCATGTGGTTTAAAATTATTGTTTGTTATTTGTGTTTTGTTACATTATTCCCATAAATCTATCTCTTCGGCTTGCCCTTCCACTAGTTTCCATAAATTACATAGATAGGTATTCAGCCGTTGCAGTCCGTCTCCTCGCGGCCAAGCCATGTAGCCGGAAGAGGAAAACGAAGTCTTGTCGTCCAGCCGCACATAGAGTGACCATGATGTTCCGTCCAGTATCTTATGGGGGTGCGTGTAGTGTTCCTTGTATTTGCCCATCTTTTCTTCCCGCACGATTTGCGCAAGGCTGTCTGCTACATAAGCAGGCACTTCTGCACGCAATGCCTCTTTCGGAGACCTGTTGGTGCTGTTAATCAGCATATAACGTCCGTCTTTCTCCAACTGGAAATCGTACCACGCCTGCGGGTGTCTCCTGCCGTCCGTCTTATGATAACTCAGTATGATTACTTTCGGAGCGGCTTCCGAATCTGCATCCGTCGACGCGCCAGTAACCGGAGAAGAAACAAGTAATGCCATAAGTATGATTAAAACGGTTAACATCCTTTCTCACTGTTGGTGATTTGTGTCGCCCATATTTTGCGCTGCAAAATTACAACTTTTTTTGCATATATGCAAGAAAAAAATGCACAATGTAAATTCAAAGTGCATTTTTCTTATTTTTCTCCCCATTTTGTAAGCTCGCGGCATAGGCGGTTTAGCCCCTCGCTGGCACTCTCTCTACGTTCGTGCCGAGTTCGCCCTCGCGTCTCGCTTTCGCTTCGCCCGCCCGCTTCGAGCTCAATGCGGGTGTAGCTCGCTCTTTGTCTATTAGCCAGCATTCATGCCTGTTTTTATATCCTTTCCGCCGAATTCTACATTATAAGAAATAAGCGATATTTCAGTAGCCACTCTTTCTGTATGTTCATTTCCCGGCATTCAATGCCGGTCATTTTCCCTTTTTGAGTTGTCAATTGCAGCAAATGTTTGTTATCAAATAGATGTGTCGGCCTGCCATATTTTTTACATCTATCATTTTGCAAAGAGTATTTTCCAGCGCTCAGTAATCATTTTGCAACTGCAATTAACTATAAATTTTGCGTTATGCAAGAATTATCACTATTTTATAGTAATAGTATGTTATGTATCACCACAAAAAAATGCACATTTGAGAAAAAGTCGTATATATGGTCGCAGTCTAAATTCTCTTAATTGGATAAATTGTTTCTATATTGTAAATTAAAGACTTCATAATCTACATTAGCTTCCCTTTTGGCATTGTCTCCAAAACACAACAATGGAATAGACACTACAACTAGTGTTCCGCCAATTGAATTAAATGCATAGCCTGCTTTATTTTGCAAATCATTATGGTTGATATTTGTCACCAATAGAATACTTCCTATTGCTGAAATACCTAAACCAACACCGAAGTTTACCCATCCCGCTTTCATAAGGGTACGACCAAACTGATATCTATCATATACACAAGCTGGAATAAATCGATTAGCTGGATACGACAAATCTTGGAATTGATATACATCCTTCTCCCATTTAATCTCCCTGCAGTCTCTTATATCATATTTTATTTTATCCCAAGTTTGTCCATAACTTGATGTACCCACAAACAATAGTAAAAATGCAATAACAATTTTTTTCATGCCAATTTTGGACGGTTATATCCCATCGCCTCTTCGGTTTTATAATTGATTTAAGGTTGTATATGTCACAAAAAAGTGAGCCAACTGCTATTGGTTCTTTCGGGCATCCACTCCCATAGTGTCCATATATGCAGAAAGCCCACGCTACAAACGTGAGCGTTTCGCATTATTCTCGGAACACTATTTTTCAATATTGTGGATGATTGAAAGAATCCTCAAATAAAGCAAACGCTTATTTTCTATGTGGCGCACACTTGCGCTTGTCCTTGCTGTTTTACGTCGGTAAGCGACGACCGCAAAACCCTCGCGGAGGAGGAGGGTTATAAACTAATGTCCAATAAATGACCTATAAGCTTATTGTTGGCAAGGTAAACAATACTATACACATTTTCTAACTCCTCGTAAAATGCGTACCAAGTAGTTTGAGTGTTCTTGCGATAACGGACGTAATGTAAATCTTTGCCATCTACACAATACCGAGTAAAACAATCAGGTGCTTCAACAGATACTGAATATTGCAAATTCAGCGCAAAATACCTGAATATATCTCGCATATACATAACGGCGTAGTCTTCATCGCCAAAGTAGCCTTGTTCTACTAACTCTTTCACACTTTCTTCAAATTGCAAAAGAGCCTGTTTAGTGTAAACAACCTCTTTCATTGGAACATGGCGCGGATGCGCGGCTCTAAGAAAGCGATTGCTTCATCGGCAGTGTAGTACTTCTTTTGCACATTACCATTACCTGCTACATCAGTAGTAATGGGTGTTTCATTCAATTGATGTTGTGCGTCTGTTTGCATAGTTGTTTTTCCTTTCAATTGATTTTGCGCCGCAAAATTACTGCTTTTTTTTCGAATATGCAAGTACGCGCGTTATTTTTGTCAAAAAATGTGATTTTTGAACGTTGTAATTTGCAAATGTGGAAAAATAGTACGGTGGCGCAAATCAGAACTGCAACGCAACGGATATCTCTCCCCGTCCGTTCAAACCGTAGATCCATCTGAGGTCGGGGCGGTGCGCTTTCTCGATGTTATAGAGGTTAACGGCTTTGTGCATGCGTGTATAACCTACCGCGAGACAGGTAACACCGGCTACGGTGGTTCCGGCTCCCAAAGAAGTGAGTGTATAACTTAGATCGAGCATGTATCTCTGTTTTATTTCGCCCCTGAGACACGAATAGAGCAGAGAACTGCCTACGGAGTTAATGGCGAGGCCTACTCCGAAACAACTCCAGCCCGCAATGCTGAGTTTATGTCCGTTGGAGAACAGTTCGAACGCCTCCGGGCAAGTGTTTTTGAGGTAACCTTTGAACTCGCGTTTGCTCATCAATTCGCCGTCCATCATGTATTTGTCTCCGACACGATAGACAGGCGATTGCGCCATCATTCCTACGGAGACCATGACCGCAGCCAGAATGACAACTAATTTCTTCTTTGCCGCAAGGGCGAGGCTGATAAAAGTTTTCATTGTGTAATGTTTTTAAAGTTTGTTATGTCAAAAATCTCAACAATGGCATCCTTGCTGCGCCGATAGCACACTACAGTATTATTCCCATGGTAACACAAGCGGTTCTTTCTCTGCGTCTTCGTCGGCATAGACTGACCTGATACTGTCGCACACCCCTCTCGGATTGCGCAACAGCGGCCTTGTCGAATAGAAACACTCGCCGCTGATCTCCGGGATAGTCCGGTTCAAGTCCATCTGCCGCTTGATCTCGTTGCCGGTAGCCCAAGGGTTCGACTTGCCGCTTTCGACTTTCGACTTTTGACTTTCGACTAATCTGTACGGGGCCATGCCGATATATAGTTTGCAGGATGTGCCCCGCACCTCGTTCGCCCACCAGTGAGCCAGCACCTCGTAATCCGCCACTTTCTTACCGATCTCCCAATAGAGTTGCGGCATTACGTAGTCGATCCAGCCTTTTTGAATCCACAGCCGTATGTCCGCATAGAGGTCGTCGTAATTGGTTATTCCGGCGCGGGTCGCGGAGCCTGTCGAATCAACGGAGGCGTTCCGCCACACGCCGAAAGGCGAGATACCGAACTCCACGGAGTCTTTGCATTCGCGGATGGTCTCGCTGATAGCTTTGATAGCTAGGTTGACATTGTCTCTCCGCCAGTCATTGATATTATTAAATCCTCTGGGGTCTTGTTCAAAGGTCTTGGCGTCCGGCAGTTGCTGTTTGCCTGCCGGATAGGGGTAGAAATAGTCGTCCATATGCACCGCCTGAATGTCGTACCTCTGCACGATGTCCTGAACGATTGTACAGATCCATTCCCGTGTCTGCTCCAGCCCCGGGTCAAAATACCACTGTTTGTTGTATTCCCAGAACCAGTCGCGGTGTTTTCTCCATATATGGTTGGCGCAAATAGCGGAGGTGTCCGTTTTAGCGAGAGTGACGCGATACGGATTGAGCCAGACGTGCACTTCCATATTCCGTTTATGCGCCTCTTCAATCGTCCATTCCAACGGATCCCATGCTTTCGACTTTTGACTTTCGACTTTCGACTTATCTCCCCACTCTCCTTGCTTTCCGGTCAGCCAATGAGAACTGGGCTCAAACTCACTGCGATAGAGTGCGTCGGCGGTGGGGCGGACTTGGAAGATGATGGCGTTGATACCTATTGCGTGCAGCGAATCAAGTATCCAAATCATCTCCTCTTGCTGCATTTCGGTATTGCCCACCGCCTCTTTGGACGGCCAGTCGATATTAGCCACAGTCGCTATCCATGCACCCCTAAAGCCGATTTCAGCTTTTAATGTACAAAGGGACAAAGTACAAAGTACAAAGGTTACTATGTATCTGAAAACTTTCAACTCTCAACTTATTACTTTAAAACTTCTTTCAACTCTCAATTCTCAATTCTCAACTCTCAATTTTCAACTATCAACTCTCCCTCCTTCAACGTGGAATATCTTGGCGTTCTCGTTGGGTTTGAGTATTTCCGTGAGGTGCTGACGGTCGGTGTCGGTGATGAAGATCTGTCCGAACTCCTCTCCTTGCACCATGTTTACAATCCGTTCCACCCGTTCCCCGTCCAACCGGTCGAAAATATCGTCCAGCAGCAAGATCGGCTTACTGAAGGCTGAAGGCTGATGGCTGATAGCCCCTAAGTACAAAGCCTGTGCCAATTTCATGGCAAGAATGAAAGTGCGTTGCTGCCCCTGGCTGCCTACTTGCTTCAACGGCCACTCGCCCAACTTCATCTCCAAATCGTCTTTGTGTACCCCTTGCGATGTCCAGCCTAATATCAAATCCCGCTGTCTTGTCCGCACATACGCCTCGCGCAAATCCCTGTCCTGCAACTGGCTTACATACTGCAATCCCGGAACCTCCGGACCTTCCGGATTGTCCGGATTGTCCGTTTCGGTCGCATTCTTGCGGCCGGAGATACGCCGGTACACCTCCTCGAAATACGGCTGAAACGCCTCAAAGAACTCTGTCCTTGCCTTGAAAATATACTCCGCCGGCTCCACCATCTGCCACTCCAGCACTTCTAATAAATCGTCCGGTGGCGCAGCCGCCTCGGCGTACTGTTTCAATAGCGCATTCCGCTGTTTGAGCAGGGCATTGTAGCGTGTGAGCGAATCAAGATATTTGCGGTCGGACTGGCTGATAACAACATCCATGAAACGCCTTCTCTCGTCCGACCCTTCGTCGATCAACTGCTGGTCCGCAGGCGAAATCATTACCAGCGGAATAAGCCCTATATGGTCAATCAGACGCGGATAGTCTTTCTTGTCTCGCCGGAACTGTTTCTTCACACCCTTACGCAACCCGCAAGAGATGGTCATCAGACCATCCTCCGAAAGCGGCTTTGAGTCCTGTAAGGACGGTCTTTCGACTTTCGACTTTGTACTATACACTCCCTGCACCATCGCCATTTCCTCTCCGTGGGTGATGTTCAGGCTGTCCTGACTCGTGAATGCCGACTTGGCAAAACTCAGCAGATAGATTGCGTCAAGGACGTTGGTCTTCCCTTGTCCGTTGAGGCCTACGAAACAGTTGAGCTTGGGTGCGAACTCCAAACTCGCCTCGCGGATATTGCGATAGTTGAGTATATTGAGAGACTGTAGAATCATTCTTCTGGAATCCGCCAAGTTTGGCGGATATTATGCATAAGCCTCCACATCCTCCTTGGTTATCTTCGCTCCGGCAAGGATTATTAGCCGTTCCACGACATTGCGCAACTGACGTATGTTTCCTGTCCATTGCTTGCCTTGCAGCGCCTTGATCGCCTCGGGCTCGAAACTCTTGAGCGCTATTCCTTGTTCCGCGCATATCTGATCCGCAAAATAGTCCACCAGCAGCGGAATGTCCTCCAGCCGCTCGTTGAGCGACGGTACATGAATTGGTATGACGTTCAACCGGTGGAAAAGATCCTCGCGGAAATTGCCTTCCGCAATCTCTTTCTGCAAGTCTTTGTTCGTCGCCGCCAGCACGCGAACATTCACTTTGATGGCTTTGTCCGATCCTACCCGCGTGATCTCGCTCTCCTGCAACGCACGCAGCACTTTGGTCTGCGCAGCCAGACTCATGTCACCGATCTCATCCAGAAACAGAGTCCCTCCGTCGGCTTGTTCGAACTTGCCCGCGCGGTCTTTGACTGCACCCGTGAACGATCCTTTCATATGTCCGAAAAGCTCGCTCTCTATCAACTCGCTCGGGATGGCGGCGCAATTGACCTCTACCATAGGACCGTTGGCGCGAGCGGAGAGGGAGTGAATCATATGTGCCACTACTTCTTTTCCCGTGCCGTTAGGACCGGTGATGAGTACACGGGCTTCCGTCGGTGCTACCTTATCTATTATTTCGCGCACACGGGTGATAGCCGCGCTCTGACCGATCATCTGAAACCCCTTCGCTGCTACTTTCTTCCGCAACTGCTTCGTCTCCTGACGCAGCGATTTGGACTCTAATGCGTTCTTGGTCGTGATCAGAATGCGGTTGAGGTCAAGCGGCTTGAGCAGAAAATCATACGCACCCATCTTGAGCGCCTGCACCGCCGTCTCTATATCCCCGTGACCCGTAATCATCACCACAGGACAGTCGGTACTCTCAAACGAATCTGAATTCTGAATTCTGAATTCTGAAATCTTAGAAAGCACCTCCATCCCGTCCATCTCTGGCATTTTGATGTCGGAGAAGATCAGATCATAAGCCTTCGCCTGAGCCATTTCCAGACCCTGCTTGCCGTTCTCGGCTACGTCCACTTCATGCCCTTCGTCCGCAAGAATCTCACGCAGCGTGTTGCGGATACCACGCTCATCATCTATGATTAAAAGTTTTGCCATGGCAAATTACAAATTTGGGTGCAAATTTACGACAATTTTTTTAAATATGCAAACAATTGCGTATTTTTGTGAAAAAAAGCAAAATTATTTGCGCATATCAAAAAAATATAGTACCTTTGTCCCGCAAATGGTTTTAACCAATTTTTTTATTTAACAATTAAATCTTTTTAAGTTATGAAGAAATTTTTCTCTTTTGTTGCTGCTGCTTTGGTGGCAATGACAATGAATGCTCAGGCAATCTCTGTTGCAGACGCTATTACCGAAGGTATGAAGTTGGATTCGATGGGTGTATCTGAGGCAGTGTACACCGTTGAAGGTTATGTTATCAACGCGTATTCGTTCAGCACGCAATACATGAATCAAAGTTGGTTCATGGCTGATGCTGCTGATGCTACAGAGTCTGACTTTGAGGCTTACAACTGCTTCCCTATCGAGGGTAACGACACACTGAAGGTGCTGAATGGTGACAAGGTATCGGTTACCGGTAAACTGAAAAAGTACTACAACAAGAATGCCAAGAAGTACATCATCGAGATTGAGAAGGGTAATGCTGCGTTCATTAGCAAAGTTGATGGTGACCACACTGTTCAAACCGGAGTAGAGGTGATTACAATCGCTGAGGCTCTGGAAATTGGTAACGAACTGGCAAGTGGTGCTGCTACAGAGAAAATGTATCAACTCACAGGTGTCATTACCGCTCTCACGAATAATAAGGGTGTCGCTAACGAAGATGGTGGCTATGCTCAGTACAATGGCTCTCAAAACTTCTGGCTGGCTCCGGAAGGAAGTGAAGCAACCAGCAATGCTGATGGCGCATTCTTTGTTTACGCAGGTGTTGGTGAGGAGCAACTTTACATTGGTTACAAAGTTTCTTTGACCGTTTCTATCAAGAACTACAACGGTATGATTGAGAACGGTAACTCGAAACCGAAAGTTACTATCCTGGAGAAGGCCGCTATACAAATGGATACTCTCACTGTAACCGAGGCTGTTGAGGAGGCCATGAAATTGGGTGACAATGAGACATCTACCAAATCATATGCAGTAGTCGGATATTTCGCTAAATTCGCAAGCAAAGGCGAATATAGCACGCAGTTCAAGAATGTGTCGTTCTATATGACAGATGATGCAACCTCTACCTATGGAGATTTGAAATGCTATCAATGTTCAATTTCTGAGGCCGAAGGCACCGCACTTGTACAGGGTGACCGCGTTATGGTAGTAGGTAAGTTGACCAACAACTTCTACAACGACAAGAACTCGGCTCAAATTGCTAAAGGTACTGTTTCTGTTCAGTGGAAAGCGGCTATCGAGAACATTATTCTCACCGAGAAAGTGGACAAAGTGATTGTTGACGGCGTTCTCTATATCGTTCGCGACGGCAAACTCTTCAACCTCCAAGGCGCCCAAGTCCGCTAATAACCTAAAATGTATCCGCCACATTTGGCGGATCCCAAAGAGGGACGCAACCACGCGTCCCTCTTTTTTTCATATCTTTTCTCCCTCCCTTGAGGGTGAAGGGCTTTGCCCGATTGAGCGTCCGGTGGACGGTCATAGAACCTTTTGGGGTGGGGTTAGTTTGTTAGTTTGTTTCTTTCTCTTTTCTCCCTCCCCCTGAGGGGAGGGCCGGGGTGGGGTTTGTTTGTTTGTTTGTTTGTTTGTTTAAGGTCGGAATAGACTCATTACCAAAGGATAACCCAAGGATTCCCCAAGGATAACCCAAGGATAGACGCCATTTTTTGCATTTTTAACGCATATACTATATATACGTAGTATATATACTTTTTTACCTCCCTTTACCCGTTCAAAATGCAAACTCTACTTTACAAAGAAACTTTTGGAGTTAAAAAAGTTTCCAAGTTTCTTGCACATGTCGAAAAAATATAGTAATTTTGTGCGCTTTTTTGCGAATAATATGGCAGAAGATCAAAAAACTCATATTATCAAGACAGCCGGCGAGATGTTTTTTCGCCTGGGAATACGTAGTGTGTCTATTGACGATATTTGCCACGAATTAGGCATGTCCAAAAAGACATTCTATGTCTATTTCGCCTCCAAGGACGAACTCGTGGCACAATTATTGCATGCAAATGTTGCTTATATCGCCTCCAAAATGGAGGAACTGCTTCAAATGCGGGATTTCCGGAAACTGGTGGTGCGCTTCCTGAAGCACCAGGAAACGGAGAAAAACGACGTGCGGCGCGTACCGCAGCTGGTGTACGACCTCAAGAAATACTACCCCCGCCAGTTCGCAGAGTTCCAGGAGGAGTGCTTCAAGACGCAGAAGGAATATATCATGGCGTATCTGGAGCAAGGGCAGCAGGAAGGTCTCGTACGCGCGAACCTTAATATTGAATTGACAGCGGTTCTTTTTGCGAAGATACATAGCGATGCCATCAATGATTTTGAGGTGATAGAAGGTCACGGTCACAACATGCACCAGTTAGGGCATACGGCGATGGATATTTTCGTCCGCGGCGTCCTCAGCGAAGAAGGAATGAAACTCTATAATTGAAATGACGTCATTACGCATTACGCCCTTTCGCATTACGTAATCCCGTTATTACGAAAAAAAATAAAACAAGAATATGAAGAAACAATTATTAGTATTGATTGCAGCAGTAGCATTGAGTTCGAGCCTGATGGCGGAGGACCATGTGATGGCTGCGACGAAAAGTCATCAGCCCCAGGACACCTCGTCCGTGCCCTCAACGCTCAATCTGAGTCTCCGCGAGGCGCAGGCATACGCGGTGCAACAGAACCGGACGTTGAGAAACGCCTCTCTTGCCGTACAGGAAGCGTACGCGCAGCGGTGGCAGACGATAGCCGCCATGCTTCCGCAGGTAGATGGAAGTTACAGCTACAGCAACTATCTGGGTTATTCGGCATCGATGTCCACGGCGATGGGTGCGTTCAAGATCAACATGCCGAACGTCGGCGCCCTCGGTTTGACCGCAGCGGTAGGTCTCAACGGACAAGGTATTGTTGGGGCGCTGCTTAACAATATCGCCATCGACATGAAAAAGATTGCACTGGAGAAGAGCGAGGTTGAGCTCCGCAGCAGTGTGATGAGTGCTTATGTCTCCGTTCTTGCGCTCCAGAGCATTTCAAACCTCTTGGATTCCAGTTTGGTGAATATCCAGGACTTGGAGCAGATGACGCAGAATGCGGTCAATGTAGGAGCCGCCGAGCAGACGACAGCAGACCAGATCCGCGTGCGTGTGAACACGCTCAAGAACTCAATCAACACCCAGAAACGCAATATAGAACTGGCAAATAACAGCCTCAAAGTGCTGCTGGACGTGCCGGTGGAGACCGAACTGGTACTGACGGAGGACATCGACGATGTGCTTTCGCCCGAACGGGTCATCAACCTTCTGGCGGAGAATTTCAATATAGAAAACAACCTCAATTATCAGTTGCTGAAGAAGCAGACCGAGCTCGCCAAGCGCAACGTACACATGGCAGGATGGGCTTACGGTCCGACCATCGCGCTGGCGTACAACTACACGAACCAGCAGTACTACGGCGAGGGCGGTATGCGTATGACGCCGCCGAACGTGATTCAAGTGTCCGTCAAAATGCCGCTGTGGTCGTCAGGAAAGCGTGCAGCTGGCGTGGTAGAAAAGAAAATCGCGTACGAAGAGGCAAAAAACACCCTCTCGGAAACAACAGACAATCTGGCTATCCAATACCGCCAGCTGTGCTTCAACCTCACCAACGCGTATGAGACCTATACGAACGAGAAAGATAATATAGAAGTGGCACGGCGCGTGTTCGCCTCCGCTACGGAGAAATACAAATACGGCGCCAGCAGCAATATGGAGCTGACGAACGCTTCCAATGACCTGATTAACGCCCAGAGCAGTTATGTGGAGGCAATGCTGAACCTCGTCAGCGCCCAAGCGGATCTGGAAGAGTTCCTCAATAAATAAGCCCTCGAAATCTCGTAATATCGAAATATCGTAATCCCGTAATCCCGAAAATAATCCAATAACAAATATGAAAAAGAATATTCTTTACATTTTTGCCGCACTTGCTTTGATTAGCTGTGGCAGCAAAGAAACCTCCGTTGCAGAAGAGGAAGAGCGCGTGGAGCAAGTGCGCACGGTCGTTCTGCAACCGCGTGAGATTGAGCGCGAAATCTCTGTCTCAACTAACCTGCAAGGTTATCTGACCCAGAATGTGGCTCCTTCGCTCACCGGTAAGATCGAACATATCTACCGCGAGGTGGGAGACCGTGTGGCAAGCGGAGACGACTTGGTGCGCATGGACCAGACACAGTACAAGACAACTAAGATCTCTATGACAAATCTGGAGATCGAGAAGAACCGTGTGGAGCAACTGCTCAAGACCGGATCGGCTACGCAACAGCAGTACGACCAGATTATGATGCAGTATAAGTCCACCAAAGAGCAGTTGGAGTTTCTGGAGCAGAACACATATGTCAAAGCGCCTTTCTCCGGTGTCATCTCTGCGAAGACCTACGAGGACGGCGAGCTCTACGGAGGTCAGCCTATCCTGGTACTCACACAGATAGACAAACTGAAAGCGCTGGTAGCTGTTCCGGAGACCTATTTCCCGCTCCTCAAAAAAGGAATGAAACTGACGCTGACTTCGGAGATTTATCCGAACAAGGTATTCCCTGCTACGGTAGAGATCGTTTATCCGACTATTGACCCCTCCAGCCACACTTTCCAATGCAAGATCGTTATTCCGAACGGTAGCAACCTGCTTCGTCCGGGTATGTACGTTACGACCACAATCGGTCTGGGAAAAGCGAATGCCATCGTGGTGCCTTACCAGAGCGTGGAGAAACTCGTCGGTGCGAATGACCGTTACGTCTTCATCGTGGAGGACGGCCGCGCAAAACGTATAGCGGTTACTCTCGGTCAGCGCTTCGATCAGGATATAGAGATCATCGCTCCGGAGATCAAAGAGGGCGTGGAATTCGTCACCACTGGCCAACACAAACTCGTGGACGGCGTGAAAGTAAATGTAGTGGAATAACTTTCGTAATTACGTATTACGTAATCACGTCATTACTGAAAAGAATATGTCAATTTATAAATCAGCAATCGAAAAACCGGTAACCACCGCCCTTATCTTTGTGGCGGTCATCGTCATCGGTGTATATAGTTTCCTGAAACTGCCGATTGACCAGTTCCCGGAGATGGACCCGCCGTATATTACGGTCATGACTACTTATCCGGGCGCATCGGCTTCCGAGATGGAAACCAACGTGACGAAGATCATGGAGAACGCCCTGACCTCCGTCGATCACCTCAAACACATCACTTCGCAGTCCAAAGATAACATCTCCGTGGTAACGCTGGAGTTGGAGTGGGGTAGTAACATGGACGAGGCGGTGAACGACGTGCGTTCGTTCGTTGATATGGCGGCGAACAACCTTCCGGACAACTGTGCCAAGCCGGTTATCTTCAAACTCTCCACTTCCTCCATGCCTATCTGCCAGTACTCCATTACGGCGGATGAGACCTACGCGGGTTTGGATAAGATCCTCAACGACGAAGTGGTACCGCAGTTGAACCACATCGACGGTATCGGTAATATCTCTCTTTCTGGTGCGCCGGACCGCTATGTGTATGTCAATATCGACCAGCAGAAACTGGATGCGTACGGTATTACGTTGGAGCAGGTGGGACAGGTCGTTACGGCGAACAACCTCAACCTCTCTTCGGGTACGATCAAGATGCCGCAGGAGCAGTACCAGATGCAGGTGCGTTCGGAGTACATCGAGTCCTCCGAGATAGCAAACCTCATGGTAGCCATGACACCGCAAGGGCAGCAGGTCTTCATCCGCGACATTGCTACTGTCAAGGATACCATCAAAGACCTCTCGCTGGACGAAAAGACCAACGGCCGTGAAGCAGTCCGTCTGGTTATTGCCAAGCAGACCGGTGCCAACACCGTGCAGGTCTGCCGCGACGTGCGTGCCGAACTGGCGAAGATACAGAAACAGCTCCCGACAGACGTCAAGATTGAGAAGATCTACGATTCCTCGGAGAATATCCAGAACTCCATCAACTCCCTTGAAGAGTCCGTGCTTTACGCCCTCCTCTTCGTGGTGCTCGTGGTGCTCTTCTTCCTTGGTAAATGGCGTGCGACGATTATTATCGGTATCACTATTCCTATTGCCCTCATCGTGGCGTTTATCTACCTCGGTCTGGCGGATTCGTCCTTGAATATCATCTCCCTCTGTTCGCTCACCATCGCTATCGGTATGGTGGTGGACGATGCGATCGTGGTATTGGAAAACATCACACGTCACGTGGAGCGCGGCGAGGACCCGCATGAGGCGTCTATCTATGCTACCAACGAGGTATGGGTGTCCGTTATTGCAACGACCCTGGTACTTGTAGTGGTATTTGTGCCGCTGACGATGCTCTCCGGCATGGCGGGAATCATGTTCCACGAGCTCGGATGGATTGTGACGGTAGTCTGCTGTACTTCTACTCTCGTAGCTATTTCACTGACGCCTATGCTCTGCTCCAAGCTGCTGAAAGCAAAGAAAGTGCATGTGGATGAGAACGGAAATCTGGTCGATGACGAGGCAGGCAAGAAAGGCTGGTATGACCGCACGGTGGTACACATGCTCGACGTTATTGATGAGTACTACGCTAAGTCGCTTGGTTGGTGTCTGCGTCACAAAGCGCTCACCTTCCTTATCCTCATCGCGTTCTTTGCCGCCTCTCTGATTCCTGTCTTTGCAGGCAAGATCGGTACGGACTTCATGCAAGAGCAGGATAACGGTCGTTTGACCGTAACTGTCAAACTGCAACGCGGTACGCGTATAGAGGAGACCCTCAAGACCGCCCGTAAGTTGGAAGCACGCTTCGTAGAACTCGTGCCGGAGATTCAGTTGATCAACACCTCCGCCGGTTCCAACGACGATGCTTCTATCGCAGCCCTCTTCTCTTCGACGATGAACAACAAGATCCAGATGACCGTCCGTCTGCCTAAGAAATGGGAGCGTGACCGCGACATCTGGACAATTGCCGAGATTCTCCGTCAGGAGATGGCGAAATATCCGGAGATCAACGAATACCAGTGTGCTGTTTCATCCGGCGGACCCGGCGGCGGCAACACAGTTGATTTGGAGATTTACGGTTATGATTTTGATAAGACCTCCCAGATGGCGGAGCAATGCCGTCAGCTGATTTCGCAACTGCCCGGTGCCCGCGACGTGAATATCTCCCGAGAGGACGACCGTCCGGATATCAAGATTACCGTGGACAAAGAGAAAGCCTCGCGTCTCGGCTTGAGCTCCGCTACTATCTCTACCTATCTCCGCAACCGCGTGGCAGGTATGGCGTGCGGCTATCTCAAGGATGACGGTTCGGAGTACGACATCGTGGTACGCCTCATGGAGGAGGACCGCAACTCGATTTCCGACATCCTCAACCTCTCTATACCTACGGCGACGGGTAAAACCGTCAAACTGTCCGAGGTGGCTGCGGTTGGCGAATACTGGGCGCCGCCTACCATTGAGCGTAAAGCGCGTCAGCGTATCGTCACCGTCAAGGCTACGCCGTACAACACCACCCTCGGTGAACTGGCAAAAGCGATTGAGACAGAGGTTATTCCGCAACTCGACATCCCTGTCGGTTACTCTACCCATATCGGAGGTAACTACGAGACGCAGCAGGATACTTTCTCCGATATGATTCTGCTTGGTCTGATGATCGTTCTGCTGGTTTATATCGTTATGGCGTCGCAGTTCGAGTCACTCCGAATGCCGGCAATCATCATGTTCTCTATTCCGTTTGCCCTCTCGGGTGTCATCGTAGCCCTCTGGCTCACAGGCCGTTCGTTGGATATGATCGGTGCCCTCGGTCTGGTGCTCTTGGTGGGTATTGTGGTGAAGAACGGTATTGTGCTCGTGGACTATATCAACCTTATGCGCGAGCGTGGTCACGAACTGAACGAGGCTATCCAGATGTCCGGACGCAGCCGTATCCGTCCTGTCCTCATGACGGCGTTCACGACGATCCTCGGTATGATTCCTATGGCGGTTTCTTCCGGTGAAGGTGCCGAGATGTGGCAGCCGCTGGGTATCGTTGTGATCGGTGGTCTGACTGTCTCCACCTTCCTGACGCTCTACGTAGTGCCTGTGCTCTACGGTGTTGTGTCACGCCACGGAGACCGCGATAAACAGGAAGCCCTCCGTAAGAAATTCATCTTCATGGACCTCAAAGTTAAGAAAGGAGACGAGAAATGAAAAGTGTTATGATTGTTTTTAATCAGGCAAACACCGGTCGTGTGGAATATATGCTTGATATCCTGAATATCAAAGGATTCACGTTCTTTGAGCAAGTACAAGGTCGTGGTACCAACGGCGGCGAACCCCGCCGCGGTACCCACGCTTGGCCCGAGATGAACTCTTGTGTTATCACCGTCGTTGACGATGAACAGGTGCCCGCACTCTTGGAGTCGATCAAAAAACTTGATCTCCGTAACGAAGAAGTCGGAGTCCGTGCTTTCGTCTGGAATATAGAAGCAACCATATGATTCTTATTGAACATATCAACAAGTCGTTTGGTGCACAGCAAGTGCTCAAAGATATCCGTTTGGAAATACCTTCTGGTCAAGTCTTAGGACTTTTAGGACCGAACGGTGCCGGTAAATCAACATTGATGAAGATCCTTATCGGTCTTTGGAAAGCAGATAGCGGCAAGGTGCAGGTTCCGGAGAGAATAGGCTATTTACCGGAGAATAACCCGCTATATGACGAGATGTATGTAACGGAATATCTTCAATTTATGGCAGGGCTGACCCATGCCAACGAGGATATAGATGCACTTGTTGATCGCGTAGGATTGGTTCCTGAGCGGCACAAGCATATCCGTGAGTTGAGCAAAGGATATCGTCAGCGTGTGGGCTTGGCACAGGCTTTATTAGGAAATCCAGAACTGCTGATCCTGGATGAGCCGACTACAGGCCTCGACCCCAACCAGTTGGTGGAAATACGCAGCCTTATTCGTGATTTAGGCAAAGAACGTACGGTGATCCTTTCTACGCATATTATGCAGGAAGTGCGGGAGATGTGTGATAGGGTCGTGATCTTGGATCACGGAGAGATAAAAGCAGATGAATTCATTGATAAAATAACTGATTTGGAACAGTTATTCCACGAAGTAACCCAATAGCATTATGGCAGAATTTGATATACGACAGCAGATGTCCGAGAAGGAGCAGGATAATGCGCTCCGTCCGTTGTGTTTCGCGGATTTCGCAGGTCAGACAAAGGTGACATCAAATTTGAAGATCTTTGTCGAGGCGGCTAAACAACGCGGAGAAAGCCTGGACCACGTGCTGCTTTTTGGCCCTCCGGGACTTGGAAAAACGACTTTGAGCAATATTATTGCGAACGAGTTGGGAGTGGGATTTAAGGTCACTTCGGGACCTGTGCTGGACAAACCCGGCGATCTTGCGGGGCTCCTCACTTCGCTGGAGCCAAACGATGTGCTCTTTATTGACGAAATCCACCGTTTAAGCCCGATTGTAGAGGAGTACCTCTATTCTGCGATGGAGGACTATCGTATAGATATTATGATAGACAAGGGACCTTCGGCGCGCACAATTCAGATCGACCTGAACCATTTCACGCTAATCGGTGCTACGACCCGTTCTGGTTTGTTGACATCCCCTCTACGTGCCCGTTTCGGTATTAATTGCCATTTGGAGTATTACGACGCCGATATTTTAGCGGGTATCGTTAAGCGTAGTGCGCGTTTGCTGGGCGTAGAGATCAATGAAAAAGCGGCAGGTGAGATTGCCCGTCGCTCTCGCGGAACGCCCCGTATTGCCAATGCGTTGTTGCGTCGCGTACGTGATTTTGCACAAGTCAAAGGAAATGGTAAGATCGATTTGGAGATCGCTAAATACGCCTTAGAAGCACTGAATATAGATACATTTGGTCTTGATCAAATAGATAACAAACTATTGCTTACCATTATTGATAAGTTCCGCGGAGGACCTGTCGGATTGAACACCATCGCTACGGCTATGGGAGAGGATGCTGGTACGATTGAGGATGTCTATGAACCTTATTTGATCAAGGAGGGCTTTATCAAAAGAACTCCACGAGGCCGCGAAGCAACTGAATTGGCATATAAACATCTTGGGAAAACACCGCTTGGAGCGGATGGTCAGCAGAGTATGTTTTAACAAAAAAGAGGACTTTTATTTGTCCTCTTTTTTTGTTGCATCTTTGAATTCAACATCCTCTACTTTGTTCTTAACCGGTGCAGCCGGCATGATGAGCATGAGAATGAGATAAAGCAGAAGTCCGGGGAAACCGGTGGTAAATACTGCTAAGATTGCATAGATCACACGAATCAAGGTGGGGTCTACTTCAAAATACTCGGCGATACCGCCGCAAACGCCTGCCAAAATCTTATTGGAAGAGCGCATTAATTTCTTTTCTGCCATAAATTATAGTTGTTTTTAATGTTTTATTTCCAATTTTGATGCTACAAAAATCATACCATCATAGCCCTAAATGGATGCGGAAGCGCATCCCCCACTGAATTTCCGGCGATAAAGACCAGACAGAGTAGAGATCACACACGCGGAGTATATTACCGATACCGACACCGACCTCTGCATATAAATTGTGCGGAGATGGGTTGTATGTCGATAATTCTTGGGATAAATAGCCGTAGGCGATCTTGGCTTCTACCAATTCGCGCAGATGCAGCCACCTGATACCCGGGATAAGATTAAAGAGAATGCCATGACCGTTCCATTCGGTTTGCAATGTGACATATTTGTCAGCCATCATTTGTCTGCCGTGCAGAAATGTGAAGCGATACGGGTCGTAGGCATAGCCTTGGTTGGCATTCGCTTGCCATAGCAACGTACTCGGTACACGTCCAAAAAGCGTTCCGGCTTGGAGCGCATAAGAAAGCATGCCGCCCATACCCAGATTCGCATGCTGAACGAGCATAAGGCGCAAGTGGGCATATAGACCTCTATCCCAATGTCCCGTTTCGAAACCGAGGTAGAGAATGGGGTATTTTGCTGAATAGGCGTATCTACGCATGAAATAACCGTCGTATTTGCGTTCTCCCCATGACAACCGTGCGATAGCTGATAGCGATTGATATGCATAGCCGTCTTGCCATCCTGCACGTACATAGGCATGTGTCTCCAAGTGTGGAGTCCAATCGGCAAACCAATGGAGTTGGAGCTGCCGTTGGCGCAATGCGGTGTTGACACATAGCGAATCACGTTTGAGTGCCTCAAATGCATAAGAGGTAAAATCGAAGTTTCCCCATCCCACAGAGTTCTCCCGTAGCAAGCGGTCGAAATCATCTACTTCTGACCAAACATAGCGGTCGTTATATTCGATCTGCAAGGTGTTTATACGAGGCGTGGGGAGTTTGATGGAGATTCGCCCCATCCCTTTGGGACTTCGGTCTTTGATACCATATCCTACTGAGGCTTCCAGACTGACGACCTTTGACATCTTCTCGTTCGTGCGGAAAGGCAGACCGATATGTACACCTTCATGGTTGTTGACCTGTAGTATTTCTTCAATATGACCGATATCAACAGGAGTACCGGTGGGAATATAACCCGTTGTCGCTATAGTCGCAAACCATTTCGCGGCCCGAATGATTGGCAATGAGTCTGCTATACTTAGTGATAACTCGCTCTTCTCATTGTAGGGCAATTCTTCTGAAACGAATAAACTGTCATGATTGCTCATTATCGCCTGTGCGTCAGGATTCTTGAGAGAGGTTGTGAGCAGCAAGGTAGGGAAAACAGTACCGGCTTTTTCTGTCTTTATACTAAAATCGAGTAGTGCAGAGATATGTTCGGAAGCAATCGTGTTGTCCGGCGCGAGCGTCTGGGATACATGCAGTGTATTTACGTAGTTCACAGCAACCTCTGCCGGAACATAAGCCTTTATGGAACGTAGAGCGAAGGTAACTGTGTCAATGACCAGTTCGCCGTTAAAAGTGGCGTAGAACGGGTTGCGGGTGCGGAAATGAATTGTGTCTGCCCCTTCTAGATAATAACGGTAATATAAGTTACCTCCCGAAGCAAGCGGCGAAAGGAAGGCATGCCCCATGATCGAGACGGAGGGCGCGTAGAAATTTAAATTCCCTTCCCCTCCGATAAGGGAGGAATAGTCAGTTGTGGATAGTATAAGTGCCTGTGTACGTTGGTCATTAGCCGGAATCATTTCATGTCCGGCCAGCCGGAAGGATTGTGCCTCCCGATAAAGAGGTAAAATATAGGTGGAGTCTTCTTGCGCGATAAGCCCGTCTTGCAGGCTCCGCCATAGAGCACGGCGCAGATGCCGTTTGGTGATATGCGAGACGTAGAGGGTCTGTTCGCGATGAGCAGTGAAAACTGATTCGGGGTGCAGCGTCCGGTCGTTTTCTTGCCGGTGAGCGCGTACCTGGCGCAGTAGTTCGAGCGCCGGGTTCTCATTCGGTGCGACTACAACCTCTGTCAGTGTTGCTACTTTTTCCCGTAGGGCTACTTGTAGTCCTGCCATCGTACCGGGCTCTATGTCAAACCGTTGGGTGTAATAGCCGACAGCAGAGAAGACAAGTTGACTCTTTGCGTTCATGTCAACGCGAAGCGCATAGGAGCCGTTTTCATCGGAAGTGGTACCGATCTTGGTACCGCGAAAATGGATGTTGACATTCGGAATAACTTCACCTGTAGTCTCATTGACAATCTCGCCAACGACAATTGTTTCAACAGCG
Source organism: Bacteroidales bacterium UBA3653 (assembly GCA_002373505.1). GTDB lineage: Bacteria > Bacteroidota > Bacteroidia > Bacteroidales > Paludibacteraceae > Colicola. Next base: position 386,406 of record DFKE01000012.1, read on the forward strand.
TTCAGAAAAGAGACATGAAAAATGAGAAAAGAAAGGACTATTAATCCTCGAAACCAAGTAATATGCCTTTTCTCTTCTTTTATCATTCCTTTATTTTTCTCATTTTCCTTCCTTGTTCGCCGGATGGTATTGGAGAACGGCTTGGCGTAGGTCTTGTATGTTGAGATGTGTGTAAATCTCCGTGGTAGCAAGGTCTTCATGACCGAGTAGTTGCTGAATAACCCGCAAGTCTGCTCCGTTTTGTAACAAATGTGTGGCGAAAGAGTGCCTCAAAGTGTGCGGGCTGACCGTTTTGATAATACCGGCATCAGCGCATAGGTTCCGCACGATAGTAAAAACCATAGCCCGTGTGAGCGGACGCCCATAGCGATTAACAAAGGCGAAATCTTTGGCTTCGGGCTTGACAGGCCAAGCGGACCGTTCTTGCATCCAATATCCGAACCACTCTTCGGCAACGGGGGAAATGGGCACAAGGCGTTGTTTGGCTCCCTTTCCTTCTATCAGCATGTAATGCTCGTTCAGATATATCTTGCTCAGTTGCAGATTCACCAGTTCGCTTACGCGAAGACCGCTTCCATAGAGCATCTCCATCATTGCCCGGTTCCGATGCCCCTCATTGGAGGAGAGATCAATAGCCGCCATCATGGCATTTATTTCTTCAATAGTCAGGACTGTAGGCAGATGTTTGGATTTCTTCGGTCCTTCAAGTAGTTCGGACGGGTCCTGGTCAATGTAATCTTTGTACAACAGGAATCTGAACCAAGCATGGAGACCGGATAGGACACGTGCCTGAGTTGCTTCGGATTTGACAGTTTTGAATTGCTCGAATATAAAATCTTGCAACTGTTCAAAATCCATCTTGACAAAATCTACTCCATGTTCTTTGCAATATGCGAGTAACTTGTCCAGATCCATCTCGTAGCCATCGATGGTGTTCTGTGAATAGCCTCGTTCAAGACGCAAGTAAGTATGGTACTCGCGCAGTAACAGATCGTTGTTGTTTATTTCTTTTGCCATGGCAGGAGTGAACCGGTGAAGGAACATTGGTAAGTCGCTTTTCCGCCGTAAGCGTTGCGGTAATAGAGAGTAAAAAGAAGGCTGTCGTTCCGATAGACGAACGAACCAGAATCCAATACCTGTATTTGGATCACTTTGTCTTTCTCTATATTCAGAATATACATACCGTGCGGTGTCCCTTCATAGTCTTTCCCTGGCAGAAAAGTAAAGGCTTCCGCCGTTGTTTCGGACTTGTATTCGCCGGTAACGAGCAATGAATCCGGAACGAAAATATCAGATATATACAGGTTGTAACCTGTGCCCCGGATGACGTTGTTTTTATCCAGATCCAGGCCTTCTGAATAGAGATCCAGGGCTACTACAGCAACCTCCGGCAGTGAATCATAACAATGACCGTAGGTTTGTTGGTAAGCCGAAGTATATTGCTGCGGCAGACCGCGGTAATGCGCCGGCTGGTAGCGGCGGCATGCACTTATGCACAATAATACGAAGCCGAGTATCAGGATATATTTCTTCATGCGAGATTGATTTTACGGGAAGGATAATAGGCGGCAGCGAAACCGAGTGCCAGGACGATAGCAGCTACAAGAAGCACGTCCCACCACAAGACCTGTACCGGATATGCGGATATAATATATTCGGCACCGTTGCCAAGGGTGAGCCATCCGAAATGCTGTTGCCCGAGACACAACAAAACTCCTGCCGCCAGTCCGCAAATTGTGCCGAGTGAGGAAATGAACCATCCTTCCAAAAGAAAAACTCGCCGGATAGTACTTTCGTCGGCTCCCATATGCGAGAGGATGCGGATGTCTTCGCTCTTGTCAATAATGAGCATTGAGAGCGAGCCGATAATATTGAAACTGGCAATGATAAGTATGAATACCAACAGAAGAATCGTAAGCAGTTTCTCTATTCGTAAGATACGGAAGAAATCCTGCTGTTGCTCGTATCGGTCCAGTACGCGATACTCATGCCCTAGCAGATAGGCGATTTGGCTTTTAAGATTCGAAATTTTCACTCCTTCTTTCGGGTGAATCCGAAGGGCAGTAGCTGTGTGTTCGTCATAGTCGAAGAGCCGCTGCGCCAAAGGAAGCGAGACGAGTATGAGTTGGTCGTCGTATTCCACTTGGTTTACTGCGAACGTACCGGCAATAAAAGCGTGTTCATGTCGCAGTGACTTATCGGGACGGAGCATGTTGATTTTCTCCGTTCGTTCGGGTGCGTACAGATGAAGCGCTCCGGTAAAATGGGCATTGATCCCTATTTGTGCCGCCAGCCCACGCCCAAGAACAGCTCTGTCAAAAGCACCGTCCCAAACCGAGTAAAAACCATCCGTGATGATAGAGTCTATATTCGCCGTACGGGTGAAAAGGTCATCAACGCCCATAACCCGTGCTGGCAACTGGTGATCTTTATACCGGATGAGAGCCGTTTGTTCCAGTTGCATAGATACGGCTTCAATGTCCTCGCGCGCGTATAAAGAAGCAATAGGCTCGGTATCCGTGCGCAGAGTCTGTCCAGTAGTTGGAACAATCATCAATGCGGGATCGAACTCAGAGAACATGTGTTCTACAAGCGCACCGAAACCGTTCATCACACTTAACACGCATATCATCGCTGCAGTGACAACACCAACAGCAACTGCACTAATACCCGAGACGATATTAATGGCATTATGACCTTTTTTTGAGAAAAGGTATCTCCAAGCAATATGGGATTCGAAGTTAGCCATGAAGCAGTTCATCAATGCGTTCCATCCGATCGATGGTTTCGTCTAAATGGAAGACTATTTCGGGGATAATACGCAATTGATGGCGCTCCAATGTGCCGAGTTCACCGCGAAAACGGTGGGTGTTTTCGCCTATAAGCGCCATCGTGTCACTCACTTTATCTTGCGGGAAAATAGAGATGTAGATATGCGCAATAGACAAATCAGGCGACACGCGCACTTCACTTACGGAAATCAGTGTTCCTTGCAGTGTGCGCGCGTATCGCAGAAGGATGTCGCTCATGTCTTTTTGGATAAGACGAGCGATTTTGTGTTGTCTAGTTGACTCCATTAAAATTTGTGGCGTCCTTCGTCAGCTACGGTCAGTTTCTTGCGACCTTTAGCGCGGCGTGCAGCCAAAACGCGACGACCATTTGCGGTAGTCATTCTCTCCAAGAAGCCGTGTTTGTTACGACGCTTGCGTTGGGAAGGTTGGAATGTACGTTTCATTGTCTTTGTCTATTTAGGTCCTCTCACGAGGACGGGTTTATACATCGAAAAAGCGTGCAAAGGTACTGCTTTTTTTTGAATTGACCAAAAAAAAATGCAACTTTTTTGCTTTTGACTGCATTTTTAGTCAAAAACCTCCATTAGAACATCAAGAGACTTGGGATTTTGCCAGGTTTCAACATGTTCCGCCATGTATTCGCACAACGCGCGAAGCTGCTCTTGTCGTGCGACTCTGGTGAGCGGAAGAGAAGTGAGCGAGTTATTAGGTTCAGGAATAGCAAATCCCAGTTTGGCGGCAAATTCTACAAGGAATAGCAGATGAAAGTTCTGAGGTTCGCTTGTTCGGTCAAGGTCCTGGATGGCTTGCACAAGAAAATCAAACATCGGTTCGTCAATCATAGGATGCCGGAGTGTATGGAAGAGCACCTCGCTGATAAACAGCGCGACTGTGCGTTTCAACGGATCCGTAACGGTTGTGGACGGTACGTAGTCCAGTTGTGCCGTACGGATGGCTCTTTCATCCGCTGTAATCTGTAAAATGGAAAGAGGACTGTATTTTCCTGATGTGTTTTTTTTCCCAATGCCGTACACCATATAATTAACGCGCCCACCCGCGCGCGTATAGGCGTGAAGCAGGTGCGCTTTGTCCGAGTGCGGCTGAAGTGACAATACTATCGCGTCAGTCGTGACTAACATAGAGGGAATCGACCAATGTGTTATCGCCAAGGCGATATACTTTGAATAGAAGACATGATTTCTCTGATTCGGGATCTGAGATATGAATCACGCCATAGACAGGCACGGTGTCGGTCGCTTCGGCATGCAAATGGGGGCGTTGGGGTTTGGGCTTTCCTGCCGTATTGAGCACCACAAACGGAGCATGGCGCATATAGCTATGGTCGTGACCGGCGAGAACAAGGTCGGCTTGACCTAAGGCATGGCGGAAAGCGGAATAGATAAGAGGGTTCGCCCGGCCTTTGCCGGCCGAGTGAACAGGGTGGTGCATCATAACCGCCACATATCTGTTTCCTGCTTCTTTCATTGTTTTTTCCAGCCATGTGGCCGTGCGTGTAAGATAGACGAGCCGGTCTAGCGGGTTGGTGTCTATAACGACAAACCGCAGATCGGGCATGTCTATGTAGTAATTGGCCCCCGGTACGCCAACAGGCCCGTTGTGGGGATAAGTAAAGGTGTCACTCCATGCATCCGACAATGTTTTGCGGAGTCCCTTGGAATACTCATGATTGCCTGGGCAAACTATCGCCGGCATCCCATATAACCGGCTGTTGCTCCACTCTCGCAGCAGTAATTGGCGGTAATACACTTGTCCCCGTTCCATCCAGTCTCCGGTCTGCGCTACCAAATCGGCTTGCGGAAGACGGAGGGCTAGCGTGTCGTAGTCGGCACGTGTAAGTTGATTGTGAATGTCTCCGAGTACCAGGATGTCGAGCGACTGAGGGGTGGTGTCCTGTTCAAAGGTCGGAAAGACATAGTCTATGGTCTCTCCATTCCAATGAGGTTCGGCTGGCATGCCAAACCATGCTTGCCAGCGGATGGCGCATATTATTGCGCCACCTGCCAGCAAGAATAAAAGAAACAGTATTTTAACCCACCGTCTCATTAGAAGGGAAGGTCACTGGTGCCGTCTCCGGCGGAAGCGTCAAACGGGTCCACGTTCGCCGGGGCTGCGGGGGCAGCCGGAGCGATCGGTGCGGCTGCTACCGGAGCTGCTGCAGGCGCAGCAGAGGGAACAGCACCGGCTTGTGTCATGTCGCCTTGCTGAATCTTCCAGGCACGGATAGAGGTGTACCAACGGCCGTTGAACTCGCGGCTCTCAATATCAAAAGAGACGGTAACGAGTTGGTCCAGATCGCAAGGGTTTTGTTTGATGCGGTCCTCTCCGAATACTTCGAAATGCACCTTGCGGGGATATTGGTCAAGGGTTTCCAGCACATACGGCTGTACTTTCCAAGGGTTACCATTGCGGCCGATGCCCTCCTGTGCGGGCAATACTTGAATTATCTTACCTACAACTTCCATTGTAATTGCGAATTTTAAATTATGAGTTATAAATTATTCTCCTTTGATAGCAGCTACTCCTGGGAGTACTTTGCCCTCGATAGCTTCGAGAAGTGCTCCGCCGCCGGTAGAGATATACGATACTTTGTCTGCGAGACCGAACTTATTGACGCAGGCAACGGAATCACCACCTCCGATGAGGGAGAAAGCACCGTTCTTGGTAGCCTCTGCAATAGCGAGACCGATAGCGCGGCTGCCGTCGCAGAAGTTATCGAACTCAAATACACCTGCAGGACCGTTCCAGAGGATGGTCTTCGCACCCTTGATTGCAGCTGCGAACTTCTTCTGTGCCTCAGGACCTGCGTCCATACCTTGCCATCCCTCGGGAATTGCGTCGGACGGGAATATCTTCTGGTTAGCGTCGTTCTTGAAGTCGTCTGCGCAGATTGCATCCGGAGCGAGTACGAGCTCTACGCCGTTCTTCTTTGCCAGCTCCTCAACACCCAGCGCTACATCCAGTTTGTCGAGCTCTACGATAGAACCGCCGATCTCGCCGCCGTGAGCCTTCGCAAAGGTATAGGTCATACCGCCGCAGAGGATCAGTTTGTCCACCTTGCCCAGCAGATTCTCGATGATACCGATCTTAGAAGAAACTTTCGAACCGCCCATGATAGCAACAAACGGACGTTTGATATCGCCCAGTACGGCGTTAACGGCTGCTACCTCTTTCTCCATGAGGAAACCGAGCATCTTGTTGTCTGCATCGAAGTAGTCTGCGATGACTGCCGTAGAAGCATGTTTGCGGTGTGCAGTACCGAAAGCATCCATGACATAGCAGTCTGCGTAAGAAGCAAGGGTCTTGGCGAACTCTTTCTGGCGCGCTTTCATCTCTTTCTTGGCGGGTTCGTATGCCGGATCTTCTTTCTCGATTCCTACCGGCTTGCCTTCCTCTTCCGGATAGAAACGGAGGTTCTCAAGGAGAAGTACCTCTCCCGGTTTGAGTGCTGCTGCTTTGTCTTGAGCTTTGGCGCAATCCTCTGCGAACTGAACAGGGCGTCCGAGTGCAGCGGCTACTGCGTCAACGATCTGGCTGAGGCTGAATTTAGCCTGTACTTTGCCTTTCGGCTTGCCCATGTGGCTCATGATAATGAGCGCACCGCCTTCGTCGAGGATGTGTTTGAGAGTCGGCAGCGCACCGCGGATACGGGTGTCGTCTGTAATCTTACCGTTTTCGTCCAGTGGTACATTGAAATCCACACGTACAATCGCCTTCTTGCCGGCGAATTTGTAATCTTTAATAGTCATAATTGTGTATATTTTAGTTTGTTAGTCAGTTGCTTGATTCTTTCTTTCTCTGAGCGAAGAGGTCTTTGTCCTTACTTCTCCCAGCCAATGGAGTTCAGGCGGCCTCGATATACGTCACTATAGGTGGTAGAGCCGTCCTGTCCGCCGAAGATATAGATATCTTTATCGCGCACGATTGCGCTTTGTTTCTGCCGTGCCTGGTAGGTATCGGGCAGCCTGTTTTTCGTCGTATCTGCCCGAAGCCAGGTCAGTCCTTCGTCCTCGGAATAGAGGATGTCCCGTCCAAGGTAGGTCATCTTGTCGTCCACTCCGCCGAACAGGAGCAGTTGACCGTTATAATTAATGACGGAGATTCCCGTCAGACTTTTGAAGGATGGTCTGTCGATAGAGAACTCCTCAATGCGATATCCTCCGTTCTCGGGGATATGGCGTGAGTATTCCAGATTCCATCGTGTGTTAAGCGCACGTCCGTTCTCGGCAAAACCTCCTATGATCATGGCTCTTTCTCTCTCGCTGGCGCTGTGGAAAGAGACGGCGGCGAAATCGCTGACGGGGAATTCTCCTGACGGCTGCAAACCGCTGAGGGTAAGGGCATCGTCGGCATACGTTGCTAACTCATATTGCTCGTCTTCTCCTACCAAAGCCCATACCTTTTTATTCCAATAAAGCAACATGGTAACTACGTTTTCTGATACAGCGTGAGCCGTCCATGTAGTGGCGTCGGTTGAGGTGTAGATGGTGTTCCCCTGACCATAATATAAGGTACTGCCGTCACTTATTATCTGCCGCACACGCGTACCTGCTGGCAGTCCGGATGGAGAGCCTAGGTCAGTCCATTCTGCGCCGTCAGGTGAAGCATATGCCCTCAGTTCAAAACCATTGGAGACCATCATCACAAAGTTAGAACCTATCTCTACCACCCGTTGCTCGCTGTCGTCAACCGGATAGACGGCGTCAGTAAGCCGGGTCCATGTGTATAGATCGGGATCTACCTGATGCACTGTGGCGCGTATCTCGTAGGTCTTCAGCGTCGAGTTGTCCTGTGAGCGGATAGTGAGGTAAATAGGTCGTTTGGTAAAATCAAGTGTGTCGTAGCCGGAAATGCGCACCGTCGTATCTGGCATAGTGATCCATGCGGCGCCGGGCGTGGCGGCGAAGGTAAAACGGGGTACTGCGGAGTCGATACGAGTTCCGAAAAGGATAGAGTCTTTGTTCCATACCAGTCCGGTATCCAGTCTCTCTTCTACAGTGAATACAGCTGCTGCCAAACCGGGCATTGAATCGACTTTCGCAAACGAGAACGCTGTTAGTTTGGCTACGGAAGAAGGCGCGGTGGCAGTGCTCGATCCTTCGCAGGAGACAAGAAAAATAGTGAAAATACCTATTATTATGTTCAAATACTTGCGCATTTCGTTTTTTTTTTGTACCTTTGCCGCCGCAAAGGTAAAGTTACATGTTACAAATTATAAATTACTAAATAGTCTTATGTTATTTGAGGCTCAAATACACGATTTCAAAATGTGGTTCCCGTGGTATCGTATCCGTCGGGAACAAAGCGCTCTTCGCGCAATAGTAGAGCAGCAGCGTCGCATAATGAGTCAGGACCAGGTAGCGGAGCAGTCGGCTCTGATCATCGCTCAATTGGAGCAGATGTCTGCTTTCCGTGATGCGCATACGGTTTTGCTCTATTACCCGATACATAACGAGGTGGACCTTCGTCCGTTGCTCGCCAAGTATGCGGGCGAAAAATTATTTTTGTTGCCGGTAACCCATCGTCACTCGATGGAGGTTCGTCCTTATGACGGCGAGGACATGATGCGCAAAGGGCGTTTGGGCGTTCCGGAGCCTCAGACGGAGACCTACCATGGGCAGATTGATTTGATCATCGTGCCAGGAGTGGTTTTTGACCAGCATCGCCATCGTATAGGCCGCGGAGGAGGCTACTACGATAGATTCCTGTCTCGTCAGTTGCATGCCAAAAAGGTCGGAGTATGCTATTCTTTCCAGTTGAAGAAACATGATATCCCTCATATGCTCCGTGAGCCTAAGATGGACCGCATTGTTACTCCTCAGCTGACCATTGGATAGTGGGCTGGCTGTCCTGTATCCGTTTTAACTCTCGGTCGCGCTCGGCCGAGAGTTTGCTTTCGCCCTTCCGGTAATAATAGATGACGCCGTACATCTGGCATTTCATCATTCTGGCATAGGGCAGTTCGTCTTTATAGAAATCCTCCACGAGGTTCCATATATTCAGTATTATCTCGTCTGCTTGCGTGCGCAAGGGTTCGAGGTCGCCGTGCACCCGTTCGCTGTTCTGTACATGGAAGGTGTGCTGACGTTGGTGTTCGCAGAAGATATCATAGTGCACTTTCACCTTGTTGATGGCGGGATTATAGATCGGGAATCCGCCGTTCGCCATGCGTTTCTGCTCTCCCTCGATGATTTTCTGTCCCCATTCGAGCAGGTACTCTTCGGTAGATAGATCGGGCACCACGTGCTGGTGAGGATCCAGACCGTAGAGCAGTTTCTGCTCTTTCTTGATTTCTCCACGAATCACAGAGAGATTCAGCACTTGGATGAAATGCGAAATGTACATGCGTGCGTTCTGCACAATGTGCCGGTATTGTTTGTTGGCGTTGACGGAGGTCTTGTAGTTGTCTTTTGATTGCATCACGACGTTCTCAAAGGACACAAGGAACCGTTGTGCCTCGCTCAGCACTTTGTACGGTATGACCTGCTCGGTGTAGTCCGCTGTCTGCGCACGCTGTATGGCATTTTGGAGAGCATGCAGGCGAGCTAAGTCTGTGTTGGGTAATCGACGATAAGGCATAAAGTATTTATGATTTGGGCATTTATGATTTGCGTGTAGCCAGTTTCTCGGCTAACTCGCGTAAACGTTCTGTGGCATTATTCTGCGGTAGTCGGTCGAGTTGCGCGAGGGCGAGAGACGTTTGTTGTTCCATGATGTCCTCACACGCCTTACGAACGCCGAGGCGGTCGTATATCGCGGTCACACCCTCGATTTTCTCCTTTGTACTTTGTACATCTTCCTTCGTACATTGTTTCATCATCCATTGCAGCAGTTCGGCTTTGCTTTCTGCATCAGCCGTCTCCAAGGCTGTAATGAGGAGAATGGTCTTTTTGTTGCAGCATATATCTCCGCCGATGGCCTTGCCGAAGGTCTTCGGGTCGCCATATACATCAAGGATGTCGTCCTGAATCTGGAAGGCGAGACCTATATGCAGACCGTATTGGTATAGCGCCTCTTGCTGGGCTTCGTTGGCTCCGGCGATATATCCGCCGATGCGCATGGCGTATGCCAGCAGTACGGAGGTCTTGAGCTCGATCATATGCATGTAGTCCTCAATGGAGACTTGGCTTGCGTGCTCGAAATCAACGTCCAGTTGCTGCCCTTCGCAGATGCCGGTAGCCATCTCATTGAACCATTTGAGCACTTTGGGCAGTTTGTCTGCCGGCACGTCCGACAGCAGTTTGTATGCCTCGATGAGCATCTGGTCGCCGGAGAGGATGGCGGTGTTGTCATTCCATTTGACATGTACCGTCTCACGTCCGCGGCGAACGGCAGCGCGGTCCATGACGTCGTCGTGGAGGAGGGTGAAGTTATGGAATACCTCCAAAGCCAGCGCAGCCGGCAGAGCTTGGTCGATGGCGTCTCCGTTGATGAGACCGCCGTTGACGATGAGTTCGGCTGCCGTCAGGGCGAGAGTAGGCCGCAGACGCTTGCCGCCAGAAGCCAGCGTGTATTCGATCGGCTCATACAATCCCCGAGGCTCCTTGTCCCAGTTCAGGGCTTCTATCGCTTTGTTTATATCTATCATTCTCAATTCTCAATTCTCAATAATGTCCGTCAACACCTCTTTGATGTCGAGTCCTGCTGCGCGCACCTGCTGCGGGATGAAACTGGTAGCGGTCATACCCGGAGTGGTGTTCACTTCCAGCAGGTTGATCTGAATCTTGCTCATGTCTTCAACCGGATCGACATAGTCCTCGGTATTGCGCATACCTGTGATGATCCAGTCTACGCGGATGATGCCGCTGGCTCCGATGATGTCGTAGATACGCAGGGTCTCTGCTTGGATCTTGTCGCGGAGAACATCGGGGATACGGGCTGGCGTAATCTCGTCCACTTGGCCTTTGTATTTGGCGTCGTAGTCGAAGAACTCATTCTTGGTCACCACTTCGGTAATAGGAAACGCTACGGCTTTGTCTTTGGTCTTATAGACGCCGCAGGTCACTTCCGTTCCCTTCATGTATGCCTCGCAGATCACTTCGTCGCCCTCTTGGAATGCGCGATTGATAGCCGGAATAACATCCTCCTCCGTCTTCACTTTCGTGCAGCCGAAGGAAGAGCCGCCTACGTTGCTCTTGATGAAACAGGGCAGACCTACTTTGTTGATGATAGCCTTGGCGTCCCATTCCTCTGAATCGGTCTGTGTTCTGTACTCTGTATTCTGTACTCCCTTCCGTAGCAATACACTCTTGGCGATGTTAAATCCGAAGGGCGCAAGATAGTGGTTGCAGGTGTATTTGTTGAACGTAAGCGCGGCGGCGAGTACGTTGCAGCACGAATACGGTATGCGCATCATCTCCAGATAGCCTTGGAGCAGTCCGTTCTCTCCCGGGGTTCCATGAATGGTGATATACGCGAAATCGAAGGTATGCTTCACGCCCCCGCGCGTAAAAGAAAAATCATTCTTGTCTATAGGACAAGTCTCACTGGATGCGAAGTATTCCTCTACTCCCTTCCCTTTAGGAAGGGGGTGGGGGTAGGCTACCCATTCTCTGCCGTGCAACCGCACGATTGTGATGTTGTACCGCTCCTTGTCCATGAAGGAGTACAAACCGGCTGCGGAACGGAGCGACACGTCATGTTCGCTGCTGTCGCCTCCCGCGATTATGGCTATATTTCTTTTCATTTGAATGCAAAAACTAAAAACCTTGCAAATTTACGACTTTTTTCTGATATATGCAAATAAAAATCGAAAAAATTGTGTCTGGAAACAGAAAAATCGCCCCGAAGAACGATTTTTCCCGGTCTTTGCATCTGTTACCTATCGGTAAGGTCGCGGCCACATCGTGGTCTTGTCGCGTGAACTTTTACGACTCATTTACGACTCAATTACGAGTTCTCATTTTACCCGCTGTCCCTGAATGGTGTAGATTTTCTCTCCGCGGAGAATAAGAATCTGCCCGTCCGAAAGAATCAGTTTGGAAACCTTTCCCTGGTTCTCCTTTGAGGGGGAAGGGGTATTGTCGATAGCATCTTTCCTGTTCGGGTAACTGAAAGTACCGTAAATTCCATATCCCCAGTCCGGATTCGTCAGAATGAGCGAATAAGTTCCTTCTTCGGTAAGAGTTATATTTATCTCGTTTTGAAAACTCTGCGGTGTTTGGGCCTGCGGTACGCGGTAAGGAGCCGAGGCGGCATCTGAGGAAGTATTTGTCAGCTGGTAAAGGATTGTCTCGCCGGATGATTCTTTGATGGTCAGTTCGTCGCCTTTTAACGTCACTACCACTTGGTTCGGATCCACAGGATCAACGGTTGAAGAACCTGGGTCATCGCCCGTGAAAGTATAGAGAGGAATGGTGTCCGAAGGAGCAAATGGGTCATAATTGTACTCGCAACCATACTGCTCGCCCATAGTAGACGTATAAACCTGCTCGCCGTTTTTGTAGGCGCAGAGGACAAACTGCCCGCAACTACATGCGCAGCCCGGTCCAGGGCAAACTTGCCCTGCAGGTCCATCCGACAAGCCGACACCTTCTGTCCAATAGATAGTCCAAGGTATTATATGTTCTCCGTCGCTATCTGAAAGAATATATTCCACTTCGATGGTAAATACTCTTGGCGTTTCATTGGAAATACTGAGTACTGTTGCATTATAGCCGTTCGGGCATCGTTCAGGATCTCCGCCGTACCACAGATTAGTCAATCTATCCCCCACTTTGGCATTGAAGTTATAGAGCAGGTACTCATGTGCGCTTCCTGCCGGAATATAATAAATAACACCGGACATGCCTTCCCGCATAGCCCCTTTATATTTACTGTCTTCTATTAGTTTGACGTAATGTTGCGCCTCGATAATGGTGTCCGCACCAAGGACGGCTTTGACGGTATGAATTGTCTCCATGGGCCCGGTTGAATTGGAAATTTTCGCGATGTTCCACTCGTCGCAGAGGGAGGGGAGTTTGTCGTTCTGCGCGTAAGTGTTTCGTCTCAAGTATTGGTAATAGAAACTAGGTCCTTCATCGCCTCCGTTGGCGGCATACATCCATTCTATTTCATTTTCTGTCAATTTATAAATCGTAACAGGCGTTGGAATACCTTCTCCTACAGGATCGGAAGAAGAAAACATGCCTTCCGCAGTAAGTAGCCATGTGCCATTCTCTTTCTTATCTATGGAGTATGGTACGATGTCGGAATAATGCGCATACCCGGATGCTTGGTCTAAGACGACTTTATAAATAGAATTATTTTCTATAATGTAATTTGTATTATTCACATCATGCGTGGAGAACCATCTTGTGCCGGCATCACCGGTAGGTGTTGACACGGTCTCTTTGTAAACTTCCCATTCTCCGGTTAACTGTGTAATGTCTGTTTCCGGAAAAAAGATATGTGTGACATGTATAAAGTCGTAGTGTCCTTCAAGATAGTGATTTCCTTCTATTATGGCAAAAGATCCGGTAGAAATGGTGTCAAGGATGGCAAGCACTTGCGGGTCGTCGCTTACCAAATAATAGTGTCCCCCGGATGCTAACACAATGGTTAGACATGGCGGACATGGCTCGGTCTCATCTACACAGGGAAAAATATCCGTTTGGAAAGTTCCGCCAATACGAATGGGTTGTTCGGTACTTGTCTGTGCTGCCGGCATACACCAGTTGCTTGCCTCGTTGGTCATCCACACGCTGCTTGCTATTGCAAGCACAAGCGTAAAAATCATCTTTCTCATAGTATAGCTGTTTTTAGTAATTTCTCTTGTAATTGCCCGCCGGAGACGCCTAACTTTTTTGCCGTCAGGTCTTTCAACTTGCCGATACTCTTTGGTGAACAGTTGAGAATTTCGGCTGTTTCTTTGTGGCTCAAACCGATGAGCACGAGCACGCAAATACGTACGTCTTGTTCGTTCAAACCGAATGCCTGCAGTTTGGTGGTTATTGCATTTAATCGCTTGTCCGACTGTGCGCAAAAAGCTGTGAAATCATCCCATGCGAGTTCGTTCCGGAGGTCTTTGGTTTCCCTCAACAGGCGGATATTTTGGCTCAAATCCAACTGCCGTGTCTGCTTAAACTGTTTCTCCTCCGTCCGCAGCAAGCGTTGCCTATTCGCAATAAAGGCTCCCCATACCAATATACCTGTTCCCAAGGCGATGAATAGTATAATCATCCATGGCGAGAAATGCTCTTCGGGGGTCCATCCCTGTTTTAATATCTCCACGGCTTTTGTCAGTTCCCCGTGCCGCTCTTTAATCGCTTTTTGCACGTCCGCACGCTGCGAAGAGAGGGAGCGCAACGTCTCTTTGTCCGCCGAAAGGTCATTGTGTGTCAGGATATAATAGAGATCGTCCAGATAAAAGAGATTGGTCGTCCGTGGCAGCAAAAGCCGTGCATAGTATGCCGCTGAGTCGTCTGTATGTAAAAAGGAATGCGCTTGCGCGCGAAGCATCAGTTGGTAGTCCGAAGCATTCAGAGGAGAGGTATAATAAAGCACCGAGTCATATTCTTTGGCGAAGAAACAAGCTGCGGCTCTGGTCTCCATGATTTTGTCAGTCAAGGGCGGGAGCGGATAGCAATGTACGGCATAGTCGATGAGTAGTAGCGCACTGTCTTTATGCACCATCGCCGCTTGCTCCCACGCCATATTATTGAGCGCATATGCATATGAAAGCGAATCGCCGGCTTTTTGGAAATGCAGAGCGGAAACAGAATATACATCAAACGCCGTTTCATGGTCGTTTGCCTGACGACACATGTTCGCCATATTCGAATAAACCCGTCCTAAAAGCATTTCGTCATCCGTGCCGCTTTGCACAGCCTGAATAAAGACCTGCATCGCCTCTACGGGTTTGCCTTCCTCGCGGAGTGTTTTGCCTTCCTCGTACAGAGCGACCGGATTGCTCTGTAGCAGAACAGATAATATGATAGATAAGAAAGTGAACATGGTGTTTCTCAAATCCGGTACAAAATTACTGCTTTTTTCTGAACTATGCAAGAAAAAGACTTTGAAAAAAGAAAACTGTAAAACGTTTGTTTTCAGTATATTACTATTCTGGTTGTTTGAAAACGTCCGTTTGGCTATTCAAAAGAGAGGTATGGGGCGATGCGGAGAAGGTCGGAATCGGTCAGTTCGGGTAGCGAAGAGAGTTCGTCTATATCTGTGAGACGGACACGTTTCCTGCGAAGAACATATATAGCCTTCGCCTGCTCGTACCGCAAGTACGGATGTCGCGCCAGCTCCGAGGCGGAGAGGGTGTTGACCGGGAGAAGTTGTATATCGCGGCTGTCCGCTGTGAAATGGCGGAGAAGAGTGTCTAAAGAGAGTTTTGCGAATGGCTCATCGGTTAGTTGAGAGGGACTGTAATAACCGCCCAAGGCTTCGCGGTACTGCACAATGCGCAGCGCCGTATAACGCCCGATACCGCGGATGAATTGCAGTTCCGTCGTGTCGCAATGGTTAAGGTCGAGAATAGTATCTTTTTTGATGGAACGGACAAAATGAATGCCTACTGAATCCTTCCAAAGGGAGTCGGCTTTTCGCACGGAGTCATACCAATGTTCCAGTTCCGCTTTATATTCCGCATGGCGGGCATCCAGCGCACGCTTGACAGAGTCATAACGCGCTTCGCGTGCCTCTTTCCACTGCACATAGCGCATGGAGTCTGCCTGACGGATGGAGTCTTTGCGTTCGGCCCAGGATTTTTTGGTTGGCTTAGCCTCAGGAGTTGGTTGTGGAGTACCGGTGATAGCGAAGAAAAGCCAGATACCCAGAGCGATAGCAAAGAGAATCACAGCACCAACTCGCTGCTCCCCCGCCAGAATATGTCGGTCGCGTTTAGCCATGGATGGGAGTGAGGTCTATCGATCCGTCGGAGAGGTGCGAAGTGACGATGTCGCCCGGTTGTATATCTGCTATAGAGCGGACGATTTTTCCGTTCCTCGTCAGCAGACTGTATCCCATGCGATAGATACGTTCGGGATTGCACGCAGTGAGGCGTTGCTCCAGCAGTTCGATCCGATGCCGGCGAATGAGAATCTGTTTTTCTGCCGTTCCGGCTAACCGTAGGAAGAGGTTCTCTATCCGTGCAGCCTGCTCGTCCAGGCGGTGGATGAGCCATTCCGCTACAGCGGTAGGGGTCTTGAGTGATTCATGAGCCACAAGGTCTAAGATAGAGATGTCCCGGGTGTGCCCGATGCCGGAGATAACAGGCAGTTCGAACTGGGCACAGACGGCGCAGAGGGTATAGTTGTCGAAACAAGAGAGATCAGTTGTAGCGCCACCGCCGCGGATGATGACGACGCAGTCGAAGCCATTGGCCATTTGTTCATTTGCTCGGACTGTTTCATCCAAAGCGGCGAGGATGGATTTCTCGGCGGTCTCGCCTTGCATGGTGGCGGCAAAAAGTGTGGTCTCAAAATGATAGGGCGAGGCATCCAGTTGGTGTTTGAAATCTTCGTAGCCGGCTGCCTGTGGCGATGAGATAACCGCTATACGGCGTATGAGTGTAGGGAGGGGCAACAACTGCTGCGCATCGAGTAGTCCGTCGACTTTCAGTTGGGCTATCGTCTGCTGACGACGGCGCGCAATGTCGCCGATCGTATAAGAGGGATCAATACCGATAATAGAGAGGCTGAGGCCGTATACGGCATGCCATTGAATCTCGACTTCCACTAAAACCGACATGCCGGGTTGCAGAACTTGACCTGTCTCGGACTCGAAATATGCCAGAAGCATCTCTTTGTTTCCGGCCCAGCAGGTAGCCCGCATCTTGGCGCTACCGCGTCCTCTGGAAGAGGGGGCATCCACTAGTTCCAGGTACATGTGTCCGCCCCGTTCGGAGAGGGAGGAGATCTCGGCTTTTACCCAGTACGACGGAGCAAGCGATTCTTCCAGCGCTTCGCCGATAAGGCCGCATAGTTCCGTGAGAGTTAATGGCGCCATGGGTCGCAGAGGATACAGTGTTCTTCCGGCTGGAAACCGAAGAGGAAGGTGACGCGGACGCCGACAAAGAGGTTGCGGGTCCAGAAACGTTTGGCATCCTCCGTGGAGAAGATATGATCCATCCGGTAGGTGGAGAAATCATAGATCGTCTCCGTGGGGAGATGGTAGAACGCACCTTTGGTTCCCGGGCAGATATTGA
>DFKE01000001.1:0-196284 GCA_002373505.1 Bacteroidales bacterium UBA3653
CCTTTGGTTCCCGGGCAGATATTGAGCATTCCGAAATCGATGAAAGCACCTACGCGTATTCTGCCGTCAAGCCGGTCTGCAGGCCTTAAACGATAGTCTTTGGCGGACTGACGGGTGTTGTACTCATATCCTATCTCGGCGTGAGCCATAAGATCGAATTTGAACTTCAGTTGATCTCCGAAACGCTCGATAGGTACGTCCTTTCGGAAGCCATGGTTGTCCATTTCCTCGAAGATGCCCACATAGCGCTCATACTGGCCTGTTGTGGTGCCGAGCATGTTCTGCCGCGTGTTACCCCAGAAAGCATAGTTGGCATGCACGCCTGCGAGGAAATAGCCTATACCTTGTGAACCGAAGAAATAGGAACCGAGGTATAGAGGTATCTGGCCGTAGGCTTGCTGGGACATGTCCCTGCGGCCGGTAAACGCATGCTTGAGGGTGAAGTCAACAGGGTTGATGGAAGACCAGGTGTCGGTCATATGTTCATGATATATCGCCGTATCCGCTACCCCTGTGAAGACGCGCTGGTAGGCGACTCCCAGACCGGTCTGAAGGATGAACCCGCTGTATTGGAACTCATAGAGCAAATGGAATCCTGCAGCGCCTCCTCCGGGAGTAATCTTTGCCGACGGCATGTTGCTGGCGAAAGAACTCCATGAGCCTTCGAGTGAGAAGCCGATGAGATGATGCGAACCCGAGTATTGCGAAGCATGAAGACCGAAGAGCACGTCGGTCTGGTTCTCTACGTCTTTGGTAGAGAATCCGCGTTGGGACGCCAATTCCTTCTCGTGCCTTTCATTGGCCGAGTAGCGCCTCTGGGCATTTGCCGGTGATAGGCATAAAAGGCAGAGGGTCAGAAGGATGATGGATCGCAGTTGGGACATTGTTCTCTTACTAATACTTTAATAGCTCTATAGGGTTCCTCCGGTGTGTCGTTGGACCATAGTTGGACAATATACATACCTGTCACAGCCGGCAAGGATAGTTCGGTCACATCCGCTCGGAATACACCGTCTGAAACGAGGTGTCCGTCCGCCGTGGTGACGCGATAAGTGCCGTCTTTGCGCGAGAGGATATAAATGACGGGATGCCCTGTAACAACACAAGTAGGTGTGACGGACAGGTACCCCATTGTAGGAGCAAAATCATTGTTGATCGGGTTCGCCACTGCCTGTATCTCGCATGTCGGGAACGCCTCTGTCTCGTCGGTTCGTGTGAGTTCGACATGATAGTAAGCGCCGGGCGTCAGACCTGTTGGGATATGGAGGTATGGTCTGGTCTGACCTATAAGCATGGAGTCGCCTTCGTACCATTGATATTCGGTCCACGTGTATCCTCCGTTGTACGTGTCATTGAGAATAGCGATGACATCTCCGTGACGCTGTTCCAGAAGCCAGTTCGGATAACTCATGGTGATCTCCATCGGGAAAGTCATGAGGCTGTCGGACAGACAGACTCCGTTCTCGAAGGCGATAGTCGCATGATAATGGTCGGGTCTCGGGTATTTCTCCTTTACGTCAATACGCGGAGTAGGGATATACAACTCATATTCTGTACCGGCTACAAGCCCGTCCTGCATATCTATCTCTTCTTGGTCCTCGAAACCGGCTTTCTGTGCGAGGGAGTCATACCGGATGGTATAACTGAGCGGTTGAAACTCGCCGGAATAGGTATATCGGATAGTGTAGGTGAAATCTTGTCCTGCTTCATTGATACAAACAGGTTCGGGCGCAAGCGTAACGCGCGTGGGAGGGATAGCGCGGAGCGTCAGATGATAGTTCACTTCGCATCCCCATGCGTTAGGATGGGTTACGTGATACTCTCCCGCCTCGGTGTATTCGTTCTCAAAGAGACGGTATTTCTCTCCTACGCATATCGTATCCACCCATGCCGAATCGGCACTTGGCGCTATCGTGAGATGCAGATACCGGATGGAGTCGCATTGTCCGAGGGTGGTCTTGGTGCGTAGCGTATCGAAGAATGATTGCGGTTCCGACCAGTTATGCGAGTCGGCTACCAGATCATCGTAGTTGACTACACCATGGTCGCCTCTCCACTCAAAATGTCCGTTCTCGTAGCAAACAGTAGTGTCTATGTGGATCTCATATGGCTGATCTACGAAGACATGGAGGTAATACGTGGAGTCGCATCCTTCCGGCGTATAGCCTGCTATAGTGTCGTAGAAATGGGTCGTGACATCCGATACATAGGTCTTGCCGTTGGTGTAGTCATTGCCGTCTTTGTCCTTGACTATCCATTCGAACTCGTCGCCCGTACAGATTGCCGTGTCGGTATAGAAATGGTATGCCGGTTTGACCACCAGATGAAGCGTATAGACAGAGTCGCAACCGCACGATTTGGTTTTCAGACTGTCGTAATAGATATATTCTCCGGGCTCGTCGGTGGGGATAGAGGTGAGCCTTCTGCCATGCCCGTCACACACCGCTTCGGTATGCTCTTTCGTCTCGCCCGGACTGATCCAGCGATACGGATCGTCCTGACAGATAGTGTCGTATTCTACGAGCGAAGGACCATAATAAGGCATGAATGTCAGATCCAGATGGTGTTTCTCGCCGCAGGGACTTGATCCGTCCTTGTAGTCCGCTTCCACATAAGTCAGTCCGCCTGGACGATAGAAAACCTTCTTATAATGCCACCATATCGTATCGTTCATACAGAGTATAGTGTCATACTGCCAGTAGCCGGACGGCATAACATCCAGATTAAGCACATACACCGAGTCGAAGACATGCGTCCCGACCTGATAGTTTACGGAGTCATAATAGACACCTGTCCGCTGCTCGTTCAGTTTGGTCAGTACGCGCCAGTCATAGCGTGTGTTGGAGCATACTGCTGTGTCGAAATGGAACTCATACGTCGGGAATACCCATACGGAGTCATGTACGATAGAGTCGCAGCCGTTTGCTGTCTGCAGGGTATCGATGAAGAAATACTCGCGTACGGTGCGACCGCTCTTCACTGAGTAATCAACCGGCGTACCGTTGTCATACGAATGGAAGAGCTCTGCGGTGAGCAGTTCTTGAGTGTGTCGTCTTCCTGCTGTATTGCCGCCG
The DNA here is from genome assembly GCA_002373505.1 of Bacteroidales bacterium UBA3653. Taxonomy (GTDB): domain Bacteria; phylum Bacteroidota; class Bacteroidia; order Bacteroidales; family Paludibacteraceae; genus Colicola. The sequence continues at coordinate 3,075 of DFKE01000001.1, forward strand.
AACGACCATGCCTCGGCGGGATAGTTGTCTCCGATAGAGTCGCGCTTTATGGTGAATTTCACCTCGCAGATATTGATCTGAACGTAATGCACGCTGTCGCATCCGTACTGCGATCTGTTTACCACCGAATCATAGTGGCTTGTACCTTCCGATCGGTTGATATAGACTACGCGTTCGTAGTTCCGCTCCAACTCTGCCGGAGAGGTGCCTGCTGCATCAAAATCGAAGTCATAGCCCACAAAGAGGGTCTTCGGCTGTGTGAAATGCGAGACGGTGTCATTCGATGCCATGGATACAGGATCCGTCAGATCCACATAGCGGTTGTTGTAGGTCGGATGGATAGTCAGACTCAGCGTCCAGACGCTGTCGCATCGGATAGGCTTGACAGCCCCTGTCTTGGGATTGACGAAATCAACCGCATTGGTCAGCATGGAGTCTGTTATCTGGATAAGACCGTGCTGACCGGTCGGTATCTCTGTAATCGGCCGGCCGTTATGGAAAAGCCGGTGCTCGACGCCGGTAGGCGATGGCATATGGTCTGTCCAGAGGTATTCATCACCTTGACACACTTCGCCGTCGGCTTGGAACTCATGACTCTCATAGCCTGTCAGCCGCAGCACGTAGATAGAGTCATAATTGAGAGCCGTTTTCAGGCTGTCGTAGTACGTGCGGGTCTCGTTTGCCGCAGGAAGATCGGTGATCTCAATAATGGTGTTTGCGCCTGTTATCGGGCTGGTGAGCACCCATTTATAACTACCGCAGTTGGCGCAGGTGGCATCATAAGTGGTGTCGCGGAAGACTTGACCAACCTTCAAATCCAAAGTTCGGACAGAGTCGCAGTAATGAGTGCCGACAGGGGTTGTCGCCAGAGAATCAACGATAGGTCCCTGACCCGTATAGACGATAACCGGTAACTGATCAGGATTGTCGAAAACTGCCATACTTCCGGCATAGATGCGTCTTTCCCAATGGATGGTGTCTTCGCTAGACATCGTTCGCGAGAAAGTAGGATTATAACTCGGCAGTACGACCAGCTTGCGGTGGATGATAGAGTCACATCCATGTTTCGTGGTCAGATGGTCCACTAGGTCATACGAACCGGCATTATTGATTCTCTGCAGATGTCTGTTGTTCCATTCCGCATGGTCTGCGCCCTCCCATACGTAGTATGCCGTGCCATCCAGCACTTGGCAGATGGTATCGGGCTCCTCCCATTCATCTAAATAAATAGGATAAACGGTCACATAGTGCAATACCGCGCTGTCGCAGCCGTGGATGGATGGTACGTTTTTCTTCAATTCATAGATGGTGTCGGCTTTCCATGGATTGGCTGTCGTATTATATACCGTGCCGAAGAAATTATAGCTCTCGTTGGCGCAGATGGCGGTGTCCTTGCGATCGGCAACATAAGTGTCCCAAATGGTCAATGTGAGCGTCAGAGTAGAGTCGCAGCCATATCGTGAGACAGTATCTTTACGCGACTTGTAAACAGGACCGCTCACTTGTTTGCTCTTCGCCGGTTTCTCGCCTGTGTAGTTAACACCGTAGAACAGGGTGTCCTGCCATGTGAAGGATTTGTTATCACATATTTCCGCCCTTGTCGGTATCTCATAAGGCTTGCTTACGGTCAGTTCAAGCACACAGATAGAGTCGCAGTTTGTCACCTTGGTCTTCCGTACGTCTGTATAAGTAAATTTACCTTCGCGGGTAATAGGGATGGCCTGATAGTCTGGGTGGGTTGCTGCTGTCTCCCATTGATAGGTCTGACCATCGACACCTGGCGTCCAACAAATCGTGTCATAACTCATCTGGTCTTTGTAAACCGTATCGATATAGAAAGTAACGAAATCCTTAAACCGGCACATCTCAATGGTACGTCCATCTTCATCCTTTCCATTAACCACCACCGTAAGCGTCTCCAGATAAGGGGTGTTGCAAAGCTTGCCGCGCGAGTCGAAATTAATGCGTGCATTGGGATTGGTCTGGTTGTAATAGGTGTATATTTCACCTTGGCACACATGAACCGTATTGAATTTGTCGTCATCACTGACGAACTGGAGACGCAAGGTGTTACGAACACTATCGCATCCTCTTGGCGGACAATCGGTGCATTCCGTGTACTTGAAGTTTTTTCGGTAAATATACTGCGAGTCTAGTGTCATCGTATCCGGGTTGAATCTGCCGAGGATGCGTTCACTGTCTTTCTCTTTCCATACAAAGACACCGCCCATTTCTGCCAACTGCGACATACAGACATTTTCCCGGTCTGTGTTATTCACAACCTCTTTGACTACCAGATGCAACTCCAGTACCGAGTCGCAACCGTTGAAAGTGGGGCAATGAGGCGCAAACTCCTGCCATTCGGGAGATCGCATACAGTCTTTCGCACGGATCGTGTCGAGAAGCACAGTATCGCCCAGCGGCCATCTGGCGCTGTTGTTATAGTTCTTGAAGAACTCGCCGTAACTCAGTCGCCCTCTGCCGTCCTGGCAGATGACAGTATCCCGGTGCTCGAAGGACGGAGAGCAGACAAATAGCTTGAGTGTGCTCAGCGAGTCGCAACCGCCGGATGAGAGGTACGAACGCGTGATCGTCTGTGCGCCTAAATGGTATTGATAGAGACCTTTTCCGATATTATTGGTCGTGTCGTTGAAGATGGAGATCTGCATCACAAAATCCTGTCCCTCTACAGGCTTTCCGGTAATGGTTCTCGGATTCACTTTCCATACCGTATCGCGGAAGAACTCTACCGTGTCGCCGACGCAGATTGCGCGCCATGTCGTGTCGTTGTACTGCCGCATGACACGCACTATGGTGTTGAACGTATCGCGTTCCCATTTGTCCTCCGGAATGTCGCAGAAGATAGGCTTGCGAATCAGTATACCGCGCACCTCAAAATCCTCAAACGGCTCTTTGTTGACTTCCTCCGGAAGAAGCGTGAATTGGTGTTCCAATTGTGGGCGGGACACCAAGTCTGCAAACTGCTCCTGAGGCGGATCGAAATAGTCGGCGCCTTGGATAGAGCCTTCTATCTCCCAACGTACCTTGTACCATGCATTGTACGTCTTGATCGGGAAATTGAGAATCGTGCTGTCGCAGACGAAAATGGAGTCCAGCAGATACGTGTCGTCGCTTTGCAGCACCTTATCCAGATACCAACCGCCTTCCGTATTGCTCACGGCCTTACGGTTCCATTCCGACGTGTGGATGGTATATTGCTCATAGTTGTCCAGCAGGAAAAGCGAATCCTTCTGCGGCGTGTAGTCATATCCGATAGGGTATAAATATGCCTGACCGTCGCTTATGCCATAGGTATAACCGGAGAAATATTTTCCGGAAGCCGTCACTTCATGTGTACCTATTGTGAGCGGAACCGTTGCCATCGAGTAGTTGGTATTACTGGGGACGGTCTTCCATTGAGTAATAGGGGAGCCATCTAATCGTATAGTACCTGTTTTGGAGGCTAAAGCCCAGATGCTCATTTGGTGCTCCAATGTCCCGTCACCGCCATTATAGGTGCTAAAAATAACCGTATCGGTCAAAAACTCCAATGGCGGGATGAGGGTCATAGACGGATCACCTGGCAAACGCGTAGAGTCGTTGTCGTCATACCACGTACTATTTGCACCGCTGGAGGAATACAGATATACCTGAATAGGCTTATCGGATTCAAAATAGAAAGCGTCCTTTTCCGAAGGGACGGCATCCTGTTGAACCATCCTTCGCATATAGGTATCGCTCTGATTCAAGATCTTGGTCTCCAACAGACGGTTGTTGCGCATCACCCTAACCTCTGTGTTGTCTTGAAGGGCTACAGCACGGATAATATTCAATTTAACTTTGCACGCAGTCAATGGAACAATAAATGACTTACCCCACTTGGTTACAGGCAGTAACTGGTCATACGCATGGTCATTATTCATACCTTCTTGCCCGGGGATGATTGCATATTGGTTTCCGCTCCACACAGCAATAGGCTGATCGGCACAAATGGTAGAACCGGACAGGTCGATAAGGTCATTCAGGTTTTCGGCATTAGGTGCTTTCGAACGAACGATATATATCTGTTTGGGGCGGGTGAGCGTTATCTCTTGTTGTTGTGTGCCGCCCTTACGACTATTGGTTTTCAGATTCAAAGAGACATGCGTCTCGCCTGGTTTGGTGGACATGAACACGAACTCCGTCGCAATAGCATCTGCATCGGCTGTTTGGACCATGTACTCTGTTCCCAAAGCCTCGACAGGCAAGATGTGGGCTCCATCGAAACTATAGGAACCGGTAGTACCCATTTGGTTGATGGAATAGAGCGTGAATTTCTCGTCGTTCAAACTATAGACACGAATACCTTTGTTCAGTATGGTCTCTTCTTCTGCAGCGGATGGATCCCAAAAGACACGCTGAAAATCAATAAGTACCTCTCTTGTTCCGCCTGCATCGATGTCGTAACTCTCTACAGTACCATCCGGATATTCCACTTGGATATTGTTAAACTTGCGTGAATTGGCAAGTAATAGCAGTTTTAAATCGGTGGAATTTAAATCACTATTGCCGTTCGGAAGCCATGCTACGAAGAACTCGCGGCCTTCTGTACTCGTTACCTCCGGCAACTGCTTAACCGTCTGACCCCATACAGAGCCGCACCAGCATGCCGCCAGTGTCAATAACAACGCTATGTGCCGGAATTGCTTCATTTAACCTCTGCGCCTGCGGGCGTGTAAGTGCGCTCGTTGCGTATGATATAAACCTGCCCTCCGCGCAGTATCTTCTGAACACGGATGATCGACTGCTGTACGCTCTCTATCCCCTCTTCTTCCTCTTGGGAAAGCTTGATAAGACCGTCATAAACGAACTCGTATTGGACATCGTTTTCAGCAATAATCCAACCCTCAACATGGTAATTCTCTCCGCTCTTCGTGATCGTGAAGGCCTGGTCGTATGCATATTCATAGTCCAACTCGCTTGCGCTTAATTGGACGTAGGTGTAGTTGCCTACATTATAGTCGTACAGCGAATATTCGCCGCTCAGATCACCCTTGACGGCACTGTATAAATCCAGCCATACCTGCGGATAGCCCTCTTCGGGAGCCAGCATCAGCCAGTAACTGTAATGACCTTCGGACGAATAGGTCTCGTCCTCCGAGTAGTCGGAAGCCTCGGTTTGAACGGCGGTAAAACGTACCGTGTCCATCACTTCGCCTTCGATCTCACCCGGGTTCTGTGTGAAATAAAACTCTACGCTGAAACACCGCAACTGGTTGTTGCACGTCAATGTAACGGCGCTGGAGTCAATGTCGGAAATAGTGAGAACAGGCTCGCCGGTCGTGTCTTCGCTCTCGTCCGAGAGATAATTCAACGTACCTTTGTTGCACGTAGCGGAGAAATTCTTCTTCACCCAGCCGTTCACCGCAATTCCTTTGATCTTCTTCTCTGCGGAGAATGTGACGGAGCCGTTTGCCAGACAGGCAAAATAGGTCCGGCCGATATTGTTCCAGGCATGTTCTGCCGGATAGGCTGAACCGTAGGATACAGAGATGGTTACGCCTTCCGCGCTAAACGTATAAGCTTGCTTGTCTATCGTACTGTCCGGCGCTGTGATAACCACAGGCTCTTCTGCCTCTTGGCAAGACACACGGAAAGCCAAACTCAATACCGCTAAAATAAGTAATATCTTCTTCATTTATGAAAACACATTAAAAACGGCTGCAAAGATACGACTTTTTTTTGACATACGCAAGCGCGCGTACGTTTTTCTGACTTTTTTCTACATTCTTTCCCCTTTTCCCTTTCACTTTTCACCTTTCACTGCCGCGCACAACCCGATAAACAGCACGTAGTAAATCGCCACCATCCCTAAACCGATGGATACATGAGTCGTGCTGCCCGGTAAACTTTCTATCCATTCCACGCTGTGGTTCATAACCCATGCCAGACCCTTTGTCGCTTTGCTGAATAGCACTCCGGCGCTGCTCCCGCCTAACGCGATGGATATCAAACCGCTTGGCACTAAAAAGCTCGCAACCGGCAATACAATCATATTGGTCAGCAGAAAATAATTGCTGATCTGTCCGAAATAATACATCGTAATCGGTAATGTTCCCAATTGGGCGGCAACACTCACTACGATAATTCCTAAAAAATAAACAATCGCTTTCCCCCATATCCGGTCTCGGTATTTCGATAACCCGAGATACCGGTTTATCGGAAAGGCACCTCCGCCTACTAATGCTACGATAGCCGTTGTCGCAGCAAAACTCAACTGAAAACTCACGGTCCATAGATCCGTAGGCTTTACAATCAGAATCAACACTGCTGCGGCTGCAATCGTGTTCAGCGAAAATGCCTGACGGTAAGCCATCCTGCCGATTTCAAATATCGTTACCATCAGTACGGCTCGCACTACGGAAGGAGTCATTCCGGTCAGCAGGGCGTAAAACCACATCACTCCGATTACGGTCATACTCAATGCTCGTCTGCCTAAACGGTTCTCATACAGCGGTTTATAACGCCCGCCTAATGTCAGAAAACCCAGTAAAATACCATAGATAATACCGGTATGCAATCCGCTCACGGCTAACACATGTGCGGCACCCGAAGCCTGAAAATGACGCTTCAACTCTTTTCCTAATTCTTCTTTGTACCCCAATGTCAGCGCACCTACCGTAGCTAACTCATCCCCCTTCAGCCCTCCTGCTTCCAACCGCCCGTACAACCTCTCCTGCAACCCCTTCGCCCATTCCTGCAATGCATTTATCCTCGCTCCCGGCATCGCACTTCCTCCCTCTCGCACCCCAATTGCTTCCTTCTGTATTACCCTCTCCGCGCGTGCCTCCTTCGCTTTTGCTGCACGTGCTCCGTATTTCGGTGGCGGCTCCACAAAAATAAGTATTGCCGCCACCAGTGGCAGCAGCAACACAACCATAGGATATGCTCGTATTCTATCTCGTATGCTATTTTGCATTTTATTTCGTATTCTGTCTCGCCTCCGCCTAATTCCCTTTCATTTATCACTTCTCACTTTTCACTTTTCACCTATCGCTTTCCCTCTCATTTTACACTTTTTTACCTCTCAAAAGGGGGTGATTAGGGGGTTATTCGTACTACGTCAAAGAGAGGCAAGAGGGAGAAAAGTTAGCCTTTCATAACCCGAATGGCGTTTTCCGGGTCTTTGGCTCCGAAAACAGCGCTTCCCGCAACCAGCACATCTGCGCCGGCGGCAAACAACTCATGAGCGTTCTCCGTGTTCACGCCGCCGTCGATCTCTATCAGAGTCTTTAGACCGCGACGGTCGATCTCTTCGCGGATAAAACGGATCTTGTCTATCGTTTCCGGGATAAATTTCTGACCCCCGAAACCTGCAAAAACAGACATCAGCAGAACCATATCTACCTTGTCTAGATAAGGCACTAAACGCTTTACGTCTATATCCGGATTGATGGTCAGACAAGTACGGACACCCTTTGCCTTGATCAATTCCAGAATTGGCATCGGATCTTCCACGGCTTCCAGATGAAAACCGACGGACCATGCACCCGCGTCACAAAAACGCTCCACGTATTTCTCCGGATGAACGATCATCAGATGTACGTCCAGCGGCTTCGTGCAATACTGCTTGAATGGTTTCATCAGCGGAAAACCGAACGATATATTCGGCACAAACGTACCGTCCATCACATCCACATGCAGCCAGTCTGCTTCGCTGCGGTTAATCATTGCTAAATCATCTGCCAAATGACCGAAATCGGCAGACAATACACTCGGTGCTATCAGTCTCATCTTAAATTACCAATTACCAATTACAAATCACAAATGCTCGTTTCTAACGAGCTTGTATCCCCTATACCGCACGGCTATAATCCCGTATCCCGCAGGCGTCAGGAACTGCCGTAAATGGTTGATATACACGCCTAAAGAACGAGCCGTGAAGGCATTGTCCTCTTTCCATAACGCTACCAAAATACGATGCTTGTCCACTACCTCGCCTTCGCTCCTGCAAAGCATCATAAGCAGATCGCTTTCACGCGAAGAGAGATGCTTCCCGTCGAAAGTCTGGTGAACGGCGTCAAACACCTTGCCGTTCAATTTAAACACCTTCTGTTTGCTCTCTTCGAAAGCCCGTACACGACGCAGAATAGCCTCCATCCGGCAGATCAGAATATCCATCGTAAACGGTTTGGTCTGATAGTCGTCGCAACCCAACTGGAATGCCCGCATCTGGTCTTCGCGGTCGCTACGCGTCGTCAGTATAATCAAAGGGATATTCGGCAAACGGTGACGGATGTCTTTGAGCAACTCGTAGCCGTTGATACCTAACCCCTGCAACTCTGTCAGTACCAGATCCCATGGCTCTTTGCGAAGACATTCCTGGCCTGCCTGACCAGTATGAACCACGTGCGACTTGTACCCGCGGCTGAGCAGGTAGTCGTTCAACACCGTCGAGAGACTGATGTCTCCGTCTATGATTAGAATTTTGGCTGCCATAAAATCTGCTGCAAAATTACGAAATAATTTGCATATATGCAAAAAAAATTGTAATTTTGCACCGCAAAATTGTTAAAAAGCTATGAGCAAAGTACTTTTGATCTCTACCGGCGGAACAATTACCATGGTGCGGAGTAAAACATCCGGTGCCTTGGTGCCTGCGGATATTGAGAATTTCAAGGCTTATATGCCGGAACTCTTCGCGGGGGATATACAAGTGGATATTCAGGCTTTCTCACCCCTCTTGGATTCGTCCGATGTCAATCCGGACTGCTGGGTGAGAATGGCGCGAATGGTATATGACCATTATGAGGATTACGACGGATTTGTGATCCTTCATGGTACAGACACTATGTCCTATTCTGCGTCTGCGCTCTCTTTCATGCTTGAGAACCTGTCCAAACCCGTTGTCTTCACAGGCTCGCAGCTACCGGTCGGTGTCCTGCGCTCGGATGCAAAGGAAAACCTGTTGACGGCTATCGAGATCGCCGCGGCGCAGGATGAAGAAGGAAATGCAATCGTGCCTGAGGTTACTATTTACTTTGAGGACCGCCTCTTCCGCGCTAACCGTACTACGAAACGTAATGCAGAGCATTTCTCGGCGTTCAATAGCTATAACTATCCCGCGCTCGCAAAAGCCGGAGTACATATTACTTACCAGCCGCATTTGGTGCACTATACCGATTTGAATGCACCCCTGATACTGCATACGAATTTTGACTGCAATGTGGCGGTGCTGAAACTCTTTCCGGGCATTCAGCAGCCTGTCGTGCGCGCACTCTTGCGTACGCGCGGTTTAAAAGGAGTAGTGCTGGAGACCTTCGGCGCAGGAAATGCGCCTACCGACAAATGGTTATACAGGGAACTGAAAGCGGCGGTTGACAAAGGTATCGTGATTGTCAATAAGACCCAATGCAACACCGGTTCTGTCGAAATGGGTTTGTACGCTGTTTCGCTTAACCTGATGAAAGCGGGTGTGATTTCAGGACATGATATTACGACCGAAGCGCTACTCACCAAGATGATGCTTCTCTTCGGAGAAAACCCCGATGACACGGAACTTGTTAGCACCCTGCTCGGTAAAGACATCTGTGGCGAAATGACTATAGACTAACCATCCGCCAACTCTGGCGGATTAAAATAAATGAAAAAATGGCAAATGAAAAAATGGTAAATGGCTTACAGCCTCAAGGTTTGTGGAACTGTTTCTACAGCCTTACCCAAATCCCGCGTCCCAGCGGCAAACGCAAAGAGATAGCGGATTTTCTTGTTAACTACGGTAAGTCGCTTGGTCTGGAGACCTTTCAGGACGAAATCGGCAATGTCCTTATCCGTAAACCGGCTTCGCCGGGAATGGAGAACCATCCCGGTGTAATTCTCCAGGGACACATGGATATGGTGCCGCAAAAGAACAGCGACAAGGTCTTTGATTTCGAGAAAGATGCTATCCAGGCATATGTAGAGGAGAATGGGGAATGGGTGACTGCAGACGGTACTACGCTTGGCGCAGATAACGGTATAGGGGTGGCTACTGCGATGGCAATCCTTGCAGACAAGTCGGTCGTTCACCCGCCGTTGGAGGCGTTCTTCACGATTGATGAAGAGACAGGAATGTACGGTGCCAATGCCCTCCAACCGGGATGGCTCAAAGGCAAATACCTGCTGAACCTGGATTCGGAGACGGAAGGCGAACTCTACGTAGGATGCGCCGGAGGAATTGATACAACCGCTACTTTCTCCTATCAGGAAGTGGAGACCGAAGAAGGGGACATTGCTTTGAAAGTAGAAGTCAAGGGTTGCAAGGGAGGACACTCCGGATGCGACATCCATCTTCAGCGCGCGAATGCTATCAAACTGCTCTTCCGTTTTCTCAAAGAGGCGGTGGCTGACTATGAGGCGCGGCTGGCATGTGTGGAAGGAGGATCGCTCCGTAATGCAATCCCGCGTGAGGCGTCAGCGGTCATTACAATCCCGGCAGACAGCTATCAGGACGTACAGGATCTGGTGGATCGTTATGAAGACCTCTGGCTGCGCGAATATGACGGTATTGAGACGGACCTGCATTTTACGGCTCACGAAGTGGAATGTCCGAAGACCGAAATGCCCGAGGATGTACAGGACTTCCTTATTCACGCTATCACCCTCTGCCCGCACGGTGTTTATCGTGTAATCCCTGAAGCACCGGACATCGTCGAGACGTCCAACAACCTCGCTATGATCTCTACAAATACCAAAATGGTAAATGACCAAATGGTACATGTCGTTGAGGTTTGCTGTCTCACCCGCTCGTCCGTAGAGAGCCGAAAGGAAGAACTGGCATCCATCATCCAGTCCGCTTTCTCCCTTGCAGGCGCAGACGTACAGTTCAGCGGATCATACCCCGGCTGGAAACCAAACCTCAAGAGCCGTCTCCTTGCTACGATGAAGGAGACCTACGAGAAAGAGTTTGGCTCCGAGCCGCGCGTCATCATTATTCACGCCGGACTCGAATGTGGTATCATAGGGGCTAAATACGAAGGAATGGAGATGATCTCTTTCGGTCCGACCATTGAGCATCCCCATTCCCCCGATGAGCGTGTGAATATCGCTACTGTGCAGAAGTTCTATCGCTTTGTGTTAGCTGCTCTACAGCAGCTTTAGTGATCTCGTCGTCGCGCTCAAAGAGAGGGAAGAATCCTTCGTCTCCTAAGATATTGCGCACGATATAGGCATTCAAAAGTCGCGTCATTAACGGGCGCGATTTTTGTATCTCCGCCTCGTTCGGCTCCACGCCCTTGTCTTCTGCAAACTTCACAAACTCACGCAATACATTCTGTTTAAGCAGATACTTCTCCAGACTCTGCCAGTCCTTGAATTTACTCAACTCTTTGCGGTGTTGGTCCGTGTATTGGTATGCAAACTGGTACGTGTATGCCAGATTCACGCAGCGGTTGTACCAAGGCGTATTGAGCGTTGTGTCCCTTCCTACGAATACATCCGGCATGATACCGCCGCCGCCGTACATCTTGCGTCCGCCTTTGGTGTAATAAATAGTGGTGTCCGCAAAATGGATAGAATCGGCAGAATAGAACTCGCCGTGTTCGAACCGGTCCAGCAGGTCTTTCTCGTAATCCTCCTGATCACCCAGAGTGTAAGGCTTCTGGATACACCGGCCCGAAGGGGTGTAGTACCGCGCCACGGTCAGTCGCACGGCGCTGCCGTCGTCGAAAGGCATCTGCTGTTGTACCAGACCCTTTCCGAACGAACGCCGGCCTACGATAGTCGCGCGGTCGTTGTCCTGCATCGCACCGGCGAAAATCTCGCTCGCTGAAGCCGAGAAATTGTCGATTAGCACAACCAGCGGCACGTCTTTGAATCGCCCGCTGCCGTTAGCGTTTGCCTCATATCGCGGATAAGCACGACCCTCTGAATATACAATCAGGTCGCCGCGATGCAGAAACTCATTCGCCATGCGGATTGCCTGCTCCATATAACCGCCGCTGTTCTCGCGCAGATCCACGATAAAACGTGTCGCTCCCTTGGCATATAGGTCTGCTAAAGCGGAGATGAACTCCTTATACGTCGTCTCGCCGAACTTGTTAACACGGATAAATCCGATTTTGTCTTTCGACTTTTGACCTTCGGCTTCTGGCTCAATGATGAACTTCGCATCCACGCTCGTCACCGGTATATCGCCTCTTGTGACTGTGAAATAGAGCGGCTCGTTCATTCCGGAACGAAGCACGCCCAGTTTTACTTGGGTGCCCTTCTCGCCGCGGAGTGTACGCATCACTTTCTCGTTATTGATCTTTTTGCCCGTGAAAACGCTGTCATCTACGGTAATCAGTTTGTCGCCGGCTAATACACCAACGCCTTCGCTCGGACCGCCGGCTATGACAGCTACGATACGTACTGTGTCCTGCTGGATCGAGAACTGTACTCCGATACCCGAGAACGAACCGGCTAACTCAGAGTTCACCATTTCCAGATCTTCCTTCGGGATATACGAACTATGCGGATCTAATTTGTGTACCAGATCCGTCATCGCCTCGTCGGTAATACTGTCTATATTCAGTTCGTCCACATAGGCTGTTTGCATCAGTTGCAGCAGACGGTCCACTTTGGATTGTTCCAACTGCCATGTGCCGTTCTGATAAATAATCCGCTGTGCGTTCGCTTTCTGGCTCAACGCCATGCCGATGATGATACCTAATACTACGCCGAGCACGGTTAAGGTCGGCAAAATAAATTTCTTCATCTTTCTTCCTTTCGCTTTAGTCCTTCAGAAACTCTACTTCTATCCCTGCACGTTTCAACAGCTCCACGCCGTCCATAATCCTGTATTCTTCGCCGTAAACGACCCTTTTGATACCGCTCTGTATAATCAGCTTCGAGCACTCCAGACACGGCGAAGCCGTCACATACAGCGTTGCTCCGTCCGAACTGTTGTTGGACCGTGCTACTTTCGTCAGCGCGTTCGCCTCCGCGTGCAGCACGTACGGTTTGGATACGTTGTTCTCGTCCTCGCAGATGTTCTCGAATCCCGAAGGTGTGCCGTTGTAGCCGTCAGAGATGATCATTTGGTCTTTTACCAGCAGTGCACCTACTTTGCGGCGCACGCAGTAACTGTTCTCCGCCCATGTACGTGCCATGCGCATGTACAGATAGTCGCGTCTTTTTTGCTTATCCATGGATTAATTGTTTTGCAAATTCCTTTATGTTGATTCCGTCGAAAGTGCCGCTGGACATCATCAGCAGGGCGGTGTTGGTAAAGTCTAGACTTTGTAGCCTGAGTTGCAGCGCCAGACTCTCCGTGAAAACCTCCACATTTTTTGTGCCAAAAGCCTCACGTACCTCTTCCGCGCTAATAGGCGTCAGACGTTTGTGCTCGATTACCTTCGGGTTGAAATAGACATACGCCACGTCCGCTTCTGCCATGCACCCTTTGTACTGCGGCAGAAACTCCGCCATCAGGCTGCTGAAGGTATGCAACTCCATGCAGGCAATCAGTTTCTTCTCCGGATAGCGTTCGCGTACGGCATTGATGGTCGCTTTCAGTTTGCTCGGTGAATGGGCGAAGTCTTTGTAGGCTACGCTGTCTGCCGTCTCGCATATCTTCTCCAGACGGTTTGAGGCACCGGTGAACGTACTGATCTCTCGGTAGAAATCCTCCGGCGCTACACCGATGCAATGGCACGCCAGCATGGCTGCCTGCAGGTTCTGCATGTTATGCCGGCCGAAAATCTGCATCTCTACTTTGCCGTCATACGCGTCGTACGGAATGCATGTGATATCTTTGCGTGCCTCCCCGGCTATAGCCCGCAGGTTCTCGTCGCCCTTGTAGTAGATAAAACTGCCGTCCGGCTCAATTGAGTGTACAAACTTGCGGAAAGTATCTACATATTGCGGGAAAGTAGGGAAAACATTGATATGGTCCCACGCAATACCGGTCAGGATAGCTACATGCGGATGGTACCAAAGGAACTTGGACCGCAGGTCGAGTGGGGAAGTGAGGTATTCGTCACCCTCAAACACGGCATACTTGGCGGTGTCGGACAGCCGTACCATCCGCTCAAAACCTTCTATCTGGGCACCTACCATATAGTCCGCTTCGATCCCTAACCGCTGTAGCACATACAGGATCATGCTGGTCGTAGTGGTCTTGCCGTGGCTGCCGCCTACTACAATACGGATCTTGTCTTTCGTTTGCTCATACAGGTATTCGGGGAAGGAATAGATCTTGATTCCTAACTCGCGGGCTTTGACCAGCTCCGGGTTGTCTTCGCGGGCATGCATGCCCAGAATGATGGCGTCAATGTCCGGCGTGATGCGCTCGGGATGCCAACCCATCTCGTCCGGAAGCAGACCCGCCTCGCGCAAATGAGACAAAGCAGGGTCGAAGATTTCATCATCCGACCCCGTTACTTTGTACCCCGCTTTGGAGGCAACGGCTAATGCCAGATTGTGCATTGCCGCGCCGCCAATAGCTATAAAATGAATGTGTGTCATTAACTAAACAATTTACCAAACTCTTCGTGCGAGATCTTCTTCTGCTCGACTTTCACAACGCCTTTCAGCGCCTCGTAGATCTTGTTCTCGGCTACGCGCTCTACAATGCCGCGCAGTTGGTTCTCCTGTTTCAGCATCTCGTTGGCGTAGTTGGTCAGATATTGGTCGTCCACGTGCATCAGACCGTACTGCATGAACTGCATGCGGGCTACCTCTTTCGCGTATGCCTCTACGTCCTCTTTCTGCACGTCGATCTTGTATTCCTTCATCAGCTGGTCTTTAGCCAGATGCCATTTCAGTTCCTCCAGCATCTTGTCGAAATCCTTGTCCAGCTCTTCTTGGGTCATCTTCTCGTTGGTCTCCAATACCCAACGTTTGAGGAAATCAACAGGGAACTCGATCTTCTCCATCTTCTTCATGATAGCCTCTTTGGCGTCCAGACCGAATTTGTATTTGCTGTCCTCAGCCATGTTGGCTTCAATCTCTGCTTTGATGCGGGCGCGGAACTCTGCCTCGTCTTTCGGCGCGTTCTCGCCGTATACTTTCGTAAACAGTTCTTCGTTGAGAGCGGCGTCCGTATGGCGGGTGATCTCCTGGATCTCAAAAGTGAAATCGCTGGTCAGACCGGTTGCCTGCTCTTTGCTGATACCCAGCAGGGAACTTACCTCTACTTCGCTGCCGAAGGCTTTCGTCGGGTTGAAGGTCACTACATCGCCTTTCTTCGCTCCGATGAATTTCTTCTGCTGTATCTTCTGTTTCATGTAAGCCGGATTGAGGACGGCACCCTCTTTGACGATCTCGCCGTCAACCTGCTTGGCAATACCTTTCACGATGTCGCCTTCCGCTACCTCTTCTGCCTGTGCGTATTCGCCGAAACGTGCGCAGTACGACTGGATCTGGTTGTTGACCATCTCGTCGGTAACCTCGATCACGTACTCGGTCAGTTTGTTCTTGCCGTTCAGGCGTGCGTCAAACTCGGGAGCTACAGCGATGTCAAACATAAAGGTGTAGCTCTCCTCGTTGTCCAGGTCGATCTTCGGGGATTCTTTGCTTGGCAGCGGGTCACCTAAGATATTCAGTTTGTTGTCCTCGATGTGCTTCTGCAGACCTTCGCCTACTTTCTTGTTCAGCACGTCAGCCAAGATACCCTTTCCGTACATTTTCTTTACCAGTCCGGCAGGCACCATGCCCGGGCGGAAACCCGGCATTTGCGCTTTGTGACGTACTTCTTTCAGTTGCTTGGTTACTTCTTCCTGATAGTCGGCTGGCTCGATTGTCAGCGTTACTACAGCCATCAGGTCTTTTAATTCACTTTGATTAATCTTCATAATATTGTTGATTTTTTTAAATTTTTTCGGGATTACGGGATTACGTAATTACGTAATTACGGGATTACGATTTTTCTCACGCTCTTCCCGCTCTCTTGCGCTCCAACTCGTCGAGAATGATTTTGCGGATACGCATTGCGTGCGGGGTGACCTCTACATATTCGTCCTCTTTGATGTACTCTAATGCTTCCTCCAGACTCATCTTCACGGGCGGCGGCAGCACTGCTTTGTCGTCCGCGCTCTTGGAACGCATATTGGTCAGTTTCTTGCTCTTGGTCACGTTGATGACGATGTCGCCCTCTTTGGCGTTCTCGCCTACGACCTGACCGGCATACACTTCCTCTTGCGGTTCGATGAAGAACCGTCCGCGGTCTTGCAGCTTGTCCAGCGCATAGGCATAAGCCGTTCCCGCCTCCATGGCGATGAGGGAACCGTTGGTACGCTTGACAATCTCGCCTTTCCACGGCTGGTATTCCAGGAACCGGTGCGCCATGATAGCCTCGCCGGCGGATATGTTCATCACGTAAGTACGCATACCCATGATACCGCGGCTCGGGATAGTGAACTCCAGGTGTACGCGGTCGTTCACCATCTCCATCTTCGTCATCTCGCCTTTGTGGGTGGAGACAAACTCGATGATCTTACCGCTGCATTCTTCCGGCGTGTTGACCGTCAGACTCTCCACCGGTTCGCATTTCACGCCGTCTATCTCTTTGATGATCACCTGCGGCTGGCCTACCTGCAATTCATAACCTTCGCGGCGCATGGTCTCGATCAGCACGCTCAGATGCAGCACACCGCGGCCGAAAACACGCCAGCTGCTCTCTTCCGCGCCTTTCTCTACGCGCAGAGCAAGGTTCTTCTCCAATTCCTTGTTCAGACGGTCCTGGATATGACGGCTGGTGACGAATTTTCCGTCCTGTCCGAAGAAAGGACTGTCGTTGATACAGAAAGTCATACTCATCGTAGGCTCGTCAATTGCAATCGGCTTGAGCGGTTCGGGGTTCTCTGCGTCGCATATCGTGTCGCCGATTTCGAAGCCGTCAATACCGATCAGCGCACAGATGTCGCCGTTCTTCACTACGTCGGTCTTGACATGACCCATACCCGAGAAAGTGTGCAGCTCTTTGATCTTGGTCTTGATCATCGTACCGTCTTTCTTCGCCAGTGTGACAGTCTGTCCGTCGCGCAGTTCGCCGCGATGAACGCGTCCGATAGCGATACGGCCTACATAGGAGTTGTAATCCAGACTCGTGATCAGCATCTGCGGTGTGCCCGGGTTCTCCTGCGGCGCAGGGATATACTTGATGATGGCGTCCATCAGGTCTGTCAGGTCGCTTTTCGGCTTGCGCCAGTCGGTGCTCATCCACCCTTGCTTGGCGGAGCCGTACAGCGTTTGGAAATCCAACTGGTCATCCGTCGCGTTGAGGTTGCACATCAGGTCAAAGACCTCTTCCTGCACCTCGTCCGGACGGCAGTTCAGTTTGTCCACTTTGTTGATAACGACAATCGGTTTAAGACCGATCTCCAGTGCCTTTTGCAATACAAAACGGGTTTGTGGCATGGCGCCCTCGAAAGCGTCAACAAGCAGCAAAACACCGTCCGCCATGTTCAGCACGCGCTCTACTTCACCGCCGAAATCCGCGTGTCCCGGAGTGTCGATAATGTTGATTTTTGTACCTTTGTAGTCAATGGCGACATTCTTCGCCAGAATCGTAATACCGCGCTCGCGCTCCAGATCATTGTTGTCCAGAATCAACTCTCTCGGCTGGTCGCTGAATTCTGAATGCTGACTGCTGACTACTTTTGCAGTGTACAGCATCTTGTCCACCAGCGTTGTTTTGCCGTGATCGACGTGAGCAATAATAGCTATATTTCTTATATTTTGCATAATACTTTTTTTTCTTAACGTAAGCAGTGCGCAAACTACGCCATTTTAAAATCGGGCGCAAAGGTACAAAAAAAAAACGACATACACAATAGTGTATGCCACTTTTCTTTATTTTTTTGCTCTTTTGGCTCTTATTTTACCAAACTGCCGAGCACGTTGTATATAATTTTGTTTTTGCTAAACGCATTTGACAATATGTCATAATATGCGGCTGTTTCGTGATAATTTGTAAACTCGACTCGGCAGTTTTTAGAAATTTATCGCTTTTTGTCAAAAATATTTGGTAGTCTCGCTCAAAGGCAGTAATTTTGCACCGTTTTTCGATGACGTCTGCTCTCAAGGCACGTCGAAAAGGCGGGATGCCCACGCATTGACGTGAACGGAAAACGGTATTGGTCTATTTAAAAAGAAAGGAGATAACTATGAGAAAGTACATGTTGAAAGTTAGTTATCTAATGACAATTTGCTGCCTGATGGCAGGTTACACGATCGCGGATGCTGCAAAAAGCAATGATAATTTCACTGTTCGTTTCCGCGAGAACACGTTGGTGGTAACGTCCACCCAAATGGAAGAAGCCAGAATCTACTCAATGCAGGGTAAACTGCTTCAAAAAGAACGTGGCAAGTTTGTTGAGTTTGAATTGGATCGCGGTACATACCGCCTCTTTGCAAAAGTCAACGGCGAAACAGTGACACGGAGAATAGAACTTCGTTAAACGGAAAGGACGCTTCGGCGCCCTTTTTTTGTGTCCTTTCAACTATCAACTATCAACTATCAACTATCAACTTTCGACTTATCTCGCTGCCTTGATATACAGCGGGATGGAGAGGCCGAGGAAGACAAAATTCGGTAGCCATGCTGCCATAAAAGGAGACATCACATTATTGACGGAGAAAGTGGTACTGACGGTGGAGAAAAGGATATATCCGGCGGTCAGAACGATACCGATACCTAAGTTTTTTCCCATTCCGCCGCGCACTTTCCGGCTGCTCATTGTCACGCCGAGGAGCGTCATGATGAATGCTCCCAGCGGTGAAGCCCAGCGTTTGTGGTATTCCACCTCAAAGGCTTTGACATTGCCGCTGCCTCTCTCCCGTTGCCGTTCCATGTAATGCTTCAGTTCCGGCGTGGTCATCTCCTGGGCCTGCTGCGCGGTGATGAACAGTTCGTCCGGAATGATCGGCATGGTGATGTCTTTGCGTTCGCCGCACTCCAGACTTTCCCTCAGGCCGGTGAAAGTCCGTTGGGTATATTTGTCCAGATGCCAGTTTTCAAGCGAATCGTAATAGATCCGGTCGGCAGTGATACGCTGGACAAGGGTCTTGCCTTCGAATTTCTCAATCGAACAGCGGTAACCGATGCCTGAGCGGCGTTGGAAGGACTCGATGTACAGAATCGTGCCCGGTTGTACCTCCATCTGGATGTTACGCGCGTGCTCGGAGGTAAAATGCTCTACGTATTTGTCGGTAAAACGCAGCATCCGTTCGGAGCTACGGGGAATGACCCATCCGCCCAGCGCAATACTTAGTATGAAAAGCAGCGTCGCTGAAACCAGGTAGGGTAGCATCAGCCGGTGGTAACTCATGCCGGCGGCATGCATCGCGATAAACTCCGAATTGCCTGCCATCTTGCTGGTGAAATAGATTACGGAGATGAAGATGAACAGCGAACTGAACATGTTCATGTAATACGGGATGAACGGCAAGTAGTAGTCAAAAATGATTTCGCGGAGAGGTACTTGGTTCTCAAAGAAATCATCCATCTTCTCCGTCAGGTCAAAGACGATGGCGATAGACAAAATGAGCACGATCGAAAAGAAAAACGTGCCCAAAAACTTCCGGATTATGTACCAGTCTAATCGCTTCACTAACGGTTTAACGTCTCGTTGCGAGACCATTTTAACTATTTAACGTCGCAATGCGACTTTCTTAACATCACAGCCTCGCTGTGATTGAAGGCATGACGCTTGCTTTCCACTCGCTGTAGTCTCCTGCCAGGATATGGTTCCGTGCCTGCGTCACCAGGTCCAGATAGAAGGCAAGGTTGTGTATCGACAGGATCTCCAGTCCCAGCATCTCTTGTGCGTGAATCAGGTGCCGTGCGTAGGCTCTCGTATAGGCGTGATCCACATAGCTTGTGCCGCTCGGATCGAGTTCCGTAAAATCGTCCTCCCATTTCTTGTTTCGCAGGTTCATCACGCCGTTCCAGGTGAAGATCATTCCGTTGCGGCCGTTGCGGGTAGGCATCACGCAGTCGAACATATCTACGCCGCGCTCGATAGCCTCTAATATGTTCCACGGCGTTCCTACTCCCATCAGGTACCTCGGTTTGTTCTCCGGCAGGATGTCGTTGCATACCTCAATCATGTCATACATCACCTCTGTCGGTTCGCCTACAGCCAGTCCGCCGATGGCGTAGCCGTCGCGGTCCAGATCGCGCAGACGCTTGGATGCCTCCTGGCGCAGGTCGGTGTAGGTGCAGCCCTGAACGATAGGGAAGAGGTGTTGCTTGTAGCCGTACAGGTCGTCTGTCCCGTCGAAACGGGCGATACAGCGGTCCAGCCACCGATGCGTGCGGTCCATCGAGTCTTTGGCGTATTTCTTGTCCGCCGTACCGGGGCAGCATTCGTCGAAAGCCATCATGATGTCTGCGCCTATCTCGCGCTCTATGTCCATCACGCTCTCCGGCGTGAACAGCAGTTTGCGTCCGTCTATATGGCTGCTGAACCGCACTCCCTCTTCTGTCATCTTGCGGATGTCGGTCAGGCTGAATACCTGGAATCCGCCGCTGTCCGTTAGGATAGGCCGCTGCCATCCTTCGAACCGGTGGAGTCCGCCGGCTTGGCGCAGGATCTCGGTGCCCGGGCGAAGAAAGAGGTGGTAGGTGTTACCCAGAATGATCTGCGCGTTGATATCGTCCTCCAGCTCTTTGCGTTGCACGCCTTTGACCGTTCCTACCGTTCCTACCGGCATGAAGATAGGCGTCAGTATATCGCCGTGGTCGGTATGAATGACTCCCGCCCGCGGTCCTACTGCCTTTGCCTCGCTATGTAGTTCAAAAAATGCCATAATCCCCTAGTTAATCTAGTTATACTAGTTTTTCTAGTTTTCCTAGTTTTCCTAGTTTTCCTAGTCCCCCTAGTTAAACTAGTTTGTTTCCCGCTCCGGGAAACACGATGCTCGGCTTGAAAGCCTTTGCCTCTTCCGGCTCCATGAGTGCGTACGCCATGATGATGACCGTATCGCCTACATGCACCAGATGCGCGGCTGCGCCGTTGATACAGATACATCCGGAGCCGCGTTTGCCGGGGATGACATAGGTCTCCAGCCGTGCGCCGTTGGTGTTATCTACCACCTGCACGCGCTCGCCGGCATAGATATTGGCTGCCTCCATGAGGGCTTCGTCAATAGTGATGGAACCGATATACTCCAGATTCGCTTCGGTCACCTGTACACGGTGAATTTTTGATTTCAGTATGTTCAAATACATAATACTCCAAATTAGCATACAAAAGTACTGCTTTTTTTTGACATGCGCAAGAAAAAAAGTACTTTTGCATAAAAAAGAGCCCCGCAGGGCTCTCTTTGTGAACTTTTACGACTTACTTACGACTCGTTTAGCACTCGTTTAGCACTCATTCTCGTGACCATCTCGTGACCATTACGGACGTGACCGTATCGTTTTTATTCCACTCTTGCTCCGCGTGCGTCGTACATCTTGCCGTCTTTGACAATATACAGAATGCCGTCAATCATAACCTTGCGGGCCTTTGTACCTTGTACATTGTCCCCTTGTACATTGCCGAGGTCTGTCGGAGTGTTCTGTATTGGCGATATCTCCAGCACGAATCTTCCTGTGTATTCACCTGCTTCGAGGCTCACGGTGTAATCCAGTGCGCTGAGGCTGGTGCGGACATTCGCCTCTGTATCTACCAGCGTCACACCGACTCCGTTCGTGCCTTCCGGCATGGCAAACGTATATTCGCCTGCGTTCTTGATAGTCACGCCTACCGGCACTACCATTGTCTGTTCTCTTTCTATCGGCATGCTGTTGGCAGCCACTTTCTCATAACCGATATAGGTGTAGAGGTTGCTGCGGCTGTTCAGTTCTTTCACTAAGTCCTGCCCGAAATCGAAGTTGTCGGTTATTTGCTCTATATCTGACATACGGATGTAGGTCTGGTCTTCGAACAGCGAGTCACGGCTTAGTGCCAGACGCCAGTTGTATTCGCTTTCCGCTTCTTTTGCCACGCGGCGAGCCACTATTGAAGCAGGGGTGGCACTAACCATATTCCAATAGATAGCATCCTGTATCTGTACCAAATATGCATGCATCGGTTGGAAACTGAAATTGCTGGTACTCTGAGCGGTCAGCGTGTTGTCCGACATGTTCCATACATACAAGAACGGGAAGGTGTTATAACTGGTCTGCCATGCAATAGTAGAACCGCTTGAATTACCTGATTTCAATTCTCCGGCAAATTCATTATAACTCGGCACACCGATACAACGCCAGAAACTATCTTTGATGCGGCGGTCGCCTTCTGCTGTTCCGCGGTTGATAGTACATCTGTATTCTTCCTCTAATGCAGGAATAGTGACCTCGGTCTGTTTGATACTACTCATAGATGTCTTGGACGGGAAATACAGTTCTACATTACTGATATTGTTCGCCCAGAAAGTATTATCGTCATAAGCCATCTTGTTGAGGTTGATGTTCAGTAGATACCCTTGGTAGGCATTCAGCGTATAGCCTTGTGCTACTTCGGCCGGGCTGACATACTTCCAGTTAGGAGGTGAATCTAACCAGTAGCCGTTTCTTGCACGATTCAGACCGTCGTAGTATTGGATAACCCAGTGTGTACCGTATTGACCGAATCCGAATACCTCGCTCAACTTCACATCGAACGGGAAGGAGATAAAGTACAGCGAACGCTCATAGATAGATTTCTGCTCTCCGGAAGACAGAATAGCATGGTATCTGGTTATATCTTCAGGAGTGTCGCAGTGGTCTTTGTCGTTGTCTTCCACTCCTCCTTCACCGCGGGCACGGTTGTTGAGCGTCCACCGGTTGAACTTCATTGCGCCATAAACGGTCTTGACGCCGTCCAGTTTACTCTCGCCATTCGCAAAAGTAATACATTCAGCTGCTTCTTGATGATCGCGAAGTATCATGACATCTGCATCAATCTTCAATACTCCACTTACGGCCACATCGCTTGGCATCCAAGCAGCTACAAGGCGGTTGGTCTTGAAATCATAAATCACACGCAGTTTTTGCGCATCGCCTGAACCGCTCAATAAAACTACTGAGTTTTCGTCTGTTGTAAAGTTCCCGCTGTCATATGCTCCGCGGAAATATTGTGCCTTTGTTACATCAATCGGGTTCTTTGCATAGCATGCGTATAATTTGAATCGTGTTCCCGGAATGATTTTAAGAATACGCTCGTATATAAAGTTCTCGTTATCTACGAAGATCGCTTCATGATTTGCGGCACTTTCTCCTTCTCCGCTTAGTGCAGAGTTATCCTCATTCAGCATAGTATTATTGCCTTTCAGTACGAGGAACTGGCGGGCTTTGTTGGATGCAGCAGAGACATATGCACGGCTTATCTTGTTCGTCGTCTCGTTATACATAAAACGAACATTAGCGCTATAGATATTAACCGTGGCGTTGGAATTGCCGTCTGATTTCAAGAAACCTCCGCTATCGATGTTGTCAAACAGGTTGTTTACGTCTTGTATCAATGTATCGGAAACAGAGGTACTATAGTCGTTCGCAATACAGAACTTGATGTTCGTTCCTGCCGGACACCAATGTGCGTAATAATGACTGAACTTGTCGCCGAACGAGTTTGCGTCGCTCATGGAGAACTCTGTGTAAGTCATCTGATGGTCTTGTGCGCGATAACTGTCCCATTTGGTGTTCCCCGCGCAGTCCGTGCGGATATAGTAATTGCCCGTGTATTTCTCGGTCTTGCTCAACCCAATGGATTCTCCTCCTGCAGGCTGGGAAACAATGAAATTATATACGCCTTTCTCCGTTATGCCGGACAAATCAATCGTTCCACCCGTAACGTCAGTCCATGTTATTACACCTGTGGAAGCATTGATTGCCGAAACATATTGGAACTTAGCGGAAGGCGAAGAACCATGCGAAACGAAGAGCGAGACAGTATCTGCTGCCGCTTCCGAACCGGTGTTCTTGCGAATGATATCAGACGGGTGCGACCACCCTGCGCCGTGCGCTGAGCCCTGAGACCAAGTAGCATTATCGGTATAATAAATACGATAGTCTCCTACGCTAACAGGATAATCCACATTGATATAGTAGTCGTAACTCTTAGGACTGCCTCCGTTGTCATGGAAACTGAGCGTAAAGGAATATACGCCTGGTGCAGAAGGATTCAACTTCAGTTTATTGGTTGATGGCTTGTCGAGTTTGGTCTCGTGATAGTCTTGGGTTATTGTGTAGTTTTTACCCATCAATACATTGTCATTCCTATAAACCATGAACCATATACTGCCTGCATCATTCAACTCTACATCCAGTTTCAATGGCATTTGCAGGTCTGCGCTATACGGGAAATAGTACTCTCGGCTGGCTCCGGTGGAGTTATTAGCGGACGAATTATTGTAGATCCTGAGCCGGTATCCTGTGTTCTCCGGATAGTTCATCCAGTATCCTTCGTTATAGTATAGTGCAGTTGTGTTCTGAGTCACAGGAGTCTGTTCCAGCGGCACAAACATCGGCAGTGAGGATTTGTAGTCTCCTCGACGAACAACCTTGGTGCTATAGAAGTAGTCATAATTATTTTGCAAGGTCTCTGTAAATGCTACATTCTCCACATCGGCACCGATACTATTCCCCTCACAGTCATAATACCAAATGTCAGTGCCCTCTATTTGTGTCATTGCTGCGCCTGAGATAAATGGCGTAGTCGCGTCTTTCGTCCAAGTCGTACTGCTACCGGTACCTTTACCGTCATTGGAACCGTATCCCCAATATTTATTATTGCGATAGAAATACACATTTACTCCGCTCCATCCAAGGGTGTTCTTGAAATAAATCATGCGTTTGGGTGTGTAGTTAGCGGTGATCGTACTGGTATAGATAGCCGTGACAGTGATATTTGCGTCATCTAAGTTTCCGCTTTGCTTGGTAATACCTTCTCCTAAAGTCCAACTGCTGAAATTGAAACCTACTATATCGGGAGCTTCGATAGCAGTTGCCTCATAAGCGGCAATGGATTGAACCGTAGCGGTCTTGATCACTACGTCGCCGTGCTTGTAAAGGATGGTAACATCATGGCTGCCTGCCACGTTGAAATTCTGTGTATGGGTACTTAACAATGTACCGCCTCCGCAGGCCTCACCTGTACGCAGAGTGGCTTCTAATTTGTAATTGCCACTGGTTGCCATCGCCGGGAAACTGATGGAACTGCCGGTACCCGTTGCCGGAGTAAAAGTCGGTTGCGGGTCTAAGGGTGTGTCATTATCATGCAGTACGCGCCAGCATATGATGGTTGTTCCTGTCGGTGAGGGGGATATATTCGCTGTAGCACTTACTGTAGCCCCCGGCTGATATGCCGCGCTCATGCCCGTAAAGGATACTATCTCCGCCTTCTTGAAATAAGCATAGAGGGTGGTAGCAACTGTCTTATCCCATACATGAGCTGAAGTACCATCTGAGTTGTAATATTTTGTTCCAAGAGGTTCAAGAGCATCGTAATATCCCATGAAGCAGTAGCCGTCCGGAGCGGTAGGTAATTTGCCTGCGCCGCTTATGTCAGGCATAGCAGAATTATAAGTACCTGTTACGCTTGTCTGACTTCCCGCAGTAGCTCGCCCGGTTTGGTCTAATGTTACGGTGTAAGTATTCGCTTGCCAAACAGCCCAAAGCGTTACTGTTGCTCCTTGGGTGGAACTTAAATTGGTGACGCTCTCACTATTGGTGTAATCTACAGTCCCTGCATCTGCTCTCTCTTTCGTAGTTGCCCATCCTTGGAAGGTATAACCTGTTTTGGCATATCCATTGGCTGTGAGTGCTTTGCCTGTATCATAGGTGTGTGACGAATTAGCCGTCGTGCCTGTACCGCCATTAGCATTATAAGTAACCGTATAGGTGTTAGCCGTAAAGTTTGCTTGAATGGTAGAAACGGCTTTTGGGCGGTATCTGGTGTTCGCATAAGACCATGTGGAATGTGTGCCCGTAGTAGAAAAATCTCCTGAACCGGAAACGATGCTCCAATTAGTAAATGTGTAGCCGGTATTTGCTGTTGCGTTAATGCTACCACCTGTCGCTTGTCCCATAAGCGTCACTTCTGTAGGCGTTACAGTACCACCGGAGGCAGGATTGGCAATTACGGTTACATTATATTTAATCTCCGTATATGATGCAGTCATGACGACAGGGGACTCGTCTATGGTAGTTGTATAAGTAGTATTCGCACTTAACGCTACATCACTTCCTCGTTTGTACCAATGATTGAATGTATAACCGGTTGCAACCGTAGTAGTGAAGGTGACGCTACTTCCTTGGATTACATAGTCCCCCCCGTAGGTTAGCGGATAGAGATTCTTGTATTTCATAGATGGCTCTCCACCAGCTGTAGCACGTGTAACAGCTACTGTGCATTTAGGGAGGAACTCAACCGTTAACTTAGGCGAGGCTTCGCTATATGGAGATTCGCAGTCCAACATAAATACATATGTTCCGTAGGCATCCGGGCGGAACTGCATGTTGTTTCCGCTGGAACTCGATAATTCCGGCTGATAATTATCACGGGTTACCCAATAGCCACTGTTGCCACGATAAGAGTCTCCATCGGAGTTGTAAATCTTGAACTCTAAATCCGAATCGGATGTAGATCCGTTAATCACTTTTGTGGCATCAATGGTGTAATAGAACTTCTTTTCTGCGGAGTGACCGGTTTGGCGCTGCATGTTACGTCCCGAAGCACCCCATCCGCCAAAAATATCGGTAGATGCACCGGATACGTACCACGGAGAAGATAAGTCTTCGGTATAGGTGGCTGTTAGTACATATGGACCGCTTGTTTTTGTTTTTACATGGATGGTCGTATTGGCTAGCAAGTCTCCATCCTTCAGTTCAATGCCTGCACTTTTTACCCACCTTACGAATGTATATCCATATATCTCCGGAGCTGTGATTTCGGTATATGAATACTCACCGATGGCTCGTACGGAACTGCTGATTTCGGTAGAAGTAGTGGTGCAGAATTCCTGAATAGTCACATCATGCGAGGTCTCTTGAATAAAACCGGCGTATATATGATAACCACCTGTAAGAATACCTATATTGTACGTATAAGTAGGGTCGGTAGAGATAGGCGTGCTGGCTGCTAATGTGGTAGGAGCGGTGGTGTACCAGCCTGCAAACGTGTATCCTGCACCCGGAGAAGCAGTAAGCGTTATTTCACTTGTAATGGCAGGCTGAATATATGTAGAGGCATTGCTACCTAAATTAGCAGAAATAGGTGAGACCGTGTTTTTTGTAGCCATAACATACCCAGAGACAGAAACAGCTCCTGCACTATTATTACTGCTGGATGCAAAATTCGTTTCGCCCGTCGTAAGAACATATCTACCAATAGTCAGTCTTGTCTTAAAAGCACTTGCTGTAATACCGTCAAGGGGCCCTGTGCCAATCAAGTCAGCATTATTATCTGCATTTCCATTTGTGTCAAAATGATAGTACTTGTTAGGCGCCAAATCTAACTTACCTATGTGAGGACGTGTATATTTGGCTGCGTTGCTTAAATTACTGCTGCCCCATGCTCCTTCTCCCCACGAAGTATTAGTTGCACAGAAACCATAGTACGTAGCATCATTCCAAGTGTCTGTGGTGTTGGCAACGTACAACAATTGCGTGTGCTCTATCGGAGACAGGGAATAGACTTTAGAAAATGCACTAGGCAGGTCATGACCAATAACGAAGTATTTGTAAGGATTCTCCCAACCTATATTGTTAATAAAATAGATGTAGTTAGTTGGGCTAACTTTTTTACACCGAATAATTTGTAAATTATTATTAGAAGGACGAAACGTGAAAACACAATTATCATTTGCTGCTGGTTCATAAACCAAAGAAACTCCTGAAGAGCCATCTTTATAATACATGCCATCATCGGAATCGGAGGATTTTTTTATGTAGTTGAAAGCTTTTGTGTTATATCGATACAATCCATTACAAGAGTAGGTTCCATCTCCATTGTTAGAAAGCTCGACCCATGCCCATCCTCCTGGAGTTCCCCCCCAGTTGTATTTTATGTGGTAAGTAGGATCAGAAATAGTGACAGATACTTTCCAGTTCGTCTCATCAACAACGGTAACTGTAACATCTTTTGTGCCTGTAAATGTGATAGTAGCATTACTTCCAGACGTTCCTTTTGTACCGCCGGAGATGCTTTTTATGCAACCATTTCCGCCCCAAGAGCTACCATCTGATAATTGAAACTCATATGTTCCGGCAGGTACTGCATAGAAAGTAATAGAATTGTCACTTCCCATATTATTGGAATTTGTATTCCATTCTCCGCGTAAGGTTCCCGGTAAATACCATGCCCACGCATTACCTACACCGAGGGTGAGGAGAGTGAGGAGACAGCATATATACATTAGCCTTGACTGTCGGTTGACCGTCGGTTGACTGTCGGGATTGACTGCTGTTTGACTATTGTTAAATTGTCCTTTAAGATTAAGTTTAAAGTTTGTCATAATCATATTATGTGTTTTTTAATTCTATTTTTTTTTGCCTCGCTCTTCTCTCGGTTATCTCTCGGTCGTCTCTCGGTCATCGGTCGGTTCACCGGGCGGGCATAATCCTCCGTTTATAGCCCCGAGGCAGGCTGTGTTTCTAATCTCTCGCCCTGTTCCTTTTCCGGCGAGCTATTCCTCCTGCAAAAGCGGCTGCAAAAGCCAACAGGATCCAGGGATCGCCTACGGGATATTCCTTTCCGGGCGGTGTGTCAGGACCCGTTGTACCCCAGTCCGGTGTCCATGATTCGGACTTTCTCGGACCGCCGGGGGCTCTGTTGGGCGACTGCGCGCCTACATTGCTTTGCTCGGAGGGAGTGGTGTTGTCAAAAGGCGCATAGACCGTGCCGCCATACACGCTGCCGGAACTCATCATCTGATGGCTCCGGAAATCTTGCTGTGCCGGATACGCCTGCGAACCGTAGTCTTGCGCGCAAGCATAGGCGAAGCCTATAAATAATAATAGATATGTAAATCGGTGTCTCATGGTCTGTTTTTCATTTATCCTGCAAAGTTACAACAAATATTTTGAATATGCAAGAAAAAATGTTGCATAACATGAAAAAAGGCGCAAAAATCAACATTTTGCGCCGAAAAAAGGAGATTCCGGTGTCCGAAATCTCCTTAAAATGGGGTCCCCGAAAATTTTAATTTTTGTGGGGAGAGCGAGAGCCGTAACTCGCGCGACGTTAAATCCATCTCACGTAGCAGAAGTCCATGCGGTGCGGGAGTAGCTCGTTCTGCGGATACATGCGCAATCCGAACTTCATGCCGCCGGCATAATCCAGCTGATAGACATTCTCGAAGAACAAGTGGCTGCCTTCGCTCTTCACCAGCTTCAGAGGCTCTACTTCGTAGAGTTTGTCGTTGTTGTGGGTCGAGGTGCGGATCGCTACCAGCTCTACGCCGATACCCTTGTCGTTCAAACCGTGGGTGTCCAGTTCTACCTGTATCTGAACCTTGTCGCCTACATTGAGGTTTTGCAGGTTTTCTGATTTGTAAACCACCTCTATCTCGTCCCAATGCTCTACTATGTTCTCTTTCCATGCCGCAATCTCTTTGGCTACCTTGTAGTGGTCCGCACTGAGGAGCTTGTGGCGTTTCGCCAGTTTGAAATAGAACTTGCTGAAATAGTCGTCCATCATACGCTTCATCGTGAAACGCGGAGTAATCTTCGTGACGGAGTTCTTGATATACTGGATCCACTCGGGGCTGTAGCCCTTGCTGTTCTTCGCGTAGTAGAGCGGAATGATCTCGTTCTCCAGCATCTGGTAGATGGTTGCGGCGTCGAGCTGATCCTGGTGTGCCTGGTTCTCGTAGGTGCGGTGCTCGGTCAACGCCCAGCCTGCGCCCTCTACGTAACCCTCATACCACCATCCGTCTTTGACGGAGAAGTTGAGCACGCCGTTCATCTGCGCTTTCTCGCCCGATGTACCGGATGCCTCAAGAGGACGGGTAGGCGTGTTCAGCCAGATATCTACACCGCTGATCAGACGTTTGGCAAGACGCATATCGTAGTTCTCCAGGAAGATGATCTTGCCCAGGAACTGCGGCATACGGCTGATCTCGATGATACGTTTGATCAGACCCTGACCGCCTCCGTCTGCCGGGTGAGCCTTGCCGGTGAAGAGGAACTGCACCGGATAATTGGGGTTGTTCACCAGCCTCTCCAGACGCTCCAGGTCCGTGAAGAGCAGGTGAGCACGTTTATAGGTGGCGAAACGGCGGCCGAAACCGATAATCAGGTTGTTCGGGTTCATCTCGTTCAGCGCGCGTACGATACGGGCAGGATCACCTTGGCTCTTCATCCAGTCCTCGCGGAACTTCTCCTTGATATAGTCCATCATCTTGCGCTTCAGGCTCATACGCGTAGCCCAGATCACCTCGTCGGGAATGTTGTTGTACGGCTTCCACATCTCGAGATTCGACTGGTCACCCATCCACTCTTTCGGCAGATATTTCTGGTATATCTCTTTCCATTCGTGTGCTGCCCAGGTAGGCATATGCACGCCGTTGGTGACGTAATCCACATGCAGCTCCTCCGGGAAATAACCGGGCCATACCGGGCTGAACATCTTCTTGCTTACCTCGCCGTGGAGCCAGCTTACGCCGTTTGCCTCCTGGCAGGTGTTGAGCGCAAAGACACTCATCGAGAATTTCTCGGTGTTGTCGTCCGGATTGACGCGGCCCATGCCGATCAGGTCATGCCATTCGATACCCAGCTTGCCTGCATATTCGTTCATGTATTTGTAGAATAAGCCTTCCTCGAAATAGTCGTGGCCTGCGGGAACCGGCGTATGGCAGGTGTACAGACCGCTTGCGCGGACTACTTCCTTGGCCTGGTTGAAGGTCAGACCCTCTTCCTGTACCAGATCCACCAGACGCTGCAAGCCCATCAGAGCGGCGTGGCCCTCGTTGCAGTGATATACATCTTTCTTGATGCCTAATTTCTTCAACGCCAGCACACCGCCGATACCCAGAAGAATCTCTTGTTTGATACGGTTCTCCCAGTCGCCGCCGTAAAGCTGGTGCGTGATCTGGCGGTCCCATTCGCTGTTCAGCTCGTTGTCCGTATCCAGCAGATACAGATCCATACGGCCTACTGCTACCTTCCAGAGATATGCCTTCACCGTGCGACCCGGATACGGCACCTCGATAACCATGTTCGAACCGTCGGCTTCCTTCATCTGCGTGATAGGCAGGTTGGAGAAGTTCTGGGCCTCATAATTGGCGATTTGCTGACCCTCCGGAGACAGCGTCTGGGTGAAATAACCGTAACGGTAGAGGAATCCTACTGCCGTCATATCTACGTTGCAATCCGATGCCTCTTTGATATAGTCGCCCGCCAGAATTCCAAGACCGCCGGAATAGATCTTCAACACATGGGTCAGACCGTATTCCATCGAGAAATAGGCGATGGTCGGTTTCTTCTTGTCCTTCGGAGTATCCATGTAAGCGCGGAACTCTGCATATACATCGTTCAGCTTCTTCATGAATTTCCCGTCCTTCGACAACTCTACCATGCGGTCGTAGCTCAGGATGTTCAACATCACAATCGGGTTCGAGTTGGCGCGATGCCAGGCGTCAGTGTCCACATAACGGAACAGATCTTTGGCTGCGGCATTCCAGGTCCACCATAGGTTGTAGGCCAACTCCTGCAGTTTGCTCAAATCAGCCGGTAGGGTCGCGTGGATGTTACATTCTTTCCAAATCGGCTGGTTTACATTACTTACTTTTACTTTCATTGATATATATTTTTTTTATTTTGATTCTTCTTTTTGCACACATTTTCATAGGCTTCCTAGGGTTTCTAGGACGTCTATGTATAAAAATCGCCGCAAAATTACTATTTTTTTTTGAAATATGCAAGATTTTTAGTAATTTTGCACCTGATTTTATGATTTTGTGTATTTTAATTTGCATTCTATGATAGACGAAAAAGAGATTCTACGCCGCCGCGACATGCGCGATGTCTTCACCTTTACTATCGATCCGGCGGATGCAAAAGACTTCGACGACGCTATCTCGTTCGAGATAATAAATGACCAAATGGTAAATGACCCAATGGTAAATTACCGTATCGGTATCCACATCGCCGATGTGTCGCATTATGTCAAACCCGGTACGAAAACAGACGACGAAGCCTACCAGCGCGGTACATCCGTATATCTGGTGGACCGCGTCATCCCGATGCTGCCGGAGGAATTGTGCAACGACAAATGTTCCCTCCGCCCGGGAGAGGACAAACTATGTATGTCTGTGATCTTCACCTTTGAGGTCCCGCTGGACGCGGAGGGCACTCCTATTTATAATAACGCGCGCGTAGTTAAACACAAAATCTGCCGAACCGTCATCCGATCCGATGCACGACTCAACTATGACGAAGCGCAGGAAATCATTGCCTCGGGACTGAACGCAGATAGTCCGAATCAGACTAGCGACACACTAACGAGAGAGAAGCGAGAGGGGAGCAATAAGGGAGTAAAAGCAGAGTTGCAGCAGGCTATTAGTACCCTGAACGCCATCGCGCTCAAGCTCCGGGCGGAAAGGATTGCCAACGGTGCGCTGACTATTGAACAGGACGAGATGCGGTTCCGGCTCGATGAACATCATCATCCCGTGGAGATCTATTTTGAGCAGCCAAACGAAGCGCACCATCTCATAGAGGAGTTCATGCTGCTGGCGAACCGTACCGTGGCTAAAGAAGCAGGGTCGGGAAGACCGTTCGTATATCGTGTGCATGACCTCCCGGACTACGACAAACTGGAGGAAATCAAGAAGTTCAAACGCCTCAACGGCAAACGGGTGAAAGGCGATGCGATGCAAAGAGTCGTAGATATGCTTACCATTCGCGCACAGGCGAAAGCAGTCTATTCGACTTATAACATCGGCCATTACGGGCTGGCGTTCTCGCATTACACCCATTTCACTTCGCCTATCCGCCGATATCCGGATCTGATGGTACACCGCCTCGTGGAGAAATATATCCTGACCGGGAAAAAAGAGTCGCTGACCAGAGAAGAACTCGAACTCATGTGTGAGCATTGCTCCGCTTGTGAACAGGAAGCGGCGCAGGCGGAAAGGGACTCCGTCAAGCAGTTCCAGGCTATGTGGATGGCAGATCATCTGGGAGAAATACTACCCGGACATATCGTATCAATCATGGATTTCGGGTTCTTCGTGCAACTCGACGACAGCCACTGCGAAGGACTGATACGCATGGAACTCATCGAGCATCCGGAAGACTTCGTTCTGGGCGACCCCGTAATGGTACAAGTGATCCGGGTGGACATCAATAGAAGCCAGATTGATTTCGAATTGGCTTAATTTAGGCCTGTTGAAACCACAAATAGAAAATAAATTTGCACAAATGCAAATTTTTACGTAACTTTGCAGCCGAATTGAACAAATCATGCCGAATGGCTAAGAAAAAAATCATATTTCTGATCCTGTTTTGCGCCTTCTGCCTTTGCGCGCACGCGGAAACCTTATTATTACGTACAGGCGCACGCGTGAAAGGAACGATCGTCTTCCAAAATGAGGAAGTCGTTATTCTCCGTGATGCCGAAGGCGCGCGCTTCCAATACCCGCGCGCGGAAGTGCAGGAGATCCTTTCCGACGAAACGGAGAAAAATGAGTCCGGGAAAGAAGCAGATGACCAAATAGCAGATGACCAACAGGTAAATAAGAAGGCCTCCATCCTTCTTGAACTCGCAGGAGGAGCGGCGGTAAACCCGAATGAGGCGGTCGGAGGGGCTTTCAGCGTTGATCTGCTTGTCGGCTCACATCATATTGGAGACCGTCATCTGTTCGTCGGAGCGGGAGTAGGTTATCATGGCTTGTTCCTCGGTGAGGAGAAATATAACTTCCTGCCGGTTCAGGCAGCATTACGGATGCCGCTGACGGAAACCAAACATGCACCCGCTTTCGGTGTAGCGGTAGGTTATGGAATAGCGTTGTCCAAAGAATACCTCGGAGGGCTTTATGCCGGTGTCGATTTCGGATACCGGTGCCGGATCAATCCCAGAACGGCTGTCGCACTGATGGCTTTCGCCCAGTTCCAGCAGGCTATCGTACCGTCCGTTACTGTAATTGACGGAAATGAGTTTACCGCACGCTCGGGACGAAGTCTGGTTACGTCAGGCCTGAAACTGGCGCTTTATTTCTAAAGAATCCGTTAATCCCAAACCACAAACCACAAATCACAAATTACAAACCGCAAATCATTGAAAAAACAACCCCGCGAATATAAAGTCTCAATCTTGCTCAACGAGAGCGAATTGCGCACACTGGATCGGTTCTGCGAGAAATACGGCGTGTCCAACAAAAGCCGCCTCATCCGCGAAACGCTCATGCGGGCTATACTCAAGAAGATGGAAAATGACCAGCCAACCCTCTTCGATTAAATATAAATGACCAAATAGTAAATGACCAAATGGTAAATGCTAAATGACCAAATAGTAAATGACCAAATGGTAAATAAAAATGCCTCCCTTTCCGGAGGCATTTTACTTAACCAAGGTAAGTCATCAAGATATGACTTCGTTGACCCGAATTCAGTTTGCGGATTGCTTTCTCCTTAATCTGACGTACGCGCTCGCGGGTGAGATGCAACTCGTCGCCGATCTCCTCCAGCGTCTTTTCAGGAGTACCGATTCCGAAGAACTTACGCAGGATGTCTGCCTCACGCGGGGTGAGTGTGGCTAACGCGCGGTTGATCTCGGTGGAGAGAGACTCGTTTATCAGGCCACGGTCCGCATTAGGCGAATCTTCGTTGACCATTACGTCGATCAGACTGTTGTCCTCTCCTTCTACAAACGGCGCATCGACACTCACGTGACGACCCGACATCTTCAGCGTCTCTGCAATCTTGTCAACCGGCATGTCCAGTGCTTCTGCTAACTCTTCCGCACTCGGCCTCCGTTCGTGCTCTTGCTCGAAACGCTGCAGGGCCTTGTTGATCTTGTTCATCGAACCTACCTGGTTCAACGGCAAACGCACAATACGGCTCTGCTCGGCCAATGCCTGGAGGATCGATTGGCGAATCCACCATACAGCGTAGGAGATAAACTTGAAACCACGAGTCTCATCAAATTTTTCGGCAGCCTTAATCAAACCTAAGTTACCCTCGTTGATCAAATCGGGCAATCCTAATCCTTGGTTCTGATACTGCTTGGCTACTGATACTACAAAGCGTAGATTACTTCTGACAAGTTCTTCCAACGCTGCGCGGTCTCCGTTACGGATACGACCGGCCAATTCTACCTCACGGTCAACCGATATCAACTCCTCTCGACCGATCTCTTGCAGATACTTGTCGAGACTTGCTGACTCACGATTGGTGATTGATTTTGTGATTTTTAATTGACGCATATATAATATGTCCTATTATTATGCTCGCCTGACGGCGAGGTGATCCGGTCGGGATTCGAACCCGAGACCCACAGCTTAGAAGGCTGTTGCTCTATCCAGCTGAGCTACCGGACCGCGCGCAAAAAAAGCGCGCAAAATTACTGCTTTTTTTTCAAATATGCAAGTAATTTCGTATTTTTTTGCCTTAAACCCTGCTTTTTTATAGCAAACTGTCGAAAAGTTGTGCCAAATCCTGCTTGCGGCATGCGCCTACGTGACGGTTTACAAGCTCACCGTTCTGGAAGAACAGCATCGTCGGAATGTTCATGATGCCGTATTCTTCGCAGGTATCGGGATTGTCATCCACGTTCAGTTTGCCGACAACTACTTTGCCTTCATATTCGTTCGACAACTCTTCCAGAATAGGCAGCATCATTTTGCAAGGACCGCACCATGCTGCCCAAAAATCTACTACTACAGGTTTGCCTGACGCAATCACATCCTTGATGTTAGCGTCCGTGATTTCTACTGTCATAATTGTATTTGTTTGATGGTTATTTTTTTCTGATTGGGTCTGCGCAGCAGGATATCTGTCAGCGGGTCTTCCAGATAGGTCTGCACGGCGCGTTTCACAGGACGGGCTCCGTTCTTCGTGTCATAGCTCTTCTCTACCAGCTGTTTGATCGCTTCCGGAGAAACACTCAACTGATGACCTTGCGCTTTCATCCGCTGTTGCAGCAAGCCTACCTCTATCCGTACGATCTGCGCTATGGTCTCGCGGCTCAGCGGATCAAAGGTGACTACATTGTCGATACGGTTCACAAACTCCGGCGGGAACTGTTTCTGCAGCGCCTTGAGCAGCATGTCGTGGGCGCGCTTGCTGTCCATCTCTTCCGCGCCGAAACCGATTCCGCTCCCGAACTCCTGCAACTGCCTTGTGCCTACGTTGCTCGTCAGTACGATAATCGTATTCCTGAAATCAACGATATGTCCCTGACGGTCCGTCAAACGGCCTTCGTCCAATACCTGAAGCAGCACATTGAAAATATCAGGATGGGCTTTCTCTATCTCGTCGAAGAGCACGATCGAGTAGGGTTTCCTTCTCACCGCCTCGGTCAGTTTGCCGCCGTCCTCATGGGCTACATAACCCGGAGGCGCGCCTACCAGCAGACTCACCGTGTGCTTCTCCATATATTCGCTCATGTCGAACCGTACCAGCGCATCCTTGCTGCCGAACATCTCTTCCGCCAGACATTGTGCCAGATAGGTCTTTCCTACACCCGTCTGACCGAGGAAGAAGAAGGTGCCGATCGGGCGTTTCGGATCCCGCAGGCCCAGACGACTCCGCTGGATAGCGCGGACAACGGTATCTACCGCTTTGTCCTGACCTATGATACGGCGTTTTAACGTGTCGCCCATCGTGCGAAGCCGCTCGTTCTCTGCCGTCGCCACGCGCTGGACAGGCACGCCGGAGATCATACTGACCACCCCTGCTACATCATCCGTCGTGATGATATAGGGGGCTTCGCCCGGTTCGCCGATGGCGTTCTGACGCGCATGGCTGCGTGCGCCTACCTCGTCCATCACGTCTATCGCTTTGTCAGGAAAAGCACGGTCGGTGATATACCGCTCGCTCAGACTGACACAGGTGCGGATGACTTCTTCTGTATATACTACGTGGTGATAGTCGGCGTAATGGGCGCTGAGCCGCTCCAGGATATTTACCGTTTCTTCGCTCGTCGTAGGACGTACCTGTACTTTCTGGAACCTCCGTTCCAATGCTCCGTCTTTCTCGATTGACTTGGCATACTCGCTGGTGGTGGTGGCTCCGATACATTGTACCTCGCCGCGCGCCAAAGCCGGTTTCAGTATGTTTGCCGCATCCAGCGAACCGGATGCGTTGCCGGCACCGATAATGGTATGTATCTCGTCGATGAAAAGGATGATCTCCGGGTGGTTCTGAAGTTCGGTGAGCACTTGTTTCATACGCTCCTCAAACTGGCCGCGGTACGTGGTGCCGGCTACCATAGAGGCGATATCCAGTGTCACGATACGTTTGCCCCGCAGCGCACCGGCTTCATTACTCATGATACGCAATGCCAGACCTTCCACAATGGCTGATTTGCCGACACCCGGTTCGCCGATCAGGATAGGGTTGTTCTTCTTGCGCCGGCTGAGTATCTGTATCACGCGTTCGATCTCCACCTCGCGGCCTACTACCGGGTCCAACAAACCCTGTTCGGCCTGACGGGTCAGGTCATGTCCGTATTTGTCCAACGCCGTAGTGGCGTTGTTCTTGCGCGCGTTGCGCTGCGGCTGCCAACTGCTGTCATTCACATCGCCCATCGATTCGGAACCGTCTTTGGGATAGTTCGTCGAGAGGTGCGGCTGACCGTATAACTCTACCAACAGCGGATAACTCAGCCCCCATTGCGATTCCAGATAGGTCGCACACCGGTTGATCTGCTCCCGCATGATGGCAAGCAGCAGATGAACGGAACCGATCACTTCGGTCTGGTACTCGCGGCTGATTCCCTCTGCAATACGCAAGATGCGTTCCACCTGCGGACTGCGTGTCACCGGCTCAGCCAGCGTATGACGCTCGACGCGCAGCTCTTTGTCCAGCTGCGCTTTCGCGGTGGCAAACTCTACATTAGCCTGACGAAGCAGCTCGTATGCTGAACCTTCGCCTAAACGGATAATGGCTAATAGTAAGTGTTCCGGCTCTACCGTCTTGCATCTCAACCGCTCTGCCTCGTCGTGAGCGTAGTATAATATCTTATTTAAATTCTGTGTTACTTGCATGCTTATCTATACAGCAAAAATCGTGCTAATCTGTTTTTGTCAGTCTCCGTCTGCCAAAATGGCAATAATTCTCAATTCTCAATTATCAATTATCAATTATAAAAGTGCCATGCCACTCCTGCCCGGAAGACATCGCGGTTAGTCGGGTAGTTCGGCATAGTCAGATAGTTCGTGTTACTCTTCATAAACAGATGGTTCAGGTGTTGGTAGTGCGCAAAGAAACGCAGGCGGATGGATCGTACATAGAAACTGGCATATACGTTCATCCACGGGTAGTTGCCTACATTCGTTTCCTGCTGGGTGGCAAACATACCGGTGCCCGGACACAATACCGGTGCGTGATAGCGCGTGAAATAGCGCAGGTCCACACCTATCTGGGCGTCCAATGCCCTGAACCATGTACCGTGGTAATACAGCCGGTGCTGCAAGATCACCAGCGGCACGGGCATCACGCTGTCATTCGTGGAGTGTTGTATCACGGCGCGGTTCTCCAGATTGATCCATGGAGTAGTCAGATCCAGTCCTATGTCGCCTGTGATGATCTGTACGTTCCCCCTGTACTGGCGCGGCTTCCAGTCCGCCGCGGAGACATAGATGGGATTCGTCTGGTTCTCGAAACTGAAATCAATACGGGGTTTCAGCCATTGGTACAGATAACTGACTGTCGCGCCGCCCATGAAGCGGTAAGTGAATCCGAACTCATTATCCCATCTCAAGTGGTTGGAGCGGAAATGTTGCAGGTAGTAATTGGGTGTCTCGCTCTTAGCATATGCCCGTGCAGAGATCAGCAGGGGGTATTTGCCGGCCTTGAAACGTGTCTCCAGTTTGCCGTGTACGTCAAACTCGCCTATCTTGTATCCCAATACGCATACCTGGCCTTCTACATGGTAATGCACGTTCGCCCCGCTGTGTTTGTGTATCGCGCCGCCGACAAACGTGTTGTTCGTCCATTGGTAGTTGTACTCATAGATATTTCCGTCCACGCGGTTCTGGCGCAACCGGTGGCTGTCGCCCGTCCCGCCTGACGGCATGAGAGAGATGCAGTTGGTGTTCATGAATCGCTGGCACTCGTTCATCGCGAATGCAGTGATACCGAATCTCAGTTTCGTGTTGTAGGCTTCGCAGAAAGTGACAGCCAGTGTGTTACGGATAGTCAGCACATCCGTAGAGTCGTTCGTCTTGTCGGTGTTATAATAAGTGGAGTCGTAGAAATTCTGGTTGGCGGTTTTCTCTATATAACGGCGGTTCGAGTTGTTGGTTTCGAAGATATGACTGAATGTCATCAGAGGCACGTACTCCACTTTGACGGTGTCTTTTTTGACCCTTCGCCCTTCTTCTATCACATAGATAGAGTCGTGATATTCGCGCGGGTTGGCGATTGAATATTGGTTATGCAGATAGCCGCTCAGATAGCGGAAACCGGTCATGGCGTTCAGCCTCACAGGTATGTCTTCCGAACTCAGACTGCTGCTCAGGTCATTCACGTCCCGGATTCCTCCGTTGTCGAATGAACTCAGCCTGCTCCAGCCGAATGCGGCATGCATGCTGTAGTGCGCACCGGTGTAACTGCCCCATACGCTTCCACGGTATAACTTGCCCGCCGTATTCGCATAGTGGCCCATGGAACTCAGATAGTCCATCTCGACTCCTAAATTGAGCCGTTTCCCTATATTGGCGGTAAATAGGAAATCAATGTCGTTCTCCTCGTGTCCGGTGACAAAACCTTTCTTGTAGGCTACATTGGAGTAGGGGGTTGTGGTGTTGAAGAAACGCTGCTGCTGCGGCGTCACGACATACGGAGTGAGACTCCATGCGAAAGGATCGTCTATCGTGCGCAAACGGTCCTGTACTATGCGTGACTCGATAGGGGAGACTAACACATTGCCGTTGGTGGCGCTGCTCAGCGAGTATAACTGCTGTACATCGATATCGTGGTAATTCAGCATGGCGGTGTCGGTAAAAGCGATGGTATCCGCAACGGCGCTGTAACCGGGCATCTGCCATGTGCGTACTACGGTCTTGGTACGCAGCGGCTTGGCAGCGACCACGAGGGCCGCTGCCAACAGCACTAATACTATGAATAGCCGTTTGTACAAAATAGCCTGTTCACCTTTCTCCCTCCCCTTGTGGGGAGGGTCAGGGTGGGGTTGTTATTTCTTCTTCTTCAGCTTCGCTTGGAGCGCCTGGATCTCCTCTTCCTGGTTGCGGATCGTCTTCAACAACTCGTTCAACTCTTCGTTCTCGATGGTTGTCGGGTATTGCTCCTCTACGCTCTGCAGGAAATCGGAAAGGACGTTCATATAGTTGATGAACGCGTCGTATGCCGACTCAAACTGGGTCTCGCCCTGATCAATGTGATTCATGTAATGCAGGTAGTTCACGTCCTGCAGACGAAGCCAGTTGGTCTTCAGATTCTTGTCCTGGCACAGATGAACGCGCTCTGCCACGGCGTACAACTTGTTCAACGCCTCTTGTTGCAGGTCGTTGCCTGTATATACGCTCAGGTCTTTTGCCTCGCCGCTCCAGGTCAACGGGTACGGACTCGACAGCACATCCTCTGCCGCCAGTTTCTTGGCTGCTTCGGACGGAGTCATGAAGCCCATCTCGCGCTCCAATACATAATACGGCAATGCTTTCAGGAAATCGAAGATACCGCTGCCTGCGTTCTGACGGACGCCGAAGGTCTCTGCACCTACCCATATATTGATGATATCCTCACCTTCCGGCAGGGACTGCAACTGGTTCGCATATTTCTCTGCGTCGATCGGGAAATTGCCCCAGTTGGGATCGGAGAAATGGAAACTCAGCTCGTCGCTCAGATTGGTGTTGCGCAGCAGCACTTTCATCTTGGGCGCGCCGGCAGACTGATATACCTTGTTGGGGGTCTTCCAGCTGATCACGTGCTTGGCGCCTTCCGTCATGATCGTCTTGTAACCCATCTTGTTCAGGTTGTAGGCGGACTCGTCGGTGTACAGCAACTCCGTGTTCCATACCGTCT
This sequence comes from Bacteroidales bacterium UBA3653, assembly GCA_002373505.1. Taxonomy (GTDB): domain Bacteria; phylum Bacteroidota; class Bacteroidia; order Bacteroidales; family Paludibacteraceae; genus Colicola. The sequence goes on from DFKE01000001.1 coordinate 44,194, forward strand.
GGGCTTTTACGCCGAAAATGGTCTCCAATAACTCGCCTTGGAGCTTCAGCTGTTTCTTGAATTCCGTCTCGTTGTACTCTGATGCCAGCGAGTAACTATACGGGGTGGCAAGAAACTCTACGCTCTTCGTTGCCGCCAGTTCCTTGAGAATGTCAATCATCTCAGGATTGAATTGCTCAAACATCTCGATCATCGTTCCGCTGATGCTTAGCGCGCAGTGGAATTTACCTTTGCTCAGGTTGATCATGTCTTTCAAGGTCCGGCAGAGCGGCAGATAGGAGGTCTCTACCAGCCAGTTTACGTGCTCTTCGGTAGCCATGTCATCATAATAGTAATGATCATGACCGATCTCAAAGAAACGATAGCGCTTCAGACGATAAGGGGTATGCATCTGGAAGCAAAAACATATATTTTTCATAATTCTATAAATTACTAAATGGTTAAATAACTAAATAAATGACCAAATGGTAAATGTCCAAATGGTAAATTACAATGTATGGTTGATTACGCCGTCATAGATCCTGCGTACTTTCAGTCCCGCGTCGGACCATTTGATATTGTTCACTTCCGCCATACCAAGTTCGTGCAGGCTCTTGTACATCGCCGGATATTTGACGATTGCGTAGATGGCATCAGCCATGGCGTCTATATCCCAATAATCCGTCTTGATGGCGTGTTGCAGGATCTCTGCGCATCCCGACTGATGGGATATGATGGACGGACAGCCTACCTGCATCGCCTCCAACGGGCTGATACCGAAAGGTTCGCTCACGGAAGGCATGATATACACGTCGCTCATCGCCAGCATCTCTTGTACCTGCTTGCCGCGCATGAAGCCCGGGAAGTGGAACTTGTCCGCGATACCGCGTTTGGCAACCAGGTCTATCATCTCGGTCATCTTGTCGCCGCTGCCTGCCATCACGAAACGGACACCGTCCGTCTTGCTCAGTACGCGCGCTGCGGCTTCTACGAAATACTCCGGACCTTTCTGCATCGTGATACGGCCGAGGAAAGTGACCAGTTTGTCTTTTCTCTCCGGCTTGGTGAACTCTTCCGGATGAGCCAGCGGCTCAACGGCGTTGTGTACGGTGCTCACCTTGCGCGGGTCGATACCGTATTTCTCGATCACCGTGTTGCGGGTCAGGTTACTTACGCAGATGATATGATCCGCCTCGTCCATACCTCTCTTCTCGATGGCATAAACGGTAGGGTTCACATTGCCGCGGCTGCGGTCGAAATCCGTTGCATGGACGTGGATCACAAGCGGCTTGCCGCTGATATGTTTCGCGAACACGCCTGCCGGATAAGTCAGCCAGTCGTGACTGTGAATGATATCGAAATCCAGACTGTGCGCTAACACGCTTGCTACTGCTTCGTAGTTGCCGATCTCTTCGATCAGGTTGTCCGGATAGCGGCCTGAGAAGCCGACGCAACCTAAATCATCGGTTCCGATACGGCGGTAGTCGTAATGGATGCCGTCCCGCAGATGGTAAAATTCCTCAGGACTCATCTTGCCTTCCATCCGTTGTTTCACATAGTCATAGTTGACATCTTTCCATACGACGGGCACACTGTTGGCTCCGATGATCTTCAGAAAACTCTGGTCCTCGTCACCCCATGGCTTCGGGATCACAAAAGTGATTTCCATGTCTGGCTGTTGAGCCATGCCGCGGGTCAAACCGTAGCTGGCGGTGCCTAATCCTCCTAAGATATGAGGGGGAAACTCCCAACCGAACATTAACGCTTTCATTTCTCTGCCTCCTTTCCTTCGCTTTCGACTTTCGACTTTTCGCTTTCGGCTATCTTGTATTTCTTCAGCGTGTCCATCACGCTGATCACTGCCGCTACGCTCGGAGCGTAACTCATGCCGCCGTGACCTTTGTACGGCGGGTTGCCGTCGTACAACTCGTTCAGCGTTCCTATCGTCAGCTCGTTCATCTCTGCCTCGAAACCGACCAGCAGCCTTTCCATGAAACTGATACCGCTGTATTTATATACGTTCATGTATGCGCGTGCGTAAGCGGCTATCGTGAACGGCCATACCGGTCCGTTGTGGAAATTGCGGTCGCGCTCCTGCTGGCCGCCGCGGTAAACAGGACGGTAGTCACCGCTCTTCGGACTCAGCGTACGGAGACCCTTCGGTGTCAGCAACTCTTTGGTGCATATATCTACTACGGCTTTCTGCTGTTTCTTGTCCAGCGGGCTGTAGGGAAGACCGGCTGCCCATATCTGGTTCGGACGGACTTCGCGGTTCTCGTAGTTGTTAATCACAAAATCATTCAGATAAACGCCGTTCCAGAACGTCTTGACGAAAGCGTCTTTCGTGATCTCCGCCTGGTATTCCATCAGGTCGGCGCTGGTCTCTTTGCCCAGCTCGCGCAGCATCTCTGCCGTAAACCGCATAGCGTTGTACCAGAGCGCATTGATCTCTACTACATAACCCGTCCGCGGAGTGATAGGCCAGCCGTTCTCCGTCGCGTTCATCCAGGTGGCGGGTTTCTGAGTTCCGTCAACCCACAGCAGACCGTTCTGGTGCAGCTTGGCACGCGGATGGTTCTGCTTGCGGTACCAGTTGATGATATCCTTGCATAACTCGCCGTATAGCTCGGCTGCCTCGCGTACCGTGTATTTGTGGGCGTATTTCTGTGCCGCACGGATAAACCACAGCAGGGCGTCCGGCTCGTCCATGCCCGTCATCTTGATGTCATGGATGCGGCCGCTCATGAATAACTGTATCTCTCCGATGGCGGTCTTGTTGATGATAGCGTCCCAGTATTCAGGACGGTCGATATCAAGCGTGCAGCTCGGAGTGGAGAAGAACGTATTGCGCGCATCGGCGTGGAACCAGGGGAATCCGGCTAACAGATAGCATTTGTCATCTTCGCGTTTGTAGAACTGGCTCGCGCTGTTCTTCAGCGTCGAGAACATGTCCAGACGCTTGTTCCTCCGCTCCAGCTCTTTCTTCCAGACGGTCTTCAGCGAACTCGTCTTGCATTCCGTCACGCCTGCGGCGAAAATAATACTCTCGCCTTTCTTCATCGGTAACTCGAAATAACCCGGTACCAGCAGGTCCTCTTTATACGCATATCCGCGTTCTTGTTCCTTGCGGTAAACAATGTCTTTGTACCATTGCGGGTCGTGATGGTATTCTACAGCCTTGCTGAACTGCATGTACAGACTCGGGAAACCCGGGTACATACGGTTGAAGCGTCCGTTCTCGCATTCGTCCATGTTCGGGTTAGCCAGCGGATTCTCGTGCGTCAGCTCGTTCACGCTCCGGAACGCCAGGAAGGGACGGAAACGCAAAACCGTCGGGCTGCCGCTCTCCAGCAGCGTGTAACGGATCAGTACACGCGGCTCGAAACTGACCAGCAAACGCTCCTTCTCCAATACCATCGCGCCTACGCGGTACACGGTTTTGGAAATCAACTCGCAGTCAAACTCGCGAATGTACTTGTGACCGTTCGGACTGAAATGATTTTCGCCGTACTCATGCAAACCCAGATTGAACTCTGCGCCATGTTGGATTACCGTCTCGTCCAGCGAACTGAGCAATACAAAATTGTCGTCGCCCAGATGCGGCAGAGGCATCACCAACTGACCATGGTACTTGCGCGTGTTGCAATCAACCAGTGTCGTTGAGTTGTAAACGCCCGCACGGTTAGTCCGAATCATCTCTTTCTGAAGCGATCGCTCCAGATTAACAAGTACTGTCTTGTCAAAATTCAGATAACTCATGATTTGTGATTTAATATTAAGTAATTTATGTTGTTTGTATTTTTCGTTTTTGTCTCTCTTATATCAAGCAGTTTTGTGTGCCTGCTGTGGTCGCGCTCGGCTTTTTAGGGTGCATCGCCCCCCGCCTTTGGCGGGGCGAGTTACTCCGAAGGGTATAAACGCTATCCGAATGGCGGGCGATTAACCCTGTAGGTCAGCTACGAACTGCTTGATCCGCTGCTCCTCGCTCTTCTTGCATACCAGCAAAGCGCCTTTCTCCTCTACGATGATCATGTCCTCCACGCCTTGTATGATTGCCTGCTTGCCCTTCTCCAGCACAACGATATTGCCTTTCGCGTCGTAGAAATGCGATTCGCTATGCAGACTCACGTTGCCTTCTTCGTCTTTGTCGCTCAGCTCATACAGACTGCCCCATGTGCCCAGATCGCTCCAGCCGAAACTGGACGGAATGACAAATACATTCTCCGCTTTCTCCATGATTCCGTAGTCGATACTGATGTTCGGACATTTGGGGAACATCTCTTCGATGAACTGCTCCTCCTGCTCGGTTCCCATCAGCAACTCGCCTTCGCGGAAACGGTCTGCCACTGCCGGCAGCAGATACCGGAAAGCCTCGCTTATTGTCTGCAGATTCCAGATGAAGATACCGCTGTTCCATAGGAAATCGCCGCTCTCCAGAAACACTTTGGCCATTTCCAGATTCGGTTTCTCCGTAAATGTCTTCACAGGATAAATCCCATCAGAACAGCATTCTTCTCTCTCCAAATCTGATTCAGTCTGTATTCTGTCAGCGTTAGCGGTCTTTATTCTGTCAGCGAAGCGGTCTTTTACGAACTGAATGTACCCGTACCCCGTCTCCGGACGTGTCGGCTGCATACCTAACGTGCAGATGGCTTTGTTCCGGCTCACAAAATCAAAAGCCTTGCGTATCGTCTCTCGGAATTTGTCTTCCTCCAGAATCAGATGGTCGCTTGCCGCCACCACGATATTTGCCTGCATCTCCGGCTTACTCCAGTCGATGTCCAAATAATTGGGCAACTGCGATGTCTCCGATCCGCCTTTCACTTTCCCGTCCTTGGTATAGCCTTGCTCAGACGTGTAACCATAGGCGCGTTGAAGACATAGCGCCCTTATATGTGCGGTTGCGTATGCAATACAGGGTGCCGTGTTACGACGCGCCGGCTCGCATAAAATCTGTCCTTCGCTCAAATCCGGCACCTGCTCCAGTATCATCTGCTTGTACATCACGTTCGTTACGATGAACATGTTCTCGATCGGTATCAGGGGACGGAATCGGTCCACCGTCATCTGCAGCAAACTACGGCCGGTGCCGAAGAAATCCAGGAACTGCTTCGGCTTCTCTTCCCTGCTGAACGGCCAGAAACGGCTTCCTACGCCGCCTGCCATTATTACGCAATAGTTGTTTTTGTTGTTTTTCATCTATGCTTTAATGTGTGTTATCGGTATTTCAATTTACTCACGACTCGTTTACGACTCTTTTACGACTCAGCCACGATGCAATTTTTTAATCTCGGTGCCCAAAGCACTTGTTCAAAAAACGTGCAAATATACTACTTTTTTTTGATATGTGCAAGCGCGCGCGTACTTTTTTTATAAAAAAAGCACTTTTTGACCTGAAAAATAAACTTCTTTCAACTTTCAACTTTCAACTTTCAACTTTTATTTGTACCTTTGCACCGTAATTTGGAATAATATGGGCTTTCGGCAAAAAAATAGTGTTTTGAATTTTGAATTTTTAATTTTGAATTCTATTCTCCTCCTGTTGTGCGTCTCCTGCTCAAGAGGCAATACCCCCAAGCCGTACGGTTATTACCGTATAGCTACTCCCGACACCGCCTATACGGATTTTCAATCCTCAATTCTCAATTCTCAATTCTCAATTCTCAATTACCCTTACACCTTCGCCCTCTCTGAAAACGCCGTGGTGCAGCCGCGGACAGATGTGGACGAACCATACTGGATAAACATCGTTTATCCTTCGCTCAACGCTACGATTCATTGCTCCTATAAACCGGTGCGCAACAACCTCCGCGAACTGACTAACGACGCACTTGAGTTTGTGTACCGCAATGCCTCTTTCGCTACCGCAATCCCCGAGCAGGAATACATGCATCCGGAGGCGCACGTGTACGGTGTACTCTTTGATCTGGAGGGCAACACGGCTTCGTCATGCCAGTTCTTCGTCACGGATTCGACACGCCATTTCTTCCGTGCTTCGGTTTACTGCAACTGTCCGCCGAATGCCGATTCGCTGGCTCCGGTGTACCAATACATTCGCACGGATGTCATCAAGATGGTGGAAACCTTCGAATGGACCAAATGAGAAAATGAGAAAATGCGAAAATGGTAAATGACCAAATGGTAAATAAAAAAGCACTCGCGCTTTTGCTGGATCCCGAAAAGGCGGACCTTGCTTCCCTGCCGATCACCCCGGATGTGCATCCCGACTATATCTTCGTGGGCGGCTCCACCGGAGGCGACACCACCGCCTTCGTCCGTGCCCTCAAAGAATATCTTACAGCGCAGCGGTCTTGCAGCGCAGCGGTCTTACAGCGCAGCGGTCTTACAGCCGAAGGCGGTCTTGGGCGGCCGCCCATCATCCTCTTCCCCGGTTCCGCAGCGCAGTTCACACCCGAAGCGGACGCCGTTCTGTACCTCTCTCTGCTTTCCGGAAACAACCCCGAATACCTTATAGGTCAACAGATTAAGTCCGCCCGGACGATACAGGAATCCTCCATCGAAGTCATTCCTACGGGCTACATCCTGATAGACGGCGGAGTGGAGACTTCCACGCTGCGTGTCACAGGCACCAAACCTCTCGATCCTACCACCGCCGAAGGCATTCAGACAATCGTAGATACCTCCATCGCTGCCGAACTGATGGGTAAAAAAGCCATCTATCTGGAAGCCGGTTCCGGAGCGCAGACACCCGTTCCGCCGGAAGTCATCAAAGCGGTCCGTGCCAAGACGTCGGTCACGCTCATCGTAGGAGGGGGAATACGTACCCCCGAAGCCATGAATGCGGCTTATGCCGCCGGAGCGGACATAGTGGTCATCGGCAACCATTTCGAGTCCCATCCCGAAGAACTGAAATCCTTCGTACATCGTACATCGTCCCTTCGTACATCAGACGCCGACGAGCGCTTCATGGCTCTAGCCATAGAAGAAGCGAGAAAGGCGCTGAAAGCCGACGAGATACCCGTAGGCTGTGTCATCGTCTCGCAAAATCAGGTCATAGGACGGGGGCATAACCTGACCGAAACGCTCTCCGATGTCACCGCGCATGCAGAGATCCAGGCTATCACAGCCGCTTCGCAGACCCTCGGAGGCAAGTATCTGCCGGATGCTACCCTGTATGTCACGGTTGAGCCGTGCGCCATGTGTGCCGGAGCCATCGGATGGGCGCAGATAGCACGTATCGTTTACGGAGCACCGGACCCCAAACGGGGCTTCGCGACATACGCCCCGAAGGCCTTTCATCCGAAAGCGAAAATAACATCCGGAGTCCTGGAAGACGAATGCAAACAACTGATGCAGCAGTTCTTCCTGTCGAAACGAGCAAAAAAATAGACAAACACATTATAAACCATGCAAATAAAAAATCTAACATCCCAAATCACCCGTTTCAAGGCTTTTCCGATAGTCCTGCGCCTGGGTATATTTGCTGCTCTGGCAGTCGTGTGTGTCCTCATGTTTCCGCGTTATAACAACGCCTTCCGCTATCATTACGAAGTGGGAAAACCATGGGGTTACGGCACCCTTACTGCGGACTTTGACTTCCCTATCTATAAGACCGACGAGCAGCTGCAGACCGACCAGAAGCAACTGCTTTCCACCTTCGCCCCTTATTTCAAATATCTTCCGCGCGTGCAGCGGGAAGTGAAAGTGGTGTCCCTCGGAACGATGGAATGGATGCAGTCGGAGGGTTATACCAGAATAGCAATCAACCAGTCCAGGTATCCCTTGTCAGAGGTCTATACACCGATGACCGCGCATAAGAAATTCGGCTATGACTGTGCCCAGAACCTGGTGCTGGACACGGCGAAGACAGAGGACATGCGAACCAAACTGCTGTCCACTATTTCTCCCACGCAGGGTCTTGTCCAGAAAGGAGAGAAGATCATAGACAAAGGCGAGATCGTGACCGAACGCAATTACCAGATTCTGCAATCGCTGCGGCGTGCCTATGAGGATGAGTCGCTCGGTCACCGCCAGCGCACACTCTCTATCTTCGGGGAAGCGATGCTGGTTGTGCTGTTCCTGAGTCTGTTTGTCATCTATCTCTATGTCTTCCGTGCCGCTTATCTGCGCAGAACTTCCACGGTTCTGTTCTTCTGCCTGCAGATGTTTATTGTTATCGCGCTGGCTTGCCTCGCTTTGCGGTTCAACCTGTCGGTTTATCTGATTCCCTTTGCGTGGGTGCCCATCCTGACCCGTGTCTTCTTTGATTCGAGAACAGCCCTTTTCCTGCATTTCACAACGATACTCATCTCTTCTATCGTAGTGCCTGCGCCCGTAGAGTTCTTCTTTATCCAGATCGTGGTAGGCATGGTGGCGGTGTCCTCGCTGTCGGACATGACCCGCCGCGCACAACTCGTACAGACGGCGGCTTGGATCTTCCTCGCGCAGAGTGTGGCTTATACCGCACTCACTTTCGCGCAGACAGGCGTATGGTCGTCTATCGATCTGTGGATGTATCTCTATTTCTTCATCTGCGGACTGCTCACGGTAGGATGCTACGGTCTGATTTATATGTTTGAGAAACTGTTCCGTTTCATCTCGTCCATCACGCTTGTCGAACTGGCGGACATCAACTCCGAACTGCTTCATATGCTTGCAGAGCGTGCTCCCGGCACCTTCCAGCATTCGATGCAGGTGTCTAACCTTGCGGCGGAAGCAGCCAAGGCTATCGGTGCCAACGCGCTGCTGGTGCGCACCGGCGCTCTGTATCACGATATAGGTAAGATGACCGACCCGCTCTACTATGTAGAGAACCAGACAGGGACGGAGAACCCGCTGCTGAAGATGGATCCACGCGACGCGGCGCAAGTGGTCATCGCCCATGTTCCGGAAGGGGAGAAGATAGCACGCCGGAACCATCTGCCGGAGGTGGTCATCAATTTCATTACCACCCACCACGGCACATCGCTTGTGCGCTATTTCTACAACACCTATTGCAATGCGCATCCGGGCGAGGAAGTGGATGAGACGCTCTTCCGCTATCCGGGCTCCAAACCCACCACGAAAGAAGGAGCTATCCTGATGATTGCGGATGCGATAGAGGCGCGCTCGCGCAGTCTGTCCGAGTTCACGGAGAAAGCGATAACAGAAGCGGTGAACCAGATGATAGACAGCCAGATAGCGGACGGCCAGTTCGCCGAGACGCCTCTCTCCTTCAAGGATGTGGAGGACATGCGTAAGGTCTTCATCTCGCGTCTCATCGCCATGAACCATCATCGTATCTCATATCCTACTTTAAACAAAAAATAGTTCGTCATTACGTCATTACGTAATTACGTGATTACGAGAAAAATGATAAATTACCCCCTTTATCTCGCTCCCATGGAGGATGTCACCGATCCTGCCTTCCGTGCGCTCTGCAAGCGTTACGGAGCCGATCGCGTCTATACGGAGTTTGTCAATGCGGACGCTCTTGTCCGCGATATAGCTTCCACCACCCGCAAACTGACTATCCACGACGCCGAGCGGCCTGTAGCCATCCAGATCTACGGAAAAGACCCCGAATCCATGGCGGAGGCGGCAAAGATAGTGGAGCAGGCGCATCCGGATGTCATAGATATCAACTTCGGCTGTCCGGTTAAGAAAGTAGCGGGAAAAGGAGCCGGAGCGGGGCTGCTGCGCGACGTGCCTAAGATGCTGGAGATAGCCAAAGCCGTAGTCAATGCCGTCTCTACGCCTGTCACAGCCAAGACCCGTCTCGGATGGGACGAAGCCGACCTCCTACCCCGTGTCAATCCCTTGGGACTCAACACTCCCTCCCTTGAGGGGAGGGGTGGGGAGGGGTTCTTTATTGTCGAACTTGCTGAGGCTCTCCAGGACTGCGGTATTCAGGAACTCGCCATCCACGGCCGTACGCGTTCGCAGATGTACAGAGGCGAAGCCGACTGGACGCTGATAGGCGAGGTGAAGAACGACCCGCGCATACATATACCTATTATAGGTAACGGGGACGTGTGTACGCCTGAACGCGCGCGGGAGTGTTTCGACCGCTACGGCGTGGATGCCATCATGGTCGGCCGCGCTACTTTCGGTGCCCCGTGGCTCTTCGCAGAAATGAAGGAATATCTGTCTGGAAATTCGGTCTGTCAGTCCGAAGGACGGTCTGTCAGCGAAGAGCGGTCGCCCACTTGGCATCTGTCAGCGGCTCCGCCGCGGTCTATGGAGGACAAAGTAGCTGTTCTCAAAGAACACGTGCTTTCTTCCATCGCCTGGTGCGGCAACGACGAACGCAAAGGTATCGTCCATTCGCGCCGGCATTTTGCGGCGTCGCCGGTCTTCAAAGGGCTGCCGGATTTCAAACAGACCCGCATCGCCCTTCTCCGCGCCGAAACCGTCTCCGAAGTCTTCGCTATCATGGACTCCATCGTCGCCCAATGGGGAAATGACTAAATAAATGACCAAATGGTAAATGAGAAAATGCGAAAATGACTAAATAAATGACCAAATGGTAAATGATCAAATGAGAAAATGGTTTGATTCCCACGCCCTCTGGGTTTCCATGCTCATAGGTGCTTTCGGCTATAAACTCTTTCTGCCGCTTGCTCCGACGCTCCCGTGGCTGATTTTCTTTATGCTCTTCTTCACGTTCTGCAAAGTCAATCCGCTGGACCTTCGTCTTCATAAATGGCATTGGGCTGTTCTTGCCGCGCAACTGTTTTTGAGTTTCGCTACGTATGCCGGAGTGATGTATCTCACGCATAATAAGATCCTTGCGCAGGGACTGCTGATGTGTTTTATCATGCCTACCGCTACAGCAGCGCCTATTATTGCAGGCAAACTGGGCGGTTCGATCCAAAACCTCACTGCCTTCACCCTCCTCTCTAATTTCGCTACAGCCATCGTCGTTCCCGCCACTTTTCCGCTAATAAGCAATAACTTGGAACTTTCAACTTTAGAACTTCTTTCAACTTTCAACTTTCAACTTTCAACTTCCTTCCTCCCCGCCTTTCTTTTGATTCTCTCGCGCATCGCACCTCTCCTCCTCGGACCTTTCTTCGCCGCCTGGCTTCTCCGGATCGCGTATAAATGGAAGACCCGAAAAGAGTTTGTCCTGTCCCCAGGACTCGCGCAAATTCCTTTCTATCTCTGGGTGGCATCTATCATCGTTCTTATGGCGGTGGTGACAAAGACGGTGCTTTCTTCTTTCGACTTGTATCTTTCTACTATATTAACTCTGTTAATATGCTCTTTCTTCGCCTGCCTTGTTCAGTTTTGTCTGGGCAAACTGATAGGCTACTATCTGCCGGCTGCCAGCAAAGGCAAAGACTATCAGGATGTGCTCATCAACCCGGCTGCGGCGCCTACCACCATGGCTGGCGTCTCCTCCATTACTGCCGGACAGGCTTTCGGACAGAAGAACACTTCCCTCGGCGTCTGGATGGCAAATACCTATCTCGACCCCATGGCGTCACTCGGAGCGGCAGCGTATATCATATGGCAAAATATCTTCAATTCCGCCCAATTAACTATCGCTGCCCATAAAAAATAAGCTTTCGACTTTTGTCTTTCGACTTTTGACTAAAAAAAATAATTTTTTATTTGCATATTCGAAAAAAAAGCAGTATCTTTGCCCCCGAATTGAAAACTGTCGATATATCGCTATCTCGTAATATCGGTATGTCGGAAAAGATATCAATCAACTTATTAATTAACTTTTTGTTTAACTTAAAATCATTAAAACATGAGAAAAATCTTTTCTTTGTTGGCTGCTGTGCTTTTCGCAGGCAGCATGATGGCTGACTCCTACACGATTACCTTTAAGGAGGGTAGTGGTACGGATTCTGACAGCGGTACTAAAGTTTCCACAGTTGCTGACATCATCTCTGATGGCGCATCGTATGTTTCGGAAGTTGCTACTGCAACGAACGTTTACAACGCACGCATAGGCCGTGGTATTAAATTAGGTACTAGCAAGGCTGTTGGTGAGTTGACGCTTACCCTTGCTACTCCGGTTAATGCTACTTCTATCGTTGTTACGGCTCGTAAGTACAATGATACTGAGAAGTCCTTTACGATTCAAGGTTCAGATTTTACTGCTGGTGATGGTAATGATTTTGCAGAGTACACCTACACGTATGATGTAGCTACCGAAATTTCTTCGATTGCACTCACTTCACCGAAGCGCATTTATTTCACTTCTGTTACAGTTAACTACGAGGCTGGTGGTGTAACTCCTCCTGCTACTCTGACTGAGCCGGCTGCGGCTCCTGCTGCTCCGACATGGCCTGCTAACCAAGTGAAGGCTGTTTACTCGGCTACTTACAATGCTGACTGCGGCTTCGGCGAGTGGGGCTCAGGTACTACTGTTGCTCAGGAAGAGTTCGGTAAGAAGTATGTTACCACCGGTTTAGGCTACTTCGGTCTTGAGTTTGCTGAGCACCTGAACTGCGCTAAGATGGAGAAACTCCACATGGACGTTTGGGTTGCTGCTGACGCTTCTATCCGTATCGTTCCTATCCATGGTGGTACTGAAGTGGGCGTTACCAAACAACTCGTTGGCCAACAATGGAACGCTATCGATATCGCTCTGACTGAGTTCGAGGGTGTTACCGACTGGACCGACGTTTATCAGATTAAGATTGACAATGCTGCTAATCTGACTTTCTGGCTGAACAATGTTTATTTCTATACAACTGTAGCTCCGGCTGCTGATACTGAGGCTCCGACGGCTGTTGTTGCTTCGTTGGTTTCTGCTTCGTACTTCAGCGCAAAGATTTCGGCTACTGCTACCGACAACTCGGATGCTGTAATCTTCGTTGTTAAGGATGGTGAGAATGAACTGACTACAGCTCCTGCAGTTTCGGGTGTTGCTAAAGAAATCGTCGTTAAAGGTCTGCTCCCGAATACGGCTTACAACCTCTCTGTTGTAGCTAAGGATGAGGCTGGCAACGCTGCTGCTCCGGTAGCTGTTGCTGCTACCACACTCGCAGCTCCTGCTCCTGCTACTGCACCGACTTATGCTGCTGACAAAGTGCTGGCTCTCGAGACTGGCGCTTATACCAACCTCGCTTACGGCTTGCAGGATTGGTGGGCTATGCCGGCTGTTGTTAAAGGCAACTTGGCTGCTAACGAACCTGCTCTCTGCCTCCTTCCGAACGAGACCGGAAGTAGCTGCTTCGGTATGGCATTCGCTCCGACCGACATCACCGCTTATGACGCACTCGAGATGGATGTTTATCCGACAGTAGAGGGCGCTAAACTGAAAATCCAAGTTATCGGCGTTGGCGAGGCTGCTACTGAGTATGAACTCGTGGCTAACCAATGGAACCATATCTCGCTCGACATCAAGGGTAACACCAAGACCAATTGCGAGCAGGTAGGTTTCTATGACTGCAACAACTTGCTCGGAGCTTGCTTCGTACAGAATGTACTCTTCGTTGATACAGACGAGGATGCTCCGGTTCAGGCTATTACTTGCGCTGATGTATATAGCAAGGCTAAAAATGACGTAGTTGACCTCCTCAACCCTGTTGTTGTTACTTATGCTAATGGCAAAAACGTATGGGTAAAGGATGCTACAGCTTCTATGTTGATTTATCTGCCGGCTAATGGAACTTATCAAGCTGGTGACGTACTCTCAGGAATAGCAGGTGTAGTAGATATTTACAATGGTGTTACTGAAATCAAACCGTCTGCTGATCAAGTTACTGCTATTACAGTTGCTGCCGGCGACGCTCCGGCTGCAGAGGAATTGGCTACTGTGGCTGCTACTGATGTAAACAAGTACATCGTTCTCAAGAATGTTGACGCAGAAGGTGAATTCGCAGAAGGAACCCAGTCCAACCTCACTATCGCAGGTGTTACTGTTCGTAATCAATTCAAGAATGGCTATGCCTTTGAGGCAGGTAAAAAGTATAATGTTTATGGTGTTGTTACTCTCTATCAGAACAACCCGCAGGTTTACTTCATCTCCGCTGAGGTAGTCGGTACTCCGGTTGATCCGCAGACTATCGACATCACTATCTCGAAAGGCATGATGTTCTCTGACGCTGTGGCATCTTATGGTTACTGGGATATCTATGGTGAGAATGAGAACTACGCTATCGAACTCTCCAATATCTCTACAACTGAGGTTCCGGGTGTTTATACTGTAGAAGACCTTGATGCAGATTATTCTTATGTAGTAGCTCTGGCTGCTCCTAAGGATACAATCCACTTCACCGCGGGGCAAGTAGAAGTAGCTGTTAGCGCTGAAGGTGTGGTTACCGTTGTTGGCCAACTCACCGGCGATGATAGCAATATCTATAATATCAACCTCACTTACAAAGATCCGGTTGCTGAGAAGACAGTTACTGTTGCTATTCCTGAAGCCACTCTGTTCACAGGTTATGCATCCTACGGTCTGTATGGCGCATATGGCTATACTGCTGACAGTGCCACTTATGTACAACTGGGTATCTGGGTTGAGCAAGAATTCCAAGGCGACTTCACGGAGGATGATCTTGATTACAAGTATATCGGTTCCGGTCTAATAGATGCAGATGGTACACAATCCATCTTCTCTGCGGCCATTACCGTTACTCCGGGCAATGGAGAAGGTGTATATCGTATCACCGCAGACCTCCTCTGCTACAACAATACCCTCTACAAAGTGACCATGCAAATTGGTATCGAGCAGGGTATCGAGGATGTTGACGCTGCTGTTAAGGCTACAAAGACCATCAAGAACGGTCAGCTCATCATCGAGAAGAACGGCGTTCAGTACAACGCACAGGGCGCTGTAATCCGCTAATAATCATTGTGCATTTCTCGCGCATCTTTGCGCGAGCCGAAACAACAACCATCCGCCAAGTTTGGCGGATCCAAAAACAACCATCCGCCATCCTTGGCGGATCAGAAAAGAGGGTGTGTCGCATGACACGCCCTCTCTTTTTCCCCTCTCCCTTCTGCCCTTCTGCACTCATCACTTTTCCCCTCTCCCCCTTCAGGGGGTCGGGGGGCTTCCCTCCGTCCATTACGTCCGGATTGTATCCGGACACGGCTTTGCTGTCTCTCTGTGCATTTCTCGCGCATCATTGCGCGAGTCTGTTCCTTTTTTGCACAGACCAAAAATAGACCCCAAACCGACCCTAAAGGGGGTGATAAGGGGGTGATAAGGGGGTGATTAGGGGGTGATTAGGGGGAGATTCGTGATACATCACTGAGCTTCTGGCGGAAGAAATACCGCCTTTTCGTATCCGCCAAGAATGGCGGATTGGGAATCCTTCAATTCCGCTGCAAAGATACGAAAAAAAATTGATTCTTGCAATACCTTATTCCCCTAATATTGCAAAAAAATCATTTTTCTCTTGCATATTTAAAAAATTATTATTATCTTTGCCCCCGATTTATGAGCATGTCGGTATATCGGTCTTTCGTTATATCGGTATACCGGAAATCATAACTTTAAATCAACCAACATTATTAACTTAAAATCAACGTATCATGAGAAAATTTCTCTCTCTCTTTGCAGCGGTGCTGGTAGCACTGGTTGCAAATGCAGCGGTGATCAACATCACCAACGCGAATGCTGATGCGCTGCGTCTTGCGCTGAACAACGCTCAGACAGGCGACATCATCGAAATGGCTGCAGGTACTTACGTAGAGTCGAACTCGAACTACATTGCCTTCGCAGGCAAGGAAGTTACGGTTCGTGCTGCAGAAGGTGCCGAGGTGCTGATCCAACCTAAAGTGCCTGTTACCCTTTCTGAGGGTGCAAAAGCACGTTTTGAGAACATCAAATTCGATGTGTCCCATTTGATCGAATTGGCATCTTGGTACGAACATCTTATCTACCCGGCAGATGCTACAGAAAACCGTCTGGAACTGGAGGGTTGCGAGTTCTATGGCTTCAACCTCAACAAGTCGATGATCTATTGCTCTGCCAGCAACAAACTGGCGGCTATTACCATCAACAACTGCTACATCCACAATATCATGAAGAGCTTCATCTTTGTGGAGAATACAGATGCAATGAATGTACAGATCAAGAACTCTACGTTCGCGAACTTCACAACGGAGACGTCTTCCTATTACGCAGGTCCGATTGACGTGCGTGGTACCGGATCTGAGTTCCTCGTAGATCATTGTACGTTCTACAATGTAATCCCGATGAACACGGATTACTCTTGTGTTTCCAAAGTTACTCTTGCAAATGGAGTTGCATCCAACTGTATCTTCATGCTGCCGACCGCACAGGACGGTATCCGCGCTATGCGTGGTGTGACGGCTAACAACTGTATCACCTTCAATTATCTGAAGGACAGCGGAACCGGTATTCATAGTTCGGTTACCAAAAACAATTGCGTTCAGGTAGATCCTCTCTTTGTAGATGCCGCTAACGGTAACTATACGCTGGGCGAGGGTTCGCCCGCTCTGACGCTGAATGACGGTCAGCCTATCGGTGACCCGCGTTGGATTCCTTCTGTAGAGCCGGTTGAGCCGAATGTAAAGACTATCTATTGCAAGGTGGCTCAAGACTGGTGGAAAGCAGACGGTGCTGCTGTAGGTGCTTACGCATGGAAAGGCGAAACCGCCAATGCTGCATGGCCGGGCGCCCGTATGACCGCTGTTGAAGGCGAGGCTGACCTCTGGAAGATTGATTTGGACGTTAACGCATACGAGAGCATCATCTTCACGCGTGTTAACGGAACGGGCGACATCGCAGACTGGGGCGCAAAGACTGCAGACTTGACTATCCCGACTGATGACAAAGACCTCTACACCATCACTTCTGCTACAGAAGTATGGGGCGACCCGGGCGTAACAGGCGAGTGGTCCAAATATGCGGCTTCTGAGCCTGTCACACCGACTCTGGAGAACGGTTTCTATCTCATCGGTAAGATCAACGGCGTTGAAGGCTGGACTGCTGCAGATCTGAGCGCTGACCGCAAGTTCACAGCCAATCCGGAGAATCCGGCAGAGTTCGTGGTTTCTGCCACACTGGCTGTAGGCGATGAGATCAAAGTGGTCAATGTAGTGAATGATGCTATCACCGCTTGGTACCCAACCGGCGACAATTACGTAGTTGACGCAGCTCACGCAGGCGAGAAGACCATCTACTTCCAACCGGACTACAAAGCTGACTGGGTGGACTTTGGCGGATATTTCTATATCGCCGCTAACGAAGTGCCGGCAGTTGACTTTACGAAACCGTTTACTCTGAAATTCAATGGTAACGGATCTTCGGACAATAGCAACAGTTTTACTGTTGAGAGTGGCGTAGCCGCTATCTTTGACGAGGCGAGTGCTCCGTATGTAAGCGCATTAAATACAGTATCGAATGTTTATTCTGCTCGTACGATTGCGGATGATCCTTCCAGTTTGAAGTTTGGTACTTCCAGCAAGAAGGGAACACTCGCATTCACAATCGGTCAGGCTATAGAGGTGGATTCTATTATCGTAAACGCTACCCAGTATGGCAACAATGCCGCTGAAGTTACCGTTAATGGAACGAAGTTCGACTTGACCCAAGGAAACAAAGTTCCTACGGATTGCAAACTCACTCCGGAAGGCGAAGTTTCTACAATCACGATTGCGCAAACAGGTAGCGAGCGTATCTATCTGCGTTATGTGAAAGTTTACCCGAAGCAGGCAGGCGTAGAGCCGAGATTGGCTGACGGTTTTTATCTCAACGGCAGCCATGCAGAATGGGCAGTGGCGAACCTGACGGCAGAACTGAAGTTTGAGCCGACAGAGGAGAATCCGGCAGAATACAAGCTGACGACCACACTGACCGAAGGTCAAGAGATCAAGGTTGTTAAGGTAGAGGCTGACGCTATCGTAGCATGGTATCCCGCTGAGGGCGACAACTATGTAGTTGACGCAGCCCACGCAGGCGAGAATAAGGATATCTACTTCCAGCCGGACTACAAAGCTGACTGGGTTGCTTTTGGCGGCCATATCTGGATAGGTGCTAACGAAGAACCGCAACCAACCAAATACTGCGAGTTCGCAACAGGTCACCTCAAAGATGCTAACTTCGGCGATGCTAACGGACGTATCCTGCTGACAATCCAGAAGATTGCAGACAGCAACAACATCCGCGTAGCTATTAAGAACAATGCAGAAGCCGGCAACACCAAGGCAGGTCTGAACTACCTCTGGGTAAACGCTACAGGTGCGAAGAATAACAATGCTACCTATGGCTCTCATGAAGCAGAGGACGTAGAGGAAGTAAGCGTAATCGTTGAGTTCGACGAGGCACAAGAGTCCTATGTATTCAATAACATCCACTGGGCTTATGCCGGCTGGGGCGGCGAATGGGCTATCGACGGCCTCACCGTCAGTGCAGCAGAGCTCTGTGAAGCAAGCGCTCCGATTGTAGAGCTTAACTACTACATGAAGAACAACTGGGATGCAGGTACTGACTGGACTTGGAAAGCAATGACCAAGGACGGCGAGAACTACAAACTGGAGAATGTAGTATTCGGCGGTACAGGTGTTAACTACAATACTGCTGAATCTGATGATGGTTCTTCATGGGTTCCTGTTGCTAATATTGCCGGTGACGCGATCAGCGCGAAAGACACTGTAACCCTCGTGCTTGATCCTGCTGCAGGTACCGTAACCGCTACCCTGATTGGTAAGTACAATGATCCTAATCCGGGCGTGCATACTTACACCGTAGCCGGTAACTTAACTGCTGCCTTCGGTACATCTTGGGATGCTGCTGATGCCCACAACGACATGGTGCTGAATGGTGTAGGTATTTACCTATGGGAGAAAACTGAACTTACTCTCCCTGCAGGAACCATTGAGTTCAAGGTTTGCGAGGACCACGCATGGACAGTAGCTTATCCGGCTGAAAACTATCAGTTGGCTATCGCAGAGGCAGGTGTATATACGATTAATATCGCCTTCAATCCGGATACGAAAGAAGTAACAGCTAATGCACAGAAGACCGGCGACGCAACAGTAACTGTTGACTATTACCTCGTAGGTTCTGCCAAGGGCTGGGAAGCAAAAGCAGAGAACATCTTCACGCTGAATGCAGAGGCTGGAGAAGGCATCGAGGAGTATGTGATCGAGACCACCCTTGAAGTAGGCGAAGGTCTGAAAGTGCTGAGCTCTACAGGCACTTGGTATCCTGAAGGAATGGGCAACGAGTATGTTGTTGACCAAGACCACGCAGGTGCAACCACCATTTACTTCCGTCCTGCTGGCAATGCGGAGTGGGAGGTATTCGGCGGCTTCATGTATGTTGTTCCGACCGGCGGCGCAGGCATCGACGCGGTTGACGCAAACGCACCGGCAGTCAAGGTTCTGCATAACGGCCAGATCCTGATCAAGAAGGGCGACAAGACCTACAACATTATGGGCGCAATCGTTCGTTAAGAGCGACAGACCCATCCGCCAACTTTGGCGGATATGATTGAGGGGCATCCTTTCGGGTGCCCCTCTTTTGTTCTAATTGTACTGTTCTTGTGCTCTTCTCGGAACATGGTCCCGTGATGGTCCTGTTCTAAACCGTATATTCTCGCCTATTTAGTTGCTTCCATGATGAGCGGTGCAATCTCCGTGTTGTCATGCCATCCTGAGAACTTCTCCGCGCCCGCGCCTATCGCGAAGATAGGAACCGCGTGTGCGCTGTGCGCGCGGGTGGTCCAACCGATATGGGCTTTCTTGTTGAGCAACGCAATACCCGCTTCGCCTAAGGCGTTGATGTTCTTGTACATGTTTTCGGCGTCTTTGCTCTTGCCCTTGCAGGCTGCCTTATAGACGGCTTTCAGTTCTTTCTCTTCGTCCTCGCTGATCTCTACATTCGTCCAGAAGCCCAGATTGTCGGTGTAGATCTTCTTCACCTCCTCCCATGCGGGTTTCTTGTTCGCTTTGAATAGTTGCGTGAACATGTCGCTGAGCGCCCAAGCGGAGCATTTCTGGTTCTGCAGCAGGTCCAGATGCAGGGTGTAGTCGCTGTTGCCGAGCGCCAGACCTCCTGTCTCATGGTCGGCTGTAACAACAATAAGGGTCTCTTCGGGGTGTTTCTTGTAGAAATCAAAAGCTACGCGCATCGCCTCGTCCATGTCCCATGTCTCGCCGAAGGCGGTAGCCGCGTCGTCCGCATGGCAGGCGTAGTCGATCATACCGCCCTCCACCATCATGAAG
This sequence comes from Bacteroidales bacterium UBA3653, assembly GCA_002373505.1. GTDB lineage: Bacteria > Bacteroidota > Bacteroidia > Bacteroidales > Paludibacteraceae > Colicola. Next base: position 64,279 of record DFKE01000001.1, read on the forward strand.
AAACGGTCGTACCGTTTGTCGAGGAACGGAATAGCGGTGCTGACGATCTGCGCCAGCGTGAGGTCACCCTCCTTGCGGTCGATAGCATAAGGCAGGTTGTCGCCGTGCTTGGCGCCTTGGTCGTCGGTCTCCTGCACCAGGATCAGTCTTTCGACTTTCGCCTCTGAGCTTTCGACTATTTTCTGCGCCTCTTCGTACCCGTGGGCGATAGTGTAGCCTGCTTTCTCGGCGTTGCGGTAGAGGTTGACCCGTTTGTCGTCATGCTTGCCCTGCGGGTGATGGAATCCCGCTCCGCCGAAGAAATCAAAGTCGGATCTCGCCAGCTGCTCGCCGATCTTGTAATACTTGTTCCTCTTCTCCACATGGGCGTAGAATGCCGCCGGAGTAGCATGGTCGATAGCTACGGTGGTCATGATCCCCACGCCCCATCCTTTGTCTTTCAGCTTCTCGGCGATCGTAGTCACATGTACGGTGTCTTCGTTCATGCCGAGCATGCCGTTCTTGGTCTTCTTGCCCGTAGCGAGACAGGTGCCGGCTGCGGCGGAGTCCGTGATGCCGTTGCTCTTGGAATAGGTGGAGGCGTGACCCGAATAAGGGAAGGTGGTCATGAGCGTCTGTACGCGTCCGAGCGGATTGCCCTGAACGGCTGAACGGTACATCTCGGCTCCCAGCACCTGGTTGGAACCCATGCCGTCGCCGATGAAATAGAATATGTACTTGGCTTGACCAAAAGAGTACAGCGTACAAAATACGGTGTACAAGATAATAATAAATCGTTTCATACAGGTAAATTTATTTGGTTGTTTTCTTTTTCTTGGCGGTCTCCCTCTGCGCGGTTTTTCGTGCGCTCTGCCGCTGTCTCTTGCGTTTGCGTGCCTCCCTGCGTTTCTCCGCCTGGTGCGCTTCGCGCTCCTCCAGCGTCATGTGAGGCGGAGGCTCGATGCCCTGTTCTCGAAGCCGCTGGTCCTGGATCTCCTGCTGGTGCTCGATCATCCTCTCTTTCTCCTCCCGGATAAGCGCCGTCACCTCGTCCTGCGAGAGCTGCTCGTGCTTCAGCAGGTCTTCGTAGATGAGCAGCGTCGCCCACGCGTCCGTGGAGGCATAACGCGCCTGCTCCGGCGTGAGATGGCTGTTCTCCCAGTTCGTCAACTGCTGCGTCTTGGATATCTTCTTCTCAAAACAGATGGCGAACAGTTTCTGCAAACCCATGTCCAGAATACCGTATTGCGCCACCAGTTTCTGGATGTCAATACAGTTAGCCGGCGTAAAATTGCGCCTGCGCCTCAAGCCGTTGATGTCGTCCTTGAAAGCCAGCCCGACCTTGCATATATCCGGGTTGGCGAAGAAATCCGCCAACTCCTGCGGCATGCCGATATGAGTCAGACGGAAGAGATAGCACCGCTCGTGGCTGGCTATCTGTACCAGGGCGGTAGGGTAGTGGATCCCCCTTTGAAAACTCGGCCGTGCTTCCGTATCTACGCCGACAATCTTTTGCTTCCCGAGATACCGGACTGCGTCCTCCACCTGTTCGGGCTTGTCTATTACGATCACTTCCCCTTCAAACGCCGCTATCGGCATCCACTGAAGGAGTTCCTTACTGATATGATGTGTCTGATATCTCATGCAATGCTCTTAAAACAGCTAATACTTTGCGTCCCCAATGCTCGAAGAACGCCTGCCGGCAAAGTACCACAGCGTCGTTCATGACAGCCTCTTCACCGGTCTGGAAGGCGGCAGCCAGGTCCTTGAGTTCCTGATAGATGTCCGCCAGACCCTCGGAGATATAGGCGGTCTGTACCTCATCGGTATAAATACCGTGATCCACGAAAACATCCAGATAGGCATCGTCCTGTCCCAGAAACCCGCGCACGCCCGCTAATACAAAATTATAATCCTCTTCCGTCACAAACCGCTGCGGCTCGTCCTCCGTCATCAGCTGCGCCTCCTCCAACAGACGCGCGCGGAGATACAGCACGGGCAACAGCCTCATCATCTGTTCGCGCCATTCCTCCCGGTCGTGGTCGTTGATCCGCTCCAGCAGAAGACAGGTCTGAGCGGCAGCCGTAACAAAAGCGATCGTACTATCCTGATAAATGTAACTTTTCATATACAGACGAATAAAAACGCTGCAAAGTTACAATTTTTTTTGCATATATGCAAATTTTGTAGTATCTTTGCAGCGAAAAACAAAGTCAAACAATAATTATAACAATGAAAAAGATTTTCTTTATCGCCTTTATGGCGCTCGGAATGAGCGCAATGGCGCAGCATGTAACCCCGCTTTCTATCGAGCTGGCAGAAGTTAAGATTGATTCACTCCGCACCCTCTATGTAACCGAGCCTACGATGTACCGCGCATCGCTGGAAGTAGTGGCTCAGAGTCTGGCTAAGAACGCCGAGGATATCAAGGCCGCCAAGAGCGAACTGAAAGTAGAGCAGGCGCATGCCAAAGAGATGGGTAATTCCCTGAAAGAGGCAACGAAAATGGTGGCTTCTCTGAAGAAACTGTATGCAAAGGAGGAGGGTGAGCTCAAATCCATGCAGAAAGTGGTAGAGAAACAGCAGAAGACCCTCAACAAACAGAAAGAACTGAACCAGGAGACCCGCGACAACTATCTGATGCTGCTGGATAAACAACAGAAAGAGCTGGGCTATTCGATCCGCGAGGTAGCCGACCGCCAGCGCTCCATCTCCGATATGGAGACGACCCTGCAGAACGGCCAGACCCGTCTGCAGTCTTACATCCAGGAGACCCAGCAGAAAGCCGTAGAACTGGCTCAGTTGGAGGCAGAGCTCAAAGCCCGTACCGCTACGCTGAAAGCAGAGCAGAAATCCGCTAAATCCATGCAATAAGATGAAGGTTATCAATCTTTCGGAGACCAACAGCGTACTGAACCAGTACCTGCGTGAGATACGGGATGTGGACATCCAGAAAGACCCTATGCGTTTCCGCCGTAACATCGAGCGCATCGGAGAATTCATGGCCATGGAGTTGAGCAAGACGCTTGCATACACCCCCACCCGGGTGCAAACGCCTCTGGGTGTAGCCGAGGTGAACACGATCGCCGAACCGCTCGTTCTGGCTACTATCCTACGCGCCGGACTGCCGCTGCATCAAGGTTTTCTGAATGTCTTCGACCGCGCGGAGAATGCGTTCCTGAGCGCCTACCGCCGTGTGGGACGAAACGTACACGGAGAAGACCAATTGGAGATCGTAGCGGAATACATGGCAGCCCCGGATATAGAGGGCAAGACGCTGATCATCGCCGATCCGATGCTGGCTACCGGCATGTCGATGGAGGTGGGCTATCTGGCCCTGCTCCGACATGGTACGCCCAAACACACGCATCTGTGCTGCACCATCGCTACGCCGCAGTCCATAGACTACATGCGCAGAGAGCTGAATGACAGAGAGGATGTGACCCTTTGGTGCGCTACCATCGATCCGATTCTGAACGAGCAGAAATATATCGTACCCGGTCTGGGCGACGCCGGAGACCTCTGTTACGGAACCAAAATACATCTCTCCGATCGTTAATCTGAAATCCTATATGGCCTGTTTACCTGCCGTCCTCGTGGCGGCAGGTATTGCCTTTGTCAGTCTCCGCGAGAACCCGCAGGCACTGCTTTCGCTCCGGATGAACGACAAGGTCATCCACGGCGTGATGTACGCCGTCCTGACCGCCACCCTTCTGCTGCCGGCGATGGTGAAAGGGCGGTTTGTATGGAGCACGTACCTGTCCGCCGGCATGACGGCTTTCCTGTACGGCGGACTGATGGAGGTGTTGCAGGCCTGTTGCACCACGTCGCGGTCTGCCGAATGGGCGGACTTGGTGGCGGACGGAATAGGGATAGTGATGGCATTGATCATAACGGAAAGAATAAGATCAAGGATTCCGAGTGACCGTGAATAGATACATATACGATATCGCCCTGTCGATGCTGTACCGCAACCGGTTGCGGAAGGCGCTGGCTCTTCTCGACCGCTACGGAACAGCCGAGGAGGCGTGGCGCACCCTTGACGAGCCGGAGATGGCGGCATGTCTGCAACGCGCACGGCATGAGTGCGAATGGATCGAAGAACACAGGATCCGCGTCTGGACTCTGGCGGACGAGGACTACCCTTACCGGCTGCGCCAGTGTCCCGACAAACCGCTCCTGCTCTACGGCAAAGGCAACCTCCATCCGTCGGATGGTCATGTGGTATCTATCGTAGGGACACGCCAGCCCACGCAGCGGGGGAAAGAAGAGACGGAGCTCCTGGTGCGCGAACTGCATGAACGGCTGGAGTCCGTGACAATCGTCAGCGGCGGAGCTTACGGCATAGACATCACCGCGCACAGAGCCGCTATCCAATGCGGCATACCTACTATTATCGTACCTGCGCACGGGTTGGACAGGATCTATCCTTTCCAGCACAGACCGGAGGCGGTGGCGTCTCTGGAGCACGGCGGATTGCTGACGGAGTTTCCTTCCGGCACCGAGCCGCTGGCGTCTTTCTTCGTGCAACGGAACCGTATCGTAGCCGGCCTGGCGGATGCCGTTGTGGTAGTCGAGTCGCGCGAACGCGGCGGCAGCCTCATCACGGCGCAGATGGCGGTGGACTACAACCGCGAACTGTTCGCCTTCCCCGGCAGACCGACGGATGTGTCGTCCAGCGGATGCAACAAGATCATACGGCAGAACAAAGCAGCTCTGATAACCTGTGCCGACGACCTGATCGAGGCGATGCAATGGACGAAACGCGATACGGCAGTCCAGCCCGTCCAGACGCAGATTGTGGGACTGCGGGACGATCTCACTCCGCCGCAACAGGAACTGCTGCAGAAACTCCAGGAGGCGGAAGAAGGAATGCATATCAACCTGCTGGTGATGGAGACGGAGCGCCCCTACGGCGAGGTGGCTTCCGATCTGATGATGATGGAGATACAAGGGCTGGTTCGTTCGCTGCCCGGCGGAATTTATCGTTTTATGCGATAAAAAAGCAAAAATATTTGCATAAATGCAAAATTTTTTGTACCTTTGCACTCGCAATTGAATTAACGCGTTAGATATGGAAAATTTCAAAAAGTATTTGGGAGTTATTCTCCTTCTGTTAGGTGTGCTATGCCTTGTGGTGTACAAATTCGCGCTGCCGCAAAACGGCATGCTGATAGCAGCAATGGTGTTGGAGGTGGCAGGTATTCTCGCCTATATCTTTATCAATAAAAGAGCATAACCGTTCATGGCTGGTCAAGGCGGATTCAATGATGCTGTGAAGTATCACTTGACGGGCATGTACCAGGACTGGTTCCTGGACTATGCTTCGTATGTGATATTGGAGCGTGCGGTGCCGGCGATTGAGGATGGGCTCAAGCCCGTCCAGCGCCGTATATTGCATGCCATGAAGACTGTCGATGACGGCAAATACAACAAGGTTGCCAACATCGTCGGCCAGACGATGCAGTATCACCCCCACGGAGATGCGTCTATCGGCGATGCGCTCGTCCAGTTGGGGCAGAAAGATCTGCTGATAGACTGCCAGGGTAACTGGGGAAACATCCTCACCGGCGACGGTGCCGCTGCTCCCCGTTATATCGAAGCACGCCTCTCCAAGTTCGCGCTCGAAACGGTTTTCAATGCCAAGACCACGGAGTGGATGAAGTCCTATGACGGACGCAAGAACGAACCGATCCATCTGCCGATCAAATTCCCTCTCCTGCTGGCGCAAGGCGTAGAAGGTATTGCCGTAGGTCTGAACTCCAAGATCCTGCCGCATAACTTCAACGAGCTGTGCGACGCTTCGCTCGCCTATCTGCGCGGTCAGGAGTTCCAGCTCTATCCGGATTTCCCGACAGGCGGCGTGATAGATGTTACCAAGTACAACGACGGCGAACGCGGCGGTTCTGTCAAGATCCGCGCACGTATCCAGAAGGCGGACGACAACAAGACGCTTGTCATCACCGAGATACCCTACGGTACCACAACCTCCAAAATCATAGAGACCATTCTCAAAGCGGCGCAGAAAGGCAAGATCAAAATCAAGAAGATCGACGATTTCACGGCGGATACCGCACGTATCGTTGTGCAACTCGCTCCCGGTTCTTCGTCTGACAAAGCTATCGACGCGCTCTATGCCTTCACGGATTGCGAGGTCAATATCAGCCCCAACTGCTGCGTGGTGGAGAATAGAAAACCGATCTTTACATCCGTCAGCAATCTGCTCCGCCTCTCAACCGATAACACCAAAGCCCTTCTGAAATGGGAACTGGAGATTGAGAAAGGCGAACTGGAGGAGAAATATTTCTATACCTCGCTGGAGAAGATTTTTATTGAGAACCGCATCTATAAACAGGAAGGGTATGAGAATGCGCCGAACAAGGAGAAGCTCATCGCCTATGTGGATGAAGCGCTCACGCCCTTCAAACCGCAACTGATCCGGGAAGTCCGCACCGAGGATATCGAGAAACTGTTCGAGATCCGCATGATCCGTATCACCAAGTTCGACTCCAAGAAAGCGGACGAGCTGATGAAGGACTTGGAGAAGAAGATCAAAGCCTGTGTCAAGAATCTCAACCATCTCACCGACTATACGATAGCCTGGTTCGAGATGCTGAAGGAGAAATACGGCGAGGCGTACCCGCGCCGGACTGAGGTGCGCAACTTCGGAGCCATCAACGTAAAGGCGGTGGTCGAGAACAACGAGAAACTGTATATCAACCGCGAGGAAGGATTCATCGGAACGGGGCTCAAGAAAGACGAGTTCCTCTTCAACTGCTCCGACATTGACGATATCATCGTCTTCCATAAGGATGGTAAATACAAGGTGCTGAAGGTGGCGGAGAAAATCTTCGTCGGTACCGACATCCTCCATATAGCGGTCTTCCAGCGCGGAGACGAACGTACCGTTTATAATGTGGTCTATCGCGACGGCAAGAAGGGTACGTACTTTATGAAACGCTTCAACGTGACAGGTGTCGCGCGGGATAAGGAATATGATCTCACACAAGGCAAACCGGGATCTAAGATCGTCTATTTTACGGCAAACCCCAACGGCGAAGCCGAGGTGATCAAGGTGACCCTCAAACCGGCACTGCACCTGAAGAAACTGGAGGTATGCAAGGACCTCTCCGAACTGGCTGTGAAGTCCCGTACTGCGAGAGGCAATGTGCTTACGAAATTCGAAGTCAAATCCATCGTCCTCAAGCAGAAAGGACATTCCACCCTCGGCGGACGCAAGGTATGGTTCGATGCGGATGTGCTGCGCGTCAACTATGACGAGCATGGGCTGTATCTGGGCGAGTTCAATGACGAAGACCGCATCCTCGTCCTCCAGAACGACGGTACCTATTATACCACTTCCTTTGACCTTACCGCGCATTTTGAAGACAATATCCTGCGTATCGAGAAACTCGATCCCGAGAAAGTCTGGTCGCTCATCCAATGGAACGGCGAACTTAAATACTACTATGGCAAGCGTTTCCGCTTGGATGACGCGCAGGCGAAAGTGCAGTCCTTCCTCGGCGACGACAAGGACTCACGCATAGCCGTCCTCTCCGACCGCGCGGAAGCTACTTTCCGTATCACTTTCGCGGACGAGAAACACGAACCGATAGAGATCCTGATGGAGGAGTTTATTGACGAGAAATCCGCGAAAGCCAAAGGCAAACGTGTCACGACGCTTGAAGTAGCCTCGATCGAAGATGTTACGCCCGAACCCGAACCCGAACCGGAACCGGAATCGGAACCCGGACAGGAGTCCGAACCCGAAGAACCGGATACGTCCGAGAATCCAGATCCTTCGGATAACCCGGACAATCCGGATACTCCGGATAGTCCGGAAAAACCGGAGACTCCCGACTCTATTGACGTAGAGGGCGTACCGATGACCTTTGAGAAACCCGCCGACACCCAGTTGGATCTCTTTTAAATAATTCTCAATTATCAATTCTCAATTCTCAATTATATTAGGCTCTCAAAGCCCGCGCCGCCGCGAACTGCTCGCAGGCTTGGATATACCCTTTACGGCGGTTTCCATCGATGCGGATGAGACCTATCCGTCTGACCTCCAAGCCGGCGATATTCCTTATTATATATCGCGTGCGAAAGCGCGCGCGTATGAGTCCCGGCTGGGAGAAGACCAACTCCTCATTACCTCGGACACCATCGTTTGGGCGGACGGCAAGATGCTCGGCAAACCCCATGACGAGGCAGAAGCATTCGCTATGCTCCGTTCCCTTTCCGGCAAAACCCATCAGGTTTATACCGCGGTTACTTTTGCACAAAAGGAGACTGTCGGAATCTCGGAAAAAGAAAAATCGCAACTGGTTTTAGTGACGGAGGTCGATAAAACGGATGTGACGTTCAAAGAACTGACCGACGAAGAGATCCGTTATTATATAGACCGCTACAGGCCTTTCGACAAAGCCGGTGCGTATGGTATTCAGGAATGGATAGGCTATATCGGCTGCACCGCCATCCGCGGTTCTTATTTCAACGTCATGGGCTTCCCCGTCCACCTCGTTTACCGGTATCTCCACTCCCGCGGACTTTTATAGCTTTCGTTTAATGCATTCTGTATGCTTTCTACATCCCCCTTACGATAACAATGCTGTACAGCATCCCGATGAACATGGTGAATTTGACCACTTGCTGGCAGGTCTTGTAGTCGCTCGGGATCTTCGCTGCCCATAGCAGCCAGAGTGCGCACACCATCGGCGTCACAATCCCCAATACGATATACCGTGTGCTGAGGCTCGACCAGCCGGTAGGGAAGGGCAGTACGTGCCACCACAGATGCCCGACAATAGCTAACGTGCAGACAATCAATGCTGTCACAAATATCTTCGTCCATTTCTCTCCCCATACAACCGGCATCGAATGGCATTCCAACTCGCGGTCGCCCATCTGGTCCTGCATGTCTTTGATGATCTCGCGGATCCAGGTCAGCAGGAACGCAAAGAGCGCAAAACCGCCCATCCACGCATAGATATCATGCGGCAGGGTGGTGTACCCCAGGATAGTGCCATAGCGAAGTTGCAAAATCGCTACATTCGCCATGGCTACAATCATCGGAGTCAAACCCGCCAGCAGCGCAATAATGATATTGCCGACCATGAGAAGCCGTTTGTAACTGCTGGAATAGAACCACAGCAGACCCGGTATGATGACAAACAGGATACCCAATGTCCAGCTCCGCAGCAATCCCGCTACCGCCAAACCGCAGCCGATGCCGATACCGCTGAGCACCAGACTCAGCCGCATTGCAGCAGGTTTGCTCACGCTACGCGTCACAACCACCTCGTCCGGCCGGTTGATACGGTCTATCTTGACATCGAAATAATCATTGATCACATATCCGCCGGCGGCAATCAGCACGGTTGCCAGCATGATAAGAACCAGCATGTACCAGGGCATCTGTTCGCCGAAGGCGGCTTGGTCCAGAACGGGCACTACTACCCATTTCTCCATCAGCCATATGAGAGCCGCGAGAAACAGCAGATTGCCCCACCGAACTAATTTTGCTATGTCTCTAATCTGTTCCAATTATCATCCTTTCTCCTCCCCTTTGTTGGGAGGTTGGGAGAGAGTTATTTAATTTTCAGTATCACTCCTTTCCACGCCTGCAAGGTCAGTTCGATCGTTCCGTCTGCTGTTAGCGCAAGCGGCATTTTCTCGCCGCGAAGCAGATCTGTTGCCGTTGCCTTGGGCCTCTCGTCCATACCCAGATACACAAAGGCATCGTTAGGCACACGCACTCTGATCCGTTGCTCGCGGTCGTGGAAATTAACCACTACCAGCAGCGTCTCGCCTTTGGTATGGCGGATGAACGCAAACTGTTTGTTCTTGTCGAAATCTTCGCCCTGCGCGTAGGTGATATCGTACATCTTGCCTTTCTGGATGGCTTTGTCGTCGCGCGCCAGAGTCAGCAGACGCTGGTAGAACGCCCGTAGCTCACGCTGCGCATCGGTCATCTTGCCGCCGTCGAACTTGCCCTTGTTCGCCCATGCCTGCAGGCTCTTGACGCCCCAGTAGTCGAAGATGGTCGTCCTGCCGTCCATGCCGCTGAAACCTTCCATATCCATGCCGCGCTCGCCTAATTCCTGACCGCTGTATATCATCACCGGACACTGGTTGAGCGTCGCCGCTACTATCATTGCCGGTTCGGCGCAGCGGCCGTCGCCGCAGAAGAAACCGCTCGCCACACGTTGCTCGTCGTGGTTCTCTAGGAAATACAGCATATGATTCAGACGGTCGCCGTGCTGCATCCATTGGTCCGTGATGCCTTTGGCCGACCAGCTCTTGCTTGTCACGCCGCGCAGATAGTCGTACATGCCTACTTTGTCGTAGAGGTAGTCGAATCCGGCAGTCAGATAAGAGTCGTACTGGTTCGGGTCGTAACATTCGCCGATGAAGAGGAATTTCTTATGTTTCTTCTTCACAGCCGCAATCGCCCATGCGAAGAACTCCACCGGCACCATCTCTGCCATATCCACGCGTACGCCGTCTATGCCTTTGTCCGCCCAGAACAGCAGAATATCGCGCATCTTGATCCAGGTGTTGGGGATCGGGTCAAACTGTTTCTCTCTGCCGCCTTGGTAGAAAACGCCGTAGTTCAGCTTGACCGTCTCGTACCAGTCGCCTTCGCCCGGATGGCTCGTAAAACAGTCGTTACCCGTCACTTTCGCGGGGTACTCCTCATAGCCTTGCAGGTCTTTGTCCATCGTGAACCGCTCACCCGGCAGATAATAGAAGTTGTTCAGCGGAGAGAACGCCCATTCCGGATGGTCTGTCTCGCCCAGATCTTCTACGCCCGCGGGTCTGCAAAGACTTTTATATTCGCGGCTCACATGATTCGGTACGAAATCAATCAGTACGCCCAGACCCGCGTCATGAGTGCGTTGTACGAGCGCTTCGAATTCCTGCATCCGCTTCGCTTCGTTCTTCGCCAAGTCGGGGTCAACGTCATAATAATCCGTGATGGCGTATGGCGAGCCGGCTTTGCCTTTGGTGATGGCAGGATGGTTATATGCTGCGGTAGCGTGACGGATCACGCCGGTGTACCAAACATGCGTGACACCCAAATCGACAATCGCTTTGAGTGCACGCTCGTTGATATCTACAAACCTGCCGCAACCGTTCTCTTCCTTGCTGCCGTTATGTTTCCTTGTCTCGTTGTAGTTGCCGAACAGCCGCGGGAAGAGTTGATAAATGATGGGTTTGTTTATCATAATGTCTATGTGTGTCTTTCTATGGTAAATGTCTAAATTACCAAATGTCTCAATAAATGTCCAAATGGTAAATGACAAAATGGTAAATTATATCAGCGCCTTCGTGTCGCTGGCGATCATCAGCTCCTCGTCTGTCGGGATGAGAACAACCGTCACTTTGCTGCCCTTCTTGCTGATAACCCGCTCTTCGCCGCGAACCTTGTTGGCCTCTTCGTCCAACTCGATACCCAGGAACGACAAGCCCTTCATCACCTCGGCGCGGATATACGGGTCGTTCTCGCCGATACCTGCGGTGAAGACCAGAATATCAATGCCGTTCATCGCGGCGGCGTAAGCGCCGATATATTTCTTCAAACGGTAGATGAACATCTTGCGTGCCAGGTCTGCGCGTTTGTTGCCTTCGTTGATCGCTGCCTCGATGTCGCGGCAGTCGCTCGAAACGCCGCTCACGCCGAGCAGACCCGATTTCTTGTTCACCAGGTTGTTGAACTCGGCGGTGCTCAGGTGCTCCTTGTCCATGATAAACGTAGCGGCACCCAGGTCCAGATCGCCGGAACGCGTTCCCATCACGAGACCCTCAACAGGCGTCAGACCCATACTCGTATCTACGCTCTTGCCGTCCATCACTGCCGTGCAGCTTCCGCCGCCGCCGATATGGGCGGTAACGATTTTCTTGCCTTTCGGATCTACTCCTAAAAATTCGCATACGCGCGCGCTCACGTAGCGATGGCTCGTGCCGTGGAAACCGTAGCGGCGGATGGCGTATTTCTCGTAGAGCTCGTAAGGAAGCGCGTACATGTACGCGTAGTCCGGCATCGTCTGGTGGAAGGCGGTGTCGAAAACAGCCACTTGAGGCACGCCCGGCAGAATCTTCTCGATAGCGTCAATACCTTTCAGGTTGGCGGGGTTGTGCAGCGGAGCCAGGTCGATACACTCGATGATCTGTTTCTTTACTTCCGGAGTGATCAGTACCGACTTGTTGAATTTCTCGCCGCCATGCACTACGCGGTGGCCAACTGCGTTGATCTCTTTCAGGTCTTTGATGCAACCGATCTGCGGATCAACCAGCTTCTCCAGAATCAACTCGATACCTACGGTATGTTCCGGCATCGGCTTCTCGAATTTCACTTTCTCGCCGTTCGGCAGTTTCACTTGGAGGAACGAGTCCGGCAATCCGATTTTCTCGATTCCGCCTTGTGCCATCACTTCCTTGCTCTCCATCTCAAAGAGCTTGTATTTGATACTACTGCTTCCGCAGTTCAATACTAATATCTTCATATTGTTTGGTATTTGTTGTGTTTTTATTTGTTTTGGTATTCCCTTTTGTATCGACCATATATGGACGATCTTTTCTTGCATCCCCTTTTGTATCCGCCAAGATTGGCGGATCCCCTCTCCCTCCCTTGAGGGGTGAAGAGCTCCGCTCGATCGAGCGTCCAGTGGACGGTCGTAGAACTCTCCCGGGGTGGGGTTACTTTATTGCCTGGTTAGCCGTGATAACTACCATCTGCACAATGTCCTGCACTTTGCATCCGCGGCTCAGGTCGTTCACCGGAGCGGCGATGCCTTGCAGAATCGGACCTACGGCATCTGCGCCGCTGAAACGCTCAACGAGCTTGTAACCGATGTTACCGGCTTGCAGATCAGGGAATACCAGCACGTTGGCTTTTCCGGCAACGGGGCTTCCCGGAGCTTTGGTCTTTGCTACGCTCTCGATCAATGCCGCATCAGCCTGCAACTCGCCGTCCAATGCCAGATCCGGAGCCATCTCTTTTGCCAGTTTCGTTGCCTCCGCTACTTTGTCCACTAACTCATGCTTGGCGCTGCCCTTCGTGCTGAACGAGAGCATGGCTACGCGCGGCTCGATGCCTGCGATAGCGCGGGCGGTCTCGGCGGTCGAGATAGCAATCTCTGCTAACTGCTTCGCATCCGGATTCGGGTTCACGGCGCAGTCTGCAAACAGCAGGAAACCGTTCTCGCCTAACTGTTTGGCGGGGGTGAACATCAGGAAAGCACCGCTGACGATAGAGCAACCCGGTTTGGTCTTCAGAATCTGGAAAGCCGGACGGATCGTGTCTGCCGTCGTACCGCGCGCACCGGCTAACTCACCGTCGGCGTCGCCGGCTTTGATCATCAGACAACCTAAGTACAACGGATCCTGGGCTTTCTTCGCAGCCTCTTCCTCCGTCATGCCTTTTGCCTTGCGCAGCTCGAAAAGCAAGTTCGCATACTCCGGCATCTTCGGATCATGGATAGGATCTACGATCTTGGCTTCTTTGATATACTCATATCCCTTCTCGGCTGCCATGCCTTTGATTTTCTCGGGATCGCCGATCAGAATAAGATGAGCGATCTTGTCTCTCAACAGAATGTTAGCAGCCTCCAGTGTACGGGGTTCGTCGCCTTCCGGCAACACAATGCGCTGCGGATTTGCCTTCGCACGCGCGATCATTTGATTTAAAATGTCCATAATGTATATTTTTTATTTGTTATCTTTTTACCTTTTGCGCTACGCCACTTTCCTTTTTTTACCTCTTGCGCTCACGCCACTGTCTCTCTTTTTTGGCCTTTTTGCACTCAATCCACGGTATTATATACTATGTATATAATACTAACGTATTAGCCTTGAAAAATTAGTGCGTGATAAGTGCGTGATAAGTGCGTTATTAGTACGAGATAAGTGCGTCATTTTAGAACTAACTAAAGGGTCTTTGTAATGGCTTTTAATCCGTGTTATAAATCGACTGCAAATTTACAAAAAAAATATGATATGTGCAATACCTGTAAGAAAAAAATGTTTTTTTTCTAAAAAATATTTGGTAGTCTCAAAAAAAAATAGTAATTTTGCACCCTGAATTGTGATTTGGATACAAACAACCTCTTTTTATAGCATGAAAAAAAGCCTTTTAGTCATATCTTTCCTGTCTCTCTCCTTGGCGATTTTTGCTGCGGAGAAGGAGGCTGATGATGTGAAAGGAGCGCACCCATACAAGGTGTCGGAGAACGAGAATGGTGTGGCGGAGAAGTTCGCGCACTGGTCTCTTATCCCCCATGTGGGATTCAATGCCTATGACGGCGACTTTAATTCGGAGATGAAGCACAATGTGTCTATCCCTAACGGCGGGTTGGCTATTGAATATTCATTCACGCCGGTCTGGTCCATCGGGGCGGATTACATGTATGATATGTACACGGTGACCGGTAAGCCCGGGGGCGAGAATGCCGATACGTTGCTGAACGGTAACTTGCATAAACTGGGCGGTTATTTGTCGCTGGACCTTATGAATCTCTTCTTCCCGAAGGCGAAACGCAAGATCCTCGGCATCCAGCCGCTCGTAGGAGGTGGATACGCGTGGTATAGAAATAATAAGATGTATTTTGACGACACGCGCTATCATACTGCTTCTGCTGAACCTGCTTCGATGGATTCGTATAAGGGGTGTCTCTATCTCAATGCGGGTCTCAACGTGGAGTTCAATCTCAACCGTACTATCGCGTTAGGCGTGCGCGCTACCTATAATTATTTTATAAACGACTATCCTGACGGACGCGGTTATAGCGGACCGCAGGCGCTCGCGTCGAAGAATAATGACGGTATCGTGGATGTGACGCTCAATATGCGCTTCAAACTGGAGGCGGTATCCAAAACGCATGTGAAGAATATCAACAGTTTCGACTCGTGGAAGAAAGAGGAGAGCAAGGAACCGCAGTTCATTCATGACACGCTCATTCTCAAACATGACTCGATCATCATCCGCGAGACAATCAAACAGGTTCGCCAGAAAGAGCAGCAACGCGCATACTACGTTTATTTCGGTAATAACAAATCGGATCTTGACGATAAGGCGCTTATTACAATCCAGCAGGTGGCTGATATCCTCGCTGAGGATTCTACGCTCTATGCCGTTGTAACCGGTTATTGCGACAACACCGGTTCGGCTGCGCTCAACTATGCTTTGGGTGACAGACGTGCCGAGAGTGTGATCGGAGAACTGCGCGAGGAGCATCAGATAAACTCTGAGCATATGTATGCTATGGGTCTCGGTAAACTGATAGGACACCGCAGTCAGGCTGCCTATGGACCGAACAGACGCGCTGTTATCCGTCTGGTGGACAAACGTACCTTCGAGCGGATGAAGAATGACCTGGATGACAAACGTGCAAACCGCATCATCGAAGAGGATACCAAGGCTGTTGAGGCTGCACCGGTTCCGCTGGCTGAGAGCGCAAAGCCGGTAGCCGTAAACGAATATACCCAGCGGGGAAGCGAGGAGATCATCACCGAGAAAGGCATGACCCTCTCCAAACTCGCACGGAAATATTACAATAACACCTATTGTTGGGTGTACATCTACATGGCGAACAAGAGCAAGATTCCTAACCCGAACTCGTTGGAAGCAGGTATTGCGCTCTCTATCCCGGAGTTGACCCAGCAAGAGATGCGTATTACCAAAGACCAGAGCCTCGTGCTCTATGGTAATGCCCGTCAAAGCAAATAATAAAAACAATACCTCGGGATGTAAAACGTAGTTTTGCAGACCGAAGAGCGGAGCGCAAGCGCGCAAGAGGTCCCATAGCTCAGTTGGTTAGTAGCACCTGACTCATAATCAGGGGGTCCTTGGTTCAAGCCCAAGTGGGACCACAGCAGGAGAATAGTCCCACGACTGTTCTCCTGCATGTTTTTTATGAAAAGATTATCGGTCATATTACTTCTGTTGTTCTCCTTTTTTAATTGGAGCGCGAACGCGTATGCGCTCACGCCCGCGGAAAAGCGTGCGAAAGCAAGAGCGAAGATAGAACGCAAACGCGAAGCCAAGAAACGCAAAGCGGAGAAGAAACGGGCGGCGAAAGCCAAAGCGGCTAAACGGGAACGCATCAAAGACGGAAAGCCGTTGTTGTATGTCTATTCTTATAATCTGAAAACGGCTGAACCCTTACCTGCTACCCATATTACTGTCCAGGATGCGAAGGCGCGACCGAACAAGAAACCCAAACTCTCCAAAGCTACCGATAACAAACGTGCGCGCGTACAGAGAGGACTGCCCGAAGGGAAATATTGGGCGGTAGCAGCCAAAACGGGATTCTTTACATCGGATACGGTGTGGTTCATGCATAAGGAAGACGAGGATACCATCAAGATCTCTATCTATCCGGAGACAAGGCTTACGTTTACCGTTACCGATTCGCTTACATCGCGACCGGTAGCTGCGAATGTGATTGTCCGTAATTCGGAGAAACAGAAAGTGATGCAGACAACCTCTGATACGCTCCATAAGGTGTTGGCGGTTTTGCTGGATGACCGCATGCCGTATTATACAGTGGAGGCAACTGCGGTGAATTATTTCCCGTTCCGGGATACGATCACGGATCCTGCGCTGTTCGAAGGTGTGGTTATGTCGCCTAAGGAAATGAAATCCTTTGTGCTCCATAATATCTATTTCGCCACCGGCAAAACGCGTATTCTGGATTCGTCCGAGCCGGCTTTGAGAGAACTGTACCAGTTTCTTACTCTTCGTCCTGATCAGAAAATACGTATTGTCGGGCATACGGACAATATAGGTTCGGACCGTTCGAATCAGGCGCTCTCGGAAGGCCGCTGCCAGGAGGTGAAACAGGCGATGATAGACCGTGGAATCCGGGCGGAACGCATTGAGGTTGAAGGTAGAGGCGAACGCGATCCGATCGTCCCTAACGACACAGAGGAACACCGTCAAATGAATAGAAGGGTCGAAATCGTGTTACGATAGAGAATAACAATTCTCGAAATCGTATTGCGATAAAAAATAAAAAAAATACGTTTTTACTTGCGTATTCGAAAAAAAAGCAGTACCTTTGCGCGATTTTTGTGATCCCGGGATGTAAAACGTTGTTTTGCAGACCGAAGAACGCGAAGGGGCTATCTGGTTTTGACAGCAGGTAGAATGGTTGTGTAAGCACGCCGAGCAATGAGGCAACGCTCGTTAATCTCGCTTCAAAATATAACTGGCAACACTTCTTATGCTCTCGCTGCTTAATCGAAGTATAGTAGATTGGCGTATTCGGGTGCAAGGCGCCTGAACGGGACATCGCTCCTAGCCGAGTCTGTGGGCTGAAAGGATATAGCGGTGCAGAAATTCACAGAATAGGTCTCTTTGGCTGCGCATAGAGACTGACGGCTGACAGCTGATTGCTGAAGGCACTCATAGCAGATAAGCCGGTTGTTGGTGGCTTGGGTCTTGCTGCCGGACGAAAACAAAGGCCAAGATAAGCGTGTAGAAAGCATAAGTATTCCTTGTTTGGACACGGGTTCGACTCCCGTTAGCTCCACACAATAAGAACGCGCGGGGCACTAGCTCATCTGGTAGAGCGTAACGTTCGCAATGTTAAGGTAAGGGGTTCGAGTCCCCTGTGCTCCACTTTAAATGACACAATATGGCGCTTGAAATTCGTGAAATACATTCCAAGAGTGAACTGAAACAGTTTATCCAGTTCGCCAATGATTTGTATAAGGATTGCCCATATTACTGTCCCCCTTTGTTCTTTGACGAGATGAACTGCTTCAAGCCGGATATGAACCCCGCGCTTGACGTATGCGAATACCAACTATGGATGGCGTTCCGCGATAACAAACCCGTCGGACGTATCGCCGGTATCATCAACCGCAAAGCGAACGAGAAATGGGGATTCAGACATGTCCGTTTCGGCTGGTTCGACTTCATTGATGATATGGAGGTCAGCAGGACGCTGCTGGATACCGTGGCGGCTTGGGGAAAAGAACGCGGTATGGACGGACTCAACGGACCTGTCGGCTTCACGGATTTTGACCATGAGGGACTGCTCCTCGAGGGATACGAATATCCCGCTGTGATGGCGTCACTCTATAATTATCCGTACTACGTCAAGCATATGGATGCGTACGGATTGGTCAAAGAGGCTGACTGGGTGGAGATGCGTGTCTTCCCGCCGCAGGAATGTCCTGAGCGGCTGTCGCGGATTGCAGATATAGTAAAACAGCGGTCCAAAGTGCATGTGGTGAAGGTCAGGAACTCGCGTGAACTCGTCCGCCGCTTTGGTATCCAATACATGGATGTGATCGACGAGGCATACCAGAAGTTGTATAACTTCCAGCCTATGACGGTAGCACAGAAGAACTACTACAAGAACATGTATTTCCCGATCCTCAACTTCGATTTTGTCACGCTGGTGGTCAATGAAAATGAAGAGATCGTAGGAGTAGGACTGGGCATGCCGGATATATCGGACGCGTTGCGCAAATGCGGAGGTAAATTGTTACCCTTCGGGTGGTATTATCTGCTTCGGGCGCTGAAAGCCAGACAGATGAACTCCTTCAGTTTCCTGCTTATTGCCGTGCGACCGGATTATCAGGACAAGGGCATTAACGCGCTCTTCTTCCAGGATCAGATACCTATCATCAACAAATACGGTATTAAAATATTGGAAACGACTAATATTCTGGAAACCAACACCAAGAATATTGCGAACTTTACGCAGTTCGACCATATGTTCCATAAACGCCACCGCGCGTACCTGAAAACGATCTGATCGTGAAAGAGGAAGAGGCTCTATACAAAGCTGCGTTGGAGCGCTTGAATACCTATATACGCTGCCATGCGATGAGGGCGTCTGTCGTAAGAGAGATGGTGTTGGCGCAGGCGTGTCTGTTGAAACAGCCTTTTACGGCTGTGCAGCTGGAGGAAGCATGCAGGTCGGAGCATATCTCTGTAGGATCCGTTTATAACGCGCTGGACCTGTTCATCACCGCTGAAATAGTCAAGGTGTATGACAGAGGATTCGGACAGACGGTTACGGAATACGAACTGACGACTACTGCCTCGCGGTCGCATATGCAGATCATATGCCGCAAATGCGGCAGGAGAGCCTCCTTCTCTGACAAGGCGATCATGCGCTTGATCATGGAACGCAAGTACACTAATTTCAAGGCGCAGAACTGTACCTTGGTGGTGTACGGAGAATGTAAGATATGCCGCAGACTGGCGGTAAAGAAGAACTGAAATGACAGGAACATCGATATATTGGATATTGTTTATCGGTATTGCGCTGGCAAGTTGGATTGTATCCGCTTCGCTGCAACGTAAGTTCCGGCGCTATGCGCAGCATGACCTGTCCGTGACGGGAAAAGAAGTAGCGGAGAAAATGCTGCATGACAACGGTATCTATGATGTGCAAATCACGTGTATTAAAGGCCAACTGACCGACCATTATAACCCTGCCACCAAAACGGTTAACCTCTCTGAGGAGGTCTATCACGGAGCCAATGTGGCAGCAGCGGCTGTCGCTGCGCATGAATGCGGACATGCGGTACAGCATGCTACGGCATACGGACCTCTCGGACTGCGTTCGGCTCTGGTGCCGGTGGTGTCGTTCAGTAGCAAATGGGTGACATGGATTATCTTGGGAGGACTGCTGCTTATAGGCAGCGGCGCGGGACAGATCCTGCTCCTCATCGGCATTGGCTTGTATGCGATGATAACACTCTTCTCTTTCATCACCCTGCCGGTAGAGGTGAATGCCAGCCAACGCGCAGTGAACTGGTTGCAGGAGAGAGGCATTACGGACAGAGAGACAACAGCGATGGCGAGCGATGCGCTCCATAGCGCGGCATACACATACGTAGTTGCAGCACTTTCGTCCCTCGCCACATTGATATACTATATCCTCATCTTTATGGGAGGAAACCGTAGATAATAATTTTGTTGGAAATACTCGGGATTTAAAACTTGTTTTGAAGCCCGAAAAGCGTAGCATAGAACGTAGCACTATACAAGCGCAAGACGCGCAGTCGTGCGAGTTCTAATGCAAGCATGGCCCCGTAGCTCAATTGAATAGAGTGTCAGATTCCGGTTCTGAAGGTTCTGGGTTTGAGCCCCAGCGGGGTCACAAAGAGCGGAAGCTCGCACCGCAGGTGCAAATTAGTAAATTTGCCCAGCGGGGTCACAGAGCAGAAGCTCGCACCGCAGGTGCAAATTAGTAAATTTGCCCAGCGGGGTCACAAAAGGCAGCCAAGTCGGCTGCCTTTCGATTTATAGTAAACTAATTTCCTAATTTTACATCAACGATTATCGGGTCGTGGTCTGCATACCGGTGTTTGCTCTTGTCCTTCATCTTGTATGCCCCGTGCGAATAGTACCAGTCGGCATTCACATGCCACGGCTGGACGCGCACGATCTGCTTTGCCATGCCGGGTGAAGCGAAACAGCGGTCCAGGTAGCCGGCCTCTCCTTTATAACTGTACGAATAGTTCTTCGATCTGCCTTGCGGAAGCATGTCTGTATATCCGGCACGGATGATGGTCTGGATCGGTTGTTCCTGGGTGTAGCAGTTGTAGTCGCCTAATAATAACACATCCTCGTCGCCGAATGCCTCTATGGCTTTGGGTAACATGGCCAGCAAGGAGTCTGCATTCTGCATTCGCCGCAGATTGGTGTCATATTGTGTGCGGCCGGGGCGTTTGGATTTGAAATGATTGACGCTGATAATAATCTTTTCTCCTGTGGCCATCTCTTCGAAACCTACTGCGAACATACGCGAGTAGTAGTGATTTGTGGTATCTTGATAGGCGGACAAGGGCATGGTGTACGGACGTACGCGTCCGGTGTCGTAGATGAAACAACCGCCGATCCTGTCCATGTCTTCCATCGGCATGGCGATAAAGGCATATCTCCTTCCGCCTTTGTTCATCGCGTTTACCAGCATCGCCGGAGCCTTGTTGCCTACTTGCATCTCGCAGCAGGCAATAACATCCGCGTGCATGCTGCGCAATGCGGAAGACAGTTTCTTGGTCTTTACTGCCAGCTGTTTCGGCGTTGTACGTTTATGGGCATAGCCGCCCAGGTCTGCGAAATAATTCTCTATGTTCGCTCCTACGATCCGCAACTCGCCTTTCTTCGCCCGCGGCAAGCGGTCTTTGGGCAAATGTCTGGTACGGATAGACTTGCCGGTCTGCAGCTGGCGTTCTCCGGTCACTCTGGCTTTCAGCCCGCGGATGATATCACCCGTCCGGACGTTGTAATACCGGTTTCTGCAATGGAGAATAATGCTCGCTTCGCGGTTATGGGCACGCAATACTTCATAGGCGGTACTGTCTCCGTCCGCCAGACCCGCAGCGCGTTCTTCCGGACAGAAAAGCCGCTCAGGCGATAAAACCAAAGAGTCGTAGAAATTACCGCAAACGAGGAGTGGGGTAGTGATCTCGACAGTCCGGTTGGCGTACTGCTCCCAATGAGCCTGAAGGCTGTCTAATGAAACACGCTCCACGGCATGGACAGCGAGGACGGAGGTAATGATGAAAAAGAGAGTGATTCTGCGCATGGTGATTTGATTTTGAGCGCAAAGGTACAAAAAAAAACTCATATACGCAAGAGTACATGAGATTTTTAGTTGCGGAGGATGGGATCGAACCACCGACCTTCAGGTTATGAGCCTGACGAGCTACCACTGCTCTACTCCGCGCCACTTATTTCGACGCAAATTCCGAAATCGACGACAAAGGTACTGCTTTTTTTTGACATATACAAATAAATTTGCATTTTTTTTGCATATTTGCGAAAAAAAGTGTACCTTTGTGCCCAAATTCAAATCACTATGGCGAAAAACGAAGTTAATCGTGCCCTTGCGGCAAAGAAATATATCGTAATGGCAGAAGAAGGCGAGCAGGTCTTGCTGGACAAAGCGCGTGAGCAATTGGGCTTGGATCTGAAGGATGCCGAGCTTATCTATACGGGCGTGGGTGCAATCAATATCATTCAAACCCTGCGAGACCTCGACCGCGAGGCGGAGATTTATAATATCGGCTATGCCGGTAGTGCGAATTTCGACCTCGGTACGTGGGTGGAAGTGACGGAAGTGCGTCTTAACCATCCTAATGTGACCTATCCGGAGCCGGAATTGAAACTGATCGATGAGTCTTTGGGAGCAGAACTGCCGCTGGACCATGATACCGTTCGTGCGGTATGCTATACCAACTGCGATTTCGTGCTCGCTTCGGATTATAAGGACTGCGTGTTTGATATGGAGTTGGCGTTCATCGCTGCACTGGGTTTCAAGCACCTCCATGCCCTCAAATACGTGAGCGACAACCTCTCGCTCCATGCTTACCATGAACTGACAAACGGCGTAGAATGACAACAATATTCTTAAAACCACATAAAGAGGAGTCGCTCAAGCGTTTTCACCCTTGGGTGTTCAGCGGAGCGATAGCCCGCGTAGTGCTAGACGCCACGCATAAAGCGGCTTCGCCGGAAGAGGGCGAGTTGGTTGCTGTCCGTTCGGCTGCGGGCGAGACGCTCGGTGTCGGACACTGGCAGGTCGGCTCTATTGCAGTACGTATTCTGGCGTTCCGCGTGGAAGAACTGCCTGCTGATTTCTGGCGCGAACGTATCCGCGCGGCATACCAAGTGCGCCAAACGCTTGGTTTGGCTGAGGTACGAAGGGACGATGTACGATGTACGAAGGAGAATAACACCTTCCGTCTCATTCATGGCGAGGGTGATTTTCTGCCGGGGCTGATAGTGGATGTCTATGCGGAGACGGCGGTCATTCAGGCGCACTCGGTGGGCATGCATGTCTGCCGGAACGAAATAGCGGAGGCTATCCTTGCCGAGGTGCCGCAAGTGCAGAATATATACTATAAGAGCGACGACACTTTGCCCTTCAAGGCTCCGGTAGAGGGAGAGAAAACGGGATGGTTAGTCGAAAGTCAAAAGACCGCTTCGCTCAAAGACAAAAGCCGGAGTGACGAATTCTGGAGTGTGGAGAACGGACTCTCTTTCCGCATCGACTGGCTGCGGGGACAGAAAACAGGTTTCTTTATTGACCAGCGTGAGAACCGCGCACTGGTTGAGCGGTATGCCAAAGACAAGGACGTGCTCAACATGTTCTGCTACACCGGCGGATTCAGTCTGTACGCCCTCCGCGGAGGAGCCAAGACGGTTGATTCGGTGGATGTGAGCCAGAAAGCGATTGATTTGGTCAATATCAATGTAGCAAGGAATTTCCCGGAAGCCACAAACCATACGGCAGTGGCAGCCGATGCCTTTGAGTATCTCACGGCGCAGAAAGCGCAGGGACGCACGTACGACCTGATTATTTTGGATCCTCCGGCTTTTGCCAAGCACCGCGACGCGGTGAAGAACGCTCTGCGCGGCTATCAGCGTATCAATGCCAAGGCGATAGAGATGATCCGTCCGGGCGGCATTCTGTTTACCTTCTCCTGCTCGCAGGCGGTGGACAAAGAAGCGTTCCGTCTGGCGGTGTTCAGTGCGGCGGCGCAAGTGGGACGCAAAGTGCGCATCCTGCACCAGCTCCATCAGCCGCAGGACCATCCCATCAATATCTACCATCCCGAAGGCGAATACCTCAAAGGGCTCGTTCTTTATGTTGAATAATTGAGAATTTTGAATTTTGAATTTTGTAATAATCGTGCCCCTTGGGGCTAAGAATTGTGAATGACGCATGAACCTCGTTTGTTTTGATACAGAGACCACCGGTCTTGACGTGCAAAAAGACCATATTATCCAGCTCTCGTTAGTGAAAGTGGAGACAAACCTCTCCCCGTCCCTCTCCACAAGAGAGGGGGAAAACGACCAGGAATGGCGTATAATCGATCAGCGCAACTGGTATATCCTGCCGGAAGGGGATTTCACTATTCCCGCGGAGGCGGAAGCGGTGCATCATATCTCCAAGACATTCCTGCAGGAGAACGGCGTATCGCTCCGCAGCGTCTATGACGAGCTGATGGCGTTCACCGAAGGGTGCGACATCCTGTCCTATAACGGCAACGGTTTTGATGCGCCTATACTGCATTATAACCTGAAACGTATCGGCAAGGATTTTGGCTTCGACGGCCGCGTCTGGTACGATGCGCTGGCGCTGGAACGTATTCACATGGCGGGTCAGATTGATCCGGAGACAGGCGAGAAATACCACTGCAATCTGACGGCTGCATACACGCGTTATTACGGTCATCCGTTCGAGGGTGCGCATAACTCGCTGGACGATGTGATGGCGACGATAGAGGTCTTCAAAGCCCAAGTGGCGGCGCACGGATGGGAATGGGCGCAGCGTGAGGAGTTCGGATTCATCTCTTTTGACCGGTGGCTCGTCAAACGGGGCAATTATTACTACCTCAGCCAAGGCGGACACAAGGGAGAGTCGATCGAATCAATGATGCGGATCGACAAGAGTTATCTGGAGTGGATTGTGGATAAATGCAAATGGACGGACGACCAGACAAGACAGATCATCCTTGCGGTCTTGGAGCCTGGTAAATCTAGAAAAAATAGTTCTTCTAGTTCAAATAGTTCGTCTAGTCCTTCTAAGACCCCGTCGCGGGGTAAAAAACGCTCCAAAGGAACGATCACGGACGCCGATTTGAGCCTTTTTTAGCAAAAAAAGTGTGCCTAAGTTCACTTTTTTATTAAAATATTTGTGTATTTCAAAAAAATGTAGTACCTTTGCACCCGCTTTGCTAAATGGTACATGGTACATGTCCAAATGGTAAATGATTTGGCCGGTTGGATGAGCGACTTAGTCAGCGGTCTGCAAAACCGTATAGAGCGGTTTGACTCCGCTACCGGCCTCCAAGCCGCCACACGATGGCGGCTTTGTTTTTATGGATAGTGTAATCAAGGACATAACTTCGCAGGAGTACAAATACGGCTTCACGACCGACGTGGAGACGGATATTGTGCCGGCAGGACTGAATGAGGACATCATCCGGTTGATTTCAGCGAAGAAAGGCGAACCCGAATGGCTTCTGGAGTTCCGCCTCAAGGCTTTCCGCAAATGGCAGACGATGAAAGTGCCTACCTGGGCGCATTTGGATATTCCCGAGATTGATTTTCAGGCGATTTCCTATTACGCTGCGCCGCGGACGAAGGTCAAACCTTCAAACCCTCAAACAGCCGAAGGCGCGCAAACGGCCGATGAGATTGACGCGGAGATCATGAAGACCTTTGACAAATTGGGTATTCCTTTGGAGGAACGGGCTGCGCTGGCGGGAAACATGGCGGTGGATGCGGTCATGGACTCGGTGAGTGTCAAGACCACTTTCCGGGATACTCTGGCGGAGAAAGGCATCATCTTCTGTTCTATCTCCGAAGCCGTGCGTGAGCACCCCAATCTGGTGAAGGAATATCTTGGTTCGGTCGTGCCACCGACGGATAATTTCTACGCGGCGCTGAATAGTGCTGTTTTCTCCGACGGCAGTTTTGTCTATGTGCCGAAAGGCGTCCGCTGCCCGATGGAACTGAGTACGTATTTCCGTATCAATGCCGGTAAGACGGGTCAGTTCGAGCGCACGCTTTTGATAGCGGACGAGGGTGCGTATCTCTCCTATCTGGAGGGCTGTACGGCGCCGATGAGGGACGAGAACCAGCTGCATGCTGCGATTGTAGAGATTGTAGTGAGAAAAGATGCGGAAGTGAAATATTCGACCGTCCAGAATTGGTATCCGGGCGATAAGGAAGGTAAGGGAGGTATCTATAATTTCGTTACCAAACGCGGTATTACGTACGAGAACGCGCGCCTGTCGTGGACCCAGGTGGAGACGGGCTCCGCCATCACGTGGAAATACCCGTCCTGCATCCTCCGCGGCGATAATTCTACGGCGGAGTTCTATTCCGTGGCGGTGACCAATAACTACCAGCAGGCGGACACAGGCACGAAGATGATTCATATCGGCAAGAACACGCGTTCGCGTATCGTCTCCAAAGGTATCTCAGCCGGGCATAGCCAGAATGCCTACCGCGGACTGGTGAAGATGGGGTTGAAGGCGGAGAATGCACGCAATTTCAGCCAGTGCGACAGCCTGCTCCTGGGCGACCAATGCGGTGCGCATACCTTCCCGGATATGATTATTTCTAACCCTACGGCTACGGTGGAGCATGAGGCCACGACCTCTAAGATCAACGAGGACCAGCTCTTCTACTGCCGCCAGCGCGGAATCAGTATGGAGGATGCGGTAGGTCTGATCGTCAACGGTTATGCCAAAGAGGTGATGGACAAGCTGCCGATGGAGTTTGCCGTCGAAGCCCAGAAGCTTCTCCAAGTCACCCTCGAAGGTTCCGTAGGATAAGTTCTTGTCGCTTGCCGACATAAAACAGCAAGGACATATAAGCGCAAGTGTGCGCCGATTAGCGTAATAAGCCAAACTTGATCTTTTGAAACTTCGACAACTTCAAAAAATCACTATGTGTTCAAGCATGGTTTATGCACGCTCACGTTTCAGCGTGAGTTTTCCGTGCATTTATTTGAACACATAAGGTAGTCGAAGACCTCAAAAGATCAAATGAAGCAGTGAAAGCGCACGCTTTTATTTGTGTACAAATAACAAGAAAAATGATACTAACTATTGCATAATTCAAGAAAAAGCTGTAATTTTGCAGCGAATTGTTAATAAAACATTCAAATTTATGAGAAAAAGATTTCTTCTTGTGCTGGCGGCCTTCTTTGCCAGCGTTGCGCTGCACGCGCAGTTTGCTCAACTGAGTCTGCTTACCCCGCATTATTACCCGGGGGAAGTGTATTTTAAAGACGGTCATGTGGAAGAGTTTGCCGAACTAGAATTGCCGCGAGTTGGAAAACACAAACTGGGTGTGAAGAAGAACTCCGATGACAAGGGGCATACGGATATTGACGCAGCGGACATCATAGGTATCAAGATCTGGCATAAGAATTTTCCGGACAAGCAACATGTGCTCTATTATATCCATGCCCGCAAATCGTACATGCAGAGCGATCACCAGTGGGGAAATCCCGTTATGGGAAGCGCCTGGGGTGTGGTCTTCCAATGCGAGCAGAACTACCAGATGAACAAGAAAACAGGCGACCTGGACTTCGTGAAGTTCGTAGGAGGAAACGCACCCGATACGCCCACACTCTTCTATCTGGTTCGCCCGGAGTGGGAACAGGCGGAACTGGTCCTGTTTAACGGAGCTTTTCCGATGAAAAAGAAAATAGCCGAACTGTTTGCTGAAAACGCAGAGATCGCTGCCGCTGTCAAAAACGGAAAGCTCAAAGGCTCAGATATGCAATATATCCTGGATGAGATGGCAGGCGGCAAGAAAGCCGGGATTCCTGTAACCCTTATTCCCGAGACGGAGACAAACCCGGAGACAAAAGCCGCTCCGGAGGCAGAGGCTAAACCGGAGACAAAAACGGACAGTGTATCTAACGGCGTAGTCGGTGACGACGAATAATTTTTCCTGATATGAAACGTATTTACTTTTTGGCAGCAACGCTGCTCTTCTTCCTTTTGCCGGCTGCGGCGCAAGGCTTGCGGCATAGTGTCTGTATCGTAGAACCGGAGTATTCCGAGACGGACAAGTCTTTCATGGCGGACTATTCGCTGTACATGGCGAGAGCCGGAATGCGGAGTGCATCCCGCGCCTTGGCGGCTTACAAGAACGAAGGTACGTTCGGTTCGGGTGTCGTGATAGAGCAGGGCGGCAGGAAATATGTGCTCACCAACCTGCATGTAGTCGGCTATGCCGAGAAAGCGACGGTTGTTTTCCAACTCCATGAGAAAACGGTGCGTTATGAGCATTGTGTGGTAACCGGCACTGCTTCAACGGACTTGGCGGCGATAGCCCTTCCGGCGGAATGTGAGATGATCGCTTTGCCTGTTTACGGAGGTGCGATTGACGAAGACCTCTCTATCGTGGCGGCTGGTTTTCCGGGGCTGGGAGACAAACCGTCATGGCAACTCACACGAGGATTTGTCTCCAATGCACGCGTGGATGTAGGGGAAAACGAGCGCGCTTCGCGTATCATTCAGCATACAGCCTCCATCGATCCCGGAAGCAGCGGAGGACCCCTTCTGTTCAAGAATGCAGAAGGCAAATACGAAATCCTGGGTATCAACACTTGGAAGGCTTTTTACCGCGAAGGAGTGGGGTTGGCTATCGGGAAAGAGGATGTTCAGGCTTTCACAACTACATTGGGAAAATCTACTGCCGTTACCCACAATGAGTTAGAGCCGCTCCGGAAGCTGTCCGGTGAGGACTGGCTCTACGTCTTCCGAAATCTGCCGGACTCAACTCAGCAAAACATAAAGGAAGCAGATTGGCATTTGCCTTTTGACCCTGCTCTGCGCACACTCGCTGTCCGCGACAATCTGGTGGTGAACAAGGGAAAAGGCGCGAAGAAGTTCGAACACTCTGCATCACATGTCGTAACCGATATGGAGAACACCAACCATTTCTATCTGATTTACGATAACTATCTGGGAATGAACCAGGTAGCGGGAATACAGCTGGGGCACGACTGGCTGGGATTCATTACCACCGGTGTGCAAGTGACCGCCTTGATAGCAGAGGCGGAAGCCTCCGGCACGCAGGCGATTAACGCGGGACCTATGTTCGGCGTCTATCTCGGTGCCCAGGTGCCTATCCAGGTAGGGAAATTCATTCTTGCTCCGCGAATCAACCAAAGCGCATCCGCCGGACCGTTCTTTAACGGTGACGCCTTTAATACCAAGGTGGCTATTGCTACCGACACGCGTATTGGTTTGGATTGGCGTATCCCTTCAAAATCGAAATCAAGCGAGTTTGTCATCGGGCTTCATTATGACATGAACTGGCTCTGGAATAGTGGCACGCTTGCTATACAACCCCTCAAAACGAATATCGGTGCCTTTGGTCTCAACCAATACCTCCAGCACGGCGTCGGTCTCACCCTCGGTGTCGCTTGGTAATCATTTTTGTATCAACTATTGAACAGTCGTGCCCGACACAAATTTAGGGTAAACATTATGAAATTCAGATTTTTGGCATTGCTGGCAATCGGCGCCTGTATATGTCCGATGGCGGCTTCCGTAAAGTATTCCTGTGATTTTGAGGATGCCACAATCCGTAACAGGTGGGTGCTGAACCGTACAGCGAATCAGAATGTGTACAACCAGTTGGCTAATAAATGGTATCTCGGAGAGCTGGGGAATAGTACTCCGGACGGTCACTACGGACTCTATATTTCCGATGATAACGGTCTGAATGCACATTATTCCAACAGCCCATGTTGGGTAGCCGCGTATGACACTCTTACGCTGGAATATAAGTCTTCCGGCAGTTATACGCTTACTTTCGATTACTGCGCAACTGGAAATACGGCGAGCGGTTTCGATGGGTTGCATGTTCTCTGGATCCCGGTGACGAAAGAGAATGGTGATTCCATAAAAGTGATGTCGCTTGCAAATGTTTCCGGGCAGGTCCCTTTGATGTATTCCGAATATGTACTTTCGCATGTGGGGGATGCCGGGTATATTTATGGTACTGCTTTATGGCAGCAATGTGTAATAACCATTTCCGGTCGTGCGTGCAACGGAAAACCACACTATCTGGCTTTCGTGTGGGCGAACGAAAATATAGCGGCGAAGCAGCCGGGAGCTAAGATTGATAACATACAGATTTACGATAGTGCTCCGTGTGAAGCCCCCACTGACTTGACAATACAAAGACAAGGACATAATGTGCAATTGGACTGGAACGGAACGGCTGCCGAATACGAGGTGTCCGTTTATTCCGGTACTACTGATACATGGATTGATACGCGAATAGAAACGGGTACCTCCGCCTCTTTTACGAATATTCCTGCCGGTCAGACGAGTTTTAGTGTCCGCGCTTTGTGCGAAGGGGGACTGTATGGCCTGAAGGCACTTGTTTCTCGTTTTATTTACTATCCGGAACAGATGTGTGTGGACTTCCTTAATCTGGACAATGCGAAGTGCTATGTGAACAACTCATCTGTCTCCAACACAATGGTATTCAATGATTTCCGGAAGGTGTCTCCTGTCAATTACGGTCCTTCCTCTGAAAACAGCCGTCATTCTCTGCATTTTGACCCTTACGAAACGGAACCTCGCACGGGAAATGTAGTTTCGGTCGTCCCGGATGGCGAGTTTGCATCGGTACGCTTAGGTAACTGGAGTGGTGAAAGTGAGGCGGAACGGATAGAATTCGACTTTGTCGGAGATACGATCAATTATCCTGTTTTAGTGTTCAAATATCTGCCTTTTATTGAAGAACCGGCTCATGAAGCGACTGCTAATCCGCGTATACAGGTGGATGTTCTCGCCAATGGTCAATCTTTAGGTTCGGATTATCAATTGGACATAAACGGAAACGATATTTTTGACAATCAAACACTTACTCCGGAAGCCATCGGGAAAGGTTGGCATATAACCGGTCCTACAGAGGCGCAGACCATGGGGAATATTATCTGGAAGGAATGGACAACGGCTGTCTTCGACCTCCGTAATCTGCTGTTACATGGTCAGGAACTGACATTACGGGTCACTTCTTTTGATTGCACTCATGGTGGTCATTGCGGCTATGTCTATTTTACTATAGGAGGTAGTGATGATTCCATTCTCCTTCCCGGTGAAGTGACACACATAGAGCACATCACAGAGCATGCCTCTCCTGTTAAAATCCTCCGTGACTGTCAGATTCTCATCCTCCGCGGGGAGAAGGTATATACCATCACAGGACAGGAAGTGATGTAACAAAAAAACTAAATCTGCATAAAAAATGGCATACCCTCTTGCGTATGTCATTTTTTTTATGTCGTTTTGTGTTTGTTAGTTTTTGTTTTTGCCTACCTATTCCTGTATTATACTACACGATTAGTATATAATTAGTATGTGATTAGTAGGTGATTAGTATGTTATTAGTAGGTTATTTTAACGATCAAACGGGGATAATCGTATAGGGTTACAGACCCCTGCTTCCGCAGTGGTTCTGTTTTTTTTTACGCAAAATGTAGGGAATTTACTCCAAATCAATGTGCTCCGCCTGAACGGGAGCAGAGAGGAAGAGGGATGCGGATTGTGCGAAGCGGTCTGCATTTTCTGTGGTCAGATAGCGGCACGTGCCGCCTTGCGAGAGCTGGGATGCATACTCCGGATGGCGAACCAAATAATCAGCCAGACTCTTTGCCTCCAGATAACCCTGCGAGATAACCTGAATATCACCGGCAGCAAAGCGTTTGCCGTTGTTCCTGATCCATTGCGCTATCTTCGGCAGCAACAACGGATAGTGGGTGCAACCCAAAATCAAAGTGTCTATCTGCGGATCTTTCGCAAGAATCTCGCGCAAATACAAATCCACAAAGTAATCTGCGCCTGCATGTTGATGCTCGCCATTCTCAATCAACGGCACCCATAACGGACAAGACTGTTGAGTGACAATTAGAACTTCAGATAATTTTTTCAATTCCAGCACATAACTCTCGGAAGAGACGGTAGCCGGAGTAGCCAAAATGCCTACATGTCCGGTCTTCGTAATAGCCGGCACCGATTCAACGGTAGGACGAATAACGCCGAGCACATTCGCCGGCCTACCGTTCGCCCTGCGTCCTTCTGCCCGCTCTGCGTTGATGAGCGGCAAGTCGTGTTGCTGAATGGTGCGAAGAGCTTTTGCAGAAGCCGTGTTACAAGCCAGAATGACCAAGGAACAATCGCTGCTCAGGAGATATGTGACAGCCTGAAGCGTATAGCGGTAGATAACATCGAACGAGTGCGTACCATACGGCGCACGCGCGTTATCACCCAAGTACAAATAATCGTACTGAGGTAACTCCTTGCGAATCGCATCCAAGATGGTCAATCCGCCATATCCGCTGTCAAAAATACCTATTTTTGCCATAATTCGCTGCAAAAGTACAAAAAAATTTGGACATATGCAAAAAAAAGTGTAACTTTGTACTCGGTTTTGACAATTTATTGGTTTAACCTTATAAATTTTTGACTTATGAAGTTATGTAACAAGTTCGCTGCAGAGTTCTTCGGAACGGCAGTATTGGTATTGGGCGGTTGCGGAACGGCCCTGTTCGGACATGTAGGATTTTTAGGCGTGGCTCTGGCTTTCGGTCTGACGATCGTGGCGGCGGCTTACGGCATCGGTCACATCAGCGGTGCACATCTCAATCCGGCTGTCAGTCTGGGTGTTTTCGTTAACGGCCGTATGAGTGCAAAAGAGATGTTCTGCTACTGGTGCGCACAGATTCTCGGTGCTATCGCAGCAGCAGCTATCCTGTTCGGAATCGCTAAGTCGGCAGGCATGGAGATCGGTACTTTCGCCGCTAACGGATATGGTGATTTCTTCTCCGCTGCCGATGTAGAGGCTGGTTATCTGCAAACCAATGTATGGGGTGCTTTTGCCACCGAGTGTGTCCTGACGTTTGTCTTCCTGATGGTTATCCTGGGTGTAACGGACAGCAAGCACGGAAACGGTGCTTTCGGCGGTCTGGCTATCGGTTTGACGCTGACGTTGATCCACTTGATCTCTATTCCGTTGACCAATACTTCGGTTAACCCGGCTCGTTCGATCTCTCAGGCTATCTTCTCGGAGAACGCTCTGGCGCTGCCTCAGTTGTGGCTCTTCATCGTTGCTCCGCTCGTAGGTGCTGCGCTCGCAGGATTGTGCTACAAGTGCATCAGTTGCGAAGGAAACTGCAAGAAATAAGCGAAAAATAACGTGTTTTTATAAAAAAGAATGGCATATGCTTGCGTATGTCATTTTTTTTTTGTACCTTTGTGCCCGATTTTTGTGCGCTTGTACGAATACGCACGCCTACGCGTGCAGAAATTGAGGTAAGGCGCGCAGTACGGAGAGAAACTAAAACATCAAAAATATACGTATATGAAATTCAATGTATCGAGTTCTAAACTCTTTTCGCAATTACAGGCAGTAAGCCGCGTAATCAACAGTAAGAATGCGTTGCCCATCCTGGACGATGTGTTGTTTGACTTGGTAGGTAACGAGTTGAGACTGACCGCATCTGACGGCGAGACCACTATCCGTACCTCGATAGAGGTGGAGGGTGTAGAAGGTAGCGGCAAGGTGGCGTCTGCTGCCAAGTTGTTGCTGGAGACGCTGAAAGAGTTCAGCGAGCAGCCGCTGGCATTCACTATCGACGAGAATAATTTTGCAGTAAGCATGGTGAGCCAGAACGGTACGTATTCATTCGTAGGCGTTAACGGCAACGAGTATCCCGAGATGCCGGGAGTAGAGGCAGAGGCTCAGTCGCTGAGTCTGCCGGCTAATGTGCTGCAGAGCGCTATCGAGAAGACTATCTTCTGTACCGCAGACGACGATCTGCGTCCGGTGATGAACGGTATCTTCTTCGACATCGCGGCGGACAAGGTGACGATGGTGGCTACTGACGCCCACCGTCTGGTGCGCTATACCAATACCGGTGTGGCCCCGGGCGTGGCGGCAAGTTTCATCCTGCCGAAGAAACCGGCAGGTCTGCTGAAGAACCTGCTTGCCAAAGAGGAAGGTGACGTGAAAGTGTCCTTCGGTGTCAAGAACGCACGTTTCGAGTTCGCTAACACGATCATCGTCTGCCGCCAGATAGAGGGCCGTTTCCCGAACTACAATGCTGTTATCCCGCAGGCGAACCAGAATGTCGTGACTATTGACCGTCAGACGCTCATCAACGCCTGCAAGCGCGTGGCAGTGTTCGCCAACAACGGCACGGCTCAGCTGCGTCTGGCGTTGAGCGAGAACCAGATCAAGATCTCCGCACAGGATATCGATTTCTCGACGAGCGCGGAGGAGACGGTAAGCTGCGACTATAACGGCATGCCGATGGCTATCGGTTTCAAGGCTCCGTTCCTGATCGATCTCCTTTCGTCCGTTGCTTCTGCGGATGTGCAGTTGAAGTTGTCCGATCCCGCCCGCGCAGGTCTGATCCTGCCGGCAGAGAACGAGGAGAACGAGGATGTCCTCATGTTGTTAATGCCGATGCTGCTGAACGACTAAAGAGCCCCTCCCGACCTCCCCATAGAGGGGAGGAGAAAAAGCCAAAGAGAATGAATTACCGCAAATTATCGCAACAAGAGATCGCGCAGTTGGAGTCGCAGGGATGCAGCGCAGAGAACTGGGCGGAAGTGGAGGTGGCGGAAGCCTTTGAGCCGCAGTACGTGCGCAACACACGCTTCTCCGGTCACAACCGTATAGGTGTCTTCCGTCGCCAGATAGAGATGCCCGGAGGCTTGAAAGTGCATTCCGGCATCTATAATGCGACGCTCCACAACGTGGAGGTAGGCGACGATGCGCACCTGTACAATATCCATAATTATATCGCTAACTACCGTATCGGCCGCGAGACCTGCATTGAGAATGTCAATGCGATTCTGGTGGACGGCAAGACGACCTTCGGCAACGGCGTGCGTGTGCCGGTGATGAACGAAGGCGGCGGACGCGAGATCCCTATTTTCAACGAGTTAAGTGCCAGTCTGGCATATATCCTGACGCTCTACCGCCACCGCCCGGAGATGATTCATGAGGTGGAACGGCTGATTGATGAATATGCAGAGCGCCAGGCTTCCGAGGTGGGTTATATAGGTGACCATGTGCGGATTCTGAACTGCGGTTCGATCAAGAATGTGAAGGTAGGCGATTTCGCCGAACTGGTGGGAGTGAGCCGGCTGAAAAACGGTACGGTCAACTCCAACGAGCATGCGCCGGTCCGTCTGGGGAGCGGTGTCAAATGTGTGAATTTCATCATAGCTTCGGGCGTTGAGATAGGCGACAGTACGCTGGTGGATAAATGCTTTGTGGGGCAGGGCTGTGTCTTTGACAAGCACTACTCGGCAGGCGAGAGTCTGTTCTTCAGCAACTGCCAGGGCATGCACGGAGAGGCATGCGCCATCTTCGCCGGGCCGTACACCGTAACGCACCATAAGAGCACGCTTCTGATAGCGGGTATGTTCTCGTTCCTGAACGCCGGCTCGGGGTCCAACCAGAGTAACCATATGTATAAACTGGGTCCGATCCATCAGGGAGTGGCGGAGCGCGGCGCGAAGACGACCAGCGACAGTTATCTGCTCTGGCCGTCCAAGATCGGTGCGTTCAGTCTGGTTATGGGACGTCATACCCATCATGCGGACACCTCCGAACTGCCGTTCTCGTATCTGATAGAGAACAACAGCGAGAGTTATCTGGTGCCCGGCGCCAACCTGCGTACCGTAGGTACGATCCGTGATGCGCAGAAATGGCCGAAGCGCGACAACAGAAAAGATCCGCATAAGATAGACCAGATCAATTTCAACCTCCTGAGCCCCTACACGGTGCAGAAGATGTGGCGAGGCCGCGAGGTGCTGAACGAGCTGCAGGCACTGAGCGGTGAGAACACCGATGTCTATGGTTATCGGAACTGCAAGATCCGCAACTCGTCGCTGCGCCACGGTCGGGAGTTATATACAATAGGCATCCGGAAGTTCTTGGGCAACAGCCTGATCAGCCGTCTGGAGCAGAAAGAGTGGCATACCCTCGCAGAGATACGCGCAGCGCTTCGTCCGGACAGCCGGGTCGGACTGGGAGACTGGGTGGATCTGGCAGGTCTGATAGCTCCGAAGAGTGAAGTGTCGGTTCTGCTCGATGATATCGAGAAAGGACATATGACGTTGGAGGACATCCAGGCCCGTCTGGTGAAGATGCATGCGAACTACTATTCATACGAATGGACCTGGGCGCTGGATAAGCTGGAGCAGGTGTGGGGATGCAGTGTGGAAGAGGTGTCGCTGGAGCAGATCCGTATGACCGTCAACCAATGGCTCGAAGCCGTGGTGAACCTGGACCGCATGGTCTATAACGATGCGCGGAAGGAGTTCGACCTCAACAGCCAGACGGGCTTCGGCGTGGACGGAGACCGCGAGCAAGCGGAAGCGGATTTCGAAGAAGTGCGCGGTAGCTTTGAGTCCAATTCATTTGTCAAAGCAGTGCTGGAACATATCGAACGCAAATCGGCTCTTGGAAACAAGATCCTGGAGAAATTAGAGAATGTCAGAGGCTAAACTGACCATATTAGGTTGCGGCAGTGCCAAGCCGACCAAGACCACTTCCCCGTCCGGGCAGTGGCTGGACCTGTGTGACAAGTCGTTCTTGATCGACTGCGGCGAAGGAGTGCTGCTGACCATGCAGAAACTGGGTCTGCGGACGGGAAGACTGTATAACATCTTCATCTCCCATCTGCACGGAGACCATTGTTTCGGTCTGATAGGTCTGTTGACGACGCTCGCGATGCTCAAACGCACGCAGCCGATGCATATCTATGCACATCGGGATCTGGAGAAACTGCTGACTCCGCTGCTGAACTACCATTGCGGAGACCGCCTGTACGACATCGTCTTTCATCCGATCAACCCCCGCAAGCATGAAGTGATCTACGAGGACCGCACGGTCAGCGTGGAGACCGTGCCGCTGAAACATAGTGTTCCTACCTGCGGTTTCCTCTTCAAGGAGACGCGGCGTAAGATGGCGGAAGACGGCTCTTTCTACTATCTGACGCGCAAACGCTACGCCTACTGCTCGGACACGATGTACAGCGAGAAAATAGTGCCGATTATTGAAGGAGTGGAGACGCTCTATCACGAATCGACCTTCCTGCAGGAGATGGAGGTGCGGAGCAAGGAAGTGATGCACTCCACGGCGGCGCAGGCAGCTAAGATCGCTTCGCTGGCAAAGGCGGGCAAACTGATTCTGGGACATTACTCCGCACGCGTGGAGGACCATAGCCTGTTTCTTCAGGAAGCCCAACCGGTGTTCGGGAACACAATCCTGGCGGAGGAGAACGATGTAATAGAGTTGTAAATCACCAATCACCAGTCACCAATGGCAAAAGCAACCATTCAATATGTATGCTCATCCTGCGGCGCCAAAGCCCCGCAGTTGCTGGGTCGCTGTCCCGTCTGCGGCGAATGGGGCACGTATGAGGAGGAAATCATACAACCGGGCGGCCATACGGCAAAGCGGTCCTATAGCGCAAGCGGTCTTTCCGCCCAAGGCAGTCAGCCCCGACGCCTTCAGGAGGTCGAGGCCTCAGAAGAGATGCGGATTGACATGCATAACGGCGAACTGAACCGCGTGCTGGGCGGCGGTCTGGTTCCGGGGAGTCTGGTGCTGTTGGGCGGAGAACCCGGAATAGGCAAGTCCACTCTCGCGTTGCAAGTGTTGATGCAGATGGGGGAACGCCGGACGTTCTATGCTTCCGGCGAGGAGAGCGTGCGCCAGCTCAAACTGCGTGCGGAGCGGCTGGCGGGCGACGCAGAGAACCTATATATATCCTCCGAGACCTCGCTGGAGAGGATCTTGGACCAGGTGAAAGAGATAGAGCCGGAGGTGGTGGTGATCGATTCGATCCAGACGATAGGCACCGAGGCCGTAGAAGCAACGATCGGTTCGCTGAGCCAGGTGCGCGAATGTGCGGCGCGGATACTGGAGTTTGCCAAAACACGTAATATCCCCTTCTTTATCATCGGACATATCAACAAAGAAGGTTCGCTGGCGGGTCCCAAGGTGCTGGAGCATATAGTGGACACCGTGCTGCAGTTTGAAGGCGACCAGCAATATATGTACCGCATCCTGCGCGCCCAGAAGAACCGCTTCGGCTCCACGTCCGAACTGGGAATTTACGAGATGCGTGCGGACGGTCTGCGCGAGGTGAGCAACCCTTCGGAACTGTTGCTCTCCACGGCGCGCGAAGGTCTCTCGGGCATAGCGATAGCGGCGGCGGTAGAGGGTGTGCGGCCGTTCCTCATCGAGGTGCAGGCGCTCGTCTCCTCCGCGGCATACGGTACTCCGCAGCGTTCGTCCACGGGATTTGACGGACGGAGACTGAATATGCTGCTGGCGGTATTGGAGAAAAGGGTAGGGTTCAAGTTGCTGCAAAAAGACGTGTTCCTCAATATAGCGGGCGGCCTGCGTGTGCAGGATCCGGCAATCGATTTGGCGGTTCTGGCAGCCGTGCTGAGCAGCAATATGGACATAGCGTTAGACGCCGGAACATGTCTGTGCGGAGAAGTGGGACTGGCGGGAGAGATACGGCCGGTAACGCGTATCGAACAGCGTATCTCCGAAGCGCAGAAACTGGGCTTCAAAAGGATCCTGATCCCTGCCGACCAGAAGATAGACACCCATCGCTTTGCGATAGAGGTGGTGCCGGTGAAGAAAGTGACGGACGCGTTCCGGACGCTGATCAAAAGTTGAAAGGCGAAGATTTGAAAGAAAACAAAATACATAGTTGGCTCGCGGTGGCATTGTTTTTGTGCATGGGGCTTAGTGCTTATGCGCAGGGGCAGCCGTACCTGTGCGAGATAGGTCTCCAGGGCGGCTGCGGCTATTATGTGGGTGATGCCGCTCAGCATATATTCATGCACCCGCGCGAAGCATACGGGGTGCATTTCCGGTATAAGTTCACCAAACGCTGGGCGATACAGGCTAAGGTTTCCGGCCAGCGCATTACCGGATACGACTATACGATGGACGGCCGTAAACTGGACACCAGATGGCAGAACCAACTGATCAATGTGGATGTGATGGCGGAGTTTAACTTCTTCCGTTTCGGGGAAGCGAATAGATACGACAAGCGTATCAAACCCTATACACCTTATATCTTCTTGGGAATAGGAGCGGGTGTCTATGGTGCGAACGGGGAGAACAAACCGATATTTAATCATGCAATGGCCTATATCCCGCTGGGCATAGGATTCAAATGGAAATTCCACGACTGCGTAGGGCTGAACATAGCATGGCAACATAATATCTATATGGCGGATAACCTGGAGAGCCGCGAGTCGCTGGATAACAAATACCAGATGAACGGCTGGAACTGGATGAACTGCGACTTGACAGGAATGCTGACCGCTGGTATTGTTTTTGAGTTCGGCAGGGCGAAGGCACCGTGCCGTATATGCAATTGGTAGAACATGGATTATAAAACTCAGATAGACAAATCGCGCTTGCCTCGCCATATTGCCATCATCATGGATGGCAACGGCCGGTGGGCGAAGAAACAAGGGCTGGCGCGCATGTTCGGTCACAGACAGGGCGTGGAGACAGTGCATAACATCACCGTCGCTGCAACCAAGTTGGGCGTTGAGTATCTGACGCTCTACACCTTCTCCACCGAGAACTGGAACCGGCCCAAGGAAGAAGTGGATGCGCTCATGACGCTCTTGGTGGACACGATCGCCAAAGAGACTCCGACGCTGATGAACAACAACGTGCGGCTGACCATGATAGG
The DNA here is from genome assembly GCA_002373505.1 of Bacteroidales bacterium UBA3653. Classification (GTDB taxonomy): domain Bacteria; phylum Bacteroidota; class Bacteroidia; order Bacteroidales; family Paludibacteraceae; genus Colicola. The sequence goes on from DFKE01000001.1 coordinate 103,533, forward strand.
TGATATTGACCGTCTGCCGGAAGGCACGAGACAGAAGTTCCTCGGCTGTATCGACCAGACGAGCCATAATACCGGTCTGACCATGATCCTGGCGCTCAGCTATTCTGCGCGCTGGGAGATCACGGAAGCGGTGCGCAAGGCTGTGGCACTGGCGCAGAAAGGCTCTCTGCGGGAGGAGGAAGTGAACGAGCAACTGGTCAGTTCGCTCATGACGACCGATGCTGTTCCCGACCCGGACCTGCTGATCCGGACGAGCGGGGAGTATCGTATCAGCAACTTCCTGTTATGGCAACTGGCTTACAGCGAGCTGTATTTTACGGATTGCCTGTGGCCGGAGTTTACGGAGGAAGAGTTTTATAAAGCCATTGTGGATTACCAGAAACGTGAAAGAAGATTCGGGAAAACGAGTGAACAGATTCATTAATATCATATTATTCTTGCTGTTCAGTCTCGGCGTTTTTGCGCAGGAGATTGAATACGGCATGACGCGCAAGACCTACGAGATTGCCGGCATAGCGGTAGAGGGAGCGGACAGCTACGAGGATTTCGTACTTATCGGCTTCTCCGGCTTGGCTGTGGGAGACAAGATAGAAGTACCGGGCGACCAGATCACCAAAGCGATCAAACGCTTCTGGAAACAGGGGCTGTTCTCCAATGTGAAGATCAAAGCAAGCAAGATAGAGGGCAACAAGATCTGGCTCGTCATCGAGCTGGAGCAGCGTCCGCGTATCAGCGAAGTGAGATATGAGGGACTGAAGAAGAGCGAGAAAGAGGATGTGGAGGTAAAAGCCGGAATCCGCCAGGGCTCGCAGATGACGCCGAACCTCGAGGACCACGCCAAGACCGTGATTAAGAAGTATTTTGCGGAGAAAGGTTTCCATAACGCCGAGGTGCATGTGATACAGCGCAACGACCCCGACCACCCGGGATACGTGCGGGTGCTGGTGGCGGTGGATAAGAAAGCCAAAACCAAGGTGGGGAAAATATACATCACCGGCAACAAAGCGCTCACGGACCTCCAGATCAACAAGGCGATGAAGAAGACGAATGACAACAACATCATCAACCTCTTCCGCACCAAGAAATTCGTCACCGAGGAGTATGAGAAAGACAAACAGGCGGTGATCGAGAAATACAACGAGTACGGTTACCGTGACGCTTATATCGTGGCGGACTCGGTGGTTCCAAACCCGGAGGATCCGACCCGTGTGGATGTATATATGACCATCAGCGAGGGCGACAAATACTACGTCCGTTCGGTCAAATGGGTGGGAAACACCGTCTATCCGTACGAACTGCTGGACGCTACGCTGGGTGTCAAACCGGGCGATGTCTATAACCTCAAGACCCTCAACGACCGTCTGACGAACGACGATGACGCGGTCTCCAAACTATATACCGACCGCGGCTATCTGTTCTTCAACGTAGAGCCGGTGGAGGTGAATGTGGAGAACGACTCCATTGATTTCGAGATGCGGATGTACGAGGGCAAGCCGGCTACGATTAACAATATCAAGATTGTCGGTAACACGCGTGTGTACGAACATGTCGTGCGCCGTGAACTATATACCAAGCCGGGCCAGCTCTACTCCCAGTCCGATATCATGCGTTCGCTCCGTGAGTTGGCGCAGATGGGACATTTCGACCAGGAGAAACTGGTGCCGGACATCCAGCCGAACCCCGAGGAGGGAACGGTGGATATCACCTATCAGCTGGAGACCAAATCGTCTGACCAGATTGAGTTCTCGCTGGGATGGGGCGCTACGGGTCTGGTGGGCTCGTTAGGATTGAAGTTCACCAATTTCGCTATCCAGAATCTCTTTAACAAAAAATCATACCGCATAGTGCCGCAGGGCGAAGGACAGACCTTCTCTATTAACGCGCGCACGAACGGTATTTATTATACCTCCGCTTCGATCTCCTTCCTGGAGCCGTGGCTCGGCGGCAAACGGCCGAACAGCCTCTCCGCAAGTATCTATTTCGCCAACCAGACCGGCTATTCCAGCCGTTACCAGAAGGCGTACCAAAACCTCTATAACACCTATTCCAACTATTACTACTATTCCGGCAACAGCAATTATTACCAGCAGCTGGCGGAGTCGGAAGCCGACAAGGACAAATATCTCCGTACCTTCGGTGTCTCTATCGGTTACGGAAAGCGTCTGCGCTGGCCGGATGACTATTTCACGTTCTACGGCGAGTTGAGCTACCAGATGTATATGATGAAGGACTGGCCATACCTGCTCATCTCGGACGGTACGAGTCATAACCTGGCGCTGAACCTCCAGATCTCCCGTTCTTCTATTGATAACCCGATCTACACGCGCCGCGGAAGCCAGTTCACCCTCGGACTCAAGATCACGCCGCCTTGGTCGCTGTTTAACGGCAAGGACTATTCGCAGATGACCACCTCGGAGAAATACCATCTGATAGAATACCACAAATGGAAGTTCTCCGGCAAGGTCTTCACGCCGCTTACCAAGGATAGCAAACTGGTGCTCATGACCCGCGCCGAGTTCGGCTATCTGGGGCATTATAACGTGAATGCCAAATCGCCGTTCGAGTCGTTCTATATGGGAGGTGACGGTATGTCCAGTTATACCAGTTATTCCACGGAATATGTGGCGATGCGCGGTTACTCGTCCGGATCGTTGACACCTTATGATATAGCTACGGGGCGTAACATGGGTTACCTCTATAATAAGTTCACGATGGAGCTGCGCTATCCTATCTCGCTGGAGCAGAACGCCACTATCTGGGCGCACGCCTTCATCGAGGCGGGTAACTGTTTCTCGGATATAAGGGACTACAATCCGTTTAACCTCAAGCGTTCCGCCGGTGTCGGAGTACGTATCTTCCTGCCGATGTTCGGTCTCCTCGGTATTGACTGGGGTTGGGGATTCGACGAGATCAACGGGTCCAAGCAATATGGCGGCAGCCAGTTCCATTTCGTCCTTGGACAAGAACTATAACCCTTCGTAATCCCGTAATAACGTAATTCCGTAATAACGTAATCCCGTAAAACGAAAAATTGTAACAGCAATGAAAAAATTATCAATTCTCAATTATCAATTCTCAATTATAATTGCCGCTTTGATGCTTTGTGGCACAACTTTTGCTAAGGATCAGTCGATAGCCTATATCGACATGGCGTATATATTGAAAAACCTGCCGCAGTATGAGCAGGCGAACGAGCAACTGTCCATGCTCTCCAAACGCTGGCAGAAGGAGATCGACGCCGCGCAACAGGAAGCGCGCGTCATGACTACCAACTACCAGACCGAGCAGATCTTCCTCTCCGAAGCCATGAGGCGCGAACGCGAACAGGAGATCGTCAAAAAGGAACAGGAGGTGCTGGAGCTCAAACGCAAGTATTTCGGCCAGGAGGGCGAACTGTATAAGAAACGCGAAGCGCTCATCAAACCCATACAGGACGAGATATATAATGCTATCCAGGATCTGGCTTCCGAAAAACGGATCGATGTCGTCAAAGACCGTTCCGCAGACCCGGCGCTCATATACATGTCCTCCAAACTGGACGTCTCCGACCAGGTGTTGAGTAAGCTTGGCGCGAAGTGACGTATATCGAAATCAGACTAACGAGACACTATCGAGACACTAACGAACCGAGAGTGTTACGGGAGTAATACGAGAGAAAACAATAACAAAATAATACAAAACAATGAGAAAATTTATTATTACAATCATGCTGGCGTTGCCTATGCTTGCCGCCGCACAGAAATTCGGTCACGTTAACACCCAGGAAGTATTCTCGCAAATGCCGGAAGTGGCCCAAGTGAAACTGAAGATGGACACCATCAATTCGCAGTATGAGACCCAACTGGCGTCCATGAACGAGGAACTCCAGAAGAAGTATCAGGACTACCAGGCGCAAGAGGCTACTATGGCGGCTGCCGTGAAGCAGATCCGTCAGCAGGAGTTGCAGGAGATGCAGCAGCGTATCCAGCTTTTCTATCAGACTGCAGAGCAGGATATCCAGAAGAAACAGCAAGAGCTGATCGCTCCGGTGCATGAGAAAATGGCAAAGGCTATCAAGGCCGTCGGAGACCGCGATGGGTTCACCTATATCTTCGATTCCGCTTCCATGGTGCATATCGGTGCAGACGCTATCGATGCTACGCCCGCGGTCAAAAAAGAATTGGGTATTAAATAAAATTCCTTCGTACATCGTACATCGTCCCTTTGTACATTATGGCTGATGGCTATTTGGAATCCCACTATGCCGAGTATGAGAAGAAAAAGGCGGAGTGGCTCAAAAAAAAGAAAAAATGGTCTTATGGCAAATCGCAAAATAACCAAATGACCAAATAAATGACCAAATAAATGACCAAATAAATGACCAAATGGTAAATGACTAAATCGTAAATGGTTTTATGGTAAATCAATTAAAATTGACTTTGCGCGATAGTGCAGCTGCGCGTTGGACGGTCCTTGTCCTCGTGGCATCGATGATGTTCTTCGCTTACATGTTCGTGGACATCCTCTCTCCTCTGGCCTCGTTGCTCAATGACACACTGGGCTGGGACCAGGGCGTGTTCGGCACTTATGCGGCTGGCGAGTATCTGCTCAACGTGTTCGGATTCCTGATTCTGGCGGGAATTATCCTCGATAAGATGGGAGTCCGCTTTACCGGTCTGCTCTCCGCTTCGCTCATGGTGATCGGTGCTGCAATCAAGTATTTCGGTATCTCTTGGGCGGATGCCAATACCGTAGAATGGCTCAACGCCTGGTGGCCGGCAATGCCCGGTTCCGCCAAACTGGCGATGTTCGGATTCATGATCTTCGGCTGCGGCTGCGAGATGGCGGGTACTACCGTCAGCAAGATCCTCGCCAAGTGGTTCAAGGGCAAGGAGATGGCGCTCGCTATGGGATTGGAGATGGCTATCGCCCGTCTGGGGGTCTTTGCTGCTATGTGGCTCTCACCGATGATCAGTGAGAGATTCGCGGTGGATGGCACCAATTCGGTGGTTGCGCCTCTGCTTTTCTCGGCGGCGCTGCTCGTCATCGGGCTTCTTAACTTCTTCGTCTTCACCGTCATGGACAAAACATTGGATAGGCAGGAGCTAAATGACCAGATGGTAAATGACCAGATGGTAAATGACTCTGATGAGTTCCATGTATCCGACCTCAAGCAGATTCTGACTTCGAAGATGTTCTGGATCATCGCGCTCCTCTGTGTCCTCTATTATTCGGCTATCTTCCCCTTCCAGCGTTTCGCTACCAATTTCCTGGAGGAGACACTCGCTGTCTCCAATGCCGAGGCGGCTGGTCTGTTCAAATGGTTCCCTATCCTGGCGATGGTGCTGACGCCGTTCTTGGGCGCATTCATCGATTATAAAGGCAAAGGTGCTTCGATGATGTTGCTCGGAGCCGTAATCATGACCGCTTGCCATCTGGTCTTCGCTTTTGTCCTGCCGGCATATCCGTCCAAGACGCTTGCCCTCGTCACCATACTTATTCTGGGTGTCAGTTTCTCGCTCGTCCCGGCTTCTATGTGGCCCTCCGTGCCTAAGATCATTGACGAGAAAGTGCTCGGATCGGCGTACTGCCTTATCTTCTGGGTCCAGAACGTAGGACTGTGCCTCGTCCCGCTGCTTATCGGCAAATTGAGAGTGGCTACCAACGGGTATCTCGTCCCCATGATCGTCTTCGCTTCCTTCGGAGTACTGGCGTTCCTGCTCAGTCTCGCACTCAAGGTGGAGGACAAAAAGAAGAACTACGGACTGGAACTTCCGAATAAGAAATAACCCGGACTCATAAAAACGCCCGTTAGGAGGCGTCTGAAAAAAATCTGCACGCAAATGCAGATTTTTTTTTGTATATTTTCACCATATTTTACATGTGCAAAACTGCATTTTGAACGATTTTGTAGATTTTTTTGTATTTTTGAACGAAAATGATGTTTCATATATAAAAAAAATATTGTAATTTTGCAGCCGGAAAAAAATCATGCCCTTGTGGCTTAGAAAGAATCGTGCCCTTGTGGCTAAGAAAGAATCGTGCCCTTGGGGCTAAGAAATTGGAATAACATGAAACGCATCCTTACCATTATTGCAATTTGTTTGCTTTGCACGGTTGCGCAGGCGGCGGATACAGAAGCCGCACTGGCTGCTTTTAACAAGCAGGTTAGCTCCTCTAACGCGGAGCGTTTCTTCTCCGGCTTGGAGGAAGAAGGATTCTTGGACGAGACGATTGCTGTCAGGGAGAACATGTCTCATGACTCCTTGTGTGCGACGGTCTGGTATTGGGCGGCGGAATATTACTATGACGCCCAGGATTTCAAACTCTCCGAGCACTACGGGTTGTGCGCCTTGCCTCTCTGCAAAGCAATCGGCGACAAGACCATGGAGGCGGACTGCGCTTCCCTCCTCAGTCTCGTCTATGTGCGCCTCGGTGATTTCGACAAAGCGGCGCTTTATGCCAAACGCTGTAATAAACTGGATCTCGAGAGCGGAGACCCCGATAATATAGCCTCCTCTTATAACACGCTCGCGGGTATTTATATGTCCATGAGGCAGCCGGACGAAGCGGAGAAATATATCCTGAGGGCTATTGATTATATCGAAGGTACGGATAACATGCCCCGCAAAGCGGTTATCTACGGCATGGCGTCCGAGGTGTACCAGCATAAGGGGATGCCGGACCAGACGCTTGATTATGCTACGAAGGCTTTGGAGATAGAGAATAAGCTGGGCAGAAAGGACAAAGCGGCTATCCGCCGGACCCAGCGCGCGGCTGCGCTCATCGTCCTTGAGCGCTTCGATGAAGCAGAGAAAGAACTCACCGAGGCTATTCCTTTCATCGAGGCGTCAGGCAATTACCACTCCCTCGCTATCGCCTATAACCATATGGGAGACCTCCTCTATGTCACCGGTCGGAACCGGGAAGGAGCGGAATATTATTACAAAGCCCTGCCGATCTTCATGGCGCAGCATGATATATATAATGAAGCGCACACGCGCAAGGGCCTGCGCGAGACGCTGCGGGGGATCGATCCTGAAGCGGCGCTCGAACACGGAGACCGGTTCGAACACCTGCGGGACTCTATCTATGACCACGAGACAAACGCCAACCTCTCCCAGTTCGCTGCGGAGATGGAGAATGACATCCTCCAGCAGATCAACCATAAACAACGCATTCGGACTATTGTCAGCATCTCGGTCATCTGCACTTTCTTTGTTTTCCTGGCGCTTATTTCGTATATCTTCTATCGGCGCAGACAGAAACTGCAGATCGAGCATTTCAACAACCTCCTCATAGAGGTGGAGAGGCTGCGCAGGCAGGAACGAGCGAAACAGGCTGTTGAGAAGGAATGCACGGCGGAGTCGGACCTCTTCCTGGCGCGCGTCGTAGAGTATATTAATAATAATCTCACAACCGGTAAACTCTCAGTCGAAGATATGTCGGACGCCCTCTGTATGTCGGTTTCTACCTTCCGCAGACGCATGCTCACTATCATCAAGGGCTCGCCGAAGGCGTTTGTCGATACGATCCGTATCAACAAGGCGAAAGAGCTGCTCTCTTCTTCCTCGTTGCCGGTCAACGAGATCGCTACCAGGTGCGGTTACAAAGAGGCGAACTCCTTCATACGCGCCTTCCAGCGCGACACCGGCATCTCGCCTGCCAAATGGAGGGAGAAAAACAAACAACGATAAGCGGAATTTTACCATTAAACGCGTCCTTGGGGCGCGTTTTTTTGTTATATATCGCGTTTTGCACGATTTTGTAGATTTTTTGAAAGAAAATGATGAATGCTCTTTCGGAAAAAAGCAGTACTTTTGCACCGTGTTTCTTTGCTTGCTTTTCATACACGCCTGAATGTCTCGTTTTGAGTAAGGGGCAATACGGGATCAAAACGGTTCCCGGCATACATAACTAACAACTCATTTAACAACTAAAAATCATGCGGAAACTTTTACTTTCTCTGGCTGCGATTGCCTGCTACGCGACAGCCATTTGGGCTGTTCCTGCACCCGTTGCATTTTTGTCGCATCATTGCGACAACCCCCAAGGGATTATCTATGTTACTTTATAACAAACATAATTAACAACAAAATTTATTTATTATGAAAAAGATTTCTATTCTTTTCCTTGCTCTCGTAGCAAGCACAGTTTCTCTCTTTGCTGCTCAAAAAGTGTTGATTGATGATCTTTACTTCCTTTTGGATGATAATCTCAATCAAGCTACCGTCACGTATTACACGACGAACACGCAGCACAATTACGAACACGTTACCACAGCCATCATTCCGGAGGCAGTAACTTACAACAACAAGACCTATTCAGTAGTGGCTATCGGCGACTCTGCCTTCCACCATTCTTCCGTAATGGAGTGCCTCATGCCTCAGTCTGTTCGCTCCATCGGTTACTATGCGTTCTTCGGAGCTGCCAACCTCTTTGATGTAGATGGTCCGGGTGTCACCAGCATTGCCAACAAGGCTTTCGTGGACTGTACCTCTTTCAATTTCTTCATGTTCCCCCAACTGATCACTATCGGCAACCTTGCTTTTAACAACTGTACAGCGCTGATCGATGTAGAGCTGGAGGATCAGGTTACTACAATTAATCAGGAAGCTTTCCGTGGTTGCACAGGACTCAAGACACTGAGCTTGGGCACGCACGTCAACACCATTGACAAATGGGCATTCCGCGGATGCACCGCCCTCGAAGCCATCAACTCGCACAACACCACACCTCCAGCACTTGGCGAAGACGTATTCATGGATGTGAATAAAAGTAACGTCACGGTAACTGTTCCTGCCGGCTCCGCCAGTGCTTACAAAGCAGCTGCCGGATGGGCGGATTTCAAGAACAAGACATTCGAAGCTACCGCTAAGATCGGCGACCTCTACTACTACCTCTATCCGGATGGTACCGCAGAAGTGATTAAGGATCAGGACATCAACCATAGCTATCTGAGCCCGTATCCTGACATCACCGCACTCAACGTGCCTGCTTCCGTGTCACACGAAGACAACACCTATGTGGTCACAAAAATCGGTTCCCAGGCTTTCAAATGGTGCCAGAACCTGACTACCGTCACCCTGCCGAGCACTATTGAGAAGATTGCTGAGGACGCTTTCTTCCAGAGCTCCATCACCGCTATCACCATCCCCAATTCGGTACGTACCATCGGTTCGAGTGCGTTCGGCGGGTGTGCCAACCTCGCATCGGCTAATCTGCCTTCCGACTTGATAACCATCAACTACGGTCTGTTCCTGGGCTGCTCAAAACTGACATCCATCAATATTCCGGAGTATGTGAAGACGATTGGCGGCTCGGCTTTCAATTCCTGTGGGTTGACTTCTATCGACCTGCCGGCTAGTCTTGTACAGATTGGCTCTGCCGCCTTCGGTTTCTGTGACAAATTAACCTCTGTTACCTGCCGTGCACTCGTTCCGCCTGCTGCAGAAGGTGCATTTGCCGGCGTCGAAACGGAGAACATTCCGCTTTACGTACACGCGTTTTATGTAAATGATTACAAGGCGGCTGCGGAATGGGAGAAATTCACCAACGTCCTGCCTATCCCCGAGACCCAAGGTGTAGAGAACGTACAAAACGACAAGGTACAAAGCACTAAGGTGCTTCGTAACGGTCAACTCTTCATTGAGAAGAACGGCAAGACCTTCAACGCCCAAGGCGCACAGGTTCAATAAAAACTAGTTGTACTAGTTAGACTAGATAAACTAGTTAGACTAGTCCCCCCCCCGGCCATGCAGGGCTGATTACCCTGCATGGTTACTAAATAAACAACATCTATTAACCGAGCCGAAGGCTCAACAAAACAACAACCATTATGAGAAAATTTTTCACTCTTTTATGCGCTGCCTTTATGGCGGCAAGCATGTGGGCTTATGACTTCTCCGCTGTAGTCGGAAGCGGTCAGACTCTCTATTTCAACATCACCGACTCCGAGAACCATCTATGCGTGGTCGTGGCCGGCAACTCCAAACCGACCGGAGATCTGGTTATCCCGGCTACCGTAGAGCACGAGAGTATTACCTACACCGTCAGCGGTATAGGTGATAATGCCTTCCGGGCTTGCTCCGATTTGACCAGTGTGACCTTCCCTACTGAAGCTACATTTACCCATATCGGTATCAGCGAGTCTATGTCTTTCGTCTTTATGGACAGCTATGACTTCCATTCGCTGGTTATCCCGGACAACGTGACATCCCTCGGAGGACAGGCTTTCCGTGGTACGGGTATCCGTAACATAACTTTTGGATCCGGAGTATCTGCTCTTCCCGAAGGACTCTTTGGATGGTGTACCTATCTAAAGCGCGTGGTACTGCCCGACGCCGTCACTGCCGTCGGAGTGGATTGTTTCAGTAGCAGTGCCGTCAAATACGTAGAATTAGGCAACGCTATTGCCGATGGATTTGAGGCTTCTTCGCTGGGCCAAAGCACCCCTTACTACGCTAAGACATCGATTGATACCGTAGTGATCCATACTGTGACACCTCCTACGGTCAACGGCAGTTTCTACTCCGACTTGCTGAACCGCGCTATTTTATATGTGCCGGTAGGTTCAAAAGCCGCTTACAAAGCTGCGGACGGATGGAAAGATTTCAAGTACATCCTTGAGATTGGAGAGACGCTGCCTATCTATGATATCACTATAGAAGGAGGATACTCCTCGCTGGAGCAAGTCAGCTTCACGGTGGACGGATTGGATTACGCCTCAAATACAAACTTCTCCTTCAAGCGCGCAGAAGGGGATGAGTTCACTATTCAGGTGAACTTTGGCAACCCCTACTACGGCATCAAAAAAGCTCTCTACGGCGAGACGGATGTAACAGATCAGTTCAACGCAGAAAACACAGCTACCCTCTCTGTAACGGCGGATGCCACGCTTAGTTTTACCTACGAGCAGAAGATACATCCGTATGACTTCGCAGAAACGGTTCCTTCCGGTCAGACTCTGTATTTCAAGATTCTGGATGCCGGAAACCACAAAGTAGCTGTCTGCAACCAAACCGGTAGCCGCTCTCTCTGGGGAACTATCATGGACGCTTATGACTATAACACGACCGTTCCTTCCGGTGACCTGGTTATCCCTGCCACCATTACGCACGACGAGGTGGAATATACCATCGAGGAGATCGATACGCTGGCTCTCCATGATTCATACATTACATCGCTGACCTTACCGGAAGGCCTCAAGGCCATTCGTGGAGGTGCTTTCTTCCATCATTCCAACTACAACTTAGGCAATAATGCTGAACTGGTTATCCCGGGAAGTTGCACGATTGTGGAGATGCGCGCGTTCCAGGGATGCAACTATATCTCTCTCAACCCGGGAGGCGCACAGGCACTGGGCGAATATGCGTTCTTGGGTTGCCCGCTTACGGAGATAAAGGCTACCGATGCCTTGCAGTCGATAGATGCCAATCTGGTTAAATCTGCTGCGCTTACCAAAGTGGGACTCGGCGCCAATGTGGAGTTTGTGCATATGTCTGCTTTCTCCGGATGCCCCAATATCCAGACAGTGACGATGGAGGCTACCACTCCTCCTGAAGTTTCCAATGAGAAAGGCGGATATGCTCCTCCCGAGTGGTACGACTTCGACCCGACAGAAAAGACCCTGTATGTGCCTTTCTCGGAAGACCACTCCGTCCTCGCTGCTTATCAAGATGCTACCGGATGGAAATTGTTTGGTACTATCCAGGAAAAGTCGGAAGAGCCTACCGGCATTGACCCCGTCACCGGTAACCCGTCACCCGTAACCCATAAGTTCCTCCGCGACGGCGTTCTTCTCATCGAGCGCAACGGCAAGACCTACAACGCACAAGGCGCGGAAGTGAAGTAAAGTGCAAAGGGACAAAGTACAATGTACAAAGCTCGGCGGGATTGGTTTCCCGCCGGGTTACAAGAAAACAACATCTATTAACCGAGTCAAAGGCTCAACAAAAACAACAAACCATTATGAGAAAAATCTTTACTCTGTTAGCTGCTGCGATAGTAGCGGCAACAATGTTTGCCACCGAAGGCGCGCTACCCGGAGCCTTCACCATTAACGCCAACGGCGACAAAATCCAATTCTCCAAAGGTAATTTGCAATACAATGCCACCTTGGGCTCGCATGCTACGGTTAATGGAACAGCGCAAGGAACATGGCGTTTCGCGGAAAACCAATGGGAGACTATTAGCAAAGAAGACAATGATCAAGCCAGCAGTTCTTTTGATGGATGGATTGACAATTTCGTATGGGGAACAAGCGGATACAACGACAAGTATCCGTATATGACCAGTACTGACTATGAAGACTATTTGGGATTAGTAACTAAAGAAGAAGAAACCTGGGGTACGAAGTACGATGTTACCGATATTATAGGTACTAACTACGATTGGGGTGTTTATAATGCAATCTCTAATGGAGGGAACCAAGCTAATGTTTGGCGGGCTTTAACTCAAGACGAGATTAAATATTTGACCGCCAGAAATAATGGTACACTATGGGGAGTAGGAGTTGTCAACGGCGTAATAGGTATTATTTTTCTTCCAGATGACTGGAGCACGCCGCAGGGGCTGACATTTAAATGCGATAATTCGAACGAACTTTCTTATATATCTCCTATGCTGTTTGATTATCAGGCTTATTTTTATAGAACATCAGACAATGCGGAAAACATCAACGTATATGATGATAATGATTGGAGATATATGGAGGTAGCTGGTGCAGTATTTATGCCGTCTGTTTATTATACGGGTAAAGATTATTATCATAATCCGTACGAAGGAGGCGATTACTGGACTTCACAAGCATGGGGATTTTCATACGACGATGATGTAACATTAGCAAAGGGTTTCTCTTTATCTTGCTCCGCGCAAGGAGTAAGTAGAGTGTGGTTCGATAATGAAAAGATATTTCTCCGTAGAGCCGTTCGTTTGGTTCAGACATACGACGGAACGGGTACTGCTCAAGAACCGGAATTAGAACCTAAAGCATTAACCGGCCGATTCTCTGTGTCTGCAGACAAACAAGTTATCTTCGCGCAAGGTAACCTGCAATACAAAGCCTCATCGAACGAATGGAAATTCGCAAACAGCCAATATGATATGATCGGTGCCGGCAATGCGAATGTCTCTGCTTCCTACAAAGGCTGGATAGACCTCTTCGGATGGGGCACGGCTGCCAACCCGACCGAGACCTCCAAAGAGTCAGCTTCCTATACCTCTTTCTCCGATTGGACGACAAACACGATAGAGAACGCAGACGGCAAAACATGGTACACCATGCCCGAAGACGAATGGAACTACCTGCTTTCCACGCGCGCCAATGCAGCCGACAAAAAGGGACAGGCGGTCGTGAATGACGTGAAGGGATATATCCTCCTGCCGGACGAGTGGAGTTTGCCTGCCGGTTTGTCCTTCACCTCCACGCCGAACAACTATACGGCGAATGTCTATACCGCCTCACAGTGGGAGAAACTGGAAGCGGCAGGAGCGGTCTTCCTGCCCGCAGCAGGCTACCGTTACGGTATAGATATCAACGGATTGAATGCAGGAAACGGCTATTATTGGACATCTACACCCTCTTCACAATACGACGATATGGCACAAGCGCTGATGATTTTCGAAAGTCCAAAAGCCCAAGTCAATGTCGCTATGCCTTGTAACGGTTATTCCGTCCGCCCTGTCCGCGAGCTACAAGCTTCAGAAGGCATTGAGCAGATCCAGATTCCGCAGGATAAGGCCCGCAAATATATGATCAACGGTCAGATTTACATCGCCCTACCCGACGGCAAGATATTCGACCTAAGATGCCTCAGAGTGAGATAACAACTTCAAATCAATACAATTATGAGAACGAAAAGCATTATTTTCTTTATCCTGGGGGCGATGTTATCCGCTATGCCGGTCAGTGCGCAGTTCGGGCGCATCGTAGGTTCTCTTGACCAACTCGGCAAGAAGAAAGAACAGCCGCAGACGCAGCAGGCTCCCGCGAACCAACCCTTGCAACAGCAGAACAGCGGCAAAATCTATTACGTCAGCGAGAACGGCAAATCCCGCGGCGCGGACGGATTGACTGTCGGGACGGCGAAGAAAGACATTCAGGCGGTGCTCAATATCATCAAGGAGAATAACGAATCGGGTTCGGTAATCCGCGTGAGCGAAGGTAATTTCCTGGGCGCTGCGAACGCCGGATATATCGAGATCAGCAGCTGGGTCACTATTGAAGGCGGATGGAATGCAGACTTCACGGAGCGCAATCCGCTGAAATACATCACCCGCATCCAGCCTACCCAAGACCAGTTAGGCACCAACGGCGCCAAGGGACTCATCCATATCAGCGGTCTGGACGACGTGATGGCGAAGAAGCCCAAAGGAACGATCATCATCGACGGTATCATGATCGACCAGGGTCTGGAGGCGTTCTATATGCCCAATGACCCGACGGACGAGCGCAACGGATGTCCCTCTACGGCCTTTGAGACAGGGCGTATGGTGGACGCTATACCGCCACAAGTGGAGCACCCGGGAGTGCGCTCTATGGGATGGATAGCAGGAAACGTGATTATCCGTAACTGCCTCATCGCTAACTGCACCTATTTCGGCATCCAGATCAATACCCGTTGCGGCGAAGTAGAGATCTACAATAACGTCATCATCTCCAACCGTTACGGCGGTGTACGCATCGCCGGAGGCGACAAGAACGGCGAAGCATCGCATATCAATTTCCACCACAACACTGTGGCTTTCTCCTGGTGTCGCGACAAATATATGGAGGATATGGGGTACGGCTATGAGTTCATGACGCTCGTCAACGCGGATGTGCATCATAACCTCTTTATCGGTAATAACTACGCCGCCGTAGCCCGTACGCATGTCCTTTCAGGCCCGGACCGCGTCATTGAGGCTAAGCGTGTCACCAACCTCTACGATAACTATTATTACATCAATGCCGCAGACCTGCAACTGCCGTCTGCCGGTGGAGGCAAATGGACAAACGTTCAATGTACCGATATCGAAGATATGGTAGATGAGAAAACCCTTCCTCGGGCGGAGAACAACCTGCGGATGGCAGAGGACGACGCCGCTTTGAAGGCGTTCGACCAGGACTATCTAATAGGCGTAGCGAACCTGAAGGTCATCTCCTCCAGCCAGAGTTTCAACCGTAACTCGGCGTCCAACCAGTTCCGTGCGGCTATGGGTCAGAATATGCAGGGCAGCGAGACACGGCGTGTATCGATGTACGGCAACCGCTATAACTTCGACAAAGCCCTCCGCCTCTTTGGCGCCAAAAACGGCTACGGCGCACAAAAACCCTGAATACCCATAACCCCTTGCGGGGAGAGACTGGCCATGCAGGGCTGATTACCCTGCATGGTTGCTAAACAAACAACATATATTAACCGAGCCAAAGGCTCAACAAAACAACTAACATTATGAGAAAAATCTTTACACTTTTTATCGCAGCTCTCTGCTGCGCAGGATTGGCAAATGCCACCGAAGGTGCGCTGAACGGCAAGTTTACTATCAACGAAAACGGCGACCAGATCCGGTTCGCAAAAGGTAACCTGCAGTACCAAGAGAGTACCGATACATGGCGCTTTGCGGAAAACCAGACAGATACATTGCCCCTGCCGTCTGTTAATGAGAAAACAGGAGAATATACTCCTTCTTCACAATGGATAGACCGTATATCGCTTAGTAAATTCAACAGTAAATTCGAACAGATTTACTATGATGAGAATGAGCAGAAATATAAAATAAAAGATTTCATATGGCATATTCTCCCCCCCGCCGCATGGGAATTTATCATTTCCGGTCGTGCTAATGCTGCCAGTCTGCATGGGGCAGCCACAGTCGGAAACACTGAAGGTTTTGTTTTATTGCCGGACAACTGGCAACTTCCCCAAGGCGTAAGTTTCAAAGCCGGCGGTTCAATTACTCAAAATGTCTATTCCGCCCAACAATGGAATACAATGGAGAATGCCGGAGCTGTCTTTCTCCCATTTACAAGCACCCTTGAACTGTACTATCAAAGATATAGGAGCTATCCAGATGAGGATATATTTTATGATTTATATACAATAGACCCAAAAGGTTGTTATCCGGGTGCCATGAAAATGGATATGAATAATTATGGGTACTATACTTTTGAGTTTATCCAATTCTCACCAGATGGTACAGCTCAAAAAAAATCTGAAGAAGCACGCCAATGCTTTATGTGCGAAGGAGGAGACGATAGTCCCCACCCCCAATGGAATCTGGAAACGAACAGTGAGCTTTTATTCTCTATTCGCCCAGTAACGGAAGTGACTTCCAGCACTGTCACTTTCAAAGACTGGGACGGAACGGTGCTCAAGACCGAGAAACTTGAGCAGGGAGCAGATGCCACCGCACCGGCGGACCCTGTACGAGAGGGATACACCTTCGTCGGATGGGATGCTACGTTCACCAACGTACAGTCCGACATGACCGTTACCGCCATATACAGCAAGCCCTTGACAGGACGTTTCTCCGTCGCTGCTGACAAACAAATCATCTTCGCGCAAGGAAACCTGCAATACAAAGCCTCGGACAACAAGTGGGCGTTCAGCGACAAGCAGTATGACATGATTGGTTCTGACAATGCGAAAACCTCTGCTTCCTACAAAGGCTGGATAGACCTCTTCGGATGGGGCACGGCGAACAACCCGACCGAGACCTCCAAAGAGTCAGCTCCCTATACCTCTTTCTCCGATTGGACGACAAACACGATAGAGAACGCAGACGGCAAAACATGGTACACCATGCCCGAAGACGA
Organism: Bacteroidales bacterium UBA3653; assembly: GCA_002373505.1. Classification (GTDB taxonomy): domain Bacteria; phylum Bacteroidota; class Bacteroidia; order Bacteroidales; family Paludibacteraceae; genus Colicola. The sequence goes on from DFKE01000001.1 coordinate 120,310, forward strand.
GTGGAACTACCTGCTCTCCACACGCGCCGGTGCCGCAGACAAACACGGACAGGCGGTCGTGAATGACGTGAAGGGATACATCCTCCTGCCGGACGAGTGGACATTACCGGAGGGCTTGTCTTTCACCGCTGTACCCTATAACTACACTTCCAATGTATATACAGTCTCCGAGTGGGCACAGATGGAAGCTGCAGGTGCTGTCTTCCTGCCCGCAGCAGGATTCCGTTATGGGATAGATATCAACGGATTGCCCGCCGGAAATGGTTATTACTGGACGCCGACCCCCTCTTCCCAATATGACGATATGGCGCAGGCACTAATGATTTCCGAATATTCAAAAGCCAAAGTCATTGTCGCTATGCCTTGTAACGGTTATTCCGTCCGCCCTGTCCGCGAACTACAAGCTTCAGAAGGCATTGACCCCGTCACCGGTAACCCGTCACCCGTAACCCATAAGTTCCTCCGCAACGGCGTCCTCTACATCGAGAAGAACGGCAAGACCTACAATGCCCAAGGTGCACAGGTTCAATAAAAAACTAGTTGTACTAGTTAGACTAGATAAAATAGTTAGACTAGTTCCCCCCCCAGCCATGCAGGGCTGATTACCCTGCATGGTAACGAACAACGGTAAAATACGACTCACCAACACAGGATTAACACAGGATTACTGGAACGACGCCGGCACCAAAAGGGAAGAACTACGTACAATCACTATCCCGATTCTCCGGAATATCCGGAAAATCCGGATTAGCGAAGCAATCCGAAAATCAACTCTATTAACTAACTTAAAGTTGTGCCCGACACATACGAGGGTATTATTATGAAACACCGATTCTTTTTACTTATCCTTGCTGCCATCATGGCGCTTAACCTCCGGGCGCAGTGCACAGATTCAATCCCTGCACCTGTTTACATGGCAAATATTCAGTTTGACACCAAAACGAATATATTGTCCTTTAATGATGTTTTTCACCCTGAAAAAATTATAAACCGTTCCTATGGCATAAGTATCTGGTACAAAACGCAAGATGCGTGTATTCGTAAGACCACATCGCAGTATATCTACGGAGATAATGCTATTCAGGTAATTGTTCAAGCCGCGACAACAGCTAAAGTTTCATACGGGGGGGCTCAAGAATTTTGTTTACATAACATTAACGGGAAAAATAATCTGATTTCTGAGTGTTACAAAAATGGATATTCAGATATTCGTATTTTTATACAAGGTAGGTACGAAAATGACTTGAATCCTGGCGACTGGTTGCAATACGAAGGAAACTCATACTATAATCTGGGCTTCAATAATTATGTGGATGTAACTCTTCCCACCGGTATTAAGAGAATGTCATATTTCTATGAAGTAAATGAAAACGATAATGCACAGGTTATGCTATTCGGTTCTTCGCAAGCTCTTACTGCTGAAGTGCAGAGTGTAGAAGGATATACCTATAAATGGGAATTTAGCAAAAACAAATCCAGTTGGAATAGTGTTAAACAAGGCAATATAACAACAGTAGATGCTCGCAAAGGGGTGGAATTGGAGTACACTCCGTCCTTCGCTATCGGCACTACGGGCGATTTATATTACCGTTTGATTATCAGTGGTCAACACATGAATGACACTTCTGTTGTATTTCATGGACAGCCTTATTATACTTACTCCTGGGATAATGGAAATTCAAGTTATAACTACAAAGCAGGCGAAAAAATTACTCGCGCTAAACCTGCCGATTGTTTAGTATATGTGTTTGATAGCGAACTTCAAGTATCACAACGTGACAAGGGTAATGGGTATGTCGAAATTACAATGCCTGCCTGTCCTGTAGAAGAAAAAGTAGAGACTCCCACTTACACCGTTAAGTTCTGGAACTCGGACCTGACGCTCCTGAAAACCGAAAAAGTAGTCTGCGGCGGTGACGCTACCGCGCCTGCCGAACCTACCATGCAGAACCTCATCTTCGACCACTGGTCCGCGGATTTCACTAACGTACACCGCAACCTGAATATCTATGCACGCTACACCATGGCGGGCAATTACTCCTTCGACGCCGCGCAGATTGCGCATACCAACAAACTCTATCCCGCGGACGGATTTGCAGACAGCGAGACACGCGCTATGATGGGAGACAGCATCACTTTCTGGGCTTCACTTGCTACTCCCTCTGCTTCCAGACTCTATTTCCAGACCGCGCGACGCAACGCGCAGGGCGAATGGGACTGGAACGACGCTACGCAAGTAGGCGAGTTCACCGCTGCGGATGTGGCGGCGGGCAAAGCCAAAGAGTTCACAAAGACCGTTTCCGTCTTCTATAACTACTACAACGAGCAGTATCTGGAGCAAGGATTCGCGTTCCGCTTCATGGTCAACTGCGGAGGCGAGAATATCTACTCCGAAGTATATGAATACGATGTCTATTATCCGCTGTATATCAACTCGCTCATTGACGACGGAGGCATCTACGAGACGCTGATGGTGGAGAATACGGCGCATGATATTGCGCTGGGCGCGGAGAATATCCTGATCCCGGCGCGCTATCAGGATACAATACGTATCTACCGCCTCAACGGAGGAGCCGGTGCCTGCATGAATTTCGCACGAGTCAACAAACCGCAGTCTATGTACGCCCTCGAGGACGGACTGGACGAGGAAGGAAACGCATATGTCATCGCGCCGGGAGAGAAAGAGACACTCAACGTCGATGTTGCCAAGGTGGCGGTGGTCTTCGATGGCGCTGCACCGAGCACCAAGTATGACTTCACTGCCCAGGGAGTGGGATACAAAGGCAATGCCTACTATGCCGAAGTGGTCAACTGCGGAGGGGCTATCCAAAACATACCCGCCGACCCGGCGAACGGACAACAGACGCTCTTTATCGGATGGCAGGCATGGGGAGACTACGACAACGACGCGTACCTAAACGTGCCTGCTACCGGTGACTCCTACATCGGCTTCACGGCCATGTGGGAAGATATACCCGATGCACCTACCTACACCGTCATCTTCTTTGACAAGGACGGCAATATCCTCTCCACCCAGGAGGTCAAAGAGGGCGAGAACGCCGTTCCGCCGGTAGCACCCGAAGTGGCAGGTTACCATTTCGTAGGATGGGATAGCCCTTATACCACTATCACAAACGACAAAGACATCACTGCGGTCTATGGCGAGGACAGCAAGACTTGGACCGTCACCTACCTCAACTGGGATAACTCGCCCCTCGGTACGGAGCAGGTCAACGACGGCGAGGCGGCGCAAGGCGTGATAGCTACCCGCACCGGATACACCTTCATTGGCTGGAGCGAAGATATCTCTTCCGTCAAGAGCGATATAACCGTCACCGCCCTCTTCGACGTCAGCGTCTTTACCATCACCTACACCATCGACGGTGTTAAGATCATGAGCGAACAGGTCGCATACGGCGCCATGCCCGCTGCCTACCAGTCTGTCGAGGACCAGGGCAAACCGGCTACGGAGCAGTACGTCTATACCTTCTCCCATTGGACACCGGCTATCGTACCTGCCGTGGCGGACGCTACCTACGAAGCGGTCTTCACCCCCTCGCCGCGTAAGTACCTCGTCACCTTCCAGAACTGGGACCACTCCTTCCTCGCCGAACAGCAGGTGGAGTACGGCAAAGCCGCTACGGCACCCGCTAACCCTACACGCGAAGGATATACCTTCAAGGGTTGGGACCGCGAGTTCGACCATATCATCGCCGACATGACCGTCACCGCCCTCTTCGAGAAATCCAAAGGGCAGGGAATCGAAAACACTCCCTCGCCCTCGTGGGGAGAGTCGGAGAGGGGTTGCAAGCTGCTCATCGACGGAAACCTCTATATCATCCGTCCCGATGGCACCCTCTACAACGCCCAGGGCGCAAAAGTAAAATAACCTAGCAGCCTAGTCGTCTGGTCGTCTAGTACCCTAATCTTCCGACTGAGAAAATCGTCCTTCGGGGCGATTTTTCTCTTTTTATTTGCATATGTCCGATTTTTGTTGTAATTTTGTGCCAAAATTAGAAAATGCGCATAAATGCATCAATGCGAAAATGAGAAAATACGAAAATTATCTTAGGGGTAAGGACTCGCTGAATGTCACAACCGACAGCCGCAAAGTGGTACCCGGATGTATCTTCGTGGCGCTGAAGGGAGAGCATTTCGACGGCAATGACTTCGTGGAGCAGGCGCGGCAGGCGGGAGCGGAGTATATCATCTCCGGCGAGAACGCCCTCGCAGAGCTCCAGGACCTCGCCCGCGCCTGGAGACGAGAACTGGGACTGCCTGTACTCGGCATCACCGGAACCAACGGCAAGACGACTACCAAAGAACTCTGCGCCGCCGTATTAAGCACGCGGTATAACCTCTATTATACCCAAGGCAACCTCAACAACCAGCTCGGCGTGCCGCTCACCTTGCTGAGCATCACACGCGCACACGAGATGGCGATAGTCGAGATGGGTGCCTCACATCCGGGGGATATCAAGGAACTGGTGGAGATAGCCGAACCGGACTACGGACTGATCACCAACGTAGGCAAAGCACACCTGCAGGGATTCGGCTCGTTCGAAGGAGTGATGCGCACCAAAGCAGAACTGTACGACTTCCTCCTTGCGCATAACGGTACCGTCTTCCGAAACGCCGACAACCCCTATCTGGAGAAGATGTATCTGTCAGCTTGCAAGGCAAGCGGTCTGTCAGTGGAACGGTCTGTCAGTGAAACGGTCTGTCAGGCGAAGCCGGTCTTATACCATACGGGCTCTATGCCGGAAGGAACGCATCTGGTTGGCGGCTACAACGCAGAGAATATCTCCGCGGCGATAGCTGTAGGAGGCTATTTCGGTGTGAGCGAAGAGGATGCCTTAGCCGCCATACGCGCTTATATACCGTCCAACAACCGCTCACAGCTGATGCAGACAGAGCGGAATACACTCGTGGTGGATGCCTATAACGCCAACCCAACCTCCATGACTGCGGCGATCAATGCCTTCAAGGGCGATTGTTTCATCCTCGGTGCCATGCGAGAACTGGGCGAATACAGCCATACGGAGCACCAGAACATAGTGAACATGCTGCTGGAGCGCAAGGCGGACAAAGTGCTGCTGGTGGGTAACGAATACAAAGACACCACCGCGCCTTATCCCGTCTTTGAGAACGTGGAGGCGCTCTGCGAATACCTCCAACGCGAACCACTCAGCGGATACACGGTCTTGCTCAAAGGCAGCCGCTCCAACCAACTGGAGAAAGCCATCCCCTTCCTCTAAATGGTAAATGGCCAAATTGTAAATGACTAAATGGTAAATGAAAAAGAGTATAGTTTATATCGTTTTTGCCGTCCTGCTTGTGTTAGTGGCAGTACTGGCATACCTGTTCCTGAACCAACGTCAGGAACTGAACGAGATGGTAGAGCAAATGACCATCGAGAAAGAAGAGTTGGAGAACGAGTACGAGGATCTGGCTATCCAGTTTGACGGCTATCAGAATATGGACATCCGCAACGATAGTCTGCAGGATCTCCTGAGCCGTGAGCAGCAACGCGTCCAGGACCTGCTGGAGGAACTGCGCCAGACCAAAGCCTCCAACGCACGGCGTATCTCCGAACTGAAAAAAGAGTTGGCTACCGTACGCGCGGTGATGAAGGACTATGTGCGCCAGATCGATTCGCTTAATGCTACCAACGCGCGTCTGACCATGGAAAACCGACAAGTGAAAGAGGAGAACCAACTGGTCCGTACACGCAACGAGGAACTGACCCAAGCGAACACCGAACTGACGGAGACGGTCACGCGCGCCGCCATGCTGGAGATGACTTCATGCAACCTGACCATGCTCAACAAGAAGGACAAAAAGACACGGATGGTGAGCCATGTGCGCAAACTGCAGTTCGATTTCGTGATTGCCAAGAACATCACATGCACACCCGGAATCAAAGACCTCTACGCACGCGTCATCACGCCCGCCGGAGTTTTGATAGGGGAGGAAGAGAACAAACTGTTCCCCTTCGAGAGCGGAGAGGTGCCTTATTCCATGATGCAGCAGATTGAGTACTCCGGCGAAGCATACACCGGCACATGCTATTGCCCCCTGGGAGAAGACCCGGAGATAGAGAAAGGATTCTATACCGTCGATTTCTTCTGCGAGGGAAACCTCATCGGCTCCTTCCCCTTCCAACTCAAAAAATAAGGCGGAAAGTGAAAAAAAGTGCTAAAAAATTTGCGTATGTGCGAATTTTGTAGTACCTTTGCACCCGCTTTTGGAAAGATGGCAGAGTGGTCTATTGCGTCGGTCTTGAAAACCGAAGTACTGAAAGGTACCGGGGGTTCGAATCCCTCTCTTTCCGCAAGACTTTGTTGGAGTTTGTCTGGCCAAGTTTGCTTGAGCTAGCAAACAACTACAAAGGATTGCACAGGATGCCCGTGGCAGACTGTGGGGATTCGGGGGAATTGCAAAGCAAGGCGGCGTCCGAATCCCGGGAATAATTAGCTGATGATGAAAGAATTTTCTATGCTCGCCAAGACCTTCAAGGGATTGGAGGAAGTATTAGCGCAGGAACTGATAGAACTCGGCGCAAACGACGTGCTCATCGAAAGACGAGCCGTTTCTTTTAAAGGGGATAAGGCTCTGCTTTATCGCGCTAACCTCTGTCTGCGTACCGCCTTGCGCGTCTTGGTGCCGGTTATCTCGTTCAAAACAAAAAATACCGACGGACTCTACGAGCAACTGAAACGTTTGGACTGGAGCCGCTATATGACGGAGGACACCTCCTTTGCCATTGACGCTACGGTCTATAGCGAGACCTTTCGCAACAGCCTTTTCGTCACCTATCGCGTCAAAGACGCTATTGCCGACTATTGGAGTCAGAAAACAGGCAAGCGTCCCAATGTGAGCACACGCGAACCGGACCTGCTGGTCAATGTACATATAGCGAACGAGCAGGTGACGGTCTCGCTCGACAGCTCCGGAGAGAGCCTCCATAAGCGCGGCTACCGCGTCGCTACTACCGAAGCACCTATCAACGAAGTGCTGGCGGCTGGGATGCTGCTGATGGCGGGATGGAAAGGACAGTCGGATTTCTACGACCCTATGTGCGGCTCGGGTACCCTACTGATCGAAGCCGCACTCATAGCGCGTAACATAGCCCCCGGAGTATTCCGACAGTCCTTCGCCTTTGAGAAATGGAAGGATTTCGACGCAGAGCTATGGAACGATATATACAATGACGACTCCGCTGAACGCGATTTTAACCATCATATATACGGCTCCGACGCTTCCTTCTATGCCATACAGCAGGCAGCGAAGAATGTCAAATCCGCCGGTGTGCAGAAGGATATCGACCTCCGGCAGATCCGCATGGAGGAGATCAAAATGGTAAATGACCAAATAAATGCCCAAATGGTAAATGACCAAATGGTAAATGGCAAGATGCTCGTGATGCTCAACCCTCCCTACGGCGAACGCCTGGCGTCCAACAAGGACATGGAGGAACTCTATGCTAAAATAGGCACGGCGCTCAAACACCAATTTACCGGTGCTACGGCGTGGATCATTTCCTCCAATGCCGCGGCAATGAAATGTATCGGACTCAAGCCCTCGAAGAAATACCGTCTCCTGAACGGAGAACTGGACTGCCAGTTTAACCGTTATGACCTGTTTGCAGGCAAACGAAACGACCAAATGGTAAATGAATAAATGGTAAATGACCAAATGGTAAATGACCAAATGGTAAATAAACCCCTCTATATAGCGGATTATAATTATCCCCTGCCGGACGAACGGATTGCCAAATACCCGTTGGCGGAACGCGACCATAGCAAACTGCTGGTCTACCGGAACGGGAATGTGAGTGAGGACCTTTTCTACAACGTGGGGGACTACATCGCACCCCACTCACTCCTTATATATAATAATACGCGGGTGATTCAGGCGCGTCTGGAGTTCCATAAGCCTACCGGCGCACGTATCGAGGTTTTCTGCCTGGAGCCGCTGGAGCCGCATGACTACCAGCTTTCGCTTTCCTCCACATCCGGATGTACATGGAAATGTATGGTGGGTAACGCCAAGAAATGGCATGACGAGGCGGTGGAACTGAAAGTGGGGGCATACACATTGCGTGCTTATAAAGAGCAGACAATGGGCAACACCTTCGCCGTCCGCTTTGAATGGGATGACAACCGTGTCTCTTTCGCCGAGATACTGGATGCCGCCGGCGAACTGCCTATCCCTCCGTATCTCAACCGCAAAACCGAGGAGAGCGACAAGACAACCTACCAGACCGTCTATTCGCGTATCAAAGGATCGGTGGCGGCGCCTACCGCCGGGCTGCATTTTACGGAGAAGGTGCTGAATGACCTCCGAAACCGAGGTATAGAGACCGATGAGGTGACGCTACATGTGGGAGCCGGAACATTCCTCCCCGTCAAGACTGCAGACGCCAACGAGCATACCATGCATACGGAGATTATTGCCGTACCCAAAGCCGCTATCGGACATATCATTGCCAAACTCGGCAGGATAGTGGCGGTAGGCACAACATCCATGCGCACCCTGGAGAGCCTCTATTTTATCGGATGCCAGTTACGGAATACCGATCAGTCGGAATACCGGCACGTGGATAACATCCATGTCTCGCAGTTCGAACCCTATGAGAAGGAATACCCGCTCTCCACGCAGGAAGCGCTGGCGGCGATACTCGACTATCTGGAGGCTACAGGCCAGACCACACTCCATGCCGACACGCAGATAATGATCAAACCCGGATATACATTCCATGTGGTGGACCAGCTTATCACCAATTTCCATCAACCGCAGTCAACGCTCCTGTTGCTCGTCAGTGCTTTTGTAGGCGGAGACTGGCATACCATTTACGACTATGCCCTCTCGCATGACTTCCGCTTCCTCAGTTATGGAGACAGCTCTATCCTCAATCATAAATCATAAATTCTCAATTCTCAATTCTCAATTCTCAATTATGATTGATACCCATATCCATATAGACGAAGAAGCCTACGCTCCGGACCGCGAGGAGGTGATCGCCCGTCAGCGGGAGAGCGGGGTGGAAGGCATGATCGTGCCGGGCGTGAACGCTGCGTCGGTAGCTTCGGTGATGGAGGTCTGCCGTACCCATCCCGGCTATTGCTATCCGGCGTTGGGGCTGCACCCGGAGGACGTCAAGGACGATTGGGAGACACAACTGGCGGTTGTCGAGAACGCTATTCGTGCCCACCGGAGCGAACTGGTGGCCGTCGGCGAGATAGGACTCGACTACTATTGGGACAAGACCTACAAAGAGGAGCAGAAAGAGGTGCTGCGCCGCCAGCTGCTCCTGGCGCACGAACTGAACCTGCCGGTTATTCTCCATAACCGAGAAGCAACGGAGGACTGTCTGCGTATACTGAAAGAAATCCAAATGGTAAATGGTAAATGTCCAAATAGTAAATTAACTGGGGTCTTCCATTGCTTCAACGGAAGCCGCGAGACGGCACGGCAGATTTTGGATATGGGGTTTTACCTCGGTATAGGAGGCGTGATCACGTTCAAGAACTGCAAACTGGCGGACACGCTGGCGGAATTGAATACAACTCCCTCCCTTAGGGGGAGGGTTGGGGAGAGGTTGCTACTGGAGACCGACGGACCCTATATGGCACCGGTCCCTCACCGCGGACAACGTAACGAAAGCAGGTTGATGAGCTATGTCGCGGAGAAGTTGGCGGAAGTGTATGATTGCACCGTTGAAGAAATAATTACGGCGACAACTAATAATGCAAAACGCCTTTTTGGCATAAAATAACGAAAAAAAACACAAAAAAAAGCGCAAACTCTTGCGTATTTGCGAAAAAAGCAGTACTTTTGTACCCGATTAGCGAAAAATCGCGAAGGAGAGATGCTCGAGTGGTTGAAGAGGCACGCCTGGAAAGCGTGTAAACGCCAAAAGTGTTTCCGGGGTTCGAATCCCCGTCTCTCCGCAAAGATTTTGCTGCAAGCCGCGGAGGTAAGCTTGCTTACAAACGCGGATTGGAGCAAAAGATTTGCACAGGATGCCTCCGGCAGACTGTGGGGATTCGGGGGAATGCAAAGCAGGCGGCGTCCGAATTCCCGTGGAGAGTTGCAAGCCGCGGAGGTAAGCTTGCTTACAAACGCGGATTGGAGCAAAAGATTTGCACAGGATGCCTCCGGCAGACTGTGGGGATTCGGGGGAATGCGAAGCAGGCGGCGTCCGAATTCCCGTCTCTCCGCAAAAGGAAAACACAAATAAACACAAATAACTTAAATTAATTTATTATTCTCATGAAAAAAGTATTTGCAACTCTGACAGTGCTGGCAATGCTGACCTTTGGTAGCGCAGTAATGATGGCACAAGATGAAGCAGCTGCTCCTGCTGAGGAAGCTGCTGTTGAACAAGTAGACGAGGCTGCTCCTGCAGCAGAAGAAGTAGCTGAGGCTCCTGCTGAGGAAGCCGGAGGCTTGGTGGCTCTTCACAAGACTTTGAAGACGAAATTTATTGAAGGTGGTGCCGGCTTCATGGCTCTGACCCTCGTTACGCTTGTGTTCGGTCTTGCTCTTTGTATCGAGCGTATTATCTATCTGTCGCTCAGCAAAACGAACACCAAACAACTGCTGGCTGACGTTGAGGCTGCTCTCAAAGAAGGCGGTATCGAGAAAGCACTGGAGGTTTGCCGCAATACACGCGGACCGGTAGCTTCGATCTTCTATCAAGGTCTCAGCCGATATGATGAGGGTATCGACGTAGTAGAGAAAACGGTTGCTTCCTATGGCGGCGTTCAGCTCGGTCTCTTGGAGAAGAACCTCTCTTGGATTACGCTCTTCATCGCTATCGCTCCGTCTCTCGGTTTCTTGGGTACCATCATCGGTATGATCGAGGCATTCGATAAGATCCAACAGGTTGGTGATATCTCCGCTACCGTTGTTGCCGGTGGTATCAAGGTCGCTCTGTTGACTACACTCCTCGGTTTGATCATCGCTGTTGTGCTCCAGTTGTTCTACAACTATATCCTTTCGCTCGTTGAGGGTCTGGTTAATGAAATGGAGGATAGCTCCATCAGCCTGCTCGACATCGTAGTAGAGTACGACAAGGCTCAAAAAAAGTAATAAGCTGATCGCTGATGGCTGATCGCTGAACACTGATGTTTAATCATTAAACAATTTTGAGCAATATGAAAAACTATAAAATGATCCCTAAGATTGCCCTCTGGTCGCTGCTGGGTTTAGACATCGTGTTTATCGCGCTGTTCTTCCTGGGCGGATCAAACGGTAGTCTGGAGGTAGCCGGTGATTTCCTGGATATCCCTCGCTTCACCGATGCTTTCCTCATCTGGAACTACATCCTTTTCGGGATTGTGGTCCTGATCACCTTGGCAGTTGTGGTTGTAGATTTCGTCAATAACTGGAAGACCAACCGCCGCAAAGCATATATGACTCTCGGCGTAGTATGCGGTTTCATCGTATTGGCATGCGTATGCTGGTTCCTCGGTAGCCCGGAGAAAATCAATATCATCGGATATGAGGGTACGGATAACGAAGGCTTCTGGGCGCAGATGGCCGACGCCGTTATCTATGCTTGCTATTTCCTTATCGTTGCTACTATCGGTACAATGATTTGGGGATACTGCTATACTAAAAAACTATCGAAGTAAATCACATTTATCATGGCAAAGAAAGTCCCACAGATCAACGCCAGCTCCATGGCGGACATCTCGTTCCTGTTGCTGATTTTCTTCCTGGTGACCACCTCTATGGATGTGAACCAGGGACTGGCTCGCCGTCTGCCTGCTCCTATTCCTCCCGATCAAAAGGTAGAGGACAAGGATATCAACAAGCGTAACCTGTTGGTGGTGAAGATCAACTCCGCTAACCAACTGATGGTACAAGGCCAGTTGATGGATGTGAAGCAACTTCGCGAGAGAGCTAAAGAGTTCATTAAGAACGAGCAGAATGCGGACTACTATCCGAAACTCGTGGAGGAAGATTTCGGTGCTCCCTTCGGTACAATAGCTTATACGAAGGACCACGTGATCTCCGTCCAGAACGACGTGGATACGCAGTATCAGGCATATCTGGATGTTCAGAACGAACTCGTAGCGGCATATAATGAATTGCGTGAAGAATGCGCGCAGAAGTATTTCCACAAGAGCTATAACGAATTGGAGGAGGACCAGCAGAAACGCATACAGAAGATCTATCCTCAGAAGATTTCGGAGGCTGAACCTAAAAATTACGGTAACTGATTATGGCTAAGATACGTAGAAATGAGAAACGTGAGATGCCGGCGTTGAATACGTCGTCTCTCCCTGATATTATCTTCATGCTGTTGTTCTTCTTCATGTCTGTTACATCAATGAAGGAAGTAAGCTACAAGGTGCAGTTCAAGAACCCACAGGCTACTGAGCTCACCAAGTTGGAGAATAAATCCCTTGTGCGTTATATCTACGTAGGTACGCCTACCGCAGAGTTCCGCAAACAGTACGGTGCAGAGACGCGTATCCAGCTCAATGACCAATTCGCGGAGGTAAAAGAGATTGGCGAGTATATCGTCAACGAGCGTTCCTCCATGAAAGAGTCTGACCAAGGATTGATGACTGTCTCTATCAAAGCAGACAAGGAAACCCGCATGGGTGTCATAGCAGACATCAAGCAGGAGCTCCGTCGCGCATATGCACTGAAGATAAGCTATGCTGCTACGCAGCGTACAAGCTACTAAGGAGTAGAAAGTCGAAAGGCCGCTTAACTCAAAGTAGAAAGCGAATTAATTAAAGCCACCTTTTCGGGTGGCTTTAATCGTTTATTATTAGCGGGTATGTCAGTACTTATTTAGCGGTCATTTACGTTACCATATCGTTACCATTACGGACCGTCTTATTTCAGTCGCTTGCCGGTTACTTTCAGGTCACCGAGTTGGAGGTACTTCTTGCCTTGCGGTTTGCCGTTGGAGTCATACCAGGGCAGCACACGGATATGCAAGGTCTGCCCAGCGGGTACCAGAATTGGCTGGTTCAAACGGATGGTCAGTTTCTTGTTCTTCGGCAGGGCGGTGTTCTCATAGATGGTTGTCACGCCGGAGAAAGCTTCTCCGAAGCCATAGTTGATATGGATATTCATACCGGCGCCTCCTTTGGCTTGGAGGGGCAGGGTGACGGTCTCAATGACAAGCCCTTTTTTCTTCTCTGCAGCAATCGTATATTCGATGTAGCGGTTCGCCACCTCGTCTATCTCTCCTGCCGGCCATAGACCTCCCGCGGGCGTGTAACCCTTCTTGGTAAGCTCGATGTTCCGGAGGTTGACGGCTGACAGCGTCTCGGAGAAGGGAGTGCCGGTAGCAGCGAAAGCCGCTTTCTTGCCCGCTTCCTCGATATTCTGCGCGTAAGCAGAATAAGCCTCTTTGGTAGGGAAGGATGTCCACGATTTCAGTTCCTCCAACTCCGGCGAGTTGTTGATCAGTTCGTACGCCAGGCTCGCAATCGCCATACCTCCGGCAGCGGAAGTGTGGGTCTTGTCGCCGCAGTTGAAATAGTAGGTCATGCAATAGTTCTGTCCCGCCTGTTCGTAGAACTCGCGGCTGCGGGCGGTCATGTCCAGGAACGGCACCATCATCTCCTCCGCCACCTCACGCATACAACGGACGTAGTCTTTGTCTCCTGCATCTGATGGCTGATGGCTGACCGCTGAAAGCTTGTGTTGCCCTTCGTCATTGATCTTGCCGTTTTTAAAATACGCGCGGCAGATAGGGGACATCAGAACCGGTATTACGCCCATCTCGCGCGCCTCGCGGATATAGGTGCGCAGATACTCCTTGTAGGTGGTGTTCGGCTCCGTACCGCGCATGTCGGTCAGCGTGTCTTTTCCCTCCGCGCGGAGGCGTTCGTTCTCAACATAGACATCTTCGCCTTTGCATTTCTCGTCGTTGTGGGCGAACTGGATGATGAGGTAGTCGCCGGCTTTCATCTGCTTCTTGACCGACGGCCAGAGGTTGTCGGTCTCATAGAACGTACGGGTGGAAGCACCCGATTTGCCGCGGTTGTTGACTTCTACCGAGTCGGTGTTAAAAAACGCCTGCAGATACATTCCCCAGCCGCGCTTAGGCGTTGCGGCAGGCTTATATTCGCTCATGGTACTGTCGCCGATTGTGTGTACACGCCGCGGAGCCGCGGTTAATGTACAAAGGGACAAAGTACAAAGTACAAGGACTATTATCTTCCTCATAAATGAAGTGTGTTTTTATTGTAATACTCTGTTAAACTCTTTAGGAACGGGAGATTCGAACCGTACCGTTTTCTCTGTTACCGGATGGATGAAAGCCAGCACTTTGGCATGCAGGCACAGGCGGTCGATAGGGCTGTTCTCATTGCCGTGACCGTATTTGCGGTCGCCTACCACAGGACACCCTTTGGACGCCAGATGTACGCGGATCTGGTTGGTGCGGCCTGTCTCCAGATGCAGTTCGACGAGGGAATAAGTAACCCCTCCCGACCTCCCCTCAAGGGAGGAGAAGTGTCTGCTGCCGGATTCCCTCCCTTGAGGGGAGGGATGGGGTGGGGTTGTTGAGGTTTTCAGCACTTTGTAATTGGTGATGGCGATGTCGCCGCCGTCATCGACAGGGGAGGAATAGACGACGGCATTGCGTTTGTCTTCCGTAAGCCAGGTAGTGATCTTCCCTTCCCGCGGTTCGAGAACACCCTCCGCGAGCGCTATATAGGTGCGTTCCGTAACCAGTTCACGCCAATACTCCCGCATGTAATGTTGTAACTCCTCGGAACGGGCAAAGACGAGCAGACCGGATGTCTCGCGGTCCAGACGGTGTACGACGTAGATGTTCGCGCGCGCGTTCTGTTTCTTTACGTACGCGCGCAGGATGGACATCACGGTCGTCTCCTTGCTCCCCGGAGCGGTGGCAACGGTGAGCAGGCCGGGTTGCTTGTTCACTACAATCAGGTCGTCGTCCTCATAGACGATCTTGAGTTTGGGATGGGTGAGCTGGCTGTTGCCCCGTCCGGATGAGACGGTTACCACATCCCCGGGTTTGAGTTCGAAATCATGCCTTGTCTGAACGGCATTCCCCACTTTGACGCGTCGCTGTCCCAGCAGCTGTTTGACAGACGATTTAGCCATACCGCCCATTTTAGCCATGAGGAAATCCATGAGCTGCGCAGGCTCTGTGACTTTGAGAACAGTGTCTTGTTTTCTTTTAATCATATTTTCCGATATTTCGTAATGACGTGATTACGGTATGACGAATTATTTTACAAAGATGCTCAGCCAACCGTAGTTCTCCGGCTTGGTAGCCTTGATCCAAGCGATCCCCGCCATACCATTGATGACCAGGAAGAAGGAGAAGAGCACGATAGAGAAGATATTGCCCAGTATTATGAACAGTCCGATACCGGCAATGCTATATATAAACCAATAGATCCACGAATCCGTCTTGCGGTAAATGAGCCAGTAGTTAGCCAGGAAGGAAGACGAGATGAGGAGTCCGTTGAGGAGTAACCCTACCCAGGCCCTCCCCTCAAGGGAGGGAAAGAGAGAGCCATGATTGACATAGTTCATAAGTAAAAGATCTCCTGCTGTAATGAAGACGAGCATGAAAACAGAGAGTATCAGACGCGGAGTGTCGAGGAACTTAGGTTCGAAACTTGCTCCTCCGTCGTCTTTAGAACGGCTCCATTTATAGATAGACATCATCTGGAAGGGGATAAAGACAAAGAAATAGAGGAAGGTGCTGTCGTATTGCTCTTGCAGCAGAAACTGTATTCCCAGCAAGAAAGACATCACAATTCCGGCGAAGAAGCCGGTGTAGTTCTGCGGGTCGCGGACCGTGAGAATATATGCTACGCCGATGACAGAAGCGGGAATGCCTACTACCCAGGCGGGGTCATGCCATTTGAGAAGGGACCCCCTCCAGGCCTCCCCACAAGGGAGGAGATAGGTCTCAACGAGCCATAGAAGTCCTAATAATGCTCCGAAGAGGATGACGGAGATGACGGTGTTGCGCCCCAATGCGCGCCATAGATGTGTGTTGTTCATAGGATTTGTTGAGTTGTCGAGTTGCCGGGTTATCGATATACCGAAATATCGAAATACCGAGATGTTCTTAATAACAAAAAAAACAAGGGGCAAGCACATGCTCGCCCCTTGAGATGTCGCAAGTATTACTTGCGAGTGCGATTGCCGTAGCGAGACATAAATTTGTCCACACGACCTGCGGTGTCCACCAGTTTGGACTTACCGGTGTAGAACGGGTGACTCGTGTTCGAGATCTCCAGCTTGATCAGCGGGTACTGAACGCCGTCGATTTCAATCGTGTCCTTCGTAGCTGCGGTAGAGCGGCTGAAGAACTGAGTACCGTCAGACATATCTTTGAAAACCACTACGCGGTAGTTCTCCGGATGAATTCCTTTTTTCATAAGATGTGTTCCTTTCAATTTTCAATTTTCAACTTTCAATTACTCTGCAGCTACTACGTTTAGCTTGATGTCAGCTTTTACCTCACGATGGAGACGAGCTTGTGCGGTGTGCTCACCCAGTTGTTTGATCGGCTCAGCGATGGTGATCACTTTCTTGTCGATGGTGATACCCTGTGCTGCGAGCGCGTCAGAGATGTTTTGGGTGGTAACAGTACCGAAGATCTTTCCGTCCTCGTTTGCTTTTACCTTGAGTTCGATTACCGTCTCTGCGAGTTTTGCCTCCAGTGCCTGAGCGTCAGCCAGCAGTTTGGCTGCTTTGTGAGCCTGCTGTTTCAGCGTCTCAGCCAGTTGCTTGCGGTTAGCCTCGTTAGCAATGATAGCAATCTTCTGCGGCAGCAGATAGTTACGTCCGTAGCCGTCGCGAACTTTAACGATGTCGTTCTTGAAACCGAGGTTCGCAAGGTCTTGAATCAGAATTACTTCCATTTTCTTTCCTTTCTTTTAAAGTTAATTACTTCTCGTTTCACTTGAACGATTATTTCATCATGTCAGTTACGTAAGGCAGCAGAGCCAAGTGGCGTGCTTTCTTAACGGCCTGTGCAACTTTGCGTTGGAACTTCAAAGAAGTACCGGTGATGCGGCGGGGAAGAATCTTTCCTTGCTCGTTGAGGAACTTCTTGAGGAACTCTGGATCTTTGTAATCAATGTACTTGATACCGCTCTTTTTGAAACGGCAGTACTTTTTCTTCTTCTGGTCCGAACCTTGCGGAGTCAGATAGCGGATTTCGTCATTCTGTGCCATAATTAAGCCTCCTCTGCATTTTGTTGTTTACCTTTGCCACGACGCTTCTCTGCGTACTCGAAAGCGTACTTGTCAAGACGTGTCGTCAGGAAGCGGATTACGCGCTCGTCACGACGGAACTCGGTCTCGAGGGTAGCAATTACTGCGGGCTCTACATCAAACTGAAGAATGAAATAGAAACCCGAATTTTTACCTTGGATAGGGTAAGCGAGTTGCTTTAAACCCCACTCCTCACGGTTCAGGATGGTACCGCCATTCGATGTGAGAAGATTCTCGAATTTTTCTACTGCCTCCTTCGTCTGCGGCTCAGACAAAACGGGAGTTAAAACGAAGGCAGCTTCATAATGATTTACCATTGTAGTAAATTGTTAATTTAGTTTGTTAATAATAGTTATTCTAGTTATACTAGTCGAACTAGTTTATCCAGTTAATCTTTTTCAACGCGAAAAAGCGTGCAAATTTACTGCTTTTTTCTGACATGACCAAATATTTTTGCAAAAAAATGCGAAAATAATCGCTTTTTAGCCTTACTTTTTATCCTTGCATGGCCTGAAGCCTGTTCTGCATCTCTATCATTTCGTCCCTGAGACGTGCGGCTATGTCGAAGTCGGTTGCCTTTGCAGCAGCCAGCATCTGTTTGCGTTTGGTGTCTATCGCTTTTTCCAAAGCCTTGGCGTCCATCTTTTGCCATTCGGCAGTCTGCCAGCTCTCACGGATGGCGGTTTCTACGCGGCGTTTCTCTTCCTCCGGATCTTTGTACAGACCTGCGAGAGCCGAAGTGTTGATCTCTTTCTTGATGGCGGTAGGAGTGATCCCGTGCTCCGCATTGTACCTCATCTGTATCGTGCGGCGGCGGTTGGTCTCGTTGATCGTGGCTTGCATTGCGGGAGTGATCTTGTCGCCGTACAGGATCGCTTTGCCGTTCACATGCCGCGCGGCGCGGCCTACTGTCTGGGTCAGGCTGCGCTGGTCGCGGAGAAAACCGGTCTTGTCTGCATCGAGGATGGCAACCAGACTCACTTCCGGAAGATCCAGACCTTCACGGAGCAGGTTGACACCTACCAGCACGTCATATTCGCCTCTCCGCAAGTCCTCCATGATCTTTACACGCTCAATAGTGTCTATGTCTGAATGGATATAAGCGGATTTAATGCCGTATTTGCGCAGGTATTCGTCCAACTCCTCCGCCATTCGTTTGGTAAGAGTGGTGACCAAGGTGCGTTCGTTGCGGTGGATGCGTGTCTTGATCTCGTCCATCAGATCGTCCACCTGGTTCTCCGTCGGACGCACTTCAATCTCGGGATCCAACAGACCTGTAGGACGGATCAGCTGGTCAATGACAATACCTTCCGACCGCTCCAATTCGTATTCATCAGGGGTGGCGGAGACATAGATGGTCTGCCCCGTCTTGGCTTCGAACTCGTCAAACTTGAGCGGTCTGTTGTCCCTTGCAGCAGGAAGCCGGAATCCGTAGGTCACGAGATTGTCCTTGCGCGCTTTGTCGCCGCCGTACATACCGCGTATCTGCGGCACTGTCACATGGCTTTCGTCTATGACGAGAAGCATGTCTTTCGGGAAATAATCAAGCAGACAATAAGGCGGTGTGCCTTCTTCGCGGCCGTCGAAATAACGGCTGTAGTTCTCTACGCCGGAGCAGTAACCTAACTCGTCCAGCATCTCCAGGTCATATTTGACCCTTTCTTCTATCCGCTTGGCGTATAACTCCTCGCCCAGGTCGGTAAAATATTCTATCTGTTTGGCCAGATCTGCTTGGATCTGTTCCTTGGCAGCAGCAATCCGTTCCGCGCTGGTCAGGAAAATCGTAGCCGGAGAGAGGTTATAGTGCTCAAACTCTTCTATCACTTGGCCCGAGATAGGGTCGATCGTCATAATGGCGTCAATCTCGTTGCCGAAGAACTCGATGCGTACGATATAGTCGGCATAGGCAAGGGCGATATCGATGGTGTCGCCTTTCACGCGGAAGCGCCCGCGCGCCAGTTCTATATCATTACGCACGTACTGTGCGCCTATGAGCTGCTTGAGCAGCTTGTCCATCTGGATGTTCTCGCCGCGATGCAGCTCGATCACGTTCTGCGTGAAGTCCTGGGGACTGCCCAAACCGTATATGCAACTGACAGACGAAACGATAATCACATCCTTCCTCCCGGACAGCAAGGCTGCTACCGCACTCAGACGCAGGCGGTCGATCTCCTCGTTGATACTCAGATCTTTCTCGATATACAGATCCGTGGAGGGGATATACGCCTCGGGCTGGTAGTAGTCGTAGTACGAGACGAAATACTCCACCGCGTTGTGCGGGAAGAACGCCTTCATCTCCGAGTAGAGCTGTGCCGCGAGTGTCTTGTTGTGGCTCATGATGAGGGTAGGGCGGTTGACCTCTTTGATGACGTTGGCTATCGTGAACGTCTTGCCGCTACCCGTGACGCCGAGCAGCACCTGTGCGGGAGCACCGGCATTCAAACCTGCCACCAGCGACTCTATCGCTTGCGGCTGATCTCCTGTTGGTTTATATGGAGAGCACAATTCAAAATTCACAATTCACAATTCAAAATTGTACATTAAAAAAGGGAGCCCGAAGGTCCCCTTTTGATTACTTTACGCGGCGCTCCTGGATGCGGGCTTTCTTACCCGTACGCTCGCGGAGGTAATACAGTTTAGCACGACGTACTTTACCGTACTTGTTCACCGTGATGCTCTCAATGAAGGGGCTGTCCATCGGGAAGATACGCTCAACACCGACGTTACCGCTCATTTTACGAACCGTGAAGCGTTTCTTGTCTCCGCTACCGTGGATGCAGATCACATCACCGCGGAACTCCTGAACACGCTCTTTGTTACCTTCTTTAATACGGTAACCTACCGTAATCTGGTCACCTGCTTTGAATGCAGGGAATTCTTTCTTCTCACCGGCAAAAGCTTGCTCGGCAACTTTCATTAAATCCATTTCGTTAGTTATTTTTATGGATTCCAACATTACACATCGGGCATATACTACTATTCGGCATTCAGCTCTCAGCTCTCAGCCTAATGCAATCGCCAGAGGCACGATGTGTGCTCACCGCAAAGCGGAAAAAGCGTGCAAAGGTACTGCTTTTTTTTGAATTGGCAAAATTTTTGTATGTTTTTTTTCAAAATTATTGATTTTATTTGCCGGTACGAAATATTTTTCGTACCTTTGCACGCTAAATATACACGAGTGAAACGCGTATTGTACATATTAGGTGTCATGCTCGCCGGTCTGGCATTGGTAGGCGGAACATTCATCGCTGCTTTGTCAAGCGACAAAGTAGAGACCGCTGCCGTACGGCTGGCGGCTGCCGAACTGTCGCGCGCGCTTGGTACGAATGCGCAGGTAGGGTCTGTGAGTTATCAGTTCCCCGCCAGACTCACGATAAAAGATATATATCTGGAAGACCGTCAGGGCGATACGCTGGCGTATGTAGGAGAAGCATTCGCCCAGTTCTCGCCTCTTGCCCTCCGGCACGGAGAGATTAAATTCAGCCACGTGCGATTGAATGACGTACTGGCGGATGTGCATCAGATAGAAATACCAAGTGCCGAAGGAACGAGTACGAAAGAATGGAATTACCAGTTCCTCGTTGACGCTTTCCGGACGGATGAAAAGAAAGAGAGCAACCCCATGCGGAGTATCGTAGCGGTCAAGGATGTACAGCTGGATAATATCCGTCTGCGGTATGAAGATTACGAGGCTTTCGTCTCCCATGCAGACATGGATCTTCACCGCCTTTCCGCCGAGACGCTGGATGCGGAGATAACCGAACTCTCTGCGGTGGTAGATAAGAAACCGTCCGGCGGAAATATTCAGTCACCGTTGGTGATAAAGGATCTTGACGCGCATGTCATCCTGACGGACAGCCTGCTGAATGTGCCCATAATGCATGCGCAGTTGCCGCAATCCGAACTGGAGTTGAGCGAGATTTCCCTGCGTTTGCCGTTTGAGGCCGCTTCTCTGGACGCCCCGCTGCGCATAGACGCGGAGCTGGTGCCGGCGGAGATATCCCTCTTCGTGCCTGCTCTCAAGACGCTCAAACGCCCGATCGGTTTGACCGGATCGGTAAGCGGCGCATTGGATTCCGTTGCGTTCAGCGATATGGTACTCCGTTATAACGGCAAGCCGCTCCTGCAGGGAGATGTGGCTGCCATCGGTCTGCCGGATATGTCCAACCCTTACCTGCGTGCGAACCTGACGGACGTACATACCAATGCCGCCCAGATGCAGGATTTCCTGTCGCAGCTGAACGGACGGCCTATCCGTCTGCCTCAGGAGGTTCATCGTCTTGGGGATATCCATTATCGCGGTCTGGCGCAAGGCCGACTGCATGACCTGACGCTTCATGGCGCATTCAGAACTGCTCTGGGAGCGATCTCCACGGACGGGACCTTCCGCTCGGATTCGGCTTTCGAGCATATGACCTACGACGCACGGGTGGTAGGAAAGAACTTCCGCCTGGGACGCATGCTCAATCTTCCCCAGTTACAGACTGTGACGCTGGACCTGGCGTCCCAAGGCAATATCGATAACGGCTCGCTCTCCGGGGACGTGAAAGCGCACGTACGGAAATTCACTTATAAGAACTATACCTACGCCGACCTGCATATAAACGGCAAGTTGCAACCGCGGCGGTATGAAGGCAAGTTCTCGATAGCGGACCCTCATCTGGACATGGCGTTTGACGGCGTTGTGAACCTGCGGCAACAGAATCCGGAGGTGAACTTCAACTTGCGGTGCCGTCATTTCGATACTTCTCCGATTTTGGACACAAGCATACGCACCTCCTTTGCTTTGGCAGTGGATATGAATGGCAAACATGCGGATGACATATCCGGCTACATGGTGCTTGATTCGCTTTTCCTGGCTACGCCGCAGGATTCCGTTCTGATGGAGCAGATGACGCTTCTTGTATCGGCAGACGGAACCAACAGCAAGGCAGTCACGCTCCGATCGGATTATCTCTCTGCGCAACTGGATGGAACCTTCCGTTACGCAGACATAGTGCCGGCTTTCACGGCGTTGGCGCACCATTACCTGCCGGCAGTGGTGGATGCTCCGTCGGCGAAATGGCAACCCGTCTCTTTCCGCATGAAGGCGGACGGATCCGAGTTGAGCCGGGTGCAGAAACTCTTTGCCATTCCGGTCAAACTGTCGGATAGTCCTTCGCTGCGTGCGGGAGCGGATCTGAATCCCTTCGCCATGAACCAGTCGCCGGTAAGCTTCACTTTCCTTGCTTCGGATATGGAAGTGGGAGGCAAGCCGCTGCAAGACATACGCCTCTCGTTAGGAACGGAGTCGGAGACTCTGGCGCTTGATGTGTCGGCGTCGGCGGATAATCTGCATACCGGTCTGCGAGCACAGGCTTTCCGTGACACACTGCTGACGGATATCCGGTTCTCTTCTTTGATGGAACAGCCGGAGGAGACGGATGAGCCGCTTACTATACGAGAGAAACAGCTTGCGATGCTGGCGGAGCAACGAGCCGGAGCCTACGGAGGGGATCTGCATTTCGAGACCCGTTTCGCGCGGTATAACAAAGCGCCGTTGATTGATCTCCATTGTCTGCCGGGCACAATCATGCTGCGCGACTCGGTCTATACGCTGGGCGAGAGCCGCCTCACCTACTGTGCATCGGATACTACGCTCTCTATCCGGCATTTCCTTTTCGAGGGAGCGGGGCAGCATCTGTACGCCAACGGTGTCGGTTCGCGTAAGGCATCTGACACCCTCACGGTGGATATGCAGCGGATAGATGCATCCTATGTGGTGCCGTTTATCCTGCCGCAAAAGACCATCATGTTCAACGGACTGCTCACCGGCAGCGCGGATATCACATCGCTCTTCCGGCGGCCGCAGATAGATACCCGGATACATATTGACTCGATGGGGCTCAACAACTGTCTCTTCGGTGATGCGGAGGTGGATCTGCATATATCCGATTCGCTCGCCTTCCATGCCGATGTGTTCAAACCGCACATGCCGGATACGAGAAAAGTAGCGCTGGATGGCAAAGCACTCTTCGACCATTCCGGCGTATGGGAACTGGATATGACAACCGATTCCGTACCGCTTGAATTTATTAATCACTGGACGAACACGGTGCTGACCGATCTGGATGGATACGGGTCGGGCAGAGTAGTGGTAGGCGGCAGGAAAGGACTGGTGTACGTCCTGATCCGCGAACTGGCGCATGATGCCCATCTGACGCTCCCCTGGACGGGGGCGCGATATACCATCCCTTCGGATTCGATTATCATGGATACTACGGCTATCATCTTCCCCGATGTGCATCTGACGGATGCGGAGGGTAACCCCGTGCGTGTGAAGGGGGCTGTCCATCATGAGCAGTTCCACGATTTCGTATTGGCTCTGCATGTGGATGCCACCGACGCGCTGGTCTTCGACAATGACGCGCCGGGCGAGATGCTGCGCGGCAAGGTCTATGCTACCGGCCATGTGGATGTTACCGGGCATGAATCGGATATCCTCGTCTCCGCTAATGCCAGCACCTCGAAGAACAGCCGCTTCCGCCTCTCGCTGGATAACGCTTCCTCTGCGTACGAGTCCTCGTTCGTCCATTTTGTGGCGGCAGGAGACACGCTCCGTTATGAGGTGCCGGAAGATTCGGTCCGCCGGACTATCGAACTGGCGCGGCCGGAGAGATGTACGGTCAAACTGAATCTGGATATCAACCCCTTCCTGCTCTTCCAACTGGTGTTAGGAGAAAGCAACGGGGATATGATTCAGGGCCGCGGTACAGGAGCTCTGCGGCTGACTTACGACACCAGCACCGGCGATGTATCGCTGCTCGGTACGTACGATATCAACCAAGGTACGCTCTCTTATACCGTGGCGAATATGATCCGTAAGGAGTTTACCGTCGGGGAAGGCTCTACGATTGTTTTCTCGGGCAACCCGTCTAATCCCCAACTGGATGTTACGGCGAAATACAGGGCGGTAGCCAACCTGCGTGATCTGTTTGGAGATGATGCGGCCCAACTGGCTACCTCGCGGTCGAATATACCGGTGCTGACATGCCTCCATATGACCGGAACGCTTAATAATCCGATACTCTCTTTCGCGTTGGAATTCCCGATGTCGGACCAGAATATCCAGCAGCAGGTGCGCCAGATCATCAACACCGACGAGATGCTCATGAGGCAGGTTATTTACCTTCTCGTCTTTGGACGCTTCTTCACGCCTGATTATATGGCGAATGCGCAGTACGCTACGCTGAATTCCACCTACTCGCTGCTGTCTTCCACCGTTACCAGCCAGATTAACGCATGGCTATCGAGACTGACGGATATGCTGACCCTCGGAGTGGCAATCCGTACGGATGGAGAGGGAGCCGGGAGAAGCCAGGAATACGAGGCGCAGTTCCAGTTGCAGCCTGTGGACCGGCTTGTGATCAACGGTAATGTGGGCTATCGGTATAATGATATCTCCAACCAGCCTTTCTTCGGTGATCTGGATGTAGAAGTGTTGCTGACGGAAGACGGCCAGCTGCGGCTGAAAGGGTACACCCATACCGTTGATAAGTACTCGCTCCGCCAGGCTTCGACGATACAAGGCGTCGGACTGGTATGGAAGATTGATTTCTAAAAACCATTCATTATACATCTACACAAAAAAATAACGTCCTCGCGAAGGACGTTATTCTTCTTTGATCAGCCAAGCATGGCTGATGTATTAGTGTTTCTCGGGACGCGGACCGCGGCGCTCGGGTCTTGGTCCTCTGTCGAGGCGTGCGCCGTCACGGTCGCCACGCGGTGCGCGGGCGGGTCTCTCCGGCTCTACATAACCTTCGGGTTTCTCTTTCAGCGCTTTGGCGCTCAAACGGAACTTACCGGTCTTCGGGTCGATCTCCAGCAGTTTGATGCGGATATGGTCGCCTTCCTTGATTCCGGTCTCTTCCATCGTCTCATAGCGTTTCCAGTCGATCTCGCTGATATGCAGCAGACCTTCCTTACCCGGCATGAACTCAACGAAACAGCCGTACGGCATGAGCGATTTGACAACGGAGTCGTACTCTTCGCCTACTTCCGGCAGCGCAACGATCGCTTTGATCTTGGCGATAGCGGCAGCCATCTGTTCGCCGTTGTTGGAGGCTACCTCTACCTTGCCGCCCTTCTCGTCTTCATCGATAGAGATAACAGCTCCGGTCTCAGCCTGGATACCCTGGATGATCTTTCCGCCCGGGCCGATTACAGCACCGATCATATCTTTCGGGATATAGAACGAAGTGATACGCGGAGCGTGCGGTTTGAGGTCAGCACGCGGAGCCGGCATGCACTCCAGGATCTTACCGAGGATATACATACGTGCTTCGTGCGCCTGTGCGAGCGCGTTCTCTAATATCTCATAGGAGAGACCGTCTACCTTGATATCCATCTGGCAGGCCGTCAGACCGTCCTTGGTTCCCGTGGTCTTGAAATCCATGTCGCCGAGGTGGTCCTCGTCGCCGAGGATATCAGAAAGAATCGCGTAGTTCTTGCCTTGGTTCTCCGAGATCAGACCCATTGCGATACCGCTTACCGGTTTTTTCATCGGCACACCTGCATCCATCAGCGCCAGTGTACCGGCACAAACGGTGGCCATAGAGCTCGAACCGTTGGACTCCAGAATATCACTTACTACACGTACGGTGTATGGGAAATCTTCCGGGATCATGTTCTTCAGCGCGCGGCAAGCTAAGTTACCGTGCCCGATCTCGCGACGTCCTACACCGCGTTGCGCCTTAGCCTCACCCGTTGAGAACGGCGGGAAGTTATAGTGCAGCAGGAATTTGTCGGTTCCTTGGATCAGAGCCTCGTCAACGATCTTCTCGTCGCGGCTGGTACCGAGTGTTACGGTAGAGAGCGACTGGGTCTCGCCACGGGTGAAGATACTGCTTCCGTGAGGGCCGGGCAGGTAACCTACCTCGCACCAGATAGGACGGATCTCAGTTGTTTTACGACCGTCCAGACGCTTGCCTTCATCCAGCACAGCGCGGCGCATCGCCTCTTTCTCTACGTCGTGATAATAGCGGTCTACCAGGGCTGCGATCTCGTCGATATCTACGCCTAATGCCTCTGCGCGGGCTGCCATGTAGTCGGCTTTCTCAGCCTTGAAATCCTCGCAAATCTGGCTGAACATAGCCTCGCGGTGATGCTTGTCGGTGTCCGCAGCAGTAGCTTGCGCATAAGCGCGGGCATAACTGTAGTCATGCACAGCCTGCTTCAGCTCCTCGTCGTTTACCTCATGGCAATACTCGCGTTTCACTTCCTTGCCATAAGCCTTCATCATCTCGTTGATAGCCAGACACTGCGGTTTGATAGCCTCGTGCGCAGCTTTGATAGCCTCCAGCATTACGCTCTCCGGCACCTCTTTCATCTCGCCCTCCACCATCATGATGTTGTCATAGGTAGCGGCAACCATCAGCTCAAGGTCAGCATGCTCGCATTGCTCAAAGGTAGGGTTGATAACCATCTTGCCGTCCACACGTGCCACGCGCACTTCGCTCACCGGACCCTCGAAAGGTATATCCGAGCAAGCCAGCGCAGCACCTGCTGCCAGTCCGGCAATGCTCTCCGGCATGTCGATACCGTCAGCGGAATACATCGTTACGTTAACGAATGTCTCTGCGTGATAGTTGGAAGGGAAGAGGGGACGAAGGGCACGGTCGATCAGACGCGCGATAAGGATTTCATAATCCGATGCTTTGCCTTCGCGGCGGGTGAAACCGCCCGGGAAGCGTCCTGCAGACGCAAATTTCTCTTTGTACTCTACGGTCAGCGGCATGAAATCGGTGCCGGGTACCGCATCTTTGGCGGAGCAGACAGTTGCCAGAATCATCGTGTTGCCGAGGGTCGCCATCACAGCGCCGTCTGCTTGTTTGGCCAGCTTGCCTGTCTCCAGTTTGATTACTCGTCCATCGGGGAGAGCAATCTCTTTGGTTACAATATTCATCTGTTTTTTCGTCATTTGCGGTCGCCGTTTGCGACCAATTATAGAATTATAATTTCTTGATACTCAAAAAATCGTGCAAAGGTACAAAAAAAATCCCACATAAGCAAATATATGTGAGATTTTTTTGTTTTTTGCAGAGAAATTGCACTATTGTTGCACTCTTGCGCCCGTTATAGTGTAGGTCTCGCCGTTGCGGAGGATCAGCACTTGTCCGTTCCGCAGCACTTTCTGATAGCTGACCTCTGATGGCTGAATGTCCTCCACGCCGGTAGCCGGTGACGGCTCTGCGTATTTGCGGTAGTATGCATATACATATACGGCGCCTGTTGTACCTGCTTTGTACGGCTTGATGGCAGCATTGCCGATATGGTATTTGAACATCGCGTTCGTGTTGCCCAGATTGCGGACATAATAGCCGTTCTCGTCGTCTGCCACAAACTCCCAGAACTTGCAGTTTTGTGTGTTGGCATCTACAATATCGTTGCCGCTGCTGGTTACTGCAATCATCTTGCCGCCAACGATGGTCAGCGTGTAGCCATTTTGACCGTTCTCGGTGCCTAATACGAACCGGCATGCCTCATCTGCGTATGCCTCTGTCTCGGTTACGGTCACATCTTCGGTCAGAACGCTCAGTTTCTTCTTGCCGGCATTGTCCGTACCGCGCGGACCGGCTACGACGCCGTTGTTATCGTAGATCGTAGCCAGAATAATCGTATCTTTGGCTGCCAGAACGGACGGATCGGTCACTTTGGCGAACATGGCGGCTGCTACCACATGGATGGTGATCTGTGCGCTTTGGTTGTCGATGGTGGCAGTGATGACCGCGTCGCCGATCGCTACGGAGGTCACCTTGCCCGCTGCGTCAACGGTTGCTACTGACTCGTTGTCCGATTCGTAACCGATGGTGTATTGCGTAGCCGCTTCTGCCGGATCCACGGTCGGCGCCAGTTGCAGCGACGAACCAAGGGTCAGGTTCGCTTCCGCATTGGAGAAGGAGATACTGTTGACGGTCACGGCTATTACATGTACAGTGCAGCTCTTCTCTACCTCGCCGATGGTGGCGGTGATAACGGCATCGCCGATTGCCTTGGCGGTGATCACGCCGTTCTTGTTCACCGTCGCGACCTCGGTGTCGGAGGACTGGAAGGAAGCCGAAGCAGTCGCATATTCCGGCACGAAAGCGGTGATACTCAGAGTCTCCTGACCGCCGATGTTCAGGGTGATTTCGGATGCCGAGAGGGTGAAATCGGTGATGGTCGGTTTGGTGATCGTCAGCGTCACACTCGCGCTTACGCTCGGTACGCGCACCGAGGTGGCGGTTACCGTTACCGTTCCCGTCACATGTTTCGCGGTTAACTTGCCGTCTTGATCCACTTCGCCTTGATACGTGTGGTCAACGCTCCAAGTCAGCGACTTGTCGACGGCGTTATTCGGCGTATAAACAACGTATTGCGAGAGATCGATTGTCTGACCTTGATCGATCGTCGCCGGTGCACCCACGAAGGCGAGATCCGTCAACTTGATGGTAGCAGGAATCAGGGTGATGCTGATAACTTTCGAGCCTTCCATCGGATCCAAAGCTGCGTCTTGTGTCAGGTATGCCAGACGTGCATCTAGCGCACCGGTCTTGCTGCTGGTACCCAGGTAAGTTACCGTTACCGTACCTGCTGTGCGCGTGCCTTGGCTCGTTACATCAAATAGAGCGGCATCCGTACCTTCTATCCCCCAGATGATATCGTCCGTCAGGTTCTCTGCCGTGTATTGAACAGTCACTGATTTCTGCTCGTCGTTCTCTACTTCGCCGAAGATAACATCTTCTACGGTTAGACTGCTTTGTATCTGCTGAGCCGCACCGGCTTTCTTGTACAGGGCGATATCTGTTCCTGCTGCGCTCTTGTATGGTTTGAAACGATCGCTGTTAAATCGTACCGGGAACGTACCGTCCGGCTTGCCCACTTCTGCTACGCCGTTGCTGATACTGATACCCCAACCAACCAGAATCTGGTTAGCCACCGGAGCTGCATAGGTGAAAGCACCTTTGCCGGTGATATCCAGAGCCAGTTTATTGCTCGTGCCGGTAGCTGTGAACTGCCAGTTGCCGCCGTATTGACTTACCACAAATGTCTGTGCTTCTTCCGGTATATCGGCTTGTCCGGTTGATGTATTGATAGTCACGCCTTCTGTGATGGCGGTCAGGTAAGAGGTGTTTAACTCACCACTTACTGCACCGGCAGCTTCGTTCACAAAGATAACCGTGTCACCGACACTCAGGCCGCTGGTCGTTTGGATACGCTCGTATGGAGTGGTCGTCGCTACCTGAGCATCGCCGCTTACCACAAGCGTGATATTTAGATATACGTACGGACTTTTTATTTCCCAGTCGGCATCCGTGTAACTATAGAAACGGATTCGTCCGGTGTAGGTGCCGGCTTTTTCTGCGTAATAATGCAACTGCAGACCTTGTCCTTCCGCCGGGTTGTATGCGTCGCCTCCATAGATCCAGCCGTCCATATTGGTTCCGCTGATCCAGAACATAGCGTCATTTTCAGGCATCTGGTCGTCTTCAAATGCTACGCCGCAGTACTGCTGCAAACCGGAATAGCTTACGCTGAGGGGGATGGAATCTTCCACATTGCTTTTACCTTTGATACTGACGGTACCAAAATCCACATTACTCGGCGTCACGGTGATGCTCACTGCAGCATACGTCGCGATGCTCATCGCGCACGCAACTAAGAATAAGAAAAATTTCTTCATGATAAATATAAGTTAAATGAATTATTTATTGACTAATGCATAGCTGCTATATGCGGTATACGCGATAGCCATGACAAGATTTTACTATCTTGTCGAGCTGTCTGCATGTTGTATCTTGTTTGTATGTTCATCAGCGCATCGGCAGGGATGCCCAATGCCGCTTCAAACATCAGTGCTGTAGCCGGGGTAAGCGTACGCTTGCCGTTTAGTAGCTCGTTTAAAACGGTATATGACATATTGACTTGACGCGCAAACTCGCGTTGCGAGATGTGACGTGCTTCCATCTCATCCTTCAGCACCTCTCCCGGGTGCAAGGCATAAAACGAATAACCTAAAGTAGACATGGTCTTATTGGTAATGGTTGGTAATATCTTCAATTTTACAAATCGTCAGCGTCGTTTCGCCTGCCTTTGCTTCCAATTCAAAGATTAGACGATAATGATAATCTATTCGTACGGAGTAGTAGCTCGTATCTTCCAGCGCCTCAAAATGCAGAGAATTAAAACGGAATAAATCTTCCATTCTGCTTACTGCATCTAAGATGCCTACTACTTTTGCGTATTTACGTATAACATCCGGTTGATAGCGATGTTGTTTATCGTTTGTTTTTCCGGTGTAGTATAACTCGCTTAAGTAGTCTTTTTGAAAAACTATTTCCATACGATTTGTAAATTCGCTGCAAAGATACAACTAATTTTTGATATTCGCAAATTTTGTGAACATTTTTTGCTTTTTTACAAGAAAAAGCAGGGCACTTCCGTGCCCCGTTTCTCATGCCATACACCATACGCTGTACACCGCACCCCATACTCCATCCGCTGTGCTTCGTCCATTGCGTCCAAATACTATTTGGACATTGCGCTCTTGCGCTTGCGCGTGGCGCGTACTATAAGGTACGCGCACGCCATCAGCGCCAGCGGCAATGCCGCATCGCCAATGGGGTCTTTCATAGGATCATCCCAACCACCTGTTTCCTTGTCATCTTTATCATCATCTCCTATGACACGTCTTGGACGACTCGGCGCATTGGCTGGCGAGTAGGATCCCAAACTACTACCTGTTACTACGGCTCCGCTGGATGCTGCAGAGGGCAGGTTGGAACCCGAACCAACCATTGCGGAAGTGGAATGCATGGTCGCTTCCGGCAGCTGAGCGAGCATCTGAGCACTTACGCTCAGGACGCTCAGCAGGGCAATTACAATCAATAAATATCTCAATGCTTTCATAATCTTTAACTCTTTCATTCGTTCATTCATTAAACATTAAACATTGAGATTATTTAATCTCACGCACTTTCTTTCCCGTTGCATCATAAATCACTCCGCCGCGGAGAATGTACATCTTGTCGTGATAGATGAATTTCATCGGTTGCATTTCTTCCTGACCTTCGCTCGGAACAATATCTATGTCAGTGGGTGTCTTTGGTGCTAACCTGATTGAGATAGTGAATCGGGTGTCGTTGGTCTCCGCATTGTTCACATGGAAGTTATACGGACCATCCAACAGGTTGGTCGTCACTTCCGGCGAAACCTCATGATCGGTTACATATAGTGCTTCAATAGCGTCAACCATTACATATTCTCGGTCGGATAACTGCAAGGAGTAGTCGCCGCCTGCCGGTACTTGATATCCTACTGCGATGCTGTTGGCTGCAGTGGTCTTATCTACGGCAATGAAACTTAGGTTATCACCCGGATAGACGCCATAGAGGTTGAAGTTCGTGCTGTTCATCATCTTCGTGAAGTCGCCGTCTTGATCAAACTCAGCCGTGTAGATGTCGTTGATCAGCAGATCTACTTTGTCTTTGCGTGCTTCGCTTATCAGGTCAACAGCCAATTGGATATCTTGTTCCACTTCGTCCATATATCGTGCCGGGGCAAGTGACTTGTCTGTCCTTGTGGTTGCCGGTATTACCAACGTATTGGCTTCTGCATTTTGAATCTGTACGAAGAAGTTCTTGAATGCCTTTAGCGTGGCGGTGCTGGCTTGTTGCGACTCAAAGGTCTGACCGTCGTCCGTCGTGACTATGTAGCGAACACCGCTTGTGGGGTTATCCCATTGCCATTTGCCGTCCCACGGAACAGTAGATGTATGAACTAATTCACCGACTTGAATGTCCGTATTGCTCAAACCGCTTACATTAGCCATGTACGGGTTTCCAACAAGATTCCATCCTGAGTCATTGTTCTTCGATGCCAGTATTACATTGATGCTAATCGGCTTGTTTGCGGGTTCTCCTCCTCCGGTCTCTCCGGCTTGTACAGTAGCCGCAGCCACACTCATCGGAATACGATGGATACCGTACCGCTGACGGGTGTTAGCATGTTCGCTATCAGAACCATCGTATGCATCTACTTTCTTCGGCATGCCGAAGAAAGTGTAACCCGTTCCGGCTTCCAAAGTCGCAGGCTCTGCCAGCACTTTCCATCCGGTAGCACCGGTGGCGCGGGCTGCACCGTCGTAGTATTGGAATTCGAAGCTTCCCGTATTGCTTGCACTTACTGCACTTCCATAAATGTCCACAGGATACTTGATTGCACTTGTGCTTCCGTTGTACGGCAGTACGAACGAGTAATACTGATCCTTTGTTGTAACGTAGTCGTAGTTGATGACTGCTGCCGAGTTACTGTATGCATCGCTTGCCGTGTTATTGACTACAAACTGCGGATACTTGTGCTCATACGTTGCAGCGCCCCATGCGGAACCACCACGCAGCGTCAGAGAAGCCATACCTAACTGCTTGCCGCTACCGATTACCAACTTGCCGCCCGGATAAACGGTGATGTTCTTGAAGGTGTATTTGGTAGTTGCAGCACTCAGCGTTGCACCGTCCAATACCACTACATCCGTTGCCGCGGCTGCATCTGTCGTGATGCCTAATGCGTCGCTGTTCTTGTCAACGCTTACTATCGCCGGTACAACTAACAACTTGCGTCCGAGAACAACATCGCTGCTGTTCTTGATAGTTATGGCCAATGATTGCCCTGCGGCACTCGTCAGATCGCCGGTTGCTATCTCATATACGCCGTGGTCTTTCTTCACAGACGTTAATGACTGAGCACTGCCTTCTGCGCCTGCTCCCAATTTCGCGGTTGCTTTGCTTCCGGCACCTCTGAACATAACGACTACACTGTTTGCTTTCCATTCTACCGCTTGCATTTCTGCTAACTCATAGTAGTTTTCTATTGGTAACAGGAATAGAGTAGAGCTTGCTATTGCCGAAGCATGCGTACCGAAATTGCTGGCATTGCTAATGCTGATATTTTTACCCACAGTAGCATTGCTGATAGTATATTCAAGCAGGTCGCTGGTAGTCAAACCCCATTCGTATCTATCAGAACTGGTTCCGCTGATACCGCTAACTTGCCCGTAAGTACCGATTGTCGGTGCTGTTCCTGCATACAAAGCATAGTTCCATGGCGTTATTCCGTCATCTTTCATCTTGTTCGATTCATAGAGATATACTTTGTCTTTCGGACGGTCATTGCTGTTTACCACATCGCTCAGACTCCACTCTACGTTATGCGGAACCAATGTAGCAGAAATAGGAGCATCTGCATCATTTACCTCAATTGGTAGGGCGGTCATCGTTTCTGTCGTGGATTTGTCATCCGGCATGGCATACCATTGACCACCTATCTTCGCTGCAATTACAAATTTAGCAGGCATGTTGCGTCCCTTGATAGCACTGAAGGTCTGACTGATTTGCTCTGGCGTTGTTCCGGCTATCTGACTTGCTGTCAGCACACTTGTAACAATGCTTCCATCGCCAGCGGTTGTTGGCTGGTAATAAATGTCAATGTCACCGCTGTATGCGCCATTAGCCGCTGTATTTACAAATGCAGGATTGGTTGCAAAGCCATTTGTTGCATTCAGATGAATAGTACGTACACCGGTAAAGTTATGTGCTTCGACATGTATCTTACTTGAAGCATATACACGCTCGCCATTGGTCGATGTAATCTTAACCGGACTACCTGTAATCGTGATATACGGAATATTCTCCGGTGTTGAAGTGTACTCTGTATAGATACACTCACCGATTTCCATATCACGATACATAGTCTGACCCGAACTATTTACTTGGCTAAGCGCATAGTTTCCAAATGCTGAGCTTCCGTATGACAACCCACGATACGTACTACCTACAACCGTAATGCGATAAGTTCCCTTACCGGATGTACTCGACTCAATATTCCACCATGTGTCGGCTACATCCTTCAAATCAGTGTTAGCATCATCTACGACACCTAATGTATAAGAACCGCATGTAATTTTATATTGTCCTGCATGCACACCGGTTCCTGGGGTGATGGTATAATCTCCGGTCGATGCGCAACTCGTTACGCTGGCAACAGTTCCTCTGCTTCCTCCCCAAACCGGCATATAGTTTTTGGTTGTACCATCTGCCATGATAGCAAACAACTTATACGTACCGCCGTTTATCGGATCAAACTGTTTGTCGTTTACAGTCTTGCTATATACCGCATGGAACGTAGTGGTGCCTGCTGGAGCTGCACTATAAGTCGTAGTGTTAAGAGTTACCTCAATGAAGTTAGCAGACTCCGGTCTAATGTCTGTACTGGAAACATCTTCTCCTTTCATCCAACCCTCAAATACCCATTCACCCGGATACGTTGCCGTCGGCAGATATACATTTGTACCTACCGTCAAATCAACATAATTGCTTGCGTCATAAGTATCAGGATAGTTCAACGTACCACCATTGGTTACAAACTGCAGAGTTGCAGTCGTCTCGCAAGAAGGATTCGTTGCATAGGTATAAGTTGTTGTAGATGCTTCTTCTTTATGCAAACTGGTTGCTGCAGACGTGGATGCATTAAACGTTGCCGGATCTCCATATGAAGGAGCAGTAAAGACTATCTGACGGGCTGTCTGTCCGGGATATGTAGTAGAGAAAGTCAAATCTGTAGTGCCGCTTATGGTCCAACCGTAATCGGTATCTTCCTCATTGGCATGTGTAAGAGAACCGGCATTATCTTTCCAATAGACATACACTTCCTCATCGTCATACATCCAATAGAATGACTTGACTGTTTTACCGCCTATTGATTTGGTTCCGAACGCCAATGCCTCTTCAGGATCAGTAGTTGCACTAAATTTCTTTACTTTATCACTTCCCCATGTGGAAGGTGCAGTGGCAATATCTGTAGGTTTAGCTACATAGTATTTTGTTGCACTATAGGTATATGAAAGACTAAACAAGTCAGGATTACCACCTTCTCCTGCCAAGCGATAGACGGCGTATAACGTTCTGTAAGAACCTGTATATTTCGTGCCTGGCATATACAGAGTCGGCTTCGTAGAAGTCGCTACGACACTACTCTCGCTCCATCCATAGAACGAGTAACCGCAAGGAATTGTTCCTATTTGTGCAGCTGTCGGTGTTGGCAGCATAAAACCACCATCCGCCTCAATAACATCGGGCACACCGGTTCCTCCTGTGGCATTACCGACATTGAACGATACACTCGGTGCCCACATTGCATAGACTGTCAATGTAACATAGTTGTCGCCATCCAAATCACCGGATACAGGCAGATTACTATAGCTATGGTCCAGTTCATAGGTTGTGCCTAATCCATTAGCTTGCGTATTCCAGCCAACCAATGTATAACCGTCACGTGTTGCATTGTCGCAGAACGTGTAGGCAGATGCTAATTTAGGGTATTGGTTTACGGCATCTACCACCTTATAAGTTCTATTACTTGTCGAGCAACTCATCGTAGCATCAAGCGCATTGGCGTTATACGTAATATGTACACCGGTCGGTTTGATACAACTTGGGTTCGTTGCATATGATTTCGTGCACTTGTCAATCAACTTATAGAGGAAGACATATGCTGTTTGTGAGTTTTTATATGTCCTAAAACGATGATAAGTATTATTCTCTTGCAGAACATTATCAGTGTAAGATGCTGGTTGGATTACGCCAGCAGGGCAAGCCTTACTATTTACGTTACTTCCGGTTGTTAATTGCCACCAACTTTCAGAATCGGATGTTCCTGTTGATTCGGTACCAGCAACTATATACTTAGAGCCATTGTGAATTGTAAATTTAGATGCATTTCCACCAGTTCCTCGAGTTACTGTCACTTGCACAGCTCCACTTGGTAATGTAGAAGAGTAGTCATCTCCATCGGCTGTTAATCCTGTTACACAATCTCCATAAGTATTAGAACCTGAGTGTCCACTATAGACTGTTGGTGTTGAGGCATTCGAAACTAGAATATATGTTCCATCGGTAACATCGCCAATTGCGGTTACCTTATGATATGACTGTCCGCCTGCACCCTCGCACTTCGAATACAAAGCACGGAGCGTAACATCGCTCGATACAGTATATGAGCTACCGCCTGCATAAACCG
Source organism: Bacteroidales bacterium UBA3653 (assembly GCA_002373505.1). Taxonomy (GTDB): domain Bacteria; phylum Bacteroidota; class Bacteroidia; order Bacteroidales; family Paludibacteraceae; genus Colicola. The sequence continues at coordinate 156,652 of DFKE01000001.1, forward strand.
TTGCCGGCTTACTCGTACTCTCGCTATACTCACTTCCCGAAGCAATCCATCCTTCAAAAGTGTCATAGAATCCGCAACTTACATCCGTCACAGTCGGCAAAGTAATCGTATTAGACGAAGTAGGCACTAATACCTCTGTACTTCCGCCGCTGAACGCACCTTTGTCATGATGAACAAACGTCACCGTGTATACCTGCACGTAGTTTGCCGTAATAGTTACATTGCTTGCCGGCATGGTGAAACTGGTGCTCGCAGAAGTAGCATCAGCAAATGTCACACTCGGGCTGCTTGTCCAGTTAACAAACTGATAACCGGTCGGCTCGCTTGCCGAGATATTGATTGTCCCACCATAATGTGCCGTATTCGTCGCACCGGTTAATGTAGCACCAACACTTGGAGATTGATTCAGAGTAACCGTATAATCCGCATCTCTCCAAATAGCGTACAGCGTTACATCACCTGTTAGTGTATAACTACCGGTCGAGACATTACTACCGGAATTGTCAGCCGCAGTGTTCCAGTGGTCAAACACTTTGCCTGTCGGAGCCGTGAATGAACTGGTGGCTACCGTTACGGTACGATTTCCCGATGTTTCCTCGCAACTAACCGGAGTTGCAGGCAGCGGGCTCATCGTTCCGGTACCACCATTAGCATTATACTTCAATTGGAAGTGCGGCACGAAAGTCACATACCAGTTCTTGTCCCCAGAGTTGGCATAGATACGGAATTTACCTGTCTTATTAGGATAAGAAGTAGTTAAACCACCAGTGACCCAACTCTCTCCGCTACCACTCTTGGTACGCAAACCGGACAAGTTATCTTTCTGACTATACGGATCGCACCAGACATAACCGGATGCTGTTTGTAAACCGACGAAAATCTTCTTGCCGATGGTACCATCTTTAAGAGTAATCAGGTCGGTGTACCATTCTGTCTCATCCCATGCATTTGTCTTGCCGGTGAAGGTCTTTGTACTGTCATTCGTCCATGTGTCACCTGTTCCGAAGTTCAGTGTGTAACCGGTTGGAATGAAGCTGACGTATTTGTTCGTTGAACCGCTATCATGATAGACGTGGAATTTACCCTTACCACCACCAAGGTTACCACTTTGCGGATTAGCACCGAATTTCTTATCGCGGTTATGGAAGAACGGCATGTTACCGTTGAATCCTGTTGACGATGTGTAAGATTGATCCACACCTTGCCATGCTACTTTATAGTTTTCAGCATAAGGAAGTGATAACTCATCCGTTAAGTAGTTGTTTGTAGCCCCTGCAACAGGAGAGAAGCAAATGTTCTCTGCGTTCCACGCACCACTATGTTGATAATGGAATGAATAAGTTCCCGTACACGAACAAGATGAGGTGCTGAAGTTACGTACCGTTGTTGGTGCACCGGCTGCACAGTTGGTCGTTCCATCGCCCGTAGCGCGTACCTGCCACGAAACAGATGTACCTCCGCATGCTTTGCCAGTAACAGTGTAATTGCATGTCGTCCCGTTTCCGGTAGATATCCATCCGCCACCATCAATATTCACTTCATATCCAGTTGCTCCGGTTACTTCATCCCAGTATAACGTTCCCCCCTCATTGCTCGGAGTCTCATTCGGATTCGTCGGTGCTGGCAATTCTGTACAACACAACGTACGATAATTGGTCAATGCTTTCTCTGTCCATTTTGCATAAACTGTAACGCCTCCTGAATGGATCCAGTTCTTACTTGCGTCGGTATATGTCTTTCCGCCTCCGCTTGCACTGGCAACAATTTCGCCGGAACTATTTATTAACTGCACGCCACTTCCTCCTGCAGCGTTGTAATAACCGCCGAATGTATATCCTGTCTTCGTCGGCAATGTGGTTACTACCGTTCCTGTCAAGCCTGTATTTGAATCAAATGTCGCCGTTATACTTGACGGAGACGCAGCTGTTGTAGCATCTTGGTCATTCAAACTAATTGTATAAGTCTTGGCTGCACACGCAGCATTGTAACTAATAGAACCATTATCGTTTTGATTATAACGATAGACGAAAGTAAACGTACCATTAAGATTATCCGTCCTACTTATTTTAGTTGAGGTTACTGTTCCACTTGTCGAACCTACAGACAGATCCTCGGGAGCAGTATACCCATTTGCGGGTGTAACTACGATAGATACTTGTCTATCCGTCGCCGTCGAACTACAGGTCGCAACTGGGCTGGTCGTAATCGAAGTAATTGATCCATGCGTCGAACTACTACCATCACTAACCGTTACGGATTTTGCGCATTCAGAACTTGTGGTGATTTCGATTTTGGTGATTTGTGCGTTGGCAGAAACAATATTTAATTTCAATGTAGATGCTTGATAACTTGCCCCAATAGGATATGTGTATGTGGAATTCTGAGTACTCCATGTTTGTTCTGCTGAAGCAGTACTAGAGCCCGCTTTTATTGTAACCTTCACGCTTGTGGAGCACCCGGATGAATTCCAAAATTTTACCTGTGTAATCTTTTCTCCGGAGTAAGTAGGTAATTGAAAAACAGGAGATTGATTACCTATTAGAATATAACCAGTAGAAAAATACACTTTATTGTCGTATAGTACCGTAAACTGAGCTCCGTCTGCAGCATAGAAACTATCGCCGTTACTAAATTTATTACTGGAACCTGTTGCAGGATGTGTACTTCCCCCTTGAGTCGTGTAGAAATTGTTAGCTGTGGTAAAATCGTATGTATACGTAGCGCCCCAAACATGCAAACTCCCAAGGATTAATGCGAGGACTATCAACCCAATAGAACGAGAGTTACGAATATTTTTTGCTATATTAAAATTTGCTTTCATAATCGTTTCAATTTTAATCATTAAACATCCTTTTTCTCTCATTCATCAATCGCATAATCCGCAAACACGGCATAGAAAGTCTTATCCCCGGTAATCGTTATTGTAGCACCTGTGTATAAGGTAGATGTTCCATGCGTATAATTACCTCCTTCGGCATCGGTCCATCCGGCTAACTTATCTCCGCAAGGCAGCGGACTTATTGTAGGAGGTGTTAATGCAGTACCGCTTCCAATATTATTATCTGTCCGCGCTTCACTTCCATTAACCATCCAAGTGACCGTATAAGTCGGCACCCATTTCGCATAAAGTGCTACACTACCACCGCTCATTGATATTGAATTTCCTGCTGTGTAAGTGGTACCATTCCCATCTGCTTTGGTATTCCAACCAGCCCATGCATATCCTGTTTTAACAAGAGTTCCGGTGTTGCCTAATACCGTCGCAGACTGAGCACCGATATACTCATTGTTATCTGTCGGCACTGTACCTCCTGTGTTTTCGTTTCCATAGTATGTTACATGATACTTCACATCATCGCAGAATTTATAAATTTTCGGCCATGCAGTATTGGCTGTTGATGTCTCGTAACTGGAGAAACGAGGAGAAGAGGTGTTGTATTTCAATACTCTTCCTGTATATGCTTTGTTCGTAATAGTTGCTTCTCCCGAACCATTTATCGAAACGCTCCATGAAGACGCATCATTCTTAATAGCAGAACCAACCAATTTGTTATTGTCATCCGCTGACATAGCTAAATATGTCGTGCCATTTTTGAAAGACCAATAGCCACTTGCACTACCAGCTTCTACCGTAAACGGATAGTAACCAGAAGGATTAGTTGTATAAGTGTGTACATCTCCCCAATGAGAAGTTCCACTTTCTGCATAGCCTCCAAACTCCTTCGATACACTCGGGTAATAGATTAACACTACATCGCCGGCACTAATACTTGATGCCACTCCGGCAGTACATCCACCACCTCCACCGCCGGAAGTGGAATAGGTAATTGTAATCGTCGCTATATCGAGTTTTGTATTGGACGTATTACAGTTTTGGATAGTTATCGAACTGCTTGATGTCACTTCAAGACCTGAAACAGAACCTGTATAAGGGCTAGACCCACCGCTCAATGTAATGGCCGTAAGCGCACCAGACCCGACCTTGTATTTCGTCGTGGGCTTAGATTTTGTAGTAATGGTAAATGCAGTAATAGTTACATCTGATGCCGGAGTAAGTGTAATGGATCCTCCGTTCCCTCCACTGTGATAGTATAGACGTAAATAATTACTGGAACTACTATAGAATGGAGCGTTCGTGGCATCATTTTTTGCCGTTGAAAAGGACACAACATTTGTAACTGAGCCAGAAACATCGGTAAAATTTGTCGAGTTTGACCCCGTAGCATCACCCCATCCTAAAGTGTACGTGTCTGCCCACACATTCCCAACTCCAACAGTCAGCATACATAGGCAAATCAGACTGGCGAGAGAGAAGCTAGACACTGCCGCGTAAGAGAAATGTAAGGGGCAAGTTAGAGGCAAGTAAGAGGCAAGTAAGAGGCAACTCGTACTCATTTTCCCCTTTTGCTCCATGTTCCCCTTTTGCTTCCATTTTGCATCCAATCCCGACGGTGAACTGTGAAGCGATTGAGGCGCACCGAGGATGTCCTGTGAACATCCAAAGGAGTAAATGCGCCGCGCGAGTTTCCCGAGGAAACATAGAACTCCTCTTGTGATCCGACAGTCACATATAGCGTCATTACTCAGTAGGTTTCCCCACGCCCCCCACAAAGTCTTCAAATAAGTAATTACATTTTTCATAATGTATTTAGTTTTTATATTATATTCGATTTTATATAATGTTCGCACGCGAATACATATTATTGACCATCGGTATTACTTTGATCTTGATTTTCTTTCTGGTGGTATTCATTGATTAGCAACGATATTTGGAATGCGGTTAAATCTCCTAACAAGTCCGGTAAGGCGATTTCACTTGGAGCTTTCAAATAAGCCGAGCACTCCGCCATTAAATAAACAGCTCTATCTCTTACCTCTTTATTGAAGGTAGCCTCCTTGTATATTCCGGCCAAGAAACTAATCAAATTAATCATGTTCAAACTAAGAGCCTTCTTATCTGTCAAATTGCGTATTAACCTATCTAGAGCATCCCTATATGTATCAAAAATTTGTTTTTTGTACAATCTCTGAGAAATGATGTAGAATATTATCACATTCAGCATAGAAAAACACATTGTCCCAAATCCCCAAAAAAATGAGCCAAAGTTCCCCCAGTCTACATTCTTTTCAGAAAGTTCCGTACCAACGGTAGGCCTGTATGCAAACCAACATACCGCCACTCCAACTAGAATTATTACTACGACTAAATAGTAAATTAAATATCGTTCAAAATGCTGTTTCATAATCTTTTTTGTTTTTATCTTATAGCACACATGCAAATGCGCGCATTTACGCGATTTTTAAAACATGTATAGTGTGTTTAGGGTTGTAGTATATTCTTGTATGCAAATTTACTTTTATCATTACTTGAGGAAAAATCCATTGTTTATCAACATATGTGCCTTTGGGCGTGTTTATTTCAGACAAGGAATCAATACTGATATTATCCGTATTCCATTCTATATATGGTAATGCAATGATGGGGATTGCAATTAGACATTTATTAGGAAAATATTTAGTAAAACCTAGTCCTATCATTCGGGATTTAAGCCCAAATATATTATTATCTCCGAGACCTATTGTCAAAAATCTATAATCGTATTTACATATAAAGTAGAACATCCGTTGTTTAAGATTTTTAAATTCCACTACTTCTACCTCTCTATTGAAACGACTATACACTTCTGCTATCGCATTACTGAAATGTTCCGTTATTTGTGATTCGAATGAATTTTCTCTTAATCTATAATTATCTTTCGTAAGTAGAGTTGCACGTTCTACGACTCCACTCTCCCATAATGGAATCTCATAGAAAGTGTCTTTATCTACATATATGTCATTCGGAGCTATAACATCTCTATATCTTGAAACTACTCGTTGTATATCAACAGTCTGAAGGAAGATTTGACGACACGAGTCGTTTTGTAATGGCAAAGATAAAATTTCATCAAATGTCTCCTCATAGGTGTGATTAAGAATGCTTCGGAAAAAAATAGTTGGACTGATTATTAATGTTGTTTTAGGAGATTCCTTCATTACATCCTCAACCCCTTTCTGCAACTGGCTAATATTTTCTTTTAGATTGTCGATGACGAAAATGCAATCTGTAATGCCTTTTTGTTCTTCTCCTGAATGATATTGTCGCACCAAGAGGTATGCAAAAAAGTGTGTCAAATATTTATGCAAGATAGTCACTTCGCCATTATTATTATGTCCTAGCATTATGTTGATATAACTATGCCATGTGCTGTCGAAGTGGTTAATCATCTTTAGGTATCTCCAGATACAATCACGAGCTGTCAAAGGAAGTATCACTTGATCTCCAATTATTACCGCATCAAAATTATTAGTGATTGCATTATCAGCACATTCTTTATTATCTCTGCAATAGAGCGCTGCGTTAAGTATAATTGCAAAATTACGCAATGTATTTTGATCTGCCGTATGGCTGTTATATTTTTGTAAATAGATATATCTTAACCATCTTTGAAATTCGTTAATGAGACCATCGTGGCCATTAGAAGCTGCATTTATTCCTATATAGAATAACAAATTATACATTTCTTGTGGAGATGCTGACTGACCTGTCTCGTCAAACAAATTGGCGAGGGAGTTTGCTAAGATGGTATTTATTTCGGCATCGTCCGCGCTTTTCTTGTATGCGCTCACTATATAATCTAGAGCATCATATAATCCCATCGGATACGGAATTTCATGGGAGTCAAGATGGGTGGCAATGAAATAGGATTTCCACTGAGAAAGATACGATACGAAATATGTCCTTATATCGTACAATAATGCAGGTTGTTTTGTGATAGCATAACAAGTCAAATGCTTGAACAAAGAATAATATTGTTCGCCAAAATGGTCAAATATAGTTTTCTTTTGCTCTTCTTCTTTCGCATTCTGTAGCAAGCTATCATATCGTTGAGCACTAACTTGTTGATCATATTTATCGGTGATATAATCCAGTAATTTATTCGGGTTGCTAAATTCTAGAGCTTTTATCAAACTAGAAAATACCCCTAACAAAGAGACTGTGACACATATGCACAACAAAACTCTCAACATTAGTTCCACAATATGATTAGCATTCCTAAAAATTGCGTATAGGAGAATGAAAAGCAAACACAAAGCCGTTGAGATGTAAAATACCCACAAAGATTTTGTCGTTAAGAATAACTTGCCAAATTCGCGAGTGGAATATTTTTCGTCTAAACGAACCACAATAGAGAATAATAGTGGAAACATGATTGTTAGCACAGCGATCACAAGAGGTATAGCATATATTCTTACCTCCGGGGCATAGTCAGTTCCATTTAGAACAATATACTCCATATTATTCTTAATCTCTTGTAATATGTGTATTAATGTCTCCATTATATCAGGAATACTTGTGCCTATGTTAAGTTTGTTCTACTTTTTGCTTCGTCCTTAACAAATAAACAACCTCTCTCATCTCATCTCCTTTTGCGCTTAGGTGTCGTACGTATTGTTATTGTTGATATTTTGTATTTCAAGACCTAAACTATCCCTCTGCTCTTGCGGGATAGTTTCCCTCAAAGGGTGAATTGTTGTTTTTATGCTCAGGGCACAGATATTAAGCGAAGTTAGAGTTTAACATAGTAAAACAAACAAATGTGGAACGATTGTGATAAGAGCTTGTACGGCTCCTAATATCGCTACAATTATTTCTACTATTTTTACCCAATTCCAGGAATGGGTCTTCTCCGTCATAGCGCCTTGGCTAGCGGAGGATACTAAACTTAAATCTTCATTATTTTTTCTTTGAATATTTGTCGAGTTAATATTAAAAGTAGCATGACTAAAATCGAAATGATTGGTCACGTGATTAGGACTCGACGGGTTATACAATATTATTTTATCCATATATTATAAGTGATTTTTTTGTTCACTGAGCTCTCTCGCTCTTATTATTACATTCATATAAATATATTATCAAAATCTTGTCTGCGATTTCTCGTATCCAAAGACAGATTACATCGTTATCGCTCCTAACGATTTGGAGGAGCAGATTTAGCTTAATATCAACAACAATTTCAAAGGTCACGTCACAATATTTTAAGTGCCTGTGACTAACACTATCTCTTACCCTAATTCGTGTCGGGCACAACTATTGTTTATTTTTTGTATTTTTATTCATTTAGCATTCATTTCCACGACCATCTCGCGACCATCCTGAACGTCTCTGTAGGGTTTCTATTCCTTTTTTACTTGTTCCCTTTTTACTTTACTTGTTCCTTTTCGGACTAAGCTTGTTCCTTTTTTGCCTCCAAAGGGAACAACCTTCTCTTTTACCTTGTGTCTTTTTTACCCAAAACCTCTCTCAAAAAAGACACAACCCTCTGTTTCTTTTGCACTCTTCCGTGCCGGGCACAACTATTATTGTTTCTTTTGTTTCTCGGTCTTGTGTCGGTCATCTCCCGCTCGTCGGTCGGTGGCACCTTGTTCCTTTTTTGACATCATGAGAATAAGCCGTGGCGTTGATTCGCACACAATAAAAAAAGCACTCTCGTCAAAAGTGCTTATTCTAAAGGAAAAATCAAGGGGATGTTATTGGACTTAACTCAAACCGGACAGAACTTGCATGAAATCCGAGATTGATAAAATAGGAGTGCGATTATACTTGCCAAGAGTCAATAGATCATAATCACCAGTAACAATAAAATCTGCCGGAATAGCATCTGCCATAGATAAAAGATACACATCCTTTGGATCACGTATATCCGCATCCGCCACAGGATACTCCTCTATCGCATAGCATTTCTCACGCATTAAAGTCCACATTGCTTCTACAGACTCGGTTGAGATGTATTTGCTCACTTTCGGACGCGACAAAACAACGACCAATTCGTTAATCAACTCCTTGGATACATATACCTGCACGTCCGAACGCTCAAAGATGTCCGCTACGTTATGCAGTCGTTTGCCCATAAGGAACGAAATCCAAATATTTGTATCAAGGATGACGTTCATGTTTAGCCTTTATAACGAACAGCATTTACTTCCGCCTGAATCTCGTCTTCTGTCAGGTCAGATGCATTCTTACGGCAAGCATCAATAAAACGGGACACCACACTACGGCGATTGTCAATAGTCCATCCCATGCGGCTGGCGAACTGCATCACCAGTGCCACGTCAGCTGACGGTATTCTTAATGTAACATCTTCCATAATTGTCAGTTTTGTATTGTCATTTTGCGTTTGCGACGCAAAAGTACAACTTTTTTCTGACATGTGCAAGTAATCGGACAAAAAAATCACTTTTGCCTTCATTTTTCCACTAAATAAGTCTTTTTGAACTTATTCTCAATCTGTCAAAGATCTTTCGATGCCTCTTTTAAGTGCCGCATCTGCACTATCTTTTCGTGTCCTGTTCCCGGGAGGAATGAAGAACACAAAAAGGAAAGAGATAAGGCCATGGAATACGGTCCTATCTCCTATCAAACACACCCAACCTTACGGCACTGCCGGTAAAAGCATTGCAGAATGTCGAGTCGTATACTGTAGCGTTGTTCATACAAAAGTAGTGTCTTAGCCGTTGGTACTTTTGTTTGTTATCAAATACGGTGCAAAGATACAACATTTTTACGGAATATGCAAATAAATTTGTATATTTTAGACATAATTTTACGCAGAATTAAAAAATAGCATTCCAATTCGTCAATTTGTTTACATTTCCACTATATCTGTCAATTATTCCACATTCCGCTACAACTTCGCACGGAGCAGAAAATGCACATCCGTGCGGGTCATGGACCGGTTGTGCGCCGCCGCCCAGGCACGGGCATAGACAGTCTCGCTGACGCGCAGATACAGCGCTATCTGCGGGATGATCTGCCATCGCAAACAGGCATACGCCCTGCCGCCTAATCCATATACGGCAGGGATAGAAAAAGCATACAGCACATCGTGCTCGTACATATAGATCCTGTTTGCCCACTCGCTGGCGTCGAATCCCTGTACCCTTAACTTTAAAGTTAAGGGAAGTTTCGTATTGAGAGTAGCGAGTTGAGAGAAATCGAGAGAGAAATCCTGCGCTATGCTGATTCCATAAGTTAGTTGAGAGTTCAGAGAATTAGTGTTTGGTGAATTAGAGTTTAGGGAATTTGGAGCCAGGTTTGCGTCCGCGGTAGTACGCAAACTCCATCCGCAAGAAGACCAGTCGAACTGTGCGCGGGCAGAGTAGAGTGCATCGCCTTTCTGCCGGGCGCGAAGCCGAAGACCGATCCGCCAATCTTGGCGGATATACCGGACTTCCGCCATGGCGTCGTAGCCAAGCGTTTTGCTTTCCGGGAGACCGTATTTCGGTCCGGAGAAATAGAACACATCGCCGTAACCGGTCAGCCGCCAGTTCCGCCATCGGGTAATGTCAAAACCTACATAGCCGCCGTTCTCGTCGCCTATGCGCGAGGTCTCCGAGAAAGCATACCCCTGCGCGTTGTCAAACCACGGCGAATAATACCTGTAGAGAGCTACCAGCGACACGCCCGAAGCCGGATAAAAACGGCTTCCGACAATCGAACCGAAGCCCCAATGCGCTACGCGCAATTGATGATTGATAATTGATGATTGATGATTTTGACTTGTGGCTACTTCGCCGAAGACATCAAACCAACCGTGGTTGTACCGCGCGGAAACACCGATCACGGCTTGGTTCCTGCCCCTGAAATAATGCTGATTGTAGGCGGAGTTGCGATACGGACGGATGCTGTCGCTCCATATGTTCTCTATTGCCGTCAGAGCTACCTGCAACCGGTTATGCCGAACTGTCAGATTGGCTCCTATCAAGTGGTGCCAGGTGCTGTCATTCGCCTGTTTCATCGAGTATAAGACACTGGCGTCCAGCCTTGTTTTCTTGTTCCATTCCCACCGCAAAGTGGCTCCTGCGCCATGCAGCCCTCCGCCGTCTGCCGAACTGTAATACCGCAGTCCTTCGCGACTCTGTCCGGCTGATTGGACATACACGGATTTGCCGGCATGAAAAACCGGCGCCAGCACTAAACCCTGACCAAAAGAAGCCTGGAAATTACCGCCTACTATTGTATGCAAATGTCCCATGTCACGCAGTTGCAGATAAGCTCCGTACTGTAAATCCCCTGCCATTCCTCCAGCCGGTCTGCGCAACTGCGCTCCGAAGGTTACACGACGTTGAAAATCAAAACGATAGCGCGCCTGCACAAACATAGGATCGCTGCCTTCATAAGACTCTATATCGCGTGCGTCCAGACGGGTAGTGATCTCATGCGTAGCATAAGCGAACACCTCACGCGCGTAATATTTTTGTTCGCCCGCGCTCGCGCCTATACGCACGAACGGAAGCAGGTCCCGTATCTCATAATCCGCCAGACTCTGAATCATTCGCAACTCATACAGAGACTCGAACGGATGTTTGTCCGCATACATCAGAATCTCGTCTATCTGCTGCGGCGAAAGGAAATAGAGCTGCTGCAACTCTTCGTCCGAGGTGTTGTTCAGGTTGATAGGCTCTTCGTGAAGCGCATATAGATCGGTCTGCAGCTGTTCGTAGTCCACCTCGCCGATCTCCGTTGCCGCATTGTATATGTCCAGAATGATGTCGTCCAGCGAGGCAGCAAAACCCTCCCCATATTGTTCTACGGGCGACCACTGGGTGCCCGATCGAGCATAGCTCTTCACCCCTCCAAGGGAGGGAGAAAGGAGCAGTATCAGGATCCAAATCTTACAGAATTCTCTTTTCACGGTGCAAAATTAGTAAAAATCTTGCATATGTGCAAAAAAAGCAGTAATTTTGCCGCGGATTTATGGATCGGAAGATGCTCTATCATATTGTCGAATGGTCGGTAGCCCTCGCCGCGTGCGCGTTTCTGCTGTATAAGATTGTCACCTACGACAACTATGCCGCGCTCGGTGAAGCGCTGCGCAATATGTCATGGCAGCAATGGACGGCAATGGGCCTGTGCGTGGCTCTCATGCCGCTGAACATGGCGCTGGAAGCGTGGAGGTGGCGCACCCTATGGAATGTACAAAGCGACAATGTACAAAGTACAAAGGAACTGTCTTTTTGCGAAGCGCAGAGGCAGGTGTATTACAGCAAGTTAGCGGGATTGGTGACGCCCTGGCGGCTGGGTGAATACCCGGCAAGAGGGATGTTATTGGTAGAGAGTTTAAAGTTGAACGATGAAAGAGGTTCGAATGCCGAGAGCGGGAAATTGATGACGCGTGTACTCTCGATGGGGGCTGTAGGAAGCGCTACCATGACTGCAGCAATCGTCCTGGCAGGTGTGTTGGGGCTGGCTTTTTCGCCGGAGGTTCTCTCGCTTCTCGGAGGCAGTTATCTCTATGCTCTGGCGGTAGCAGTGGCGCTCCTGGCGATGGCTTTCGCGTTAATGCCCAGACTGCTCCGCCGTTTTGCCGAAGTGGACCAATATCTGCTTCTGCGCAGTCTGGGACAGAGTCTCGTACGGTTGCTCTGCTGGTGTGTCCAACTGGCGCTGGTGCTATGGGCGTTGGGAGCCGTTACCAATCATTTACCAATCACCGGTTTGTTTGTCTATTACCTCCTTGTGACAATCACGCCGAACGTGCCTGTCGCGGAGGCAGGAGTACGCGGCGCATGGGCGATTCTGCTCTTCGGTACGATGAATGCAGCGCTGGCAGGGGTGCTGCTATGGCTGATAAATACCTTGCTACCGTGTCTAATTTGGCCTTTTTTGCGCAAAAAAACAAAATAATTTGCACGGTTGCAAAAAAAGTAGTAACTTTGTGGCGAAATTAACGAAATACCGTAACAAAACAATAATATCATGAACATCAATTTTCAAATTCATTACCGTGCCGAGTACGGCCAGAGTCTGTGCGTGATCGAGACGCAGGAGTCAATCTTGGGATGGACAGAGAAGGAACCGCTGGTGCTGAATTGCCAGGGAATGGATTTCTGGCAGGCGAACGTGCCGATCAGCGATTTCGCCGGAAGTATCCAGTATAAATACGCTATCCGTCTGCAGGACGGCGGCTATATCTACGAAGCCGGCGAACCCCGTACCCTGACGCTCAAGGCGGCTGACAAACGTATCGTGGTACGCGATGCATGGCAGGCGAGCACCTATGAGGACAGTTTCTACACTACCGCCTTTCTGAAAGCGCTTTTTAGTAGAAAGTCGAAAGCAGAAAGTAGAAAGTCGAAAGCTCCGAAAGGTAATATCCGTTTCTCGATCGACCTGCCGCAGATACTCCCCTCGCAAGGAGTGGCTGTTATCGGTAACTGCGAGGCATTGGGCAACTGGAGCGCGGACGACAAACTCATTATGAGTGACGCCGAGTTCCCCCTCTGGAAAGCGGACATCGAGGTCAAAGGGCAGGATATCGTAGAATACAAATACGTCGTTTATGACCTCAAGACCGGTGCTGTGGTAGATACCGAGTGGGGCGAGAACCGCCAGATATGGGGAATCGAGAAAGGTCAGGTGATCTATCAGAACGACCGCGGTTTCCGCCGCACGCAGCCCAGATGGAAAGGATCCGGCGTGGCTGTTCCGGTCTTCTCGCTCCGTAGCGAAGCGGGATTCGGTATCGGTGAATTCCAGGATCTCAAACTGCTGGCGGAATGGGCGGCTGCTACGGGTCAGCAGATGATTCAGACACTGCCGATCAACGATACTACACTCCGTCATAACAACCGCGACAGTTATCCTTACAACGCCGTTTCGGTCTTTGCGCTCCATCCGATATATATCAATATCGAGGCTATGGGACGTCTGACGCCGGCAATGAAGAAGAAATACGAGGCGCAGAAAGCGGAGTTTAACGCAAAGTCCTTCTCGGATTACCAGAACGTGTATGACGCGAAGATGGTCTTCTTCAAAGCCCTCTACAAACAGGACAAGGACGCACTCTTCGGCAGCGCGGAATACAAAGCTTTCGAGAAGAAAAACCATGCATGGCTCGAGCAGTATGCCGAGTTTCTGAGCAAACGCGACAAACAGCCGAAAGATTTCTATAAGTTCCTCCAGTTCCATGCCGACAAACAGTTGGCGGACGCGGTGGCATATGCCCATTCGTTAGGCGTTGCCATGAAGGGAGATATACCTATTGGTATTTCGCCGGACTCTGTAGATGCGGCTTATTATCCCGATCTGTTCAATCTGGATGCTTCTGCCGGAGCTCCGCCTGATGATTTCGATGCACGCGGCCAGAACTGGGGCTTCCCTACCTATAACTGGGATGAGATGGCGAAGGATAACTTCGGCTGGTGGCGCGCGCGGTTCCAGAAGATGCAGGATTATTTCGATGCTTACCGCATAGATCATATCCTCGGCTTCTTCCGTATCTGGCAGATGCGCAAACAGGACGAGTGGGGACTTTGCGGTCATTTCGTACCGGCGCTGCCATATACCTACGACGATCTATGCGCACAGGGTGTTTGCCTCGACTGGGATAGAATGACCAAACCGTATATCCGCTCCAATTTCTTGGGAGACGTGCTGGGATATGATACCGAATGGGCTAAACAGCATGCCCTCCAGACACGCGATAACTATATCTATTGGTTCCGTCCGGAGTTTGATACCCAGGCGAAGGTGCAGGCTTGGTACGACCGCCTGATGAGCGATGAGAAACAACTCAAAGCCAGCGGACTGAGTGCCGCTGCGGCGAAGAATATATGCAACGGACTGATTTATCTCCATTGCGAGGTGCTCTTCGTGGAAGACCAGCGCAGGCCGGGATGGCTGCATCCGCGTATCTCGATCTATCAGAGCCATTCGTTCAACGAACTCTATTCGGACCAGAAAGAGATACTGATGCGCATCTACAACGATTATTTCTATCGCCGTCATACCCAGTTCTGGCGCGACTCGGCGATGCGCAAACTGCCTACGCTCATTGGTGCTACCCATATGCTCTGCTGCGGCGAAGACTTGGGTATGGTGCCGGCTTGCGTGCCGGACGTGATGCATGAGTTGCAGATCCTGTCGCTCGAGATACAGCGTATGCCGAAAGATCCGACGGTTAAGTTCGCGCATCCGGCTGACGCACCGTATCAGAGCGTTTGTACAACCGGTACACACGATATGAACCCGCTCCGCGCTTGGTGGGAGGAAGACCGCGCTGTGACACAGCGGTTTTATAACGAACAGATGGGGTGGTGGGGCGAAGCTCCGCAGGAGATGACGCCGGAGATAGCTGAGTTCATTATCAACCAGCATATGTACAGCCCCGCTATGTGGACGATACTCCCTCTACAGGACTGGCTCGCTATCGATGCTGACGTACGGATAAAAGACCAGTTCGCAGACCGTATCAACCTGCCGTCCGATCCGCGCCATTTCTGGAACTACAGGATGCATCTTACCCTGGAGAAACTGAAAAAGTGCGATGCGTTGAACGCAAAGATCAAGAAACTGACAAGCGTCAGGTAAAGTACGAAGGACAAATGTACGATGTACGAAGGAAAGATGTACGATGTACGAAGGTTAAGGGATGAGCGAGAGCTTGTCCCTTACTTTTTGCATGAGCCAGAGAGGAGTGCTGGTCGCTCCGCAGATACCTACTTTGAGGTCGGCTTTGCCTGCAAGACCGCTTTGCTCCAGTGCTTCTTCAAGTTCGTCTGGGGAGGAGATGAAAAGAGTGTTTGGGTTCGCCTCTACGCATTTTTGGAACAGCACTTTGGCATTAGAGGACTTGGCGCCGCCGACAAAAAGAACGATGTCGTTCTCGCGTGAGAAAGCTTGCAACTCCGCTACGCGGTTGGCTACATTACGGCAGATTGTGTCGTGGTACTCGAAAGCCCGCTTCGCTGTAGGACCGGCTTCGTCTGTAAGACCGCTTGCACTGTAAGACCGCTTGCGCTGTAAGATTGCTTCGACGAGGTGGTTGAATCCCTCGACGGACTTGGTGGTCTGGGAGAATAGGTATATCGGCCGCGAGAAATCAAGGCGGTCGAGTTGCGTTTCGTTCTCAATGACGACAGCGGTATTGTTGGTCTGTCCTTGCAGACCGATCACTTCGGCATGACCGGGTTTGCCGTAGATAACTATTTGAGGCGGCTGCGGCTCGTCGTTCTTATGCGTCTCATAGCAGGCGCGGATGCGGTCCTGCAGTTTCTTTACCACAGGACAGGTGGCGTCAATGATCTCTATCCCCCGTTGCTGCGCGATCCAGTACGTGCTGGGCGGTTCGCCGTGCGCACGGAGAAGCACACGCGAATGGGAGGGTAATGTGCGGAGGTCGTCATAGTCAATCGTCTGAAGACCCTTGCTCTCCAGACGCGCTACTTCCTGGCCGTTATGCACGATGTCGCCCAGACAATAAAGCGGACCGTTCGCCAGTTCGCTTTCTGCCGCTTCGATAGCGCGCGTCACTCCGAAGCAGAAACCGCTATGTTGATCAATGGAAATCTGCATTATAGTCGAACTAGTCAAACCAGTTTATCTAGTCAATCCAGTTTGTCTAGTGTTTTGTTGAATAAGTCAATAATCAGTTCCATTTGTTCTTCGCGGGTCATGAAACTGTTGTCCACTACGACGGCGTCATCCGCCTGACGGAGCGGAGACTCCGCACGGTGCGTGTCGCGGTAGTCGCGGTCATTCACATCGGCTAAAACAGCCTCCATGTCCGGGTGTCCGCCTTTGGAAACCAACTCGTCATAGCGCCTCTGCGCACGTACTTCCGGACTCGCGGTAAGGAAGAGTTTCAGTTCCGCTTTCGGGAAGACCACGGTACCTATGTCACGGCCGTCCATGACGATGCCTTTTGCTTCTCCCATCTTCTGCTGCTGCGCTACGAGGAACGCCCGCACTTCTTTGATGGCGGAGATCCGGCTGGCGGCATTACCCACTTCCAGCGTACGGATAAACGGCTCCACGTCCTCCCCGTTCAGGGTCACATGTTGAACAACCCCCTCCGGCTCCCCCTCAAGGGGAGTGACAGGAACTCGTTTGAAACCCACTTGGATCTTTTCCAAGGCGGCGATGATGTCTTCGTTGGAGTCCAGATGGTTGCGGAGCGTGTATAAAGCTATCGCGCGATACATAGCGCCTGTGTCTACATACGTATAGCCGGCATAGGATGCCAGCGCTTTGGCTATCGTCGATTTGCCGCAGGACGAATAGCCGTCTATGGCTACAATGATCTTATTTGCTATTTCGTCATTTACCATTTTGTCATTTATTTCATTAGCGAATGGATATCGAGTGTCAGTCCTACCTGGTAGGAGAAATTGGATTTTGTTAACTGGCTGATTGCGAAACCCAGCCGGACTTGTTTGATCTTTACTCCGGCGCCGAGCGCAAAACCTGCCAGCGATTTCTGGTCCGTCAACTGCAATTCCGCGCGCCGGCGGTGGTTGTAACTGAGGGCGATATAGAATTTCTCGCTCTTGGGAACAACCTCGATACACCATATCGTATGGCGGAACATCATGTCGTACCATTTGACGTCATGGGGTATGATGTCGCCGGTCGTCGGACTCTTGTCCAGACTTGTCCATTCGTAGTTGAGATGCCATGTCTGCATGTTATGTATCTGCAGATGGAACCGCAAAGGAGCGTGTTTGACGCGGTAGGTCAGACCCAACTGCAGGTTCAGAGGCAGCATCTCATGTCCGGTGCCGTCTTCGGAGGAGTAGAAACTCTTGATCTGCCATCCGATATTTTGCAGCACCAGCCCCATCTGGAAGGTTGAGTCTCTTGTCTGGAAATGTGCTCCTACGTCTGCGCCGATGGCGAACGAATTATAGCTCTCGTAAATCGAATAAACGGGTTTGAGCGTCACGCCGATCTTCCAGCACGGATGCAACTGACGCGCGTACATCACGTCTATCAGTATGTCCCGCGCACCGAAACTGCCGCCGCTTAAGTTACCGTTCTCGTCCGCATATTTCATCCGCCCGTAGTCCAGATAATGGATACCTACGGCGAAATAATTCGGTTTCTCCGGCGCACCGTCACCGCTGCTCCGCAATCCCTTTGCTTCGCCGAAATTATGTCCGTATAGTGCGGAACCGAACATCGTTCCGGGCAGGTAATAGGAGTAGTTGAGCTGCAGCGTCATGTGGCTGTTCGCGTGCAGCAAGGCAGGGTTGCACATACCCATGGATATATCGCCGTCGCTGACGCTCACGTTGCTTCCGCCTAAAGCATTCAGACGCGACGAAGTAGGCAGGCTCATAAAAGAGAACACCGATCTACCCGCGCTCGACACCTGACCAAATGTACAAAGAGACAAGGTACAAAGGAGAAGAGTTACTATTTTTCTGCTTATAGCCACACTACCGCATTATAAAATCGAGTGCAAAGGTACAACTTTTTTTTGAATTGCGCAAATTTATTTGCATATGTCAATTTTTTTTAGTAATTTTGCAGCGCAAAATGCAGAATACACAAAATAACTAAAATAATTCACTAAAAACAAACAATCTTTATGTGGTTAAAAGATTCATCTGTCGGCCGTAAATTCGTAATGGCCCTCAGTGGAGCGGCGCTCGTGCTGTTCCTGCTTTTTCATGGTTGTATGAACCTGGCGCTGGTGTTCAGCGAGGAGGCGTACAACGCGATCTGCCGTTTCCTCGGCGCTAACTGGTACGCCGTCATCGGATCGCTGGGTATTGCTTTCCTGGTGCTGGTACATTTCTGCTACGGTCTGTATCTGACCATCCAGAACCGTGCTGCGCGCGGCAATGACCGTTATGAGGTTCGCGCGAAGAAAGAAGGTGTGACCTGGGAGAGTGAGAATATGCTCGTCCTCGGCTTCACCATCCTCGGTTTCCTCTGCTTGCACCTCTACAACTTCTGGTTCAAGATGCAGTTTGCGGAGCTCTCCGGCATCGAGACCGGTGCGTTTGACCCGCAGAACGGTGCGGCTTACGTCAAGGAGCTGTTCACTACTCCGGTTTGGGGACAGATCTACTGCGTGCTCTACCTCCTTTGGCTCGTTGTTCTCTGGCTCCACCTTAATCACGGTGTGGGTTCGGCGATGACCTCTTTCGGTTGGAACAACCTCAAATGGCAGAAACGTGTGGAAGTGATCAGTACTGTAGTGGCTACAATCGTTGTACTGCCGTTCACTGTTGTGGTGCTGTATTATCTGGGCATGGGAATAGGCATGCTTTGCTAAAGCGAAAGGTGAAAACTGAAAACTGAAAGGAAAGAATTATGGCAAAGAAAGAAGAAATAATTGATGCAGCTAAGAAGACAGTTAAGAAAGTAGCTGTTAAGGCTGCGAAGAAAGCTGTAGAGGTTGCAGAGGCAGCGGCTACTGCCGCAGCGGAGGCAATCAAGGAGGCGCAGACTCCGGTTATCACTCCGAAGGACGCTAAGATTCCCGAGGGACCGCTGGAGTTGAAGTGGACGAACTACAAGAACCATCAGAAACTGGTGAACCCGGCTAACAAGCGCCGTCTGGACATTATTGTTGTAGGAACGGGTCTTGCCGGTGCTTCGGCTGCCGCGTCTCTCGCAGAGATGGGATTCAACGTACTGAACTTCTGTATTCAGGACAGCCCGCGCCGTGCGCACTCGATTGCAGCGCAGGGTGGTATCAACGCAGCGAAGAACTACCAGAACGACGGAGACTCCGTCTATCGTCTCTACTACGATACCATCAAGGGTGGCGATTACCGTGCCCGTGAGGCAAACGTATATCGTCTGGCAGAGGTTTCCAATAACATCATCGACCAGTGTGTGGCACAGGGTGTTCCTTTTGCACGCGAGTACGGAGGTTTGCTGGACAACCGTTCCTTCGGAGGCGCACAGGTAAGCCGTACGTTCTACGCAAAGGGTCAGACCGGTCAGCAGCTGCTGCTCGGCGCATACAGCGCACTGAGCCGCCAGATCGGCAAAGGCAAAGTAAAGATGTACACCCGCTATGAGATGCTCGACATCGTGCTCATCGCGGATGAGAACGGCGAGAAGCGTGCGCGTGGTATCATCGCCCGTAACCTCGTTACCGGCCGCATCGAGCGCTTCTTCGCCCATGCGGTAGTAGTAGGTTCCGGTGGTTACGGTAACACCTTCTTCCTCTCCACCAACGCTATGGCATCCAACGGCTCTGCTGCTATGCAGATGTACCGCCATGGAGCTTATTTCGCTAACCCCTGCTATGCACAGATCCACCCGACCTGTATTCCGAAGCACGGTGACTTCCAGTCCAAACTGACCCTGATGTCCGAGTCGCTCCGTAACGACGGACGTATCTGGGTACCGAAGAAACTGGAGGATGCCAAACTGCTGCAGGCAGGCAAGATCAAAGGACGCGACATCCCTGAAGAGGATCGCGACTACTATTTGGAGCGCCGCTATCCGGCGTTCGGAAACCTCGTTCCGCGTGATGTGGCTTCGCGTGCCGCCAAAGAGCGTTGCGACAAAGGCTACGGCGTGAACAACACCGGTCTGGCTGTGTTCCTTGATTTCAGCGAGGCTATTCAGCGTCTGGGCAAAGATGTGGTGGCTCAGAAATACGGCAACCTCTTCCAAATGTATGAGAAGATCGTCGATGAGAACCCGTACGAGAACCCGATGATGATTTTCCCGGCAATCCACTATACGATGGGTGGTATCTGGGTGGACTACGAGCTGCAGACATCCGTCAAGGGGCTGTTCTGTATCGGTGAGGCGAACTTCTCCGACCACGGAGCCAACCGTCTGGGTGCTTCTGCCCTCATGCAGGGTCTCGCTGACGGCTATTTCGTACTGCCGTACACCATTCAGAACTACCTCGCAGACCAGATCGGCGTACCGCGTATGAGTACCGACCTGCCGGAGTTTGCCGAAGCAGAGAAAGCCGTACAGGACAAGATTGACAAACTGATGGCTATCCAGGGCAAGCGTTCGGTTGACAGCATCCACAAAGAGCTGGGTCTCGTGATGTGGGACTTCGTCGGCATGGGACGTACCGCAGAGGGCTTGAAAGAAGGTATCAAGAAGATTGACGCCATCAAGAAAGAGTTCTGGACCAACGTCTATATTCCGGGTGAGGCTAACAGTCTGAATAACGAACTGGAGAAAGCGCTCCGTCTGGCGGACTTCATTGAGATAGGCCGTCTGATGGCTGTCGATGCCCTCCATCGTGAGGAGTCTTGCGGTGGTCACTTCCGCGAGGAATACCAGACGCCGGAAGGCGAGGCACTCCGTCAGGACGACAAGTTCTCTTACGTAGGCTGCTGGAAATATATGGGTGAGGACCAAGAGCCGCAACTCATCAAAGAGCCTTTGGATTACGAGTTTACTGAGAGAAAGACCCGTAACTATAAGAATTGATAATTGATAATTGACAATTAATATGGATCAGTATATTGATATTAAAGTACGGGTATGGCGTCAGGCCGGCCCCAAAGCTCAGGGACATTTCGAGACCTACGAGCTGAAACATGTATTCCAAGGCGCATCGTTCCTGGAGATGATTGATATCCTGAACGAGCAGCTTATTGCAGAGCACAAAGACCCTGTGACTTACGATCATGACTGCCGCGAGGGTATCTGCGGTATGTGCTCGATGTACGTCAACGGTCACCCGCACGGACCAGACTCCGCTATTACCACCTGTCAGCTGCATATGCGTAAGTTCAAAGACGGCGAGACCATCACCGTAGAGCCGTGGCGTAGCCGTGCGTTCCCTGTAATTAAGGACCTCATGGTGGACCGCGGTGCGTATGACAAGATCATGCAGGCAGGCGGATTCGTTTCTGTCAACACCGGCGGTGTACCCGACGCCAACGCCATTCCTATTCCGAAGCCTGTAGCAGACGAAGCTATGGACGCAGCTTCCTGTATCGGTTGCGGCGCATGCGCTGCGGCTTGCAAGAACGGCTCGGCAATGCTGTTCGTGGCGGCTAAGGTAAGCCAGCTCGCTCTCCTGCCGCAAGGCAAGATTGAGGCGGCTGCACGTGCCAAAGCGATGGTGGCAAAGATGGACGAACTCGGATTCGGTAACTGCACCAACACCGGTGCTTGTGCCGCAGAGTGTCCAAAGAGCGTTAGCCTCGCTAATATAGCAAGACTGAACCGCGAGTTCCTCAAGGCGAAGTTCAAAGACTAACGGAATGTACAAAGGGACAATGCACAATGTACAAAAAACGGCGACTCGTATGAGCCGCCGTTTTTATTTACATCAAGCCTGCTTATTTAACAGGCCTTCCGAACAGATCATACATCTTGCCATCACGAAGAATGAGTAATAGCCCGTCACGTAGTATTTTCTGACTTTTAACTTCTGACGGATGAATATTCTCTATACCGGTTTCGGTGCTGATCAGCTCGAAGCATACTTGTGAGATCCGTGTGCCGGTTCCTGCAGAACGCTGTATGGTAAACGACTTGGCATTAGCCGGAGCGGTCAGTGAGACGGTCTCTTTTGTTGCGCCGGAAATGTTATAAGTCGTGTTGTTGGCATTCCCCCAATGATAGGCGATCGTGTTCTTGTCCTCCGCCCAGTTGGGGATAGTTACATCGAAGGAAACAGAAGTGATTGTGGCGTTGTATGCCGAGAAATCGAAGGTGATATAGTCGCTGTTGGCTCCCATATGCAGAAATCCCTGATCCCATTTGGAACCTTTGCCGGCGTTGAGTGATGCCACTATCGATAGTTGGCTGAAGTCCGCAGGAATACCTTGGTTGGCGACTGATGGTTCTTCGCCCAAACTGAGATCCACACAGCAGTTGCCGCTGACAACTGCAGTTCCTCCTTGTTCTCCTCCTTGCTCTCCGCCTTGTTCTCCTCCTTGTTCTCCGCCCGGATTCTCGCTCCCGCTATCGCATGAAGAGGAAACTTCTGCGGTATTGGAGACGGTGAGCGTAGCTCCCGCGCCGCATGTGCTGTTGGTGACATGATTTTTTGCCACCGCAGCGGTCAGTTGGTCGTACGAATATGTGGGTGCAGCAACGTTGCCGCTGTTGGACGGCAGTTTGCCGGTGCAGTTCACGAAGGTGCAATAGTTGGTAGAACCGCCATAGACGCTCCATATCTTGGCGGCGCTGTTCGCTTTGCCTGCAAAAGTGCATCCCTCAAAGTAACATTTCGCGTTCTCCGGACCGACATAGTAGTCCGCTACGGAGGAGTTCCAGTAGCAGTTGAGGAAATGCAGTTCGCAGTTGCGGCAGCGGGTCATACGTTGCTTGCAACCTTCGTCCCACCAGCAGAAGCCGTATGTGATATTGTATGTTTCGTCTGCGGGTTTGTCAGAAGAGCCGGATCCAACCAGGTTGGAGAAACGGTGGTCGTCCGATCCGCCCGAACCGCCTGGTTTTGGTGCTTTGAGGTAACGGAAACGGCACCAGGTGACGCTGATATTGTCGCTCTTGCCTTTGATGTCGAAGTTACCGTCACAGCCGTCTTGGAAATCGCAATGGTCCACCCACACGTTCTTCGCTCCGTCGAGGCACAAGTTGTCCCAACCGTCGCAGTCATATGCGCCCGGTCCCTCAAAAGTGAGGTTTCGCAGCAGAAGGTTGTTTCCCTTGAGGTATAGTATACCTGAGTTGGATTGGTTCTGCTGGTTGGAAATCAGTTTCTTTCCCGGCAGAGCCATGATGGTCAGGTTGGACTTGTCCGTGCTGATATGGTTCGTGACAGTAATATCCTGCGTGATGATAATAACGCGGTTGCTTTTGCTCAGCGCGGAGATCAATTCGCTCTCGGATTGAACCAACGTAGGCGCAGCATTGCCTCCGCCGGTGACAGACGTTCCGGCGTAGCCCCAAGAGGAGGACGCGCAGTAGTTTACAGCATGAAGTGAAGTAACCAAGGAACCAACTACCCAGTACAACGTGAAGAGTGCGATGAATTTTTTCATACTAAAGACAATTTGGGTGCAAAGTTACAAAAAAAAGTCTTTCGCTCCAAATAAATGCAGCGAAAGACACAAAAAACGTCAATTTTTCTCCTTTATTTCATATCTGACGCTATTTTGATCAGTCGTAGCAGTTGTGCGCGATAGCCGTTCGGGTCGAAGCTGCTGTTCTGTTCAACGAGCGTGGCAGCCATGTTATAATCTGCCGAGCCGGAGTAGGGCGATTGGCGCAATAACATTCCGTAGGCGGCTACTCCGGCGGCGAAGTTCAGATTCTCGGAGCTGTTTCCGACCCAGTTGTCCACCTCCAGATGCAACGGAATACTCTGTTCTCCTAACATCCGTTTGTAACGGAAATCGAAGGACGCCACTTGTGCCTGTGCGTCCCATCCTTCAGGCAGCGATTCTCCCATAACCGGAACAATCTCATAGAGGGCGGTAATGGTCTGGTCCGCTCCGATCTCTCCGGCATCTTTGGTGTCATCGGAGAAATCCTCGTTGCTCATGACGCGGTTCTCGTAGCCAATCAGGCGGTATTGGGCGACGATGCTGGCGTCAAAAGTGATTTGTACCTTGGCGTCCGAAGCGACTGAGAGCATGTTCGCACGCTCGTGGCAGAACACCTTCATCATCTCATCCTCGCTGTCGATATACGTATAGGTTCCGTTGCCCGCATTGGAGATTTTTTCCATCATTGCATCGTTCAGGTTGCCCCAACCGAAACCGCAAACGGACATGTAAATACCGTCTTTGGCATGGCTCTCAACGATTTCGAGTAGTCCCTCCGTGGAGGTGACACCTACGTTCCAGTCCCCGTCCGTGCCGATGATGATACGGTTGTTGCCGCCCTCGATATAGTTCTGCTGCGCCTGCTCATACGCCATTTCCAATGCTCTGGAACCGGAGGTAGCACCCGATGCGTCCAGGCTTCGGATCTTGGAAATGATCGTCTGCGACTCGCTGCACGGAGTGGAGGGTAAGAGCAACTCTTCCCCGCTCGCATAGGTGATCAGGGAAATGCGGTCCTCGGCGCGCATGTGACTCACCAGTTCCACCAGACCCGATTTGAGCAGATCCAGCTTGTCCTTGGAACTCATCGAACCCGACACATCGATCATGAAGACGAAGTTCGCTACCGGCATATCCGCTTCCTCTATATGTCTGCCTTTGATTCCTAATCGCATCAGCCGGTGTTCGGCATTCCACGGGCATGCACCGATCTCTCCGTTGATTGCTACGTCGTCACTACCCGTTGGAGCTGCGTAGTCGAACGTGAAATAGTTCAGAAACTCCTCGATCCGTACAGCAGACCGGGAGGGTAAGACGGCGTTCGAAGATGTCAGGCACCGACGCATGTATGCATAAGACGCGCCGTCTGCATCGATTGAGAAGGTGGACTGGGGCGACTCGCTGGTGTTGATGAAAGGATTGTCCGTGAATTCCAGGAACCGGTCACCGCCTTCTTCGCTACCCGGGACAGGCTCTTCCCCGTCAAAATAATAGTAATTGTCGCTCGATCCGGAAGGCTCGTAGCCTCCGTTCGTGGAACAACCGGTTAGCAGCAAGCCACCGGACAATAACAGACTGATAGCTGTCAAGGCAAAATAGAAGTCTTTTTTCATAACGCGTACGGTTTTTAATGAAACATAAGATTTTCAAATCGGCAGCAAAAGTACTGCTTTTGAGCGGAATATGCAAATATCCGGTTTGGAAAAATACTTGGGAAAATCCTTCCGGGACGGTTTAGGGATATAGTGCTCACGCCCATTTAGCCAGTGCTTTCTCTTCTTTTTCGGTCATTTGGGCTTTGGTTTCTGGTGTCTTGTCGCCTTGACCGGTGAGATGCAGGACGCCGTGAATGAGAATGCGGAGCAGCTCGTTGTCAAAGGACGTACCGACCAATTCCGCATTGGAGCGGACGGTGTCCAGCGAAATGAAAATATCGCCGTTCAGCGTGGAGGGAGTGGAGTAGTCAAAGGTAATGACATCGGTGTAGTAGTCATGTCCCAGAAACCGGCGGTTCACCTCCAGCTCGCGCTCGTCGGAGCAGAAGATATAGTTGATATTGCCTACGGCAAAACCATAATCAGCCGCCACCGACCGTATCCAGCGGCTTACTTTGCGCTCATCCAGCGCAGGCATTTCTATGCTATCTGTATTAAATGTGATCATACTATGTTTAGATTGACCAATAATCGGCCAATAATCTACCAATAATCTACCGGTTACCTGTCAATAATCAACCGGTTACCTGTCAATAATCTACCAGTTACTTATCCCTATTATATCGCACTTATCTCCCACTTATCTCCCACTTATCACGCACTTATCACGCACTAATTGCAGTTCTTTCATTCGTTCGGTATTATATACATAGTATATAATACTATTGCGTTGTATCTTTTTTATCCAAAAAAGACAGGTGCAATCGCAAAAGCTGTTATTACGCCAGCCAAATCCGCCAGCAGGCAGCAAGCCACGGCATGGCGTGTGTCCTTGATATTCACACTCCCGAAATAGACCGCCAGCACATAGAAAGTGGTGTCCGTTGTGCCTTGGAGAATACAGCAAAGTCTTCCGACGAGGCTGTCTGCTCCGTGCGTGGTCATCGCTTCAAGCATCAGACCTCTTGCACCACCGCCGGAGAGCGGTTTCATAAGGGCGGTCGGAACAGCTCCTGCCAGATCCGGATTGATACCGCATGCAGCGAAACACCATGCTATTCCCTGCTCTAGCAGATCCATAGCACCGGATGCGCGGAACATACCTACCGCCACTAAAATGGCGATCAGGAAAGGAATAATTCCAATAGCGGTCTGGAATCCGCCTTTAGCACCGTCGATAAAAGCATCATAGACGTTGATTTTCTTAGTCATGGCTTGGATGATGAACCAGCAGATAACGCTCAGAAGCAGTATCGCTGCAACGGCTGCGGAAACGACCGAAAGGGTTTGCGGCTCCAGCACCGATGCGCCCCATACAAGCAGTCCTACAAGCGCAGTGAGTCCAATGAGTGTACCCAGTACAACCGGATCTTTCAGCCGTATCTTTTGCGCGATACAGACAGAAATCAGTCCTACAAGCGTAGCCATATACGTTGCGATGAGAATAGGCAGAAATACATCCGCAGGGTTGGCTGCTCCGAGTTGCGCACGGTAAGCCATGATGGTTGTAGGAATAAGCGTCAAGCCGCTGGCACCCAGTACCACAAACATGATCATGGCATTGGAAGCCTTCGTTTTGTCGGTATTCAGTTCCTGCAGTTCACCCATCGCTTTGAGCCCCATAGGCGTAGCTGCATTATCCAGACCGAGCATGTTAGCTGCTATATTCATGAGCATGGAGCCGAAAACGGGATGACCCTTAGGTATCTCCGGGAAAATACGGCTGAAGAACGGATTGATGGC
The DNA here is from genome assembly GCA_002373505.1 of Bacteroidales bacterium UBA3653. Lineage (GTDB taxonomy): Bacteria > Bacteroidota > Bacteroidia > Bacteroidales > Paludibacteraceae > Colicola. Next base: position 183,840 of record DFKE01000001.1, read on the forward strand.
TTTTCCCAGCGTGTTTACCGCTCCGGCTTGTTCTCCGATCTTCATTATTCCCATCCATAACGAAAGCACTCCGGTCAGACCGATTGAGAGTTCAAAACCCGTTTTGGCACTGTCAAACGTCGAATTGAGAATAGTAGAAAAAATATCTACGTTCCCGTAGCAGATTGCTTGCACAAGTCCCATCAAGACCGCAAGCAGAATAAGCGAAATCCAAATATAATTCAAAATCATGCGACAAAATTACAAAAAGTTTTGGAAATATGCAAAAAAAATAGTAATTTTGCGCGATAAATGGCGAAAAGTAGTAAAATCCATAGGGTTTTGACGTATCTGAAGCACTATTTGAGTGCGTGGAATACGACCGGTGAAGGCATTCATTCGCCGTACCTGTTCCATCTGGTGCATTTCGTACTCCGCGACAGGAACGCATTCTATTGTTTTGCAGAAATAGAGCGTAAAAGAGCTCTGTTGGAGGCCTGTCCTGATGTGCTGGATGTTGTGGATTACGGTTCGCGCGGCAGCAAGGATGGTACGCACGTACAACGCCGTGTGTGCGATATCGCCAGAGGACAGTTGGAAAGTCCGCGAGTAGGACAGCTCCTGTTCCGGCTGGTGCATTTTATGAACGAGCAAGAGAAAAGACCGCTGGAAATACTGGAGTTAGGCACTTCGTTAGGTGTTACAACCGCTTATCTGGCAAGCGTGGACAGCAGAAACAAGGTCATGACATTAGAAGGAAGCGAAGCGGTTTTGACCGTAGCACAAGGCATATGGCGTGCGTTGAAACTGGAGAACATAGAATGGAAACAAGGCAATATAGACGATACCTTATTTAAATGCGCGCGCGCGAAGCTGGATATCGTCTATGTGGATGCGAACCATACCTACGAGGCTACGATGAGATACGTGGACTATTTGCTGCCACGGTTAACGGAGAGAGGGATGGTTGTCATCGACGATATCCATTATTCGGAGGAAATGGAAAACGCATGGCAGGAGCTGAAACAGGATGAAAGAGTAACAACCACGATGGACCTGTATCATGTCGGAATACTATTTGTCAGTCCGTGCTACCTCAAGCGTCATTATCGGATCCGATTATGAGTGCTGAATGAGTGCTAAACGACCCGTAAGTAAATTATATCAGAGATATGGCAATTTATACCAAAACAGGAGACAAAGGCGAGACCTCTCTGGCGAACGGTACTCGCGTGTCCAAGACGGATGTACGCGTGGAAGCGTACGGGACCGTTGACGAACTGAATAGCTGGATAGGGCTTTTGGCCAGTATGACAGAGTCCTCCTCAGAACCCGCGATGCAGCAAGTGTCCGGTCAGTTGCTATGGATACAGAACAAACTATTCAACATGGGAGCAGAACTAAGTGCCGCTCCCGGGGAATGGATAGCGGATGCTGATATCAAGCAACTGGAGGTCTGGATTGATACGATGCAAAATATGGTGCCGAAGCAAAAGGGATTCTTGCTACCGACGGGAAGCGAGACCGTATGCAGATGCCATGTATGCCGTACTGTCTGCCGTCGTGCAGAACGCCGTATGATCGATGCGCAAGCCCATGAAACGAGTCTGAGATTCATCAATCGGCTAAGTGACTTCTTTTTTGTTTTAGCGCGGTATATGACGTTCTTGCAAAACGAGCCGGAAAAGGAATGGAAAAAGGATATTTCTGTGTAAAAATTGACGGATTTGTATCATAATGTGTAAAAAATGCCGAAAATTGTAAATATTTGCATAAAATATTTGCATGTATCGCAGTTTTTTTGTACTTTTGCACGTTTTTTGAAAAAAATGTGCCCGTGTATAGCGGGCGATAAATAAGAAAAAACGCAATTAGAGGTATGTATTGGACACTTGAATTAGCAGCGAAATTGGATGATGCGCCATGGCCGGCGACGAAGGATGAACTACTGGACTATGCCAACCGTGTCGGAGCTCCGGCAGAAGTTATTGAAAACCTTCAGGAATTAGAGGGAGACGATGAGGAGCAGTACGAAAGCATCCTTGATATTTGGCCGGATTTTCCGACGAATGACGACGATTACATGTACAACGAAGAGGAGTACTGATCGGATTAAAAATTGAAAATTGAAATTGAAAATTGAAACGATATATTGCAATTCTGTTGGGGCTGATGGCCGTTATGACTGCGAGTGCGCAGTTTGACCCGCAGATAGGGCAGTATATGTATTTGCCGACAGCCTATAACCCTGCGGCGGCAGGAGAAGGAGACTTGATGAAAGTGGCAGGAGCCCACCGCATGCAGTATGTGGATATTTCCAATGCCCCGATGAGTACTTGGTTCAGCTTCAGTTCTCCCTTTGTGATAGGCAAGACGAGTCACGGTGCAGGAGTGCGGTTTCTGAATGACCGATACGGCCTTTTTACCACACAATCGCTATATGCCCAGTATGCATACCGGCAGAAATTAGGGAAAGGATATTTGAGTATAGGAGTGGATCTGGGTTTTGTGAATGTGGGATTCAAGGGAGACTCGGTTAATTTGAGTAAGATGGGGGATGACTACCATGAGGCGAACGATGAAGCGATACCAACGGGAAGCAAGTCGGGCATGAAATTTGACATGGGATTAGGGTTGTATTACTGCACTCCGGTATGGTGGGTCGGCGCAAGTTACAGTCATGTGACCCGTCCTAAAATAGACTGGAGCGACGGAACGAGCGGAGTAGAGCAGAAAGTGACGCTGGTGGGAACGATGTATGTGGCAGGCGGATATCATTTCCGGCTTAAGAATTACCGGGAGTGGGTGTTGACGCCGAGTGCTATGGTGATGAGCGATTTTGTCAGCTGGGACGTGAACCTGACGCTGATGTGCGACTACAAAGACCGCTACCGGTGGGGACTTGGCTACCGGATCGCCGGAAGTGTTAACATATTATTAGGAGTAGATATTATCTCCGGCCTGCAGTTAGGTTACAGTTGCGAACTGCCGACAAACGAACTGCTGTTGGAGAGTTACGGAAGTCATGAGATATATCTGGCGTACGGATTCGACATCCTGAAGCCCAAGAGAACGAATAAATATAAATCAATACGATACTTGTAAGTATGAAAGTAACTAAGATTATGCCATTGATCGCGTTGGTAGCGATGGTAATGGCGGGTTGTAACAAGCCTGCGGGAGAACTCGTCGGCGCGTACAAGTCAACCACTTTTAAGGAGGCGAATCCTTATGGCATGCTGTTCATTAAGAAGGGTTCCTTCATGATGGGAGCAAACACACAGTCCGCTGTTTTTGAGCAGCCGGATAATGTTGTGATGGTAACAGTGGATGCGTTCTGGATGGACGAGACCGAGATTACCAACAACGAGTATCATCAGTTTGTAAATTGGGTGCGTGACTCGATTGCGTTGACCAACCTGATTGCCGCAGGAATGACGGATTATGCCATTCAGCCGAAGGATGAAGACTTCGACGAGGAGAATTTCCACATTAACTGGAGCAAGAAAGTGCCTTGGAAGAGCAAAGAGGAAGATGTAGTAGATGCTTTGTCATCGATGTTTTACTCGGATGGCCGCATCAATACCAATAACCTGCACTACCGTTATAGCTGGGTAAATATGGACGAAGCGCTGCCGCAACGTAATAAATTCGATGTGGCTACGAGTACTTATCCTCCCGGAGCAACGGCACGTGTAGATACGTTCTGGGTGAACGAGAACAACGAGATCAAGGACTCGACGATTTATCGTCCTTTGCGTGAGCCGAAAGACTTGTTGACGGAGAAGATCATCTGTATCTATCCGGATACATTGGTATGGGCTCGTGATTTCCAGTTCTCGTACAATGACCCGCTGCTGCACATGTATTTCAAGCATCCGGGGTACGCAGAGTATCCTGTAGTAGGTGTGACATGGGAGCAGGCTCATGCGTTCTGCAACTGGCGTACGAAATTATTTAACATGCACTCGACACTCGGCGCAAACGACTACCGTCTCCCGACGGAGGCTCAATGGGAGTATGCAGCCCGCGGAGGTCGTAAAATGGCAATGTATCCGTGGGGAAGCAATTATGCCCGTGACGGAAAAGGTTGTTTCTTTGCTAACTTCAAGCCTTACCGTGGCGCATACAACGATGATACCGGTACTACCACTATGAAGGTTGCTCAGTACCGTCCGAATGATTTCGGACTGTTCGACATGGCAGGAAACGTATCCGAGTGGACCAACTCGGCCTACCAGTCCGCAGCTAACACCCATATCCACGATCTGAATCCTGATTTCAGCTACATGGCCCGTAAGGAAGATCCGGATATTTTGAAACGCAAAGTGGTAAAGGGAGGCAGCTGGAAGGATATCAGTTACTTCATGCAGTGCGGCGTACGTACATATGAGTATCAATACGAGAGCCGTCCGTACATCGGTTTCCGCTGCGTTCGCGCGTATATAGGCGATTAATTATTAAGGTATATAAAAATTAAAATATTATAATTATGGCTACAGAAAAGCAAGGTTTTGGCGCAAAGTTCATGCATTGGTACGGATCGTACCAGGGAAAGAACGTTGTTAACATCGTTTATTCCGCGGGTGCATCCGTGGTTATTGTAGGTGCATTGTTTAAAATTCTGCACTGGCCGGGTGCAAGTCAAGTGCTGATGATTGGTATGTTTACCGAGGCATTCTTGTTCCTCATCGGAACCCTTGAGCATCCGCATCCCGAGTTCCACTGGGAGAATGTATTTCCACAATTGCTGGAGTACGGAACAAAGCCTGAATTACTGGAAGAGAAATCGAAACAACCGCGTCCTACTCTGTTAGGTGCCGGTGTGGCAGAAGGCCAGCAAGCAGCGAATCTGAATTTGGGTGTGGCAGCCGCGGGTGAACCGGCAGTTTCCGCAAAAGCTCCGGGCTTGAAGGACGAAGATTATAAGTCGTTGAAGGAGGGTATTGCAGATTTGGCAAAGACCGCATCTCAGTTGTCCGAATTGGGCAAAGTAGCACAGACCAGTGTCAAACTTGGTGAAAAACTCGCTGCTGCTGAAGCTGCAACAGAAGCATATTCGACCAAGATGACCGCCGCCGCAGATACGTATGTATCCAAACTGGCAGCAGCCGGCGTGGCAACGGATTCGTTCACTTCTGCAACCAGCACCTTGGCACAAACATACGCCCAAGTAAGCGGTGACATGCAGAATATCGCAGAAGAGACCAAGGCTTACAAAGCCGGTGTTGAGCAGGTAGGCAAGAGCATCGCTACCCTGAATACCGTTTATGAGTTGCAATTGCAAGCAGTAAATGCCCAGACTGAAGCTCAGAAAGCGGCCGCAACAGCTGCTAAAGAGGCCGCAGAGGCACAGACTGCGTTCGCAGCGGGAGCAAAGCAACTTCAGAAGCAAGTGGCAAGTCTCAACGATATCTATGGCAACATGCTCAATGCATTGGCATAAATTAATTTAATTAAGTAGTAATTGAAATACAACCGATAAAACACTTCAGCAATGAGTGGAGCAAAAAACTGTCCGGAAACCCCGAGACAAAAAATGATAGGTATGATGTACTTGGTGCTCACCGCCATGTTGGCGTTGAACGTAAGTACGGATATCCTCAATGGTTTCACATTGGTGGATGATAGCCTGCACTCCTCTATCGAAGCATCGAACAAGCGTAACGCGCAGCTCTATAACGATTTCCAGGCTGCAAATGCAGACAACCCTGAGAAAACGCAAGAGTGGTTTGATAAAGCTGTGGAGGTGCAGAGACGTGCGGACTCTCTCTACAACTATATCCAAGATTTTAAGGAGCATATAGCTATATTGGCGGATGGTCAGAAGGCCGTTAACGAGCGTAGAGGTGAGGATGGAAAAGGTGATCCGACACGTCGTATAGAAGGAAACTCCAACTTGGATGTAACGGCGCAGTACGCCATCAACGAGAAGCATGGTGCAGAACTGAAAGAAATAGTGGCTTATTATCGCGACTATGCTGCCGGTTTGGCAGATCAAGATGCGGAGTTGCGTAATTCTATCATGCAGAATCTGGCTACAGAGCGCGGATGGAATGCACACGAGAAGGACTCATGCGACTGGGAGGTGGCGATCTTCGAGGGTATGCCTGTAGGAGCCTCTATTACGATTCTGACCAAGATGCAGAATGATGTCCGTTCGACAGAGAGCCAGTTGATTCAGTACCTGATGGACCGTACGGATGCGGGCGACCTGCGTGTAAACAAACTGAACGCGTACGTGATCCCGAACTCGAACTACGTGATTCGTGGCGGTCGTTATTCGGCTCAAATTATTCTGGCGGCTGTTGACTCGACGCAGCGTCCCGAGTATTATATCGAAGGACAGCGTATCAATGATCAAGGTCTCTATGAAGTAACCGCTTCCGGTCTGGGACTCAAGAAATATTCCGGCTGGATTGCATACCAGAACCCGGCAACAGGAGAGATGGAAAACCTTCCTTTCTCCAGTGAATATAGCGTAGGCGAGCCGGCTGTTACAATCTCCAATACGGACTTGAACATTATGTACCGCGGGTATGACAACAAGTTCTCTATTTCCGTACCTGGAGTAGCCAATGACAAAGTGAAAGTCAGTGTAAGCGGTGCAGCGGTACGCCAGCAAGGCGGTTTATGGATTATCAAACCGGGTGATGGTGCCAAGAGTGTCTCCATCTCTGTCTCTGCAGAACTGGACGGCCGGATGCAACCGATGGGAAGCAGGGAGTACCGCGTGAAAGCCCTGCCGAAGCCGGGTGCATACTTCAGATCCGGTGAAAACGAGTACAATGGTGAGAAAGCCATTCCTCGTAGCGCGTTGCTGAACCCGGGTGCTTCCGTGATTGCTTCTTACGGACCTGACGGTCTGCTTGATCTGCCGTTCCAGATCTCCGGATTCCGCGCTAATATCAATGGTGTGTACTTGGAGTCAAGGGGTAATAAGTTCACCCGTGAGCAGTTGGACCGTCTTGGCAAACTCAAACCGGGCAACTCTGTAATTATTACGGATATCCGTGCAAAAGGTCCGGACGGCAAAGAGATCCGCTTGTCCCCAATTCCTCTAACTCTGAACTAATAGCTTAACAATATGATAAAGAAAATTAGTATTATTGCTTGCTTAATGCTTGGCGTACTGACGGCGCAAGCGCAGCATAAAGTGATCTCGTTCTTTGACGAGATGGGAAGTGCGCGAATCCAGACGGAGGAGTTCTCACAAGCACATGACACTATTGTGATGGTAGATCACCGTATTGACGATGTCATTTGGGCTCGTTATGTATACCGTATCATAGATATGCGTTACAAGCAGAACTACCAACTCTATTTCCCTACTAAATCGGATGATTCCGACTACCGCAACCTCTTCAAGGTAATAGCAGATGCAGTGGTGGACGGTCTTCCTATTTACGAGAAGAACATGGAGACGATCAAACCGGATTTCAAGCAGGCTCCCTTGGCTAAGGAAATGATTCCGATGATGTTTATGGCAGATGATCCGACGGCAGACTATTCGGATGATCCGACGCACTTTGACATCGAGTCTTCGGATGCTATGTTGATCCACTACGACAGTATCGCAGATGAGTTGTCCGGACATTTCTATCGTTTTGAGCCGATTGTTAGGAACCAGCTGAAATACCTGATACAGGAGGTTGTGTTCTTCGACAAGCATACGTCCCGTCTGCATACCAAGATCATGGCAATAGCACCGTTGCAGTCAGACCTGATAACGACCCGTGATTCATCGAATGTCATGGCTTCTCTGCGTGAGTCTATCATGTTCTGGATTCCTTTTGACAAACTGCGTCCGTATATGGCTTTGCAGTATGCTATTCCTAACCGCAACGAGGTGAAGCGCGTGACATATGACGAGTTCTTCCAGAAACGTATGTTCACTTCTTATATTGTAGGTGAAGGAAACATGTACAACCGCTGGATCCCGGACTATGCCGTAACAGAAGAGCAAGTTAAGAAAGAACAAGAGCGTATAGCAACGGAATTGCTGAACTTTGAACAAGATCTTTGGGAGTATTAATGCGCAAGCATCGGTTTCGTAATTCCTATGTGACGTCGGCTATCAGCGTATCGCTGGTGCTGTGTCTAATCGGGTTGGAGGGCATCTTACTGCTCTCCGCCGATTCTCTTATTACGCGCATGCGTGAGAATATCACCATGACGGCGGTGTTGACTAATGAAGCGGACAGCGCGCAATGTGCGCAATTGGAGGCGAAGTTGAATGCCGGCAATCATTGCAGCAGTTACAAGTACGTCTCTGCGTCGGATGCCTTGGACGAGCATATCCGTTCTTTAGGCGAGGATCCCTCTGCTTTCCTTGGTTTTAATCCTCTTTCTGCCAGCTACGAGATACATCCGACGGATGCCTATAGCAATCCTGACAGTCTGGCCCTGATGGCGCAGGAACTGGAAGCTCTACCTTATGTGTCAGAGGTGATCTATCCGCGAGATTTAGCGGATCTGATGAGCAGTAACGTACATGAGTTCTCGCTGATTTTATTAGTGGTGGCGCTGGCGTTATTGCTGGTATCCATGGTGCTGATAGTCAATACCATACGGTTGCAGATTTATTCCCAGCGTTTTTTAATCAACACAATGACTCTTGTCGGAGCTACTTCCTGGGTTACCCGTCGTCCGTTTGTGATGAGGAATATGCTAATGGGCTTTATTGCCGGCCTGGTCGCTTTGGCGATACTGAGCGGAGTGGTGTATTATGTGGAATTCAGAATGGGGCTGATGCTGTTCGCCCTGACATGGCAGAATATCGCTTTTGTATCCGCTATCGTGCTGTGTTCCGGTTTGCTTATCACACTTTTCGCTTCGTTAATAGCCACAGGACGCTATATCCGCATGGACAATAATTCATTATACGAGATATGAAAACATTACCGAAACTCAACCTCATTCTGATAGCTGTATCTTTTGTGATTATAGTTATCGGTTTCGCCCTCATGGTGGGCGAGCCTTCCGGTGAGGTGTATAACCCAGATATTTTCTCTTTCCGCCGAATCACTGTGGGACCAATGATCTCATTGTTCGGCTTTGTCTTCATGCTTTTTGCTATCCTTTTCCGCCCTAAAAAGAAATGAATTGGCTTGAGGCACTGATATTAGGGATAGTACAGGGACTGACAGAATTTCTGCCGGTCTCTTCTTCCGGTCATTTGGAGATAGGCCAGGCGTTGCTGGGTACGTCAGGCGAAGAGAATCTGACGTTCGCAATCATCGTCCATACAGCCACAGTACTATCAACTCTGGCCATTCTGTGGCGCGAGGTGGCGCAGTTGTTCAAAGGCACGTTTACCACACTCCGGTGGAATAGCGAGAAGGACTATGTGGCAAAAATACTGGTGTCTATGATTCCGGTATTCATAGTAGGTATGTTTTTCAAAGAACAGGTGGAGGCTTTTTTCGGCAACGGTCTTTTGTTAGTAGGCGTATGTCTCTTGGTCACAGCGTTGCTGTTGGCTTTAAGCGAGTGGCTCCAGAAGAAGCGTCAGGGCGAAGGACATGAGGTGACATACAAAGATGCCATCATCATCGGTATAGCCCAGGCATGTGCCGTCTTGCCCGGTTTGAGCCGTTCGGGGTCGACTATCGCGACCGGCCTGCTCTGCGGCGTTAAGAAAGAGAGCATAGCTCAGTTCTCTTTTCTGATGGTCCTCATCCCTATTTTAGGCGAAGCTTTTCTGGATATGCTCAAACTGCTGCAGGGAGAGCTGACCGGTGATCTGGGCTTAGTGCCCGCCATAGTCGGTTTTGCGGCTGCGTTTGTCACCGGGTGTTTCGCTTGCCGGTTTATGATAGAGATCGTCCGCCGCCAGCGTCTGATTTGGTTCGCTCTCTACTGCGCTGTTGTGGGAACGGTAGCTATTATCTCTACGGTCTGCTGATATGTGGGATTTTGAGGCAGGAGAAATACTGGCGTTTGACAAACCGTTACGCTGGACCTCTTTTGATCTGGTAGCAAAGGTGCGGTATAACCTTTGCCGCAAGTTAGGGAAGAAGAAACTGAAGGTGGGACATTCCGGTACTCTGGATCCTCTGGCAACAGGTGTCGTGATCGTCTGCACCGGCAAGAAGACCAAAATGATCGAGAGCCTGCAATATGATGTGAAAGAATATATTGCAACGCTGCAGTTAGGCGCCACCACACCCTCCTACGATATGGAGAAAGAGGTAGATGCAACGTATCCGACCGCTCATATCACCAGAGAACTGATTGACCGGACCATACCGCTCTTTATAGGTGAACAATGGCAAGTGCCGCCTATGTTCTCCGCGGTACAGATCAACGGGAAACGGGCCTATGAACTGGCGCGCAAAGGAGAGCAGGTAGAGCTCAAACCCAAACTGCTTCTGATCGACGAGATAGAAGTGCTGGCGTTTGACGAGGAGAAAATGCAGTTGACCATCCGGGTGGTATGCTCCAAAGGGACGTATATCCGCGCCCTGGCACGAGACATAGGCGAGAAACTGCAATCGGGAGCCTATCTGACTGCCTTACGGCGGACGAGAGTAGGGGACACCCGGGTAGAAGACTGTATGACCATAGAACAATTTTTGGCACAACTAAACGAAGAAAAAATCGTTTGAACGCAGTGAAATAAGAAAAATAAGATATGTATAAATCCAATGATATGAGACTCTGTCAGTTTAAGTTCAAACTGCCAGAAGAACTGATTGCACAATATCCGGCGGCATACCGCGACGAAGCGCGCCTGATGGTGCTCCACCGTAAATCAGGGGAGATCGAGCACAAGAGTCTGCCTGAATTAGTGGAGTTTTTCGATGAGGGTGATCTGTTTGTGTTCAACGACACCAAAGTGTTTCCGGCACGTTTATGGGGACACAAGGAGAAAACAAACGCACTTATCGAGGTGTTCCTGCTTCGTGAGTTAAACCACAGGATGCGGTATTGGGATGTGCTGGTAGAGCCGGCGCGTAAGATCCGTATAGGAAACAAACTGACGTTTGAGGATGATCCGGCTATTGTAGCAGAAGTAATCGACAATACGACCAGCCGTGGCCGTACGTTCCGTTTCCTGACGGACTATGACAATGAGGAGTTTGTGCCCCGTCTGTATGCTTTAGGCAGCGCTCCGTTGCCCAAGTATATCCGTAGGCCTATGGATCCCGAGGTGTATGAGAAATACCAGGAGGTTTTCCGTGACCAGCCGGTGCGCGAGATGGACACAGAACGCTATCAGACGATCTTTGCAGACAAAGTGGGTGCCGTTGCAGCACCGGCATCCGGTTTGCATTTCTCCAAGCAGCTGTTAAAACGCATGGAGATCCGCGGTATCGAGTCCACCTTTATGACCAGCCATGTCTCGCTGGGCATCTTCAAAGATATAGACGTGGAGGATCTGACGAAGAACAAGATGGAGTCGGAGCAGATCATCTTACCGGAGGCGATGGTTAATGCGGTCAACAAGGCGCATGAGGAGCAGCATCGTATATGTGCTGTAGGTACGGAGATCATGCGTGCTATGGAGCATGTGGCAGGGGCTAACGGACTGCTGAAGGCCTATGACGGCTGGACGAACAAATTTATCTTCCCGCCATATACTTTTACTACGGCGAACAGTTTCTTTGTTAACTTCTATTTGCCGTGTTCCAGCCAGCAGATCATGGTGGCTGCTTTTGCCGGATACGAAAACCTGATGCATGCGTATGAAGTGGCGGTGCAGGAAGAATACCGTTTCGGCGACTACGGCGATGCTATGTTGATAGTGGATTAGAACGAAGATTCGTTTATGAAAGTGCGTATAGAGGAGTCGTGGCAACGGGTGTTGCAACCGGAGTTTGACAAGCCTTATTTCGAACTCCTGACTTCTTACGTGCGCCAGCAATACCAGACCCGTCGGTGTTTCCCACCGGCAGGTCTTATTTTTAATGCATTCGATTCCTGTCCTTTTGACCGCGTACGGGTGGTGATCATCGGTCAGGACCCTTATCACGAGCCGGGACAGGCTATGGGACTGAGTTTCTCGGTACCGGAGGGCGTACAGATCCCTCCTTCGCTGATGAATATATACAAGGAGATCCACCGTGATCTGGGCACACCTATTCCGGCGAGCGGCGATCTGCACCGCTGGGCGGAGCAGGGCGTGTTGCTGCTTAACGCAACCCTGACTGTCGAGGCACATAAAGCCGGAAGCCATCAGGGCAAAGGGTGGGAGGAACTGACGGATGCAGCTATTGACGCGCTGAATAAAGGCCGGGAACACCTGGTGTTCATGCTCTGGGGATCCTATGCGCAGCGCAAAGGGCAGTTCATCGACCGCCGCAAACATCTGGTGCTCCAGACATCCCACCCCTCTCCGCTGTCGGTATATAGAGGCTTTGACGGCTGCGGACATTTCTCCGCGGCTAATAACTATCTGACCAAACATGGCGAAAAACCCATTGAATGGTAAATGACTAGTTGAAAGGTGAAAGGTGAAAGG
>DFKE01000001.1:196485-200719 GCA_002373505.1 Bacteroidales bacterium UBA3653
AGGTGAAAGGTGAAAGGTGAAAGTTGAAAGTTGAAAGGTGAAAGGTGAAAGGTGAAAGAATCATAGTAAATGATTAAATTGTAAATGACCAAATTGTAAATGACTTGATGGTAAATGAGCAAATGAGAAAATTACTATTGGTTGATGCATATGCCATGATTTTCCGGGCATATTATGCGTTTATCCGCGCCCCGCGTATGAATAGCAAAGGGGAGAACACCTCTGCTATCTTCGGTTTTGCCGTTACCTTGGAGGATCTGTTGAAGAAGATCAATCCCACCCATGTGGGAGTGGCTTTTGACCCTGCCGGTGGCACTTTCCGTCACGAAGCCTACGAGCAATACAAGGCGCAGCGTCCGGAGACTCCGGAGGATATCAGGAAAGCGGTGCCGGTGATCAAGCAGCTTCTGGAGGCGATGAACATACCGGTTCTTGAGGTACCCGGTTTCGAGGCGGACGACGTGATCGGCACGCTGTCCAAGAGAGGCGAGGAGGCAGGTTTTGAGGTCTATATGGCTACTCCGGACAAGGACTACGGCCAGCTGGTGACCGACCACGTGTTCATGTACCGTCCGCGGCATACCGGCGGTTTTGAGTTGATGGGTCCCAAGGAGGTATGCGACAAATACGGACTGCAGCACCAAGACCAAGTGATCGATCTGCTGGGGCTGATGGGAGACGCAAGCGACAATATACCCGGGTGCAAGGGGGTAGGAGAGAAGACGGCTGTGGCTTTGCTGCAGCAGTTCGGGTCTATCGACAACATGCTGGCGCATACAGACCAGATCAAAGGCGCCCTCCGCACCAAAGTGGAGAGCCAGACGGAAGAGATCAAGTTCTCCCGTTTTCTGGCTACCATCCGCACGGATGTACCCATTGCGCTGGATGAAGCGCTTCTGGCGAAGAAAGAGCCGGATACAGAAGCACTGGCGTCGCTCTATCGCGAACTGGAGTTCAACTCCCTCTTACGCAAACTCGGCACCTCCGGCTCTTCTACTTCTACTAGTCCTACTAGTTCTTCTAGTTCCTCTAGTTCTACTAGTCCTACTAGTTCCCCTATTTCCCCCGCTAAGCCCGCCAAGGCTCCCAAACCCGCCGACCCGAACCAGTTGGATCTCTTTGCGGTAGAGGACTCTCCCGTAACCCGTCACCCGTCACCCGTAACCGACACCCCGTCCCCCGTCACCGGTAACCCGTCACCCGTAACCGACACCATCGAAGCCCGTCTGTGTCAGTACCTGCTCAACCCCGAGGTGGCATTCAACCCGAATAAAGAGCCGGACTGGGAGGCGTTGAAGGCGGATGCGGATCTATGGAATCTATATAATGAAGTGGAGCTTCCGCTGGTGCCTGTACTGCGTGAGATGGAGGCCGCCGGAGTGCGGATTGACGTCGCGCAGCTGAAGCAGGCGGAGACAACCCTGACAGAAGAACTGAACGGTCTGGAGCAACGGATTTACGACCTGGCAGGCGAGACATTCAATATCAACAGCCCCAGACAAGTGGGGGAGTTGCTGTTCGACAAACTCAAACTGGACCCCAAGGCGAAGAAATCCAAGACAGGACAGTATTCCACTTCGGAAGAAGTGCTGGCAGGACTGAAGGAGAAACATGAGATCGTGTCTCTGATTCTGGAGCAGCGCGAGCTGAAGAAACTGATCTCTACCTATATCGCTGCGCTTCCGGGCTATATTGACCCGAAGGACGGCAAGATCCACACGACCTATAACCAGACAGTGACGGCAACGGGTCGTTTGAGCAGCAGCAATCCGAACCTGCAGAACCTTCCTATCCGGTCGGAGCGCGGACGGTTCATCCGCGAAGCGGTCATTCCCGACGAGGGCTGTCTGTTCCTGAGCGCCGACTATAGCCAGATAGAGCTGCGTCTCATGGCGCATTTCAGCCAGGACGAGCATATGTTAGCGGCTTTCCGGACAGGGCAGGACATCCATGCCGCTACGGCTGCGAAGATTTACGGTCTGCCCATCGGGCAGGTCTCCAAGGACCAGCGCCGGAAAGCCAAGACCGCCAATTTCGGTATTATTTACGGTATCTCGGCTTTCGGTCTGGCGCAGCAGCTGGATTGCAGCCGGGCGGAGGCGAAGCAGTTGATAGACGACTATTTCGCCGCTTTCCCGCGCGTGATCAGTTATATAGAGAGCCAGAAAGAACTGGCGCGTGCTCGCGGCTATGCCGAGACCCTTTTCGGACGCAAACGCTACCTGCCGGACATACATTCCCATAACGCAACCGTCCGTTCTTTCGCGGAACGGAATGCGGTCAATGCGCCTATACAGGGTACTGCTGCCGACATCATCAAGATGGCAATGGTCTCTATCCACCGGCGGCTGAAGGAAGAAGGTCTGCAGGCGCAGATGATCATGCAGGTGCATGACGAACTCAATTTCAACGTGCCGGAGCAGGAGGTGGACCGCGTGCGCGAGATAGTGGTCTCCGAGATGCAGAACGCAGTCCATCTGTCCATCCCGTTGATTGCCGAATGCGGCGTAGGAAAGAACTGGCTCGAAGCACACTAAGAAAATTGTAAATTGTAAATTGTGAATTGTGAATTGTGAATTGTGAATTGTTAATTTTACTCATCAGAGTGTTATGTATTGGCAATAGTTTCTCCTGGGACGCAGTGGAACAGGAGTTGGTGCCGCTGTGTGACGCCAAGGGCGTGCAGGTAGAGGTGCATAATCTGTATTACGGCGGCTGTTCGCTGGAGCAGCATGCGGCTTTTCTGGAGGCCGACTCGGCGGTTTATTCCCACCGTGTATGTACCAACCATCGCCGTGTGGCAAAAGGGCGTGAGTCCGGTATCCCTCATCTCCAGACGAGGATTGTCAAGGACACGGTCTCTCTGCGTGAAGCGCTCCGTGACGGGACGTATGACGTGATATCGCTTCAACAGGCGAGTCATTTCAGCGGTCTGAGAAACACGTACGAACCATGGCTGGACATGCTGGTGGATACAGTCCGCGCCTACCAGCCTCAGGCGAAGATATACTGGATGCAGACATGGGCATACAGTCAGGATGCGACCCATCCGGCTTATCCTTCTTACCATAACAGCCAAGCCGAGATGTGGGACAGCATACAGGCGTGTACGCGCCTGATCAAACTGCCGGTTATACCATGCGGCGCGGCGATACAGTACGGCAGGGAGACGAAATTAGGCGATACGTTCTGCCGCGACGGATACCATCTCAATTATACCTACGGACGCTATACGGCTGCCTGTGTGTGGTATGAAATCTTGACCGGAAAGAATGTCCGGCACAACAAATACAAGAACCCGGAGATGAGCACCAAACAGCGCCGTTTGACCCAAAAATCGGCGCATCGGGCAGTGAAAGAGTACAAAAAGAAGGGCTAAATGCACTTTTTTTGAAAAAAAATGCCAAAAAATTTGGTCATGTCAAAAAAAAGCAGTACTTTTGCACCCGCTTTTGAAAAGGAGGCACCTGGTGCCGAAAAGAAGCAGTGTTCTTAACACATAAACGTTCACCCAAACCCCGATGAGAAAGTTTACTTTCGATATCGGAGAGCGGAGGCACAAGTCGCCTGTCGATTAAGCATAGCGGTATCGACCATTGCGATCTTGTTGCCGAACGCGAAGGTGCGGTAGTTCAGTTGGTTAGAATACCGGCCTGTCACGCCGTAGGTCGCGAGTTCGAGTCTCGTCCGCACCGCCTTATCTTTTCACCAAATCAATTAAAGTGCTTTTTTTAAGCACTTTAATTGAAGAGGAGAAAGCACGACAACAACGAAGTTAATCGCGCCCTTGTGGCAGAGAATTCCACGAGTTACGCAGTAACGAAGTCATTGATCGTCGCTTTCGACGAGGTCCATTAGCTCAACTGAATAGAGTACCACACTACGGATGTGGGGGTTGCAGGTTTGAATCCTGCATGGATCACAAAACAAAAATAAAATGCGTCTGAGAATTTACTCTCAAGCGCATTTTTATTTTTTGGTTTGTAGAACTCGCCCACGGCGAGGGCTAAGGATTACGAAGAAATTCTGCATGGATCACAGAAAGACGTCAGGGTTTTCTCTCAGACGTCTTTTTTTTGTTTAGCTTGTAGAACTCGCCCACGGCGAGGGCTAAGGATTACGCAGAAATCCTGCATGGATCACAAAACAAAAATTAAAATGCGTCTGAGAATTTACTCTCAAGCGCATTTTTATTTTTTGGTTTGTAGCACTCGCCCACGGCGAGGGCTAAGGA
>DFKE01000001.1:200781-208636 GCA_002373505.1 Bacteroidales bacterium UBA3653
AAGGATTACGCAGAAATCCTGCATGACTCCCGCAGAAATCCTGCATGGCTCCCGCAGAAATCCTGCATGACTCCCGCAGAAATCCTGCATGACTCCCGCAGAAATCCTGCATGGCTCGCTCAACAGCAAGCCCCGCTTGCGCTAACCGCGACCAAAGGTCGCACTAAACAAGAAAAATCGCCCCGAAGGACGATTTTTCTTGCACAATTCCCAAAAATGTTGTACCTTTGCAACCGAATTTGCGATACAAATATAATACCTTATGAAACGAATTGTAAATCAAATGTTTAATTTTACCCCCCCCCAGTGGGCAAAATGTTGTAAATAGCGGTAGTTTAATACCTCCTCATACAGGGCGGCGAGTACTTCGTGTACTTGTCGCTCTTTTTTTCGCCTGTCTTGTCGTGTTCTTAGGCTACCGTCGCGGATCATCACCCAAGCCGGTGGTGCTCGACCGCGCTATCTTTCATAACATCGACAGTATCAACCACTACGCGGACTTGGCTTTTACGACCGACGACCCGCGCGCGCTTTTCATAACCGGCATAGCCTCGCACCTCCGATATGTAGATCCCGAATTTCCGAAAGAAGCCTTTACTGTCTCGCCTGACGAGGGCGAACTTCTTCTCATTCGCGCAGCCGAGAAAGGCAGCGAGGATGCTATGACTTATATCAAATGTTTGTCGGCTCACAATAATTGGGGCCACCCCATTCCCCAAGTAAAAAAATAATACCATGGCAAAATACGATTTGAACATCCGAGAGGAAGAACTGAAGCACAAGGTTGCAAGGGATTGGTTCGGAAACTATGACACTACCCAAATCATAGATAATATCGATTTTGCTGTGGCTATCCAGCCGAACGGAAACGAGTTATTTAAAGAAACTGAATACTTACTTTGGGCGGAAGCCAAGAAAGGCAATAAGCAGAACATATATGATTCGGTGGTACAACTGATCTTTACCATCGGCAAAGGGCGTATTAACGAGAGACACATGCCGCCTAAATTCATCGGCGCTTTTGACGCGGAGAAGATCGCTTTTATTCCGTATAACGCCATTATGGAGGTATTCTCGCAGACCGATTTTAACTGGACTGTGCCACCATCAGACCATACTACCAAAGAGTTTCAGCAACTCAAAACCATGGTACGCAATGCTTTGGAGCAATCGTCTTTGGAGGACGGCAACGAGGCGTATAGATTTGATTTTGCAGAAAACCGCAAGGAACTCAAGACCTATATCAGCAAGAATTTCAAAGCTGACCCGCATACCAATCGAGGCATGCGTATTACCCAAAACAATTTTGTTGCCGTTTATAACCAATGGCGCAAAGAGGTAATGCCGACTATTGCGATTGATTTCAACGAAGCCAAGAAAAACGGCTTGTTGGATTCGGCTTTCTACCTCGCGGACTTGATGTCAGGTCGCGACAATTTTACACTTTTGGACAAACTCAAAGTGCTGCTCCGCAAGAACAAATATATCCTTGTGAACGGTACAAATAATGTTGGCTTGTTTAATTTTAGTGAGGTGTCATTCAAGGACAACATGCAAGCCCACAAGACCTTTTGGGCACGTTACCAAAGACCGCCGAAAAAGGAGTATTGGGACAAGATAGTAGAGCGCAACGACTTGCTTGTGCCGCAAGACATACGCGAGCGCAAAGGCAGTTACTTTACGCCCTCTATTTGGGTAGAGAAAAGCCAAGAATACCTTGCAGCCGTACTTGGCGAGAGTTGGCAAGATGAGTATTATATCTGGGACTGTTGTGCCGGTACAGGAAATCTACTCGCGAACCTCACTAACAAATATAATATCTGGGCTTCTACCATAGATAGCGCGGATGTACATATCATGCACGAGCGTATAGCGAGTATGGGTGAAGGTTCTAACCTGTTAGACTCGCATGTATTCCAATTCGACTTCCTCAATGACGATTTTTCTCAGTTGCCGCAAGGCTTGCAGGATATTATCAACGATGAGGAGAAGCGCAAGAAACTCGTCATTTATATCAACCCGCCTTATGCGGAGGCTGCAAGTTATAGAACATTAACAAAAAGGGGAGCGAATAAGAAAGATGTCGCTGTCAAACAATTAATGTATGAAAAATATCTTGAAAAGATTGGTATTGCGGGACGGGAATTATTCGTGCAATTCTTTACACGCATATACGCTGAAATTCAAGGAGCTACGCTTGCAGAATTTTCAACTTTGAAAATTCTGCAAGCGCCTAACTTCGTAGAATTTCGTTCATATTTTCAACCTAAACTTCGAAGTTTATTTGTTGTCCCTGCAAGTACTTTTGATAACGTAAAAGGCTCGTTCCCAATCGGGTTCTACATCTGGGATACCAATCAAAAAGAAATTTTTACATCTATAAGCGCAGATGTATATATTAAAGTCAATGAAGATGCCATATGGCAAGGAAAAAAAGAGTTCCACGTAGATGCCAAACAGAAATCCATAAACGATTGGTTAATAACAACAAGAAATAGACAGGGCGAGCAGAACATAGCTTTCATGTCCTGTAAAGGGGCTGATTTTCAAACCATTAATCTTAATTATATAATTAATAAAAAAGAGCAAATGCCACACCCGCGCGGTTCTTATATTACTACTAAAAATTTAACAGAAGCGAGTATATATCTCGCTGTCCGTCATTGTATTGAAGCTACTTGGCTCAATGACCGCGACCAATTCCTTTATCCGCGCAAGGCATGGAAGGAAGACAAAGAGTTTCAATTTGACTGCCTTGCCTTTACCCTCTTTCATGGGCAAAACCGCATAACTTCCACGGAAGGCATCAACCATTGGATTCCATTTACCGAGGCAGAACTGCAAGCCCCCGACACTTTCCAATCCCATTTTATGTCGGATTTCATTGCCGGAAAATGCAAGCCCCAAGCAGCCGAAACGCTCTTTGGCGCAGAAGAAAGCCTTATCCCTACTGAGCCCATCCAATTCTCCCCGGAAGCGCAGGCGGTCATGGATGCAGGGCGCGAACTCTGGTACTACTATATGCACCATAAAGATGGTGAATTATACGGAGCACAAAGTATCAACGTCAACGCTTCTTACTATGACATCCGCCGCTATTTCCAAGGGACGGACGACAAAGGACGTATGTATCCCGAAAGCCAAGACGAGACCTACATGCGCCTGTGGGGCAACATAAAAGAAGCGCTCAAAGTCCTTGCAAAAAAGATCGAGCCGAAAGTGTATCTCTATGGCTTCCTACTGGACGAGACAACGCTCCCTGAGGACGAACCCGAAGTGGCGGAAGAAGCGGTATTGCCGGTAAAAGCACCGAAGCAAACACATAAAACGCCGCGTAAGCAGACACCGCAAACAGTCATTCATTACCACATCGATCATGTCGATACTTTTAACGATAATAGCCAAAATATTACCGTAAAAAAGGACGATAAGTGATTTTTATTTGCATATATCAAAAAAAAGCAGTACTTTTGCACCGTCTTTCTCGGGACGTTAAACAAGAGGACATAATTATCATTTAGGCATATTTCCTTTACTAACTACGGCGAAATTTTAAGGAACAAAAAGAGATATGTCCCATTACCCTTGTATGGGTTGGTGGGGCATTGTTCCGAGTTTCGCCGCTCTGTTAGTTGCTCCACTTACCTGTACTTTTTTATTAAAGTATATGGCAAAGCATTACATTAACCACATCGGTACTTACAACGACAACAGCAAAAACCTCACTATCAATACCACCTCTACGGATCTGACAAGTATCGTCCGCTCGTTCATGGCAGACGATGAGCAAACCGTTTCAACCGAACCTGCTACGCCTAAAGACATTCTCCCTATTCCGGCTGAGGGCAAATATACCGAAGTACGCAAATACATCAAGGAGCGCTGCCGGTTCGATGAGGAGTTCAAAAAATTCTTCAAAGAACGATCATTAAGGGAATTATGTGACAGACTTACCAAGGAGTTCGGATGGTTCGTGGACGAACACTCCTTGGGAGCAAACCTAAACAGACATAGATGAAATAAGCGACCTTTTCAGGCCGCTTTTTTTATGCTTTTTTGCGAGTAGCACACTTTTAGCACAAATAGCACATTTATAGCACAATTATAGCACAAAATGTGCCGCGAGTAGCACATTTTTACCTCTACCTTTGCACCGCCTTTCGGAACAAGCGCCTCACGTTGAGGTGACTCAATCCCTCCGAATGGCGGTGTTATGATTTATACTTTTTTATCATCGGTGTTTATCGCCTTGTTTATCGTAGTGGGCACAATCGCCCTCTATGGTTATCTCGACCTCTCGCGTCGGAACTTACCATTCGGCTGGACTTGCTACCAGCATGTTATTGTGCTTGCGATTATCGCAGCATTGTGTTTCATCTGCGCCTGTGTCTTCGGCGCACAAATTCCTGAGTGTTATGCGCAGTTTTGAAATCATCCGCAAGCCGGACGCAGAGCCGTCTTTCCTTTGCAACAACGTGCTTGTCCATTATGTCGGCACATGCTCCGAGACCGGCATCTCCTTCTATTCCTCCACACGCTGCACATACGGCGTAAAAGTCTTTCCCGACGGACGAAAGGCTGTGGAGAATGCGACCGGAGTAAAATATGGTAAACCTTATGCGCATGGCAAAGCGGAATATCTGTATTTTAGAAATGCGTTCGGACAGGGAAAAGGCATCCTTGCCGCGCACGCCGTCTGGATGGCTGCCGGTCGGACGATCCCCGAAGGCATGACGATTGACCATATCAACGGCTGTACAACCGATAACTGTATCGAAAACCTGCGCTGCATCACCAGTGCGCTCAATGTCCGAGACGGGGGATTCTTGCGTAAGTTGCGCCACAAAGGCATCAACCCTGTTGCCATTCAGCGGTCGTATCTCCTGCGCTACTTCGACCGCATGGCGGTTATCAAACCCGCGATCTCCGAGTGGAAATACAGACATCTCACCTTCGACATTCTGCGCGCTATCCTCTATCTCCCAAAGCAGGAACTGACTTACAACCTACTATTATTTTATGAAGTCGAAATCGAATTTCAACTCTAAAAATATTCATTATTCATTAATCATTATTCATTAATCAACATGAACGACATCAAGAAACTTCGCCGCCTGATGAGAGCGGCACACGCAATTCAAAAAAGTAATCCCGTTATCCTACGGGGAGTACCTATCACACAAAGCCAGGCGGTCAAGTACGCATGGTGGTTTGAATCTTTCCGGCTCAAACTACAAAACGGCATCTACCGCTTCTCCTATTTCAAAACCGACGGATCAATCCGAGAAGCTACCGGTACGCTCAATATGGAACTTATTCCGGAAGATAAACACCCGAAGGGTATAAACAGCACCAAAGGTGCGCTAAACAGCGAAGCGCTAAACAGGTCTGAGCCCGCCCCGGGTGTCTTCACTTATTACGACCTTGAGAAGAAATCATGGCGTTCCTTCAAATGTGAGAACTTTATCGGTTTTATCACGAAAGTTTAACCCCGAATGCGTAAAGAGAAAAGGACCAAAAGAGAAAACTATGCAGATTGCTTATTATCTCTTAAAAAAAATATTTATTTTATAAATATAAAAAAGCACTCTTATGGAAGCATTAACAGATGTTATCGACAAGAAGTATAGCAAGTCGCTGCTGGCGTTCATGAAACTGGTAGACCCCGAGCGCAAATTCGGATTCGACACGCCGTTGATAGAAACATGGAACCGCCTTACCCTCGCCGAGCAACGGAAGCTCTATCTCTACCTCCTCTACCGCAAGTGGCGCGGGCTGGATGTTTACGGCGAGCCGTACTACGTCATCATGAACTGCCACCCCGTGCCCTTCAACTGGAACGGAACGGCAAGATGCGAGGAACTCATCCATGAAGGCAAAGTGCTTATCGCCAAGTACAACGGCTCATGGGGCTTTTACACCAAAGACGAGATCGCTCTCTATGGGCTCGAAATCAAAACAATTTAATGAGAGTCAAAAGTCGAAAGTCGAAAGACCGCAGCCTCTGGCTGCTAAAAGCCGCAGTATGGCGCTTTTTTTGAGTCGAGACCAGCAAAAGAGTCCGTAAAGAGTCCGTAAAGAGTCCGTTGAGAATTCACAATTCACAATTCACAATTCACAATTCTTAGCCCCAAGGGGCACGATTATTTCACAATTCACAATTCTTAGCCCCAAGGGGCACGATTATTTCAAAATTAAAAATTAAAAATTTATGGAAATAATTCTTTCTAAACATTGCACGAACTTTAGCGGTTCGATCAATAAATCCTATGGTTACTCCGTGTGCCGTAGAGGAAAACGTTTTTTCTCGGTGCGTAATGCAAACCGTCACGTCCCCGATGACGGACACATCCGGTTCATCCTTGCAAGCGCAGACATAGCGCAGGACGGTGTCTGGTTCCGGGACATCCTTATCGAAACGTACGAACTATGGCAAGCCCTCACCGAAGCAGGGCTGTCCTCATTCGCCGCCGCACTCAAACTCAAGTACGGACCTACGTTCCCCTCGCGGACACTCAACGCCAGGCAGGTGCTCGACTTCGCCAAGGAACACAAATTAGAGGAGGTGCTGAAATGAATAAGAATGCTATCACGTTCACTACCCTCTGTGCGAGGCTTGAACGAGCCATCCACGCTGACGTAGGCATGCACGGACTCGACATCCTTATCACCGGATGGATCCGCAAGAGAAACACCGTCACCCGAGAGACACTGAGGCAACGGAAGAAAGCCGACGGGGAACCGTGGCTCACCTACTATGAGGCACTCTCTTTCTCGCGGTATGCAGGCTATGACCTCACCTAAAATTAAAAACCGTGAGGTTCTCACGCTTGACGGAGCGGCTTTCTTGGTCGCTTCGTTTTTTTGTACTACCTTTGCACTCGCGTTCGGCAAATGGATCGCAAAAACGATACCGCTCTGCTAAATCGTAAGTGCGACCATTGCCTCCGCTCTCCCCACCACAACTTTGCAAGTTGCGTCGGGGGCCCCAATAAGAATTATGAAAATGAACACCGAAAATATTATCCAACTCGTCACCGCTGCGGTGCTCTCCATCGGAGGTTTGGTCATGCTCTTCTGCGGCGTCTATATCGACCCGCTCGGGCAGATTCACGAATCGCTCCTCATAGGATTCGGAGAGGTCGCCACTTTCGCCGGAGCACTTTTCGGTATTGATTATACATATAAATTCAAATTCCGCAACAATGCTGACAATAACCCTGACAAGAACCCATAAGACGGGCAACGCCGTTTACGGCAAAATGATCATCCCCTACCGCGATGAGACCTACACCACCCAAGCGCTCGAAAACGCCGACTATCTCATCCCCGCCGGCGAATATCGCGTGGAGATGACTTGGTCGCCCAAGTTCAAGAAACTACTACCGCAGATCCTCGATGTACCCGAACGGGACGGCATCCGCATACATATGGGAACCCAACCCGAACACTCCACCGGATGCGTACTCGTCAACCATATGACGATGATGGTCCTCAAAGGACTGATCACCGCCACAGAAAAAAGAAACTCGTTTAACCAAAACCCCGAAGACAATGAAGAAGTATTTATTTGTATCGTTGATGATTATGGCGCTTAGTGCCGCAGGCGGTCTGACCTCATGCAAGGCATGGCGCACTGTCTCCACCTCTGCTACCTATGTACAGCAGACAGACTCCACCGGCAGAAACACCGCCACTATCTCTACCAAAACGGTAGAGGAGTACCAAGGAGTGAGGAAAAAGTAACCCCTCTCCGGCTCTCCCCTCAAGGGAGAGAGGATCCTCATGTAGAGGGTGTAAACGTATGTACCCCCTCTCTTGAGGAGAGGGTTGGGGTGAGGTTTCTAAAGCCGCA
>DFKE01000017.1:0-240542 GCA_002373505.1 Bacteroidales bacterium UBA3653
ATGAACGAACTGATTGAGATCTTCGCCGAGGCATCGGATAACATGCCGCAGTATGAAGAGTCGGATGAGGCATTCGAGGGACTCTGGGCTATCGAAGAGAGCCGTGTGCGCGACATTGACTATATGCAGGAGGAGGTCTTCAAACATTATCATACGGAGACCGAACTGATGCGCTACCTCAAGCGTCTGGACCGCAAGGATATCAGTCTGGCTACATCCATGATTCCTCTGGGATCCTGTACGATGAAACTGAATCCGGCAGCGGCGATGATTCCTGTCACCTATGGTGCCGCTATGGCTCCTCATCCCTTGGCTCCGGCGGAGCAGGTGGCGGGCTATGAAGCAATCATGGAGCAACTCCAGGAGCAACTCTGCGCCATCACCGGCTTCGACGCTTGTACGTTGCAGCCTACCTCCGGAGCGGCAGGCGAATATACGGGTCTTGTGGTCATTCGCGAATATCTGCGCCGCAAAGGGCAGACCGACCGTAAGGTGCTTCTCATTCCGGCTTCGGCGCACGGAACCAACCCTGCTTCCTGCGTTCAGGCTGGATTCGTGCCGTGTGTCGTCAAATGCGACGAGAAAGGCAATACGGACCTTCTGGACTGGAAACAGAAAGCCGGGGAAAACAAAGAGATCCTCGCGGGATGTATGATCACGTACCCTTCCACACATGGTATCTTCGAGCAGGATATCCGTGCTATGATTGAGGCGGTGCATGCCAATGGAGGATATGTCTATATGGATGGCGCGAACATGAATGCGCAGATAGGATGGACCAATCCGGCGTATATCGGTGCCGATGTATGCCATCTGAACCTGCATAAGTCTTTTGCTTCGCCTCATGGCGGAGGCGGACCCGGTGCCGGTGCGGTGTGCTGTACGGAGGAGATGGCGGACTGCCTGCCTACTGAGGATAGGAACCGCGTTTCGTCTGCTCTGTACGGCAACGCCAATATGGCGCTTATCTCATGGGGATATATCGCTATGCTGGGAGCGGAAGGGCTGCGGCATGCTACGGCTGCGGCAATCCTTTCCGCAAACTATATGGCTTCGCGGCTCAAAGAGGCGTACGGCATTGTTTATACCGGCGCTACGGGAAGGGTAGGGCACGAACTGATCCTTGATTGCCGCCAGTTCCACGCAATAGGTATTACCGAGACGGATATCGCCAAACGTCTGATGGACTATGGCTATCATGCGCCGACACTCTCTTTCCCTGTACATGGAACATTGATGGTTGAGCCTACCGAGAGCGAGTCGCTCGTGGAGATAGACCGTTTCTGCGATGTGTTGCTGCAGATCCGTCAGGAGATAGCGGATATCGAGTCCGGAAAGGCGGATAAAAACGATAATGTCCTTCTTAATGCGCCGCACCCCGAATACGAAGTGGTGGCGGATGAGTGGACGCATCCTTACAGCCGCAAACAGGCGGCATATCCGACGGAATGGGTGGCGCAGACTAAGTTCTGGTGCCCGGTCGGAAGAGTGGATAATGGTTTCGGGGATCGTAATCTGGTAGCTAAGTTCTGATGGCACGAAGAAGAATTCAACATCCTAATATCCGCGAGCACTTGAGGCAGTACAGGCGTATGTTGCCGTGGATCACATTGAAGGAACTGCTGATGATTGCCATTAGCACGATTCCTTATGCTCTTACGGTCAACCAGCTTCTGGTCCCGCATGCTATCGTCGGAGGAGGGGTAACCGGTCTCTGCGAGATCATTTATTTTGCTACGAACACGTATGTGCCTATCTGGCTCTCCAGCGCATTGATCAATGTGCTGTTGCTTGTCATTGCGGCGCTTACTGTCGGGTGGAGATATGCGCTCAAAACGATCTGGGGGGTCATGTGGCTCACTATCTGGCTTAAAGTCATTCCTATCGCTACGGTACCTCTCCTTACCGATTCGTTCATGGCTGTGGTCGTCGGGGGACTGTTCACAGGCTGTTTCCTCGGTATATGCTTCCTCAATAACGGCTCTACCGGAGGAACGGATATCATTGCGATGATTGTGAATAAGTACCACCATCTGCCGATGGGACGCGTCTTGCTGATGGCGGATATGACTATTATCTCCTCGGCTTTCTTCCTGCCTACTATCCAGGCTGCAGGTACACAAGGCGCGATAGAGAAGATCCTCTTCGGTCTCACCTATACCTTCATGTCCTCTACGGCGGTGGACTGGGTGATGAATAGGATGAGGCAGTCCGTCCAGTTCATGATCTTCACCCAGAAACCCGATGAGATAGCGGAAGCTATCATCACCCAGGCGCACAGAGGATGTACGTTCTTGGAGGCGGAAGGAGGATATAACAAACAGCCGATGAAGGTTGTCACGACCATAGCACGTTCTTATGAGTCGGCTACGATCTTCCGGCTTGTCCGGTCTATCGATCCCAATGCTTTTGTCAGCCAGAGTCAGGTTCGGGGTGTCTTCGGGCAAGGCTTCGACCCTATGGCTAACGGCAAATAACCCTTTCACCTTTCACCTTTCACTTTTCACCTTCCCATGCGCTACAGTCAGTTAGTCAACCCTCATAACACGCCGCAAGTATCGCGCGCAAGAACCATCTTCGAGTACTTGGTTATTATCATAGGCATTGCCCCTATGGCGCTTATGGTTAACTGGGTGCTCTTGCCGCACGCTTTCGTCGGCGGAGGGCTCACGGGTATATGCTCGGCTATTTATTATGTCACGGGAGGACTCTTCCCCTCGCTCTTCCCGGAATATGGAGGAGCGGTGCCTGTATGGCTTACTACCTTCGTTTTCAATGCGATACTGCTTCTGATTGCGGGACTCACTGTCGGCTGGCGGTTCACCATCCGGACGATGGTCGGAGTGGCGGCTATCACGTTCTGGTACAGGGTCATTCCTATCTTGCCGGAACCTATTATCGAGGACCCGTGGCTCGGTGCTATCATCGGAGGTTTTGTCTTCGGACTCTCGCTGGGCTGTGTCTTGGCGGCGAACGGCTCGTCTGGAGGTACGGATATCGTGGCAATGATTGTGAACCACTATCATAATATCTCGCTCGGCAATATCATGCTGGCTTGCGACATTCTCATTATTGCCTCTGCCTTCTTCCTCCCCCTCCCGGAATCGATGTTGCAAAACGAAGTCAATCCCCAATTCTCAATTCTCAATTCTCAATTCTCCATTCTCAAAATCAAACGTGTCCTCTATGGCGTGGCAATGACTATTTCTTATACGGTGGCGGTGGACTGGCTCATGGCGAGGATCAACCGTTCGGTCCATTTCCTCATCTATTCGTCCAAGTACGAAGAGATTGCTACGGCTATTAATACTACCGTCAACCGCGGTGTGACTGTCTTGGACGGCACGGGATGGTATTCCAAGAAACCGGTCAAAGTGATCTCTGTTCTTGTCCGTAAACCCGAGAGTTCGCTGGTCTTCAGTATTGTCCATTCCATTGACTCCGAAGCTCTTGTCTCCATCGCGGATGTAAGCGGTGTCTTCGGCTCCGGCTTCGACAAGATCAAAGCCAAACCTCCACGAGGACAAATTGAGAGCTTTCAAGCACTCAAAAGGGGGTGATTAAGGGGTTATTCGAGGCACATAACCGAACAACAAGCGGAAAAAATTAACCTCTCTCCCGCAAAAAAATGCATCCCTTTTTGCATATGTCAGAAAAAAGTAGTACCTTTGCGACCTATTTTGAACGCAAGGGTACTATAAAAACGACACCCGATAGTTTGACTTGCGTCAGGGACTACCGGGGATTCCGCTGCAAAAGTACTACATTTTTTTGAATTGTGCAAATTTTTGACAAAAAAAATCGTTTTTTATGAAATATACTGAGGCTGAAAGGATGGGAAGATACCTCGTATATCATCAATGAGTATCAAAAGATACAAACTCTTTTTGCATTGATGGGAATAGATAGCCACGCGCTATTATATGGTCTTGATCATGTACAAGCAGTTTGTAACAAGATAAATCAGATAAAATAATAAACATCTTCCTGTCCTATATAATAACGAAGTGAATTGATTTGCCCATATGAAGATGTTTTCTTTTTTAAAACTCTCAATTATTGTATCAGTTTGTTTATTTTGGGCTTCATGCGCCATCATCCGCGGCCAGATAGCGGACGGGCCGAGCGGCCCCTCTTCCTATAGTTTTGAGCATCACGCGCATGACACTATTGTCAATGGAGCAACGACTTTCAGCTTTCCATATGCTAATCAACAAGCTGAATGGATTGACACGCTTCATTTCTTTACGCAGCCTCCTGCATATAAACGGCCTCGAACCATGTGGGAAGCATTGGATGGCAAAACAGATACACAAGGTGTTCTAATCATCCAAAACGATAGCATCGTTTACGAGAAATGTCAGGGCGACATCTCGACTGACAGGATTGCTACAGTCTTCTCTGTCTCCAAATCGATTACTTCACTACTATGCGGCATCGCTGTTGACGAAGGGTATATCAAGAGTATCGACGATCCCGTAACTGATTATTTGCCCGAATTAAAACAGAAGAACGACATGTGGCAGAAACTGACTATACGCCATTTGTTGGATATGCGTAGCGGCTTGGATTTCGACGACACCTATTCTCTTCGTTTAAAAGACCTCAAGCGGCTGAATGCTATGGCGAAGCTGAACTACGGCAAAAATATCATGAAGCAAATCAGAGGTCTGAAGTTCGAAAACGAACCCGGTACTATGTATAAATACGAAAGTATGACCTCGGAAATCTTAGGCATCGTCATCCAGCGAGCTACAGGTCAACGCTTTGTGGACTACTTGAGCGAAAAGGTCTGGATTCCTTTACAAATGGAGTCTCCAGCCATCATCAATATTGATAGCCGCAAGTACGATATGCCTCATACTTTTGGCGGTATCAGTACTACCATGAAAGATCTGGCAAAAATCGGCAGGTTATATTTGAATAAAGGGATGTGGAATGGTACACGTATCGTTAGCGAAGAGTGGATTCGTCTTTCGACGGAATATAATACGGAGAACGATGGGTATCACATGAATTGGTACAACACTAGTTGGATGGATTACACGCCGGAATATCCAGGTTTTTACGCATATGGCATACGCGCACAAGTACTATACGTAAATCCATATAAGAATCTCATCATGATACGTTTTGGCAAGCGCGATGACACATATGCTTTTATCCCATATATGTTTGAAATGCTCAGTAATAATGAAAGATTCTAAACGTATCTCGTGAGGGATTCGAAAATTACGAAATATGCGTAAATGCTACCATAAGCGGCAAAGACGATTATGGAATGTAGCATAACGCAGATGAGTAATAATCGTTCGAGTGAAGCGAGATAAGAACCCACCGATCGGGGGTTGAGAAGGCCCTCACAGGGATTCGAGGACACCGACATTGCCTATTGCAATCCCACCTCGAAAACCCTAAAGCCTGCCGGCGGTATCCTGGGCAAAGCGAGAGCATGGGAAACCGAGTGATTAGCAGAAACTAAACGACACGATGTGTCTGCTATTATTGTCCGCTATGTCCGCCATATAAGAGCGAGCTCTCAATGTCAGACCTATCGCCCAATAATAAAACGGAAGCCCAATGGACTTCCGTTTATCGTTTCTGCCAATCACCCGGTTTCCCGAGCTCTTCGCTTTGCGGAGAGTGAGGGATTCGAACCCCCGATACGACGTAATGCGTATACCGCATTTCGAGTGCGGCTCTTTCGACCACTCAGACAACTCTCCTAAAAAGCGGGTGCAAAGGTACTGCTTTTTTTTTATATACGCAAATTTTTTTGTAAAATTATGAAATTTTGGACCTAATTTGCACCGCTTCTTGCATATGTCAAAAAAATATTGTATCTTTGCAGCCTAATTTATATTGGGTAAATATTTAATAAGCAATAAGAATGTTTGATAACTTAAGCGAACGATTAGAACGGAGTTTTAAGATCCTCAAAGGTGAGGGGCGTATCACCGAGATCAATATTGCGGAAACCGTCAAAGACATCCGCAAAGCACTGCTGGAAGCGGATGTGAACTACAAGACCGCAAAGCAGTTTACCGACCGCGTGAAGGAAAAAGCAATCGGACAGAACGTCATCAATGCCGTTCGTCCGGGGCAACTGATGATCAAGATCACGCACGACGAACTGGCGGAACTGATGGGCGGTGAGGCGCAGGAACTGAACCTCAAAGGCAATCCGGCTGTGATTCTGATGTCCGGTCTGCAGGGTAGCGGTAAGACGACTTTTGCCGCCAAACTGGCGAACTATCTGCAGACGAAGAAGAACAAACGCGTCATGCTCGTGGCCTGCGATGTGTACAGACCTGCGGCTATCGAGCAGTTGCGCGTGTTGGGCGAGCAGATTAAGGCGAATGTCTATCTCGGTCTGGACGAAGCGAACCCCGTGAAGAAAGCCCAAGCCGCTATCGCAGAAGCAAAGCGGATGGGTTATGACGTGGTGATCGTCGATACTGCCGGCCGTCTGGCGGTCGATGAACAGATGATGCAGGAGATAGCGTCTATCAAAGAGGCTATCACACC
The DNA here is from genome assembly GCA_002373505.1 of Bacteroidales bacterium UBA3653. GTDB lineage: Bacteria > Bacteroidota > Bacteroidia > Bacteroidales > Paludibacteraceae > Colicola. The sequence continues at coordinate 6,529 of DFKE01000017.1, forward strand.
AAGCGAGACGCTGTTCGTAGTGGATGCCATGACCGGTCAGGACGCAGTCAACACCGCAAAAGAGTTTAACGACCGCATTGATTTTGATGGCGTGGTACTGACCAAGTTGGACGGCGACGCCCGCGGCGGTGCCGCGCTCTCAATCCGTTCGGTAGTTGATAAACCGATCAAGTTTATCGGAACGGGCGAAAAGATGGAGGCGCTTGATGTCTTCCATCCGGCGCGTATGGCGGACCGTATTCTCGGTATGGGGGATGTCGTTTCGCTCGTAGAGCGTGCGCAGGAGCAGTACGATGAAGCCGAAGCTCGCCGTATCAGCAAGAAAATCGCCAAGAACCAGTTTGACTTCAATGATTTCCTCTCTCAGTTGGCGCAGATAAAGAAGATGGGCTCGATGAAGGACCTGATGGGTATGATACCGGGCATGGACAAGGCGCTGAAGGGCGTGGAGATCAGTGACGACGCGTTCAAACCGATCGAAGCAATGATCAACTCCATGACGCCTGCAGAGCGTGCTAACCCGTCGCTGCTGAACGGCAGCCGAAAGGCGCGTATAGCACGCGGAGCCGGGGTGGATATAGTGGCACTTAACAGATTCCTCAAGCAGTTTGACCAGACCGCCAAAATGATGCGCAAAGTGCAGCAGATGGGCGGAAGACGGAGATAAGTGAAAGTTTAGAGTTGAGCGAGGAGAAGACATATCAGCCGGGATGGGGTGAGAAAAAGAAGAAACATCATCACCGCCACTATTCCTACCATTCTTCAAATAACCGAATGGGCGGGTCTGTGAGAATGAAGGACAAACAGGCCTACTACGGCTTGATGGTGATTCTTCTTGCAGGGCTGGGGTTCGGAGCGTACAAAGTGATCCGGCTTTTCGCCGATGAGTTACGAGCTATGCCGAATGACGATCCGGCGACAGAGATGAAAGTGGACGAACTGCGGATACACAAGGTGGATGAACAGAACGCCCTCTTGCTCGGCGACAGCCTTGCACAGGCCTATAACGTGGACTCGCTCAAACGAAACGTACAAATAGACACCCGTCCCGTCTATCGCCCGCCGCGCAAGGAAGACAAATGGTATATCACCAAACGCGAATGGAAGAAGATATGGGAGGATTACAAGGTTATGCGATGGGAGAAGAAACACGAGAAGGAAGTATCAAATGACCAAACACCAAGCACAAAGGAGGAAGGCAAGTGATTTTAGACGGTAAAAAGACAGCACAGGAAATCCGCGGTGAGTTACGCGAACAGATTCAAGCCATTCGTGCAGAAGGAAAGCGTGCGCCGAAACTGGCGATTGTGATGGTGGGGCATAATCCGGCAAGCGAGACGTATGTCGCCAATAAAATCAAAGCTTGCGCAGAAGTGGGTATTGAAGCGGAAAAGATCGCCTATGACGAATACATCACCGAGCAGACGCTCCTGACTGAGATACAGAAACTTAACAACGATTCGTCCATTGACGGTTTTATCGTGCAACTGCCGCTGCCGGAGCATATCCGTGAGTCTGTCATCCTCTCGGCAATCGACTATCGCAAGGATGTGGACGGTCTGACGCCGATGAATGTAGGCCGCACGGTGCAAGGTCTGCCTGCCATCATCAGCGCTACGCCGCGCGGAATCCGGGAACTGCTTGCGCGATACAGCATTCCGACGGCAGGCAAACATGTAGTGGTGATCGGTAGGTCCAATATCGTCGGCAAGCCGGTAGCATTGCTGTTGATGCAGCGCCCGTATCTGAGCCTTCCGGGGATGAGTGCTTCTTCGCTTGGGGACGCAACGGTCACTGTATGCCATTCCAAGACACGTGACCTGGCGTCTATCTGCCGGACAGCGGATATTATTATCGTGGCGGCCGGAAGTCCGGGATTGCTGACAGCAGACATGGTCAAACCCGGTGCGACAGTAATAGATGTAGGTATCAACCGGGTGGCCGATCCGGCTTCGGCAAAGGGTTACAGGCTGGTTGGTGATGTTGATTATGAGCACGTGGCACCTGTTGCGGGTGCAATCACCCCGGTGCCGGGAGGAGTAGGACCGATGACAATCGTCAGTTTGTTGCAAAACACGTTACAGGCATACAATCATAGCTTTGAACAAAAGCACTAAAGCACTTGGCACTTGAAATATGGATATTTTATCAAAGATAGAAGGACTTGAGGCAAAGTTTCACGAAGTGAGTCTGTTGATTACCGACCCGGCTGTGATAGCGGATCAGGCGCGATATGTGCGTCTGAACAGAGAGTATCATGACCTGGAACGTGTGCTGGCATGCGCACGCCGATATAAGAAGGCGGTAACGGATCTGCAGGATGCAAAGGACTTGTTTTTCAATGAGTCAGACCAGGAGATGAAAGAAATGGCGAAAGCCGAGATAGACGAACTGGAACCGCAGATACCCAAACTGGAGGAGGAACTGAAACTCCAACTTCTGCCGCAAGACCCCGAGGACGGCAAGAACGTAGTGATGGAGATCCGCGGCGGCACGGGAGGAGACGAAGCGGCTATCTTTGCCGGAGACCTGTTCCGTATGTACACCAAGTATTTTGAACTGAAGGGTTTCAAATACACAGTATCTTCTTTCACGGAAGGCGCAGCCGGCGGATACAAAGAGATCATCTTCAACGTCACGGGTGTGAATGTCTATGGCACACTCAAATACGAGAGTGGTGTTCACCGCGTACAGCGTGTGCCGGTGACGGAGACACAGGGACGTGTACATACCTCTGCCGCAACAGTGGCTGTATTGCCTGAGGCGGATGAGTTTGAGGTGCATATCAACGAAGGTGAGATCAAATGGGAGACCTTCCGTTCCGGCGGTGCCGGAGGACAGAATGTCAACAAGGTAGAGTCCGGTGTGCGGCTCCGTTATAATTGGAAGAACCCCAATACGGGCGAAGTGCAGGAGATACTGATTGAATGTACCGAGACTCGCGATCAGCCGAAGAATAAGGAACGCGCGCTCTCGCGCCTGCGCACGCAGATCTATGATAAGGAGCACCAGAAATATATCGACGATATCGCGGCGCGCCGCAAGACTATGGTTTCTACGGGTGACCGCTCTGCCAAGATACGCACATACAACTATCCGCAGGGCCGTATCACCGACCACCGTATCGGATACACGGTGTATAACCTTGCGGCATTCATGGACGGTGATATACAAGGTGTCATCGACGCCCTGCAAGTAGCCGAGAACGCCGAACGCCTCAAGGAAAGCGAATTATAATTCTCAATTCACAATTCACAATTCACAATTCACAATGTACCTTTTCTATTGTCCGGATATAGAATCGAAGCAGACACTCTCTGAGGAAGAGAGCGGACACTGCGTGCGGGTGCTGCGATACAGCGTAGGTGACGAGATACTGATTACGGACGGTAAGGGCACTACTTATACGGCGCGCATCACCAACCCGCATCCCAAGCATTGTGATTTCGAGATACTCTCCCGTGAGAAGCAGGAGCCGCATCACCATTTTCATTTGCATATCGCTATCGCTCCTACCAAGAACATCGAGCGTCTGGAATGGGCGGTAGAGAAATGCGTGGAGATCGGAGTGGACGAGATCACGCCGCTTCTGTGCCGTTTCTCGGAACGCAAACAACTGCGGACGGACAGGCTGGAGAAAATAATCCTCTCTGCTGCCAAACAAAGTCTGACACCATACCTGCCGGTGCTCCATGAACTGACGCCCTATGACGCTTTTATACGGGAGCAGGCGCAGAGGGGCCAACAGAACTTTATCGCTCATTGTTACAAAGAGGACAAAAGGTTTCTGAAAGAAGAGATAGAGCAGGGCAGGGATGTGTTAGTGCTTATCGGTCCGGAAGGCGATTTCAGCGAACAGGAAGTGGCAGACGCTCTTGCGAAAGGATTTATTCCCGTGAGCCTGGGTAACAGCCGTCTCCGTACCGAAACAGCCGCAGTGGTGGCATGCCATACAGCGGTGTTGATCAATGAATAAGGAATTGTGAATATTGATGCGGACATATTGCTCTGGATCAACGGTCATTCGGAGGAATGGCTGGACGAGGTGATGTGGACTGTAAGTCAGACGAGGACTTGGATTTTTCTTTATGTGGTGCTGGCGGGGCTGATTGTGAAGAAATTCCGCAACTGGAAAGTGGTGTTACTTCTCTTGGCTGGATTCGGTGTGGCAGTGGGACTGAGTGATTTTATATGCAGCGGTGTATTAAAACCCCTGGTGTGCCGTTTGCGCCCGACGCATGAGCCTGCGCTTGATCCGCTGCATTTGGTATATGGCTATACCGGCGGACGATATGGGTTTTGCTCCTCTCATGCCGCTAATACCATGGCGGTAGGAATGCTCTTTAGTTTGCTGTATAAGAATAATTTAGCCACCGCAAGTCTGATGGCTTGGGTGGCATTCGTTAGCTATAGCAGGATGTACTTAGGAGTACATTATCCTAGTGATATTATTTGCGGACTTGCTGTTGGGGTGCTATGGGCTGCGCTTGTTTATTTGGCGCTATCACATTGGCTCCTCTCGGGTGACGCGGCTGCTCGGCAGGGTGGTTCATGAACCGTTCGAACTCCTCCGGCGTGAGCAACCTCTTCAGCTCCTCATAGATAGCCTGCATGCGCTCCATGTTTTCCCCTCGGCTAAGCCCTTTCTGCCGAAAACGGGCATACTTGAGGTGCATACGATAAATCGTATCAATCCGTACGGAGTCCTTGATCCCTAACTCGCGGATAAGCCGCGTAGTTTGTTTGAGCGCTTCCTCTTCGGGTGTACGCTTGGGTCTATCGTCGTTAGCCGGCTCCTGCGCCCACAAACAGCCCGATATAAGGGCCATAGATAAGATAAAAAAGAATTTTTTCATAACTGATCTCTAGTCAACTAGACAACTAGCTAACTAGTTACAAAAGATATAACAAAAATCATGCCGAAATGGCCTGAAATAGCATTGGCGATGCGACTTTATTTTTCTGCCGCATCAGAAGGCGAGGAACGTCATTCCCGTCCGGCTATCCGTGTGGCGTTAGCAGGAATGGTAGTAGGCGTGATGGTAATGATCCTGACGATCTGTATCGTAGTGGGATTCAAGCAGACCGTGACACAAAAAGTGGCGGGTTTCGGCGCGCATATACAGGTGGTGTCGTTTGATAACAACAATACGTATGATCTTCATCCGATAGAGGTGTCAGACAGCCTTCTCCTGAAACTGGGGTCGTATGATCACGTAGTAAAAGCTGCTCCGTTCATTACCAAACCCGGCATGTTGAAGACAGACAGTGCTTTCCAGGGTATCGTACTAAAAGGCACAGACTACTGGGATTTCTTCGCCCGTAATATTATTGAAGGCGCCATCCCGTCGAAACCGAATCAGGTGGTACTTTCCCGTCAGGTAGCGGAGAAGATGCGGTTGAGCATCAACGATGCTGTCTTCGCATATTTTGTGGACGATACGGATATACGCGTACGGAGATATACTGTCTCCGGTATTTATGACACCGGATTCGGCCAGTTTGACGAACTGTTTGTGGTCACGAAGTTAGAGGATGCGCGCCGGTTGCAAGGTTGGGAGACGCATACTTATTCCGGCGTGGAGATACTGGTAGATGATATGCGTCATCTGGATGAGACGGCAGATCGGATTTATTTCGCTACGGTAAACCATCTGGACGAGGACGGGTATAATGTTTATTACGTCCAGACCCTGCAAGAGCAGAACCCGGCTATTTTTGCATGGCTGGATTTGCTGGATATGAATGTGGTGGTAATTATTATTCTGATGCTGCTGGTGGCGGGATTCAATATCGTTTCCGGTTTGATTATTCTTATCTTGGACGGTGTACAGTTAATAGGAACGCTTAAAGCTCTTGGTGCGAACAACAGGTTCGTTCAGAGAGTGTTCCTGGCTCAGGCAGCGCTCCTGATAGGCAAAGGTATGTTATGGGGAAATGTATTAGGTTTCTTTCTGGCGGCATGCCAGTATTTCACCCATCTTATCCCGCTTGACGCCGCCACCTATTATGTCTCTTATGTGCCGATAGCTTTTCCGGTAGGATGGCTTGTTGCAATCAATATATTGACTATCGTTGTTTCGCTGCTGATATTGTTGCTGCCATCCATGATTATTGCAAAGATCAGTCCGGCTAAAGTGATGCACTTTGAGTAATGAATAATGAATAATGAATATCTTGTTGGAGGATGGTTAAACTGCAAACGATAGTAGATAGCAAGCCTTCGGATTGGAAGATAGGGTATGAGGATCGGATTCTCATGCTGGGTTCGTGTTTCTCGGACGAGATAGGCGAACAGATGCAGCAGCGTCATTTGCCGGTCACATGCAATCCGTTCGGAACACTTTACAATCCGCTATCCATAGCACAGGCAATACATTTGAAGGAGTTGCCGGAACTTGTGGAATACGACGGCTTATGGCATTCGATGGCGCATCATGGTTCTTTCTCGCATCCGGCAAAGGAAGAAACAGAGACGGCGGTCCGTACTTCTATCGAGCACATGCAGAAGGCGTTTGCGGATGCAACGGTCGTTATTGTCACTTTCGGTACAGCCTGGGTGTATGAGTGGAATAAGGAATCAGGATTCAGGAATCAGGAATCAGGAGTCAGGAGGCAGGACAAGTATGTTGTCGCTAATTGCCATAAGATGCCGGAATCGTGGTTCAGCCGCAGACGGCTATCGGTGGAAGAGATTGTAGCTGCGTGGCGTCCGATCTTGGAGCAATACAAAGACAAACACTGGATATTTACCGTTTCGCCTATCCGGCATATCAAAGACGGACTGCACGAGAACCAATTGAGTAAAGCAACGCTGCTGATGGCGGTAGAGGAATTAAGGAATACAGAATACAGAGTACAGAATCCAGACCGAGTTACTTATTTTCCTTCATATGAGATAGTATTGGATGAGTTGCGCGACTATCGTTTCTATGCCGATGACCTTGTCCATCCGTCCTCGCTGGCGGTGGAATATATATGGGAGCGGTTTGTGGATACCTTCTGCACACCGCAGACCCGGAACCAGATGCAGGTGGAGCATAAACGATGGAAATTTGAGCACCACCGTCCTTTGCACTAAAAAGAAACGACTCGTTGAGCCGTTTCTTTTTATATCCGCCATGCTTGGCGTAAGGCGATAAGTATCTGATTATTATCCTTTTAGTGCTTTGATGGCTTCTTCAAGAGAGGCGATGCGTGATTCGGCATCTGCTTTTTTCTTGCGCTCCAGTTCCACAATCTCCGGTTTTGCATTCGCCACGAAACGCTCGTTGGACAGTTTTGCCATTACGCCGCGGAGGAATCCCTGCTGGTGAGCGAGATCCGCTTCCAGTTTCTTCAACTCCTCGTCCACGTTGATGAACTTGTCCATCGGGATGGCGAACTCTGTTGTGCCGACGATGAACTTCGCGCAGTTGGCGTTTGAATCGCCATGCATGGCGATTGCTACGTTTGCGAGTTTCTGCAGGAGTCCGGCGAATTCGTAGTTGTCAGCACCGTCGAAATAGAGTGTCAGCGTCTCCTTTTGCGGGATGTTTTTCGATGCACGGATGTTACGTACACCGGAAACGATGGCTTTGAGGTTCTCTATTTGACCTAAGATATCCTCTGATTGCCGCCGGTTCTCTCTCGTATTTGTCTCTGTTCGGTAGTCTCTCGTTAGTGTCTCGCCAGTCTGATTTGGCGTACTAACCATGATCGATTCGCCCTCTTTGCGGGTATAGAGTTCGTGCCAGAGTTCCTCTGTGATGAACGGCATGAAGGGGTGGAGCAGTTTCAAGAGGCGGTCAAAGAATGCAAGCGTGGCTTCGTATGTTGCGCGGTCAATCGGCTGTTGGTAAGCCGGCTTGATCATCTCCAGATACCAGCCGCTGAACTCATCCGTATAGAGCTTGTAGATTGCCATGAGTGCTTCGGAGAGACGGTATTTGCCGAACAAATCCGCCACCTCAGCTTCGGTCTCGCCAAGTTTGGCATCGAACCATGCGACCGCTTGGGCATTTACAGCTTGGTCATTTCCCATTTGGTCATTTACTTCCCAGCCTTTGACAAGGCGGAAGCAGTTCCAAATCTTGTTGCAGAAATTACGTCCCTGTTCGCAGAGCGAGTCATCGTAGAGGATGTCGTTTCCTGCCGGCGCAGAGAGCAGAATACCCATACGCACGCCGTCGGCGCCGAAACGCTCAATGAGGTCCAGCGGATCGGGACTGTTTCCGAGCGATTTGGACATCTTACGTCCTAGTTTGTCACGCACAATACCTGTGAAATAGACATGCTTGAACGGCATTTTGCCTACGTATTCATAACCCGCCATGATCATACGTGCTACCCAGAAGAAGATGATATCCGGTCCGGTTACAAGGTCTGCGGTGGGGTAGTAATAGTTGATTTCTTTGTTGCCCGGTTTCTCAATGCCGTCAAAGAGACTGATCGGCCAGAGCCACGAACTGAACCATGTATCCAGCGCACCTTCGTCTTGAATCCATTTACCATTTGGACATTTACCATTTACCATTTCTTTGTTGGGGTCTCCTTCGCAGACAAGGATCTTGTCCTCCGGGTAGTTCTCCAGACCTGTTTGGGCGAGAAGTTCCGCGTCATACCATGCCGGAATACGATGCCCCCACCAGAGCTGACGGCTGATACACCAGTCTTTGATGTTCTCCAGCCAGTTGCGGTAGGTGTTCTTATATTTTGCGGGATAGAAGACTATCTCGTCGTTCATCACCGGCGGCAGCGCGATGTCTGCGAAGTGCTGCATCTTCACGAACCATTGGAGACTCAACCGCGGCTCGATAGGTACATTCGTGCGCTCCGAGTAACCTACTTTATTGTCGTAGTCCTCAATTTTCTCCACCAAGCCGAGCGCCTGCAGGTCTTCCACAATCTGCTTGCGGCAGTCGAAACGGTCCATACCGTGGTATTTGCGTACGTTTGGCTGCAACTCTTCCTCTACCGTGTCCATGTTCAGATGGGCGTCCGGCGTGAAGATATCAATGGTCTTGAGGTTGTATTTCTGTCCGAGGGCGTAGTCGTTCACGTCGTGCGCCGGCGTCACTTTGAGGCAGCCGGTACCGAAACCGATCTCTACGTAGCGGTCCTCAATAATCGGAATAACGCGTCCTACACCCGGCACGATGACATGTTTGCCTTTGAGCCACTGGTTCTTCTCCTCTTTCGGGTTGATGCAGACAGCTATATCGCCGAAGATAGTCTCCGGACGGGTGGTGGCCACTACAGCGTAGTCGGCTCCGGTCTCAGGGTTGGTGACACCGGGTTCAGCCACTTTGTAGCGCAGGTAGTAGAACTTGTTATGCTCGTCATGATAGATGACCTCCTCGTCCGAGAGAGCTGTCTGGCGCTCCGGATCCCAGTTGACCATGCGCAGACCGCGGTAAATCAGGCCTTTTTTGTAGAGATCGCAGAAAACATGAATGACCGCTTTGGAACGGGTCTCATCCATGGTGAAAGAAGTACGATCCCAGTCGCAAGAACAACCCAGTTTGCGGAGCTGTTTGAGAATAATACCTCCGTGTTCGTCGGTCCAGTCCCAAGCGTGCTTGAGGAACTGTTCGCGTGTAAGGTCCGATTTGTTGATACCTTGTTCCTTGAGGCGCTTGATGACCTTTGCCTCGGTAGCAATGGAAGCATGGTCGGTACCCGGCACCCAGCAAGCGTTCTTGCCTTCCAGCCGTGCGCGGCGGACGAGGATATCCTGAATTGTCTCGTTGAGCACATGCCCCATATGGAGTACTCCTGTCACATTAGGTGGCGGAATAACAATCGTGTAAGGTTCGCGTCCGTCCGGCTCGCTATGAAAGAGTTTATTGTCCAGCCAGTATTGATACCAGCGGGCTTCGATTTCAGTAGGATTGTACTTAGAGTCCATAAAATTATTTACGATTTTACAATTTACGATTGCATAAAAAACGTGCAAAGGTACTGCTTTTTTTCGACATGTGCAAATTATTTATCCAAAAAAGCTTTATTGAAAAAATCTGCTATCTTGTCATATGGTATAACTCCCGCGACATCGTCGTATAAATCAACATGGCTTGCCCCCGGGATAACAAGCAGTTCTTTGTTGCCGATTTTTATGCTCTTGTTTTCCGTTCCACAAGGCGTGACTTGCTCCGGTTTCAAACTTGTACCCGTCATTTTCTCAAAGGCATACTCGCTGAAATAGCGGCTGTGTGCTTTTTCTCCATGAATGAGCAAGACGGGTGTCTCAATCTCGTTTGCATATGACAGCAAAGGCATGTTCATAAACGACTGGCACCCGATAACATTCCATCCGTCGGTCGAGTTTCCGCTGCGCTCATGATACCCGCGCGGGCATTTATAATAGGCATGATAATCCTTCACAAACCAAGGAGCATCCTCCGGCAGCGGGTCAATGACTCCTCCTGCGCGTTTGTATGTGCCGTTTTTGTAGTCCTCAGTCCGTTGCGCAGCCATAGCACGGCGTTGCTCCATACGCGCCTCTTTGCTATCCGTGGAGCCGAAATACCCTTCGCGGCTGACTTTCGACATGTCGTACATCGTTACAGCCACCGTTCCTTTGATACGCGGGTCAAGTGCGGCAGCGTTAATCGCCATACCTCCCCATCCGCAGATGCCAATAATACCGATTTGTTTCTCATCCGCTTCGGGCAGGGTAGAAAGAAAATCGACTGCCGCCAGAAAGTCCTCAGTGTTGAGATCCGGCGAAGCCATTCTGCGCGGTTCACCGCTTGACTCGCCTGTGTAAGAAGGGTCAAAAGCGATAGCGATGAAACCCAGCTCCGCCATGTGCTGGGCATAGAGACCGGACGACTGCTCTTTGACAGCCCCGAAAGGACCGGAGACCGCGAGCGCAGGAAGTTTGCCTTGTGCGTTTTTCGGCGCGTAGTAGTCGGCAACCAAGGTTATACCAAAACGGTTATGGAAGGTGACTTTCTTATGCTCTACCTTCTCGGATTTCGGGAACACTTTGTCCCATGATTCGTTTATCATATGTTCATTTATCATTTGATCGTTTGTTTTTGCGCAGCCAACAAACATCGCCGTTGCTGCAAAGAGGTATAATAGCTTTTTCATATCTTCTTATTTATAGGTTACGGTCTCGCTGAGAGGCTTTCTGCTGAAATGGTTAGCATGAGGTTGCACCCCTTCTGCAGCATAGCCGCAGGGCAGGAGGAACGAGGGTTTATGATTAGCCGGCAGATCAAATGCAGCAGCTACTTCCGCCGGATCGAACCACTTCACCCAGCATGTGCCCAGACCTAATTCCGTAGCTTCCATCATCATATGTGTTCCTACGATCGAGCAATCCATATTGCCTGAATTCTCGCCGTCTTTGGTCCAAACGAGTTCCGTATCATAGCAAACCAGGAAAACCACCGGAGCATGGTACGCGCAGCGTGTCAGTTCGTTGATCTTAGCGATCGCTTCAGGACTTTGCAGCACATAGATATGTTGGGGCTGTACGTTCTTTGCCGTGGGAGCCAGCCGTCCAGCCTCCAGAATAGAATCAATCTTTGCTTGCTCGACAGGCGTTTGGGCGTACTCACGTACCGCAAAACGCGCACGCGCCAAGTCCATAAAGCCATTGGCCTTTTGTTCACTTGCTATTTTCTCATTTTGGGAGGTGCAGGCCGCAAGTATCGCTGCTGCCATCAAGCAGAATAATTTAATTGCTTTCATATGATTTATATGTTTTATCGGATAAAATGCATGGGCTGCCATTGTTCGCGTTCCGGCACGTCCGGTGCGTTTTCGCCCCGGAGACCGCGCAGCATCCATGCTAGATTATGCGCGAGAGTCCGCATGGTCTGCATACCTTCCGTATCTTGTTCCGCCTGCCCCGGTTCACGTCCATATGCAATATTCCAATATTGCGAAGTAGCGAGTGGCATATTCATCATTTGCAATGGCATCTGCAAAGCCTCGAACGCTGCAGTAGCGCCTCCTCGACGGCATATTGTTACCACCGCAGCCGGTTTGTTTTGCAGGTTCGCTCCATTGGAGAAAAATGCGCGCTGCATGATGGCGAGAAGAGCGCCGTTTGGCTGGCCGTAATAAACAGGAGAACCGAACACAAATCCGTCCGATTCGGCGAATTTAGCCGAGATGGAATTGCATATGTCATCATCAAAGACGCATTTGCCATCATTGTTGGCTTTACATCTTCCACAGGCGATGCAGCCCCGGACGGGTTTGGTCCCGATCCATACAATCTCGGATTCGATACCTTCTTCTTTCAATGTATCTGCTACTTGGGAGAGAGCAGTAAAGGTGTTGCCGCTTTTGCGCGGACTACCATTGACCAAGAGAACTTTCATTGCACTTACTAAGTTTGTTTGTATATATACAAAATACGCTGCAAAGGTACTATAATTTTTTGAAATATGCAAGAAAACGCTGAAAAACCAGCAGAAAAAAGATTTTTCTTCCTGCACGCTTGCATATGTCGATTTTTTGTAGTACCTTTGCAACGCGAAATTATGCGCTAAATAAATTTAAGTATAAATTTAACCCGATCAATAGTATGAAAGAATGTAAACTGACAGTAAAAATGCGCGTGTATCAATGGGAAGAGTTGAGCGAAGAACAGCAAAAAGTGGTCCGCATAGCGAAGGAGCAAGTGGAACGCAGTTATTGCCCATACAGCCATTTCCATGTAGGAGCAGCAGCGCTTTTGTCAAACGGCGAGATTATTCGCGGTTGTAACCAGGAAAATGCAGCTTATCCGAGCGGTTTGTGTGCGGAGCGCAGCGCGTTGTTCGCCGCCGGCGCGCAATATCCGGAAGCAGCAGTAGAAAAACTGGCGATAGCATGTTTTACCGGCGGACATTTCACGGAGGAACCCGGTGCACCTTGCGGCGGATGCAGGCAAGTGATGCTGGAAAGCGAACACCGCTACGGAGGAAAAATGGAAATATTGTTGTATGGCGAGAAAGAGACCTACGTCTTTGAGTCCGCTGCAGACTTGTTGCCGTTGATTTTCGTGAAGGAGAACCTGTTGGGTTAGAGTCCGATTGCTTTGCGGTAAGCCGCGAATGCCGCACCAGACAGAAATGATAGAGAGATGAAAGTAATAAAAAAAATAGACATATACCTGCTCAAGAACTTCTTGGGCTTGTTTCTGGCTACTTTTTTTATAGCAGTCTTTATTCTGTTGATGCAGTTCATGTGGATGCATGTGAACGATCTGGTGGGGAAAGGTATCGGAATAGGGGTGCTGTTTGAGTTTTTTATCTATGCAGCCGCTACGGTAGTACCGTTAGCGTTGCCTCTGGCAATCCTTCTCAGTTCCCTTATTTCGTTCGGAAATCTGGCTGAAAAAGTAGAACTGACGGCAATGAAAGCAGCCGGAATCTCGTTATTCCGGATCTTGCGTCCGTTAGCTATCTTTGTGGCGTTTCTGAGCATCGGTGCATTCTACTTCAGTAATAACGTGCTGCCGAAATCACAAACAAAATTATGGGCGCTCATATTCTCGCTCCGCCAGAAGAGTCCGGAACTGGACATTCCCGTAGGAGAATTTTACGACGAGATCAGCGGCTATCATATTTATGTCCGCGAAAAGACTCCTCGCGGCGAACTGCTGAACCTGATGATCTATGACTATTCTGCGGGTTTCGAGAATGCGAAAGTCATGGTCGCAGATACCGGTAAATTAGCCGCCAGTACCGATAAACAGTACCTGACGCTGGACCTGTATAACGGGGAGAGTTTCGAGAATCTGGAGAAAAAACAGCAACGTGCTACCGGCACCACAAAGAGTATTCCGTATCGCCGGGAGACCTTTTCCCACAAACGATTAGTGATTGATTTTGCTACAGAGTTTAACCGGTACGACGAGTCGATCCTGGACGACCAGCATGTCAGCAAAGATGTCACCAAACTGGTTCATTCGATCGATTCGATGCAAGGTGTGTCCCAAACCCGCTGTGCGGAGCAGAGCGAACAGTTGATCCGTGAACGCTATTTCGGCCGTGAGAACAGAAACGGAACCGTGCAAATACCGGCAGTAATTACCAAGGAAGAGCGGGCTTCACACAATCTGGACAGCCTGTGGTCAAGGCTTAGCATAAATCAGCATTTGCAAGTACTGACTACCGCGCAGGACCGTGCCCGGACATATCGCGACCAGATAGAATACAATGCAATCCTTCTGGATGATGCGGACCGGTATATACGCAAGCACGAGATAGAGCTGTACCGCCGTTTTACGCTGGCTTTTGCATGCCTGGTGTTCTTCTTTATCGGCGCGCCATTAGGCACGATAATACGCAAAGGCGGCTTGGGTGCTCCGGTTGTAATATCCGTCATTTTGTTTATTGTCTATTATATTATAGACAACACGGGATACAAGATGGCACGCGAGGCGATATGGCCTTGCTGGGCTGGCATGTGGCTCAGTTCGTTTATTCTGCTACCTACCGGTATATTCCTGACATACAAAGCAGCGACGGATTCTCCTCTCTTCAATCCGGAGGCATGGACCACGACGTTTAAACGGTTCTTTATACGAATAAGAAGAAAAGACTAAAGTCGCAAGTTAAAAGACAACAGTTTTAAATTATGATCAATACAATAGAAGAAGCATTAAATGACTTTCGCGAGGGAAAGTTTGTCATTGTAGTGGATGATGAAGACCGCGAGAATGAAGGTGATTTCATTATAGCGGCGGAGAAAATAACGCCCGAAAAGGTGAATTTTATGCTGCAGCACGGCCGCGGCGTGCTATGCTGCCCTATCACGGAGCAGCGTTGTGCAGAACTGGACCTGATGCACCAGGTGGCGAACAACACGTCCATGTTAGGTACGCCGTTCACAGTGACCGTAGATAAACTGGAAGGTTGTACGACGGGTGTCTCCGCGGCAGACCGGGCCGCTACTATCCGTGCACTGGCAGATCCTAAATCCCGTCCGGAGACTTTCGGCCGTCCGGGACATATTAACCCGCTGTACGCTAAGGCAGGCGGTGTCTTGCAACGTGCAGGACATACGGAGGCGGGTGTCGATCTGGCGCGACTGTCAGGATTGTATCCGGCAGCTGCACTGATAGAAATCATGAATGAGGATGGTACCATGGCGCGCATGCCGCAGTTGCAGGAAGTGGCGAAGCAATACGGATTGAAGATTATTACGATAAAGGACCTGATTGCCTACCGGTTAGAGCATTCGGCTGTCATTCACCAGCCGTCAGAAGGAAACCAACATCCGTCGGATATAAGCTGTCAGCTTACGGAGGGTCTCATCGAACGCGGCGAGACAGTGTTCTTGCCGACCCAGCATGGCGAGTTTATGCTGACACCTTTCCGCGATATGACGACGGGTCTGGAGCACGTAGTGCTTACGAAGGGCGAGTGGCAACCTGATGAGCCGGTGTTATGCCGGGTGCATTCAAGTTGTATGACCGGGGATGTGTTCGGATCCAAAAGATGCGAATGCGGCGAACAACTGGTGAAGGCTATGCAGATGATAGAAGCAGAAGGACGAGGAATTCTTGTTTATATGAACCAAGAGGGACGAGGAATCGGCCTGATGAACAAAATCCGCGCATATAAGTTACAAGAAGAAGGCGAGGATACAGTGGAGGCAAATATACATCTCGGTTTCCGTCCGGACGAACGTGATTATGGCGTAGGAGCGCAGATATTGCGGGAGATGGGAGCACGAAAACTCAGGCTGATGACTAACAACCCCGTAAAACGTGTGGGGCTGGAGAGTTATGGGATTGAAATCGTTGAGAATGTACCTATAGAAATCCAACCCAACAAATGGAACGAACGCTATATGCGCACCAAAAAAGATAAAATGCACCATGATCTAAAGCTTGTATAACAAGTTTGGCATAGAATTTGAATATATAACGTAAACGAAGCCAATAGTGGCTGTCGTGAACTATTAAAATATTACGATTATGAAAAAGTTAACTACACTTCTGATGACATTGGCGCTAATGAGCACCATGTTATGGGCAGACGAAACGATCACGGTTTCTGCCAACAGTTCTGACATCTCGGAAGGACTCGATCTGAAGGTCGTAGCTAAGCTGTTTGCGGAGGCTAAGAACCTGGAAGAGTTCGAGACGATGCTCAATAACCCTGACAGCGCATTCTGTAATCTGGATTTGAACGGAGACGGACAGGTTGATTATTTGCGCGTAGTTGAGACGGGCGAAGGTAACAAACGTCTGATCGTTCTTCAGGCAATCCTGGCTAAAGATATATTTCAGGATGTAGCCTCCATATACGTAGAGAAAGACGAGAAGGACGAAGTGACCGTCCAGGTAATTGGTGACGAGTATGTGTATGGTACCAACTATATCATCGAGCCGGTGTATGTCTATAGACCTGTTATCTACGACTGGTTTTGGAGCGATGCCTGGTTTGCATGGCGTAGTCCTTGGTATTGGGGCTACTACCCGGGCTGGTGGTATGTACACAACTGCTGGGCACATGACTGGTACTGGCGTCGCTGCTATGCATGGCATCATTGCCACCACTGGTGCTCGTTCCGTCCGGGACGTACTATATGCCATGGATACCATGAGCTATATCCTGGTGTAAGCCATAGAGACTATGCCGTAGTTCATCCGGATCGTTCGTTCTCGAACCGCAATGTGGGGATGGTCAATGCCCGTGAGATCCGTAACACCACGAGTGTACGCGGTGCCGCAGTTGAGCGCAACGCATCGAGCAGAGGTGCATCGGTAAACCGCAGTGCAGCGAGCAATGACCGGAGCCTTACCAGCGGACGTACTTTCGGTAGTTCGAATACAGCGGTATCCCGTTCAGCAGCCACCCGCACATCCGGTACTTCAGCCCGTTCGGCAACAACTGCTCCTTCCCGCTCTGCAGGAACAGCGACTACCACACGGTCCACGAGTGCTTCTGCGTCAACCCGCTCGACTGCTACCACAGCCACAGCGACCCGTTCAACAAGCGGAACGAGCACTCGCAGTACCGTAACCCGTACGTCGTCCCGCTCTGCAGGTTCGGCTACAACGACCCGCTCAACGGGTACTACCCGCAGCACCGGCGCAACGGCTTCATCCCGCTCTACGAGTACGTCTGCAACGCGTTCGACGAGCGGAATAAGCACCCGCAGTACGAGAACCAGTTCGCCCTCCCGCAGCTCCGGCAGTTATAGCGGCAGCAGTACTTCCCGCTCCAGCGGCAGTTACGGAGGCAGCTCAAGGTCCAGCGGCAGTTACGGAGGCAGCTCAAGGTCTAGCGGCAGCTACGGAGGTGGAAGCTCTTCTCGCTCAAGCGGAGGCGGTTTCTCCGGAGGCAGCAGCAGAGGCGGTTCCGGTGGAGGTAGCCGAGGTGGAGGCGGAAGCGTCCGCAGATAAACAAAAAAGGTGGTCAGATGACCGCCTTTTTTTGTTTAGTATCCTTTGTTTAGTGGGAAGCAAGCATGTTCTTCGGATCGAGCAGTTCGTCCAGTTGCTCCTTAGTCAGAAGGCCGTGTTCCAATACCAGATTGTAAACACTCTTACCGCTTTCCAGAGCCTCTTTGGCTATCTTCGTAGAAGCTTTGTATCCTATAACCGGATTGAGGGCAGTGACAATACCGATCGAATGTTTCACGGTCTCTGAATTGTGTTCCCGGTTGATGGTAATGCCGTCAATACATTTCTCGCGCAAGATTTTCATCACGTTTCTCAACCAAGTAATGGACTCGAAGATACATTCGGTAATGATAGGTTCCATGACGTTGAGCTGCAGCTGGCCTGCTTCTGCGGCGAAAGTGACAGCCGTGTCATTTCCGATCACCTTAAAGCATACTTGGTTTGTTACTTCAGGAATGACCGGGTTCACTTTTCCCGGCATGATTGAACTACCGGGTGCCATCGGCGGCAGGTTTATCTCGTGCAGACCGCACCGCGGTCCGGAAGCCATGAGACGGAGGTCATTGCATGTCTTACTCAGTTTGACAGCCAGTCGTTTCAACGCAGCCGAATAACTGACATATGCACCGGTGTCAGGAGTCGCTTCCACAAGGTCGCTTGCCAGCTGGAATGGCTCGCCTGTCAGTTCACACATTTTTTTGATACATAGTTCGGCGTATCCAGCCACTGCATTCAGTCCTGTACCGATGGCGGTACCTCCCATGTTGATCTCGTATAGCAGTTTCACATTTCTCTCCAGGTTAGCCACTTCTTCCTCCAGGTTGTTGGCAAAAGCGTGGAACTCCTGTCCACTGGTCATCGGCACGGCATCCTGTAACTGGGTACGCCCCATTTTGATAGAGTCGTTGTACTCGTCACCTTTCTTGCGCAGCGAGGCGATGAGGTTCTTCAGCTCGTCCTCTAATCCTCTGTTCATGCGGATAAACGCATAGCGGAAAGCAGAAGGGTAGGCGTCATTTGTGGACTGCGCGCAGTTGACATGGTCATTCGGTGAGCAGAACTGGTACTCGCCCCGTTTATGTCCCATGATTTCCAAAGCACGGTTAGCGATCACCTCGTTGGCATTCATATTAACGGTAGTACCCGCTCCGCCTTGTACCATGTCAGTTGGGAACTGGTCATGCATCTTGCCGTCAATGATCTCCCGGCATGCCTGTGCAATAGCAGCGTATATCTCGTCGTTAATCACCCCTAAGTCATGATTTGCCTCCACGGCTGCCAATTTGATATATCCCATTGCTATAATATACTCCGGGAAATCAGACATTTTCAGGTTTGACACCTTGTAATTGTTAATACCACGCTGTGTCTGCACACCGTAGTATGCCTCTGCCGGCACCTGTAATTCGCCCAATAAATCGGACTCAATACGAAAATTCTCCATAGTATTATTATTTTATGCTTTTATTCCTAATAAAGACCGGACGAACTCGACACGGTTGAAACATTGCAAGTCGGTCATCTGTTCTCCTAATCCGATATACCGTACCGGAATCTTGAATTGATCGCTGATACCGATGACCACTCCGCCTTTAGCCGTTCCGTCCAGTTTGGTAATAGCCAGCGAACTGACCTGTGTGGCAGCCGTGAACTGGCGCGCTTGTTCGAAAGCGTTCTGTCCCGTAGAGCCGTCCAGAACAAGCATCACGTCATGCGGCGCTTCCGGCACTATCTTCTGCATTACGTTCTTGATCTTGGTCAACTCATTCATGAGGTTGATTTTGTTGTGCAGCCGTCCGGCTGTGTCTATGAGTACGACGTCCGCGCCATTGGCTTTGGCGGATTGCAATGTATCGTATGCCACCGAGGCCGGGTCTGAGCCTTGCTGCTGTTTGACTACCGGTACGCCGACGCGTTCGCCCCATATACAAAGTTGCTCCACCGCGGCAGCACGGAAGGTGTCAGCAGCACCGAGATAGACTTTCTTCCCTGCGGCTTTGTATTGATAAGCCAGTTTGCCGATGGTTGTTGTCTTGCCTACGCCGTTCACGCCTACGACCATGATCACATAGGGCTTGGCGGGTAACTCGGCGGCAAAGTCCAGGATTTCTCCCTGATTGTTCTCTTCCAGTAACGAAGCAATCTCATCCACCAGCAATGTGTTCAGTTCGTCGGTACCGATATACTTGTCTTTCTTGACACGCTCTTGTACGCGGCTTATGATACGCAGGGTTGTCTCTACGCCTACATCGGAAGTGATGAGCGCCTCCTCCAAGTTGTCCAACACATCGTCGTCGATAGTTGACTTGCCGGCGATGGCATGACTGATTTTACTAAGGACGGACTCTTTACTCTTCTCGAGTCCTTTGTCCAATGTCTCTTTCTTTTCTCTGTTAAAAAGTCCGAAAAAAGCCATATATATTTACGATTTATGAATTTACGATGTATGATTTTCTCATTTGTTTATAATCCCGCCGTGCTTCCACAACAGCCTTGGCACTACCATTCTTGCCCGTGAGGAGAAACATCACCGCTGCGGCATAGTCGAGGAAGAACCGTATGCCCAATACTATCCATGGGAACCGTCTGTTCTTATAAATCATCAGCAGGTTGTTGCGGAAATTGAGGTATGTCTTACGCGGGTTGTCGTAGTTAAGCGATCCTCCGCCGAGGTGGAAAACGACGCTCTGTGGTATGCAGGCGAGTTTCCATCCTTTATTGCGCATCCGCCAGCATAAGTCGATCTCCTCCATGTGGGCGAAGAAAGCGGCGTCTAATCCTCCGCATGCTTCGTATGTCTCCCTTCTGACGCACATAGCGGCTCCGGTGGTCCATTCTATCTCTGCGACCGTGTCGTATTGCCCGTGGTCTTGCTCAATGCGTCCGAACCTTCTTCCACGGCAGTAAGGGTAACCGAGCCAACTGAGATACCCACCTGCTGCACCGGCATGCTCAAAATAGGCTCTGTCCCTCCAGCTGCGGATCTTGGGCTGAACGGCTGCTACCTGAGGATGCGCCTCCAGATAGTCGAGTAGGGGAGCCAGCCACCCTTCCGTCACTTCCACATCTGAATTCAGCAACACAACGTATTTGCTGTCAACTTGCGCTATAGCGCGGTTGTATCCTTCTGCAAAACCATAGTTCTTGTCCAGCACGATCGTGCGCACAGACGGAAATTCTTTTGCCAGCACAGCCATACTGTTGTCCGTACTGCCGTTATCCGCCACAACAACCTCGCACTCCGGCAGAGCCGTGTGTGTCACCACCGAAGGTAGATACGTGCGGAGCATTTCTGCACCGTTCCAGTTCAATATAATAATACTACACTTCACCTTTCACCTTTCACTTTTCACCTTTCACTTTTCACCTTTCACCTTTCACCTTTCACCTTTCACCTTCCCCCACTTCCATCTGTTATGCGTCCAGAGCCATAAAGCAGGCTGTTCTCGTATGTTTTTCTCCAATAAGCGGGCATACGCCGTAGTGATCTCGCCTTCCTGTGTCTCCTCCGGCCGTGCCGCTAATAACTTCATCTGCGTGCGGTATATCCCCCGCTGTTCGCGGATAATATAGACATAGAAGACCGGGTATCCGAATTTTCTACCTAATACTTCTCCTCCGTCCAGAAACCCTGTCTCTTGGTTCAGAAACATGGTCCATGTGCGAGTCACTTCCGGGCGCGGTTTCTGGTCGCAGAGCAAGCCTACCGCCACCGGCTTTTTCTCCGCCCGGTACCGCACCATTTCTCTCAGTATCCGTTGTTTCTCCACGCAGACCCCTCCCCGTTTGGCGCGGATAGCGAGCATCAGGCGGTCTATAGCTCTGTTCTTCAGCCGCCGGTACACATTCATCTCCGTCACTCCCGGGCTGAGCCATTGCTGGAAAGAAGCCATCCATTCCCAGTTACCGATGTGAGCGAGCATGAATATTCCTCCGCCCGCGGCTGCTACCAGTCGGTTCACTTCCTCCATTCCCTCGAAGACCACCCGCTGGCGCATTTCTTCCTCGTCTATCCTATAGCCATATATGCTCTCTACTATCGTATAGCAGAACTGGCGGTAGAAATCCCGTGCTATCTGTTGCCGTTCGGAGTCGCTCTTCTCCGGAAAAGACAGCCGCAGGTTTTTCTCCGTGATCCCTCTCCTGTACCTCGCTACATAATAGATCACCGGGTAGAGGAGGTAATCCGCTATCCGGTAATGCACGCTTAGCGGCATCCGGCT
Source organism: Bacteroidales bacterium UBA3653 (assembly GCA_002373505.1). GTDB lineage: Bacteria > Bacteroidota > Bacteroidia > Bacteroidales > Paludibacteraceae > Colicola. The sequence goes on from DFKE01000017.1 coordinate 28,099, forward strand.
TAGAAGAGCGGCACAAGAAGATAACATACCAAACAGAAAGCGGTAATAATAGGTCCGGCAAGTAATACGCTGTCAAAACGGTCCAATACACCTCCGTGTCCGGGCAGGAACCTACCTGAGTCTTTCACTCCGACGGAGCGCTTGAGCAGACTCTCCATCAAGTCCCCCATCGTGCCGAACGCGCTTACCAGGAAGGCGAACAGACAAGGCACCAATAACCCCGTGCTGGCGGAAGCGATCCTGTCAAACCAACCGAAATGGGCGAGCAGAACAGCGGCTCCCATGGCAAAGACAAAACCTCCTGCCAACCCCTCCCAACTTTTCTTGGGACTGATATGAGGGGTCATTTTGTGGTTCCCTTTGGGTAACTTAGCGGTCAGAGTGCCGACGCAATAGGCTCCCGTGTCGTTCACCCAGATCAGTACAAACAGCGCCAGAAGGAGCCATTTGTCCAGAAAATAGAGGAACCCCATCGTAGCCAAAGGAGCAGCGATCATCACTTGCGAGATCAGGAGATTGCCCCAGTTCTGCAACGGCCGCTCCGAATGGTTCCAAATCTCGTCCAGTAACGCAAAGACAAGGAATAGCAGATAGCCGAACGAGAACGTAAATCCGAAGACAAAGAAATTCTCTTCGCTCCCCTCTATCTTCCATGCCAGACATTGCATCGTGGCCCACAACAGAATAGTGGCAACGAAAGAGTAGATCCGCAGCGCGCGAGGGGATTTTACCAGACGGTGGAACTCATCCACTGCCAACACGCAGAACAGGAAAAACAGCCCGTTGAAAGCATACGGACTCCATAATATACTACCTACTACTGCGGCTACAAAAACACTCCCGCTAAGGGTGCGTTTGACTAATTCTGTCATTTTTCTTTAAAAATTTTTGCAAAATTACAAAAAAAATAGTACTTTTGCAAATAATTTTGAAAAATTATGGAAAATAGTACGATTGAAATGGCTCTTTTGGAGCCCGAAGAGCGCGAACTGGTTGCTTTTATCTATGAAGCTATTCCTGCGGAGGACAGAGGAACGCTCAGTCCGGATGACATCCTGCTGGTGTTGGATCTGATGGACGACTACCTGGAGGAAAAAGGTTTGGTCCGTGTTGACCCGGAGACCGAAGAGATGGAATATCTGGACGGCGAAGTGGATGAGACGGAGCAACTGCAATATGTACTCTCGGCGATGAAAGAGGAGAAACGTGCCATTACGGCAGTGCAGGTCCAGCTTATTCAGGACGCAGAACTGCAATACGGTATTGAGCACGGGTATTATTCGGAGGACGAATGAGCCGTATTGCTACGATAGGTTTTTTTGACGGAGTACACAGGGGGCACCAGTCCCTGTTCGATTGCCTGTGCTCGCTGTCTAAGGAGCGCGGGCTGGAGCCGTTGATAGTGACGTTCAAGCAGCACCCCAGAACGGTGCTCCAGACCGACTATACGCCACGGCTGCTAACAACCCCCTCGGAGCGTGAGGCTCTGCTGAAGAAATACGGAGAGGTACTGATGCTGCCCTTCGAGGACTTCCATTCGCTCACGGCGGCGGAGTTTATGAGGTTGCTGAAAACGAACTATGACGTCTCGGTGCTGCTAATGGGATACGACCATCATTTCGGCTCGGACCGCCTGCGCCACCCGCATGAGTACATACATATAGGAGAGTCGGTAGGGGTGGAAATACAGACGATGAAGGAATACACGGAGGGAGAATGGCATGTCTCCTCCACGGAGATTCGTACAGCTTTGGAGAACGGTAATGTTGCGTTAGCGGACGAACTGTTAGGGCGTCCTTACTCGCTGGCAGGTACTGTCGTCCATGGCAAGGCAGTCGGGCGCACAATAGGTTTTCCTACAGCTAACATCATCCCTTCGGATCCAGATAAAGTGGTGCCCAAGCCGGGTGTGTACATGGCTTATGCCGATGCGCAAGCAATGAACAATGCACCGGCTTTTGTCAATATTGACGCGAACCGCCTGATCGAAGTGCATGTGCCTTCGTTCAAAGGGAATTTATATGACCAGCAACTGGAGATCAAGTTCATGCGTTTTCTCCGCGAGGAGAAGCATTTTGAGAATCTGGAGCAGCTGCGTGAGCAGATCAAAGATGATATTGATAGCATCCTGCATCCGGACGCATGTTAGCCCTGCTGACACCCTCCCGGTCGGTAGGATAAGGAAGCGCGAGAAGGCTGTCGGCTATTCCTCTTGCCGGACTCAGTGAATCGAGCCGGAAATCATAATAGACATACTCTTTGTATTTGTAGAAATCATTGGCGAACACGGCATTCGTGTCCGTTTTCTGCCAGTATGTGTTATCTGCGGCATGCGGCAGGGCGAGCGTGTCGGTCTTCAGGTAATTGCCTACGAACCGGCCCGGATAAAAACGGTCGAATGGAGTGGCAACGACTACCTGGTTAGCAGTGTAGCCGGTAATAATACTGTTGTAGAACGAGCTCGTAGTGGCGGGGCCTGTCTTGCTCAGGTTGTTGATATAGACGGCGGCTGCATTCTCTTTGGCTACGGACTGGATGCGTATGTTCGTGAATCCGAAATAGGAAGCGACGGTGCTATGTATGAAATCATGTGTGCCTCCGTCGCAATAGACGCAGTAAGAGGCGCAGTTGCTGATCTCGGTGTTGCTCACGGTCGCATCGGTGTTCACCAGCACCAGACCATATAACGTGTGGTTATGGATCCGGCATCCGTCCATGGTCAGGCGGGGCAGGGTACCGCTGCAGTTGCTGTAGCAATACAACCCTACGTTGCCGGAGAGAATGTCCACATAGCTGAACTCGTAATGGCGGGGTTGGTCCGTCTGGAGATAGATCCCGTTCCAACTGCCTCCGGCATAGAGGTAAGGCACCGAGTCAAACAGGCGGTCCAGCCTGTCGCCGCGGATGAGGACCGGTTGTTCCTTGGTGCCGGCTGCTACTACATCGCCTAAGGCGAAGATACAAGCCCCCTGATGCATGTATATCCGTGCTCCGGCGCAGATATCTAATTTGCCTCCTACCACCAGGGTGTCGAACAGAATATAGGGTTTCTCGGCGGTGAACGTGCAGTTCGCTACTTCCGTCCTGCCGCATCCTTTCTTACCGATGCGTGTCGCGTTGCGGGCATACGCCTCCAGCTGTACATCCTGTGTCGTGCCGCCCGATAAATGGAAATGCAGTTTGTCCTCTATCAGTACATCGCCGTTCTCCGCCGTAGGGCCGAAGTCGGTCACCCGGATAAAGACAAACATGCTGTCTCCTCCGTTGACGGTGAAAGACGTCATGCGGTCGAGATCCGGCTCGCCGTCAATGTTCACGCGGAAGGCTTCTCCTTCCTCCATCCATACGCGGTCTATACGGAGAGCCGAGGCGTTGCGGTTATAAACGATCAGTTGCGCAGTCGAACTGCCTTGCTCGGTGAACACGGTGTCGAAACACACGGTGTCCGCGCTGAAGGTCAGACCCAATGCCGGATCATCACTGACGGTGTATTCGCGGCAGCCGGTCAGCGCCAGAACACAACATACTATGGGAAAGAGAATCTTACGCACTTATTCGAAATTGAAAGTAAGGCAGACGCAGCTGCTGGTTAACCGTTTGATAGCATTGGAATAGAAGGCGTCCTGCGGTGCTAACTCCATCCGTTGGTCGGCAGGGTAGAGCTGGTCTGCAAACCCTATCCGGTAGGTTATCTCCGGACAGAACTTGAACCAGGTTGTGTAGAAATCCACGCCGAACCCCACCTCGCAGAAATAGTCCATCAGATTCAGCAACACCGGTTTGTCCCTGTCCCGACTGACATTGAAACTGACACCTCCTCCGGCGATCACATACGGGCGGAAATTGCCTTCACGCGCCGCACTCCATTTCAGATAGAGCGGTAGATAGACCGGCATTGCCAGTATGTCCAGTTGGTCCTTGAAGCCTGGTGTGCCTTGTACCGGCTTGCCGCTTTCTGTCTTGTAACTCAAGGTGCGGCTGGTGAACTGCATACCCGGACAGAAACGCAGATTCAGGTATTTGCAGAGCCTCAGATCGGTCACAAATCCGACATGAAAGCCCGGCAGGATGCCACTGACTCGGCTGTGATAGATCTCGGTCTCTCCTGTCACAGGGTTAGCTATCGGTATCTCGCTGTCGGTCACGAAGAAACTGGAGAAGTTCATTCCCAACTGAAAACCGAAATGGAACAGCTTGTCGTCTACATACGGCCTGTTCATCGCTTCCTGAGCATAGGAAGTTGAAAATTGAAAATTGAAAATTGAAAGGACTATCGCCAGTCCTAACAATTTTTTATATGTCATACTTTCACCTTTCACTTTTCCCCTTTCACTTTTCCCCTTTCACCTTAATAATCGCTGCTGCTGTTTCCGCTGTCGTCGAAATCGTCGCCTCCGCCGCCACTCATGCTATCGCCTCTGTCGGGACGGCGTCTGCCGCTCTGATTGCCGAAATTATAGGTCAGCGTCAGGCTGATCGTACGGCTGTGCCATCTGTTCTCGCTGAACTGCCAGAAGCCGTCCCCCCATGTGGTGTTGCGCCTTGCGCGGCTGTCAAGCAGGTCACGCACGTTAAGCGCCAGCGCCAGCTGTTTGTTCAGGAAAGTGTGTCTCAGACCGATGTCGATCGAGTAACTGTGGCTCGTTGTTCCTTGGGCTACTACACGCGGAGAACGGTAATTAGCGGAGATCTGGCCGCTGAAATTCTTGGTGAACATAAACTGGGCGTTGATCCGCACCGAGCCTGCAAAGATATTTTGTCCCGCCAAATTAACAGGAATCGCATTGCCTTGGTGCATGATTGTGTCGTGTACGGCGGCGATGTTGTTCCAATAGAAATTGGCGCTTGTTGTCAACTGTAGCACTTCGCCGAAGAGGCGGTTTTTGGCTACGATCTCCACTCCTAAATCCTGACGTGTTCCTATATTGAGATAGGTGTTCTTCATCACGCCGTTGTCCATGTATTTGATGTTTTGCACGGCTCCTTCACGGTATTTCCAGAACACCCCTGCGCTTAGCGTATGGCGCTCCCATGTCTTGAGGTAGTTCAGCTCCAGGTTGTTGGAGTAGGCGGGCAGCAGATCGACGTTACCGAAACTGATATTGGTGCTATCGCTGAAATCCATGCGCGGGTTGATCTGGTGTCCCCATGGGCGGTTCACACGCCGCGTGTAGTTGAGTTGCAACTCATGTCCGTTGCCGAAATCATAACTGATGTACGCGCTCGGGTATATCTGGAAATACGCCGTGTCTTTCTTGTTCGGGAAAGCCGCGTAGGAGTCCTGGATAGCACCCGTCCCGTCTTTGTAGCTCGACTCTAAATGACGCATATAGTACTCGCCGCGCAGACCTACCTGGATGGATAGTTTGTCGAAGAACCGGTTTCCGTATGTGATATAGAGTGCGTGGTTCTGGGTCAGTCCGTTGAAATCGGCGTAGTATGGGAACAACTCTTTGATGTGTGCCCCCTGTTTGTCGTTGTTGTATGCGTCCGCCGTGCTGTTGTTCCATCCCCGTGTGTAATCGTAGCCGGCTTCCAGACGGCTCTGTGTGGTCGGTTTCCATTCGTAGTCGGCTTTGACCTCGATACTCTGGTCCTTGCTAAGGCTGCTCTGCTCCTGGTAGGTGGTGTCGGCGTTCTCAATCTGCGTGTAGTCCGTTCCCATGTTAAAGCCGAAATTGTTATAGGTACCGCTGACGTATAGTTTGTGGTTGTCCAACTCGAAGGTGTAGTCGAGTGTCGCGTTTCCTCCGGGGTGTGAGCCGGTACCGCTCTGGTCTCTGGTGTAGTCACGCAGGACGGTGCCGTCCGGAGCGGTCAGCAGGTAGGTGCGGTGGTTGGTGTTGCTCATCTTGAATACGTTCGGCTCGCTCACCATACCGAATCCGGATACACCGAGGGTATGACCTTCCGCCAGCCGGAAGTTGAGTCCTGCACGGGCGAAGAGACCACCTCCCCGGTGGGTCTGGGTTCCTTCTTGTACCAAGTGGCTCTGGATAAGACTGCTGTCTAATTTCTGAGCACCTTCTCCGGAGAGGTTGTAGCGGTCGGTCTTGCTGCCGCCGTTGCTGATGTGATAACGGTAGCCTACGTTGAAATAGCCGTCCACCGGTCCGGCATTGAAATTGATGTTGAAACCGAGGTTGGCGCCGGGCGGTACGTTCCATGGCTCTGCCAGCGCGTAGTCCAGTCCCGCCTGAACGGAACCGTAGTAACCCGCCGAGCGGTCTTTTTTCATTACTAAGTTGATGATGCCGGATGTTCCTTCGGGGCTGAACTTAGCCGAAGGGTTGGTAATGATCTCTATCTTCTCGATTGTGCCGGCAGGCATCTGTTGCAGCACCTGCCCCCGGTTCTCGCTGTTCAGTCCGGCAGGTTTGCCGTTGATCCAGATCTCTACATCCTCGCTGTTGCGGAGCGAGATCGTACCTTCCTGATCCACATCCACAGAAGGAATGTTCTCCAGCACATCCGTGACGGAGGCGCCGGCAGAAGCGATATTCTGATCAACCGTGAAGACTTTCTTGTCCAGTTCAAACCTCATGGAAGAGCCTTGTCCGACTACCTCCACTTCGCTCAGGGTCTGTGTATCCTCTTTGAGTTGGATACGTCCGATGTTGAGCGGTTTGCCGGCAACGGTGATCTCTTTGCGTTGTTCGCTGTAGCCCATGAATGAAACGACGATCGTATAGTTGCCGTCTGCCAGTTCCAGCGTAAAAGCCCCCGTTGCGTCGGTTATCGTACCGGTCACCAGACGCTCTTCTTTGAGCGGCTCTGCCGCGGTCTTTTGACTTTCGCCCTTCGACTTTTGACTTTCGACTTTCGACTCTAAAACACTGACGTTCGCAAAATCGATAGCCTGCTTCGTGCCGAAGTCAATCACTTTGCCTGTAACCTGTGCAGCAAAGGAAGGAGAAAGATGAAAGATGAAAATTGAAAGGACCATCAGCCCTAACGACCATCTCTTATTTATCTTTAAATTATTCATATATTTTTTCCCCCTCCCTTGAGGGGTGAAGAGCTCTGCTCGATCGGACTGCCGGTGGCCGTCCGTAGAACTCCCTGGGGTGGGGTTATTTGTTCTTCAGTAACCACTCGACACCGAGTTGATAACCGTCTGTACCTTTTCCTATTATACTATGCGCGCACACGTCCGTGAGAAGGCTGTTTCTGCGGAACGGTTCCCGTTTTGAGATGTCACTGATATGTACCTCCACGACCGGCACTTCGCATTCCTCCACCGCGTCGCGCAGCGCCACGCTTGTGTGGCTGTACCCGCCTGCGTTGAGGACAATACCTTTTATCGGCTCATCTCCCTCCCTTGAGGGGAGGGTCGGGGAGGGGTTTGAACTTTGTACCCAATCAATCAAGTCCCCCTCATGATTACTTTGCCGGTACACGAAATGCACCTCCGGCCATTGCCGTTGGATTTCTAACAAAATCTGTGCCATCGTCTTAGAACCGTATATCTCCGGCTTCCGAACTCCCAGACGATTCAGATTTGGTCCGTTAATAATAAGAATCTTCAATTCTCAATTCTCAATTCTCAATTATCAATTATCAATTATCAATTTCACCTCGCTCCGTTAACAGCCAAGAGGAACTCGTCGTTGTCCTCGGTGCGCTCCATGTATGCTTTCAGTTTCTCCATAGCTTCCTGTCCGCTCATGTCGCTCAGCATCTTACGGATCTGCCACATGCGGCTCAGTACGTCGGCAGGCAGCAACAGGTCGTCCCGGCGGGTGCTCGAAGCAGGAATATCTACAGCCGGGAAAATGCGTCTGTTCGCTAACTTGCGATCCAGCTGCAACTCCATGTTTCCGGTGCCCTTGAACTCCTCGAAGATCAGGTCGTCCATCTTGCTGCCCGTCTCTGTCAGAGCCGTGGCGATGATGGTCAGACTGCCTCCGTTCTCTATGTTACGTGCCGCTCCGAAGAAGCGTTTGGGTTTGTGCAAAGCCTGTGCTTCCACACCGCCTGAGAGCACTTTGCCGCTGGACGGTGCCACCGTGTTATACGCGCGTGCCAGGCGTGTGATGGAGTCGAGCAGGATTACCACGTCGTGACCGCTCTCCACCAGTCGTTTGGCTTTCTCGTGTACGATATTGGCAACGCGCACATGGTTCTCTGCCGGCTCGTCGAAAGTGGAAGCGATCACCTCTGCATCCACGCTACGTGCCATGTCTGTCACCTCCTCCGGACGCTCGTCGATCAGCAGCACGATCATGTACACCTCGGGGTTGTTCTTCAGGATCGCATTGGCTAACTCTTTGAGCAAGACGGTCTTACCGGTCTTCGGCTGCGCAACGATCAGTCCGCGCTGACCTTTCCCGATAGGTGAGAACAGGTCGATCATGCGGACACTCAGCGAGTCGTTATGCCCGGTGCAGAGTTTGAATTTCTGGTCCGGGAACAAAGGGATGAGGTTCTCAAAAGCCACCCGTTTCTTGGCTAACTCGGGGCTCAGACCGTTGATACGTATCACTTTGTCCATCGGGAAGAATTTCTCCGGCTGCGGGTTGAGACGGATCGAGCACTCCACGGTGTCTCCGGCTTTCAATCCGTACATACGCATCTGGTCTTTGCTGACATAGACGTCGTCCGGACTGGGGAGGTAGTTGTAGTCGGCGGAGCGGAGGAATCCGTACCCGTCCGGCGTGCATTCCAGCGTACCCATAGCGATCACGTTCTCGCCCAAGTCCGGCATTGCCGGCTTCTCCGGTTTTTCCAGCTTCTCCGGCTTCTCCGGTTTTTCCGGTTTCTCTACTTTCTCCGGCTTCTCTGCCGGTTTCTCCTCCCTTGAGGGGAGGTCGGGTGGGGTTTGTTGTGCTTCCGGCTTCTCTTCTTTCTTCGGCCTTCCGCGTTTCTTTTTCGGCGCAGGAGCCGGTGCCTCACTCGGCTCTACCGAAGCCGGCTTCTCGCTTTCGCCTTCCGGCTTCTCGCTTTCGACTTCTGAAGGCTGAAGGCTGACGGCTGACGGCTCATTCTCCTTCGTCGCCGCCTCCGCTGCCAGCGGTTTGGCAGCTCTGACGGTTTTGTTCGGTTTGTGTCCGTCAGCGGCTAACTGTTCTTCCATCTGCGCCATCTGTTCTTTCTCGCTGCCCACGGTAGCCAGCACCCGTTCGCTCTTGCTGCCCGATGTGTCCACGCGCTTTGCCGTATGTTTGACGCCTCTTGTCCGTTCGCGTTTGGCGGGCTGACCGGCAGCTGCACGTGCTTCCTCTTTGGCTTGTACATCGGCTGCCCGCTGGTCTGCTTGGGCGTCCAGAATGGCATAACTGATCTCGCGTATCGATTGGCTCCGACGGGGATTAAGCCCCATCTCCACCGCAATCTCACGCACTTGTTCGAGCGTCATGCGCTCGAGTTTTTGTAATTCGTATTGCATAAATAAATTAGTGTATGTGCTTGGAAATAGTGTAATGTATGTAGTTGGAAATTACTTGGAAAAAAGAGTCCTTTTCCCAAATCCGCTGCAAAGGTACAACATTTTTTTGAAATATGCAAGAAACGAGGTCTTTTTTTGTCAGTTTTTTAGTTCCTGATATATCATTGCCCGGATAAAATTGTCGAAACGGAAGTAGTGTTTTTGTTTCCCGTCTTTCCCGAAAGGAGCTTGCATATCCGGTTTGCCCTTCAGTTGCGCTTGAAATCGGATCCGGTACTGCTCCAACAAAGCGCGCTCCTCTTCAGATGCCGATTCCGGAAACTTGTAGGCCTGGATGAGTGCTGTTGTGCGTTTGGCTGCTTCTCCAAAGTGTTGTAAATGAGCGAGTTCTTTTCCTTTTGGCGGAGTGTGTTGATAGTCCCGTTTATGTTTTTGCAGATATACTTCCGGCGCACATTCCTTAGTGACATTTCCTGCGGTGTCATGGAGGTGTTTTTGCCGAGTGATCAAGTCGTGTGTCTTGCTGTCCAGCGCGCCTTTTGTAAGTTCGATGCCCGGTGAATAATGAATTTGTGCCATAATATAAATTTTTTAGTTTGTTAATATAAATTTGTTTAGAGTTTTAACATGCTAAAAACGTACGTAAACGGTACGGAATAGTTCACGATTGTTACTATAATCACCTACTAATCACCTACTAATTACCTACTAATTACCTACTAATATCCTACTAATATCCTACTAATCACATACTAATTACATACTAATTACATACTAATTACATACTAATATCCTACTAATCATATACTACATAGTGCTAACAGAGTGCAAAGGTACAATAAAAAAACGAGATATGCAAGAATTTAATAACTTTTTTAAAAAATTAATCGTTCACTCATGCACTCAAGCCTTCATGCACTCAAGCACTCATCACTCAAGCACTCGTTCATTACCTTAGGTAATCCATTATCTCTCTGATAATCAGCGAGTTAAGTGTAAATATTTGAAAATCAGCCTTTTGTGACGAAAATACTGAGCGGATGGGGCTATTGACAGGAAGCCGTTTGCCCCTCTCCCCGCCTTATTCCTACAAACTCATTTTTCTTGCAATTTAGAATATCTCAAAATAAGCATCTCCCATTTAGCTTGTATTTATTTTGCTTGGTGTTTTTGAAAAAAAAGATACAAGCTAAAAGGAGGCAAAAAAGATTTGATATCCGTTACCTCATAGTATCCGCGTAAATCAAAAGCGGACAGGGCATGGTTAATCTTCTTGTTCTCCGCCACTTCTTAGCCACAAGGGCACGATTATTTCGTTCTGTCGATTAATTCTCCGACTGTTCGTAGTAATAGGAATAGTCTATTCCTTTCATGAACAACTCACGGTCGTTGATTTGGTCGGTCAGCGCATTGCGGAGCAGTTCGCGGATGGCACTTGCGTCTACTGCGCTACGAATCATAGCGTCCAGATATTCATTCTTGGGAATACGGCTCCAATCGACACAACGCTGCAAGCGTTTCTTGAAAATCAGGTCCAACCATATACGCGTGCTGCGTCCGTTACCCTCGCGGAAAGGATGAGCAATATTCATCTCCACATACTTATCTACAATCTCGTCAAAAGTATTCTCCGGCATGTGTTCAATCTGCTCCAGTGTCTGCGGTAAGTATTGTGCCATAGCAAACTGGAAACCGCCTTTCGCAATATTCACTTGGCGTATCTTTCCCGCAAAATCATAAAGACCGCCGAATAAATATGCATGAATCTTTTGCAAGGCCTTTACCGTTCCCACTTCCGCGTCAGAAATCATGTTACTTTCCCAGAACGTATAAGCCTTCTTGCGACTTTGTCCGTCTATGGTATTATCGGAATAAGTGAACCAATCCAAAAAAGCGGTTGTATTCTTTGCAGGCAGCGTTTTGACTACTTCGATGATATCTTCTTGCGCAAAACAATCCGTGGCGTACCGTTTGCCGTCCGCCGAGAGTAATTTCAGTTGTATACATTTTGAATACAACTCACCATATTGGGTTTTCTGGCGGTTTTTGACCGTACCCCAATATACACGAGGACGCGGGCTTTCGGTAATTGCTGCCACTATATCTACGATGGAAAAGAACCATTTGTTCTGTTCGTCATTCCATATAGCCCGCACTTCGCGGTCTTTGTAGAACCGTATGGATTGTTTGGTACTCATATATTTGATAATATTTTATCCGTTGTGTTTTGTGTTAATCGATTCGTGTTTATATATACCCCTCCATATAGATGTCAAAAAAGGCCTGAAATCTATCACTTGAAAAGCAACTTTTTTTTATTTTTTTTTGCTTTTTTATTGAGCCATTACTCCTTTTATGTCTTTCCAGTTGAATTCTACAGTGATTAGTTCTATGCGGTCAAATAGGAAGCCAAAATCGCCTGCTTTTGTATTAGTAATTCTGGCATTGAAATTGTCTCGGTAACTAACAGGTAACCAGTCTACACTGTTTAATAATATTGATTTAAAAGATAAATCCTTATCTATATAATTATCATCCGTCATCTCCCATTTGCAATAATATACCAAAATCTGTATCAGCAACTCCATCGTAGCATCTTTCTCTCCGCCTTCGGGTATATTATTCAGATATGCCTTTTCCATCTCGTCCCAGAGTTTGCGAGCTTCACATTTTCTATTACGGAAGCAATCGTATATATCAGGAAGGAACATTTCAAAATACAGCAAGAAAACGACTAAGGAAAGAGGTATCTCTTCTGGATCAAAGGAGCGAAGAATTACATCCAAACGCGCTATGTATTTTTCTATATCTCTCAAACTTTGTTGCGCCGAAGCGAAACAAATTCTTATCATTTGTAAGAAATTTGCGTTCTTGTCTCCACCACCGTAGGTTTTTCTATTCCAGTTCCAGTATGTTTCCATGTACTCTCCCATTTCCCGCTGATCATAAAGCAACTTTATGAAATCGCGAGGATTAGGTTTGGGCAAGTCGAACTCCAAATCTATAAATCTGCGCAAATATGCTTCTGTATCTATATCAAGTCCTCCATATATAGCCCGGATAGATTTGCACAAGACATTTTTGTCTATCGAAAGCACGAAGATTACATTGTCAATAGAGAAGAAATGCTTTATGCGTTCAAGCATCTGTACCGCGTAGTCCGGTCTGCAGCGGTCAAGTTCATCAACAAATATTATTAATTGCTTATCTGGACTTATCTCTTTGGCTACGCTTTTTAATTGCTCATGGAAATCTACTACTAATTTTCTAATACTTTGGTGTTCCTGTAGTTGATTCTTATTTTCTAACAAACCATCTATTCCACGTTTGAAAGCATATGCAATTTTGCCGAATAGACCTATATTCCCAACAGGAATTTCTTTTGCTATTCTAATAATAACATCCCACAATGCAAATAGTTTTTGCAGTTTTTCTTGTGGTAAATCTTTGCTATCGAATCCCTCTCTGAACCCATCTATTAAAGCCATCATTGGGTCTGCGACAAAATCACTTTCCCACGCATTGAAATAGATAGTTTTGTATCCTTCTTTTTGTAACTCGACATTCCACATCTTGACAAATGTGGTTTTCCCATAGCCCCAATCAGCATTGATGGAAAGCGTATAACCGCTCTGTGTATGTTTAACAATCTGCGTCAGGGCTTTTGCTGCTTGCTCGTTACGGAACAGCCGATTCCCGTCATACGGATTGTTAGGGTCTATTATTATTTCTTTGGGTTTGATATTCATCGCCTTTTATTTGATGTAACCATTTTTACTTTATTCCTATAATATCGCTTAATTATGTAATTTCAGAACCTCTATCAGTTCTTCCAAAGAAACACAAACCTTGGTAAATAACTTGTACATCAGTTCGGGTTCAAAGCCGTCTTTGTCGGGGATGTATGCATACACTTTCTTTCCTTGTCCGGCAAACCATCCTGCTTCGGTGTGTGCGGAGCGTCCGCAAGGCAATACCAGCACGCAAGCATCGCAAGCGGTCATGGCTTCTATATCGTTCTTGAACTGGCGTTCAGCAAGAGGGTGGGTAAGGTTAGTTTGATACTCCGCAGGTATCCAATCCATGCAGTTTATGTCCACATCCGTCCAATGGAATCCGGGATCACCGGTTGGTGGATTGCGGAAATCGTACACCTCATGCCCTGCCTCACGCAAGGCTGTTACCACTTCGGGATAATATGTATTTCGCCAAGAGGATGCGATGTATAGGTGCATGTGCTTTTAAACTTTTTTATTCAAATAGTTTATAAATGCGCTACATAATACCAACATAAATAATGCTTCTTCTGCCTTTGGAGTATACTTCTCAGTTTCGTCCATTAAAGCATGACGACTTCCTGTAGTTGGTTGGTTTGTGTAGGCGTATAATTTTTCAAAAGTTTGTTTAAGCATTGGATGAAGGTTAATACCATTCTTTCCCAAATTATTTAATGCGCCTCCTAAATCTTTCGCACCTGTTTTTTCTCGACACCATGCTTCTACTGCGGAGATAGATTCTTTTATTGAGTTTCGGAAATCTCCTGTCGGACGCTGTGCATATAATTCTAATGCCTTGCTAAGGTGAGTTCTTATATTCGAAGGTGCTTCTATTAATGCCCGCTCTATAGATTGAATTTCTTCTTTTGAATTTATTTCTACGATTTCATCATTAATAATTCTGTATGCAAAATGCAAACGTTCAAATTCAGAATTTAGAGTTTCGATAAATTTAACAGCAACTCTTCTATGATAGTCCTTTTTGTCATAATTACGTAAATATTGTATAGTAATCTCAATGAGGTTCAATTTTTCATACCATTCGTGCGATACACTTTCCATGTATGTGGTTGCTACTATATAATATGAACCATCTTTGGAGAAGTTGGCAATTCTTTTATTTAGCACATTTGTCCATAGGTATTCCTCTAACTCAATGTAATCCAGTTTCGCCTCTGCTTCGTAAGTCCTATATTCATGAAACCATCCTATCAATCTGTCATAGCAAGAACAGATGGCATTTTGAATTTCTGGTGTTATCTGTTCTCGAATGATAATATCAGATGGTTTCGTGTATCCGTATCTTTCAGAGAATAATTTCATTTTTATTTATGCATAATTGTTTCTAATGTTGTGTCTTTGAATGTTTGCCAAATATCAAGATGCACTTTCTTGTAATTGGGGAACAACTCTTTGACAAATTCAATCTCAAAGACTAATCTAAAATCGTTCGGGTCATTGTCTGGCTGCCCTTCTTTGCGTATTCCAACACGTGCAATTTTGATATAGTACAAGTCTTTTACTCCCTGCTTGGCGATGTACGGCATGAAGTAGTACAATTTATTAAGCGCAACCGTTGAAGGGAACTTTTTGCCTGTATAGTAAATCTTTGCCGATTGGTCAAGATATTGCTCCATGTTATCCGCCTTAACGAGTGATACAAGCAGGTTCTTTGTCGTATCAAGACCTTCTAAATCTACTTGTTTATTAGGCTCGATGCTCTCCATCTTTGGCATAATGATACGCTCGGCAGCCTTTGCATACTTTTTGATAGTTGCCACTTTAGTTATTCTTTGTTGTTTGTACCCGAATCCGATTCGGGAGCAAGGGACAAAGTGCAGATTTCTTCTGCCATCTGATTCATCGCCACGCAATCAGCACGGCTGACATGCTTTTTTTGCGGGTCGTATTCCCATGGGCTAAGTATCAGCACATGTCCGGCTGCAACGGCATCAAACAGGCTGTCTTGCGGTTTATAATAATCCCGGAAGCCGTTATCGGCAATATAGATGAATGGATGTCCCTCCTTCAGCAGCACTGCCATCACCGCCTGTTCTTGTTGGCTGATGAATGGTGAGACAAGAACGGTTCCGCGTCGTGCAGCAAGAACACAGCCGTTCATATAATCGCGTAGCCGTTTATCATCGCCATGCTCCGCTTCTTCTACCATCGTTCTGCGTACATGAACGGGCATATACTGCGTCCGTTGTAACAACTCTGCATTACCGACACCTTTGTATGTTCGTTTAGAAATTTCTATATTATCCTGTACCCAGAATAATTTCGGGTATATCCGTTTGGTAGCGAGGCGTTGTGGGTTCATGCGGATATAATCATACATCGTTTGTAACTGCCCTTGGTGTGTAAGTACACGGATGAAAGGTCGTTCTGTAAATATTGGGAATGGATATTGCTCCTCTTTGTTGTTTGTCCCCGAATCAGATTCGGGAGCAAGGGACAAAGAATATGCTTTGCCAAGTTTCTTTGCTCCTTGCCAAAGGCTGCGCACAACGGAACGTATACTGGTGTCCATCGGCTGTGTAACATGCAAGATTGCATGCAGATGATCAGGCATGAGGCAGAATTGCAGGATACGTATCTCCGGATAATACGATGGATGACTCAGTAATTTTTCCACCAGCGCATTACCCAAATTCGTTCGCTCTACTATTGCCTGCTTAGGATCATTCTCCTGAATGATCAGTTTACCCAACAACGGCTCTCGACTGGGCACTACCAACGTGACGTGGTATATACCAATGCCATACCATGCCATTCCTTTCTCCTGCCAATGCCAATTGTTATCATCCATATTCTATGCTGCGTATAAATGCATTTCTGTCAATTCTTTATACTCATCCGGAGTAGGGATTCTTCTATTCTCAGTGTAAAACATATTCATGTCACGTTGCAAATCTTTCGAAAACTCCATTTCAAATTCATCATCCCATCTTAGTCCCATATATGACAAACTCACAGGGAAACTGACATACTTAACATCATTATTATCTTCTATACCAACGCGAACGTACATTATATCTGCGTTTATTTCATCACGGCTTAACTCATCAAGCCACGTTAGAGGAATTTCCATAATACAAGATTTTCAATAACCAATTAACAAAATTCCTTTGAGAGGCAATTTCAATCTATTAGAAATATATAGCGTTTCAAGGAAGGTCCTGACTTCTTGATAATCTTTTCCAACCACCTCTTTACCACCGCTATTAAACCTATATTCGTTCAAGACAGCAATCACCAGATATTCAACGTCAAACATCATGCAGGCTTGGAAAATGTCCTTTAAGAACTGATTGTTCCGCACAGCACGACCTGCTTCTACCTCAATAACAATGCCTTGTTCACGATTGAAAGCGTCTGCATAAAACGACTTGTCTATTGCATTATTTTCGCCAAACAATACAGGCACATCAATTTTTTCGTCATGACCTTTTCCTTTTTCAACATCAAAGCCAATCGATTCCAAATGCGGACGCAGTAGTGCCAAAACATCGTTGGACACTCGGTGTTGTCCATCTTCTAAAGTTGGTTCAATCTTTTTGAAGCAGTCAATGATTGATTGAACCTCTTTTGTCACTCCATGAGAGCGTGGAAAGAATTGATAGTTTATCATAGTTGTTATTGATTTTTAAAGTTATGCAATCTATTATCGCCTACTTGATTTTTATCAAAAAAGAAGAAAAACATATTACGTATAAATCTTTTGTTAATTTTAAAAGGCAACGCTATGCGGCGTCCAAAGGCAGACCAATGCCCATCGCCGCACAACTTGTGTTGCCTATGTCGTTTGCAGTGTTGCATAATTGGTCTTTTTGGAAATGCGGATGTCGGTTAATCAATGAATATCCAACTATTGGCAATGTCGCTTGCCTTGTCGTTGTCCGGCTCTCCCTCATAGATTAGGCTTTCTATCGGATAGATGCCGTCGTCCTCGGTGCCGTTTAAATTGTCCTCAATTTCGGCTTGGTACTCCATTTCATCATTGAGGAAAACATGGAGAACCGGTTTCTGATACCCGTCCGGGTAATCTAAATACTCTTGTACAGCGTCATAGATTTTCTGTTCTAACGCCTGAATGTCTTGAATACTTGCCATAATTTTTGGTCTTTTATGGATTAATGTTTTATTTTTTTTGCGTTTCGCACGCAAAATTGCGTGCAAAGGTACGAAATTTTTCGAATATGTGCAAGGAAAATCTTGGATTTTTGATTCGGACGGCTGTTTTTTGTGTCTCGGTCATCTCTCGGTCTTGTCCCGCTCATCGGTCGGTGGATAATTCTTTGGCGGCGGCTAAGGATTTTTGTAATTGGCGCAGAAGAACCTCTTTGGATGGCAGTTCGGTCAGATATTGCGCTACCCGGATGCCCGACTTATCCAATTGAAGCAAGTTTATCTGTTCCTCGCTTCCTTCCGTACACAATAGTAATCCAAGCGGTGACTCTTCACCCGGTTGCATCTCATTCTGTTCCAACCAACGCAGATACAACTCCATTTGACCCTTGTACTGCGCTTTGAAACGACCGAGTTTGAGGTCTATAGCTATCAAACGATGCAACTTGCGGTGATAGAACAGCAGATCCAAATAAAAGTCCTCGCCGTCAATGATCATTCGTTTCTGGCGCTCCACAAACGTAAAGCCGTTGCCTAATTCCATGATAAACTGCTCTAAATGCGCGACCAGACTGTCTTCCAGCGATCTCTCTGAATACATGCCTTTGAGACCTGTAAACTCCAAGAAATAAGGGCTCTTAAATACCAAATCCGGAGACAGAGTCTCGTTATCACGCAAATCTGCCAGTTCCTGCTTGATCAGTTCCTCCGGTTTTGTAGCAATCGCTGTGCGTTCATACAACATGCCATCAATCTTCTCGCGTAGCTTATTGCGTCCCCATCTTTCGGAGGCAGCCATCGTTAAGTAAAACTCGCGTTGGAGTGGTTCTTTTAAAGGCAACACCTCAATAAAGTGGCTCCATGATAATTTGGTCGCAAGTTGCGACACAATTTGGAAGTCGGGCAGAAGACGCGAAAATTGCATCATTCTCTGAATATTACGAAGTTCAAAACTCTTGGTCTCATACTCTTGTTGTAATTGCGTCGCAACATGCGACACAATTTGTTGACCATACTCAGCACGCTCGTTATTCAGCACATCGCGATTGATGCGATCACCGATATGCCAATACATTGCCGTCAACTCATAATTGGCTGTAGCTGCTACGTGTGAACGCGCGGTATTGATTATCTTCCGCAAGTCACCGAGAAGTTCCGCAGAAACTATTTCGGTCGGATTGATTTTCTCTATATCTGCCATATATCTTTACTTTTTCTATTTGCGATTTTGCGTCTCGCACGCAAAAATCCGATTGCAAAGGTACAACAAATTTTTTATATATGCAAGAATTGCATAAAAAAATATGAAAAAACGCGCGTGCGCTTGCGTATGTCAAAAAAAAGTGCTATCTTTGCAGCCGATTTTGTCGAAAGGCGAAAGGTGAAAGGTGAAAATTGAAAGGTTAAAACAATAGAGATATGACAACTGCAGGAAAAGTAATTACATGGAGTTCGGTGATCGCAGTCATTGCGCTCGCGGGATTTATCTTCTTTAAGTTCTGCTTCGTCTATAGCGAAGGCGTGAACGAGGGAGATATCAATTATTTCCAGAAAGAAGGATTCGTATTCAAGACCTATGAAGGCAAGATGATTCAGACAGGCCTCAAGAACACCAAGGTGCAAGGCTCGATCCAGTCGAACGAGTTCAAGTTCTCCGTGGTGGACGAGAAAGTAGCCCAAAAGCTGAACGAGGGTACCAACACGGGAGTCAAGCTGCACTGGAAACGCTATCTGGGCACGCTGCCCTGGCGCGGCAACAGCCAGTTTATCGTAGATAGCGTGTATGTTGCTCCGCATAGATAGACCGCTGCGCTGACAGAGTACTGACCGCTGCGCTGACAGAGCACAGACTCGAGTAAGAGAAGCGGTTCATAATAGAGAACTAAAATCGTTAAACTGTTATGATGACAGAAGAGAAATATAATTTCGTCAAGATGTACGAGCGTTCGTTCCGTGAGAACTGGGACGCGGAAGCCTTGACGGATTACGGAATAGATGTGACGCTGACCTATGGCCAGTTGGCAATCAATATCGAGAAACTGCATATCCTCTTCAAGGAATGCGGTATCAAGAAAAACGATAAGATAGCCGTGATGGGTAAGAACAACAGCAACTGGATAGCTGTGTATCTGGCTACCGTTACGTACGGCGCCATCATCGTGCCGATATTGCAGGATTTCCGCGCCAACGACGCTATCCATATCATCAACCATTCGGAGAGCAAACTCCTCTTTATCAGCGATATCAACTGGGAAGGCATCGACCTGGACCAGATCCCCAAGGTGCTGGCAGCCATCAGTCTGAACGACTGGCATCCTATCTCCCTGGCGCTGGATCCCAAGAAGATCAACTACGAAGCTATCGCCCGTAAGTTCAAGGAGAAACATCCGGACGGCTATTGGGCGAAAGACGTGCATTTCGACGAACGCCCGAACAGCGAGATAGGCAGCATCAACTACACCTCCGGTACCACGGGTTTCAGCAAAGGCGTCATCATGCCTCTGAACGGCCTTGCGGGTAATGTGCGTTACGGTCTGGAGAGCGGTATCGCTTTCAAGGGATCGCGTTTTGTGACCTTCCTGCCGCTGGCGCACGCTTACGGCTGCGCATTCGATTTTCTCTCGTGTCTTGCTGCCGGAGGCCACTCCTGGCTCATCGGCAGAACGCCCAGCCCGAAGATACTGCTCAAGGCGTTTGAGGAAGTCAAGCCGACCGTCATCCTGTCCGTTCCGCTGATATTGGAGAAGATATACAAGAAGATGATCGTGCCCCAGATCCAGAAACCGCCCGTAAGCTGGGTGCTCAAAGTGCCGTTCCTGGACGAAGTGGTATGTTCCAAGATACGCGAACAGCTGGTTCAGGCTTTCGGCGGCGAGTTCAGCCAGATGATCATCGGCGGCGCGCCCCTCAACCCCGAGGTGGAAGCCTTCCTGCACCGGATCAAGTTCCCCGTATCGGTGGGATACGGCATGACCGAATGTGCGCCGCTCATCTGCTACACCCCGATCAACGAGGGTCCGCGGATGTATTCCTGCGGCAAACCGCTTGCCGGAATCATGGAGGTGAAGATCCTCGACCCCAACAGCGAGGGAATAGGCGAGGTGGTAGTACGCGGCGAGAACACCATGGCGGGATACTACAAGAACCCCAAGGCAACCAAAGAGGCCTTCACCAAGGACGGATGGCTCCGTACCGGCGACCTGGGTACGCTGGACAGCGACGGATTCCTCTATATCAAAGGACGCTGCAAGACCATGCTGCTCGGACCTTCGGGACAGAACATATACCCGGAGGAGATAGAGGCGAAGATCAACAACATGCCTTACGTGCTCGAATCGCTCGTTCTGCAACAGGAAGACAACCGTCTGGTGGCGCTCGTCTGCCCCGACTACAACGAGGTGGACGCCAGCGGACTGACACGCGAACAACTGGACGAAGCCATGGAGGAGGCACGCAAGCAGGTCAATTCCGAACTTGCGGCATACGAGCAGATAGCTATCGTGAAACTCTATCCGCACGAGTTCGAGAAAACCCCGAAGAAATCCATCAAACGGTTCCTTTATACGGTGAACAGTTGAAAGGTGAAAGGTGAAAGTTGAAAGGTGAAAGTCGAAAGTCGAAAGACCGCTTCGCTCAAAGCTGATGGCTGACGGCTGAATGCCAACAAAAGACAAAGGACAAATGAATCTCTGTATTGATCAAGGAAACAGCCGCACCAAAGTGGCGCTGATGACGGACGAAGGGAAGATGGTGAAGCATCTGATCTACAAGTCGTTCTCCTCCGCAGACGTGGAGCGGCTCTTTGACCTATACGACATAACCGATTCGATCATCTCGTCCGTAGTGAACATAGAGCCCGCCGTGGTCAACGTTCTCCACCGCCGCTCGCAGCATTTTGTGCTCTTTGACCACCATACTCCGGTACCCATCACCAACCGCTATGACACCCCCGAGACACTCGGACAGGACCGTCTGGCGGCGGCAGTAGGGGCGAAAAGCATCTGTCCGGAGGAGAACCTGCTGATCATCGACGCCGGATCCGCCATCACGTATGATTTTGTGTCGGCGGAGGGAGAGTACCTGGGCGGCAACATCGCCCCGGGCCTGAAGATGAGGTTTACCATGCTTCACCGCATGACGAAGAAACTGCCTCTCGTGGAGGCGGACGAGAATGAACTGATCCCTCTTTTCGGGACGAACACACGCGATGCTATCGCCGCGGGAGTTATCCGCGGAACGGCATACGAGGTGAAAGGATACATGCGGACATTAGGAGAGAAAGTGCCGCATTTCCGCACTTTCCTGACCGGCGGCCATGCTCCCTATATCCTTAATAACGTGCGCAGCTCGCGCAGCGAGAAAAGAGAGATAAAATACGAGAAACACTTGGTTCTCATCGGCCTGAATGAGATACTGAGGTTTAATAAATTGAAAGTTCTTATCTCGGCTAAGCCTCGAACGATCGGCTGAAGCCGTATGGAAAATTGAAAGTTGAAAGTTGAAAATTGAAAACTGAAAAATGAAAATTGAAAGGGCTTTATATAAAGTAGTAGTGTTGTGGATGGTGCTCTTTGCACCTTTCACCTTTCACCTTTCACCTTTGTCGGCGCAGAATATGACCAGTTCGCCGTACTCACGCTATGCGTACGGCGATATGAACGAGAATGTACCGGTGGCGTTCCGGTCGATGGGTGGAGTAGGTCTGGGAATGCGCAACAACCGCGCGATCAACCCCTCGCAGCCCGCCTCTTATACATCCTGCGACAGCCTCACATTCATGTTCGACGTGGCAGCCAGCGCCTCCTGGAGCAGATACAGGGACGCAAGGGGAATGAAAAACAAAGCGAACGGAAACCTGGAGTACGTCACGATGCAGTTCCCCCTCTTCAAGAAATGGATAGCCATGTCGGTAGGTCTCTTGCCCTACAGTTCCGTAGGGTATGACATCTCGCTGAGCGACTCCATCCCTGGTTACCACTTCGTGAAGAACTACACGGGCGAAGGCAACATCAGTCAGGTCTATGGCGGACTCAGTTTCAATATCATGAACTGGCTTGCTCTGGGAGCCAATGTCTATTATATGTGGGGCGATCTGAGCCACATGCGTGCGCTCACCTTCACCGAGACGGCCAACCCCACCATGCAATACGAGATGCTCTCTGTCTCCAACGTGCGTGTCCGTGCCGGCGCGCAGTTCTTCCATACTTGGAACAAACACACGGTCAACCTCGGAGCAGTCTTTGAGCCGCGGATGAAACTCAACAGCGATTTGTATATATACGAGTCGCAGACCAACGACACGATCTATGTCGTCCAGAACGGATGGCAACTGCCGATGGTGTGGGGCGTAGGAGCCAGTTATAACTGGGACTCAAGACTGACCGTTGCCTTTGATTTCGAACGCCAGTGCATGGGTGAGGCGCTCTATAACGGTCTGCCGGGCAACCATCCAATCAACGGTCTGCAGAACCGCAACCGGTATGCCCTGGGCTTCGAATACAGGCATGACGCTATGGGACGCAAGTACGCCGAGCGAATGCTATGGAGAGCCGGCGTGAGCGTGCAGGACGAGTACCTCGCTTCGATCGGAGCCAAGAAGATAACAGCCGCTATCGGTATCGGTTTCCCCCTCTGGACAATAGGTACAGTCATCAACCTCGGAGTGGAATACAACCACCGCGGTTCCGCCGCAGGACTGGAGGACAACTCTTTCCGTTTTACGATCGGCGCATCTATCGCAGAGAACTGGTTCTTCAAACGTAAACTATAGTTTGGCACGATATTTGAACACTGATTACTGAACACTGAATACTAACAACACTTAAAAATATACAATTATGAAACTGAGAACTTTACTTGTAGTAGCCATGGCAGCAGCAGTACCGGCTCTGGCATGCGCCAAGAAACCGAAGAAAGCAGAAGCAGCCGCTCCCGTACAGGAGGCTGTTGTGCCGGAAGAGGATCCCGTGATCACGGAGGAATGTGTGATGAACGTATCGCTTTTCCATGAGTCTGTAAAGAACAAGATGTATGCCGATGCGTACGGACCATGGTGGGAGGTATATACCACTTGTCCGAATGCCAACAAATCCATCTATTCCGACGGAGCCAAGATCGTAGAGGCGCTCTATCAGGCAACCAACGATCCCGCAGAGAAAGAACGTCTGGCTAAGTTAGCCGTGGAGATGCAGGACAAACGTATCCGCTATTTCGGCAACGACGTCAAATACCCGAAGGCATATATCTTAGGCGAGAAGGGTCTGGCTTATGTCGATTTCTACGGAGAGACCAAACTGGCAGAGGCTCGCGAGTGCCTGCGCCAATCGGTAGAAGGCATGGGGAACAAGAGCAAAGTAATGGTACTGGTCAAACTGGTGGACGTATCCTATGCGCTCTACAAACAGGATCAGAACGGCAAGGCCGAGCAGTTCATCTCGGATTACGAGATAGCCAGCAACGCGCTGGGTGATCAGGCAGCCGATGCGTCCAACAAGAACGCAGAGATAGCCGGCAAACAGAAAGATTATGTAGATAACATCTTCGCTATCTCCGGCGCCGCCGACTGCTCCAAACTGGATGAGATCTACGGCGCAGTGGTAAAAGAGAACCTGACGAATCTCGACATGCTCCAGAAGATCGCCAAACTGTACAAACGTGTACGTTGCACCGAGAGCGAAGTTTATTTCGCCGCTTGCGAGGCAGCCCACAAACTGCAACCCACCCAGGAGTCCGCAGCCGGATGTGCATCCATGGCGGCTAAGAAAGGTGACTATGAAGCAGCTATCGCCTACTACGACCAGGCTATCAAACTGGCGATGGTAGAGGACGAACTGGAGGACGTAGCGGATTATCAGTACAACGCAGCCTTCTATTGCTACAACAACCTTAAGAAATACGCGGAGGCGCGCAAGTACGCACAGGCTTCTATCGCTACTCTCAGCGGACTGGGACAGAACAAAGGTCAGGGACGTTGCTATATCATCATCGGTATGTGCTACGCAGCAACCCGTCTCTACGGCAACGACGCCAAGGGTGCAATCCTGAACAAGACCGTTTACTGGGCTGCTGTAGATAAGTTCTACAAGGCAAAACAGGTTGACCCGTCGGTAGAAGCACAGGCTTCGGAGTTCATCTCCACCTATAGCCGTTATTTCCCGACCAAGGAGGAGCGCTTCGACCTGCCGAACGAGTTCAGCGGCTCTACCTACTTCGTAGGAGGATGGATCGGTGAGACGACCAATATCCGATAGTATTCTCATAGCGAGTGCCTCTGTGGCGCTCGCTATGTTTCTTTATGCCTGCTCGAACAGATCGGTAGAGCAAAGCAGGTATTCGGAACCGAGAGAGAAGACAGCGGTGCTGATTACGGACAGTGTCAGCACCCTTATCTCTGATTCCGGTATCACACGTTATCGTATCGAAGCGCCCCAATGGCTGGTCTATGACAAGACCGATCCGCCCTATCAGGAGTTCCCGAAGGGGATCTATCTGGAGCAGTTCGACGAGGACCTGACCGTCAAAGCGCAACTGAAGGCGAACTATGCCTACTACGACGAGAAGGCGCAGCAATGGACACTCCGAGGGGACGTACATGCCCTGAACAGAAAGGGAGAGACATTCGACACACCCGAAATGAAATGGAACCAGGAGAGCCACCGCGTCTATTCAGACACATCCATTCATATCGTACGGGAAAAAAGTATTATTGAAGGAATAGGATTCGATTCCAACGAAGAAATGACCAAATATACCATCCTGAACCCGACGGGCGTCTTCCCCATCAACGAGGAATAAATGGTAAATGACCCATACGGCGAAGCAGATCGTTCGACCGGAGGGAGATTAGAAATGGTAAATGGTAAAATGGTAAATGGTAAAATGGTAAATGACTAAACGGTAAATAGTTTTATGTTATTGGAAAACAAAGTAGCCTTGATCACCGGCGCAGCCCGAGGCATAGGCAAACAAATAGCACTGGCTTTCGCACGCGAGGGGTGCAATATCGCTTTTACGGATCTTGAGATCAATGATCAGGCAGAGGAAACAGTAGCCGAACTGGAAGCGTGCGGCGTGAAGGTAAAGGCTTACGCCTCCAACGCAGCGGATTTTGACGCCGCCCACCAGGTAGTAGAACAAGTGATCGCTGATTTCGGACGAATCGATATCTTGGTCAACAATGCCGGAATTACACGGGACACGCTCCTCATGCGTATGACGGAACAGCAGTGGGACCAGGTGATCAATGTGAACCTCAAGTCGGCGTTTAACTTCACCCACGCGGTAACGCCCGCGATGATGAAACAGCGCGGCGGGTCAATCATATCGCTCAGTTCGGTGGTAGGAATCAACGGCAATGCCGGACAAGCCAACTACGCTGCCTCCAAAGCAGGTATTATTGCTCTGACCAAGTCCGTAGCGAAAGAGTTAGGCGCACGCGGTATTCGTGCGAATGCCATCGCTCCGGGATTCATCCTGACCGACATGACGAAGGCGCTGCCGGAAGAGACCCTCAAACAGTTCGTCTCGATGATTCCGATGAAACGCGGAGGAGAGCCCGAAGAAGTAGCAAAGGTCGCCCTCTTTTTAGCGAGCGACCTTTCCTCCTATGTCTCCGGACAAGTGATCCAAGTCAACGGAGCTATGGTGTAAAATTTATTTCTCGAAAATCTTGAACTGCCACGGCGCGAGGGTAAACTCTTGCGCCGTTTCTATTTTCTGTTTCTTGCCGCAGAGGCATTTATAGGATCCTTCGTATCCCGCCAGATCCAGCGTCACGTGCTGCTCCTCGCCGCTCATGTTCATCACTGCAATGACGGTGTTGGTATGCCAGCGGCCTTCTTTCTGACGAACGCAAGCGAAGATCTTCTCATTGTCGGTGGCAATACGTACGATAGGAGCGCCCACCTCCGGGCTGAAGAGCGATTTGTTGCGCTCGCGCAGACCGTTCAGCAGGTGGTACAGATCCGCCTCTGCATATGCCTCGTCTTTGTCGATCAGGTCTTTCTCGAAGAACTCCAGCCGGTGGTGATTGCCGCTCAGCTGCCCTGTGTAGATCATCGGCATACCCGGA
Source organism: Bacteroidales bacterium UBA3653 (assembly GCA_002373505.1). Classification (GTDB taxonomy): domain Bacteria; phylum Bacteroidota; class Bacteroidia; order Bacteroidales; family Paludibacteraceae; genus Colicola. The sequence continues at coordinate 54,464 of DFKE01000017.1, forward strand.
ATGACATAGCAGAATGCCTGGAACAAAGGCACAGCGTCGCCCATGCGCTCCTGCTCGGTGCCGTTCCAACTGTTCTCGTCGTGATTGGAGATAAAGTTCATGCGAATAGCCTCGGGACGGATGGTGCTGTCCGCTTTCGCGAAGTTATCCCAGATGTCTTCTACACCTTTCTTGCCTTGCGCTACGTCGTTCATCACGTGGTGCAGGCTCCAGCCGTAGTACATGTCAAAAGCACTCTCGGTCAACTCCTGCGCTTTGTCCTCATCCTCCGCAAGGGTGAACATGTCCGGATGGCTCAGACGCAGGTCCGCCATTGCCCAGTTCCAGAAATCGGTAGGCACTTCTCCGGCTACGTCGCAGCGGAAGCCGTCAATACCGATGCTGTCCATCCACCAGTGCATGGCTTTCAGCATCTCGGCGCGCATGTCCCGGTTGTCGTAATTGAGTTTGGAGATGTCTGTCCAGTCGTATTGCACCATCAGGTTGCCCAGGCTGTCGCGGTAGTGCCATCCTTCGTTCTTGGTCCACTCGCTGTCCGGTGCGGTGTGGTTAGCTACCCAGTCGAGGATGACCTTGAAGCCCATCTTGTGCGCTTGGGCTAAGAAGTGCTCGAAGTCCGCCCGTGTGCCGAACTCGGGATTGATCTGGCAGTAGTCGATGATAGAGTAGTAACTGCCCAGCGTACCCTTGCGGGTGATTTTGCCGATCGGCTGGCAAGGCATGACCCAGATGATGTCGATGCCGTTCTCTTTCAGCGTAGGCAGCAACGCCTCTGCAGCGGCAAAAGTGCCTTCTTCGGTCGCCTGGCGGGTGTTTAACTCGTAGATCGTAGCGTCGTAAGCCCATTTCGGGTGGCGCAACTCCGGCTGCTCTGCACAACTGACGAGCGCAATAGCAGCAATTAGCAATAAGAATGTCTTTTTCATTAGTCTTTAATTATTTGGTATGTTAAGTCTTTGCGGTTGATGATCACGGTCACTTTCTCGCCCAGGTAGATACGCTGGTATATGATCTCGTCCGGCCGGTCAATCAAAGGGATGAAATCGCCGTACAGCAGCGGCATGGAGTTGCGGCGCATATGGATAAGCTCCGCTACTTCGTTGCGCATGTTGCGCTCGTCCAGACTGAGGGTCTCGAACCGCATCATGTGTCTGTTGTCCGGATCGTTGCCTCCCACTTCTCCATATTCGTCACCCTGGTAGATACAAGGCACGCCCGGCAGCGTCATGTTGAGTACCTCCAATAGCACGGCGCGTTTGTAGGCTTTCTCGGCGTCACCGATACCGATCTCTTGGGTCCATCCTTCCTCTTTGCCGTAGGCATAGATATCAATAGCACCTCCTGCGATAGAGGCAAAACGGATCTGGTCGTGGTTGCCGCTGATGTTTCCCATCGTGTGGTGGGCACCGTAGGTATGCAGAGAAGTCAGCTCGTTCTGCAGCACCTGGTCCATGCCCTTGTAACCGCACAGCGCCTCGCGGGCGGTGAAATAGACATTGAAATCGAATTGCGCATTCAGCATACCGGTCTTGACATAACTGCCTATCAGTTGCGGACTTCCGTAGGTCTCACCGATCATCCATATCTCTCTGCCCGGCCATCGGGTGGCGATCTTCTGGCCTAACATCCGCCAGTAACCCTCCGGGATATGCTTGCACGCGTCGTGCCGGAAACCGTCCAAGTCATAGTTGGCAAGCCAGTACAACGCGCTGTCGGTCATCTGCTCACATACTTCCTCGCGCTCCAGATCCAGCGTAGGGATATGCTTGTCGAACCAAGTCGTCAACCGCGCTTCGTCCCACAGTTCGAAGTTACGTCTGCCGTCCGGCAGAATAGAGTCTGTGTGCCAGTCCGGGTGCTCCTGCAGTGTCGGCGAGTTAATATGCATATGGTTTGCTACGTAGTCCAGAATTACGTTTATCTCGTGCGCGTGCGCGCTATCTAATAAGGTGCGCAACTCTTCCGGGGTGCCGAACCGGTCGTCCAGTTTCGTTGCGTAGATAGGCCAGTAGCCGTGATAACCGCTGAACTTGGTGTATGTCTTGGTGCTGTCGTATTTATTGCCGTTCGGGAACGGATAGAGGCCCCAAGCGTCCCATGGGTTTTGCGTGATAGGACTGATCCACAGCGTGTTGACTCCTAATCTGTCGAAGTAGCCCTCGCTGATCTTGGCTGTTATTCCGGCTAAGTCGCCGCCCTGGTAGTCCACAATGTCCAATACCTCCGGGCTGTTCATCTTCCAGTTGTTGCTTTTGTTTCCGTCGTAGAAACGGTCGATCAGGATGGAGTAGAGCACCTGCGCCTGCTGGTCATGACGGTTCAGCTGGCTGGCGTTCGTTATGATCTTGCCGTCCTCCATCGGCAGCAACATGTCGTTGTACAGATAGGTCTCGTCCTCCGCATAGATACGCAGAAAACTACGCCCCGGTATATTGCCGCACATCGTCTCCAATCCCTTGATATCCAGCGTCCATGTCCCGTCTCCCTGAGCTTGCCAGAGGTCAACATCAACAATCATGTTCTGCCAGAAGGCTATGAAACTCGGGTTGGCTACACTGTCGTAAAAACCTACGCGCAGTTTGTCGTCTTCGTAGCCCAGCGATATCAAGGCCTGACGTACCGGCTTGTTCGGCAAGACAGGTATCTCAAAACTGCCGTTTTTGTCGTAGAAGGTAATGGAATGGATCGAATGGTCGCGGTTCACAAGATCCATCTCGCGGACCACCGGAAGCGTGCCGCTGATATTCAGACATTCTATCGCGTCATCTGATATCCAGTGCATGCTTTTCCAAAGCCCCGTATCGCCGTACAGCGCAGGGATATAATCGGTCAAAAACACATGCATTGTGTCGCCTGTCATACGAACGGGCATGATGGGAGCGGACTCGGCTATGTTTTTAGCAATACAATGGTCTCGTTGGCATCCTGCCAAACAGAGGGCTGTCAGTAGGAATAGAATACTTTTTCTCATAGTTTCGAATATTTAGCGGGGCAAAGGTACTAAAAAAAAACGATATATGCAAATAAAATTTGCGTATTTCAAAAAAAAGCAGTAATTTTGTACCCGGTTTAAATGGTAAATGTTATATACCGGATAAATTGTAAATGGTAAATGACCCAATAGTAAATGGCTTTATGTTAAAGGATACAATTCAATCTTTATTGACTCAAGTGCAGTCTATGTCCGCAACTAATGCGGAGGAACTGGAAGCGCTGCGCATCAAATATCTTTCCAAGAAAGGCGAGATTACGGCGCTCTTCAATGAGTTCCGTCTCGTTCCGGCAGACCAGAAACGCGAACTGGGACAGCTTCTCAACCAGCTCCGTCAGGAGGCTGAGACGCGTATCAACGAGCTCCGCGATCAAATCAGTGTCAAATCACAAGCTACCAACGACAAACCGGATCTGACCCGTACGCCGGATCCTATTGCGCTCGGTACAAGACATCCGCTTTCGCTGGTGCGCGAAGAGATAGAGGATATCTTCTCCCGCATCGGTTTCACGATAGCGCAGGGACCAGAAGTGGAGGACGACAAGCATGTCTATGGCATGCTTAATTTCGCGCCGGAGCACCCTGCCCGCGATATGCAGGACACTTTCTTTGTGGAGAAAGAGATGGGTGTTCAGAAGCCTACCGACATCCTTCTTCGTTCGCATACTTCGTCTGTCCAGACACGCGTTATGACGAGCCAGAAACCGCCTATCCGCGTGCTCTGTCCGGGACGTGTCTATCGTAATGAAGCGATCTCGGCGCGTGCCCACTGTTTCTTCCATCAGGTGGAGGGGCTCTATGTGGACAAGAATGTCTCGTTTGCGGACCTGCGCGAGGCGTTGCTCTATTTCTCCAAAGAGATGTTCGGCGCGGACACCAAGATCCGTCTTCGTCCGTCGTATTTCCCGTTCACAGAGCCGAGTGCAGAGATGGATATATCTTGTAATATCTGCGGCGGTAAGGGCTGCTCGTTCTGCAAAGGAACGGGTTGGGTAGAGATCCTCGGTTGCGGTATGGTGGATCCGAACGTGCTGGAGTCTTGCGGCATTGACAGCAAAGTCTATTCCGGCTATGCGTTCGGTATGGGCGTGGAGCGTATCACGAACCTCAAGTATCGTGTGAAGGACCTCCGTCTCTTCTCCGAGAACGACGTCCGCTTCCTCCGCCAATTCGAGAGCTGCTGATTTTGGTAGCATCAACCCTTCATAAAGCGCAGTTTTGCTGCGCTTTTTTTATGGCTCGCGGCGTAGGCGGTGACCACTTGTCGCGCTTCGCCGGCACTCTCTTTACATTCGTACCATTCTTTCTTGCGTCCGCCCCGATTTACTAAAATCGGCTCCGCCCGTTCGCGAGAAATATAAAAATTTCTCAATTTTATTTGCATATATGAAAAAAAAACAGTAAATTTGCAGCGCAAATTTGAAAAAGCAGCACTATTATGCCAACATTATTTATTGTATTCGGCTTTCGTTTTATGTTTTATTCCAATGATCACGAGCCTATCCATGTACATGTGATTAAGGGTGATGCGGAAGCTCGTTTTCAAGTATACCCGGAGGTGACTTTGATAAACAATAGAGGTCTTAAGCCTGCGGAAATCAAGTTGGCAGAGTCGTTAGTGGAAGAGAATAAAGAGACTATTGTCGCTAATTGGAAAACCTTTTTTAAACAATAAAACCTATTAAACTATGATTGAAGTAAAGAAAATATGGCTTACAGACGAAGCCATTTGGATTGAGACTACGGATGGTCGTCAGGCGTGCGAGCGTTTTGCAGACTATACCCCGTTACGAAATGCAACTGCGGAAGAGCGTGCTGCTTATTCTCGTTCTCCGTTTGGTTTGCATTGGCCTGCATTAGATGAAGATCTTTCTTTTGAAGGCTTCTTTGCTGCCAAGGACTATAGTTCTGTACCATCGCACGCAGCTGCGATATAACCTCTCGCTGGCACCGACAGCGTAAAAAAGCGGTCGTCACTCACTGACGTTAAACAGGAGGACATAAAAAGGCGTTTATTGACGTTGTTTGCGACTAACTGAAATCTTCGCAACATTTCATTAGCTAAAAGTCGTGACAGCAAGATGAATGTCCCGTGGGTATGTTATACATGCCACGCCCTGCTATATGGCGGGGTGGGTTTAGCATATCGGGCGTGGAATTCGGTTGTTTTTCTACTTTTAGCGGGGATTGCGAAGCCCTCAGTTAGCGTGAAGAATGAACGGACTTCACGCTTTTTGTATGCATATGCCTTGGGTAATAAATTACAAAGATATGAACATAGATTACGCATTGAGAATGGCTATAAGAAGTGTTTTAAATGCTAACCCAGGCCGTTTTATGTCCGCAGCAGACATACGAACGTTAATACATAATCTACCTACGCCGCAAAACTATACGGAACAACAAATCGCTGCAAGTATCCTACAATGCTTCAAAAGTGCGCATAACGATTATGAAAAGAAATTTGATATAGAAAAGAAAGTTAATCTGTACCGAATAGCAATATAATATATACCAATCCCGAAGGTGTTAGAAGGGAAGAAAAAGAAGATTCTATGAAACCATTAAGTTTATTAGACAGGCAACGCATTAAGATTTGCGACCACAAATGGGAAGGCAGAAGTATTCATGATTTTAATGATCCATCTGCTGCCATTCACTTAGACAAAGAACCTAACTATGGATTAGAGTTCCATGGTAAAATTCGTATTCCGTTAAAAGGAGATGTCAGTATTGATGTTCCTGAAGCAATCAATATGAACTTGAACCGCAAACAATTAAAAGAGATTAAAGTACGGCTCACAATGGAAATCAAAAATGCTTTTTCTGATGAAAACGCAGATAGTGTAACTAAAGAGAATTTCATTAATCAGATAGTTGATATATTATGCCATGATTGGCAGGATAAATTAAGTTCAGAAAAGCGCGCTATAGATGTTGCTACTCGGCTCGCAAAAGCATTTGATTTAGGAGACGAAGTTAAACATATTATCAAGATACAACAAGACAAAATAAAGGTATACCAATCTACGTATAAGTCGAGGGGTAAACACTATTATGTCAATATCCAGCCCGAAGTAATCGAATTAGGCGAAAATAATAGTACAACAACAAATTAACAACACAAATAAATCTTATCCTTATGAAAACAAAAATTATTTCTATATTCCTGATACTTGCAGCAAGCGTAGGAACCATGTTCGCTTGGGATTATAATGGCGTCCAAATCGGCGATTTATATTACAACCTCGATGCCACCAACAAAACGGCTGAAGTTACAAGTGATAAAAACAAATATAGTGGTCTGACTACCGCCAATATTCCTTCCTATGTGACCTACAATTCCGTGACTTATAGCGTCACAAGTATTGGATGGCGTGCTTTCTCTGATTGCAGCAGTTTGACCTCTATTACCATTCCTAATAGCGTCACAAACATTGGAGATTTGGCTTTCTCTGGTTGCAGCAGTTTACCTGTGATTAATAATTGTCGTTATGCAGATACGTATTTGGTGGAAGCAGTAGACAAAACATTATCTTCTTATACCATTAAAGAAGGGACAATATTCATTGGCGACTATGCTTTCTCTAATTGCAGCAGTTTGACCTCTATTACCATTCCTAATAGCGTCACAAACATTGGAGGTTTGGCTTTCTCTAATTGCAGCAGTTTACCAGTGATTAATAATTGTCGTTATGCAGATACGTATTTGGTGGAAGCAGTAGACAAAACATTATCTTCATATACCATTAAAGAAGGAACAATATTCATTGGAAGCGATGCTTTCAATCGTTGCACCGGTTTGACCTCTGTTACCATTCCAAATAGCGTCACAAGCATTGGAATGAATGCTTTCGAGGATTGCAGCGGTTTGACCTCTGTGACGATTCCCAATAGCGTCACAAACATCGGAAGTATGGCTTTCTCTAATTGCAGCAGTTTGACCTCTGTAATGATTCCCAATAGCGTCACAAGCATTGCAGATTATGCTTTCGAAGATTGCACCGGTTTGATTTCTTTTGATGTCGCTGCGGATAACACAAACTATAGTTCGATAGAAGGTGTTTTATTTAATAAAAGTAAAACTACGTTAGTCCAATATCCAGGTGGTAAGCATGGAGCATATGTGATTCCAAACAGCGTCACAAGCATTGGAAATGGGGCTTTCCATGGTTGCAGCGGTTTGACATCTATTGAGCTCCCCAATAGCGTCACAAGCATTGGACGAGAAACATTCATGGGTTGCAGCGGTTTGACATCTATTGAGCTCCCCAATAGCGTCACAAGCATTGGAGATGGGACTTTCTGGTATTGCAGCGGGTTGACTTCTGTGACGATTCCCAATTGCGTCACAAGTATTGGATGGCGTGCTTTCTCTGATTGCAGCAGTTTGACCTCTGTGACAATCCCTAATGGTGTCACCAGCATTGGATATTATGCTTTCGACAATTGCAGAAGTTTGACCTCTATAACTATTCCCAATAGCGTCACGAGCATAGGTTATGCAGCTTTCTCTAAATGCAGCAGTTTGACCTCTGTGACGATTGGCAATAGCGTCACAAGCATTGCAGATAATGCTTTTTCATTGTGCAGCGGTTTGACCGCTATCTACAATTATGCCATTACACCGCAAGAAATAAATGCTACTGTGTTTGGAGGAAGTATTCTTGAAGTAGATAAATCAGTATGCAAACTCTATGTTCCTTCCGGTAGTATCAATGCATACAAAACAGCAGATGTATGGAAAGAGTTTAGCAACATTCTGCCCATTTCACAAACTGAAGGTGTAGAGAATATATCGGCAATGAGCACTAATGCACAAAGTAGCAAGGTTGTTCGTGACGGTCAAGTCCTAATCCAAAAAGGTGACAAAACCTACACCATCACAGGAGCAGAGGTGAAATAAACTGACCGCTGATTACTGATTACTAAAAAAATCCACATTTATTTGCATGTGTGGATTTTTTTTCGTATCTTTGCACTCGTAAATGCCTCGCCGAGATAGAGTAGGGACCATCTCGAGGTTTTACCGTATCCCGGTATACCTTATAATATACATAGTATATTATCCCGTGATTTTTAATTTTGACCGAAAAATGCACAATGAAACTACTTAAAACCAAAGCCCGAAATTGCAAGATTCACCCCGTTCTCTATGATGCATATCTTACGCTTCGTCATAGGATGGGGGCTGAAATGGTGCATCGACGCCAGCGCAAATCGGTCATGTGCATCGAGGTGATTTTTTATACCGATAATTTCATGATTGTTATTGGCCGTCTCAATACGCTCAAAGATGCTGAGAAATGTGGTTTTTGGATTATGTGCCGGCCGCAAACGAAAAAAGGGCATACAATCTACAAGGGACATCCGGTTTTCCAACTTTTCCTGACGCCCGTGCATCCTAAAAAACAACGCGAAAAAAATACAACTATTACGTCTCTTGACCAACCTGCTGCACAAGCACTTATTGCCTGATTTTATAAAATTATTGCAAAAAAATTTGCATATTTCAAAAAAAAGCAGTACCTTTGCACCCGATTTTGCGCCTATGAGCGAGCAGAGCCATTATATCATCGAACTTTCGCGCCTTCCTGTAGGCACGCATTCGTTTGATATTCAATTGGATAACGACTTCTTCGCTTCCTTGGAGAAGACCGAAATCCTGAGTGGCAACATCTCTGCTAAAGCGACGCTTAATCTCCGGGAGGAGGACTACCAGCTCAACATTGCGGTTCACGGGACTGTTTTTGTTGTGTGTGACAGGTGCCTCGACCCAATGCCCCTTGACATAGACGACGAGCAAGAGATTTTCTCGGAGGACGAGGAGGACGAAGAAACCATACATCGTAAATCGTCCAATCGTACTTTGGATTTATCCTGGCTCGCCTATGAGATAGTTAGTATCAATATTCCGCTCGTTCACAGTCACCAACCGGGTGAGTGCAACACGCAAATGGAACTTCTCCTCCATGATCACCTTTGTGACGAGCCGGATCCCGAAAACGATACTGACGCAGATATAGAATAAAACATTGTACAATAATTAATCCCTCCCCGCGGCGTGGAGGTGCCGAGCCATATAGCCCGGCGAAAACGCCGAGCTATATGGCACATCCTAAAAGAAGACAATCGCACACCAGACAAGCGAAACGTCGTACCCATGACGTAGTGAAAGCTCCTACGCTGGCTACATGCCCGAACTGTGGCGCTCTTCACATCTACCACACCGTTTGCCCGTCTTGCGGCTACTATCGTGGTAAACTGGCTATCGAGCAAGCTGAGGCTTGATCAATCGGAAAGGTGAAAAATGAAAGGTGAAAGGAATAGTTTTTCCTTTTGCCTTTTTACCTTACTTATATAACGCGTACGTGAGTACGCACGTGACCCGAGAGGGCCACTCTGGAAATTCAAAATTAAAAATTCAAAATTCTAAATTGATGTACAACAACAATTCCAACAATGAAGGTGAGCGTCGCCCGAGACCGCGTTTTCACCGTGAAGGGACAGAGCGCTCGGCTCGTCCTCGTTTTACCAGAGACGGAGAAGCCCGTCCGCATTTTACCCGTGACGGTGAGGCCCGTCCGCATTTTACCCGTGACGGCGAAGCCCGTCCGCAACGTCCTTACGGCGAGCGCGCAGAGCGTCCTAACCGCCCGTTCGGAGGTAAACCTAAACGTAACCCCGGAGTCTATTCCGGTCATAAACAGCAAGTCTATCGTGAGCAACATGAGGATCCGACAAAACCGATCCGTCTCAATAAATACCTCGCTAATGCAGGTATCTGTTCCCGTCGCGAGGCAGATGATTTTATCCAGGCAGGTGTGATTACCGTCAATGGCGAGACCGTGGACAATCTGGGCGCTAAAGTGCTGCCGACGGATGATGTCCGTTTCCATGACCAGCCTGTCCGCCGTGAGCGCAAGGTATATATCCTTCTCAACAAACCGAAGAATACTGTCACCACCACCGATGATCCGCAAGAGCGTCACACGGTGATCGATATCGTCCGCAATGCATGTGCAGAACGTATCTATCCGGTTGGCCGTCTGGACAGAAACACTACCGGTGTCCTTCTGCTCACTAATGACGGAGACCTGGCAGCCAAACTGACTCACCCGAAGTTCCATAAGAAGAAGATCTATGCCGTTACGCTGGATCATGAACTGGACGAAGTGGATGAAGCGATCATCCGTGCCGGTGTAGTACTGGATGACGAGCGCATCATCCCTGATGCCTTGGAGTTCCCGAAAGCCGACCGCAAGCATATTGGTCTGGAGATCCACTCCGGTCAAAACCGCGTTGTGCGCCGCATATTCGAGAAAGTAGGGTACAAGGTAGTGAACCTCGACCGCGTTTCTTTTGCCGGTCTGACCAAGAAGAATGTAGGCCGCGGCAAATGGCGTTTCCTGACTCCGAAAGAGGTTGCTTTCCTCCAGATGGGACAGTTTTAATTGGAAGATTTGAGGATTTGAAGATTCGGTGATTTGAAACGCAGTGTTCATTACATATTATTTTTTGTCACTCTTGCTCTGACGGTCGCTGCCGGCATTTTGATGCTACATGTCAACGTCAATGCGGACATGACCAAATATCTGCCGGACGACTCCCAGATGAAGAGCGGTCTGGAGATTGTTACATCCGAGTTCGGATCGTCTGCCCAAATGTCAGGATCCGACGTACATGTGATGTTTGAGGGGCTGCGGCCGAATGAGATTTCCGGTATCCGGACTCTGTTGGACGGCTATCCGGATGTGCAGGGTGTATCGTTCCGGTATTCGTCGGATAGCACCCATGCAGTCTTCGATCTGGATGTGCCGAAATCGGTTGACCAGAAAGCGCTGGGCAAACAGATCAGTGCGCGATTCGGCGGCAACTGCGTCGTAGAGACCAGCCAGGATGGCGCCACACCGCCTATTTCTGTGATTATCATCGCTGCGGTGATGATCATGCTGGTGCTCTTTGTCATGGCGCAGTCCTGGTTCGAACCCGTTGTGATCCTTATTACTGCCGGATTGGCTATTGTGCTCAATATGGGTACCAATGCCTTCCTGCCTTCCGTTTCGATCACCACCAATTTTATCGGTTCTATCCTGCAGGCGGTGCTCTCGCTTGATTATTGCATCGTCCTTCTCAACCGCTACCGTCAGGAACAGGATGAACATACAGACCGGCGGACAGCCGTTCTGGCGGCAAACAGGGCGATCAAGAAAGCAGCGCCGTCTATCCTCTCCTCGGCTTTGACGACGGTAGTAGGACTACTGATGCTCTGTTTCATGCGTCTTAAGATAGGTGCAGATATGGGTATCGTGCTGGCTAAGGGTGTTGTCTGCTCGCTGATCTGCACCTTCACCGCTATGCCGGCTCTCATGCTCCTCTTCCGCCGTACGATCAATGCAACGGCGAAGAAAGCCTATGTGCCGCCGACGGACGGTCTGGCTCGGTTCGTTGCACGCCACAAACTGCCCATGGCAGTGGGAGCGGTCATGCTGTTTTTCGGGTCGTGGTATTTTTCCCGGCAGACAACCATCTTCTTCTCCGCTGAGTCGGAATCGAAGATAGAGGAGATTTTCCCTTCTCCTAATCCTTTTGTTCTGGTTTACGACACCCGTGACGAGGACTCTATCTATCCGCTGGTTGACAGCCTGATGGCGCAGCCCGGCATCCAGTCTGTTATCTCGTATCCTACGCTGATGAGCCAGCCTCTTACTCCGGCCGAGATGGCAACGCACGTACGTTCGCTGCTCACCGACTTCAAGGATTTCATGCCGGAAGGAACGACTGTTCCGCCGGAGGTTCTGGATATGCTCAATCCGGAGATAATGGAGTTGCTTTATTATATGCGGTCCAAAGATTCGGTGGAGAACAAGATGGCTTTCCCCGATCTGGCGAAGTTCCTGCATACGAACGTGGCAACCAATCCGCTCTTCTCGTCCTATCTGGATGAGGATATGAAAAAGCAGGTTGAGATGCTTCAATCGATGCTTGACGTAGAGCCGGAGAAAAAAGCTCCGCTCCATAGCGAAACTCCGAACAAACCGGAGGCTGTCAAACAGGATGCAGCTAAACAGGACGCTGTTAGACAGGACTCAAGTCCGCTTAACAATGAACCCTTTGTACAGCCCGTAGAGACGATAGCGCCTATTACCCATGACCCGTCTCCCATCACCGAAATAGACACGGTGGAAATACCTTCCATGCAGATTGATAAGATCTATCTGGTTCCTTTTATCGAGCGTCTCAATGCCACCCAGACCTCCGCTATCTCGGTCGAGATGCGCAAACTGACAGACACGATGGCTATACGGTTGCCTATGTCCGTATCGGAGATGTCTGTCTTCATCGGCTCTACGCCTATCCAGACCCGTCTCGTTTACGGCTATGCTCCCGGAAAGGCGAAGAAACTGTCTCCGCTTCAGTATGTCCATCTGCTGGTGGATGATCTGTTCAAGCGTCCGGGACTGGCAGGTATGATCTCGGAAGAACAACGTACGCTTCTGGGCCAACGCGCCTATCTCATGGATCTGGCGGATGCCAATGCTCTGCTGACGCCGGAGGAACTGAATATCCTCCTTCGTGCTTTTGGAATCCAGGATCTCACGGACGACGAGTTGCTGGCGATCGCTTATCCTCCGGAGAAACCCAAGCAGATAACAGCTACTTCGCCGAGCGAACTGAATACGGAAGCCATCATCCAATCGATAGCGGATATCCAGCTCTCGCTTCATAGTACCGATACCGCCCGTGCAAAGAACAGCGGGGCACAAAATGTACAGCCGCAACCTGCTACGCCTAAACGCAAAGCCCCTTCACGCGCTGACCAGCAGGCGGAACTGTTTACCGAACTTATGTTCTCCGGCGAGACCTATACGCCGGACCAGATGGCTTCCAAACTGGACAAGCTGATGAAGCTCTCCAATGTGAAATCCGACCCCGTTACGCCGGCTCAGATGTCGCTCTTGTATGACTATTATGCTGCTACGAACAGCTCTTGCGACACGCTTCGGGCGGGATTCGGACAATTATTGAACTATATCTGTGATACACTGGTTTATGATCCGAGATTGGCGGATGTACTCCCTGACACGATAGGAGAACAGGCTACCCACGTCAAAGCGCAGATAGCCGACGGGCTGGGGCAGTTAAGAAAAGAGAAACATTCGCTTCTGGTTGTTCTCTCGTCCTTACCGAAAGAGTCGCAGGAGACGTATGATTTCGTAGATACACTGACGGCACTGGCGGATGCGCGATTGCCGCACGAGCATTATTATGTGGGCGAATCGGTGATGTACGCCGAGATGCGTGCCGGATTTGACCATGAGATGAATGTGGTGTCGCTTCTGACAATCCTTTCTATCTTCCTTATCGTTGCGCTTACCTTCCGTTCGGTCATTGTACCAACTATCCTGGTGGTAACGGTGATGAGCGCAGTGTATGTCAATGTGGTGGTAGCCGGTCTTTTCTCCGGTCAGATGCTTTATCTGGCATACCTGATTGTGCAGGCAATCCTGATGGGTGCCACCATCGATTATGGTATCCTCTTTGCTAACTATTACCGCGAGAACCGCAAGACCATGCTGCCAGTAGATGCCGTTTGTGCGGCTTACAGAGGCTCTATACGAACGATTCTTACTTCCGGTCTGATTATGGTGATCGGCCCCGGAGTGATGGCGCTGGCTGTGGATGATCTGATGATATCGAATATAGTAGGATGTCTGGCGGTAGGCGCTTTCATGGCTATCGTGCTGACGCTTACCGTTGTGCCGGCTGTTCTGGTTGCATTGGATAAATGGGTGGTGTACGGTAAGAAAAACAGATACACCGGCGAAGAATAATTATCTATCGGCATGAGCCGAAGCAATCGCCCATAGGGCGAAGCAATTATAAATTATAAATTGTGAGTTCGCAGAACGAACATTGGGACATAGAGATCACCCCGCGGGACAAACTGCTGGCGGTTGATTGGAAAGAGCTATGGCGGTATCGCGATATGTTCGTGCTCTTCGTAGCGCGTAATTTCCGCGTGGCGTACAAGCAGACCATCCTCGGTCCGTTGTGGTTTATCATCACGCCGGTCCTTTCTGTTATTGTCTATGCCACGGTCTTTGGCGGAATAGCTAATATCCCTACGGATGGTATCCCGCCTATCTTGTTCTATCTGCTGGGAATATCCGTCTGGGGGTATTTCTCGTCCTGTCTCAGTGCAACGTCCAACTCGTTCGTTTCGAACGCAGATATCTTCGGCAAAGTCTATTTCCCGCGGATTATCATGCCGTTGGTGGCAGTGACAACCAATCTTCTCTCTCTGGCTATCCAGCTTGCTATCTTTGCGGCGTTCTATATCTATTACGCTGCTACGGGAACAGAACTGGTGGTTCATTGGCAGATAGTTCTTTTCCCGTTCCTGATCATCCTGTTAGCGCTGATGGCAGTGGGGTTCGGAATGATCTTCTCGTCTATGACTACCAAATACCGGGATCTGCAGATCATGCTCAATAAGATCATCTCTCTCTGGGTGTATATCACGCCGGTGATTTATCCGCTGAGTATGGTTACGAATGAGAAACTGCATCTGGCAATGAGTCTTAATCCTGTTACCCCGGTGATGGAGGCAATCAAATACTCGCTGTTGGGACAAGGTCAGTTCTCCTGGCTCTGGCTATGCTATAGCGCGGTTTTCACCTTCATCCTCCTTATCTTCGGCCTCATGCTCTTTAATAAAGTACAAAAATCGTTCATGGATACGGTGTAGCCAGAGGCTACAATGTTGCACTTTTAGTGCCAATGTTTGAATGCTACGCCTCCGGCGTAATGATCATAATAAAAATATAACCCATCATTAAGCTCTTTAGAGCATCATTAAACTGCGAAGCAGTATCATTAAGCGGCTTGCCGCATCATTAAAGAAATATCGTTTTGAAGCAAAGCGAAGAGACATATTTTAATACCGTTATAACGCCGCAAAGTTTTGCTCGCGGACTTGGCCTGCGCGAGTTGTGGCAGAAACGCTACCTGATCTGGCTGTTTATCAAACGTGACATCACGGTCCAGTTCAAGCAGACGATTTTCGGCATGGGGTGGTATTTTATCTCGCCTCTCTTCTCGATGTTTATGTATATCATCGTCTTTGGCAGGATAGCAGGAATACCTACGGATGACATCCCGCAGCCGGTGTTCTATTTGTCGGGTATATGTCTCTGGGAGTATTTCTCTGAATGTCTTACAGCCGTTTCCAATACTTTCCAAAGCAATGCCGGATTGTTCGGCAAAGTCTATTTCCCGCGGCTGGTATCGCCGGTCTCAGTGGTGATATCCAAGATGTTCCGTTTTTCGCTCCAACTGGGAACGTTTATCATCGTCTATCTGCTTTTCCTTTTCAAAGGCGTGAACCTTTGTCCTACATGGTATCTGTTGCTTTTCCCGGTGTTGGTCTTCATGATCCAATGTCTGGCATTAGGTCTCGGACTCATCATCTCTTCGCTTACAACGAAATACAAAGATCTTGTTAACTTCTTCGGCGTCTTCGTTTCTCTTTGGATGTACGCAACGCCTATCGTTTATCCGCTTAGTTACGTCACCAATCCGACGCTGCACAAGATCATGCTCTTCAACCCCATGACGGCTATCATTGAGACCTTCAAATACGGAGCTTACGGAGCCGGCGAATTCTCATGGACATCCCTCGGATATAGTGCAGTAATCATTTTTGTCCTCCTTTTTATCGGTATTGCGATGTTCAACCGCAAGCAGAAATACTTTATCGACACAATATAACCTTTGGCATTTATCTTTTGACATTGCCCATTTTTAAAATAGAAATATTATTATTAGGAATTACGCACAATGCAATACACGCTTAAACGCATAGTGGATATCCATCCGGAATGGCTCAATGAGTTAAGGCAAAAATGCTTTGCAGTGAATGGATGTTGCGCAGCGGTGCACAAGGAGTTAGGGCCGTTTCTGAATGAATATATGTACCAAGAAGCATTGAAAATCCTATTCGATGAGTATCATGTGCCATACCAAAAAGAATATTATTTCAATGTAGTATTTCATGGCCATCGCATTGAGCATAAGCATTATGTGGATTTTCTTGTGAATAATGAGTTGATAGTGGAATGCAAGGCCGCAGAAAAATTATGCCAAGAACATAGGCAGCAATTATGGAATTATATGCGCCTAACCGGCAAACAGTTGGGAATCTTATATAATTTTGGACCGATAAAGGATCAGTCTGAGCACTATTATCTGGATACCAATGATGGAACAATGTATATGTTTTGACAATGATAATTTATCTATGTTTATCGCTGACGCATATGCTACTTGGAATAGGCTGCTTTTAGCAGCGCGGATTTGGCTATTAGCCCGCGCCGGGAGCTCGCTCATGGGCGCGGACTGAGAGACACATACGCTCAAGGCCGCATAGGCCGATATATCATGTAGTATAGGCGGAAGGGTTTATCTTGGTTTATATACTAATAAATAAAAAATTTAAAATGCTGATAAAGATAAATAGCGCATCGCCTGTAGGGATTGACGCAGTACCGGTGACGATAGAGGTGCATGCGGTGCCGGGCTTCGATTTCACGCTTGTCGGCTTGCCGGATGCCTCGGTCAAGGAATCGCATGAGCGTATCCTTGCTGCGCTGACGGTGAATGGCATGGAGAACCTGCGCCGCGCGTTTACCATCAATATGGCACCGGCGGATATCAAGAAAGAAGGTGCGTCTTTCGATCTGCCGCTGGCGATAGGTATGCTGGCGGGAGCAGAGAAAGTGAAGACAGAGAATCTGAACCACTATATGATCATGGGCGAACTGTCGCTGGACGGTTCGCTTCAACCGATCCGCGGCGCACTGCCTATCGCGCTCTGTGCACGACAGGAAGGTTTCAAAGGCCTGATCCTTCCGGCAGCGAATGCAGAAGAAGCTGCAGTGGTGGAAGGGTTGGATGTCTATGGGTTGAACAACCTGATGGAGGTAGTTCATTTCCTGAATGGGGAACCGAAAGATGAATTGAATCCCGAAGATACGTTTGTTCCTGTAAAGGTAGATACGCAGGCTCTCTTTGACTCCCTGGCTTTTCCTTCGGACCTGGATTTTGCGGATGTCCGCGGCCAGTTCAAGGTGCGTCGGGCCGTGGAGATTGCTGCTGCAGGCGGACATAATATGCTGATGATCGGTCCTCCGGGTGCCGGCAAAAGTATGATTGCCAAGCGCATCCCTTCTATCCTGCCGCCCTTGACGCTTGAAGAAGCACTGGAGACCACTAAGATCCATTCGATAGCAGGACTGACGGCCAAGAAGAAAGGGGCTAATACGGCTCTTATTGTCCAGCGGCCCTTCCGTTCTCCCCATCATACGATCACCGATGTAGCCCTCGTCGGAGGAGGCACTAATCCGCATCCGGGAGAGATCTCTCTTGCTCATAACGGTGTGCTTTTTCTGGATGAACTGCCGGAATACAAGCGCTCCGCGCTGGAGGTCATGCGCCAGCCGCTGGAGGACAGACATATCACGGTGGCGCGGACCAAAGAGACGGTCGATTATCCTGCGTCCTTCATGCTCGTAGCAGCCATGAACCCATGTCCATGTGGCCATTACGGAGAGAATAACCCTGCGCATCCTTGTACCTGTACGCCGGCGCAGATACACCGTTATATGTCTAAGATCAGCGGACCGCTCCTGGACCGAATAGATATCCAATGCGAGATAGAAGCCGTACCGTATGAACAACTGCGGGATGCTGCTCCGGGTGAGTCGTCTGCAGTGATGAGGGCGCGTGTTCTAAAAGCCAGAGCCGTTCAGAATGAGCGTTTTAAACACAGCCGGCTGGTGCATTGCAATGCCATGATGAGTTCCAAGATGGTGCGTACATACTGCGCTTTGGATGATGAATGTGATAAACTGCTGGAACTCACGATGGCCAAACTGGGTCTCTCCGCCCGTGCGTATGACCGAATCCTGAAGGTAGCACGCACGATCGCCGATATCGAAGGAGCGGAGCATATCCAAAAGTCCCATCTCCTCGAGGCTATCTCCTATCGCTCCCTCGACCGCTCCACCTGGGCCGGATAATAAAAATGCGCCGCTCATCTGCGACGCTTTTTTATTGCACTCTTTGCTTGGCAAAAAATAAACTTTATTTATGTTTATGTCTGACGCTTGGTTGTTTACCTCCTGCGGAGGTGCGGGCTCGTCCTAACGGACGACGTTAAGTTTACTTATAAGTCGGTCGGTTAGCGACGAAAACGCATGTACTCGCCAGAGTATGCAACAAGCGGCAGGGTTTATCTATGTTTATTTTTTTTTTCGGGGTCCCCGACGAATTTTAATTCGTGGGGTAAAGCGCAGGACGAGATGTAGGCACTATACAAGTGATTTCCAATCACGCAGTCGTGCGGAGTCTCAGTCCAAGCACTTCCGTTAGTAATTCTCAGCCAGCAGTTGGAAATAAGCCTGTGCATGATGGCAAACAGGGCACTCCTCCGGAGCCGCTTTGCCTACTACGATATGGCCGCAGTTGGAGCATTGCCAGATGCAGTCGCCCTCACGCGAGAAGACAATCTTATCCTCGATATTCTTCAGTAACTTACGATAGCGTTCCTCGTGATGTTTCTCTATCTCACCTACCATCGCGAACTTAGCGGCGATCTCGGTAAATCCTTCTTCCTCCGCCTCTTTCGCCATGCGGGCATACATATCGGTCCATTCGAAGTTCTCCCCGTTGGCGGCATCAGCCAGGTTGACTGTGGTATCACTGATCTTACCTCCGTTGAGGTATTTGTACCATAGTTCCGCATGCTCTTTCTCGTTAGCTGCTGTCTCTTCGAAGATCTTACTGATCTGTACATAACCGTCTTTCTTTGCCTTCGAAGCGAAGAAAGTGTATTTGTTACGTGCCATTGATTCACCGGCAAAAGCCTCCTGAAGGTTTTTCTCGGTCTTTGTTCCTTTTAAATCTTTCATAATGGTTAATGTATTTTTTGATGATTAATTGTAACTCACTTATTTATCAATCTTTGATTGATTACCTCCCAGTTGATGATCTGCCATAGAGCCTGCAGATGCGCGGCGCGGCGGTTACGATAATCGATATAGTAGGCATGCTCCCATACATCCATTGTCAGTAGCGGTTTGAGCCCTTTGGTAATAGGATTATTGGCATTGGTCTCTTGTGTGATCACCAGCCTGCCGCCTTTGTCTGCCGATAACCATACCCAGCCGGATCCGAAGAGTGTCACTCCTTTCTGCTCAAACTCCGCTTTGAAAGCATCGAACGAACCGAAATCCCGCTCAATAGCCTTCATGATCTCTAACTCACTCATCCGCTCATTCGCTAACTCGTTCACCGGTGCAAACTGCGTAAAATAGAGATTATGGTTGAGAATCTGTCCGGCGTTGTTAAAAATACCGCCTTGTGCCTTGCATACGATCTCTTCCAGCGGCATAGATTCATATTCCGTGCCGGCAATTAGTTTGTTGAGGTTGTCTACGTAGGTCTGCAGGTGTTTGCCGTAATGAAACTCAATCGTTTCCTGACTGATAACCGGCTCCAGCGCATTAGGCGCGTAAGGTAATGAGATAAGTGAAAACATAGCAATAAGTTTTAACATAGTAATTGAATTAAATCGGCGCAAAGGTAGTATAAAAGTTTGATATACGCAAGGATTTTGATAAAAAACCTAAATATTTTTAATATTTTTCTGCATATGTTTGCATATGTAGGAATTTTTTTGTAATTTTGCGCTTCAAATTGTATGCACCCATATGCGCACGAGCGAATCGAATATTATCATCTATAACACGCTTGACGGAAAGGCGAGCGTAGTTCTCTATGCCCAAGATGGTAGTGTATGGATGAATCAAAACCAATTGGCGGAACTTTTTGACACCTCTAAGCAAGGCATAGGCCAGCACATTGCTAACATATTGACAGAGAAAGAATTAGATGCTAATTCAGTTGTAAAGAAATTCTTTACTACTGCCTCGGATGGTAAGAGGTATGAGGTAGCATGTTGAATTTTCAAGGAAAGCTAGTGCTGCAAGGAGCAGGAACGATAAGCAACAAGCAGATGGAAGAGCATGTTGACGCAGTGTATGAAGAATTTCAAGCGCGCAGGAAAGCATCAGCGCTCGCAGAAGCAGAGCAGGTTGATAAAGAACTCTTTGCCGCCGAAGAAGCAATAGAAAGAAGAACGAAACAATAGCAGATGCAAACGTCAGCTGATCCAATTTTAATCAAGAACTGAATGACAATAGATGGAGAAAATATTAAAAAGGACCAAGTGAAGAATAAATCATCAGAAAGGGTACGTAAGTTGGTAAAGGCTGTAGGGCATGAGGTGATGAATAGAAGGGGTTTGATTGCAGCTTTAGGTTTGCGGCAGCAAGGCATAAGGAATTTTAGAATGAACTACATGATTCCGGCCCGTGAAGCAGGGTATGTGGTGATGCTATATGCGAGAACTCCTCACTATCATGAGCAAGCGTATATGCTGACACAGAAAGGTTTGGACTTTTTAGCTGAAATAGAAGCGCAAGAAAAAGAGTAAAAAGGACTAAGTGAAAAAGGACTAAGTGAAAAAAGACTAAGTGGCGATAAAAAGGACCAAGTGAGAAAAGGACCAGGAGGGGCAAAAAAGGACCAAGTGAAAATATAAACAAGAGGAAAAAGGGAAAAAAGATATATGAGCAAGAATATTGCAATAGAATTTGAGCATGTGAGCAAGCAGTATCGGCTGGGGTTGGTGAGTACGAAGACCCTGAGCCACGATATCCGCCGCTTCTGGATAACGAACGTCCTTGGCAAAGAGGACCCGTATCTGAAGATCGGTGAGACGAACGACCGTGCAAAAAAAGGATCAAGTGAATACGTCTGGGCACTGCGGGATATTGATTTCAAGGTAGAGCAAGGCGATGTAGTCGGTATCATCGGTAAGAACGGTGCCGGCAAGAGCACATTGCTCAAGCTGTTGAGCCGCGTGACAGGTCCCACGACAGGTACTATACGTGCGCACGGACGTATCGGTTCGCTTTTGGAGGTCGGCACAGGCTTCCACGGGGAGATGACGGGTAGGGAGAATATCTTCATGAACGGCGCCATCCTCGGTATGACGCGTAACGAGATCCAAGCCAAGCTGGATGAGATCATTGATTTCTCCGGCTGCGAGCGCTATATTGACACCCCGGTAAAAAGATATAGTTCCGGTATGACTGTCCGTCTCGGCTTCGCCGTAGCCGCTTTCTTGGATCCAGAGATCCTCGTTGTGGACGAAGTCCTCGCCGTCGGCGACGCCGAATTCCAAAAGAAAGCCATCGGCAAGATGAAAGACGTCTCCCAAGGCGAAGGCCGCACTGTCCTCTTTGTGAGTCATAATATGACTTCCGTTAAATCTCTATGTAAAACAGGTATCCTGTTGGAGAACGGATGCTTGAAAGAGATGGGTTATGTGGATCAAATAGTGAGCCATTATCTCCGTGGAGGAAGCGAGATTGATAACTATAAGCATTGGGATATCCCGCAATACAAGAATGGCGGTTTTGAATTGCTGGAAATCGGCATTCGTCCGAAAGGAGGCAGCTATACAGACGTAATGCGTGTGACGGACGAACTGGAGTTAGTTGCTCGTTATCACCTAACTGAGCCTAAAGAACGTTTTTGGCTGACATTTCATATGAAGAATGAACAAGGTGAAAAAATATTCTCTTTTTGTGCAGGCAGTGAGCAAATTCCGCAAAAGAAAACAAAAGGAGAATATGAACAACGATGTCATATACCTGCCAACTTTTTGAATTGGGGAAATTATGCGATAGATTTCTATGCAATCCAACAATTATCTAACGTAGATTGCTTGGTATATGAATCCGATATGATTTCATTTACATTAGCGGGTCGTGCCATGGAAATTGGAGGCTGGATGGGAAAAGAACCGGGAGATGTGACTCCTCGTTTTGAATATGAAGAAGCAAAAATATAATGATTAGTTCTCTCATAAATAGTACGGATACCCAATCATCTTTGGCATCTCTCTTTCAATGGATCGAGAGACGTAATAAGGAGGTGCAAGTGTCCGTGGAGCAGATTCCATTCTCAGAGATGAAGGGCTGGTCGGCTGATGCAGATGGATGTCTGCGTCATGAATCCGGTCGGTTCTTTTCCATAGAAGGCATCCGTGTTCGAACAGATGTCGGTACAATTCGTGAGTGGGAACAACCGATTATCAACCAACCGGAGATAGGCTATTTGGGCATCTTAGCCAAAGAGATAGACGGAGTGCTTTATTTCTTGATGCAAGCGAAAATTGAGCCCGGAAACGTAAACTGTGTGCAGATAAGCCCGACGCTGCAAGCCACTAAAAGTAACTATACTCAGCAGCATAAAGGACGAAAACCCTTATATTTAGAGTATTTCCAAAATGCTAAACCCCATCAGGTTTTGTTGGACCAGTTGCAATCTGAGCAAGGTGCACGTTTCTTGCGTAAACGTAATCGCAATATCATCATCAAAGTGGATGAAGAAGTTCCGGTATATGAGGACTTTGCATGGATGACTTTGGCGCAACTAAAAGAACTGATGCACCATGATAATATGGTGAATATGGATACCCGTACAGTTCTTGCCGGCTTGGATTATGGCCAATTTGAAATAGGTAAAGAGGCGTTGCAACAGATGTCTCCATTTGGTAGAGATATGATTGTTTCTTCGCAAACGCACAAAGCGTACAATACCATGAATGAACATCTGTCATGGTTGACGCAACTAAAATCTACTGCAGAACTAAGCGTACGTTATGTGCCGCTAAAGAATATCGGTGGCGGATGGAAACAAGATGAGTACGAAATTAGTCGCAACGATAAGAAGTATTTCCGTGTTATTGGTACGAAAGTAAATATCTCGAATCGAGAAGTTACATCGTGGTGCCAACCATTAGTGCAGCCGATGCAGCAAGGAATCTGTGCCTTTATCATCAAGAAGATCAATGGCATCTATCATTTCTTAGTACACGCTAAAATGGAATGTGGCAATATGGATGTATATGAATTGGCACCGACTGTACAATGTCTTACGGGTAACTTGCAGGATGTGCCTAAAGCCTCGTGGCCGGCGTTTACGGAATATGTGCTGAATGCGCAACCTGCCCAGATACTCTATAATACACTCCAATCCGAAGAAGGCGGACGTTTTTATCATGAGCAGAACCGTAATATGTTGGTTGAGGCAGAAGAGAATTTCCCGATAGATATCCCCTTTGACTATCACTGGATGACACTTGGGCAGATCCATGAGTTTATGCGATTCAATAATTATATTAACATCCAAGCTCGTAGCCTTATTGCTGCAATCAAATACGTTTAATGAATATGGAAGAAACATCAAACATTAAACATCAAACATCAACACAACGTTTCGTTGTTATTGGTTGTGGCAATATCGCGCAGCGTTGCTCGATTCCTGCATTGATGAATTCCGGAGTGACAGAGGTAGTATGCGTGGTGGATACTGACGAGCGAAAACGCGAGATCGTAGAAGGACGTTTCGGACTCCACTTTGAGACGGATCTGCGTCATGTGTTGGAAAACTACGATTTTGAATCTGTCTATATTTCTACGCCTAATGCTATTCATGTGCAGATTGTAGAGCAAGTGGCCCCATATCGTAAGAATATACTCTGCGAGAAGCCATTAGCCGGTTCAATGGCAGATGCAGAGCGCATTGCGGAACTAGGCCAGCAATATAACATTCCTATCTTCGAGGGATTTATGTATCAATTCCATGCGCAACATAAGATAAAGAACCAGTTGATTGCAGATGGTGCTATTGGCGAACCGCAACTCTTCCAAGGTTGGTTTGGCTTTCCGCCTATAGCCGATACGGATTTCCGCTATCGGAAAGCTCTTGGCGGCGGTTGTGTCTTAGACTCTTGTGCATATCTTGTCCATTCTGCGCGCCATTTCTATGGCTGTGAACCGGAATACGTATATGCCGTTCTAAGTCATGAACCAGGCCGTGAGGTAGAGACACATGCTACTATACTATTGGATTTTGGTCAGGGTAGAGTGGCAAACCTGGTGTCCGGCTTTAATAACAAGTATAAGAGCCAGCAGGTTATATGGGGTAGTAAAGGACTGATGTCTTTGGAGCGCGCATATGCCTTACCTCCGGATTTTCAATCCACTCTGACCATTGAGACGCAAGAAGGCACTACTCAACAAATGATGCCGGCATGCAATCATTTTGAGGAGGAGATGCGTTATTTCGTGGCTAATTGTGCTACATCTGCTGAGGTTTGGCGCGAGGAGTTCCTGAACCAAACGAAAGTGCTGATGCAAGTAAAAGAATTTATGGTAAACGAGAAAAACTAAGATTATGAGCAAAAATATATATGTAACCATGCCTACTTTGGCGCCTCTCAAGGAGGTGGATGCCTATCTGCAACAAGTGTGGGAATCCGGAGTGATGACGCATAATGGCCCCCTGCTTCGTAAGTTTGAGCACGACGTGGCTGAATGGCATGGCATGCAGCATCATACGGTAGTGGTCAATGGAACGATTGCTCTGCAGTTGGCAATACGTGCTTTAGGGATAAAAGGAGAAATCATCACTTCTCCCTTCTCGTTCATTGCTACTACAAGTGCCATTATGTATGAAGGTTGCACTCCTGTGTATGCTGACATCAATCCCGAGACGTTGAATATTGATCCGGCTAATGTAGAAGCTGCCATCACGAATAAGACTGTAGCCATTATGCCTGTACATGTGTTCGGTAACACTTGTGAAATTGAGGCAATAGAAGCCATTGCAAAGAAGCATAATCTGAAGGTGATTTACGATGCTTGTCACTCGGTAGGTGTGCGATATAAAGGCAAAAGCGTCTTTGCATATGGTGATATCTCTTGCACCAGTTACCACGCTACCAAGATGCTTAATTCCGGTGAAGGTGGTGGATGTTACACCAACGATGCAGAACTGGATGCCAAGATGAAACGTATTCGTTTCTTCGGTTTCTCGGAAGATAAGACAAATGTGGTCGAAGAAGGCTCCAACCTCAAAATGACAGAGGTGCATGCTTCAGTCGGCTTGGCAAACCTCAAATACTTGCAAGCGGCATTGGCTGACCGTAAAGAGAAGTATATGCTGTATAAGCAGTTACTGTCGGTGAATCCGAAATGTCATTTCCAACGTATCAATGATGATAGTTGTAACTATAGTTATTTCCCATTGATCTTGGATTCGGAGGAAACATTGCTGAAAGTGGACGCCGCTTTGCAGGCAGAGCATATCTTTGCACGCCGCTATTTCTATCCGTCGCTGAATACATTCACAGACATCGTCCCATATGTTAAGATGCCTAATAGCGAGAACATTGCCAGCCGCATCCTTTGCTTGCCGTTATATTTCACACTGCTACAGGAAGATGTGGAGAGAATTGCAAAGGTAATATTGAAAACGCTATAATAGGAGTTTGCGTAATCGACTGATGAGCGGGAGATGACCGAGAGACAAACACGACTCGCTTACGGGAGAGATACGAGACGATAACGAGAAATTGAATCCTTAATAAAAAAGACGAAGAATATGGATAATATTGCTTATGCTGCACTGCGACTTGCATGTAATCGCATAAATGCAATAAAGAAAGTTGATGCGATTATTCCTAGTTGTTCCTCTTTTAAAATAGGAAAAACAGGCGATTCATTATATAATCGTTTAAGCAATTATGACGGAGAGTTTGACCATATTGACCCTATTTTTGTCGGTTCGAAGTCAGACGTCGATGATATGGAATCATATTTAATAGACCAATATATCAATCATCCGAAATGTGCCAACAAGAAAGATGGGGAAGCAAGTAATAATGATCCTATGGCAGAAAACGCAGAAAAGTATCAAGTATATGTAGTTTGGAAATAAGATATTCTTAATATGAATGTACAAAAGCATATAGCAATCGCAGCAATCGTTGCTAAGCAGCAAGGGCGTGAAGTAAGGCATGTTTACGATTACAATCAAAGTAAATATGTACTTGTTCATTTTAATTCAACTGTGGGACCAAATCATGTAAATTTATTTGATTATGATAGAAGTTCTTATGTGACAGGAACTCTACCTACGATATTTGATTATGGATCCGGAACATACATCAATCTTAACATTAATGGTAATCGGTTTAATGGATTTGATTATGAAACTGGTTCGCACTTCAATGGAATGATTAACGGTAATATGGTTAACATCTTTGATTTTCAACATGGTCGATATTTTAATTATGGAGTATGAAAGTTGTTAAAAAGATATTGGTCTGGGTGACCTTTGGACTATTTGGAGTTTTGATTGGCTTATCGCTCCCTTATAAGTGGAATGGTGATATTAGTGAAGTGGCATTATTCCCATTTGATGAGCGTGTATGGGAGAGGACTTTTGATGTCATAAATGCTCTATTGTTATTTGTAACGTTGCTAACAGCTATTTTTAAGGAGCAAATATTAGCAGGTATTTATCATGCAAAGTTCGAAATTGACAAGAATGTAGAATATCGAGAAATGGTAGATAATAATGAACAAGGCTCAAAAGCTTCTTCATATGAGAAAGTAATGCTTGTGCAAAATGTAGGTAATAGGTCCGCAACTAATTGCAGGTTGGTAATAGACAGTGTGTCATGTCAATGCGAGAATGATTATCATGCAACAGAGATTGATTTTAATGAAAGTGAAATTTTTCCGCAGTCTTTTAAACCATCAAATAATCAACTTAAACCACAAGGAACTTTAGCATTCTCGATGTTTAGAATTCTGCCTAAGGTGGTTGCTCGAGAGGGAGAACGTCCAATGTCCTTTCAAATTGGCAATAATGAGATAGAAATTAGACAGGGAAAAACAGACTACACTATCACTTTTCATATTGAGGCAGAGGATATGCAATCTTCAACATACAAAATAGTTGTACATTGGAATGGTAGATGGCAAAATAGAAAAACGGAGATGGATAAAGAGTTGAAAATCGAATACATATCCTAACAATAATCAATCAAATCACAATAAACCCTTTATTAATCATAGTAGCAAGATGATAGAGGCGTGAAGTGTATGTATAAAACAGAAAATATACAAATTATATGAAACAAATAATTATCATAGGAACTGGCGCAGTTGCAGCAGAACTGACAATGTACCTGAGAGATATTCATGATGTAGTGCTAAAGGGTTATCTGGAGTATGATTATAATCTGGAAAAATATTACAACACATACAATTATGAAAAACCTGTCTTAGGTGACTTGGATACATATATCCCTGAAGAAAATGATTATTTCTTGATAGGAGTGTCGAATGTGCCATTCAGACTTAAGGTGATAAATGCTATAAAGAGCAAGAATGGTAAATTCTACACATTGATTCACCCAACTGCGCTAATCGCATTAGATGCCAAAATAGGAGAGGGATGTACTATAGCTCCGTTTAGTATGGTTGGTCCCCATGCAAGCATCGGAAATTATAATTTACTGACATCCTATTCTGCTATTAGCCACGACTGCATACTGGGAGATAATAATACATTCTCTTCTGTAATTGTGTGCGGTAGAGTCAAAATAGGAGACAATAATACATTCTATATACGCTCAACAGTGCAGCCAGATTTGACAATAGGAAATAATAATGTCATTGCTGCAGGGATGATTGTAGATTCTAATCTTGGAGACGATGCGACTATATTTTATCGCTTTAAGGAAAGAGTTCTAGCAATTCCAAAACAAAATTGATTATGCAAAAATCAGTAATAGAATATTTATCAAAAACCGTCGCGGCTTTTCCAGACAAAATAGCTGTTCACGATGAGAAAGAGGAAATCACTTTCTCGCAATTGTGGCAAAATGCCGTGAGCATCGCTAATGCTTTGCAAAACATAGTATCACCTCGTCAACCAATCGGCGTGTATATCCCGAAAGGTTGCAAGATGGTGACCTCTTTTGCTGCAATCAATATGGCTGCAGATTTCTATGTGCCGTTGGATACCAAGTCTCCTGCTCAGCGCGTAGCTTCCATCTTGACAACTCTTGAAGCAAAGGTCGTAATCACAGATGCGGCTCATAAAGAAGCACTATCAGCGTTCTATCAAGGAGAGATGTTGGTCTTTGAAGACTGCGTTGCTTCGGTGCAAAAACAAGACGCGTTACGATATGAGAAGGAGCAGATTGATACAGATCCGATTTATTCTATTTTTACATCTGGTAGCACCGGAGTTCCCAAAGGTGTTGTTGTCTCTCATCGCGGAGTAATAGATTATATTGATTGGGCTGTAGATACGTTTAAGATTGACTCCACATCCGTTATCGGTAATCAGGCTCCGTTCTATTTCGATAACTCGACATTAGATATCTATCTAATGTATGCAACAGGTGCCACTCTGAATATTATTCCGGAAATCAATTTCGTATTCCCTGCCAAACTCATTGACTATCTCAACGACCAAAAGATAACTTTTGTATTCTGGGTGCCGTTTGTATTGGTCAATGTGGCTAATATGGATATCTTGGCATCGAAGAAACCGCAATATCTGCGAGATATCTTCTTTGCAGGAGAAGTGATGCCTAATAAGCATTTGAACTATTGGCGTAAGCACCTGCCTGACTGCCGGTATGCAAACCTATATGGTCCAACAGAGATAACGGTGGATTGCACATATTATTTGGTAGATAGAGAATTCTCCGATGATGAGCCACTGCCGATTGGAATACCTTGCCGGAATAGCGATGTGTTGGTTTTGGTGGATAGGAAACGGCTCGCAAAACAAGGTGAGCAAGGAGAACTCTGTGTGCGCGGAACCTCTTTGGCGTTAGGGTATTATAATAATCCGGAGAAAACAGCTGATGCGTTCATCCAAAATCCGTTGAATAGCCATTACCCTGAAACGATTTATTGCACGGGTGATGTGGTGTACGAGAATGAGCGTGGGGAGATTATGTATGTGGGACGTATCGATTCGCAGATTAAGCATAACGGATACCGCATTGAGTTGGGAGAGATTGAGACTGCAATATTAGGAAGCAACTTGGTGGATAACTGCTGCGTGCTGTACAATAACAGGGAGAAGCAGATCGTATTGGTTTATCAGGCAGAGCAGGAGTTGAATATCGCGGCATTGCGTAAGGCGATTGGCGAGAAGATACCGAAGTATATGCTGCCGACGGTGTATATGAGAGAGGAGAAGTTGCAGCAGAATACAAGCGGAAAGATTGACAGAGCACATTATAACCGGAAAATATACGAATAAATGTTGATGTTTAACAAAATACAGATTGATAAATTGGATGAGAAGATAGATTCGTACCGTCATACACATCCAAAGTACACAAACTATTTCATGCCAGAATTATCCGATATGGAATATTGGGAAGGAGAGCATACTCTTCTTCTAAAAAAAGTGTACGAGGGGTATAACCGAATCTACTTTTTATCAAACGATAGAGACGAGTTGATGGAATCATTATCGAATCTATCCAAATATGACTCAATCAATGTTCCGTATAGAAGGGAGAGAAATCAAGATTTATATCAAACTCTGATAGATGGTGGTTACATTTTGTTTCAGACTTATGAACGTTTATCTAATTTCAGTATAGAGCAAAGGGGCGAATTTGTGGAGAATTACGCAAACTTGGATGATGTGAATGACATAGATGAATTACTACATAAGCATTTCCACCCAATATCAGATCGTCTTCCATCAAAGGATGATTTGATCAAATATGTGAGCAATAATCAGGTTCAAGTATGTAGAGATAAAGATACACAAAAGGTAAAAGGTGTCATCATATTTGAAATTTGCGGAAAGCTATGTAATTTCTTAGAGTGGGCGAGTGATGCAAGCGTAGGAGAAAGTTTGTTCTTGTATATGAACGCGTTTAATATGCTTGTTCAAAACGGAGTCAATAAATGCACATTGTGGGTTCGTTGCGGAAATAAAAGAGCAAGGCAAATTTACGATATTTTAGGTTTCCATGCGGATGGACTACTTGATGATACTTACTTAAAGCCAGATATCGATAATTGATGATAGATTTTAAGCAAATAAAGAAACTTCTCAAGCAAGATAACACGAACTTGCCGGAGGTGAAGGTGGCGCTGTTGGGAGATACGGCTACGCAGTTCTTGGCTACGGCAATCAAGGGTGTGGGAGTCGAGAGAGGGTATAACATCAACCTCTTCGAAGCAGAGTACAACCAAGTGGAACGGCAAGTGCTGGATCCGACTTCGGATTTGCATGCTTTTGAGGCGAAGTACACGATTGTGTTCCAATCGACGCATAAATTGCTGGAGCAATACTCGCTTAATGAGTTAACGAATGAAAGAGTTAACGAGTTAATGAGCGGGAGACTCAACTTTGTACGCACCTTGTGCGAGACGACGGATGGCAAAATCATCTACTTCAACTATCCGGAGATAGATGATACAGTGTTTGGACAGTTCGCGAACCGGACGGAGTTGTCATTCTCATGGCAGATCCGGCAGTTAAACTGCGAGTTGATGCGGTTGACGCAGGAGTACCCGAACCTGTACATCTGTGACATCGCAGCACTGCAGAACCAGTTCGGACGCGAGTGGATGTTCGACAGTTCGGTGTATGTGAGCACGGAGATGGTGCTGTCGCTGGACGCGCTGCCGTACGTAGGTAGCCGCGTGATGGACATCATCTGCGCGATTGAAGGCAAGTTCAAGAAATGCCTGATACTGGATCTGGACAACACCATGTGGGGTGGTGTCGTTGGCGATGACGGATGGGAGAACATCCAAGTGGGACACGGACTCGGCATCGGAAAGGCATACACCGAGTTCCAAGAGTGGGTGAAGAAACTGAAGAACCGCGGCATCATTATTGCCGTTTGTAGCAAGAACGACGAGGACAAGGCGAAAGAGCCGTTTGAGAAGAATCCGGAGATGGTACTGCGGCTGGATGATATTGCGGTGTTTGTGGCGAACTGGGAGAACAAAGCCGACAATATCCGGACGATTCAGCAGATCCTGAACATCGGATTCGACAGCATGGTGTTCCTCGATGACAACCCGTTTGAGCGGAACATGGTGCGGGAGAACGTGCCGGGAGTGTGCGTGCCGGAGTTGCCGGAGGATCCGGGTGATTATTTGGAGTATCTGTACTCTCTCAACTTGTTCGAAACGGCATCGTACAGTGCCGGAGACAAGGATCGGACAAAGCAATATCAGACGGAGGCGAAGCGTGTGCAAGCGGCACAGAAGTTCACCAACGAAGCGGATTTCCTGAAGAGTCTGGATATGGTGTCGGTGGTGGAAGGATTTACGCCTTTTAACACGCCTCGTGTGGCGCAACTCAGTCAGCGGAGCAACCAGTTCAACCTGCGGACGGTGCGGTATACGGACGGAGAGATTGCAGCTTTGGGCGCGTCGGATAAGCATGTGTGTCTGTCGTTTACGCTGGAGGATAAATTCGGAGATAATGGACTAATCTGCGTGATTATCATGGAGAAACGGGATGCGAAGACGCTGTTCGTGGATACATGGTTCATGAGCTGCCGTGTGCTCAAACGCGGCATGGAGAACTTCACGCTCAACACGATGGTGGAGTACGCAAAGGCGCTTGGTTTTGAGCGGATTGTGGGCGAGTATATCCCAACGCTGAAGAACGGAATGGTGAAGGAACATTATCCGAATCTCGGGTTCAAAGCGATAGGTGAGAACTTGTATGAGTTGGAAGTAAATGCTTATGAACCGAGAGAATGTTATATTGCAAAAAAATGAGTATGAGTTTTGAAGAATTTATAGAGCAATCACAGCATATCGAGTGCCTCTACAAAGTAACGGAAGAGGTATATAAAGCTTTCCAAGTGGTTAGCGGTGATATGAATCCGTTGCATGTGAACAAGGAATTTGCGTTGTCCAAAGGTATGCAAGATAGGGTGATGTATGGCAATATATTGAACGCCTTTATCTCTCATTTTGTTGGAATGCGATTGCCATCACCTGATGTAATGATTCTTTCACAGGATATCAACTATCATTTGCCGGTATATCTGAATGACGAGTTGTTGTTGGATGTTAAGATTGAGGATTACTCAGATGCGGTAAGGGTTGTGAACTACAAGTTTATGATATACAAGTTGACGGGTGAAGATAAGAAACCCAAAGTGGCAAAAGGACATGTTCAAATTAAAATGATTTGAGAATATGAATATTTTAGTAACAGGTGGAACTTCCGGATTGGGTAAGGCTATCGTAGAACTGATGGCAACGGATGCCAATAACCATGTGATTTTTACATACTTGGATACTCCGGAGTATCGGGATGTAGTTGCCGATATGGGCAAACGCTATCCGAATCTATCCGCATATCCTTTGCAGTTTTGCGATAGAAATAATGTGAAAGAATTCTGTGGACAGATGCAGACCATGGATTTGGATGCTTTGGTTAACTGCACCTATGTCGGTTCGCCACAAGGGACCTATTTCCATAAAACACCGATTGAGGATTTTGAGAAGTCCTTTGGTAATAACCTTATTCCGACTATAATGCTTACGCAGACAGCAGTAAAGGGATTTAAGAAAAAGCGTTTCGGAAAGATTGTTAATATCATCTCGGAAGCCGTAATGGGTTTACCTCCTATGGGATATTCCATCTATGCTGCAAACAAGGCATATTTGATGAAGTTGTCGGATGAGTGGAATAAAGAGTATACACGCTATAACATTACATCTAATTGTGTGCTACCGGCCTTTATGAATACAGGACTGACGAACACTGATCCTCGTATCGTAGAACAATTAGAGATGCAACATCCTCTGAAAAAGTTGCTAACACCCGAAGAAGTGGCGGTAGTGGTTAAATTCTTGTTAGAGGCTCCGCAACAGGTTAATGGCGTAAAGATGCCGGTAAATGCGGCAGAAATAATAATGTAAAAATTTAGAATTATGGATAAGAATCAAATTTTAGAGGAAGTGCAAGAGATCTTCCGTGAAGTATTGGACAACGAGGAGATAGAATTGCAGTTTAATACGACATCCGATGACGTTGAGGAGTGGGATAGTCTAACGCATATCCAGTTGATTGTTGCGATTGAGAAACATTTCAAAATCAAGTTCACAAGTGTGGAGATTATGAGTTGGAAAAATGTGGGAGAAATGATAGATTGTATAATATTAAAGTAAGAGATATATGAAAGCAAAGATTACTGAAATTTTACAGGAACTTCGTCCTGAATTTGATTTTACTCAAGAAGGAGTAAACTTCATAGAGGAAGGCATGTTAGACAGTTTCGATTTGGTAGCATTGGTTACCGACTTGGAGCAACAGTTTGGTGTGACAATCGATGGTGTTGATGTTGTGCCGGAGAACTTCGAGAATGTAGAAGCCATCGAACAATTAATTAACCGTTCAAAGAAAAAATAATGGATTTTCGTTTTCAAAATAAACGTATAAGTGGTATTCTGACGGTATTGCCGGAACAGGTTATCCCCTTTGAGGAGGAGATGGGAAACTACAACTTCTCCCCCGCAAAATGTCAGAAGTTGAAATTGGCGATGGGGTATAAGGAACACCGCATCGCAAAGAAAGGACAGACGTCGTCTGATTTTTGCGTACATGGCTTGCAATACTTGTTTGACGAGGGATTGTTAAAACCCGAAGAGATAGATGCGTTGCTATTCGTGAGTCAGAGTCCGGATTATTTCATGCCTCCTACAAGCAATATCATACAAGGGCACTTTGAGTTAAAACATGATATGATATGTTTGGATATTAACCAAGGTTGTGCCGGATTTGAGGTGGGATTGATTCAAGCATTCATGCTATTGGATCAACCGACAATCAATAAGGTGGTACTATTGAATGCGGATGTGTTGAGTCCGAAAGTATCAGACCAAGATAGAAACAGCAAACCGCTGGTAGGCGATGCTGCGGCTATTACCATCGTGGAGAAGTCGGACATTCCGAACACTATCTATGCGAACATCCAAATGGATGGAACAGGAGCAATGGCATTGAATATTCCGGCAGGAGGTTTCCGTATGCCATGTACCGCAGAAACAGCAGAACTGAAAGAGGATGCTTCTGGTAACTTCCGTGCGTTGGATAACCTTGTTATGAAAGGCGACGAGGTATTTAA
The DNA here is from genome assembly GCA_002373505.1 of Bacteroidales bacterium UBA3653. Taxonomy (GTDB): domain Bacteria; phylum Bacteroidota; class Bacteroidia; order Bacteroidales; family Paludibacteraceae; genus Colicola. The sequence goes on from DFKE01000017.1 coordinate 88,594, forward strand.
CTTCGTTCAACGTGAGGTTCCTCCGATGATCGAGCATCTGATGGAGGAAGCGCAGATTTCTAAGGACGATGTGGACTATTATATGTTCCATCAACCAAACAAGTTTATGCTGCATAAGTTAGCAGACAAACTGGAGATTCCGTACGAGAAAGTTCCGGCAAACATCGTTGAGAACTTTGGTAATGCAAGTGGCGTAACAGTGCCGACGAATATTTCGTATAACCTTGGAGACCAAATCGTGAATGGCTCAAAGAAAGTATGTATGGCCGGATTTGGCGTTGGATTGACATGGTCGTCCATCTATATGGAATTAGGAAATTTAAAGTTTAATCAAATAATAGATTATTGAAGAATCCTTCACATAACCACATCGTAACGTTTTGATTTATGCAAAAGAATTATCTTTTACACCTAAATATTTTCAAAACACTATACGTGAACTTCAAACTGCTTCCTTTTAAGCAAGCGTTACATATGCCCATTTTGCTGTATGGGAAAGTGAATGTAAGTAATTGCACAGGACGTGTTATTATAAATCGTCCTCTTCAATTTGGTATGCTAAGATTCGGTATTTCAAGAGGTGGTTTTTATGGCACTAGAGCTTCTTCCTATAGCAGATTCTGCGTAGAAGGTACCTTGATATTAAATGAAGTGGATAAAACCAATGGAATCAAGAGATCACAATTTTCTCATGATTCTTGCTTACATATCGGACAACATGGCACCCTAATTTTAAATGAGTATGAAGACTTTGGGCCTCGTTGCAATATTGCATGTTATGAAATGATAGAAGTAGGTTCATGGTTATCAACTTCATGGGATGTGCAGGTTTTTGATACTAATTTTCATTTCCTTATATCTAATGAAGGTAAGGTACATCGTGCAACAAAGCCTATAAAAGTAGGGAATCATTGCTGGATCGGTAATAGGACAACGTTGAATCCAGGTGCTAAAATATCAGACTACACTACTATCGCAAGTAATAGTCTTGTGAATAAGGATTTCTCTGATTTTCAGCGAGTTATACTGGGTGGTGTGCCGTCTGTTGTGCTTAAGGAAGGATATCGGCGTATATTTAGCTTTGCTGAGGAAAAAAGATTATTTGACTTCTTTGCTAAGTATCACAACGATGAGACAATAATTGAAAATATAAACATTTTATAAACATTAATTTATTAATTATGGAAGAATTAGTAGCTAAATTGGCAGAGATTCTAGAAGTAGAATCATTGGATGTTAAGAGTAAATTCGCGGATTATGAGGCATGGGACTCGTTAGCTATCCTCTATATTATCTCTATGCTTGATTCTGATTATCATAAATCGATGAAAGCAGATGAGATTAAACAATTCGAGAATATCGAAAGTTTTTGTAATGCAGTTTTGAAGTAAGATGATGTATACATTAGTAACCGGTGCTACATCGGACATAGGTTCGGCTATTTGTAAGACTTTGGCAGAGCAAGGTCACAAGTTGCTGTTGTCAGACATTGACGCAAGTAAATTACGTGAATTGTGCCAAGAATTACCAGGAGAAGGACATCGGTATGAAGCGATGGATTTTTCCAATGTGGTAGAGGCAAAAGAGCAATTTGTGGAGTTTATTAAAGCTGAGCAAATTGCCATAAGTAATGCTGTTTTTGCAGCAGGGATTTTTGCCGTACGTCCGTTGAAGATGGTTGATTACGATTTCTGCAAGTTGAATTTTGACATTGCGGTATTCTCAATCATTCAATTAATGCAAGTGTTAACCAGCAAACGAATCAATGGCGATAATTTAAGTGGTGTTGTGTTACTATCAAGTATATCAGCTAAGAGAGGAACAAAAGGGTACTCACTATATTCGGCTGTTAAATCAGCGATGTTAGGATTGATGCGTTCATGGGCAGCTGAGTTTTCACCACGTGTACGAGTGAATGCTGTTCTTCCCGGAGGAATACGAACAAGAGCCACAGAGTTTATCTATAACGCTAATTCGGAGATAGATAGCCGATATCTTTTAGGAGAAGGAAAACCAAATGATATAGCAAATGCAATTTCGTTCTTATTTTCTGATAAAGCTCGTTGGATTACAGGACAGGAGTTTGTTGTTGATGGTGGATGGAGTATAAATTAGAGTGTAATGAACGAGCATGTAACATATGGCTTGAATTTGTACATTAAGGATACAGATCCTCAAAGCGCTGTTCTGCTGAAAGGCGATTGGGGATGTGGGAAGACGCATTTTATCAAAGAGTGGATACAAAAGCAGAAACAGGACAAAAGCAGTGCGTGCGATGTCGTGTATGTCTCGCTCTTTGGTATCAGTTCACTCAACGGACTGAAAGATGCTGTCAACAAAGCCATCTCACCCATCATGTACAAAGTCGAGAAATATAAAAAGGACGTACTGAAAGCAGCAAAGGTAGTGCTTAAGTACGACTCTACCATTGCCGATATTAAAGATGCTATCATTCAATATGAACTGAATCCGTTGGATTTGCTAGCGCAATTGAACCTGAGCGAAAATTCGAAAGAGTATAAGCTATTTGTGTTGGATGATGTGGAGCGTTGCGATATTCCGCTGAAAGAATTATTCGGCTTTGTGGATTATCTGTTTGAGCATGTGGGATGTAGAGTGGTTCTGATTGTCGGAAAGACAGATCTGCAAGATGCTAAGTGGAAGGAGACATTACATAAGTATCAAGAGAAAATTGTAGGACGAGAATACGTAATCGAACCGGATGTGGCTGTGGCAGTAAGTGCCTTTGTAGATGAGATAGCAACTATATACCCATCATCGTATGCTTTCTTGAGTCAACACAAAGATGCTATTGCTGCCGTATGGAGAGCATCGAAGTATAATAACCTAAGAAGTCTGCGGCAATGTATCCGGTCGTTTGTGGAGATATTCGAACCTTTAGACAAAGGTGCGGAGAAGATGAAGTTCGAGTTCTTTGTGAATTATCAGGCATATAGTTTGGAATATTACAACGGGGATAAGAGTGTATTATCCGATATAAACAAACACCTGATTGTAGGATATTTAAATAATAATTCTCCGGCTAAGACGATATTGGATAAATATAATGAAGTCTGTCCTGTGTTAAATTGCCGATTGTTTGAACTGGAATATCTGACGGATATTAAGAGATCCGTTTTCGAAGGCAAAGATATCACGGAAGAACTGAACTGGAAGATAAAATCTATCGAAGAGAAGTCATTATATGAGCGATTGAGAGAGATTGTCTATCTTGATAATCGCGAAGTAGAAGAGTTGATACGTGAAGCAAAAGCATATTTGGCATCTCCCGTTGTAAACGTAATTGATTATATCTATGTAGTCTATGCGTTATGTTACTGGAATGAGAAGTCCGTTTGCGTGCTCAAGAAATCGTTCGAAAAGGATTGCTTGAACAAGATTGTGGCATGGCTGCGAATCAATATGATACCATCGGAATTAGCCATTACGGAACGAAAGATACATCGCGGACTTGAGATACAAGACAGAGAGGTAAAGATAGCACGTTTTTCATGGCTCGCATCCGAGGTAGAGAGGGCAATGACTGAGTTGAAGAATGAAGTCAAAGAACCCATTTTGAATTATTTGGAAAATATATCCAACGAGAATGTTGAGGATGTAGTGTCGCAAATGTATCAGGTGGATATTTATCAGCGTGCACACTATACTTCTCAGGCACTGTTTGACCGGGTGAATGTAAAGAAGTTCTGCCTGAACGTAAGGAAGCTGAACAACAGAAGCAAGATGCACCTGGCAGAGGGATTGGATGTTCGCTATGGTCAGAATTATAGGGATGATGATTATCGGAGCATCTTCGGAGGCGAGAAAGCCGCATTGGAAGAAATAATGAGAAATTTCGATGCATATCAACAGCAGTCTGCCAAGATGACTAAAATCGTTTATAATCGATTGTTAGCTCCGTTGAAGCATGCTTTGGAAAGGTTAGGGTAAGAAATTATAGTATAGACATATGAAGAAAGAAGAACCTATATTAGTAGCAATTCAATGCCTTGTGTATAATCACGAGCCGTATCTGCGAGATTGTTTCGAGGGATTTGTAATGCAGAAGACCAACTTCCGCTTCGTGGCGATTGTCCATGAGGATTGCTCTACGGATCACTCGGCAAGCATCATTCGTGAATATGAGGCGAAATATCCGGATATATTCCGTCCGATATATGAAACTGAAAATCAATATTCAAAGCATGATGGTTCCCTCGAACGTATCATGAATGCGGCCATTGATGCCACCGGAGCCAAATACATCGCCATGTGCGAGGGTGATGATTATTGGATAGATCCGTTTAAGTTACAGAAACAAGTGGATTTTCTTGAGACACATCCTGATTATTCATTATGTTGTCATGGGTATAAGATATTGAAAGTGGATGCTGGCTTATGTATAGAAAAATTCCATATGCCTATTGAAAATCATATAGAGGGGGTAACCTTTTCTAACTCGGATAATTGGAAATATCGATATACTTCTACAATGACGATCATATACCGTTATGCTATGCATAAGAACATACCAGATATCTCCCAGTTCCGATATTGGCGAGATGCCCATCTGCATTATTATTTACTTAAATATGGGAAAGGGTACTTTATGCCTTTTATAGGTTCTGTGTATAGAGATCATGGTGGGGGGGTATATTCTTCTTTATCAGCACTTCAAAAAGACTTAATACATGTGTGGATTTATGATGAACTTTTTACGAACAATCCCGATGATCCAGATTTAGGTGCATATCTCAGGGAATTAATAAAAGAGCAGGAGAAAATTTTTATTTGGTTAATACGAGACCAAAAATTGACAACAGAATTGATTAGAGCTGCACTAGATTTAAGCCATCTTATATGGTGTCGAATAGGAATCTTTGCGTTATTAACTTGGAAAACTCAATTAAGTATTAGTTACCTTAAGAGATTTAAAAGAATGAAGGTATATAAACATCTAAGAGCAATTCTTACTCGAGATAGATAATTGACAAATTTAATCAATTATGAAAGAAGAAATAATAGTTAGTTTGACCACATGGCGTAAGCGTATTCACAATATTCCTATTGTGCTTGACTCAATTTATGCGCAGACATATATGCCGGATAAGATTGTGCTAAACTTAGCGTATGGGGAAGAAATACCAGAAGATATTGAGACATATCTGAAAAAGAACAAAGTGGAGGTGAATTTCCTAAAAGATACAAAGGTATATAAAAAATTTGTTCCAACACTTCAGAAGTATCCAGATGCATGTGTAATAAATATTGATGATGATTGCATTTTTCCGAAAACGATGATTGAGGATTTCTTGACCCTACATCAGCACTATCCAAAGTATCCGATAAGTGGAAATCATGTGGTTCTCTATGGTATGCAATGTCATTGTGGAAATGCGTCACTGACGAAAGCAGAACATTTTGGTAAATGGTTGGAGAAAATAGATGAAGAGTTGATGTGTCAATGTCCGAGTAGCGATATAGTCTATACATATTTTGCGACCCGGAATGGACACCCATATATTCATACAAGGGAAGAGTATTTTACCAATGTAATGCAAGAGCATTTAGGGAAAAATGAAGGATATACCAATCACATAATTAAGCATAATGGAATAGAGAAATCGTATGCATATTTGGTAAGGAGATTTGGTCAACCCGATTCCCCAATAAAAGATTATGTGGCGGATAATGTTATTGTTAATATAATAGAGAATATTCTACAAAGGGAAGTGACTCGACAAGTAGAGGAACAGCGATTAAAGACAGAAAATCAAATCCGCCAGACAAAAGCTTATAGATTAGGGAAAGCATTATTGAGGCCATTCCGGTGGTTGAGAAGGAAATGACAAAACTAAGTGTCATCATATTATCCTATGCCATAGACGAGGAAGTCTATCGGATGAACTGCAGGGCGATAGAGTCATTGTTCTCTTCCGAGAATTGGAGATTGGAGAATGGAGATTGGACATTGGAGGTTTTGCTGATGGAGAGCAACCGCGAGGCGAAATATGCGTATGACTCTCGTGTCCGCGTATTAGTGCCGGAAGAGAAGTTCGGATTTCACCGGTTCTTCAATATCGGGTTGGAGCAGACGAGTGGAGATTTTGTGGCGTTCTGCAATAACGACATTGTTTTTCTGCCGGGATGGTGGAGTGCAATCATGAAGGTGAAAAAAGAACATCCGCGCTTTATGTGCTTCTCGCCGGTAGATAGCTCATATCCGATGATGGCTGAGGAGATTGCAACCGGAAAGGAATATACAATAGGATGGGAAAACAAACGTCATTTTGCCGCATGGTGCTTTGTTTGGGAGCGAAAGGTGTTCAAGACAATCGGACTCTTTGACGAAACCTTCGATTTCTATTCTGCCGATGATGATGAACTGCAGACTCTCCATTATTATGCTATTCCTAATGTACTGGCTACTGGCAGCGAAGTGAAGCATCTTAGCCAAGTGGTGACGAAGAAAGTGGGGATTAATAAATATGCTGTGACGGACAAGGAGAGATACCCGCTCTCTGAATATGAGATCAAGCGTGGCTGGACATGGCTATGGGATGATGTTCGGTTTTACGTGGCTTATCAACGCGAAAAAGCCAAGTGGGGAAACCATTGGATGCGGAAACGTGTGGATAATTTTTTGCTGCGTCACTCATGGTTAAATATCACTCCCGTTACCAAATTTCTATACAATCGCCGAGTTAATCTTTTTTTAGCCAAAATTACCGGTATTTCCGATCCTAATCCGGTAATTTTAACGAAAAATGATTAAAAAGTAAGTTATTTTGCAGAATTATGGCATATGCTCTTGCATATGTCATTTTTTTTTTGTATCTTTGCGCACTTTTGTGCGCATGACGAAAAAGAAAATACTCATATTGCAAGAAGATTTGTTTGCAGTTCCAGATGCGAATGCTAAATTAGTATTCCGTATAGGAATACAATTACTGAAGATAGGATACAATGTATCCGTCCTTGGTATTGCTCACAACGAGAAGGAGCAAGAGGATGAGTACAAAGGTATCCATCTAATCCATGAGCCGGATAATATGACAAAAGAAATGCGGCGACTGAAAGAACGACTAGGGCGTTTCCATTGGTTGAGATACATATTGCGTCCGCGTTCAATATGGTATCGCATTAATAATAAGAATTATACACCTTTTTATTTAGAGACACGTTCGTGGTTACGCAAGCATGTGCATGAATACGATGCGCTAATAGCATGTTGCTCTCCCTATTATCCATTATCGTTAGCAGCGGAAGTGGCAGACCGTGTGCCGGTAATATACTATAAGATTGATCCTGTTGGTTCATGGGGAGAAAAATCGAATGGCGATGTGGCACTATCCACGGTCGAAAATGAAATTAAATGGGATAGCGTTGCCTCGCGTATTATCATGCCGGATGTGGTATATAGGGATTATATGCGTTTGCCGACGAAGGTTAATGGACATAAAACAACAGTTGCGCAGTTTCCTAATGTCCGTCCGATAGTTCCTCAGCAGCAACGAAGCAAAATAGTTGAGAGTTATGAGAAAGATAAGATAAATTTGCTCTTTGTAGGGAAGTTCTATGCTGATATTCGTCATCCTCAGTATTTGTTTGACTTAATGGAGCAGTTGCGTGATACGCAAATTGCTTTGCATATTGTTGGCCCGCTCAATTATATGGGATTTGATAAGGCGTATATTGATCGCTATTTTACCAATAAGATTCCGAATATACATTTCCATGGAGCAGTCCCGCCGGCAGAGGCAGATGATATTCTGCTTTATGCAGACGGATTGGTGCATTTGGGCAATAGTGTAGATACCGCGATGCCGAGTAAGATTTTGGATTATATCAGTAGCGGCAAACCGATTCTGAATATCTGCAAAATTCATACCTGTCCGACTTTGCCGTTGATGGCGCGCTATCCGATAGGGATGACGATTTTTGAGGATGAAGGAATTAACGAATTAGTGAGTGAGAGAGTTAAGGATTTTTGTATCAAGAATAGGGGCAAGCAAGTCCCATATAATGAAATCAAGAAATTATATCCCGAATGCACTATCGAATACGTGGGCAACCAATTCGATGAAACCATACGGGCTGCAATAAAAGAATTTAAGACAAATAAGATATGAGCATTTTTAAAGACAAAGTATTACTGATCACTGGTGGAACGGGCTCTTTTGGGAATGCCGTGCTTCGTCGTTTCTTGGATAGCGATATCCGCGAAATCCGTATCTTCTCCCGCGATGAGAAGAAGCAGGACGACATGCGTCATGCACTCCAGAACCCGAAAGTGAAATTTTATATTGGAGATGTGCGTAATCGTCAATCGGTGGATAACGTGATGCCGGGTGTAGATTATATATTTTCCGCAGCTGCTCTCAAACAAGTGCCATCTTGCGAGTTCTTTCCAATGGAAGCATACCGAACAAACGTAGAGGGTACGAACAATGTCTTGGAATCCGCCATTGCGCATGGTGTTAAAAATGTGATAGTGCTTAGTACAGATAAGGCGGCATATCCTATCAATGCGATGGGAATCAGTAAAGCGATGATGGAGAAAGTGGCGATTGCTAAAGGTCGTTCCCTTGGTCCCAATGCGGCTACCACAATCTGTTGTACACGGTATGGTAATGTGATGGCGAGTCGAGGTTCTGTTATCCCTTTATGGGTGGATCAAATGATAGAGGGAAAGCCTATAACTATCACGGACCCTAATATGACGCGTTTCATGATGACGCTGGATGATGCCGTAGATCTCGTAATGTATGCATTTGAGCATGGTCAGAATGGAGACTTGTTTGTGCAGAAAGCCCCGGCAGCCACGCTCAGCGTCTTGGCTGAGGCTCTTAAGCAAACTTACGCGAAATTGGATGCTAAGTATGGCAAAACAGAAGTGCGAGTGATAGGAACTCGTCATGGGGAGAAACTCTATGAGACGCTTGTAACACGCGAAGAAATGGCAAAAGCCATTGATTGCGGCAACTATTTCCGCGTCCCATGTGATACGCGTGATTTGAATTATGATAAGTTCTTTACAGAAGGAAATGAACAGCTCTCTACAATAGAAGATTACCATAGTCATAATACGACGCAGTTAGATGTGGATGGAATGAAGGCGCTGCTACTTAAACTACGTTTTATTCGCGAAGATTTAGGTTTGGAGCCACGTGCGAAAGCAAAAGAAATTAGATCCGAGTAAGATATTGTAGATAGCAAATTGGAGATTGAAGAATGAAAATCTTAGTTACAGGAGCAAAAGGATTCGTAGGCACTAATCTCTGTGCCGAATTACGTAATATCCGCGATGGTAAAGCACGGTGCTATGGTGATTTGGTTGTAGATGAAGTGATGGAGTACGATATAGACTCTACCCCAGAGCAGTTAGATACTTATTGCGCCAAAACTGATTTCGTTTTTAATCTGGCGGGTATCAACCGTCCGAAAGATCCGGCTGAGTTTATGGAAGGAAACTGCTTTTTTGCGGATACATTGCTTGAGTGTTTGCGCAAGCATCATAACACTTGTCCCGTCATGCTTTCTTCTTCCATCCAAGCCACGCTGTCCGGCCGTTTTGGAGATAGCGAGTACGGGAGAAGCAAACGTGCCGGAGAAGAGTTGTTGTTCAAGTATGCAGAAGAAACGGGAGCAAAAGTGCTGGTATATCGTTTCCCGAACCTGTTTGGAAAATGGAGTAGGCCGAATTACAATAGTGCCGTAGCTACATTCTGCTATAATATCGCCCATGATTTACCTGTTACTGTAAATGATCCGAATGTGGAGTTAGAGTTGCTGTATATCGATGACTTGGTGCAAGAGATGATCGCTGCCCTGAAAGGCGAAGAACATCGTTGTGAGTTTGATGGGGTAGAGACGGTATTGAGACCGGATGGACGGTATTGTGTTGCTCCGTTGACACATAAAGTGAAGTTGGGAGAAATAGTGGAGTTACTTCAACAATTCCATGACCAACCGCAGTCGCTTATTATTCCGGAAATACCGAATAACTCTTTTGTCAAGAAACTCTATTCGATGTATCTCAGTTATCTGCCGAAAGAGAAGGTGGCTTTTCCGCTAAAGATGAATATTGATGACAGGGGCTCGTTTACAGAATTACTCAAGTCCGATAAATGCGGACAGGTGAGTGTAAATATCTCGAAACCCGGAATCACGAAAGGTCAGCACTGGCATCATAGCAAATGGGAGTTCTTTATCGTTGTCAGCGGACATGCCCTTATTCAAGAGCGTAAGATAGGTACAGACGAAGTGATGGAGTTTGAGGTGAGTGGCGATAAGATAGAAGCAGTACATATGCTTCCGGGCTATACACATAATATCATCAATCTCTCTGAAACGGAGAATTTGGTGACTGTAATGTGGGCCAATGAGCAATTTGATCCCACGCATCCAGATACGTATTTTGAACCTGTAAAATAAATACAATATGGCATCTTTTAAAAAGAACGGCAAACTGAAATTGTTGATTATCGTTGGTACCCGTCCTGAGATTATTCGTCTCGCGGCAGTGATTAACAAATGTCGGCAGTACTTCGATACACTTTTGGCACATACTGGTCAGAACTACGATTATAACCTGAATGGCATCTTCTTCCACGACTTAGGTCTTGCTGATCCGGATGTATATATGGAAGCCGTAGGGAAAGATTTGGGCGAGACGATGGGAAACATCATCGCGAAGAGTTACCAACTGATGGTTGAGACTCAGCCGGATGCGGTGTTGGTGCTTGGTGATACCAACTCTTGTCTGTCTGTAATCGGAGCTAAGCGCTTGCATATCCCTATCTTCCACATGGAGGCAGGAAATCGTTGTAAAGACGAATGTCTGCCCGAGGAGACGAATAGACGCATTGTAGATATCATTTCGGATGTGAATATGGCATATTCGGAGCATGCGCGTCGGTATTTGGCTGAATGCGGATTACCGAAGGAGCGAACATACGTAACCGGTTCGCCGATGGCGGAGGTGTTGCACCAAAACTTAAAGCAGATAGAAGCATCCGATATACACCATCGTTTAGGCTTGCAGAAAGGTAAGTATATATTGCTTAGTGCGCATCGCGAGGAGAATATTGATACAGAGAAGAATTTCTTGTCATTGTTCAATGCAATCAATGCGATGGCAGAGAAATACAATATGCCGATTCTTTACTCATGCCACCCGCGAAGTAAGAAACGTTTGGAGGCAAGTGGATTCCAATTGGATAGACGTGTGATTCAGCACGAACCACTTGGCTTCCATGACTATAACTGCTTGCAGATGAATGCGTTTGCAGTTGTTTCGGATAGCGGAACCCTGCCAGAGGAATCATCCTTTTTTACCTCTGTGGGGCATCCATTCCCTGCTATCTGTATCCGTACAAGTACAGAGCGTCCCGAAGCGTTGGATAAGGGCTGTTTTTTCATTGCCGGAATAGATGAAAGCTCGTTGCTGCAAGCAGTAGATACAGCTGTCACGATGCACCGGAATGGTGATTATGGAATCCCAGTGCCGGATTATGTAGAGGAGAATGTATCTACTAAAGTCGTGAAGATAATACAAAGTTATACTGGAATTGTGAATAAAATGGTTTGGAGAAAGTAGTCGCGTACTACCTGCATACAGATGATTACTAAGCTGATAAATAGGATTAAGCGCAAATGGACAAAGTTCCTCCTGCAGCCCATTCGTGTTTTTTGCTTTCATCATGTGAGTGAAACGTATCATCCGCTAACAATGTGGGAGTGTGATTGGACGCAGACGGAACTGTTAAAACGCAATATTCAAAATCTAAAGGAACAAGGCTATACGTTTATATCACTTTCTGATGCACAAAAGAAACTGAAACACGATTGGTTTAGACATGAGAAATATGCCGTTTTGACCGCAGATGATGGATTTAAATCTCTACTTAATATCTTACCTTGGTTAAAGGAGCGGAATATACCTATTACATTATTCGTCAACCCCAAATATATCATGGAAGATAGAATAGGGGAAAATATGCAAAATCGTTTAGACCAAAGCAAAACGAAAGTTAGTAGTGATGAAATATATCTTAAGATGAATGATATTGAATCCATGCATTCTCCTTTAATTACATTTGCGTATCATGGATACGAACACATGGACGAATGGAAGATAGACGAGAGGGTATTCACCCAAAATCTAACCCAATGCATAGAGACAATGCAGCGAGATTTTCCCAATGTGATACCTTTCTATGCTCATACCTATGGCCACGCAAAAAGAGAGTACGATGTAATTTTGTACAAACAAGGATTGACGCCTGTTTATGTATCAGGTAATTGCAATTATAAAGATGCGTTGCATATTGACCGCGAACTAATATCGAATGAAATACTTTTAAAGAAATCATTGTAAATGAGCAAGATTCGAAAATATATAGATATTCTATCTTCCATCAATTGGTGCCAGACTTGGATGCTGTACCGGCGATTGCAGAAACCGCGTAGCAGTAGTATCCGTGTGCTTAATAGGTCAAATATAAAATTGGCTGCATCCGCAACCATAGAGATGTCCGAGCATGCTTCGTTTGAGATCAATCGCCAGGATTATATCAAAACACATGAGCGCTCTACGCTCTACTTGGGAGAAAATGCGTACTTAAAATTAAATGGACGTTTTACCATGCACGGACACTCGTCTATTATGATTCATGATGGCGCGCTCCTTGAAATCGGTAATAATACTTACCTTAATGGAGGTTCCATTGACTGCTCCCACCATATTTCTATTGGGGATGACTGCGCTATAGCAGATGGAGTGCGAATCATGGATGAGTCATTCCATTCTGTTGATTCGCAAATAGGGGGGGGCGAAATCAAGATAGGACACAATGTCTGGATAGCTACGGGGGCAATGATTTTGCCTGGTGTGAAAATCGAAGATGGTGCTATTGTGGCAGCTGGAGCTGTGGTTACAAAAGATGTGCCGCCAAGATGTATGGTAGCCGGAGTGCCGGCAAAGGTAGTAAAAGAAAATGTAGAATGGAGGCATTGATATGATATCCGTTATTATTCCGACATATAATGGATTAGAAATGTCGCGAAAGTCATTGCCTACATGGTTTTCTCAAACTCTTCCAAAGGATGAGTACGAAATCATTGTGGTAGATAATCGTTCGACTGATGATACGCGGCAATATGTTGAGTCTCTGTTGCCCGAGCATAAGAACCTCGTCTATCTCTATGAACCCAAATCGGGCGCAACCAATGCTCGTCATGCAGGTGCACGCAAGGCCAAAGGAGAGTATCTGGTATTTGCTGATAACGATGGACTATTCAATCCCGAATGCTTAGCTTCCATTATTGAGGTATATCAGGCTAACAAAGATTGTGCTGCTGTTGCATGCCGGATAGATATTGTATGGGATGGTGAAGAGCCAAAGTGGATTAAACCATACAAATATCTTTTGGGGCAATTGAATTATGGGGATGATATACGGTATGACAATTACAATCGTTTTTATCTCAATGGAGGCTTGATGTCTGTGCGAAAAGATGTGTTTGAGCGATTAGGAGGCTTTAACCCGGATTTGATTGGACCCTATCTCATTGGGGATGGTGATTTAGGTTTCGTAAACAAACTTCACGCAGAGCATGCGCTGATTGGATGGGCGCCCAATGCAAGGATGCAGCATATGCAATTGGTTACCAAACATGGTAGTAAACGCGGTATTGCGCTTCATTGTTACAACAATGGCATCGCAGATTCGTATGCCAAATATCGTACGCAAGGATTTCGTATGAATGGTGTAATGTGGCAATTCTTGTTTGTGCAATTAGGAGTGGTAGTGAAACAATCCATCATCATGCTACTTCATTTGCACGATTTGGATCGCTATTTTGCGCTGAAGCAACATCAGGGCAATGTGCGATTCTTTGGCTTATTATTGAAACCGGCATTACGCAGAGAAATCAGGAAGGAGGATGTCTATAATGATTAGTCCGAAATTGCGGTTAATCCGCGAACATAATAGAATCTATCGCTACATATTGAAATGGCTGTGGCGCATCCAAGGAAAAGATGCACCTCGTGCTTATATGTTTCATAACGTGGTGGATACACCCGAACAAGTGTATTCTCAGTTCGCGATTACGAAAGAATCATTTGAAAGGTTCATTCGATATGAATTACAACGAGGTCAAAAGCCCATGGATGCAGAGACGTTGAAGAAGGCAGTTGATACTCCGGATGTGTATAAGAACCATTTTGTGGTTACATTTGATGATATATACGATTCGGTATATACGAATGCTTATCCGGTCTTAAAAGCCAATAAGGTGCCATTCATCATCTTCGTGACTCCATCGCTCATAGATGCTGTCGATCCTAGTTCTAAACATTCCATGATTACTCCGGAGCATTTGAAGGAGATGGCAGGAGATCCGCTATGCATTATAGGAGCGCATGGGATGGAGCATAAATCATTTCGCAACTATAGCGAAGAGGAGGCAAGGCGGAGTATGAAGGAAAGCAAACGATGGTTAGAAGGTAAATTAGGCAAAAGAGTGGAGTTCTTTGCTTTTCCATTCGGGCGTAGAGTAGAAGTGTCGAGGACAAACATTAAAACTTTATCGCGATGCGATTACAGTTGTGGTTTCTCGGCTTTAGACGGGTCGCTCAAACAGAAGTGGTTTAGTACTTGTTGGTTTTTACCAAGGATTCTCGTAGACGAGAAATTCGTCAATGAAAGGTGTAAAGAGAACGGTGTATGAATAAGAGTACTAAAATATCAGTTGCTGTCATCACTTATAACCAGCAAGATACTATCCGGCAGACGCTGGATTCTATCCTTATGCAGAAAGGCGATTTTGATTTAGAAATCGTCATCGGCGAGGATTGCTCTACGGATAATACCCGTGCCATCTGCGAGGAATTCGTTCACTCGTTCACCCGTTCATCCGTTCATTCGTTAGTTCTTCTCCCTTCTCAGAAGAACCTTGGTATCATGGCTAATTTCGCGCGTGTGATGCAGGCTTGTACAGGTGATTATGTGGGTATATGCGCAGGGGATGATTATTGGTGCGATGAGTATAAGTTGCAAAAGCAATTAGATTATTTTATCTCTCATCCGGAGGTCGGAGTTATATCTACATCAGGATACAAACTGTTGGTAAAAAGCAACACCTTAGTTCCGTATGCTATTGCTCCCTTCAAACCGATTGCCGATGGTAATATCAAACCCTTCTATTTCTCTCCAGACTATAAGGGTGGGGTATATGCGATGCCACTGAGCCTCTTGATTAAACGGGACCTATTGCAATATGTGGATTTTGATGAATTTATCCGTCGCGGTTTTCCAGTAGAAGATTACCCGATGCAGGCAATCTTATCGCAACATACGAAATGGGGACATATCAACGACTTATGTGTGGTTTATCGGGTGTATAAGGAGTCGGCCACTTTTATCTCCTTTGACCATCCGAAATACATGCAGTATTATCGCGGATTAGCAGAGATTCGTAGATACTTAAATGGACTTTTTCCCGATGATGCTTGTTTCTCAGAGGAAGATATCCAGGAACAGTTGTTCTATAAAGAGTTTTTGCTCTATCTGCATAATCTGGAGTATAAAAAGGCGAAAGAACTTGTGCGTAATGCATCTTTTCTCCCTGTCCTTCAGGAAGGGGATGGAGGGCGGCTTAAACAAGCGAAACGCTTTACCAAAACGTGGTTGCATTTTATAGCTGCGCACTACGTCAAGGAATTAAAATATAAAAAGGAATTAATAAGAAGAACATGAAAAATAGCAAAGTCACAGAATGCCAACTGATTGATATCCGTCGCTATTCGGATACGCGGGGTTACCTGTCGGTCGTAGAGAACGGAATCGATATACCGTTTGATATCAAGCGTATCTATTACCTCTATATGGTGCCGGAGGTGGCACGTGGTGCGCATGCTCACAAACAGCTGCAACAATTACTAATCGCTACATCCGGTTCGGTAGATGTCATCATGGATGATGGGCAGGAGAAGAAAACCTTCCATCTTGACCGACCATGGAAAGGTCTCCTTATCCCTTCCGGTCTCTGGCGTGATCTGGAGAACTTCTCTGGCGGCGCTGTGCTCATGTGCTTGGCTTCTGAGAAATACGATGCGGATGATTACATCCGAGATTACGATGAGTTCTTGGCCTTTAAAAGGCAGAATTAGTGTACAGTGTATAGTGTATGGTGTACGATGGATTGATGAATTGAGGATGTGGTGTATGGTGTATGGTGTATGGTGTATGGTGTATGGTCGTCCGGAAGGACGGCTTTTTTTGTGTAAAAATTAATAATAGGTTGTAAAAAAGAGCGATGGTGTCGCACGAATTTGACCTAAAATAAAGAAAAAATGCAAAATAATCCCTATACGCTTGCGTATATGGGATTTTTTAAATATTTTGTAACTTCGGCACGCCCCTAAAGGGTATCCACTCCGAGATTACAGTCGCAGTATCCTGCAACTACCAAATATTTACCTCAAAATATTCAAATATGCGAGCATAACGAAAATTTTGGTTCAAATATTTGTATAAAACGATGGTATTTGTTTTATAATCAGCATGATACAAAACTATTACAATCTGTAATAGAAATGAACGGTGCAAAACTATTACAACCTGTAATAGAATCTGACAAAGAGAAACTCCAACAACCAGTTGGAGAATTTCCGTCTCCGTTTGCATGTGTTCCGTGGGGACATCACATTGCCATTATTTCCAAATGCAAATCCGTTGACGAAGCGTTGTTCTATATCGGTAAGACGATAGAGCAGGGTATGAGTCGTGCAGCGCTGGTGAACTGCTGCAAAAAGAAATGCGTGAAACAAAACGGCTGATGAAAGCGAATAAGTAACCACCGACCGATAAACTGGAAAATGAGTTACGGGGACTGTGAAAGCATGAGTGGATTAGAATATAAAATGTAATTTTTTGACGAAAAAACTTGCATATATCAAGAAAAAGCAGTGTTTTTGCAACCGCTATTGAATTAACGGCCATTGCAAAAACTCAAAACAAGTAAAATTATGAAGTTCTACGACAGGGAAAAGGAACAGTGAGAACTATTGCGAATCCGAGAAATGGCTTACACGGACATGAGCCGGATGACATTGGTGATCATTGGGAGATAATCGATGAGCGAAAAAACAATACAGAATGCAGGGACGAAATCTCCTGCATTTTTTTATTATAAATGCTACTTTTTTTTGTGAAAAAGTTTGGTTATGTCGTTCATTAGTAGCATTTTTGTGAGCTGAAATAACAAATAATTGTTAGTTTTAGCTCACGATGGGTGTTGCAAGAAAAGTCCGACGATATCGGACGAATTCGTTTCTGATGCAGATGGTGTAGATTATTCGGAAATTCCGAATTTATGGACAATTGTTAGAAAATTTCAAATAGTTCGACTTTCATTGCAAAATGAATAAAAAGTGCGTTTTAGAATTCAAATACGCCTTATTTTGTAAGCAAAAACGATTATTTTAATAAATTTTTTATTAAAATCTTGTATATTTGGATTTTTTTATGTAATTTTGCGCTGTAAAATGTGCGTGTGTATGATAGACAAGTATCAGAAAATGGATTTATCGGCGCTATATGATAGTGGTCAACGGTTAGGTAGGCTGAGAGATGTGGCTTATTTGGTTCCTGGCTACTATTCAAAGTATAGTAGGATATTTACATTAAAAGAGTGCCGAGAAATTAGTGGATCCAGAATAGAGGGATTCTCCGCTATTTTAGGTTGTCGTATAGCGATTGAACGTAGCGCGGTGCGTGTATTGCTAAGTCCTAAAGATATAAAAGATTTTCTTGATGCAGACTTTCAGCAATATTCTACATTCTTAATTACAACAGACCATAACACTCCCGATTTTGCAGAGCGTTTTCCGTTAGCGGCGGAGTATCTGCGAGAGTGTATGGTATTATTAATGGGTTATGGCGCCAAGTTAGAAACGATACTTCGCCCACATATCCGTGAGGCGATGGATAGGAAAAAAGTGGTACTGTCCACTGCGAAGAATATTTGTCACTCTATGTTGGATGCCGAGAAAAATGTTGTGCCTACGGTAGGTGCATATATGTGTAGTTTTCCGCATGACACTTTTCAAAACTATCCGGCATATATGGCCATTTTGAATTCGAGAGTGTTTTCGTATGTGTTCTATCATCGTATGAAAGCGAAGGATAATGAGGGGTGGAATAAGATAGAGATATTAGAGAATATGCCGATTCCATATATATCAAATGATTTTGAGGTACTGCGAAACTTATCGGAATGCTTGCTATATCTGATGAGACCAGATGTGCCATTCTTGTTCAATAGAATGCCAAATGCAAGAATAGCATATTATCTAACGAAAATCATGGATATGGTGGTGTATGAATTGTATTTTCCACGCTATATGCATGAGCATCGATTTGAGATTATCCCTATCGTAAGCATGGCTCCATTTATGTTTACTATGATACCGATGGAGGATCGTATTAGAGATACCTACGAATGGTTCCAACGACCGGATAATTTTATTCGTCAACAAATGGAGTTATTGGATACTCGTAGTCCGGAATTGTTGTATAAGATTCAAACCTTTAATCCGAATGAGTAAGATTCAATCTATACATATCAAAAACTTCAAGTTTTTCGGAGAAGAAGCACCGATTGTATTGAACGGAAAGAATCTGTTACTTTATGGAGAAAACGGAAGCGGAAAGAGCTCCATCTATAATGCATTGTATACATTATTGGAAGCGGCATCTAAAGATCCTGCCGGGGTTCAAAAGTATTTTCTTCCATTATCTCCAACTAACTCGGAGTCGCTTGTAAATATACATGCCAAAACCGATGGAGAAGGAAATATTGATTCGTTTATAGAAATCACGGATGATGCGGGAAAGACATATCGACTTTCTGGCAACGATGCAGAATTATGCGGGGATCCGTCATTTCAGGAATCACAACGCGCATCTGGATTTATAAACTATCAATCATTGTTTCATTTCCAGGTGTTCCGCAATAGCGAAGAGTCAAATCTGCATGAAGTATTTAAACGTGCGATAATACCATATCTCCCATGTTCGGCTTATGAATACATGGGAAATACTCTAACTACGGTATATGACTTATTCAAAGCATATTTGGATGTGTACTCGATAATGCAAGATAATCCCAAAGGGAAAAAGGTTATATATCGGAATAGTGTATTATATCAAAATTATTTAAAGTTAGAGAAGCGGATCAATAAGGAACTAAGCGAGGTGATTGAGTTTGTTAATGTGCAACTTCCATCTATTCTAAGGCAATTGGGATACACCTTTAACGCATATCTGCGATATACAGACCAGGGGCATGATAAATATGATATGAGGTTGGAGTTCCATCCATTTGGTGTGTATTTGGAGATAGATGAATATGAGGGAAAGAAATTCAGCGAAAATGCGCCAATCAAACATCCTAATGTGTTCTTGAATGAAGCTAAGATGTCTGCACTGGCTTTCGCTATCCGTTGGGCTATCTTTACAAAGAAAGTAGGTTCTGCTTTGGCGCCGGATGTGCTTCATGTATTGGCATTAGATGACTTGATGATAAGTTTGGATATGAGCAATAGAGAAAAGCTCATAGATTTAATACTGAATAGTTACCGAGGCCAATATCAAATTTTATTCTTTACCCACGACGCAAATTTATATACTTTCGTTGATCGTAAAATCACTCAATTTAAACAACGCGATGAGTGGATAAAGAAGGAAATGTATGTAGGGAAACATCTTAATAGAGAAATTCCGGTCATCATAGATGGAGAATGTGATTCGTTAGAGAAGGCGAGAAAATACTATCAAGCCAGAGACTATACTGTTTCTGCATTGTATCTAAGAAAGGCTATAGAGGAATACATACAGGAGTATCTACCCGAAGAATATTGCAAAAATGCAGATGGCAAGTTCGTGGATTTAAACACTTTGTGGAAACGATTCGTGAAAATGTCAAATCAGGTTCCTCAGCCTATCAAAGAAGCATTTGATCAATCGCGTCTGCTCATCTTAAATCCATCTGTTCACTATCAACGGCTTTCAATGCCGGTATATAGAGGAGAGTTGGTGAAGGCCTTCAAGATGGTAGACGAATTGAAAGCCCTGACGTTGGACGTAAAGATTTTGCTTATTGCAAAAGGGAGCACACTAGTATTCAAGCATCCTATGGTAAATTACACATTCGAGTTTGAAGTGATAGAAGATGCGATTCGAGGAAAGAACGAAGACCCTAAATGTCACATTAAGACATGGCAATATAATGGGATAGAGTTCTATGACTTTAGAACCGGAAGCCAAGGCAATCCTCCTCATGTGGCAGAACCTAAGTTAGAACGAATGATAAGTAATTTAATGTCTGTTTCTCAGTTAAATATCACAAGAGAGTTGTTCTTGGAAAACACTCAAATAGAAGGAGGAACTTTAAAAGAAGCTATGGAGTGATGAAACAGAGAGGTGAAATGTAAAATTGAAGATAAATCAAGTATAAGATGAAATTGATAGCAACAACGGAAGATGTATTCGCGGCATCGCGATTACAAGTGATGATAAAGCAAGCATTGCAGGGGGACGATCAGACAGGGTCGACCATCGAGACGTGGGCCTATACCCGCTCAAGAGATAATTACGACATCATCTACCATGATGCAAAGCAGTATGTGGATGCTCCGGAAAAGAATGTGATTTTCCGAATGGAATTAGACGGATGTAATTTGGTGTTTCAAACGGCCCATTGGGTGAATAAACCAACTCCTACGCGAGAGATGGATAGTTTGCATACCGGAAGATTGTTGGAAATGTTGCTATCTCATTTCTCGCGTTACATCTCTCAAGTGTCGGTGTCAAATTTCAACTATTGATGTTCTATGGACGCGAATATCATAATTGTAAACCAGAGCAGTGGCAATAGTTTGCTTCAGGAAGCCTTTGATAATCTCGATGGCTATTTGCAGAATATAACAAGCCTAAGAGACGCGTTTTATTGCAACGAAGAGGCATTGTCTCAACACTTGTCTCGCCAACGAGAGGAATATAATGCCATGCACGAAAGATGTACCATCACAGAGACAGATGGTGCGAAAATAATTTCTGTGCCCAATGCAGAAATATATTTATACAAGAAATTGCAAAAGAATGTCTTGCGTGCTGTACGAGCAACCGAGTTAATACCTCCTTGTTATTTGGCTGCTTTAATATCATCGTATGATGCATTCTTCGGGGGAATTATCAGGTCCTTTTATAATATTTGTCCAGATAAGTTACGAGATAGCGAGAAAACATTCACGTATAAAGATCTAGAAAATCTTCAATCTTTGAAGGATGTGAAGAAATCTATCATAGATAAAAAGATTGATACAGAATTGCGCGAGTCACACATTGAGCAACTTAATTGGCTGGCAGGACAATTAGAGGTATCAACCTTAACGGAGTTCAATGGCTTCAGTGACTTTGTAGAGATAACACAAAGGCGTAATTTGTTCGTGCATGCGGACGGAATAGTATCCGATCAATATATTAAAGTTTGTCAAAATCACAAAGCCTTAGATGAGAATATTCAAGCGGGAGCAAAATTAGATGTTTCTAGAGAGTATTTCGAGAAGGCATATCATGTGCTATACCGTATTGGAATTATGTTAACCTTTACGATGCTGAATATCTTATTCAAAAAAGGTGATGAGGAAGTAAAGGTTGAAATAGATGAGAAGCTGATAGAGTACATCTATTATATGATCTATGCAGAGCAGTATGCGGATGCTGTTATTGTATCCAATTTCGCTCTTGGGAAAAGCTTTAAGCATAATCAGATCAATCGTGTATATTATGCATTGAATTTAGCACAATCACACAAGTGGCTTGGAAATAAAGGTGAGTGCAAGAAGGCTCTCAAGCAGATAGATTGGACAGCATGCCTACATGAATTGCAATTGCCGAAACATGTTCTTCTCGGAGACTACAAGAGTGCTTATGCGTGTATGGATCGTATAGGAAAAAACAACAAGATTATTTCGCCAGCGGCATATAGAGAATGGCCTATTTTTAAAGAGCTGCGCGAGGAAGAGCAATTTAAAAAAACGTACGAGAAGATATTCGGAGAGCCATTTGTTTCTACCGCCAAAGTGGTAGTAGAGAAGTATGCATCGCCTAGCGAAGAAACTAAAGTGCGTGATGATTCTGAGGAATAATATCTGAAATAAGGTAGTCGCATGAAGAAAAGGACGATTTTTTATGATTTTAGAAAAGGCATAGATTTCGACTTGCCATCAAGACGGATGTTGGAGAAACGTCTTGGCGATTACGATGCATTGGCAGAATATACCATATGCGCGGTAAGAGATATGGGTCATAATATTTCAAGTAGCGCGAATAAAAAATCGTTCTTTAGAGAAAAGCTCAAGCAGCACAAGGTTAATATGGGAAGTTATGTGGATTACCCCCTAAAGGAGCGAGATTTATGTATGCTGTTTATGGTTAATACAACTGCAATGCTGAATGAGTTTATTGATATGTACGCGAGAGACATTCGTTCATTGATCAATCCTGCTTTTGTATTACCTGGAGATATGGGGTTAAGTAAGTTAGACAAATTATTATTGGCATTTGGGCGCAACGGAATAACTCTTGCAACTCCAGATTGGGTTATGCAATGTCTCGATTATTATAGACATGTACGCAATAGCATAGCGCATAATGATGGCGAAAAACGGATGTGTGCTGAGGAGTTTGCGGCAATTAAAATAGATGATATTCAAAATGATTATCCTATTTTTACCGGCAAAGCGCCCAATCCAGTTGATAAAATATGCATGGATGATTTCTATTTTTATTCTGCATGTGTCAAGCACTTTGCTAATTATACAGTTATGGCACTAAAAGGGAGAGTAGATTGGGCTAATCTCGGAGATATTCATCCGCTTTTTAGACCGGAAAATATACCTGCTGGTACTAACCCAAAGACATGGATCAATCATGTGTTGAATGATTATCATTGCAATGCTACCAAGGAAGATCGAGAAAAGATATACGAAAGCATCAAGGCAAAGAAAGGGAAATAATGAACAATAATCAATATACGTATAACTAGCATCCAGAGTGGAGCGCTATGTAAGTGATGATAGATAATGTATCGAGGATGATGATGTATGTAGAATTATGATGAGCACAAAAGATTTGGAAAAGAACATTCTATGAATTAATATCAGGTTATGACAACGATAGACATAACATCGGAGCTGAGCCGCTTTGAGAGGCACTTGGAGAATAATCCAAGAACGATATTCTCTGCGAAGTATGGAGATGGGAAAACCTATTTCCTAAAGGAGTATATAGAGCAACACAAGGAAAATACAGTGTTTATTGTATTACATCCGATAAACTATTCGGTTGCGGGAAACGAAGACATATTTGAATATATCAAGCGAGATATTTTAGTAGATTTAGCAAGGAGAAAGGAGTTCAAAGAGGTAGATTGGGAAGAAGTGGCAAAAACATTATTCTCGTATGATAATTTAATAGAGACTAATAAAGAATTAGCGGATGCATTGCCGGATACATTTTTTGCGAAACCATTAGCAAAGGCAGTGATGATACCGTTCAACTGGTTCAAAAAGGTAGATGATAAGTATGCAATAGATAAGTTCTTTGCTCGATTTGAGGATTTGCAAGGTAGCATTTTCGAGAAAGACCATTTTACAATTGCTATACAAGAGACTATAAAGAGAATCCAGGAGACAGGACGAAAATGCGTATTGATAATTGAGGATTTGGATAGAATAGATCCTGGTCATTTGTTTAGAATCTTGAATGTGCTAGGTGCACATATTGATGAAGATATGAATTCAAATAAGTTTGGTTTTGACAATATCGTAGCAGTGCTAGATTATGCCGTAACGGAACATATCTTCTATCATTTTTACGGTGAAAGCGCGAACTACGAGGGTTATATGTCCAAATTTACAAGTCACAACATATTTGACTACTCTATAACTCGCGAAGCTAAAAAGTTCCTTGTCAGTTATCTGCGTAACGAATGCAAGATTGGAGATGCGGGAATCGATTATTCTTGGCATAGCGATGGAAGGATGGGGATTCCAAGCATAAAAAGAAAACTTGAGAAACTTTCTGTACGGGATGTTGTAAATGTGTTGGATGATATAGATAAACAATATGTCAATGATAATATCCATTTGGGGCATTATATGATTAATCCCAAAGAACCAATTGTAAAATTGTTGGCAGTATTAACAAGATTGAATATAGTAGTAGACCAGAAAAGGCTCATAGATTATCTTCATCAAGATACAGAAAACTATGCGATATTGGGAGCATTTACGTTATCACAACCTGAAATTACTTATAAAAAGTTGGAGTTCAAACAGCGCAGTGTAATTATTCAAACAGAAAAGATAGATGAAGTAACAACAGTAAAGTTTTCTCCTATACTAAGCGGCACTATAGGACGTTATGAAGACAAAACACCTCTGATTTTAGAAGAAGTATATAAGTGTGTACATGATTGTCTTGTTAATGCAAATTAAAAGAATTTTGAAAATCCCGCTAGACATGTTACTAACAAAAAACGAAATTAAAAAGCGGCTAACAGATTTAGATACTCAATTGGCTGATCAAAGAGAAAGTGTTCTATTTCTTGCATCTTCAGTATTGGGTAGAGATGTTTCATTACCCTCTTTGCACGGAATTATAGGAAGCAAAAATAGAGATTTTGCAGATATAGAAAGGAGGCAATTCACATCTGTTGATGAATTTCAGTCTATATGGGCAGAAAACATGATATCTTTTTATGAACCATACAAAAAATATTGGAAGTCTGAAAAAGACTTACCGTCCATTTTAAAATTGTACAAAGATGACATCATTAGGCAATATATTCTTTTATTTCAAGAAAGGAATTATTACCGTTGGTATGAACAAAGGATTAGAGAAAAACCATCTGAACCTTTGTGGGAACTTTGGTTTGGTAGCAAAATTATCTTTGGGTTATATGTGGCATTATCATTTTGTGATGACGGAACATTTAAGTTTAAGCCCAGTGAAGTGAGAAAAGTTCCTTATCATTATTGGACTATAGGAAATATTTTAGGAGTCAAAGGATTTGTCAATGGGGAAACGGGGAATTTATACCCAATAAGGAATATCGATGATTTGCTTATGTTTTATGAACATATCATCTATTGTTCATCTAGTTCTGTGTATGAAAAGGTTATCTACACTAAATATATTGAATACTTAAAGTCCTCACCTAATGTATTAGAAGAACCCTTTTTGATACCAGAACTTCATTATGAGGGTAAGGAACAAAAATGTACTTATCGGTTGGATTTTGCAATTTGTAATCCATACACATTTGAAACGATAGGGTTTGAATTAAGTCCCGCATCGACGCATATGGCAATTCAAAGGGCGTGTGGCAAAACTCAGCAACAAATCAATGCTGAACTTTCAAAGAAGTGGGAGAATGAGTGTGCCAAAAGAAATAGTTATTTTGGTAAATATGGAATCACAATAATTACTTTTACAGATTCTGATTTAAAAGATATCGATTCTTGTTTTGATAAGATTAAGTTTTACTTACAAAAAAGGAGACATATGCCTCAGCCAATAGATGAAACCGTTCTTAAAATTGAATCTTTAATAGAAGAAAAAGAATAGCGATATGACTATGAAAAGCTATAGAGATAAATAGTTGATGCTAATTTTAGACATATTGCTCGACATGATGACGAGAAAGAAGGTGAAAACTTATCCTCGGGTTTGAGGAGTTCTGGTTCGCAAGGCGAACTCGCGCGGAGCACTTACTCCTTCGAATATCCACCGGATATTACTCGGTGCTCCTCAATCGCTTCTCGTAGATGAGTAATAAAAAGAAAATTTGTACACCATACAC
Source organism: Bacteroidales bacterium UBA3653 (assembly GCA_002373505.1). Taxonomy (GTDB): domain Bacteria; phylum Bacteroidota; class Bacteroidia; order Bacteroidales; family Paludibacteraceae; genus Colicola. Next base: position 114,535 of record DFKE01000017.1, read on the forward strand.
TCTACACCGTACACTAAAATTAATACACTATACACCATACACCAAACATACGAAATCAGTCATGAACGAATACTCCTACCAAACATTGAATGTCTACAAAGACGCGAAGGCATTGGTCATAGATGTTTATCGGTTGCTAAAGTTGTATCCGGCAGAAGAACGCTATGCTCTTTGTGACCAGATTCGGCGTGCGGCAATCTCGATAACATCCAACATCGCTGAAGGTATGAGTCGTTATTCCGATAAGGAGAAAGCACATTTCTTGGAGATTGCCTATGCATCCATGATGGAGGTAGATAGCCAACTGGATATATCAGTAGATTTGGAATACATCACCCAAGATCAATTTGCTAATATCCGAGAAACAATTAACACCGTAGGTAAACAACTATCCGCTCTCCGCGCAAAATACATTACTAAAAATTAGTACACTATACACCATACACCAAATACAATAAAGATATGATCCATCCATTATCCGATTGTCAGGCGCAGGTGCCTGAAACGACAAACATATGGCAATTTTGCGTAGTGCTGCCGGGAGCAAAGATTGGCGAGAACTGCAATATATGTTCTCATTGCTTCATCGAGAACGAGGCGGTCATTGGTAACAATGTTACTATCAAAAACGGTGTGCAGATTTGGGATGGTATCACGATCGAGGATAACGTGCAGATTGGCGCGAATGTGTCGTTTACAAATGACAAATATCCTCGCGCTAAGAACGCAAAGTGGAAACTTGAACCCACGTTGGTCAAACGCGGAGCTAGCATTGGTGCTGGCAGTACTATCCTTTGCGGCGTAACCATTGGAGAGAACGCAATGATAGGCATTGGCTCTGTTGTTACTAAAGATGTTCCTGCCGGAGAAGTATGGGTAGGCAACCCTGCACATTTTTTGAAAAAAGTAGAAGAATATCATAAATAAACATATGCAAGTTCCTTTTTTGAGTTTACAAGATGTCACGGCTATGCACGGGGATGAAATCCGTGAGGCGGCAAAGCGAGTGATTGATAGCGGATGGTATCTGCAAGGCAAAGAGAATGAACTTTTTGAACAGCACTATGCCGACTATATCGGTACTAAATATTGTATCGGTTGTGCTAACGGTCTGGATGCCTTGATTTGGATTTTCCGTGCTTATATAGAGTTAGGCGTGATGCAGCCCGGTGACGAAGTTATCGTGCCGGCTAATACCTATATCGCAACCATTTTGGCAATCACGGAGAATGGTCTCAAGCCTGTGCTCATTGAGCCTAAGCGAGAGACATTGGAGATAGATGACAACCTCATCGAAGCCGCAATTACGGAGCGGACGAAGGCCATTTGTATCGTGCATCTGTACGGTCGCAATGCGTGTACCCGAAAAATCCTCGATATCTGTGAGCGTCATGGGCTGAAGCTTGTCGAAGACAACGCGCAAGCTCATGGTTGCCGCTTTAACGGCAAGCGAACAGGTTCGCTAGGCTCCGCTGCCGGTCACTCTTTCTATCCGGGTAAGAACTTGGGGGCTTTGGGTGACGGAGGCGCGGTGACAACCAATGATCCGGAGTTGGCTGCGGCTATTCGTGCGTTGGCGAATTATGGAAGCCAGAAGAAATACGTGTTCAAATACACGGGACGTAATAGTCGTTTGGATGAGATTCAGGCAGCGATATTGGATGTCAAACTCAAATACTTAGACGAAGATATTGCTAAACGTCAAGCCGTGGCAGTGTATTACTATGACCATATCTCTAATCCGCTGATCGAACTCCCAACTCGCCTGCCGGATGAGAATAATGTATATCATTTATTCCCAATATTGGCCTCACCCAAGCCCTCCCCTGAAGGGAAGGGTGTAAGTACTCGTGATCGACTTCACGATTACTTAGAATCGTGTGGCATTGGAACAGTGATTCATTATCCCATTGCTCCACATAAACAGGAGTGCTATCAACACGCCGCATGGAACCATTATAACACCTCTTCCCCGCTTCAGGGGGAAGTCGGAAAGGGGCTTCCAATCACCGAGTTCCTAGCTGACGCCGAACTCTCTCTCCCAATTAGCCCCTGCATGAATAAGGAACAAGTGGAATATGTGGTTGAAAAAATTAATGCCTTCAAACGATAATGCGCTTATGAGAGATATAATACAAATAAGCGAAAAGAAAGTAAATTGGATTTTATTTGTTGTTTTCGCATTGGTGATATTTGTTGAATGCTGTTTAGCGCATTACTTTTCTCAACATTCAATTCTAATATCCTCTATATGGAAGCAACCATTGTATTTTTGGGCCTTTTATCTTCCTAAAATTGCCATTGCTGCAATGTTGGGAAGTTTAGTTTTTCTCTTGAAAAATAAATGGTGGTTGATTTTAGTGTCCTTGTTAATTAATGTGTGGATATGGGCAAATATGCTGTATTTTCGCGTGTATGGGGGATTCATTGACGGCTATGTCATGATGATGGCAGACAATCTAAAAGGTTTTGAGTCGAGTATAGCAGCATTAATCGAAGTGAAAGATTTTGTGTTCTTTTTTATGACTTTACTTTTGGCTATTCTAATCTATTTGCTGCGTAAGTGGAGTAAGCGAGAGATGAAAACAGGTCTAATCGTATTTGCTATTTCATGTGTACTTTGGGCCTGTGCATCCAACTTGAATTTCCATAAGTATGAGTTGTTTACAGGTCATTCAAATATCCGCAAAATAGCACCAATATCTGTTTTCTATAATCCACTAAGTTATAATACAAGAACAATTATAGCAGGGACAGCTCCGGTGTATGATTATTCAATTTTGCATATGTTTCTATTTGCAATTGACGATATTGTAGAGCATACGTTATTGTCTTTAAACAAGCCTGATATTACGAAAGAAGACCTATTCTTAATACAATCTAGGCAAGGAAGTCAACGATATATAGAAAAAAATAGCGACAAGCTGATACTGATATTGTTTGAGAGTTTAGAGGATTGGGTTGTCCAACCAGAATTTATGCCCAATACGTATGAACTCATTCGCACTAATCATTCTTTACATGCCCATAAATTATCAAAACAAACATTAGCAGGTGGTTCGGCAGATGGACAAATGCTTGTAAATACAGGATTACTGCCAATAAATAGGGGAGCTGTATGTTTTGAATATCCTTTCAATTCTTTTCCTAACTTACCTAAGAAACATTCTGCGACATTACTTCCTCATCCGATAGATGTATGGAACCAGAAGTGCATGTCGCCTGCATATGGCTATGACACTACTATTGTTGTTAAAAAGGAAAGTGAAGCCTTCAATAATTCCGTTGAAGTTTTGAAGAGCGGATATGATATGTTGCAGATAATTACGATTGCTTCTCATGAACCATTTAATACCGCGGCAGAATCAAATTTATCTTTGCCTTCCGATATGCCCGAGATGATGGCTGCTTATATTAAATGTGTAAATGTGACGGATAGTTATATTGGCATAATGATCGATGCATTAAAACAATCTCAATTATTTGATAGCACAACGATTGTAATTACCGGTGACCATACAATATTTCATAAAGAGCGTCGCGATGTGTTTTACTCTTATTGCCAGTTACATGGTTTGAAATACGGAGTTGAAAATGCTTATTGTCCCTTAATTGTATATTCGGCTGCATATGAAGGACGGCTACAATGTGATGTGGAGGCCTATCAAATGGATGTGTATCCAACAATTTTGAGAGCATTAGGATATGATGATTATTACTGGAAGGGCTTTGGCGTCAATCTCGCAGATAGCGCTGAATATAATCACCGTGCTATTAATGAGAAGGATGCATACCGCTTATCCAATCTCATGATTAGGAATGATTATTTCAAAGACTCAATACACTAATGCTGAAACTCTCCTTCATAGTACCGGTATATAACGTAGCTCCGTATCTACGGAAGTGCGTGAATTCGCTCCTTGCGCAAGATTATGAGGATTACGAGATCATCCTCGTCGATGACGGATCTACGGATAACTCACCACAAATTTGTGATGAGTATGCAGAAAAAGGGCCTTCCATTCATGTGATTCACCAAGCGAATGCGGGCCTTTCAGCCGCTCGGAATGCGGGACTAAAAGCCGCAAAGGGAGAATACGTGTGCTTCGTAGATAGCGACGATTATTGGGAGCCGAATGTGTTAGGCGGACTGATGGAGCAAGTGCAACGGGAAAATCTCGATGTACTGCGGTTCGATTACCAGAATGTGAGAGTTGTAGATGCTGGGCATTTAGATGCGGAGCATATAGACGCAATGCGTTTAGAATATGAGGTGTTTGAACCGAATAAGACACCGCGTTATATTGATCGCAGAAATGAGATAGTTGATGGAGAGACGTATCTCAATACGAGGATGGGGTATGCGTGCTATGCGGTGATGTTCATTCTTCGCCGTGACATAATTTTAAATTTGAAATCAGGAATCAGAAATCATAAATCCGAAATAGATGACTGCCTTTTCACTGAAGGAATCCATTTCGAAGATGTGGACTGGTTGCCAAGAATGATGCTGAAAGCGAGGCGAGTGAATAGTACACAGACGATTGTATATAATTATTTTGTTCGGCTAGGGAGTATCACCCAAACGCAAGGAAACAAAGAAAAGATCCGAAAAAATATAGAAGATAGGTTGTTGATAATAGATAAATATCGGCAATATATCGAACAACACCCAACTTGCGTTTGGCTTAAAAATATGCAGAGCAACATGGTTGCCGGTGTGTTGACAACGATTGCGCAATCGTTCTATCCGGAAAGGAAAGAATATATCTCACGCCTCAAGAGGCTAAATGTGTTTCCATTAAGCATTGCTGATCAAGGAAGAACATATAAATGCAGAGCAAGGCTGATTAATATCTTTGGAGCCGGAATTTATAGTTTAATAATGCATTGGAGATGAAGAAAGTAGCATATATGTTCGGCGGCATGAATCGCGGAGGGGCGGAAACGATTATGCTGGATGTGTTCCGAAATTGGCGGAATGCGCCTTTCGAGTTTATCGGGATTCATCGTAAGGATGGTACTATGCGCGAAGCGTTTTATGCAGCAGGTCCTAAATTATATCAATTGGCTCCCAAACGATTTGGGTATGTACGCTATTTGCTGCAGTTACGCCGCCTCATTAAATCGGAAGACGTAACTGCTATCCATGCCCAGCATTGGCTGGATACTATCTATGCATGGCTGGCGACTATCGGAATGGATGTGCAGTTGGTGACCACTCTTCATGGTTTCTATCCGATGAGAGGAATTAATGGTTTCCTATGCCGGATGAGTATTCGTATGGCGGATGATGTGTGCTTTGTAAGCCGATACGAACAAGAGTGGTATCAACACAGGATGCAGATAGCAGATGCGAAATGCCATGTGATATATAATGGTGTTGATTTTAGCAAAATTGACTCGGCCAAGCCTAGTTTGGAATTTGCAAAGCAACCTCAAAGAAATTTCCAAGGAAAAATCGAATCTGTACCACAGAGGAGAATACGGCTGGCAATGGTTGGCAATTTTGTGAGCGTCCGCTCACAAAATATCATTGCTAAGAGTATTCAAGTCCTTAGGGAGCGTGGAATCTCTAATTTCGAATTCTATTTCATAGGAAAACGTAGTGATGCAGAACCCCAGTTATTTGATGAATGCGAGCAGATATGTAGGCTTAATAAAATGACGCATGTGCATTTCCTTGGCGCAAGAAGCGACGTTCCTGCTTTATTAAAAGCAATGGATGGTTTTGTATATAGTACAGACCATGATACATTCGGTATCGCTGTCGTGGAAGCAATGTATGCGGGATTGCCTATTGTAGTAAATGATTGGTCGGTAATGAAAGAGGTGTGTGGTGAAAGTATAAATAAAGCAGTGACTTATTTTAAAACGAAGGATGTAGAGGATTGTGCATCTGTAATAGAGAAGTTGTTGAAATGTATCTCAGAATCCACAGCAGAATTTAAGAAACGCAGTGCAAATAATGCCCAATGGGTGCGGGAACGTTATTCAATAGAGGCCTATGTAGAAAGGTTACATCATATTTATTGTGAATAAGTAAAAAAATATGAAAATAGTAATAACAGGTGATTATTGTCCATGGGAGCGCGTTGCGCAGGAATTCGCAAATGGCGATTATAGTGCGATAGCTGCTCTGAAACCTATTTTTGCACAAGCTGATTACTCCATTGTTAATTTGGAGTGCCCGATTCTGCGAGGTGAAGAAATGCCTATCGAGAAAAGCGGACCACATATGCATGCGGATGTTCATGCATTGGAGGCATTTAAGCAAATAGGAACTTCATGTGTAACGCTGGCTAATAACCATTTTCGCGATTATGGTGATGAGGGAGTGCTGAATACTTTGTCGGAATTATCTGCACACGGTATAGATTATGTTGGGGGAGGAAAAAATCTTACTGACGCTTCGACTGTGCGATACAAGCAGATAGGGGGAGAAACATTGGCTATTATCAACTGTTGCGAGCATGAGTCGTCTATTGCTGAAGAAAAAAAATGCGGAAGCAACCCTCTAAATCCCATTCAGCAGTATTACGCAATACGAGAAGCCAAGCAGAACGCGGACTATGTGTTGGTTATTGTTCATGGAGGAATAGAGCATTATCAATTGCCTACACCGAGAATGCAAGAGACATATCGTTTTTTCATCGATGCAGGAGCGGATGCAGTTGTTAACCATCATCAGCATTGTTATTCAGGACACGAATCTTATAATGGGAAACCAATCTTCTATGGCCTTGGCAATCTATGTTTTGATAGATCCAAATGTAATAGCCCATGGAACGAAGGGGTTATTCTGGACTTAACGCTTACCAAGGAGGAAATAAACTATCAGTTGATACCCTATCATCAATGTGATGCCGAACCAAAAGTAGTATTGTATTCCGAAAAAGAAAAGCAATCGTTTGAAAAATGTATAAAGGAACTGAATGCAACCATTGCTAATCAAGACAAGCTAAAAGAAGCATATGACGAGTTGAAGCGAAGAACACGTATGAAATATCGCGCATATATAGAACCCTATAAATCGCGCCTTATGCGCTTTCTCTTCCGCAAACATATGCTCCCGTCTTTCATAAGACGCAAATATACACTAATTAACAATATTATTCAATGTGAATCTCACAGAGAAAGACTATTAGATGCATTAACTCATAGGTAAAATGAAACGACCTTTTTATAATGCGATTCATTCGCTAATTCATGATCCAAAGCATTTTGCGGCTGCTATTCTCTATAGAATAGGCGGTTGTTTACCGGATGAAACCTACTTGAAATGGATTTATTATCTTGAGACAGGAAAGCGATTGAATTTAGAAAAACCGCAGAGATATAATGAAAAACTGCAGTGGATAAAACTGTATGATCATAATCCGCTATATACCATTCTTGCAGATAAATATAAGGTAAAGCAAGTAGTTAGCGAGAAGATTGGCGCAGAGCACGTGGCAAAATGCTATGGTGTGTGGGATAAGGCGGAAGATATAGAGTGGGAGAAACTTCCAAATCAGTTTGTACTAAAGACAACACATGACGGAGGAAATAATGGTGTGTTTATTGTGCGTGATAAATCACAAATCAATAAATCACAAATGATACGCAGAATCAATGCGTCGCTTCACCGCAACACGTATAGACTAGGCAGAGAATGGCCTTATAAAAATATCCCCAAGCGGGTGTTTGCAGAGGAATATCTGGAAGATGAATCGGGAGAATTGCGAGATTATAAGTTCTTCTGCTTTAATGGCGAAGTGAAGTATCTCTTTATTGCGACAGAACGGCAGTCAGGTGGAGAAGTGAAGTTTAATTACTTTGATGCAGATTTTAATGATTTGGGTATTGTACAGCATCACCCAATGTCGGATAAACTTATTGCTAAACCGAATTGCTTTGAGCAAATGAAGGCATTGGCAACAACTTTGTCAAAAGGAATTCCCGCTGTGCGAGTTGATTTATATGAAGTAAATGGCAAAATATATTTTGGAGAGTATACCTTCTTCCATCATGGAGGCATGGTGCCATTCCATCCGGATAAGTGGGACTATATTTTTGGTGATAATATTCAATTACCAGCCAAAGATAATTTGTGATTTGTAATTTGTAAATTTATTCAGATATGAAACTGTTAATTACCGGTGGAGCCGGGTTTATAGGAAGTAACTTATGCGAGTTCTTCGTGAATGAAGGATTTGATGTGGTGTGCTTGGATAATCTGAGTACGGGATTTAAGCATAACATTGAGCCGCTGATAGGTAAACCCAATTTCCGATTTATCGAAGGTGATATACGGGATTTGGATACTTGTCGCGAAGCGGTCAAAGGATGCGACGTGGTGTTGCATGAAGCGGCATTAGGCTCCGTGCCACGCAGTATCAATGATCCGATCAATACGAATGCAAATAATATCACAGGATTCCTCAATATGCTTGTTGCCGCGCGGGATGAGAAGGTAAAACGGTTTGTCTATGCGGCATCATCCTCTACCTACGGCGACAGCAAGGAACTGCCGAAGATAGAGCATAATATCGGCAGGCCGCTTTCGCCGTATGCGATTACGAAGTTTGTGAACGAACTATATGCCAATGTGTTCACTTCGCTCTACGGCATAGAGACGATAGGTCTGCGGTATTTTAATGTGTTCGGTCGTCGGCAGGACCCGAATGGTGCTTATGCCGCAGTGATACCGCTGTGGGTGAAGGCACTGATCAACCACGAATCACCGTATATCAATGGTGATGGTTCGTACTCGCGTGATTTCACGTATATAGATAATGTGATTCAGGCGAACTATCTTGCAGCAACCGTCTCGCATGATGAGATCGTGAAACGCGCATCGCTATACAATATGAACCTGCCGCAGAATGCGCCAGTGGATCTGGTGTTCAATGTGGCATACGGGGGAAACACAACGCTGAATGATTTGTTCCGCTGTTTGCGAGAGAACTTGGCGAAATATGATCCGGCTATTGCGGCTATTGAACCGACTTATCGCGAGAATCGCGCCGGAGATATCCCGCATAGCCAGGCGTCGATCATCAAAGCACAGCGGATACTGGGATACCAGCCACGCTACAGCGCAACTGAAGGTTTCGCAGAAGCGTGTCAGTGGTACTATCAAAATCTGAAATAGATTACAGATGCAAAGCATTTAGAAGCTTCGCTTATAGAACTTCGTTTTAGTTGTTGAGAGATATGGAAATGAATTATTCGTATAGGAAACTTAATGTGTACAAGTATGCTATAGCATTGGTGGTTGATACGTATCGCTTAATTGATACATTCCCGAAAACGGAGATGTACGCCTTAAGTGATCAACTGCGCAGGGCGATTGTATCCGTGCCGTCGAATATCGCAGAGGGTTTAAGTCGAACATCCAATAAAGAGAAAAGTCATTTCCTTGATATCGCGTATGGCTCTTTAATGGAGACACATTGCCAATTGGAAATAGCGGTGGATTTGAAGTATATTAGTGAAGAAGAATTCCGAATTCTTGAAAAGAAGATAGATGAGGAAGCGGCGATTATCGCAGGAATGCGCAAGAAACTAACTGACACTAAAGCGGGAAACCGCTCTGACACTAATAACTGAATTCTAGAGCCTATGGCTTAAGATACTTTGTATTAAGTGACAGATACTACGTATTAAGTGACAGATACTTCGTATTAAGTGACAAGAAAAAATGAAAAATTACACTGACACTAAAGCGGGAAAACGCTCTGATACTAAAACTGCAAGCAGTTCTAAGAAGGCACTAAAAGTGCTCTTCATCGCTTCCGGCAATCATGGAGCGGTGTCTCCTGTGGTAGGAAATCAGGCAGAGGCTTTGATGTCCGAAGGAGTGGAGATTGAGTGGTACTTGCTTAAAGGAAAGGGATTCAAAGGTTACTTGCGTAATGTGATGCCTTTGCGGAAATACCTGAACGAGCATAAGTATGATGCTATCCATGCGCATTATTCGCTTTCTGCTTTTGCCGCCAGCTTGGCGGGGGCAAAGCCATTGGTCGTATCGCTGATGGGGAGCGATGTGAAAGCCGCCGGATGGTATAAATTCATCATTCGTCTCTTTGCCTGGCTCTTTCGTTGGAAAGCCATTATCGTCAAATCATCCGACATGTATCGGGATTTGGGTATCAAACGGGCGATCGTTATTCCTAATGGAGTGAATTTAGATAGATTCCAACCTATGGATAAAGAAGCATGCCAGAAGAGATTAGGATGGGAGACTGAGTGTCCAGATTCTTCGGATACAGATGCTGCGCATTTAGATAATAGAAAGGTGCATATACTGTTTCCTGCAAATGCAGCGAGACCGGAGAAAGATTATCCGCTGGCGGAGGCAGCGGTTAAAAGAGTGAGGGAGTTAGAGAATGAGAGAGTGAGGGAGTTAGAGTTGCATGCATTTGAGAATACACCGAACGAAGAGACTCCATATTGGTATAATGCTGCGGATGTAGTACTAATGACCAGCAAATGGGAAGGAAGTCCGAATGCTATTAAAGAGGCAATGGCTTGTTCGCGACCTATAGTAGCTACCAATGTGGGAGATATCGTGGAGCGAGTGAGCGGTGTGGATGGATGTTTTGTTGTTGGGGTGAAAGAGTTAGAGAGTGAGAGAGTTAGAGAGTTAGCGGAAGATTTGATAAGAGCCTTGGACTATTCGGAAACGAAAGGCAGGGAGAAGATTATTGCTGATGGGTTGGATGTACGAGAGATAAACCAGAGGCTGATAGAGGTGTATAGAGGGTAGAGTGGAATTGGGAATTGGTAGTTGGTAATTGGTAATTGGTGATTGGTAGTTGGTAATTGGTAATTTGTAGTTGAGATATGAATAGTCAGGATGTACTAAATATGTGTATAGCATTCTCGGTAAAAATGAATAAACTGAGAAAGTATTTGCGTGAAACCCAACATGAGTACAATAACTCTGATCAGATACAGAGAAGTGGGACGAGTATCGGCGCGAACTACAGTGAGGCTTGTGATGCGGAAAGTAAAGCAGACTTTGTGCACAAGATGGGAATTGCTCAGAAGGAATGTAATGAAACAATATACTGGTTGAAAGTATTATATGGTTCAGAGTTGATTACGAAAGAGTATTATGAGGAATTGCTGAGGGATGTGGAAAAAATATATGGAATCTTGACCGCCAGTATAAGGACTGCTAAGTCAAAACTATAGATGATAGATTATAAATGATAATAGAAACAACAATGGGAGTAGAACTGGCATTAGGATTTGTGTTATCCTATGTGGCAAATAATATACCGACCATAAAAGCATGGTTGGAAGGTAATCCTAGTATAAATAACAAGCTAGAAGCCTGTTATCAGCTTGCTGTGGATAAATGGAATGTAGATTCGGGAACGAAAGATGCGTATCGTCAAGGAGGAATGGAACGGCATATTGATGAGCTAAAGGACTATATCATCAATCCGCAAAAGGGAAAGCATCCGAAGGAGAAAGAGCTGCTGAAAAAGTGGGCAGATTATATATATGCTGATCCTGCATGTAATGCATTCATCCTGCAACACAAGGAGGAGATACATCATGCAGAGGCGCAGAAGGCTATCTTAAGCGCAACAGAGTTGCTGGCTGAATTGATAGAACTGGAGAACGAAGCGCATAAGAAGATGCTAGAGAAAGTAGAGACACTGATTAATCGAGGGGCGGATACGTGTGAGCGGTTTTGGGACAGAAAGTTTACTGACAAAAAAGGTGTGTTGCCATACGAGGTTGTATTAGGCGGAAGAGAGAAAGCCTCGCAAAGGGTCTTGGCGGCATTGAGTGATCATGGTGTACTTTATATAAAAGCGGAGACGAAGATGGAGGCAGAAGCCTTTGTGGCAGCAGTTGTATTAACGAATGAACAAAATATTGCAGAACCAGCGATCATCATAGAAGATGTGCAGAACTTTAAAGAGATAGCAGATAAAAAAAGTTCAGAAATCATCATTACGACACTAATCGATGAGTCTCCATGGTGGGCACGCAACTATGGGCATAGTGTACTAGTTTGTATGGGGAGAAACGATACTAAAGCAGTAAGCCCAATAGTAGAACTGCCATCGTTAGAAAGAGATTGCATCGTTGATGCATTGAAGCAAATCGGTTATAGCGACAGTAAAGCAAGAAGTATTGCACGAGAGGCATCCTATGACGTATCGTGCCTATGCAGAATAATAGCAGGAGGAACGAATGAGACATGGAACACTCCGGATAACGAACGATTGCTGATACCGGCTATACTGATTGGATCGTGGGATGAAGCGTTTAAGAACGATAAAGAATTAGTAAGTCAGATGACGGGGATGCCGTATGACGAGTTTAGGTCTCAACTAATCACATCGGTGTCTGCAGCAGAAAGTCCATTCAATGTGGTGAATACAGCATGGATGTTAAAGTCGCCTCGGACGATGCTTGAAGCCTACAAGAGAATAATTACAATAGATATAATAGACAAGTTTATAGAGAAAATAGACTGGTTATTTGAAGATGATGATCCGGATGCAGAAGCGAAGATGAATGCCAAGGAGTTGCAGTTCTGGAAGGATAAACATGCGTACTCCGGGTATATCAAAGAGGGAGCATTCCATACCATTGCATTGCTATCGTTAGTATATGCGGATAGGGTAGAAGTGAAGAACCGGATAAAGCGCTTGGTACGGGCGAAACTGCAAGACTTTGACTTGGCTAGATTCTTGAGCAACCAGCATAACATGAAATGGATTGCTGAAGCAGAGCCGGAGATGTTCCTTGAGTTCCTGGAGAATGATATACAGAATGGAGACAAGATATCGGCTCAGTTATTTGAGATAAAAGAAAGCAATGCGGAACTGACGAATACAAGAATCTTTTATACTGATTTACTATGGTGTTTGGAGTGTATAGCGTGGGACGAGCAGTTATTACCTCGAGCAACAGCGATATTGCTGCACTACTGCCAATACCCGAATACGAGTAATTGGGCGAACAAACCGATTAATTCGTTGGTTAACATCTATCGCTTTGGACTACCGCAAACGTTTGCCCGATTTGATATGCGATATGCGATATTGCAAGGAGTGGCTGTTCGGTATCCGCAATATGTATATGCGCTGTGTTTGCAGATGTTGCGAGGGCTGGATATGCAGGTGTATGATGTTACGGCGCGGTTTACATGGCGATGGAATGAGCGATATGACGATACTAAGTTGGAACACGTAACCAAGCAAGATATAGAGAAGATCGTGGAGTTGGCATTGCAGTACTGCGCATGGAGTAAGGAAGATATTGAAAACTGGCTGGAACTATCTGCAAAACAAATAATCGGTTTCTGTCGGGGAAGAATTATGGATGCGTTATCGCAGCAGGTGGAACAGATGTATGATGATGAGGATATAATTCGAACTCTTCGAAAAGATATTATAGAACGTCATACCTCTTGTAGAGATACGTTTTGGGCACTGAAAGAAAGGGAGTTAATGCCGTATCAAGAGTTGCTTGAGAAAATTGTGCCAAAGGATGTAATATCGAGGAATCTGCATTATTTCGAAGATATTTATCTGCGGGATCCGGAGGAGGAGGGAGTAGGTGATTATATGGAATATGCCAAGAAGAAACGTGTGGAGGTGCTGCAGGAGATAGTAGATCAGTTAGGCGAAGAAGGAATATGGAAGTTAGTAGCCAAAGCAAAGTCTCAAGATGCGATAGCCAGCGGATTGGTGGCATACAGCGAGGATAAATATGTAGATGAGATATACGCGCGATATATAAAAGGAGAGGTAAGCGATGCATTAACGTCAAGGTATTTCCGCGAATTGTACTATCAGTTTGGTGAAGAGTGGTATTTGAAGATGGTGGCACGGTTGCGTGGTGTAAGTGAGGAGAAAATTGTGATTGTCCTTTATGCGCCAGTATTTGTACGCTCGTTAGCTACTATCGCAGAGCAATTATCGGCAGAGCAGGAGACGGAGTACTGGCAGAAAGTGCAGATATGGCAGATAGATGATGCAGATGCATCCTACGTATTGGACAGAATGCGTAAGGTAAAACGTTATGCTGATATATTGCAGAACCTTTTTACATTTAACAAGCAGATTTCCCTGTCTGAGCGAGAGCGTGTGGCGGTGCTATGCGAGATGTATCAGAACGGAGAGATACGGACAATGATGCGTGATGCATACCAGGTAGCGGAAGTGCTGAAGACGATATCGTTGCCTCAAGAGCAACCGCAGAGGAATGTCATCTTGCAGATAGAATATCTGTTGTATGAGTATTTGGAGCACTACATGCAGGGATTGTCGATGCATCTGGTACAAGAACTGAATGAGAACCCGGAAGTGCTGATGTCGATTGTATCTATGATGTATCTGCGCGACGAGGGCTATCGTGAGAAGTTGACGGATGAAGAGATGGAATACCGAAAAGAGCTGGCACACGTAGGTTGGTCGTTCATGTATCACTATCATCGGGTGCCTTGTTCGGACGAAGATGGAAAGGTAGATGGGCAGAAGCTACGCAAGTATATGGAGCGGTTACGAGAACTGATGAAAGAGAATCACTATGAGATGGTGATGCCGCTTGTGTTTGGAAAGATCTTGGGTGACATGCCGGAGGAGGAAGACTATCCGAGCGATGTGATGTGTCAGTTGGTAGAGGAGTTGAACGATGATCATGTTGATGAAGAGATTGGGTGTGCACTTTTTAATCGCAGAGGTATGTCCACTCGTTCGCCATTTGATGGAGGTACGATAGAGCGTAACCATATCAAGACTCTCGAGAAATATAAGCAGAGGGCAGCGCTCCTTTCTCCACGAATGGTAAAAATATTGACAAATACGATAGCAAGTTTTGAAGATATGGCTCGCAGGGAGGATGACCAAGCGAAGCGTAATAGATTGGTAATAGTATGACAATCATATTTGATTTGGATGAGACGCGGTTGAAAAATAGTGAAGATGGAAGAGGGAATAGTGAAGAGTGGATAGTGGATAGTTAATAGTGAATAGATGCGCTAAAAACGCAATGTATGGATGTATAGATGTATAGAAAATGAAGAAATACGAGGAAATTGTAGCGACAGCCAATGAACTGCTATCTGCCATTAAGAAAAAAGACAAAGAGCAGATGGCAGCGAAGATGGATGAGTTAGAGCATAAGTATAAATACGATTTCGGAGATAGCCTGAATAATTACGAAACCATTTATGCCTATTTCTTCATCAAATATGTTTCCGTGGAATTTTTTCATTTTAATAATTTTTATAACAATATTCATTCTACATGGGAGGAAGTTAATCCCAGGTACGAAGGATTCTCCAAATCGAAGCTTTATTCTTCCGAAGAAAAGGAGGAGATTCACCGTATTCTGATGCAAATCAAAGCGATAAAGGATAGTGCTAAAAAGAGCACTAATGTTCCGAGTCCCCGCCAAGATTGCAGATGTTCGCTATGCCGTAAATTACCTGCTAATGCAGTAGGGTCGCATATGGCTCCTAATTTTCTCGCCCACCCGTCTCTGTCATATGATCAACGCGGGAAACGTTATCATGAAGCAACAGACCGGTTCTCCATAAATAATCTGGCAAATCCCCTGTCTTTTTATGGTGCAGAGGTACCACCAGAGAGAATGCAGGTAACTCTCGGGCATGAGGTTACGGATAGCGATATTGCGAAAAATATCAATTTGTTAGAGTATGATAACTATTTCTGCGCACCATGCGAACACCGTTTTTCCATATTGGAGACAGCGTACGCGGAATATTATCATAATCCCCGAAAAACCATTCATCCGCGTATAGCGTATTTGTTCTGGTTATCAGTGCTATGGCGAATGGGGCTTTCGCGCATGGGACTATACCTGGATGCGGCAGATGAGTTCTCGCTTAGAGAGATATTGGACAGAGCAATTTTAGAAGATGTCAAGTCAATAGTCAATGATACTTCCGAACTAGGCGCATGGTGCTATGCTGTTTATCGGGTTGATGGCATTCATCAGTATGACAAAGGGGTGTTCGGCTCTCGTCAAGAGAAATCACCTTACGTTCTGCTTCTAAATGATTTGATAGTGGTGCTGTTTAATAACAAGCCCGATACGGAAACATATACCTGTGGTCCATTGCAGATAGATACGGCAACATTGAACTCATGGCAGAAAAACGAGACTATTCTACCGGCCGACAGACGGTGTTTCATGGATATGAGAGACTGGATTGTAGAGACATCATATCAATACTACGACCCTCCCCGCGAACAAGCATTGCTACTCATACGTGAGAGCGAACGTTCAGAAGGGCGAATCCTCACGCCAGAAGAGAAAGATATGTTAATCAAAGCGAGGCGTTTTGTCTCCGGACCGGTGCCGAAAATGGTGTCGTTACGGAAAGCTTACCGTATAGGTATAGCAGCGATGAAGCAGCAAGCGGCAGAAGAAGCAGGAGAAACATATGACCCCTTAGAGGACGAAGAACTATTTTTGACGAAACAAGATTTTCAGAACTATTATGCCGATATGCTCTCTGCGGCGCAACAAGGTATTGATGTTTCTTCCTTTCCATACTACAAAGAGGCGCGCAATGCATTTGCAAACGAGAACTGGAAAGGCAAGCCGTCAGTAGCTGTGGATCAAAATTACGGAGACGCACTGGCATGGTTGTCGGATATTGCCGGTGAGGAAGGAATGGATGAACTGTTTGGCCTCCCGAAGATAACATCTCCTGCTGTGAGTCATAAGATTCGTCCGAACGATCCATGCCCATGTGGAAGCGGAAAGAAGTATAAGAAATGTCATGGGAAACGATAGGAATTGATGAAGAAACGAGCTCTTACTTAGCCAGATTGCTGACTAATAATATTTATGAAAAAACTACAAAAGGTACTACAAATAAAACTACAAAAGATCCTATAGGTAAAATGGTGTATAGCCGTCCGAGAGGGCGGCTTTTTGTGTATAATCCCAAAATAGTGTTAACATTGCGGGAAAATGAAGGTAATCTGATTATTTTTGCAAAAAATCACAAAATAATGTGAATTTATTTGCGAGAATAAAAAAAAATCAGTACTTTTGCAGCGGATTTGCAAATTATAATTAAAGTGTGATAAATTGCAAAATGGATGATAATATAATAAATATCAAGGATTACGTCGAGAAAATGGTTGGGGGAGAAGTGATGATACAACCATTAGATGATGCTGCAAAACGTACACTGCCGATTCTTATCACGAGCATGTACCAGTTGCTGGAATGTCGATTGCTAGGTGCGGAAGTGTGTCTGTTATGTTGCAAAAATGCAGACGTGACCCCCATGCAACTGAAGAAACATTGCAACATTGTGCAAGACAAGTTGGCAATGCATACGGTTGTGGTACTGACGGAAGTTAAACCCTATAATCTCACTCGGCTGATTCAAGCTCGTGTCAACCTAATTGTGCCAGGAAGGCAACTATTCATACCTTCGTTGCTGATGGATCTGCGTCCGCAACGCAATCCAGTTGATATGAAAAACCAACCGATGACGGTGATGGCGCAGTGCATAGTGCTTTACCATTTACAAAAAAAGAACCTAAATGGTCTATCGGCTCAACCGATTGCGGAACTAATGGGTGTATCGTATCCAACCATCAACCGTGCGATTAAGTGGTTATCCGATAATGGATTTGTGACGTTAAATAAGAGTCGCGAGAAGCTGTTGACGTTCATCCGTGAGGAGGGCGAACTATGGCATCAGGCTTTACCGTTTTTGCAGAGTCCTATAGAACGAGTGTTGCGGACGGATGCGATATTGCATACTCCGATCTGTGGCGAAGAGGCAATAGCCGAGATGACGATGTTAGCTGAACCGAACCATCATTGTTGGGCTGTCTCCAAACATGATGCACAAGAATTGGCTCCAAGCCTAAGCAAAGAGTTTGGCGACAATATCGTAGAAGTGTGGAAATATGATCCGCGGATATTGGCAGAAGATGGAAAAGTTGATATGCTGTCGCTGTACTTGTCGTTACGCGATACAGAGGACGAGCGAGTACATAAGGAAGTGAATCAATTAATTAAGGAGCGAAAATGGTAACGGGATTGGATGTGTTTCGCGAGCGTTTTGCTGCATATGCGGATAGTTATGTGCTGATCGGTGGCGCAGCTTGTTATATTCATGAAGAGATAAGTGCACAAGTACCACGAGCCACAAAGGATTTGGATGTGGTGTTAATCGTAGAGGCGCTTTCGGCAGATTTTGTGCGCGAGTTTTGGCAGTTTGTGCGAGAGGCGGGATATACGCGTCGCCAACGTGGTGTGGATAAGCATGAGTGCTACCGGTTCTTACAACCGCAAGACAAACGTTATCCGAAGCAGATTGAGTTGTTTGCACGAGCTATTGGTGTGCTGAATATACCGGATGACGCGCATTTGGAGCCTATTCCGGCAGGGGATGAGTTGTCAAGTCTATCTGCTATATTGATGAACGAGGAATATTATCATTATACGATAGCGCATAGCCGATTGGAGGATGGGGTGCATATTGCGAATATCGAAGCGCTGATATGTTTGAAGGCGAAGGCCTTTGTGGACTTGAGTGTGCGGAAAGCGCAGGGCGACCATGTAGATCAAGATGATATTGAGAAGCATAAGAAAGATGTGTTCCGTTTGGCTCCAATGCTGACGGGAGAGTCTAGATATGAGTTGCCGAAGGAGATACAAAACGACATGCAGCAGTTCTTTGCTGCGATAGAAACAGAACTGCCCAATGACGATTTCTTACGAAATGCGGGGCTGCGTTCTCAGAATGTCAAGGGACTGTTAGAGGTGTTGAAACGAGCTTATTTAGGATGATGAAACCGTATGTGCTGACATATAAGGAAGCGAAGTCGCTGGTGATCTGTGGTGATATACATGGCGATTTTGTACCACTCGTATATGAGATGTGTGTGCGATACGGGATGCACGACACGCTGGTAATCGTGGCGGGTGATTGTGGATTCGGATTCGAGAAGCCGGGTGCGTATGAGAATGCTTTTCGGCGTATAGAGAAACGGTTAGCGCAGAATAACTGTTGGATTGCAATGATGCGGGGTAATCATGATGATCCTACGTATTTTGAACTGCAAAAGGATAGAAAGACGCTCATTCATCATGCACGTTGGCAGACGGTGCCGGATTATACGGTTATTCAGGCTTGTGGACGGGGAGTGCTGTGCATAGGTGGTGCAGTGAGTGTGGATCGGCAGATTCGTCTACGCGAGATGGAGCGGCATCATGGGAAGCAGTATTACTGGCCGAATGAGGCACCACGGTATGATGCAGAAGCGTTGGATGATATTCGTGATGCCGGTTTGAAGGTGGATATCGTGGTGACACATACTTCACCGTCAATGTGCGAGTTTCAATCGAAGAAAGGATTAGCAACTTGGGCACAGTATGATGCAGAACTGCTGGACGATTGCGACGCAGAACGAGCCACAATGGATACGATTCTTGCTCACCTGAAGCGAGATGGACATCCATTAGAACGATGGTATTATGGGCATTTTCATAACTCTTGGCATAGCGAGATAGATGGGGTATGGTTCAAGATGTTGGATATTATGGAATTTCAAGAAGTGCCATGTCTCAAGTAGTGTTCAGAGTATAGTGTATAGCCGTCCGAGAGGGCGGCTTTTTTTATATAGATAATCAAAAAATAGTGTTAACTTTGCGGGCAATGGCGATAGTGCCAGAAAACCAATAAAAGTTAACACAAAATGAAAAATCACATCGATTTGGGTGCGGAGACAGTCCTGTTCGTTCGTACCCGCATGGAAGAGGTTCTGGGAGAAGAGCCGGAAAACATCAACAAGGTGGAATTCAACGTCAAAGAGGTGAAGGAACATATCTTTCACCTCTTTTATGATTATCAGGTCCGGCGCGGCTGGCCGCATGTAGCAGAGCGGACTGCCGATGTGTTGGGGATGTCCCGCGCACATGTCTATGAGTTGCTGAAAAAATAGGTCTTGGTGCCGATTGTCTGATTTTCGGACAAGAATAGGCGTAGAAAGCAGTACTTTTGTCGCCGAATTGCAATTCAAAAAAGAAAAGAACCAAAAGAAAAAAACTAAATGCCACGCCAAGCCTTGCCTAATAGTACAGAAGGCATGGCAAGGCGAGGCAGGATGAACATAGAAAAAAGCGGCGGCAAAAATGCCACCGAACAAAACAAAAATATTTGAGATTATGTACAGTATTATCAGTATCTGGGCATTGCTCAAACCGCAAGGTGAGTACAAACGCCGCCGACGCGCTTGCGAACGACTGTGGAACAGTTATGCCCCTGAGATGCAGCAACGCATCTACAACCGGATAGCCGAAGCCCTTCAGCGCGGCGAACGGGTTAGTCCGAATCCTTATTTTGCTATTGAAGACACGGCGCTCTACCTTCAGCGGAAGCCTTGTATGCAACAACTTTCCTATGCCGATTATTACGCCCGTTATCACACAACCGAACCGCGTGACGGATGGCAGATGGCAAACCCGACAGGAAACAAAGTGATATACGTCAGAAAGGTTTAATGTATTAAGGATGGTACGGTGACGTACAGGATGGTCGCGAGATGGTCGCGGGTATATAAAGGAATCGTCATAAGAAACAATGAATAATGAATATATATGAAAGTAGAATTAATCATTCCCATTGATGTCCTACGCGGGAAATTGCGAAGGGACGGGTACTATTTCCGGATGTACAAAGGAAAGCAACTTGTACAACGCTGCCCCAACAGGTCAGGACATAAGAAGACAGAAGCAGAAGCGGCTAACCAACGTCATTTTGCTGCCACATGGGGGAAAAGATATAAAAAGTTTAAAGATTAATGTTTAATGTTTAGTGAATTATGGCAAGAGTAGAATTACCAACGTGGATTGAAAGAGTCTCCGGAAAAGCAGGGAACGTATGTTTCCGGACAATGAAAGCAACAGGCAAAATTTACATGTACCCAATGAAAGGACAAAGGGACATGATGAAGTACCAAGGGACAAAGTACAAAGTGCAATGTACGAAGGAAGTGAGTGAGAGGGTTATAGCACAGAGGGAGCGGTTCCGGGCGACAGCAGAGATCGTGCGGATGATGCGCAAAGCCGGTTCGAAAAAGACACAGAAGGAACTATGGAAAATCGTATCGCAGGCGTTATGATGCGGCGCATAAGCAAGGAGGAGCTGGTGCAGCGATTGGATGCCGCATTGGGACAAGCGGTCGGCGAAGAGGGTCTGGAAATCCTATTATACGGTTGGAAGAAATTCCGTCATTACGGTGCCAGATACTGCGACGCGCTGAAGCATCGTGACTGGTTATATATTGTAGAAGTGATTGATCTGAGCGAGTATGCGGGCTATGACTTAAGCTAAGATTTTCAGAAAAGTGAATGTGCTCACTTTTGCGAAGACGAATAGTTGCACAGGTTGCGAAAAAGCAGTAATTTTGTCATCGGAATTGGAGATCAACGATTTCGCTACCTTGTAGCTCGTGTAGTTGTCTCAATTCCTCCTCTCCCCATCGGACGCACTGGCGCTAGCATCCGCCGGAGACCCCCAATAGATTTGAGAGATAAGATAATGAGTTTTCAGGGCGTTTGTCGCTTCTTTCTCAGTCTCGGAAACTCAAAAAGGAAGGACTCAAATCCCACGCGTGTAAACAAGCGGTAATGATCGTGCGCACGATGCATTAACGCAAAGAAAGGCTCGCGCAGATATGCGCGAGAAGGGAAAAACGAAAAATCTAAACTATTAACAAAATGGCAGAAATCAAACCTATGGCTCTCATCGAGAGCATGAAAAAGAAAGTGTGCGAGCACAGCGATGTGTATTTCCGTACGAACAGAAGGACTGGCAAGGTGACGACCGGCAAGTTGTGTTATCCGAGCGATAAAACTCCATCGGCCGCGCAGGTTGCAGCCAAGGCACGTTTCGCCAAAGTAGCAGCAGCTGTCCGTGCTATCCTGGCAGATCCGACGGAGAAAGCGAAGCTGGAGGCGGAGTACAAGAGCCAGACCAAGTATGGTTCGCTCTTCGGCTATGCGATGCACAAACTCAGTCCGAATTACGATTCCGATGGAAACGTAATAGGAAATTAAAAATTCATAATTCATAATTCAAAATTCCCGGTAGTTACTTTTTAAAGAAAATAAACCAAGATAAACCCCTCTGTCGTTTGTAAGCCCTGCGGGCTAATGTGCCTTTGTTCGTCGTAGTGTCCTTGTGAGCAATCTCCCATGCCGCTCCGCCGCCCAAACTCACACTCCTTGCGGAGTTACAAACGCCCGAGGCGATAAACATAAATAAAAGTAATGTACGAAGGAAAAATAAATTTATTTTTGTTTATTTACTTTTCAAAGATCAACAGGGAACGTTAAGTTAAAATTTAAAATTCAGAATTATGACACGAAAAGAAATTATCAAGGTAGTCATCTCGGTGCTGATTGCCGCTCTGACGGCGCTCGCAGCCGGATTGGGACTGAGTTCGTGCAACGTGACGCGGACCATCACCACCAAGTCCGAGTACTGGCAGAAAGCCGATACGTCGGTGATTATCCAGACCAAAACGATCGAGACGTATGATGCGTCGAAAAAGCTGTAAAAAAAGCCTAACCCAAGCAATGTTCTACGGACGGCCACCGGCAGTCCGATCGAGCAGAGCTCTTCACCCGTAAAAGGAAGGGATGTAAATTAATTAACTCTACTTACTCACTTTTAAACCCCCTCACGGCGTAGGGGTCCGAACAGAGAATGTCTTTCAGGTCGCAGACCGGTCTTACAGTGAAACGGTCTGACAGTGAACGTAAGTGAACGGTCTGTTCGGCAAACGCCGAACTATTATGGCAAAAGTAACTTATTCTGCCGGCATCGACCATGTGTCGGGCGCATTGGCAAAACCGAGCAAGAGCGGTCAGCACTCCTGCACCAAAATGTTGCTGGCTACCCACCGCGTAGCGGCCACCCAGAGCAATGCTTGTAACCGTCTGTATCTCCGTCCGAAGATCGAGCGCAGCACGCAG
The DNA here is from genome assembly GCA_002373505.1 of Bacteroidales bacterium UBA3653. Taxonomy (GTDB): domain Bacteria; phylum Bacteroidota; class Bacteroidia; order Bacteroidales; family Paludibacteraceae; genus Colicola. The sequence goes on from DFKE01000017.1 coordinate 137,533, forward strand.
CCGAGTGCGAAAGAGTTGGCTATCCGCGAGCGCTTCACCGAGGTGCGCGCAATGGTCGCCACCCGCCGCAAGGATCTGAACAAGATCTCGCAGGACCAGCTGGACTTCATCGCCCAGAAGGACCTCGCCACCGGCAAGCGCACCATGACTGCCTACCTCTGGTTAGTCTGTGGGCAGGAATATGATTCCGCCCACCAAGGTTAAGCGCGGCGAAGCCGCTGTTTAGCGCAAACGGGGCTTGCTGTTGAGTGAGCTCCGCTCTGTTTATATTAGGTAACCAAAAACGCGCCTTCGGCTTTTAGAAAACCGCTGTCTGGAGAAGAAAATAAACATAGATAAACCCTGCCGCTTGTTGCATACTCTGGCGAGTACATGCGTCTACGTCGCTAATCGACCGACTTATAAGTAAACTTAACGTCGTCCATTAGGACGAACCCGCACCTCCGCAGGAGGTAAACAACCAAGCGCCAGCAATAAACCTAAAAAATATTTTACTATTTCCTGCCAGCGATAGACCCCCCGGTCTCTACGAAACCTACAAAAACGATGCGCCAAAGGCGCAGCAAGCACCTCCGGTGCAGCCACGGCAAAGCCGTAGCAAGCGACTGCAAGTCGCAGCAATTATAGCAAATAACCGCTCGATTTTGAGTAAAAACAAAGTTTTTAGAGCGATTATTTGCTATTTATTTGTATATATGCAAAATTTTCACTACCTTTGTAGCCCGATTTGGTACGCGTGTATGCGCCGTGTGTGCGTGTATGCTACGGAAGATGAAAGAACCGCGCTCCGAGCGCGAGGAAAATAAATGCCAGAACAAGGAGAAAATAGGGAAAATATACAGCAGGACCGGCTATATTTACCGGGATTGAATGGCATCCGTGCAGTAGCAGCGTTGTCGGTGCTATTCGGGCATATGTGGTCGCCGTTTGGTGATTGGGGTATAGATGAACCGCCGATTCATATTCCATGGCCGGAAGGTCCGGTAACGACATTCTTTGTAATTAGTGGTTTTCTGATTACCTATCTGCTGATGAACGAAGTTGGTAAAACGAACAATGTTAGTATCGGTAAATTCTATATGCGGAGAATACTGCGTATCTGGCCGTTGTATTACGGGTATTTTGTATTATCTCTCATAGTCGTTGCTGCTTTTAAGGGCGAGATTAATAGTGCCGCATGGTTCTATGGGTTCTTCTTGGGAAATATATCCCATGCTATAGGAATAGGTATTATTCCGTTATATCATTTTTGGAGTCTTGGTGTAGAGGAACAGTATTACGCTTGGTATCCATGGATGGTAAAATACAATAAGAAACATATACTCTATGCCGTGTGCGGATTATGTGTGTTGTGGTTTGGATTCAAATTAGGCAGTTACCTACTACTCGGCAAAGGATTGGTATACCGTATATTTGCTGTAACGCAGTTCGATTGCATGATGTTAGGTGCAGCTGGAGCGATAATGTACTACCGCGGAACGGAATGGTTTAAACGGTTATGTGGTAATCCATACGTAGCAATAGCAGGATGGATATTATTCTTTACATCCGGGTTATGGGCAAAGTACATACCTTCTCCAATTACTAATGAGGTCATTGCTATGATATCACTGTTGGTTATTATGGCCGGATTGGTGCGTAAGCCCATATTGGAAAACAAAGTGATGAATTATCTTGGCAAGATTTCATATGGTATCTATGTTATTCATCCTATTTTGATTTATATTGGAACAAGGCTGTTAAACAGTGCTATGTTTCGAGGCGAATGCCTTCAAAAACAGGGGGGGGTATGCTTCGCAATGATATTTGCCGTAGTAACAGGGGTAACCATTTTGATAGCAGGTGTCTCGTACAAATATTTCGAAATGCCGTTTTTGCGGATGAAAGATAAGTTTAGTGTGGTAAAAAGTACAAATGAGAAAAGTGAACAATCCGAATAATCCATATAATCCGCAACCACAGCAGTCCATGCCACCTATGCCGCCAAGGATGATGCAGGGTGGAGGGAGACGGATGCAGGCAAAGGCACCGAGCATATGGCCGAAATGGCTGACGCAATATGCCGTTGGGGCGTATCTTGCGGCGTTGGCGGTTGTGACGGTGCTATATACATCGCACAGCCTGCCGTGGTACTATATGTTGTCCGGTATTGTAGCAGTAATGGTGTTCTTCCTATATGGCAGTACAATAGTTAAAAGTACGGCTATAGACAAGATACATAAAGCAAAGAATTTCGAGAAACGCATCTTTCTTATAGCTTTCGTCCCGCGGTTGATATGGGTGATTCTTATCTATACCATCTTCATGCAAACCTATGGCGATGCATTTGGATTTGAAAATGGAGATGCTACAGCATATGATGAATTGGCAGCATATGTGTCAAGTCTTATATCGAATGGTGATTTCCATTTTTATGATAGGATATCGGCGTACACCGGCAATGATGATATTGCTGATATGGGATACGGAATATATATTGGGTTCGTATATTGGTTGACGGGGAATAGTATAATAGTGGTACGTTTGCTCAAATGCCTTTGGTCTTCCATAACCGTGCTACTCATTTATCGATTAGCGAAGCGCAATTTCGGGGAACAGACAGCACGAATAGCCGCTATCTTTTGTGCCTTATGGCCGAACTTCTGGTACTATTGCGGCGTGCATTTAAAAGAAGTAGAGATGGTATTCTTGGCTGTGCTATTCGTAGAGCAATCAGACCAGATGTTGAGATCGAAGCAATTTACAGCATGGAAAGTTATTCCGATACTGCTCATTGCTGCAGCTATTTTTACGTTCCGTACTCCGCTAGGATTGGTTGCACTCTTAGCACTTATATTTTCTGCAGCAATGTCTTCGACCCGAGTGGTTAGTTGGGGGAAGCGAATTGTCGTAGGATTTTTTGCTGTTGCACTGATTGGAATTGTGGCAGGAAACAGGATAGAAGAGAAGTCTCGTCAATTGTTAGATGCAGTGGAATCCCGCCAACAAGAGAGCAATATGGAGTGGCGCAGTCGGCGTGAACATGGAAATGCATTCGCGAAATATGCAGGTTCTGCTGTTTTTGCGCCTATGATTTTGACGATTCCCTTTCCGACTATGGTTAGACCATTTGAAGGACAGGAAGTACAGCAATTAAATCATGGTGGAAACTTTATTAAGAATATCTTGTCCGGATTCACGCTGTTAGCATTCATTATGTTATTATTATCCGGCAAATGGCGGGAGCATTTGTTGCCATTATCGTTTGTGGTGGGATATCTAATCGTACTAGTGTTCTCTTCGTTCGCACAAGCGGAACGGTTTCACCAGCCGGTGATGCCGTTTGAACTTATGTTTGCAGCATATGGATTGAGTATAGCCTTGTCGCATAAAAGGTATAAACGATGGTATATGTATTGGTGCGTCATTATGTTAATAGGCGCGGTTGCATGGAACTGGTTTAAATTAGCAGGACGAGGATTAGCATAAAACAATTATTTTAATTGAAAATGAAGACTTTTGGGTTAGTACTATATTATGGTTTCGCACGGCATTTGCCTAAGTCAACAATGCCCGTACTGGGTAAATTTGCACAGCGCCTGCGTTATAGGTGTGCCAAGCATCTGTTCGCAGAATGTAAGGGTTTTGTGAATCTTGAGAAAGGGGCGTATTTTGGGGATGGAAAAAATATTCATATTCTTGGAGAGGCTGGCTTAGAAAAGAATTTTATTAACCATTGCCGCGTACTCACGGTACATGGTGGCTTAATGATGGGGGAGGATGTCCTCTTTCAAGGAGGAGGGCATCGTTTTGACAATCCTGACGTTCCTCTGGGTGCGGAGGGTGCTCTTCCGGATACTCCTTTGGAGATAATGGAAGATGTATGGATAGGTGCGCGAGCAATTGCCTTGCCGGGCTGCAAATGCATCGGAGCACACTCTATCATTGGTGCAGGATCTGTTGTCACGCATGATGTTCCGGATTATGCCATAGTAGGTGGCAATCCTGCGAAATTAATCAGGATGAGAAAGTAATAAATAGATATCAATGCCTTATACAATCTTAACATACGAACAGATAGATAAAACCGCATGGGCGGAGTTTGTGAAGGCACATCCGAAAGGAAATGTGTTTCAGACTCCGGAGATGTACGAAGTGTATGCCCGCACGGAGCATACGACTCCGTTAGTTGTAGCAGTAGAGGAACATAATGAGATAGTAGGAATACTTTTGGCGCAGATTATTACGAATGGAGATAGTTTGGCCTCATGGTTGACTGCGAGATCAATAATAATAGGCGGTCCATTGATAAAAGATGAGAGAGAAGATATCCTCTATTACTTAATAAATGCTTACAAACGGTTATTGCCGAAAAAAGTAATATATTCAGAGATACGGCCTATATATGATATTGCTGATATAGCAACAAGTCTTAAAAGCATACGATGGAAACGCAAAGGGCATTATAATCTATTGATGTCGCTGGATAAAACGGCAGAGGAACTCTTCGAACAAATGCATAAAGAACGGCGCCGTAATGTGAACCAGGCGATTAAGGCCGGATTGGTTTTCCGAGAGGTGACAGAAAGAAGCGACGTACGCGCTATCGTAGAACTGATTAGGAAAACGTACGAACGCAAGCATGTGCCCATTTCCTATCTGGATATGTTTGAAGAGGTTCATGAGCAAATGAAACAGTATGCCCATTTCTTCGCAAGTTATACCTCTGACGGAATAATGATAGCAGGAGAGGTACGACTATGCTACAAAGATTTAATCTATGCATGGTTCGCCGGAAGTGATGAAGATTATTTCAAACTACGTCCTAATGATTTCACTATGTGGAATGTGATTTGCTGGGGGGCAGCGCACGGATATAAGTTATTAGATTTCGGCGGTGGGGGAGAACCGGGTGTTCCATATGGCGTTCGAGATTATAAACTCAAATATGGTTGCGAGATGTATGATTATGGGCGGTATGTGTACGCGCATCGCCCTATATCGTTATGGGCAGGAACGATTGCTTATAAATTGTATCACAGGATAAAAGGTAAATGACACCGCGATTAGACATACGGTTTCCGCTGAGGAGGCAATGGCAATATTGGTTCGGTAAGCAGTATGAACCCACAGAGGGGGAGTACTTGCTTAACCATGCGCGGACAGGGATCGTGCTGGCGCTACGTGCTTCTTTGCCCGACGGCGGCAGAGTAGGGGTAGTGGCGTATAACTGTCATACGGTAGCCAATGCGGTTGTGAACGCCGGATGTACTCCCATATTCGTAGATGTGACAGACGAGCTGAAGATAGACGTTGTTACTATACCGGCTGATCTGGATGCTATCGTAGTGACGAATCTGTTCGGAATAAGGAACGATATCTCTGCCATCCGAAAGAGATGTCCGCAAGCCATTATTATCGTGGATAATGCACACGGGTATGGTCTGCCGACTGAGGGAGATTTTACAGTATATAGCATCAACCAAGGAAAGTTTCCGGCATTAGGAGAAGGCGGTATTCTGAAGGTAGCACCTTCTATTTCAAATTTTAGATTGCAAATTTTTGATTTATATGCTAAGTTACCCGCATATACTATATTAGCGCAGGTGAAGTTATTTTGCTCGATGATTATGAAAGCTATTGCCTATTCGCGGTGCGTCTACGGGTTGACAAGAAAGGGGAAACGAATGAGGGAATTAGGGAACAAGAAAATCCGGAGGAAAATAGTGATGCGAAAGATGGCGCCTGGCGTAAGCAAGATTTATCGTACATGGTTGCCTTGTGTCGAAACAGCAATTGCTGCCCAGCGGCAAAATGCGGCGATAATGAGTGAGAGAATGAGAGAGTCAGAAAATGAGTGTATAGTGGGAGATAATGCATTTATGCTGGTAACTAAGACGCAGAATCCGGAAGCGTTGAAGGAATGGTTTACAGAACAGGGAATCGAGACAGAGACGCATTTCAAGCATGCGATAGATTGGGCAAAAGAGTTTGGATATGTTCCCGGCTCGTGTCCCATGGCAGAGAAATTGACAAGACATTTATTAATGATTCCGACATACGAAAGATGAATATATTAGTACAATTGGTGCATCCTGCGCATTATTACTATTATCGAGATACGATGCGTAACCTCAAAAACGATGGACATAACGTGGTTGTTGCTATCGTAAAAAAAGATATGCTTGCAGATCTTTTGAAAGCAGACGGGGTGGAATACGTAGATATTTGTCCCAAATCGCACAAGAAATGGGGTAAGGCAGGTATTGTGTATGATATGATCATGCGAGATATTCATATGTTGCGTTTGGCTCTCAGATATCATATAGACTTATTAACGGGTTCTACTATTGAGACCGCACATATTGGATGGCTATTGCATAAACCAAATATCAACATAGGAGAAGATGATGCGGCGGTGGTGATGAAATATATCAAGAATATAGCACCGTTTGTAGGAGTGCGGTTGACTCCCGATTGCTGCAACAATGGTCCTATAGAGTATAAGTCCGTGCATTTCCCGAGTTATTTCAAGACAGCCTACCTCCGACCGGGATATTTTATGGCTGATAAAGCAAAAGTAGAGCAATATGGGATATCGGTAGAGGCACCTTATTTCCTGATTCGTTTTTCTGCGTTGAATGCGCATCATGATGTGGGGATTAGAGGTATCAATGCAGAAATAGCACAACGGCTGATTGATATCCTCGCTCCGCATGGACGGATATATATAACGTCCGAACGACCGCTGGAACCGCAGTTTGAGCAATACCGTATTAAGATCAATCCGCTTGACATGCACCATGTGATGGCTTTCGCGTCCCTCTATATTGGTGATAGTCAAACAATGGCTGCTGAGACCGGAGTCCTGGGTGTGCCCTTTGTTCGTTTCAATGATTTTGTAGGACGTATCGGCTATCTGCGAGAATTAGAAGATAAATATGAATTAGGTTATGGTATCCATGCGACTCCATTGGCTTCCGATAGTCCAATTCGTCGTGCAGATGGTTCAACACAGCCGAGTGGGGTAGAGGCACTCTATGAACGCGTAACGCAATTAGTGGCAATGCCGGCTGATGAGCGCAGAATTACTTTCCAATCCCGCCGTGAGAAGATGCTGTCCGAGAAGATCGATTGCGCGAAGTTCCTCACATGGTTTATAGAAGGATATCCTGATACTGTGAAAGAGGTAAAAAATGCAGATGAGGAGTTTTGGAGAAGATTTAAGTAAATGAGTAAAAATATAACCATATTAGATGATTTGATTGCATGGGTGAGGCAGCATAAGATAACGCTGATAATCTTATGTTGCGTTGGCGTATTCAAAGGGAAAATCAAGGAATGGATATCAGCATACATTTGCCCAATAACTTCATGCGTCCATGATGATAATGTGGTGGCACTGATTTGTATTCTGGTTGGCGTAGTTATTGTGTATCTCCTTCAGTATAATTGGCTAAAAAAGGAACGGGAAAATGTTGTTTCCCGTAATTGGACATTATTCATACTTTTCCTAGTCTATTTGATATTTAGGACCGATGGCGATTTTTATTTCAACGGCATAAAAGGGTGTGTATTTGGGTACATAGACTATGTATGGGTATTGATAACCATAATAGAATTCTTTCTATTCCGAAAGCGATTGCTCAAAAACTGCGACGCCCAAGCGATAAAAACAGGGAGTCTGCCATTTCTCGCTGATACCCCGACCGATGATGACCATATGGGGCGTGGACGTTATACAAAGCAATTAGTCGATAAAATACTAGCCACCCAAAACGCCCAACAATCGAATGAATATGGTGCTTTTACCATCCTCGTCAATGAGCATTATGGTGTGGGGAAAACCAGTTTCTTTATGCAACTTCATCGGATAGCAGAAGAAAAAGGGATCGATGTGTGCTGGTTTAAACCATGGCTGTATGAAGATAATAAATCGCTGATTGTTAATTTCTTCCGGTTAATAAAAGAAAAATTAGGTGAAGGTGATAAACCCCTATTGAAGATGCTGAATCGGTACGCAGAAATTTTATCTTCTATTGAAGGCTATAGACTATTCCCAGTCTTGCGCATCGAGGAGTCTTCGATTGAGACCCAATTTGCGGATATCAAGAATAAATTACGGGAAAAATGTCGACCTATCATCGTGCTAGTTGATGATGTGGATAGGCTACAGGGTAAGGAATTATTGAAAATGCTTCAGATGATTCGTAATATGGCAGACTTCCCTAATCTATATTATATTATTGCCGGAGATAAGGGGGCAATGACAAGTCGATTGGAAGAAGAGGCAATCAGTGAGCCAGAAGAATATTTGAAGAAATTCTTTAACATGGAGGTCCGTTTCCCAGCAATAGATACGGAGTCGGATGATATATTCCAAGAGCGACTAAAAAATATAATGGAATATTACGACATAGATGGTGAAAATGTATGGCAATATATAGCGCAGTTTAAATTTAAAAAGGAAGTGTTTGCTTCTCTACGCGATGTGAACCGCTATTTGAACATGTTAGATTTTGCGTTAGCCAATTGCCAAAAGAGCGGTGTGTTACCAGATATCTATATCCTTGATTTAGTCGGCATCTGTATGATTCAATATATAGACTCCGAATTATATGAGATATTAAGAGATCATGATAACTATATCATCCAATTTAAAGATTGGAGATTGCAGGTCAAAAAGGATTATGCGCAATATCTTGTGGATCGAGCAACCAAAGAAGAGCAGAAGCAATTTATCGAGTCGATGATTCCGCAGGACGAAGAGAAAACGAAAGAAACTATAGCAAAAATCCAATCTATAGAAGATTTGAAAAGATGGAGTAAACCGTTTAAAATAGAAATAATAGGCAGGTTGCTGGAATCATTGTTCCCGGCATTGCTGAGCTCCCACCCACAAGATAAAACCAGAATATTCCATCCTACGGAGTATTTCAAATATTTCTCATTCGCATATAGAAAGAACGAAATGTCCAAAGCAGAGGTGGCTGGTATCATGGAGAAGGGAGGAACAGAGTTTACGAAAGCAGTCAAACAAATATTTACCGATGGTCGTATAAAAGCATTCCGACATAAAATGCTATGGTATTTGCAAACTCAACAATATAATCGTCCGCAGTGTTTAGAGAAAGTGTTTGAGGTATATAATCGAGAGATTGAAACCAATTCGGAGGTAAATGGTCCGTCTGCCCAATCGCTATTCTATCATCAATACTATGCGGGGTTAGTGATGGCAGTCTTTGAACGACAGAACGGAGAAAGCGAGAAACAGATAAAGAAAGAATGGAGTACCATGAGAGAATGGCTTATCCATAGTACGAAATATGACGAACGGATTGCCGTCTTGCAAACATTAATTTCGTTTATTGATCACACGCCCTTCTATATTTACGAATCTGAGCAAGAATTACGAAATTGTATTGAGAAGTCAGGCCTACAGTATATACAGAAAGTTTGGACTCAAAAAAAATATATTCCTTCCATATACAAACGGATAGGCGAGTACAGAGGCATGGATTATATGCATGATAGAATGTCAGAATTTATATATAAAGAGTTACAGAAAATGAAGAACATTCAGATTCTACTATATCATTTTATAGAACCTATGCCTGATGGTATCAGATGGAATAAGGATTTTATAGAGGGAGTGTTTGATAATATGTATGCGTTTAATATAGACACCTCTTATTGGCTAAATTTAGTTCCTAAAAAATGGCGTGGCGAGTTTGTCGCATTCAAGATGAAACATAAAATAACACAAGAAGAAATAGAAAATAGTACATTTCTCCAACATGCGATTGCATTCTGGAAAAAAGAAAGGAGAAATAACAATACCTCAAACAATATATCGCTTAATCCTCACGTTGGATGATGAACGACAGAAATGAAATGGATGAGGAGTTGTTGAAAATATTACAGCAGTACCGCGAAGGTGCAGCGGCGGAAGATATCCATAAGATGATTATGGAATGTCTCGGTACGGCAGATGCAGAGCACGTGAAGCAATTCATGTGGAATTGGGCTTTCTTTCCTATTTGGGATGCAGAAATTATGAAACAGTGTCTCAACATATGGACCCAAAATGAACCGACCATGAATGCTATACGCGAGTTGGCTTCCAGAATGGCATCGCGTATCAAGGTACATCCCGATAAATGGACCACGATGGTTGTGGAGCTGGTGGCCGACAACAATCCCTACAAACGAATGGTGGGACGACAATTATGGGATGAAACATACGGATGCATAAATGCCGATATCTCGTCTATGAGCGAGGAGACACAATGCAAGTTCGGGGTCTCGTTATTACAAGATTTATATAACCCGGAAGAAAGACTTCCACATGCGATGCAGTTGCTAAATTCACCATATGAGTCGGTGCGTACGACAATCAGCGCATGTCTGTTGCCCTATATGTTTAACTATCCGGGGTTGTTTGAATCCTCCTTCCAACACTGCAAATTATCTGAAAATAAAGAAGTAAAGGCCATTGCCAATCTCATATCCGAAAACGATAAGAAGATGGAGTATCTACGCAAGTGTGTGGAGTTTCAGTCGGAATATATGTATCCCGTGGAATATGAAATAGCTAACAGGATGCAGCGTGAGAACATGGAGAAGCAATTCAAGGAAACTGCAATGGGAGAACAACACACTTTTATGGCAAACATAAAACATTTTACATTGGCTAGAGGAGGGGGAATGCGCCAAAAAGATGGGACTTGCTCGAACATGGAAAAGGTGGAGTGCACTGTACCGATTCCTATTTATGCGGAAGCAATGACTCCCTATGAACGAAATCAATACAGCATTGATATCCTGAAAGATTGGTCCGCCAATGAGAACGAATCTGAATGTTAAAATAGTACGGGAATATCTGGAGACACTGAAAGAAGACGGAGAACTGGATTGGTTGTTTCCGACATTATTGTCGGCAATGAATCATACCATAATCTCAACTCCGCGCCAGAGCAAAGGGCAACCGCAATACGGGAAAGATGTGATATCGCGAGGAACGGTCCGAGACGGAATCACGTATCGGTGGTATTTCCAACTGAAGGGGGGCTCTGCAAGGAACATAACAGATGAAGTTTTCAACCAGAGGGACGGAATAAGAGAATCGCTTATGCAAGCGAAAGACACTATATATAGTGACAGCGGTCTGCCCGAGTTTAATGACCTGCCGGTCAAATTAGTTTTGGTCCACAACGGAGTGCTTAAAGAAAATACACGGCGGCAGTATGATGATTTTATCAAGAGGGAATTTCGACCGGGGGAGTTCGAACGATGGGATATTGAGAAATTGTCCCGACTATGTGCGGAAAACCTGTTCAACGAGTATCTGTTCTGTACAGAAGAATGTACGAAGTTAGTCCGCAAAATGCTGGTGATGATAGATGTGCCGGGATGGGATACTAAGGATTTGGAGAAGGTGGTGGACATCTTGTTGGATAGATGCGGAAAACGCCCAAGTCAAAGGAAAGTTCGTCAGACTTTTGCGGCACTGAATATGCTACAAAGGCTTATACGTTCGCATAGCCCGAACAATTTGCTGCCGGCGAAGAAATCATCCGCGTTACTCGTACTGAAGACATGGTCATGGATGTTAAAACACCATTACGTTGGCAAAGTCGAGTATGAGAAGATGTATAATGCATTGGTATGGCAACATATATGCATATACTCGGAATACTTCGATAAACTATTACCTCTGGCGCGGACATACAAAGGACTGGCTATGCCCAACGGATTGGTGACCGAACGAGTGTTATATCCGATGCGATGCTATGATTTCCTGGGAGATTTTGTCTATTATTCAGAAGCAATGATAGCATATACACCTATAGAAAAGCGAAAGACCTTAATTTGCGCGATGCGGGAAGAAATCCGGCAATTACTGCGCGCGAATACCGGTTTTGATATGCCATTGCGCGACACGGACTCAACAACGATATTGCTTACGATGCGGTATATGCTGACCAGAGTAGAACATTCTGCCGAGGATGAGAAGCAAATATTCGATTGGTTACACAAGATAACACTCAATCTACTGACCCGTTACCGGCAAAACAAGATGCTGCCGGAGATGACGGGCAACAATAAAGTTATTGCTAAAAGTTTGTTCGAGAAATCGTACGATTATGAAGACCCTTCATCACTATTGTTAATGATACTGGCAGAGACTTTTGCACATATGAATGATGATGTGCACTACAAACTGATACGGGAGTTGGTGAATGAGTCCGGCGTGAATTTGCAGGTAGCATATCCCATTGAAAAAGAGGGTTTGGAGGTGGCGCTATTTGACCACCGGTTGTATCGTGAGATGAGTGTAGAAATCAATATCCGCTTGCCAGAGACTGTTGCAGAGTTTAACAAGGAGTTTGTAAAACATTATAATCATATATCCTTACAGACCGAGAAATCTCCTTTCTCGTTTCTGATTACACTGGCGCATGTCTATTATCAGACGGATATGTTTCCTGACGAAGTGGTATTAGGGCACTTGCGTCCATTGGATAATAAGGAATCTGCAGACAGGACTAATTAATATAGATAATAAATTTATCATTATGCATATAACATTGATTGCAGGGGCGAGGCCCAATTTTATGAAGATTGCACCGCTGATTAAGGCGATTGAGCGACATAACGAGTTAATGAGTGAGCGAGTTAGCGAGTTAGGGAGTGAGAGAGTAGAATACAGATTGGTGCATACCGGGCAGCATTATGACAAGAACATGAGCGACACGTTCTTTGAGGAACTGGGCATACCTGCTCCGGATGTGAATCTAGGCTGCGGTGGAGGAACACAGGCAGAACAGACAGCGGCTATTATGATAGCCTTCGAGAAAGAACTGATGGCCCATCCTGCTGATATAGTGCTCGTAGTAGGCGACGTGACCAGCACGATGGCTTGCTCTATCGTTGCCAAGAAACTGAATACCAAAGTATGCCATGTGGAAGCCGGCATTCGCTCATGGGACCTGACCATGCCCGAAGAGATAAACCGGATGGTGACTGATAGTCTGGCGGATTATATGTTTACGACATCAGAAGTAGCGAACAGGAATTTAGTCCGGTTGGGAGCCACTCTGATGAATGATGCAGCAAAGCAGCCGAATGATGCTCCTGCGGAGCTTAATGATAGAATGATGCAAAAGGTTTGGTTCGTGGGGAATGTGATGATTGATACGCTGCTGGCGAACAGGGCAAGGTTTAAGAAGCCACAAGTATGGGACGAATTGGGATTGAAAGAGAAGGAATATATCGTTATGACCATGCATCGGCCAGCAAATGTAGATGAAGAAAGTCATCTCAAAGCCATGATGGAGCAGATCGTCACTAATGTACACGGCTTACCTATCATCTTCCCGATTCATCCGAGGACGGCGTTAAGGCTGAAGGAATTAGTGAATGAGGGAGTGAGTGAGTTAGGGAATGAACGATTTTCGAATCTGCATATTGTAGAACCGATGGGGTATCTGGAGTTCAACTATCTGGTGGAACGCGCGAAGGCAGTGGTAACCGATTCCGGAGGAATCACAGAGGAGACAACGGTGATGGGTGTTCCATGTATCACGTTGCGCGACAACACCGAGCGGCCGGAGACCTGCACCATAGGAACCAATGAACTGATAGGAACCAATCCCGTTGCCATCAAGCCGGCGTTGGACAAACTCTTTGCCGGAGAATGGAAGAAAGGGGCGATCCCTGAGTTATGGGATGGTCATACTGCAGAACGCATTATTAGCATTCTCGCAGGCTTGCGCTAGAATGAACGAGTGAAACAATCGTTCGAGACAAGTCGAGAAAAGAATTAGTGCTTGAGTGCTGGAGTGTTAGAGTGCATGAGTGAACGATTAATTTTTAAAAAAGTTATTAAATTCTTGCGTATGTCATTTTTTTGTTGTACATTTGCACGCTGAAAGTACAAATAAATTGTATATGTGGCTTGCGTATGGATGTTTTGAGTACTATATTATCTAGTTCACGGACAGTGTTTACGCCGCAATGGTTGGCACTGACTTGTGACGAGAAAGAACGGCAATCGTTACGTCGTTCGCTGATGTATTATGCCAAGAAAGGAGCATTGCTCAATCCTAGGAAGGGGATTTACACCAAACCCAAGTACGACGAACAAGAATTAGCATGCGCGTTATTGAAACCAAGTTATATCTCGCTCGAGTATGTGCTGGCTCGTGCCGGAGTAACGTTTCAGTACAGTTCGGATATCACTTGCGTAAGTTATCAGAACCGTACCATTGAGGTGGATGGTAAAGCGTATGCGTTTCGGCAGATCAATCCATTGATTTGGGCAAACATGTTAGGCATAGAGCAGCGCGATAATATTGCTATAGCTACACCGGAACGTGCATTTCTCGATATGATGTATCTTAGTGCCGGCCAGTGCTACTTCGATAATATCCATCCGCTCAAACCAGAACTCATTCGCCAGATCCTTCCGGTGTATAATTCTCCGATATTAACCAAACGCGTGGAGACGCTTCTGCGAGACGATAAACATTAAACACTCATTAAACAGAATAGCATGGATCTTAACAAACATAGATATTATCTAATGCAGGTGCTACTTGCTATCTTTCGTCACCCGGAGTTGAGTCAACTGCTGGCCTTCAAAGGAGGTACATCGCTCATGCTTTTCCACGGACTGACACGCTTCTCCACGGATTTGGATTTTAATCTCCTAGATGCATCGAAGGCTGAGTATGTTTATGGCGAATTACATAAGTTACTGTTGAAGTTCGGCACGATTGACGATGAAGCAAACAAGTTCTTTGGGCCTATCTTGGTGCTTAACTACGGCAAGGGGGAGCGGATGCTGAAAGTGGAAGTGAGTAATCGCGAGTATCCGAATCATTATGAAGTGCGTTCATTGCTGGGCACGGACATCCGTGTGATGACATTGCCGGACATGTTTGCGCATAAGCTCTGTGCGTTAGGCGAACGTATCACACCGCGTGACATCTATGATGTATGGTTTTTCTTGCAAAAGCGCACTGAGATCAATGAAGAGATAGTTCGTCTCCGCACGAATCTCTCTGTCAGTGAGTATGCGCAGCAGTGTGCCGAGAAAGTGCGAGGGTATAGTTCGCGGATGCTGATGCAAGGATTAGGTGAGGTATTATTGGATAACGATTCAAAAAACTTCGCGCGTCAACAACTCATCCCCGACACAGCATCAGCATTGGAACTCTTCGCCGCGTATCCGCTAATTACGGGATGAAGAAATAATGCGCGAGACAATCGTGCCCTTGTGGCTAAGAAGCAATGAACGAATGAGGTAATGACCTATAGGATTATGACATATGATGAGATAGACCGTGCGGAATGGAGCAGATTGGTGCTTTGGAAGTAAAGATAATGAAGGGATTATAGATAATTGATAATTGATAATTGATAATAGATAATTGCTTCGGCTGCGCAGATAGATAATAGATAATTGATAATTGATAATTGCTTCGGCTGCGCCGATAGATAATTGATAATTGATATGATCAGGGAAAATTGGAAAAGGAGGATAGCGGTAGATATCATCGTATGGGTGATAGCGGCACTGCTATGCATGCTATGGCGATGGGTGGCCAATAAGAGCGAGATAGTGCATTACTGGGCACTGTTCGGTATTCTGGCTGCGCTATGGGTGCTGGTGGGATTCGTGGTGCAGTTATACAGGTCATACAAAGAAATGTGGTTCTGGCAGGCAATGGTGTCGCTGGTAGCGGATGCCGGTATCCTGATAGGGTTATGCTGGTGGTTGCTGCCGCAGACGGCATATAACCTCTCGCCGCGTGTAGCGACATGGACAATCCTGATCGTAGGCGGAATAGAGACGGTGGTGGTGCTGATTGAACATTACTGGAAATACGCGACGAACATGACCGTTCCCGCCATGCAGATAGAGCAACGCGAGAACGCCAAGGTGACACGGCCGGATGAGAAACGAAACAAAACATCCATCGAAGCAGTACATCAGTCGGTGCTATCCGTCACGACAGAAGCGGACTACTATATGCTGCGTAAGAAAGCGCGGCTCGATTCCACACAGACGAAAGTGGTATGCGACCGTAATAGGTTCGCCTTCCTCCAGATACCGGATTATCAATATGAGACGATCGTGGATCTGACGCTGCTCAATGACGCCAAGGGTATCAACCGGCGGTTCTGTATCGTGAACCAGAAACTGCCGGACGAGGGTAGGTATGTATGTTGCTACCGGCCGCAGGAGTATATCAAATCCAAGATACTTGCCCGATACCCCAAGGGAATCAACTGGATCGTATATACGCTCTATTTCATCCAGAAACGCGTATGGCCCAGACTGATGCTGACCAGCCGGCTTTATTACGACGTGACCAAAGGACGGAAACGAATGCTGAGCAAGACGGAGGTATTAGGGCGGCTCTATTATTGCGGATTCGAAGTAGATGAGATCGTACCGATGGGGCATATCGAATATGTGTTTGCCCATCGTCATTCCCAGCCTTATCCCCAGGAGCAGATCAAGGTCTATGGTCCGCTGATCAAGTTAGCACGCGTATGCAAGAACAAGGAGATCCGGTATTTCTACAAAGCCCGCACGATGCACCCTTATGCCGAGTATATCCAGAAATACGTCTTTGACGCCCGCGGAGGTATGGATATAGCGGATAAGAGCAACGACGACTGGCGGATCACAACATGGGGTAAGTTCATGCGCAAATACTGGCTGGATGAGTTACCGATGCTGATCAACTGGTTCAAGGGCGACGTGAAGTTAGTAGGCGTCCGGCCGCTCAGCAAAACGATGTTTGACACCTATCCGGAATGGTTGCAGGAGAAGAGGACCCAATGCAAGCCGGGTCTGATACCTCCTTTCTACATCGACCATCCGCAGACCTATGAAGAACTATTCGCAAGCGAAGACAAATATCTGACGGAATATATGGAGCACCCGTTCCGGACGGATGTGAAGTACTTCTTCCTGACGATGCGGTCTATCGTGACGCGCAAAACACACAGTGCATAAAATCAATATTATCTATGGATATATCAATTATTGTGCCTCTCTATAACGAGGCGGAATCGCTGCCGAAACTGAACGAATGGATCGCGCGAGTGATGAAAGAGAACGGATTCTCCTACGAGGTAATCTATGTCAATGACGGCTCGACGGACGAGTCGTGGAAAGTGATAGAGAAGTTACAAAGGGACGAAGTACAAAGTACGAAGGAGGAAGGACATGTGCACGGCATTTGTTTCAGACGGAACTACGGCAAGAGCGCAGCGCTGTATTGCGGATTCAAGGCAGCTCAAGGCGATGTGGTGATCACGATGGACGCCGACCTGCAGGACAGTCCGGATGAGATACCGGCACTCTACCATATGATCAAGGAAGAGGGGTATGATCTGGTAAGCGGATGGAAGCAGAAACGATATGACAACAAACTGACCAAGAACCTGCCGTCCAAGCTCTTCAACGCTACGGCGCGCAGAGTGACCGGCATTCAGTTGCACGACATGAACTGCGGACTGAAAGCCTACCGTCTGGAGGTAGTGAAGAACATCGAGGTCTTCAGCGAGATGCACCGTTATATCCCGTATCTGGCTAAGAACGCCGGGTTCACCAAGATAGGCGAGAAAGTGGTGCAGCACCGCAAGAGAGAGTTCGGAACTTCCAAATTCGGTCTGAACCGGTTCGTGAACGGCTATCTGGATCTGATGACCCTCTGGTTTCTCAATAAGTTCGGCAAACAACCGATGCATTTCTTCGGTCTGGTGGGAAGTCTGATGTTCCTGATCGGATTTATCGCAGTGCTCGTTGTAGGCGGCATGAAATGGTATGCTTTGGCGAACGGCGTGCCGGCGATGCTGGTAGGTGTCAATCCGTATTTTCATATTGCGATACTGATGATGATTCTGGGATGTATGCTGTTCCTCGCCGGATTCCTGGCAGAACTGGTGATCCGTAACTCGCCATCCCGGAACGACTATCTGATCAAGGAAGAGATTTGATGGGGATTGATAATTGATAATTGATAATTGATAATTGATAATTGATGATAGATAGATGGAAGAGGACAAGACGAAAGAGCTTAGCAGCCAAGTGAATACAATAGAGCGCGCGTTAGGCGAATGTATGATTGAGACGGCAGCGGTGGTGCTTCGTGCATGGCTCAACGAGTTAGGAGAAAATAACCCGTATGAGGAGGCGTTGCAATCCATCCGGAGCCGGTATCAGAAACTGTTCACCCGCTGGTTGAACGTAGATGAACCCAACGCGGAAGAAGAAGTGGACAAGCTGACGGGGGATATGTACCAGTTAGCAGATGCCGTATATGCCGAGGTGCGTCTCAAACGCGGTCTATCGCCCGAGATGCACGGATTCAATGCCGAATCGCCGCAATCGGTATTCAATTATTTCCAGAACTGCATCCGTCTCCAACCGGAAGACATAGAATGGTTACGGTCCGTTCTGGCGGACGAGAAACAAGCCAGTGCGGCATTGTTAGCCATCTCCGCTCTGTCCCAGAACCTGAGGGAATGTTTCTCGATAGACGCGTTCGTAGCGATGATAGAAGGTATCAACGCCGACAACGAGATGGTAGCGGATTTCTGCGCCCATAACGTATTGACGCTGCTGATCCATTATGATGTGCGGATAGATTTCTTCCCGCAGATCCAGGATGCTTTTCTGAATGCCATCAGCACCATGGACGACATGGGAGACCATCTATTCGAGATCCTATGCACCATGGTATCGATGGCCAAGGAGAACTGGCTGTCCGACTACGCCCAAGGACTGGCTCCTCTCAACTGGTTGCCGGAATCGCTCCAGAAACTGGTCAAGGCTGTAGGACTCAGTTCGGACTACAAGACTTTCAACGAATGGGTGCCGAAAGAAGAGAAGGAATATATGAGCGAGTTAGTGACCAATCTGCCCAACACATGGCTCTATGAAGTGCTGGTGCATAATGTTCCGGGACGAGAAGAAGCACTGACGGCGACCGCTGTGCAAAGCGGATTCAGGAGTTATATGTGGGGGCATCCTGAGGTAGCGGAACAAGTATATCGCGATATTCTCAGAAAAGGTTCGGCTGAGCCGATGGATTATATCAATTATGCGCATTGTCTGTTGCTCAAAGGCGACCGGATGATGGCTTTCGAGAACTATAAACAAGCGCGGCAGGAGTGCGGTTCGCTCCGTGCTTTCTACGATCTCTTCCGTCCTGACCGCCGGGCATTGGTGGAACATGGCATACCTCTGGATTGCGTCTATGCGATAGAGGATAACCTTGTACAAGGATGAAGGATGAAGGACGAAGGATGAAGGACGAAGGATGAAAATGAAAAATGAAAAATGAAAGGAGGAAGGAGTATGTTGCATGAGAAAAGTTTAGATTTTGCTGTACGTATCGTTAATTTTAATAAATATTTAAGAGAAGAAAAAAAAGAATTTGTCATAAGCAAACAAATTCTTCGTAGTGGAACGAGTATAGGAGCGAATGTTCGTGAAAGCAGAAATGCTCAAACAGATCCGGATTACCTTACTAAAATAAATATAGCATTAAAAGAAGCGGATGAAACTCAGTATTGGCTTGAAGTTTTATTGCGGTCTAAATTGATTTCTGAAACAGAATTTAATTCAATGAATAATGATTTAAAAGAACTAATAGCAATGCTTGTTTCAACAGTAAAAAAACTCAAGCAAAAGTCCCCAAAATAATCCTTTCATTTTCATCCTTTCATTTTCATCCTTATTAAAGGGCTACGCCGAGACCGGCATCTATGAATTCCGCCCGGGCACCATGGGTTTTGAGACCCAGTTGGACAAACAGATGGTCCAGCACATGGTATTTGAGCACGAACTGCATGTAGCACCAACCGTCCTGATAATTGCTCGCCTTCGTAAGATCATAGGTATAGAAGATACCCCGATTGAGCGGCTGACCGGATTCGTCAGTCGCTTTGGCTTCCTTAAACGGCTCCAAGTTCTTAATCGGATCATAGACATAGAAACCGACATGGATACCGGCAGTGAGATGGCCTATGATGAACTCCGGCTGGATAGATATACCTGCGCGGAAACAGTTGGCAATATTACTCTCTTTCAGATAGGTCTTGCCGAAATGAGTGACCGGCGCATCGGGGAACGCCTCCTTGGCTCCAGGAATATTATTGCTCACTGAACGATAATAACCGTCATAGAACGCATCTATACCAGCTCCGATACGGAAGATCGAGACGGGCACCCAGTAAGCCGCCGCTTTGACCGTAGCAGCACCGAAGAACTGCATATTAGGATAGTTGTCGCGGTAATAATTCTGCTTCACGCCTCCTGTAGCACTGATCTCCACCGCCCAATGTTTATCCACGCCGTCATATAGCTTGCGCGGCACATCGGGAGCGGGTTTGGTGTACTGTTTGGCTCCCGGGTGATAGCGCAAGCCCAGTTCTCCGCCGAGCATGTTATATCCGGCATTCGGGTGCATGATAGAACCGTTCGATATATGATGCCAGCCACCATTGAGGGTGATCTCCCAGCCGTCCTTAATCGGAAAATCCATGTACATCTCCAATGCCAGATAAGCGTTCAGCACCGAACCGATGGACCAGTTAGCACCCGTATGATCCGCATACAGATGTTCGCCGGTATAAGTATTGGCATAGGTCTTTGTAGCCGCCGCCAAGCCCACTGTAGGACGTGCGCCGATACGGAAATGCGTGCCGTTATAGAACGGCATATTCATATATCCATAGGCTGCGATAGCAGAACCCAGTATCGCTTCATTGCCCAGATTCAGATACCGCACTCCCACGCCTATCGAGGCATTATTCCATTGCTGCAGGCTATGCCACCTGCCGGTAGGCAGAAACTCCACACTGAAAGCAGCACCCGGAACCACCGGAGTAGGGCGCAGCCACGGGGATACTTTATCATCAGGAAGCATGAAGAGAGCTGTGCCGGAGAGACGATACGCCAACTCGTAATGAGGCAGCGCAAAGACCCGCACGCAGGCAAAGAGCAATATGAGAGAAAGACCTTTTTTCATTTTTCCGCTGCAAAGGTACGAATTTTTTTGCACATATCAAAATTTTTTTGTACCTTTGTGCCCAAATTGTGTAATCTGCGATAATGATTTCGTCCAAAGACATACAAAACTTCTTTTTTCTGGGTATCGGCGGTATCGGCATGAGTGCTTTAGCGCGGTATTTCTATCGCCACGGGTATGCCGTATGCGGTTATGACCGAACCCCATCAGCGTTAACCAAAGAGTTGGAGGCAGAAGGCATACCGGTCACGTATGAAGATGATCCGGCAATTTTCAATTCTCAATTTTCAATTCTCAATTCTCATGATACGCTTGTCGTTCGTACTCCTGCTGTGCCGGAGGACAGCGCGATCTATACCTATCTCCGCAAGCATGGGTACGATATACGCAAGCGCGCAGAGGTATTAGGTATCGTCACGCAGCAGAAAAAAGCCCTCTGCGTAGCCGGCACCCATGGTAAGACCACCACCAGTACGATGATAGCCCACCTGATGAAGCCGGTGAATGCGTTTCTGGGGGGTATCAGCATGAATTATCATACGAACATGCTGATGGACAAGGACAGCGAGTATGTGGTAGTAGAAGCGGATGAATACGACCGTTCGTTCCATCATCTGAGACCCTATATATCGGTGGTGACCGCCGTAGATGCCGATCATCTGGATATATACGGTACGGAGGAAGCCTACCGCGAGGCGTTTGCCTATTACACGGGGCTGATTACCGGCGCGCTGGTGATGAAACACGGAATAGCTTTGAAGCCAAGACTCCAACCCGGCGTCAAATGCTATAAGTACGGGGTACTAAATGACCCATACGGCGAAGCAGATCGTTCGACCGGAGGGAGATTAGAATTGGTAAATGGTCTTGATTTCTACGCAGAGAACATCCGCGTGAGCGAAGGACGGATAGTCTTTGATTTCCATACACCGGAAGGCGTGATCAGCGATATCGAGTTAGGCGTGCCCGTATGGGTGAATATAGAGAATGCGGTGGCTGCGATGAGCGTAGCATGGCTGGTTGAAAGGATGAAGGATGAAGGACGAAGGACGAAGGCCGGAAATGAATGGATGAAGGATGAAGGGGATAGAATGAGGGAGGCAATGGCTTCGTTCAAGGGCGTGCAGCGGCGATTCAACATCCATGTCAATACGCCGAAAGTAGCCTATATAGACGACTATGCCCATCATCCGGAAGAGATAGCTACTGCCATAGACTCGATCCGGAAAGTATTCCCTGCCCGCCGGCTGATAGGTGTGTTCCAGCCGCATCTGTACACCCGTACACGGGATTTTGCGGACGGATTCAGAAAGGTGCTGGCTACTTTGGACGAATGTATCCTGCTGCCGATCTATCCGGCACGAGAGAAACCGATACCGGGCGTGACGAGTGAGATACTGATGGAAAGGACGAAGGAGGAAAATGAAAGGATGAAGGTAGTGCAGAAGAGCGAGTTGGTGGAGGAGTTGAAACGCAGAGTGGCGGCATCCCAAGAACCGGTGGTGGTACTGACCGTTGGAGCAGGAGACATAGACAGGATGGTAGAGCCTGTGACAGAGGCGTTAAAAATTGATAATTGATAATTGATAATTGATAATTGGAAGTTAGACGGATCATATGGAGTATAGTAGGGATAAGCATCATGGCGGGACTGATGGCAGCCGCTGTGGCGTGGGGATATATGTCCAGACCTGCGGAGGAAGCGTGTAAGGCGATCGAATATGACATAGAGGATCGCGCGGAACGGATGTATCTGACAGAGAGCGAGTTGACGGGACTGTTGCAGCAGCAAGACATCTATCCGGTAGGCCGGAGACTCAACCAGGTCTCGCTACATAGGATAGAGAAAGCGATAGGTCATCATCCGATGGTACGGAGCGCTGAATGCTATCTGACGGCGCAACATATAGTGCGGGTAAGATTAACCCAGCGAGTGCCGGTACTGCGGGTGCAGACACCGATAGACACTTATCTGATAGACAGCGACAGAAAAGTGATGCAAGCGCGGCAGAGCGTACGGGACGAGGTGATGATCGTACGGGGAGCAGTAGGCGTACAGATCGCCAGCGGATTATTAGCCGATTTTGCCCAATGGGTCAAGAGAGAGCCGTACTGGCATGAGAGAATAGACCATCTATACATTCAATCGCCGCAGATGATATACCTCTATCTGAAAGACGAAGGAACGAAGGCGAGGATCGTGATGGGAAACATGCGGGATTATGAGAGGAAGATGAAGAAACTGAAATGGTTTCTGACCAACACTCCTCAAGAGATAAAAGACAAACCATATACCGAACTGGACCTGCGATACAAAGGTCAGGTAGTAGGCAGATATTAAACATTAAACCTTTAACTATTTACGAAGATGGCAAAAAAACAAACAAAGACAGCGGATTCGCTTCCCCTGGTGGCGATAGACATGGGTAGCGACAGCGTGCGAGCCATGGCGGCGCGGCGTGTCGCTCCGGATCTATTCGAGATACTGGGCGTCGAATCCAGACCGCAGAAACAAGGCAACGTATGTGTGGAGCAAGGCGTGATCACGCAGAGCAGCAATGCCGGCTATGTGATAGCCGAGATACTGAAACTGCTGGCTAACCGTATTGGCGAGGATGAGTTGCCGATGGCATTTATCTCCGTAGGAGGTCAGTCGATGCAGATCGCTGCGGTACATTCCCGTCGTGACCAGGCACGGAAGAAAGAGATCAGCCAGTCGCTGCTGGACGAGATGGAGCGGGAATGCAAGGAGAAAATCGAACTGCGCAACCCCGATGTAGCGGTATTGGGATTAGTACCCAGCTATTTCAAACTGGACGGCGTGGAGCAAGACGAGATACCTTCTCCCGAGCAGCGTGCGGCATTGGTAGAAGCCCATTATACGGCGTTCTGCGGACGTAAGACGATAGACACCCAGTTGCAAAAATCGTTCTCGCAAGCGGGCAGAGTGATAGAGCACTCGTTTGTCCGGCCGGAGACATTGTTATCCGCTTTTGCTACCTGCGACGGCAACCATGTGCTGATGAACGGTTGTGCTGTGCTTGATTTAGGGGCGCAGACGACGACTTTCACGGCATATAAAGGAGGGCAATACCTGATTAACAAAGTAGTGCCCAAAGGCGGTTATCATATAACCCGTATGCTGGAGCAGCAGGGGCTGGATTTCGCAACAGCGGAGGTGCTGAAGAAGAAATTCGGCTGCGCTTCGCCCGACTGTCTGGAGAAAAACGTACGGCTCCGGATACCGGCTTCCGCAGAGGTAGGGGGCGATTTCGTGATCTCTACCCAAGAGCTGGCGGAAGCTATTGAACTCAAGTTGCAGGAGATCCTGTCGCCGGTAATGGACGAGTTGCAGAAAGTAGAGAGCCGGATCAATACGCTTTACATCACCGGCGGCGGCAGTATGCTGCAAGGCATAGCGGAATATATCCAGAGCAAGACTTCCGTGCGCGTGCAATACGGCGCGCATAACCTGCTGCTGCACAACAAGACGGATGAGAAATATCTCTCGCCCGAATATACATCGCTCGTAGGTACAATCTTGTTAGGTCAGGATTTCAGGGACAATCATAAAAACCAACTGGTCCGCAAGCCCGGATTCTTTGACCGGATGAAAGAGAGTACGCTGGATATGTTTATCGACCAAAACTGAAAGGTGAAAGGTGAAAGTCGAAAGTCGAAAGTCAAAAGTCGAAAGTCAAAAGCAAAAAAGTAAAAAATAGAAAGGATAAAGAAATGGAAGATCTAATTACTCTGCCATTGGAAGGCCTGACGGAAGATAGTATTATCAAGGTAATAGGCGTAGGCGGCGGTGGATGCAACGCAGTGAACTACATGCATCGCCAGGGATTACAGGATGTATCATTCCTCGTTTGTAACACCGACAGACAGGTGCTGATCAAGAGTTCTGTACCCAGTAAGTTACAGTTAGGTCCCGGTCTGGGCGCAGGCGGCGATCCGGAGACCGCACGCCAGTATGCCGAGGAGAGCAGGGATCATATCCGTGAAGCACTGAATGACGGTACCCAGATGCTCTTCATCACCGCCGGAATGGGTGGAGGTACCGGTACCGGAGCTTCCTCCGTAGTAGCCGAAGTGGCGCAAGAGATGGGTATTCTCACCGTCGGAATAGTCACTATTCCTTTTGCTTTCGAGGGAAAGAAAAAGATAGAGAAAGCGATGACCGGTGTAGCACGACTCGCCAAACATGTAGATGCGCTATTAATCATCAATAACGAGAAGCTGAAACAGATCTATCCGGAGATGAACCTGCTGAACGCTTTCAGCAAATCGGATGACGTAGTGGCTAATGCAGCGCGCGCAATAGCGGAGATCATCACCGTGCCGGGATATATCAATACCGATTTCGCAGATGTGCGCAATACGCTGAAGAAAGGCGGTGTTGCAATCATGAATATAGGCAGGGCATCCGGAGAAAAACGTATCACCAATGCTATCAATGATGCGCTTAACTCTCCGCTGGTGAATACCAATGACGTACACGGCGCAGAGCGCATATTGCTACAGTTCTATTGCTCCACCGAACATGCCATCGTGATGGAAGAGATTGACCAGATCAATGATTTCGTACAGGAAGTAGGAGACGACATCGAGGTACAATGGGGTGCATCTATAGATGAGAGTTTGGGCGAAGAAGTACGTGTGACGGTTATCGCAACGGGATACAAAGTGGACGGACTGCCTTCCGAAGAGGAAGAAGAAGGCAAGAAGACCATCGCCGAAGCTATTGATGCCAATTATCCTCCTCAGACGCCGAAACCGCTGGAGGACGAGAAAGTACAATTGATAGACCTGAGCGAGACGCTTTTTGACCATGAAGCAGCTCCGCAACCCCGTCAACCCCGTGAGCATGCCTCTTCCGCCTCTGCGGACGAGATAGTGATTACCGTGGAAGAAGATCCGGCGGCAGAGAGCCCCAAAGAGGAACATACGCACCGGCCTTTCGGATGGATCAGAAGAAAATAAAAATTAGTATATATGGAAAGAGAGATGAATTTTTGGGACCTATGCGTAGCATGTGCCCGAGCATTAGGTAAAGCATGTGTAGGTATCTGGCATGTGATAGCGCGGATGATCCGGCTGACATGCAAATACTGGTATATCGTAGTGCCGATTGTGTTATTGGCTGTTGCTGCGGCTATCTACCACACCCGTAAGGATAATATCAAGTACCGCGTGAACGCAGTCGCTTATGTCAACGGCGCGTCGCTGCAGCAGTTTGAGAAAGCATTCGAACCGCTGCAATCAGGGCAGCTGTTGCCTGATGATGCCAAAATAAGACCATTCATGTGGCACAAACAAGCGGGCTATTTCAACCTCTTCCGCGTAGTGGATGTACACCATGACGGAATAGCGGACTACGTGGATTTCAAGCGCAAGTCATCGCCAAACGACACGCTGGAGGTCCAGATGCACGACCGCGTATGTATCCAGTTCCGCACGCCGGCATATGCCATACCGCTGATTCCGGAGATAGAGACCGCTATCCTGGAGGTCCTGAACGGCAATGAAGCGTTACAACAGGCTCATACCGTCTATGTGGAGAATCTGAAAGAAGAAGTGGCTTTCAACCATCGTCAGCGAATCAAACTGGACAGCTTGACCAGTGCGTATTATTACAACGCCGGCTCACCTGCCGCTATGATCAATAATGAGGGAAGCGGTGTCAATTTCTATGGGGACCGTAAGATTCGTCTCTTCCTGAACGAGATATACAAGCAGCATGTTCATACCCAGAACGGTGACTTGCGGTTGCAGTTGGCTACGGCTCCGGTTGTGTTAGAGAACCATTTTTCCGTAGATCCGAATCCGGTGATGACTCGTATGAAATGCGTCATCTTGTTCTTCCTGTTGGGATGGTGCGCAGGATGTCTGATAGCAGAGATCATCGACCGGCGCAGGAAGATAGCCGAATGGCTGAAAGCGTAACAGGGTAGTGCGAGGAGATAAAAAACGCGCGGGGGTCAAGCCTTCGCGCGTTTTATTATCCATTTGATCAGATAGTATAGCACTATAACTCCGAGGAGAATAAGGATCGCCACGGATAGCTCGTGGCTGTATTGGTTGATCAGGTCCGCCTGACCGTGTGCTACGTAGCCGAGGACGGCCAATATGGCATTCCATATACCTGCGCCGAGGAAGGTATAGAAAAGGAACCAGCCGAAATGCATCTTGCTCAGTCCCGCCGGGATAGAGATGAGTTGACGTATGCCCGGTATAAAGCGTCCGACAAAGGTGCTGACCTTGCCGTGGTCATTGAAATAGGCTTCCGCTTTCTCCACTTTCTCGCGGCTCAAGAGGCACAGGTGTCCGAGTTTGCTGTCTGCAAAGGCATAGATGATGGCGCGTCCCAGCCAGAGCGAGAGCAGGTAGTTGATAATCGCGCCGAGCAGAGCTCCTATCGTACCGAAAAGGACGATCAGCGCGACATTGAAGATATAGTTGTCCGTAACGCAAACCGCACTGTTCGGGTCCTCTGCCACATACGCAGCAGGCGGGATGACTACTTCGCTCGGGAAAGGAATGAACGAACTCTCAATGGTCATCAGTGCCACGATAGAGCCGTAGTTCATATGAGCAGAGTACCAGTCGGTGACGGCGGTGATCCAGGAGGTGGAAACCTCCGTACTATCCGTTTGGGCAAAAACATTGGTAGCGGACAGAGTGCCCGCTACCAATATCAGTATCAAGATAAAGCGTTTCATTGGGCTAACAGCTCACGTACTTTGAGGTTAATAGCCTTGCCCTCTGCCTTGCCTGCGAGTTGCTTGGTTGCAACGCCCATAACCTTGCCCATGTCCTGTGGACCGGTGGCGCCCACTTGAGCGATGATCTCTTTGAGTGCAGCGGTCAGTTCTTCCTCGCTCAACATAGCCGGCAGGTAGCGCTCGATGATCTTGCACTGCGCCAACTCTTCTTCCGCCAGTTCGGGACGGTTCGCGTCAATATACATCTGCGCCGACTCCTTGCGTTGCTTCACCATCTTCTGCAGGATCTGCAGCGCTTTGTCGTCATGCAGTTCGCCGTCACCGCCTTTGGCGGTCTTGGCTTCCAGAAACTCTTTCTTGATTCCGCGCAGCGCATCCAGCGCCACTTTATCTTTCGCGAGCATCGCTTTCTTGATGTCCTCGCTGATTTGGTCAAATAAACTCATAATAGAAAATCCCCTCCTCCCTCCCTTGAGGGGAGGGTCGGGGAGAGGTTATTAAATAAACAACAGTTGTACAATAATATAAACCGGCAGGAGGATGATGAGCGAGAACTTAATCATGTAGCCGAAGAAGGACGGCATCTTGATTCCGCTTTCCTCAGCGATAGCTTTCACCATGAAGTTAGGTCCGTTGCCGATATAGGTCAGTGAGCCGAACATCACAGCCGCGATGGAGATGGCTTTGAGCAGTATCTCCGGAACACCGGCTACGAACGGCGTGCCGTTGAACATACCTGTTACGACACCTGCTTCAGCGGCAGCAAGCGACTCCGGCAGACCGGAAGCTACGCCGTGGAAGGCAACCGCAGTAGGCGTGTTATCGAGGAACGCAGAGAGCGCACCGGTGGAGTAATAGAACTGCCATGCATGGGTGAAACCGAGGTCGGCTGCGTGCGCCTTCAGATAGGCGAGGGCAGGGGTCATCGTGGTAAAGATACCGAGGAACAGAACGGCTACCTCTACTATCGGAGTCCAGCTGAACTTGTTGTCGCCAAAGCGCACCTCTTTCTTGGTGGTGTAGAGCGAGAGACCTGTGAGCGAGAGCAGCACTATCTCACGCAGGTATTTGAGCCACAGCGGAGCGTCCGCTTCACCCATCTGCTTGATGGTTCCTTCGTTCACAAAAGCCACTGCCAGCACTACGCCTATTAGATATACGAAATTGATAGTACCTTTCATCACCATCGGAGTAGCCTCACGCGAGTCAGCGGAGAGGGATGTCCAGTGCTCTTTCTTGTAATAATAGGTGTCCATCGCGAAATATATACCGAGGAGCAGCAGTCCCGTAACAGCCCATTCGGGCGCAAGGTGCATGAACCATGAGAAGTGTGCGCCGCGGAGGAAGAGCATGAACAAGGGTGGGTCGCCCAGCGGTGTCAGCAGACCGCCGCAGTTAGCTACCAAGGCGATGAAGAAAAGGATGGTGTGCACTTTGTATTCACGCTGTTTGTTGGTCTCGATGAGCGGACGGATAAGCAGCATCGCGGCTCCCGTCGTTCCCATGATAGAGGCTAATATCCAACCCAAGCCCAGGAAACCGGTGTTGACCCAAGGTTTGGCTTTCAGGTCACCCGAGAAATGGATACCGCCGGTGATGACAAACAGCGCCAGCAGCAGGATGATGAACGGCACGTAGTCGAAGAAGATCTGGTGCTCCAACTCGTGCATCATTCCGCCCATGATCAGGCATACCGCTACGGGCACGCCGAGGAAGAGGGAAACAATGAGTTTGTTGGTGTTCTTCTCCCACCAGTGTTCAGCTACCAGCGGACCGATAGCGATCATCAGAAGCATGAGTCCGAACGGAATCAGCGACCATGCTGAATGTACAAATTGTTCCATAGTACTTTATTTAATTAAAAATTACGAATTACGAATTACAAATTAACTCGCTAAAAGCGAGTGCAAAGTTACTGCTTTTTTTTTATATTTGCAAGAGGAAGAAGATTTTTTCTACTATTATCGGCAATTTGTAGCCCTCCTTGTGTCAAAAAGAGAAATCTGTCTTTTGGACGTTTTCGCCATAGATGGTTTTGAAATGCCTTGCCTTAAAAATATATAATTAATTTTTTGTTTTGTCCTGTTCTGTCCGTCCTGTCCTTCCCCTAATATGACTACAAGCATGATTATTTTTTTTTATTATTTATTATATGTGTCCGATTTTCGCACGAAAGTAAACGGATTCCGTACAATTGTGTACAAAATCCGTCCATGCTATCCGAAATCCGTGCATCACACATACCTAAAATGGCACTCCATCAGGCTTCTCCTCTGATTTTCTGTCCGGATTTCGGTCAATGGGCTTTTCTTCAGGAGTTCCGGGAGCCGATTCTCGGTTTATTGTGCTGGTAATAAAGCCGTTATAGAGATGGATGAAACCTTTCTGTTCTAATCTATTAACGATATCATTCATCGTGGAAGGGCTGGTGTGTAACACTTTTGCCAACCTGCGGATGGATCCATGCCATCCTTTCTTTCCTAACTCTTCCGACCGCGTCAGACCATGGATATAGGCATATACAGCCGCATCGCCCAGCGGAAGTTGCATGTCCTCCAGCATCCATGATTGTATAATGAAATAAAAACTTTTCCCTGCCATAACTCGTTTTTCTTTTGTGTCTGCAAAGGTACAATAAAAAATCGACATATGCAAATTTATGCCGATTTTCTATCATTTTTCTTTCTCCCTAACCTCAGCGCAATGTCAGCGCAAGGTCCGCTGATTGATGGTCATTTGAAACGGGATTGATTCGAGATGATAGCGGTAATGGTTAACGAATGACTAAGAACCACTAAGAACCACTAAGAACCACTAAGAACAACTAACGCTCAATTATTGAACACAGCGTTCGAAAAAAATTGATTTTGCGCTGCAAAGGGACTATTTTTTTTTCGATATATGCAAATATTTTATAAAGATTTTGCGATTTTAACCACAAAATTCATATAGATTTTGCGATTACGTTCACATTTTTGACCCATAAACCAATAATCGTGCCCATTGGGGCTAAGAACGACATGCGAACGAGAATGGAAGCGAAATAGAAGCCATATATCATCAATCGGGCGACTCATTCTTTGAGCCGCCCGATTTGTTTCTTTGTACTTTGTACTTAGTCCCTTGGTCACTTTACCAAAGCGCCCTGCGCTTGTACACCTTGTCTCCGCGGAGGATGAAGATCTGAGCATATATAAAATTGCAAAATAAATCCCAAAACACCTACATGCGAAGAAGGCACGATGGGATGGTTCGCAATTTATTTATAATTATAATATATCCGCTCTGCAATATAACGCATAGGTTCTGCACATTGAATTTTTGCAGAAGAAGGATATGGGACCTTTTTCATGAGAACAAGAAGGGTGTATTGCGGATCTTGCTCAGGGAATGCGCCAATGAAAGAAACGGTATGAGGTTGATGTTCGCCTTCCTCCTTAAGATCGCCTGTTTTGCCGATTATAGATACAATTTCTGATTGTGCGCCTTTGGTCCACATAACCTTTCTTGCTGTGCCAATATTATTCCACACCACTTCGTGCAATGCATGCAGAAGGGGTTGTGTTGAGCCCCATACTTCTTCCGGAAATTGCTTTTGAACCAGCTGCGAGTAGAGGTAAGTAAGGTATATTGGGGACATATTGACACCCAAACCATTGGCCATGCGGAGTACGTCTTCCAAAGAATCAACGCTCAGAGAGAGTCCTAATTCGCCCATATACTGCTCAAAAAGCATAGGATTGTCTGCAAATGCTTTTTCCATGATTTGGCAGATACCGCTTCGACTGGAAACGGCAATGACGGAAGGAACGTCAAGGACTGTGTCGATGGGATGACGGTCGTGCCACGTATAACCGGCATTGTCACGATAACCGGCTTTGGAGAGCGGGAATTGATTATGTTCGGAAACACGACCAGTTCGCAACGCAGCCATCACGCTGAAAGGTTCGATGATTGAGCCAATCTCAATAGGTTGATAAGCATTCCTGCCAAGAGAATCTGTGTCATAGAGCGCCACGACTTGATGATCTTTGTTCATCAGAATAGCGCATCCCCATTCCGGAGAAAGATGTCTTAGGCTATACTGCATTTGCCACGATACAATATGCTGTAAAGAATCATCAATCGCAACCTCGTATTGTTGCGGAGTAGCGGCAAAACTCATCGTGCCGCAAAGTAACAAAATGGAAAGAATTTGGTGTTTCATATAGTTTGTTGTTTTTATTATTGAATCAGATGTTTCCATTTTGCGTTAAGGAATAACTTGGCTGTCTCAAGAGGAATCTCAACCTCTTGCTCGCCAACCGCCCAACCACCTAAAGTATAATGGGTATAATGCAATACAAGTGAGGTAGATGTGATGGTAAACGACGCCTGAATCCAATTTTGTAATGAGATTTCAGGGTATTTGTCCAAAAGTGCTCTGTGGACGTAATAAGAGATGTCGTAGATCATCTGCCTTTCGGTATCTTCGTAATCTTCACTAAATATATCCATGAAATGTACCATCTCACCAGTTCGGGTATCGAAGGCGAAGTATTGTGTGTCCGGAAAATGATGAAAACCGCCGCCATACCAAGTGTAGTGGTGTCGCATTATGTACAAGCCATTTTGATTGTACGATGTTCTGCCACAAAGATGCTCAAATTGCCTACTCTGTACTCCGCCGTAATTAAAATACTCATCCGAATCATTTGGAACAATAAGCGGATATACCGACTTGAGTTCAATATCATTCGGCTCGATACGCCAGTATTTTGCCATCGCTTCATCCAATTGCGTAATTTGATAGTGCGCGTGCAGTATGGTGTCTATCAGTTGTTCCTGAATCTTTGCCAATACTTTTTTATCCTTCATGCCTGTCGGGAACTCTATATCTAACTGTTGCAGAATCCCAATCGTATCCGAGAATGTAAAGACATGAAAACCATTATAGACGTAATCGGTGAACGCAGTTACTTGCGGGAACGCAGATTTTTCAGAGCTGCTTTTTGCCTCTTTTTCAGTTACTATCGCAATACTATCTGCCCCATCGGGATTACTTTTTAACTTCGGTTTGCCGCATGAAGCGAGGGCAAACACAAGCACTACGGTAAGTGCAAAGGTATAACATTTTTCTAACATAAGTAAATTACAGTATTATTTTGTCAAATTTTGATAGGGTTTAATATTATCTCTCCGCGTTGGATTTCGGGGAAATCTAACTTATTTAGTAAATGAGTCAATCACTTTCATAATGATGATGCCACAGACGATGAAGATAAAAATTGCGAGTAACATACTATTCCCCCTTTCTTCCCCAAATGATGTACCACAAAGTAAAAGCGATCAGTCCAGTAATTAAAGCATACATAATTTGTTACACTGATTCGTGTCGTGCGCAACTTTTAATGATATGATATATTGTTGGCTTAATGGCAATAAAAAAACTCTCCAATAGCGCTTTTACTATTAGAGAGTTAGAGAGTATCTGAATCTATCAGTTATAAAGCATTTTTATTGTTAGTCATCCTCCACCATCACGAATTTATCATTAGCAAATACAAGTTTTAAATGAGATGGGGTGTGCTCTTCAATCTTCAAACTTGTTTTTATACTATTGCATGAAGATGCTTTGGCAGTAATATTTTTATATAAAATATTTGGTAATTGTATTGTTTTCCGAGGGTATAGCCACTCCCTGCTTACGCGAGTCAACGTAACATCAAATAAAACATCCGTGTAATTAGTTAGGTATATAAATTTCTCTCTCTCCTCATAACGAATAAGTTTAACCTCTCCGTTAACAAGTTGCTGTCCACATGTAGGGCAGAAATTAGCCTCGGCTGGAATTTTGGTTGTTTTACATTTTGGACACGTTTTCATATGGTACAATTTTTGTTGTGCTATTTTGTTGTCATGGCAATCGTCCTGGAGGGGGACGTTAAAGATTCCGAACATGTTCAATCTTAAAAGAAAGGTAATGATATGAGTTTCATTGAATTTCTTTCTACCGTATTAGCTTAGGTCTGTGCATACTACCTTATTAAGGGCATAGACGCTATGCTACATAGTAGAAACAGAAACCACTAATTGGTTTAAAGGACACCGCTCACCATTTGTGCATTTAAGTTTGCGAGATGTCTTTAATTCAAATGCATAATGGCTAAAGGCGACGGCTTTTAGCCATTTCTTTTTCACTTAGTCTTTATCATACTCCTCTTCGTACTCTGCATAATCTTCGACATTTTCCATCAACTGCGCAAAAGAAATGCCGAAGAAATTATAAACCTCTTGGGAGTACGTTTCTTTGAGTTTGTCGAGCAATAAACCTATATTCTCATCCCCTGCTTTATGATTCTTTACAGAATGCAATAACTCTCCATTACAATATATGGCGCTAAAAATTACTTCTTTGTATCGATATTGTGTCACATAGTCGCTGAATATTATTCCTATATCTTTCCTATACGCTTCGCGTTTTTCTCCTCTCCAAAGTTTAAACGTATAATCTCTCCATACTAAAAAGATAGTGTTGAGTTCCCCATTCTCTACAAGAATTTGAACAGAGTAAGACATATCAAATATTGCATAGAATCCATCATATCCAATTGGCATTTCCCCCTGAAATTCATATTCGCCATCCCATCCAAGTCCCTTTATACGTTTACATTGACGGATGTCAACGATCAACTTTCCTTTTATCTCGCTTGGCTGTCCTTTGCCATCAAAAAGGTACGGACTTTTTACAATTACATTTAATTGTTCACGAATAACCTTGCCATTAACATAACCTCCTCTGTCAACAAAAGCGATATTGTATGTGTGGCTTTGATTGGGGCGAAGAATAATTTCCTCATATATCTGATATGGCTTGTCATCTACTATAATCGAAGACACATTCTCTCCTCTCCATACCAATCTGCACTGTTCCCCTTTCTTTATGACATTGGGCACAAGACGACATTCAGAGATGGTCATTCTCTTAATCGGTTCTTTCTTTTGGAGCATGGTTCCGCAATTCGGACAGAACTTAGCCTCATCGGGTATGTCGGCTGTTTTACATTTTGGACAAATTTTCATAAATTTTCAATAGTTTCGTTCTTTTTGCTATAAACGTGACATCGACATATTTTCATTTATTGATGTAATTCACCATACCAACGTCCCCAGAATCTATTGAACTTAATAAGTATATATCCAGAGAAATCACTTGGTATTATAATAGGTCGTGATGCATTCCTACCACATCGAGCGGTCAGCGTACTTATTCCCTCTGGAATATTTATCGTTGTTTCGTCACCATTGAGTTTTAACTCTGCTAATATGACATTATTTTCATTCACAATCTGAATATCGGGACCGAACAGTAATGATTTTTTTTCTACAACGACTCGAATTTGCCTTCCTTCGATAGGTTTATTCTTTATCTTATTTCCGCACACTGGACAAAATAAAGCATCTTGCGGAATACTTGCTCCGCAATGAGAACAATTTACTGCCTCAATTATAGGTGCTCCACATTGATTACAAAACTTTGCATTATCCTCAATTTGAGAATTACACTTTGGACAGGTTTTCATATGTTATCTTAATTTATTTCAATGTGATTTGGGCTGGACAGATTAGAAGAATCGAAAATACATATTGTTGGACAATCCTTCTCTTCATTGAAAATATAACCATCAAACATTTTACTTTGGAGAATCTGTTTAAAAGCTCTGCCATTTGCGAAATCAGTAACTAACTGCCCTAATATATGATCATTATTACCACAGGAAAAGAACATCCATAGTTCTCCGGCTAATTGACAATTTTGATGCCAATGAGGGTTCTCCTGTGAAAATGGGGCAATTTGATTAACAAGTTGCATGAAATTATCTCTTTGTATAGAGAACAATTGTCCTCCTTTAAAATAATTCACGAAATCGTCAGTTAAAATGTCAATGCCTTGGTTATATAGTTCCTCTAAAAACACATATGGTTTCAAATTCCCTCTTAAATCTAAAAGATTCAAATCTCTCGTTGTTTGGCACGATGTTATAGTATAATAGTTAATACTATATTTTTGTCCATAATTTGCGAGTGCGCAACCGGCTACATTTCTGGCGGTTTCTTCATTTGTATAAAAGAAGAATGCACCTATCTGATTTTTCTTCCCACTGGGAAGATTTGAATATTCTGGATTCTCAAAGTCGGCGCTCCACTCTTGTGGTGGTTCGACACCAACACAATAGCGATATAAATATGTATTAGCAGGTAAAATCATTTTATAACCTCCTTTCGATACATCTCCATGCTGCATTTGCCAAGCATCTACAATATGTATTTCTAACATTTTGTCCTTGTAAATATTGGCTATTCAGCAAACCTCTATAAATAGCATCAATTACATCTGCTTGGGATAAATGCATATGGACCATTTCGTATGCAATAGCGTCCAATATATTAGAATACCCCCGCCAAGTGCCATTTCCATGATATAATGATACTATTCTCTCGATTTCGTCCATAAAAGCATTCTATCTTAATTTTGTTCCACATTCTGGACAGAAGAAAGCACTAGAAGGGATGTCTTCACATCCGCAATGTGGGCATACTAACTTTGTTTCACTGACTTTTATTTTGACAGAATCAGGGAGTATTTCTTTTAATCTTTCAGCAAGGGAACCTCTTCCCATAATGGCAATATTTGTAAGACTTGTACAACCATGGAAAACGCAATCCTCAACACAAGTCATGCCATTACTAATCGTAATAGATGTCAAGTTAACACATTCCCAGAATGCCCCCATTCCGATATTTGTGACACCGCTACCTATAGTGGCCACTTTCATATTGCTGCAAGAATCAAATGCCAATTTCTCTATACATGTCACACTATCGGGAATGACAATAGAAGTTAATGCACAACAAAAGCCAAACGCCTGTTCACCGATACGCACTACATTGTTACCAATAGCTATAGAAATAAGACTGCTACAATAATAAAATGCAGCATTCCCTATATCATTGACACTATCAGGGATGATTATTGTGACTATTCCATTGCATCCGTTGAAAGCTTTTTCTCCGATTCGCTGTACGCTATTGGGGATAATATACGTTCCCTTGAAATCTTTTGGGCAACGCACTAAGGTCCTATGGTCATCGGAGAACTCTACTCCATATTTATCAATATATGCCATATATATTATCTTGTAGAAACTATTTTTTCATCTTTCGCGGTTTGATCATATATCAACCGCATCTTTGATAAAACCAAAAGAGAGGCTGGTCTGTAAATAGATTTGATGAATTGTGGCGGACTTTTTCTCATTTGGGCATTATCACGAGTATTTTGTTTTACAAAATCGCATACCAAGCGGAATCTATTAAATCCATCAGGTAAGTTGTTGCATTCAGATTCATATAATTGTCTTACTTCGACAAAAAACTCATTAGTAGCAATCATATTATAACCTAATATTACACTTTCTATATCAGACGATTTGATCAATTGCTCAATACTATCAAATTCATCTTGTTTTGTCATGTCATAGCCTCTGTTTTTGATACATACATGTTATTGTAACAACTCATAGACGGAACGACCTTTGACTTTTATAAAAAGGCAAATAATCGTAACAATCAATACGCCTAATGGGTATAATGAACCAGCTGCTACCGTTTGGAAGATACCATTTAAAGCAAAGATAATTGCGATTATATTTGCAATAATTGTTGCCGCAATATATATGTAGAAAGTCACTCTTTTCTTGTTATACCATAGGCAGCCAAGTAAGATGCCGGAAATAAAGGCTCCGATTGTATATGTCAGCATTGCATCGTATACCATCTCATAACTATATACAGACGCATTCAAATTCCTGGCAGCTGCCTTGTAATCACTATATGCTTCTGGACATACTATTGTAAAACTAATCGCCATAAATACATAAATAGCAATGAGAACTCCAAATATGATAGTCGCATATTTAGGATACTCTCCGATTCCCTTTGTCTCTTTTGAAATCATGCTATCCTCCATAGTGAACGGATAACCACACTTAGAGCAGAACTTGGCTTCATCGGGGTTCTTTTCCCCACATTTGGTACAATATTTCATGATTGAGAATTATTTTAATTTACTATGACTTTTGCCGGAATGATTACTTGCCTACCTATGGCAATCCCCATTCTGACGAAAGATTGGATAGGTGTGCCATCCTCAACCATAGAGAACGGAACAGGGGTGTGACGACGAGAGTTGAAAACGGGTTCGTTGATGATAGGCGAGCAACCCTTGGTGAGGCTGAGCGTTGTAATGATTTGTTCAGAGAAATCTTCCGCTAAGTCTCTTATTTCTCCTTCCGGCATTTGTTTTGCCATTTGGTCATACATCTTTACCAACTCTGCTAATTTGCGGCACAAGACAACAAACTCATCTGGAGATGATGCTTGTATTCTCCGATAGCGCGGAGATGTGCATAATTTACCGTTGTATTCGTTATTTTTGCTCATAGTCTGTTATAATTTTCCATACGTACCGGCTGCGTAGGATGCCACTTCTTGCATTTGCGGATCTGCATAGCGCATTGATTTGCTCTGCCAGAACATCTGACGATTCATCTTTTGTTCATCGGACAGTTGCGGCTTAGAGCCATACATGCCAAAGAGGTTGCATAGTTCCTCGTAGTACGTACCAAATGCATCTTTCATTCGGAGGACTACTTGCAGCATCTTATAATCCGTGTTCGTTTGTTCAATCTCAATCATCAATTGTTCCAACGGAAGGACCAATTGAGTCATAATCGCTTTTTCGATCCGCTCAATCTCTGCTGAGGACTTGATGTTACTTCGGATAAATGCTGTCAGTTCGGCAGCTGACGAAGCGTCATTCGGACGAATATTTTTATCTATGAGTTTAATCCATTCCTCTGACTTCTTTGCAGAGCGTTGAAGAGTATAGAGTGCGTCATTGCGGATGAGCAACAGAATCTTATTCAGTTGTGAAAGCAGCACGGTACATTTGATGGCTTTAGCACGTGCGAAGAACTGATTCTTAAGAATATCTCTCACTTTGTCAAAATTGGATAGTTGAAGGAGTTCTTGCGTTGCCTTATCTGCTGACTCAGCTTTATACAAGGTTTTGATAATTGCCCGAAATACACTCCAAGGAATATCTCCTTTCATTTGACGACGAATAGAGATATCCAATAAATTTGGGCATTTCTTAACAAGAGCAGAATCATACTTACCATCCCATGCATCTTGCATCTTAGACAGATAGGCATCAAATATATCTTGCGGAATCGTTTGAAGTTGTGAACGCCATTGACCGAAATGTGCAGAATGTTTTTGTACTGCCTCATATAATGCCGCAGATACCGGCATGACACCACTTAATTGCTCTTTCAGACTATCGGCTACATACTCCGCTTGGCTTTGACTGTTGTACAAGGTTGCTTCTTCCTCGTCAATACGGGAAATGATGCCGATTGCATTTAACGCAGAAGCCCCATCGCAAGCTTGTTGGAAATTATCAAGGAATTGTTTGTTGTCTTGATTCGCCACTGCGCCAACCAGGTAGATTACTGCATCAGCTTTTTTGACTAAGTCTTGCGTTTGTTCGCTATGTTCCTTGCGAAGTTCTTGCAGGTCTTTGATACCAAACGCACTCTCTGCGGCTCCTTGATGTTCATCTACTACGGCTCCTGTACCCGGAGTATCAACAAGGTCTATTTCTTTAAGGATGGGGTTCTCTAATGCTCGCTCAAAATAGAGGATACCTTTGCTGAGTGCCATAGTACGTGCATCATTTCCTTGAAAGGTATCCATAAACGCTTGGCTTTCGTACACTTCCCGACCATCTTTATAAACGACTTTTACTGGTTTTTTAGGATCAGCCGGTTTGCCATAAACGAAGTAGTTGATAGTGGCTGTCGTCTCAGAAGTACCAACTAATGCCAATTTCTCGCCAAGTAGTGTGTTGATGAATGTACTCTTACCCGCTTTGACACGACCACCAACCGCTAAGGTGCATTTGGTGTGCACTTTGGATTTAAGCGTATTGATTTGATCCAGCCATAGGGTGGAGTTTGGCAAGTCGCGGATGATATCCGTACTGCGGTTTAATATGTCCAGCGTTCGCTCTTCTATGGGGTTCATGGCTTATAGGAATAATTAGGTTTGCCACAATACATACATACTTTGTGAGAGGTCAGTATCTTGTGTCCACAATAGATACAATAGCACTCTTTGGGCTCTTCTTTCTTCGGTTTAATAACAATATCTACCGAATACATGGCACCGACAGCAACGGCGATGTCATAATTGCCGGTGGTGATTAGTTTGACACTATTACCAAGGATGCTCTGCATCTTGGTTTTAACTAATGGTAAATTGGAACTACCACCAATAAGTACAGCGTGAGTGATGGGAAGATTGTTTTGCTTAATTTCATCGAGAACAACTTTCACTTTGGCGATAGTTCTCTCCACAATCGGCTCTACGATGCGATTGAAGTCTTTTTCATTGAATGGGCGACGAATACGACCAATACCCGGAATGTACTCGCTGATCTCATCGCTTATAAAGCCTTTACTCAATTGCTCTTTTAGACGACGGCAACGATACATAAATGCGATATCCAGTTCATTAGGATTTGCTGATACCTCACGATTTTTGGTTGCTTTAGTGTATTTGTTCCAATCGTCATAAAGTGCTTTATCTATATCGTCTCCGCCACAATGTGCATCTCCTTGAGGTAGTACCGGCATGTGCGGTTGACCATCAGAATCAATTTGAAGATAAGTCACATCAAACGTACCTGCGCCAAAGTCATATACCAGAAGACCTTTGCAAGTAGCAGGAATGAGTTTTGCTTTTAACGCATAGATGGCTGCGGCATTGGGTTCTTCTAATAGTTTTACTTTCTTAAACCCAGCCAAAGCGGCTGCATGTTTTAATATCTCTTTCTTCCATTCCTCGAACTCAACAGGATGTGTCAGAACTACTTGGTCTATCTTACCCTCTAAAGGCACAGAGATTTCTACTTCATCTTTGATCTTCTTGAGAATTATAGCAATCAAGTCTGCATCTGAGTACGATTTCTCAGGACGTCTCCATATTTGTCCCTGGTGGATATGTGTTTTGATGCTTGTGAAGAAATTGCACAACTGCATTTCTCGTTCTTCTTCGGATAAAGAAGCATCAATGGATAAATTCTCCAATTGCGTATATGGTCCACTGCCGACAAAAGCTTTCCCTGAATTAGAGAAAGCAATAACGGAAGGCAATTTCTCGCTTCCGGTATCCTTGAACCGTATTGCCTCGGGTTTCCCGGTATTGGGATTGATCCACGAAGCAGAACAAAAACTTGTTCCGAAATCTATTCCGATGGTAACACTCATAATGCTTTATTTTGTTCTAATTGCGATAAGATGGCTTTTGCTTGCTGCAAGCCGGTTACAATGGGTTTCCATTGCTGTTGCAGCTGCGTTATCTCTGTCTGTTTCCGTTTGCGTTTCTCGGCATCTGCTTGGATTTGTTCTTCAATTAAGTGCAATTGACGCTCATTGTTTTCTTTATGCTGCTCATAGATTTGCCCCATCGCTTTTTGCGCATTGTTTTGCAAATCTTCTTCAGCTTCTTGCAAACGAGTTAAGCCATCTGACTGTGGTTTTACGAGGAACTCATCGTGAATCTGCGAGAACGTTTTATTAAGATGCTCTTTTAGTTGTATCTTGTATTGTTTAAGTTCCGAGTCACGATGAGTAACAACTCCAGCTCCTATTCCAAACAAAGCTGCTATACCTAAGGCTAACGGCGCGGCTATAAAGAAAGTTAGTGGCAATGCAAGAGCAGTCGTAATAAAGGCTCCGGAAAAATAACTATTTCTGCCGGAAGAGATTCGCTCTGCAAGAGTCTTGGTCTTCATTTGGAAACTTTCAACGGCGACATAAGAACCGGTTTCTGCAATACCATACAGATGAGCGTTGTATACTGCTAGTACAGATTCTATTTGTTCGGCACAATTCTCCACCATATCTTTCCAAGCCTTACCATAAGAATCAGAAAGCCGTGCTCCCATATTAGATGATAGGCTTTTTGCTGCATCAAGCGAAGAAAGATTGTCAATTTCAGCAGCCATGTTCTTGTATATATGATGCGTTTGGCTAAAGAGACTACGCGCTTCGTTCTCTAAGCCTCTAATAGGTTGCTTGATGGCATCATTGATCTCACGAATCTTGATTCCGTTTGTCCCCCAATCACGCATAAACTCCTGTTGTTTAGCAAATTTCTTGTCTGCCATCTCCTGAGCGACAGAAGGCTGAGAAGTTACAGCTGTATGTAACTCCGCAAGGGCTTGCATAGCACGACTATTATAGTTATTCAAGGCATTGTATACCTGTGCGTTGATTTCAAAGCCAATGGTGTTGTAAATCATCTTGAGTAATGCCTCCTTGATATCCTCGAAGCGACTCATCTCCAAGAGCAGTTCATCTTTCTCTTTCGTAGCATCAAACAAAAGCGTACTGGAGATGGGCAAAATATCTATCTTGCGTGTAGCCGTCTGCGAAGCCAAAGGAGCAAGGATCTCCATATCGCGGCTAATCATAGTCTGGATAACACCTTCATCGTAGTTGTCCATCTTGGTCATCACAAACATTATCTGCTTGGTGACTTTTAGGGCGTTGGCGATAAACTCTTGTTCTGCTTTGACGATAGGATTCTTCGGATCAATAATGAAAATAACAGCAGCGGCTTTCTTGAGATAGTTACGCGTTATCTGCTCGTGGGCTGCATATACTGCTCCAATACCCGGAGTATCCACCAATGCTATTGATTTTGGCAGATTGGGTAGTGGATGTTTAACCTCAATATAGTCCAACTGGTGATTGCGGAAGATAGGTTCTCCGTACATATCTGCATCTACCTGCGATCCATAACGCGACAACTCCTTCCGCGAAATCTGTTGGCGTGTTCCATCTGTGAAGACGAGATTATATTCCTCTTTGTTACTATTGATGATTCGGCATACTTGCGATGTGGCTACTTGCGTGTTGGTTGGCAGAATCTCCTCGCCCATGAGCGCGTTGATAAAGGACGATTTACCTTTCTTAACCTCACCGCATACTACAACATCATACTGCTCCTGATGAATCAAACTTCCAGCTGCACGTACGGAAGCATCAGGAGAAGGAAGCAATGCGTTTGTGCCGTGTTGAGAGATTTTCGCATAGATGTCTTGTAAAAGGCGCCTTACCGAATAGGTCTGTTGTTCAATTTCCGAATACTTCATATCTTAAAAGAATAAAGGGCTAAATAAATCATTCATTCCATCTAAATCCAAGTTATCACTATCCATGTCATTGGATGCAAAATGATGGTCAAAATTGTCGTATGCATCATCCATGTGATCAAAGAGATGCTGGTAATTCAACGGCGAATGCAAATCGGTCAGTTGATGATCAAAATAGTCATCAAAACGCGGTAGCATATTATCCGTGAATATATCGTAAGGGATGTTGGCAATGTAAGGAATATGACCAGAAGCATAGTCAAAGTTAATCATCTCCGGATTAACCATCACGCCGGCGTACGAAACTTGCGGTGCCATGTCGGTTGCGACCATCATGCATGAAGAATCATGCCATGCATCAAGGAATTGCGCCATCGGATATGAACGAGCCACGTCTCCTGTTCCAGGATCAGTGATAAGGACGCGGATGTCGTTGGGGTTAGTTGTATCAATACCGGTTACTATGAGA
The DNA here is from genome assembly GCA_002373505.1 of Bacteroidales bacterium UBA3653. GTDB lineage: Bacteria > Bacteroidota > Bacteroidia > Bacteroidales > Paludibacteraceae > Colicola. Next base: position 181,033 of record DFKE01000017.1, read on the forward strand.
GCGTGATTGGCTTGCTCGCCGAAGAGATCATTGAAAAATGAAGGTCTCCATAATTCATCGGCATCTACGCCTACGATTACTTTGTGCCCTTGTGCCAATTCGGCTGCTAAGTCATAGACCGTGGCGTGATATTTGGTATGTGTGCCGACACCATGATCTTCTAACAGCATTCCTACAAGGGAAGGGGTGCTTCCTTGTCCCGGCACATAATATCCTTTGCCGGTAGCCTCTGCAGTAAGTATCTCCTCAGGAATGTCCATTCCGAAAGAATGCAAGATAATCTGCTGCGACTTGATGGCGCAAGTATCGCTTTGGTGTTGGATGACATCGTGACTTGACATGTCTGGGAAAGGAGTCACATCGCCAATGATAGAATCTGTATGCATATCAGCGTTAAAATAATGGTTGTCCATAAAATCCATCGCCATTTCACCGGCAAGGAGTTCGTCTCCCACGGGAAATGTGTCGTTATCTGCGATGGGCAAAGAGGCTACATCGGACAAAATACTATCGAATCCCGGTTGGCTCATAACGGAATTAACAATCTCTTGCTCTTGGTCAGAGAGAGTCTTGCCTTCCATGTAAGCCCCCATCAATTCTGCTACTTCCGGTGTGATGTTCATTTTGCTCATACTAAACCCTCCTTCTTTAACGCAGTAATAAATTGTTTTTTCGCTAACAAATGCTTGTTGTAGAAATTATCCATCGTCATTCCGAGTCGTTCTGCTGTTTCTTCGTTCGAGCACCCTTCGAGATACTTGATACGGATTAATTCGCAGTATCTAACGTTCGGCATCATCTGCAACACTAACTCCAAATCACTGCGGTCAAAAATTCCATTTTCAGGTAGAGAGTCAGCAATCTGGGTAAATCTATCACCATCATCCAAAGAATCTTCAAAAAATTCACCTTTTTTCTTGAAAAGTTGATGGCAATAGGAATGCGCGACAATCTTAAGCCAATTCGTGAGTGAACAGCGAAAGGAGAAATTCTGCATGTACGAACGCTGAGTTGCCGGATTCGGTAACATGAGATATAAATAAATCTCATTGATAAATTCTATGCAGTTTTCGCAATCCGTGTAGTACTTATCAAAACATGCCTTGAAAAGAGGATAGCATTTACGATAGAAATATGCCTCTGTTAATGCTCGATCACGTGCTAATAATGCCGCTACTATTTCGCGGTCTGTCATGGAATTAATATTAGATTTTTCAAGATATGACATAGGTGTACACTTATTCCACTTGCAAAGGTACAACTTTTTTCTGACATACGCAAATTTGAGTACAATTTTAAATTAAATTGAGAAAATAATATAAACCGATCTTCAAAGGAACAGCTGCAAAAAGTAACCTTTGGATGAGGATTTTATTATTTAAACCATTCCGTTGCGGGTAACACATGGATTGTACAACCTTCCCAGTCCAGAGTTCGTGTTTCATTGTATGTCAGCACATACAAATCGTTGCAATGCAACTCCTGAGCCGCTTCTTTTAGCGCGCTACATTCGCGGCGTATGGTCTTCTCCGACATCATCTCGTAACTGACTTGAACCAATTGCTTCACATGGTTATTCTCACGCAGGACGAAATCAATCTCTTTGTCGTTACGTGTGCGGTAGTAGAACATCGTTTTTTCCGAGTCATAACCTTTGCGCAAAAGGTTAACAAAGACTTGGTTTTCCAATAACCGTCCTAAGTTATCGCTTGTGGAGAATGCCTTTGCGGCTACAAAACCATTGTCAACTACATATATCTTACGCGGAGCTTTGGTCATCAGTTTGAGTTTGTTGTTATAGCGCGGCAAATAATAAAAGAGGAAAGGCTCATGAAGATAGCCCATGAACTTCTGTGTAGTATTCACACTTTTAATATTCAGAGCATCGGCTATATCGTTTGCGCTTAATTGATTGCAGAAATTTGTCAGCAGATATAACGCCATGTTATTGATATCCTCTGTCTTGCGGATTTTATGACGTTTTACTACATCTTTCCAAATGATTGAATCAAAGAGCGTGCTGAGGTAGCTTGTCGCCAAAGAACGAGCAGCAACTGTCTCCGGATAACCACCTAAACGCAGATAATCATCTTTCAAAACAGCGGCTTCAGTGCGCTGCTCCGGCAAGATAGCTTTTCGGTCCAGATGGTGCCATTCAAAGAACTCCGTCAAACTGAAGGGCAACATCTCTATCGGCAGATACTTACCGGTAAGCACGGTTGCCATCTCGCTTGAAAGCATGTTGGCATTACTGCCGGTAATAATCATATTCTTCCCCTGCCGGAAAAGCTCGGTCACCCAAACATCCCAATGTGGCAGATTTTGCACCTCGTCCAGCAGCAAATAGTCGTAGTTAGGATATACTTCGTCCAATAAACGCATTACCAGATCGGCATTCCAGTTGTCCAGCAGTTCCTGTTTGTCAAAATTAAGATATGCAAAGTTCTTATTACGAAGCATAAGCAATGCTTGTGTGGACTTACCCACACGCCGTGGACCTGTTATTAACTTGATGAGGTGGCTATTAAGCAGTTCATCCGTGTTGAGCATTGTATGACGACTGATGTAACTTTGCGCCAATAAATCATCACGCTCTTTGCGTTGTGAAAGGAGTATTGTTTTCATCTTTTCCCAAATTTTGCGGCAAAGGTACTACTTTTTATTCAATTATGCAAGTTTATTGCACAAAAAATATACTTTTTTATGCAGTACAGTGAATTTATTGCACAAAATCTATAATTTTTATACAGCATTCCGGTGTCCGGGGGGCAAAAAAAATCTGCACTTGTGATGCAGATTTCGTGGGTTTAATCCAGCTTGAGGACGGCGAGGAAGGCTTTCTGGGGCACTTCGACGTTGCCGATCTGCTTCATTCGCTTCTTGCCTCGTTTCTGTTTCTCCAGTAGTTTGCGCTTGCGGCTCACGTCACCGCCGTAACACTTGGCGAGGACATCCTTGCGTACCTGTTTGACCGTCTCACGGGCGATGATCTTCGCGCCGATAGCCGCCTGAATAGCAATATCAAACTGTTGCCGTGGCAGCAGCTCTTTGAGTTTCTCGCACATGCGGCGTCCGAAATCTACGGCGTTGTCCCGGTGGGTGAGGGTAGAGAGCGCATCGACCTGCTCGCCGTTGAGCAATATATCCAGTTTGACGAGGTTGGAGGGGCGGAAACCGTTCATGTGCCAGTCGAAGGACGCATAGCCCTTGGAGATGGATTTGAGTTTGTCGTAGAAATCAATGACAATCTCGCCCAGCGGCATGTCGAAGAGCAGTTCCATTCGGTTGCCGGAGATATATTCCTGTTTGACCAGTTCGCCGCGTTTGCCGAGGCAGAGGGTCATGATAGGTCCTATATAATCCGCCGTGGTGATGACCGATGCGCGGATATACGGCTCCTCGATGCGGTCTATCTCCGTGAGGTCGGGCATGCCGGCAGGGTTGTGTACCTCTACCATGCCGCCGTCTTTGGTATAGACGTTGTAACTTACGTTAGGCACGGTGGTGATGACGTCCATGTCAAACTCGCGGTCGAGCCGCTCCTGCACAATCTCCATGTGCAGCAGTCCGAGGAACCCGCAGCGGAAGCCGAAGCCCAACGCCATAGAACTCTCCGGTTGGAAAGTAAGACTCGCGTCATTCAGTTGCAGTTTCTCAAGGGACGCGCGCAGGTCCTCATAGTCCTCGCTCTCAATAGGATAGACACCTGCGAAGACCATCGGTTTGGCTTCCTCGAAACCGTCAATGGCTTTGTCGCAAGGCCGCGCTACATGGGTGATGGTGTCGCCCACTTTCACTTCCGTCGAAGTCTTGATACCGGAGATGATATATCCCACGTTGCCGGCGGAAATCTCCTTGCGCGGGGACATGTCGAGTTTGAGAATACCTATCTCGTCCGCGTCATACTCCTTGCCGGTGTTGACGAACCGCACCTGGTCGCCGGTGTGCATGGTGCCGTTCACCACCTTGAAATAAGCGATGATACCGCGGAAGGAGTTGAAAACGGAGTCGAAGACAAGGCATTGTAATGGGGCGTTCGGGTCGCCTTTCGGCGCCGGAATACGCTCTACGATAGCGTCTAGAATCTCCGGCACACCTTCGCCGGTCTTGGCGGAGCAGCGCAAAATCTCCTCGCGCTTGCAGCCCAAGAGATCCACTATCTCGTCCTCCACGCGTTCGGGCATGGCGTTGTCCATGTCGCATTTGTTGAGCACGGGGATGATTTCCAGATCATGCTCAATCGCCATATAGAGGTTGGAGATGGTCTGCGCCTGCACGCCCTGCGTGGCATCGACTACGAGCACAGCGCCTTCGCACGCTGCGATGGACCGCGAGACCTCATAACTGAAGTCCACGTGCCCCGGAGTGTCAATCAGGTTGAGGGTATAACCCTTGTAATCCATCTGAATAGCGTGCGACTTGATAGTAATGCCGCGCTCTTTCTCCAGATCCATGTCGTCCAGCACCTGGTTCTCCATCTGCCGTACATCGACAGTCTGGGTTATTTCCAGCATTCGGTCGGCGAGGGTCGATTTGCCGTGATCGATATGCGCAATGATGCAAAAATTACGTATCTTATCCATTAGGTCCTAATTATCCAAAGTAAATCGGCTGCAAAGATACGAAAATTTTCGCATTTATGCAAGAGGAGAGAGATTTTTACTATAATTTTCTGGTAAATCATGTGCCGTATCATCCCTCGCACGCTTATTTCAGCTCTTGCCCCGTAACTGTATAAACCTTCTCGCCGCTCAGAATATACACATTCCCGTTCCTGATCAGTTTCTGCGCAGGGTTGGCGGGATTCGTATAAACAGCCGGAGCCTCCGTCGGGTTGTTGGCTTCATAGACGGCTTGCAGCATAATACCCTCCGCCAAATCGCCGGGCAGCACTTGCCATTTGAGGAACGTGAAACCCTCAATACGCGGAGCGTGCGGCACTTGCCATTTCTGCGCCTCCATGTAATGAAGCGATTCGTCTTGTTTCAGATAACTTACTTGCACCGTCTGTTCCTCAAACTGCAGATCGGTTGCCACACCTATTATATTGATGAAATCGCACCAGACCGCCTTGGCTTGATAGAGGTCGATGTAGTCCATCGGCACGTAAAGAATACAGGTCTGTTTGTTGACGTTATTTACCGTGCGCTCGGTGATCGTCTGCGGCGTATATGCATAGTTGTGAATAGCCTGCAAGGCAGAGCAGTTATAGAACGCGTCCTGATTGATGGTTGTCACAGAGGATGGAATAACCACTTCCTCCAATGCCGTACAGCCTTCTAACACGCTGGTTGCCACGGTCTTAATACCCTGCGGAAACTCAAAACGCTTCAGGTTCGTGCAATACATGAAAGCGCTTTGTCCGATGCCGGTCACGGTAGCCGGAATAGCGATAGTTTCTATCTTCATGTACTTGCACAAGTATGCAGGAATCACTTGCACGCTATCGCCGAACGTGAACGACGTCACTTGCGAATTCGAATTATAGAACGGTGCCTCGCTGTCCGAGCCGATAGAGCAGTTTTTCGGTTTCCATACAATAGTGGTCGTCGGGTTGCCCTTGAAAGCGGCATTGCCGATAGAGGTAACCGTACTCGGAATAGTAATCTCCGTCAGGTTGCAGCCCGAGAACGCACGCAGACCGATACTCGTCAATCCTTCTTCCAAGTTCACGCTGCCTAATTTCGTGCAGCCGTAAAATGCATCTGTGCTAATGGTAGTCAAGGTCGCTGGTAATTCAATGGACTCCAACGAGGTACAGCCCTCCAAGAAACTGACAGGCAGTGTCTTTTGCGTTGCAGGCAAGTTAATGGATTTGAGGTTCGTGCAATTCATGAAAGCATACTGACCCAGTCTGTTGACCGAAGCCGGAAGCACGATTGTATCCAACAGGCTCATGTTCTTGCAGATATATGCCGGCACTACCTCTACGCCGTCTGCAAAAGTGAAAGAAGTGACTTGCGAATTGGTGCTATAGAACGGTGCCTCGCTGTCTGAACCGATAGAGCAGTCTGCCGGTTTCCAGACAATCGTAGTTGTCGGGTTGCCCTTGAAGGCGGCATTGCCGATAGAGGTAACCGTACTCGGAATAGTAATCTCCGTCAAGTTGCAGCCCGAGAACGCACGCAGACCGATGCTTGTCAATCCTTCTTCCAAGTTCACGCTGCCTAATTTCGTGCAACCGTAAAATGCATCTGTGTTAATAGTAGTCAAAGTCGCAGGTAGTTCAATGGACTCCAACGACGAGCAGCCCTCCAGAAAACTGGTCGGCAGGGTCTTTTGCGTTGCAGGCAAGTTAATGGATTTGAGGTTCGTGCAATTCATGAAAGCGCTCTGTCCAAGTCTGCTGACCGAAGCCGGAAGCACGATTGTATCCAACAGGCTCATGTTCTTGCAGATATATGCCGGCACAACCTCTACGCCGTTCGCAAAGGTGAACGATGTCACTTGCGAATTGGTGCTATAGAACGGTGCCTCGCTGTCCGAACCGATTGAGCAGTCTGCCGGTTTCCAGACAATCGTAGTTGTCGGGTTGCCCTTGAAAGCGGAATTACCAATCGATGTAACCGTACTCGGAATAGTAATCTCCGTCAGGTTGCAGCCCGAGAACGCACGCAGGTTGATGGTCGTCAGACCTTCTTCCAAGTTTACGGAGCCTAATTTCGTGCAGCCGTAGAAAGCGTCCGTTCCGATAGTGGTGACGGATGTCGGCAGAGTGACAGATTGCAGGTTCGTCAGGCCCTCAAACGCACTTGTCCCGATACTCGTCACAGGATACGTGTAGTTGTTATAGGTCACGGACGCAGGGATAGTAACCGCCGTATATGCCGAATAGACGGACTTGTCCGAACTCTGGTCTTTAACTACTTGTGCCGTGGTTGTCCCCAACGAATAATACAGATTGCCGATTTTTACGGTTTCGGCATACATCTGAATAAAGCAAGCACATAGTGCAAGCAAAAAGAGATAGATCTTTTTCATATGGCGAATAAATTGTTCTTGTTTTTTATGGGTTGCAAAGTTACTGCTTTTTTTTGATATATACAAGATAGCACGAGTTTTTGCAGCGGATTTTTCGGAAAAATATCACAAAATCTTGCATATTTAAGAAAAAAGCAGTACCTTTGCAGCAGATTTAATACCAAACACGAGAAAAGTGAAACAAGTAGTAGTTCGATTTTGCGGAGATTCGGGCGACGGCATGCAGCTGACGGGTAACATGTTTGCCCAGTTGGCGGCGGAGATGGGCCACGAGATTTCCACATTGCCGGATTTCCCGGCAGAGATACGCGCGCCGCAAGGTACATTGGGCGGCGTAAGTGCTTTCCAAGTAGAGTTAGGACAGGAGGTTTACACCTCGGGTGACAAAGCGGATGTAGTGGTGGCGATGAATGCTGCTGCGCTGAAGGTGTGTACCTTAGGGGCGCATTTCAATCATCCGCAGGCGCATTTTGACGATGACTTCTCTTTATACCATCGCCACGCGATAGTGATCGTTGATACGGATTCGCTGACGGACAAAGATCTGGAGAAAGCGCAGTACCACACAGATAATCCATTCACAGAGTTGGGTATTCCCGAGACCGTACAAATAGTGCCGCTAGCGCTTACTTCCCTTACTAAAGAAGCGCTGAAAGACAGCGGCATGGATAACAAATCCGTGCTCAAATGCCGGAATATGTTCGCGCTCGGTCTTATCTACTGGCTGTTCGACGAACCGATGGAGAAAGCGACCCACCTTCTCGAAGAGAAGTTCAAGAAGAAACCGGCGCTCGTAGCTCCGAACACCAAAGTGATGGTGGACGGCTATAACTACGGTCAGAACCTCGCCCTCAACATCAATCAGATTCATCTAAACAGCGAAGCGATAAACAGCAGCTCTGCTGCACTAAACAGCGAAGCGCCAAACACGGCAAAGCCGCACTATACTTCCATCGCCGGAAACAAAGCTACGGCGTGGGGACTGATAGCCGCGGCAGAGAAAGCAGGCAAGCGTCTGTTCCTCGGGTCGTACCCGATCACGCCGGCTACAGATATCCTGCATGAGTTGGCAGCCCGCAAGGATATGAATGTCATGGCCATTCAGGCGGAGGACGAGATAGCGGGTGTCTGCACGGCTATCGGAGCTGCTTTTGCCGGAGACTTGGCATGTACCAGCACTTCCGGTCCCGGTCTGAGCCTCAAATCCGAAGCGATCGGTCTGGCTGTGATGGCGGAGTTGCCGTTGGTAGTGATTGACGTGCAGCGCGGCGGTCCGAGTACGGGTCTGCCTACCAAAACCGAACAAACGGACCTGCTGCAAGCGCTGTATGGCAGAAACGGCGAGTGTCCTGCGGTAGTGATTGCCGCTTCTTCGTCCGCCAACTGCTTTGATTTTGCATATATGGCATGTAAGATTGCGCTGGAGAACATGACGCCGGTCATCCTCATGACCGATACGTACCTGGCGAACGGAACGGCTCTCTGGCGGATTCCGAAGTTAGCCGAACTGCCTCAGATCAAGCCGCAGAGCGTGCCGGAGGAACTGAAAGGACACTATAATCCCGCATTGCGTGACGAACGCGGCGTGCGCTATTGGGCGTACCCGGGGATGGAAGGTTATGAGCACCGCAACATCGGTCTGGAGCGTGATGCAGAGAGGGGAACTATCTCTACCAACCCGGAGAACCACGAACAGATGGTATTGGCGCGCAAGCATAAGATAGAGCAGATAGCCAATTCCATTCCTAACCTTCAAACCCTCAAACCATCAAACCTTCAAACGAGCGATACGCTCCTTGTCGGTTGGGGGAGTACGGAAGGACATCTGCATGCCGCGGCGAACGAGTTAGGCTGCGATCTGGCGCAATTCAATTATATATGCCCGCTGCCGAAGAATACGCATGAAGTGCTCTCGCAGTACAAGCGAATAATTGTATGCGAACTCAATACAGGCCAGTTCGCAGCATATCTGCGCGCACAGTTCCCGGACTTGGAGATAGAGCAATACAACGAGATTCAGGGACAGCCGTTTGCAGTAGAGAGAATCGTGCGCTACGCGCAAATTAATAATGAATAATTAATAATGAATATCTCGTGAGGTCCATACAGATGCTCTCGAGATTCTAAAATTATTAATATCCATTATTAAGACTTCTAAGTCTAATATCACAAAATGAAAAATATTAATTATTCATTATTAATTATTCATTAACATGGAAGCATCACAATTCAAATCCGATCAATACGTACGTTTCTGCCCGGGTTGCGGCGATCACGCTATCTGCATGGCGCTCCAGAAAGCCATGGCGCAAATAGGTATTCCGACCCACCAAGTGGCGGTTATCTCCGGTATCGGTTGCAGCAGCCGTATGCCGCATTATCTCAATACGTACGGTTTCAATACTATTCATGGCCGCGGTGGAGCCATTGCTACGGGTGTGAAGACGAGCCATCCGGAACTGACCGTCTGGCAGATGTCCGGCGACGGCGACTGTCTCGCTATCGGCGGAAACCATTTCATCCACGAGATACGCAGGAATGTGGACCTGAATGTGTGTCTGTTCAACAACCGCATCTATGGTCTGACCAAAGGTCAGTACTCGCCGACGAGTCCGAAAGGTTTTGTGAGCAAGAGCAGTCCGTTCGGTACGGTAGAGAGACCTTTTGTGCCGGCAGAGTTAGTACTCGGTGCACGCGGTACATTCTTTGCCCGCACGCTGGATGTAGATGTACCGACGACGGTGGAGTGTCTTGTAGCCGCGCAGCAGCACAAGGGTGCGTCTATCGTAGAATGTCTCGTTAACTGCGTGATTTTCAATAACGGAACGCATTCATGGATAGCCGACCGTGAGCAACGCGCAGAACACTCTATCATTCTACGCCACGGCGAGAAGATGATCTTCGGCAAGAATAATGACAAAGGTCTTGCGCTCGAAATCAATACCCCCTCCCTTGAGAGGGTGAAGAGCTCTGCTCAATCGGACTGCCAGTGGCCGTCCGTAGAACAACATGGGGAGGGGTTACTCCGTCTAATAGTAGTGCCTGCGGACGATCCACGTGTGCTGGTTCATGACGCGCATCAGCAGGACCCGACACTCCATCGACTCCTCGCTCTCATGGGACAGGAGAGAAACCTCAATCTCTCCCCCTCTATGGGGGAGACGGAGGGGGCTTTGCCGATAGCTCTGGGTGTCATCCGTGACGTAGAGGCAGAGACATATGACCGGGCAGTGAATGAGCAGATACAAAAAGTGCGCGCCTCGTCTAAGGCACACACTTTTGATGAACTGACTGCTACTTTAGAGCAGTGGAGTTAAGCTTCTACGGCTGCTTCTACAGCCTCGTATTCGGCTTTCACGTCCTCATAGAAATGCGCCAAACTGGTTGCTATATACGGCTCTAACCAGAGGAAGCCGATGAAACATGTGAAGATGCAGAGAAGGGCCCAACCGATGAAGGTGAGTTGAAGCACGAACATTTCCCATTTGTGTCCGCGCATCATCAGACGGCTCTTGCGGAGTGCTTCACGCGCACTGAGTTCCGGATTGTCGCGAATAACAAAAGGAACGATAGTATATGCCAGACCGAGGATGATAGTACCGATCATTAAGGTCGGAATAAGTAGGGCGACTAAAACCAGGGTCATTAACAGACCGGTAAGGACGTATTTGCTCCAGTTAGCAGCGAAATCTTTGAAACAGAAAGAGAGATAACTGCCCTCTAATTCCTCGCTACGCGCATAGCGCAGAAGCAGATTGTAGAACGCGAACTGCAGCGGAACTACGATAAGAAGCGATAGTACCAACTGGGTACACGAACCGAAAAGGGAATACAACTCTTCTCCAAAGCGACCGGATAACATGGCAGGAGAGGTGCACAGCAATACAATGGCAGACAAAACCAAGTCTACCAATGCCATTTCGTTCCAACGACCATTCAAGGTCTCACGCGCCTGAGCGCGGTACTCTGAATAACTTTTCATAAACGTGAAAATTAAATTGTTTGTTATTAGGGATTTATCTGTATTTCGCTTCGTCGCAGTCGCCTAAAAGCGAGAGATAGGATTCATACCGGCTCATGGCTATCTCGCCGTGCTCTACTGCCTCAATCACGGCGCAGCCGGGTTCGTTGGTATGCGTACAGTTGCCAAAACGGCAGTCCCGACTGATGCGGAAGATCTCGCGGAAATAGTGGCTGACCTCTTCTTTGGACATGTCAACGGATCCGAAACCTTTGATACCCGGTGTATCAATAATCCAGCCCTTCGTACATCGTACATCGTCCCTTCGTACATCCAACTCATACATTTCGCTGAACGTAGTGGTGTGCATTCCTTTGTCGTGGGCGTCGGAGATCTTACCGGTTCGGGTGATTTCCTTGCCGAAAAGCGCATTGAGCAGCGTGCTTTTGCCTACTCCCGAATTGCCGGAGAGAAGGGTAGTCTTGCCTGCCAGAAGAGGCAAAATCTCTGACGGCTGAAGGCTGACAGCAGACATCTCAAAGGTCTCATAACCGATTGATTCATAGAGCGAACGGAGTTCTGCCAATTGCTCCTGTTCCGTATCCGAGAGCAAATCAATCTTATTAAATATAAGGAGCGCGCGCACGCGATAGGCTTCGCATGTAGCGAGAAAGCGATCGATGAAGGTTGTGGACGTAACAGGGTGGTTAACGGTCACGATGAGCGCTACTTGGTCTATATTGGCAGCCAGGATATGGCTCTCTTTGCTGAGGTTGGTAGAGCGGCGGATGATATAGTTGCGCCGGGGTTCCACCTCAGTGATCCAGAAGCCGGCTTCACTGCTTTCGACTTTCGACTTTTGACTTTCTACTTCTACATAGTCTCCCACCGCCACAGGGTTGGTGGTACGAATACCACGAATGCGGAAATTGCCTTTGATATGGCATTCCACACTCGTACCATCGTCCAGGCGGACGATGTAACTGCTACCTGTTGACTTAATGACTAATCCCCTCATTATGTACGATGTACGATTTACGATGTACGATGTTTGGTACGTGATTTCATGAGTGACCTTTGTCCTTTGTCACCTTCGTAAATCCTTTGTACATCGTACATTCGTCCTTCGTACTTGCCTACACCGTCATAATCTCTTTTTCCTTGGCGGCATAGAGCGCATCAACCTTCGCGATATATTTATCGTGGGTCTTTTGCATCTCTTCTTCTGCGTCTTTCTCCACGTCCTCGCTCAAGCCGTTCTTGATGAGTTTCTTAAACTCCTCAATCGCATCGCGGCGGGCATTCCGGATAGACATCTTGGCGCTCTCTGCTTCTGCTTTGCATTGTTTGCAAAGTTCGCGGCGGCGTTCCTCGGTGAGCGGCGGAAGGATCAGACGGATGGTCTCTCCGTTGTTGGAGGGAGCCAGACCGATGTTGGAATTGATGATAGCACGCTCGATATCGCCGATCAGTTTCTTCTCCCATGGCGTGATAGCGATGGTACGTGCGTCCGGAGTAGTTACGGTTGCGCAAGAACTCAGTGGCGACATCGTGCCGTAGTAGTCTATCTTGATCGGGTCAAGAATACGCGGGTTGGCTTTACCTGCACGGATGTGCTGGAGCGTGTCGTCCAGGTGAGCGACAGCTGACTGCATTTGTTCTTCGGCTGTTGCCTCAAATAATTCTAATTCGTCGTTCATACAATTATCAATTATCAATTGTCAATTATCAATTGTCACGGAGTGACCAAAGTACCGATAGCCTCTCCGTTAATTACTTTTTCGAGGTTGCCGGGTTTGTCCATGTTGAAGACATAGATCGGCAGTCCGTTCTCTTTTGCCATGGCAGTAGCGGTGAGGTCCATCACTTTCAGACCGCGGCGGATCACTTCGTCATATGTGATCTCGTCGAACTTGGTAGCCGCCGGGTCTTTCTCCGGATCGGCGGTATAGATACCGTCCACACGCGTACCTTTCAGCATCACGTCGGCTTTGATTTCCAGCGCACGGAGAGACGAACCGGTGTCGGTGGTGAAATAGGGAGCACCTGTGCCGCCTGCGAGAATGACCACATTGCCTTTCTCCAGCAGACGTATTGCCTTGGCTGGGCTGTAGAAATCGCCGACAGGCTCCATGCGGATGGAGGTCAGTACGCGAACCGGTTGTCCGATGGCTTCCAGGGCTGAAGCCAATGCCAGAGCATTGATGACTGTGGCTAACATTCCCATCTGGTCACCTTTAACACGGTCGAAACCTTTCTGGGTGCCGCTCAAACCGCGGAAGATATTGCCTCCGCCAATGACGATACCTATCTGCACACCTTTCTCTGCGATAGCCTTCACTTGTTCGGCATATTCGGCCAAGTGTTGTGTATCAATACCCTGTTTGCTTGCTCCAGCCAGGCTCTCACCCGAGAGCTTTAATAAAATGCGTTTATACATAAGTAACAATTTAACGTTTTTATGCAATAAAAACCATTTTAACTATTTAACGTTTTAACGTGACGAAGTCACTCTTTGTACCAACTTGCGTACATCGCGTAGTTGTTGGCAATGGTTTTGTTGATCTCTTCGGTCTGCGCCGGGTCGGCTTTCTTGATAAACTTAGCCGGCACGCCGCCCCATATCTCATGAGGACCGATCTGTGTGCCCTTGAGCACCAACGCTCCCGCTGCCACAATCGCACCTTCGCCCACATGCGCGCCGTCGAGTAGGGTGGAACCCATGCCGATGAGCGCGTAGTCATCCACGTCCGCTCCATGAATCGTGACGTTGTGTCCTACGGACACGTAGTCGCCCAGCGTGATGGTGGATTTCTTATAGAGCGTGTGCAGCACTGCGCCATCCTGGATGTTGCAATGCTTGCCGATGGTGATGGTGTTCACATCGCCGCGCAGAACGGAGTTGAACCACAAACTCGTTCCCTTGCCTACCGTCACATCGCCGACGACGGTGGCGTTCTCTGCCATGAACACGTCGTCAGCAATGCGCGGGGTGAGGATCTCACCGTTCCTATTGATTGTCTTTACTAATGCCATAGTTTTCTAGTTTTACTAGTTATACTAGTTTACTAGTCGACTAGTTATCTAGCAGCAATGATGGCGAGGAATTTCTCTGCTACGAGAGCGGCACCGCCGATCAGTCCGCCGTCGATATCCGGGCAAGCGAACAGCTCGGCTGCGTTCTTCTCGTTGCAGCTTCCGCCGTAGAGGATAGTCGTGTCCTCGGCTGCCTCTTTGCCGTATTTCTCTGCTACGAGCGAGCGGATATAAGCGTGAATCTCCTCTGCCTGTGCCGGCGTAGCGGTAAGTCCTGTACCAATAGCCCAAACCGGTTCGTATGCGAGGGTGATGTTCTTCCATTCCTCTGCACTCAAACCGAAGACGGAGCCTTCCAGTTGTGCTTTAACCACCTCGTTCTGTTTGCCTGCCTCGCGCTCTTCTTTCACTTCACCGATGCAGAAGATCACTTTCAGACCGTTAGCCAGCGCCAGACGCACTTTCTCTGCTAACATCTCATAGCTCTCTGCGTAGTACTGGCGACGCTCGGAGTGACCGAGGATAACGTACTCTGCGCCGGTCGATTTAACCATCTCTGCGCTCACCTCGCCGGTGTACGCACCCTTCTCGTGGTCTGCGCAGTTCTCTGCGGCTACTTTGATGGGCGAACCTTTGAGCAGCTCGGCTACCGTTGCCAGATGGATGAACGGCGTGCCGATAACTACGGCGCATTTAGGTTCTTTTACTGCTTCTTTCAATTCGGTAGCCAGTGCTACACCTTCCTGCAGGTTCTTGTTCATTTTCCAGTTACCTGCAACCATTTTAATTCTTGCCATATATTATAATTGTTTTAAGTTATGCTTGTCAATGATAGTTCCGTTTTGCACCACAAACATGCCCGGGTTAGCGCGGACGATAGTCTTGAGCGTCACAGGGTCGATGGTACAGAAGACCTGCTCTGCCGTCTCCATATCCATTCCTGTTTCTTCCGCAAAGGCGTAGATGTCATCTTCGCCGGAGCCGGTGAGGAAATAGCATTTCTCGCCGCGCAGCGTACAGTCGGCATAGAGACGCAGCAGTTTGTCGGTCTGTTTGCGGTCGGTCTTCTTGAGGTCGTACATAGTCACAAGCGTTACCGGTTCTTCGGATTCGAGTATGTCGTATGTGATATCCTCAAAATCCATCGTCATGATCTCGAAATCATGTATCGGTGCCTCGTAGCCTTTCTTTACCAGCACGGATTTCTGGTCCACAAAAGTCCATTCGGGATCGCCTTTGGGGTAGTTCTCCAGCGTGAACTCCTGCTGCACGCCGTCTTTCTCGTAGATGAGTGTCGTCTCATATACATCCGGCTCGGCGTCCTCGGGAATTTCCATGAGGGTAGGGATGTGATTGCCTATTTTGTAAGGCCGGAAATCGATCAACGGTAAATGATGGTATGTGTACTCCATTAGTCCGAAACTCAGCCCGAAGCCGATGACCGCGATACATAACTCCGCCTGCCAGCTGAAAGTCTGCGGAATAGCTTTGCGGCATATGAGCAGGGCTATAACCAGCCCCATCAGTACGATGTTTTTCCAGAAGGTCTGCCAGTTGGTCAGCACGATAGCGTCGCCGAAACAGCCGCAGTCGGAGACCGGGTTCGTCAGCGCAATCCAGAGCGTGAGAGGTGTCATGAAGAGATAGAAAGCCAGACTGATCCAGCTTGTCCATTGCGTGCGCACGTTAAAAAGGAGACTCACGCCCAGCACACATTCGGTAGCAATCAGAACGATAGCGCCGAATTCCGCCAACGGCAGCAAGTCCGTAAAGAAACCGCCGAAGGCTTTGAGGTAGTCCTCTATCTTATAAACCGTTCCCAGCGGGTCGATGGCTTTGACGAATCCCGAGAAGATGAACGTAAGCCCGAGCAGGGTGCGTGCTGTGCTGCCAATAATATGTTTTGTCTTGTTCATTTTGTCTTTGTGCTTTCGACTTTTGACTTTCGACTTTTGTCTATTCACTATAATGAATCAAATCAAAGATAGCGTAGTTGATAATATCGAAATAGTTGCCTTCCACGCCTTCCGATGCAATTGTTTTCCCTTCGTGGGAGAGAATGGTCTTGATGCGGATGATTTTAGCCAAAATCATATCTACTATACCTTCTTTCGACATCTCTCTCCATGCCTCGCCGTAGTCGTGGTTCTTGCGCATCATCAGTTCTTTTGCCTCGAATAATACGGCGTCGTATTGTTTGGCGGCTTCTTCGTTCGTCATATCTACTCCGTCCGCAAATCCTTTGCGGGCTTGGATGATAGCGGTTATCCCATAATTGACGATAGCGCGCAAGTTTCCTTCTATATCATCGCCCACGAGACTCACGCCGGTCTCTTGGCGCTGGCGGATATTGCAGGCTTTGATATATAACTGGTCTGTTATTCCGTGCAACCGGAAAATGCGCCATGATGCGCCGTAGTCCTGCATCTTGTCGATGAAAATCTGCCGGCATTTGGCGGTCACCAAATCGAATTGTTTATTCGTATCAGCCATAACAATTTAACGATTTAACAATTTAACGTTTTAACTGTTTAACGAGTTCATCGAACTCCACTAACTTCTGCTCGCCGCTACTCATATTCTTGAGCATCACTTTGTTCTGCGCCATCTCGTCGCCGCCGACGATAGCTACAAACGGAATCTGCTTGGCGTCCGCATACCCCATCTGCTTCTTCATTTTCGTCGGTTCGGGATATACTTCGGTGGTTATTCCTGCCTCTCGGAGTGCTTTCGCCCAGCGGAGCGCATATCGTAATTCGTCCGCGCCGAAGGTTGCGAATAGAACCTGCGTTGCAGATTGCAGCTCCTTCGGGAACAAATCCAGCTCCGTCAATACGTCATAGATGCGGTCGGCGCCAAACGATATGCCCACACCCGAAACGCCCGGAAGACCGAAGATTCCGGTCAGGTTGTCATACCTTCCGCCGCCGGTGATTGAACCTATTTGGGCATCCAAGGCTTTCACTTCGAAGATGGCGCCGGTGTAATAATTCAGTCCGCGTGCGAGACACAGATCCAGTTCGATATTCAGTTTGACACCCGTTGTTTCGATCAGTTCGAACACTTCCTCCATCTCCTCTATGCCCTTCAGTCCGATCTCGCTGTTTTTAAGGAACTCGCGAAGTTGAGCCATTTTGTCTTGATTCTTGATTCCTGACTCCTGGTTCAATATCGGTTGCAGCTTGGCTACTTGCTCCTCGCTCAATCCGCGCTCACGCAACTCATCATTAACTGCGTCCACGCCGATCTTGTCTAACTTATCGATAGCAACGGTGATGTCGATCATCTTATCCGGTGCACCGATGACTTCAGCAATACCGGCAAGGATCTTGCGGTTGTTGATATGCAGACACACATTAATACCCAGCCGGCGATAGACTTCTTCGACGATCTGAATCAACTCCAGTTCGCCTATCAGGCTGTCACTGCCTATCACATCCACGTCGCATTGGTAGAACTCGCGATAGCGGCCTTTCTGCGGACGGTCGGCGCGCCATACCGGCTGGATCTGGAAACGCTTGAAAGGGAAACTGATTTCCTCGCGGTGTTGTACCACGTACCGCGCGAAAGGAACGGTCAGGTCATATCGCAGACCTTTCTCCGGCGCCAGAGACGCTTTCTCGCCGCTGTTCTGGATTCGGAACAGCAGTTTGTCGCCTTCCTCGCCGTATTTGCCCATCAGCGTACCGATATTCTCCATTGCCGGAGTCTCGATCTGCTGGAAGCCATACAAAGAGAACACGCCTTTGATCGTGTCAAAGATATAATTGCGGCGCGCCATTTCCAATTGTCCGAAATCACGCGTGCCTTTAGGTATACTTGGTTTTTGTGCCATAATTACAAATTACAAATTACAAACTACAAATTACAAATCTCTTTATATATTTTTTCGGTGGCACCGGTCTCGCTCTGCACATATTCTGCCGCTTTGGTGCCTATTGTTTCATGTTGGTCGAAAGCAGTATCAAGCGCTGCTTCCAGTTCGCTATAGTTCTGAATGCTCCGCCCTGCGCCTGCATCAATCAGACCTTGCGCTTCGCGGAAATGATGGTAATTGGGGCCGAAGATAACAGGTACGCCGTACACGGCTGCCTCTATCGTATTGTGAATCCCCACACCGAAACCGCCGCCTACATAGGCTACCTGTCCGAACTGGTAAATGGAACTAAGCAGACCTATTGTATCTATTACCATCACTTGTGCGTGGCGGAGAATATTGAGTCTGCTCATATTGGACGGCATGGCATGGATTGAACTATATTTCACTATCCGGCCCTGGAACAAATTGAAGATCCAATGCAGGTGCTCCTCGTTGATCTCATGCGGCACTAAAATCAGTTTGGTACCGGGACCTGCATTCTGTATTCCGTATTCCGTATTCTGTATTCTGTCGGCAAAGCGGTCTGTATTCCTCTTTAAATACTGCTCCAACAACTCCTCGTCCTTCGGCCATGTGCTTCCGGCTACCAGTACCTGGTCTGCGCCTTCTACAAACTGCGCTATCGGCGTCAGCCTGTCTGCGGAGCGGTCTTTCGACTTTTGACTTTCTACTATTTGTACCACCCGGTCGAAGCGTGTGTCTCCGGCTACGGAAGCGCTGTGGATTCCGTGCTCAGCCAACAGCCGACGCGAGGCTTCGTCCTGAACGTATATATGTGTGAAGCATTTAAGTACACCTGATGCGCCAAAGCCCCACCAGTGGAAAAAACGCTGCGTCGGACGGAAGATAGCGGAGATAGAGTAGGTAGGGATGTTCCGTTTCTTCAGTTGACGCAGATAAGCCGGCCAGAACTCGTATTTCACGAAGATAGCCATGCTCGGTTGCAACGCTTCTATGAATTTCCGGGCTTTGCGACGGGTAGCGAAAGGAAGGTAAAGCACCGCGTCCGCTAACTCATAGTTCTTGCGTGCTTCATAACCCGAAGGGCTGAAGAACGTAACCACAATTTTGACTTTTGACTTTTGACTTTTGAATTTCTCTATGAGTGGTCTTGCCTGCTCAAACTCGCCGACGGAAGCGGCATGGATCCATACCGCGCCGTGAACTTTCGCCCACTCGTCGTCGCGACCTTTAGCCAGCGTCGCTTTCTGCCCGTTAACCAGCATCCGGGCTTTCTTATGCCCGAATAAAGCAGCTATCCGTATCAGTAAAAAATAGAGGTACATGTATGTTGCGCGCACTATCGCGTTAAAATCGGCTGCAAAGATACTGCTTTTTTTTGAAATATGCAACACTTTGTATATTTTTATACAAAAAAAGAGCCCCGAAGGGCTCTCTTTATTTGCATGACTTGGATTTAGAGTATTAATAGTCGTTGCTATAGCATGTACTCTCGTCGTCCGGGGTCTCCTCAAGCGTGCAGGTGCCGGAGATTGAATACGACTGACCATAAGCAGAGGCACTCATGTTGTGCGAGTATAGGAACAGGGCTTTCTCGTACTGAGCCATTAACTCGGTCGTCCAGTAATAATCTACGCCGTGTTCGCGTACATCAGGTACTCCGGTCTCTTTCTCTACCGTCTCCCAGGTTAACTTCCAACACTTGTACGTGGTGTTGTCGTAGTGCTGCCCGTCGAGCGTGCTGTTGGTCTGGTCCAATTTCGGCTCACTTCCCACAGAGGCACGGGGAGTACATCCGATGAAACAACACATTACCAAAGCCATCATGGCTGCGTAAAGAACTTTTTTCATTGTTTTTAAATTTTAGGGGTTAATAAAATGAGTTTGTTATTTGGGGTATGTTTGTTTAATGTGTCCACTTTCCAAATCCGTTGCAAAAATACTGCTTTTTATTCATATATGCAAGAGCCGGCGCATTTTTTTTGTTCATTGCCTGCACTTTTTTTTACTCAGGGGACATTTACGACTCATTTACGACTTTTTCAGCACTCTTTTACGACACTTTCAGCACATCCCAATTGTGCTTTTTTCGTATTTTTTTTGCTCATTTCAAAAAAAAGCAGTACCTTTGCACCCGATTTGGCGCATACAGCCAATGACCGGTAACCAATGACCAATAATAAGACAGTTATATTAGCTATTGAATCCAGCTGTGACGATACATCGGCGGCTGTGATCGTGGACGGTATTCTCCGGAGCAATGTGATCGCCAGCCAGAAGGTGCATGAGGAGTTCGGAGGTGTTGTGCCCGAACTGGCGAGCCGTGCGCACCAACAGAATATCTTGCCCGTTGTGGACACGGCGCTAAAACGTGCCTGTGTCACCAAGGAAGAACTCTCGGCTATTGCTTTCACGCGCGGACCGGGCTTGCTCGGTTCACTGCTGGTAGGTACTTCTTTTGCAAAAGGACTGGCGCTCGCGCTCAATATCCCGTTGATCGATATCAACCACCTTCAGGGGCATATCATGGCGCATTTCGTAGAGCCGGGAGAAGAACTCAAAGCGGCTACTCCCAGCCTGCAGAACGTAGAGATCAAACATCCCTCGTTCCCCTTCCTTTGTCTCCTCGTTTCCGGAGGTAACAGCCAGATCGTACTCGTCAAAGCCTACAACGACATGCAGATCATCGGTCAGACGATCGACGATGCGGCAGGAGAGGCGTTTGACAAATGCGCGAAAGTGCTCGGACTCCCTTACCCCGGAGGACCGTGGATAGACAAACTCGCCAAACTCGGCGATCCGGAAAAGTATCCGTTTGCCAAACCCAATATTCCGGACTATAACTATTCCTTCTCGGGACTCAAGACCTCTTTCCTCTATACCTTGCGGGATATGCTCAAAGCGAATGGGGTAGAGACGGTCGATGAACTGGCTCAGGTCGTTCCTAACCTCCGTGAGGACATGTGCGCATCGCTCCAAAAGACCGTGGTGGACATCCTGATGAAGAAACTGAAGAAGGCGGCAAAGGACTTGAATATCAAACAATTAGCTGTAGCAGGAGGTGTCTCTGCCAATAGTGCGCTCCGCCAGGCATTCATCGACCATGGCGTACGCTATCGGTGGGAGGTCTTTATTCCGCCTTTCTCTTTTACCACAGATAATGCGGCTATGATATGTCAGGCAGGCTATTTCAAGTATCTGGATCATGATTTCTGCGCAATAGATGAGGTGCCTTTCGCCAAAACACAGATATAAATGACCCGGATATAAATGACCCGGATATAAATGACCCGGATATAAATGACAAAATGGTAAATGACAAAATGGTAAATATTAAAGCCGCTTTGCGTCCCTATGCTGATGTTATCATTTTTATGATAACGCTTTTTGCGGCTAATTATTTCTGGAAATGGACTGTTTCGGGCGACGAGAACGGCGATCTGGTCACTTGGTTCGGATGGGATGTCACCGCGCCTTTTGAGTTCATGGCTTGTCATATAGCACGGGTGGTGTATTGGCTCGTCTCCCTCTTCCGGGACACCGCCTTTATGGCTGACGAACATACCATCCGTTTTGTCGGGGGAACAGGGACTTCTATCATCTGGGGATGTACCGCCATCAAACAGAGCTTCATATGGCTCTGCCTTATCGCTACGGTCCGTCCGTGGATAGTTCGCTTTTCGCCTTTCACCTTTCATTTTTCACCTTTCACTTTAGCGAAGCTCTGGTATATCCCTCTCGGATGGGTCTGCTGCTATGCGTTTAATATCCTTAGGATTTTTCTCATAGCGCTGCTTATCGAGCATCATCCGGA
Source organism: Bacteroidales bacterium UBA3653 (assembly GCA_002373505.1). Lineage (GTDB taxonomy): Bacteria > Bacteroidota > Bacteroidia > Bacteroidales > Paludibacteraceae > Colicola. Next base: position 202,666 of record DFKE01000017.1, read on the forward strand.
ATGGTTCCACATGTTGCACGATTACATCTTCAAATATCTGTTCTACGGAATGCTTTTCGGTCTGTGGGTTATCTTTGTTGAAAAGATAAGGCCTTCGCTTTTACCCAACTGATTATCTTCCATGTGCGGCTCGCCTGCGGTGCGTCGCCTGTCAGTATGTCCGGTACGGCATTTCCTGTCTCCTGCTCCGGATAAACGACCATGTAACTATGCTCCTTAAAGAATTTCTCCAGCATGGTCGGAACCTGCTCAAAGAGCGGGTTGTAGGACGGAGTAGAGGGGCGTGCGTTGATCATCACAATCATGTCGTCCGGCGCCATCTGTTTGGCGATCATCAGTACATCCTCCCAGTTCTCCATTTCCCGGTATGCGGCACGCAGATATTTGCCTTTGCGGCGGCAGAAAGCCTGTAGCACTTTCTGGCTTTCCTCATTGGTGAAGAATACCACCTTTGCGCCTATCTGGCTGCTCAAACGGCGCACCAGACCGAAGCAGGAGATGAAATCGTGCTCTTTCTCCGCATACAGAGGTACGGCTACCAGGATCCGCGAGATCGTGTTCAGCGGCTGCGCCGGATGATAGATGATAGCGGCTTTCGACTGGCGGTTGATCAGTTGGGCGGCATCCGCCCAGTCGGTCTCGCTTGCAAACTCAGGAGAGGGCAACTCGCCTAACTCGCTCAACTCGCGCAACTCATATCCCCTGTTTTCGCCTACTGTTATCATCAGCCATGAGTCCTCTTTCTTGTCCGCCTCCAGCCGCGCTTCTTCCTGCAACGACAGCCGTTTGGACGCGTACTCGGTCACGAAAGAAGCGGTTGTGCACAGCACCAGAATCATCAGCACGGCGGCGTTCAGGATCTCGTCGCCGAAGATATGCGACTGATAGCCTATCGTCACGATAGCTAATGTACCTGCAGCGGTGGCATGCGTCAGACCGAACATCAGTCTGCGCTCGTCCGCCTCCAGACGGAACTGTTTCTGGGCTATCCATGATGCAAGCCATTTGCCCGACAGTTTGGTGACGATCATCACCAGCGCAATGAGCACCGTCTGCCACCCGCTCCATAGGTAATGCACGTCTATCATCATACCTACGCCTAACAGAAACAGGGGGACGAAGAGGTTGTTGCCTACAAAATTGATGCGTTGCATCACGGGTCCTAAGTTTGGCACCAGTTTGTTGAGCGACACGCCGCACAGAAAAGCGCCTAAGATACCCTCTAACCCTGCCCAGTCGGCAAGCCAGGCACTCATTACCATCATGGTCATCACAATCAGAAAACCGCTTGTAGCGTCGGACCGGCGCTTGAAGAAACGCTGTGCCAGCCATGGGAAAGCAATGGTGATTACTGCTACCGTCAGTACGATCTTACCCGCCATCAGCCATCCTTCCGACAGCTGAATGCCGAATACTGAACACGGATGGCTGACCGCTAGCCCGTGGCCGTGATGGCTGGCTATTGCCAGCACCAGCAGCGATAGCGTGATGGTGAACATCGTGCCTCCGATAGCTATGTTGGCGGCGGGGTTTTTCTGAATGCCGTACCGGCTTACGATAGGATAGGTCATCAGGGTATGCGACCCGTACATCGCTCCGAGAAGGCTACTGGTCACCAGGTCAAAACCAAGCGCCAGACTGGTTCCTATACCTAAGACAAAAGGCAAGAGGAAAGAGTAGATACCGAAGAGCACGGCATGAGTCCGTTGCTGGCGGAAGTCATTGATATCCACCTCGATACCGGCTTGCAGCATGATATACAGCATTCCTATCTTGCCTAACATCTGGATCGTGTCGCTGCCGCCCAGCCATCCGAAGCCCTTCGGACCGACCAGGATACCCACAATGATAAAACCGACGATACTGGGAATGCGTATCTTCCGGCATATCATTGGTACCAGCAAAATAGCTGCTAACACCAACGCAATAATCGCCAATGGTTCGGTTATCATGAATTCACAATTCTCAACTCTCAATTCTCAATTAAACAAACCTTCCGGTTACGGATTTTTTGTTCTTCCGGATCTCTTCTACGGTGCCTTCTGCCACTATCGTGCCGCCGCCTCTGCCGCCTTCCGGACCCATGTCGATGATCCGGTCGCAGGCTTTGATCACGTCCGTGTTATGCTCGATGATGACTACCGTGTTGCCTTTGTCCACCAGTTGCCGGAGTACTCCCAGCAGCACGCGGATGTCCTCAAAATGCAGTCCCGTCGTCGGTTCGTCTAATATATATAAGGTCTTGCCGGTGGATGGGCGCGACAGTTCTGTAGCCAGTTTGATGCGCTGGCTCTCGCCGCCGGAGAGGCTCGTGGACGACTGACCCAACTTGATATAGCCTAATCCGACGTCCTGAATGGTCTTGATCTTGCGCAGTATCTTCGGTTGCGGCTCAAAGAACTCAACGGCTTGGTTGACGGTCATGTCCAGCACGTCGGCGATGCTCTTTCCTTTCCATCTTACCTCCAGCGTCTCGCGGTTGTATCGCTGCCCACCGCACACTTCGCACGGCACATACACATCGGGCATAAAATGCATCTGAATGGTCTTGTAACCGTTGCCCATGCACTCTTCGCACCTGCCGCCCTTGGAGTTAAAAGAGAACCGTCCGGCTTTCCAGCCGCGGATTTTCGCTTCCGGCAGCTGCGCAAACAGTTCGCGGATGTCGTTGAACACATTGGTGTAGGTGGCAGGATTGCTCCGGGGCGTGCGACCGATAGGAGACTGATCGACGTTGATCACTTTGTCAATATATTCGACGCCTTCAATCTTCTCATACGGGAGCGGTTCGGTCTTGGAGCGGTAGAATTTCTGACTCAGGATAGGGTAGAGCGTCTGGTTGATTAGACTGCTCTTGCCGCTGCCGCTCACGCCCGTCACGCAAACCATCATGCCCAACGGAATCTTAACCGTCACGTTCTTGAGGTTATTGCCCGTGCAACCCGACAAACGGATCACCCGTTCCTCTGACATCTGATGGCTGACGGCTGATGGCTGACTTCCGACAGCCCGCTCTCCTTTCAGATACTGCGCCGTCAGCGTGTCTGTCTTCAGCAGTTCGCTTGGAGTGCCCGAAAACAGCACCTTGCCGCCAAGCCTACCGGCTTTAGGACCTATATCGACGATCCAGTCAGCTTGCCGCATCATCTCCTCGTCGTGTTCCACCACGATGACGGAGTTACCCAGATCGCGCAACTCTTTTAGGCTCTTTATCAACCGCTCGTTGTCGCGCTGGTGCAGACCGATGGAAGGCTCGTCCAGGATATACAATACGTTCACCAACCGGCTTCCTATCTGTGTCGCCAGACGGATTCGCTGGCTCTCGCCCCCGGACAGACTCTCGCTGCTGCGTCCCAGGCTGAGGTAGCTCAGCCCAACCGACTGCATGAACCGCAACCGAGCGCATATCTCTTTCAGTATCGGCTCCGCGATGGCTTTCTGTTTCTCGGACAACTGAGGGTCGAGGGTCTCCAGCTCCTGCAGCAGCACGTCAATATCCATCTCGGACAAATCGGCGATATTGTATTTTCCGATGCGGTAGCTCAGCGCCTCTTTGCTCAGCCGCTTGCCGCCGCATTCCGGACAAACAACCCATTCTTCTTTCTCTTCGTCCTCGTCACCCGTAACCGATAACCCGTCACCCGTAACCGCTTGCAATTCCTCCCACCAGTTCTCCTGCCGGATGGCTTCGTCAATGTCCTCCTTTGTACTTTGTACATTGTCCCTTTGTACCTTCCCCAGTCCTTTGCAGCACGGGCACCATCCGGACGGGCTGTTGAAGGAGAAGGTATGCGGAGCCGGTTCCTGGTAACTCAATCCCGTCTCCGGGCACATCAGACTCCGGCTGAAAAATCTTACAGCAGGCTGAGCCTGCGGTCTTTCAGGCGAAGCCGGTCCGGTTGCATCTAAGCATGCAACCATCATCACGCCGTTTCCTTGCGTCATTGCCCGGTCCACGCTCTGCCGCAACCGACGGGTGTCTATCTCCTTCGTACTTTGTACATTGTCACTTTGTACTTTTAATCGGTCCACCACCGCCTCTATCGTGTGCGTCTTGTAACGGTCCACTTTCATGCCCGGTACTATCTCCTGCACTTCGCCGTCAACACGCACATGCACATAGCCTTTCTTGCGCAGCGTCTCAAAGAGCTCCTTGTAATGCCCCTTACGACCGTTCACCAGCGGCGCCAGAAGCAGTATCTTCTTGCCCGCATATTCGTTCTTTATCAGTTCGATGATCTGCTCGTCGGTGTAATGCACCATCTTCTTGCCGGACAGATACGAATAGGCTTCTCCGGCGCGCGCGAACAGCAGACGCAGGAAGTCATACACCTCCGTCACTGTGCCTACCGTCGAACGGGGGTTCTTGCTCGTCGTCTTCTGGTCAATGGAGATGACGGGGCTGAGACCGGTGATCTTGTCCACATCGGGACGCTGCATCTGTCCGATGAAACCGCGGGCGTAGGACGAGAACGTCTCCATATACCGCCGCTGCCCCTCGGCGAAGATCGTGTCGAAAGCCAACGACGACTTACCCGAACCGCTCAGTCCGGTGATCACCGTCAGTTTCTTGCGGGGAATGGACACACTGATGTTCTTCAGGTTATGCACCCTCGCACCGATCACTTCTATCTTTCCTTCGTCATTCGCCATGACTCGCTCTTTCACCTTTTGTCTTTTTCCGGCTACAAAGGTACTGCTTTTTTTTGAGATATGCAAGAAAAAAGCGAAAAAGCAAATAAAAATCGCCCCGAAGGACGATTTTTCACAAATTCCCAATTCTCAATTCCTTCGTATATTAATTTGTTCCTTCGTACATCGTACATCCGTCCTTCGTACTTTAATTCGGGTCTTTGTTCAGTGCGCAGGTCGTCAGGCCTGCGTTCTTTCTTTTTGAATTTTAAATTTTGAATTGTGAATTGTGAATTTTGAATTTTGAATTAAACTCGTGCCCTTTCACCTTTGTCTAGCGCTTCGCTGCTTAACCGCCGCAGGCACTTAACCGCGGCAAAGCCGCACTTAACCGCCGAAGGCTCTTTACGGACTCTTTACGGACTCTTTACGGACTCTTTTGCTGGTCTCGATGCTGAACTTTTCGTTTCTAAGTTATTCTCCGGATCTACTAATTTCCAGAACGCGGCGATATTGCCTTTGCTCGCCAGCGCATCATCTATAGATTGTGCTTGTGCCATAAGGGGACAACTTTTTTTTAAAATTTATAAAATAAATTATTTTTTTTAAAAGAGGATTAATTGTCCCTGCATAGTTATTTTCTCTTTTGTTCTTTTCTCTTTTAGCCGTCAAGTCAGTTTCATTGCGCGTGTGTAGCTCCAGATGATGTCGATGCGCATGGACCGTAACCCGTAACCGGTAACCCGTAACCCGTAACCGGTAACCCGTCACCCGTCCCCCGTCACCCGTAACCCGTAACCCGTCACCCGTCACCCGTAACCCGTAACCCGTCACCCGTCACCCGTCACCCGTAACCCGTAACCCGTAACCGAGATGTTGAAATCCAGCGATAAAATCGCTTCTTTTGCAAAAAAAATACCCGAACGCTTGCATATGTGAAATTTTTGTTGTACCTTTGCGCCGATTTTGTCAAGTTGAGTTTGCAAAGAGCGAAGAACAAAGAACGCTTCGCTCCGAGAGAAAAGAACAAAGACATTATTTAAACACCTTAATATAATACAATTATGGCTAAAGTTTATCATGCAAATGAGATCAAGAACGTCGCAATGTTGGGCGGTTCGGGATCGGGTAAAACGACTCTGATGGAGTCGATGTTGTTCGAAAGCGGGGTTATCAAACGCCGCGGTGCGATAGAGACACAGTCCACCGTGTGCGACTATTTCCCGGTAGAGAAAGAGTACGGCTATTCCGTATTCTCAACGGTATGTAACATCGAGTTCGAGGGCAAGAAACTGAATATCATTGACTGCGCCGGTAGCGATGATTTCTGCGGCGGCACCGTAGCAGCCTTGCAGATGTGCGGATCCGCGCTCATCGTCCTTTCCGCCAACGGAGGAGTAGAGGTAGGAACCCAGAATAACTTCCGTCTCGTAGAGAAAGCACACAAACCGCTTGCTTTCGTAATCAACAAATGCGACCATCAGGACGCAGATTTCGAGCGCACTTTCAACCAACTGAAAGAGAACTTTGGCAATAAATGTACTTTGATTCAATTCCCCGTCAACGCCGGCGCCGGCTTCAATGCCGTAATCGACGTACTGAAGGGTAAGATGCTTGTATGGAAACCGGAAGGCGGCGCTCCTGAACTCAAGGACATCCCAGCCGAGTACGCAGACCGCGTGGAGGAGATGCGTTCGCAGCTCTCCGAGGCAGCCGCAGAGGCAGACGAGACGCTCCTGGACAAGTTCCTGGGCGAAGGTCTGACCGACGAAGAGATCATGCACGGACTCAAATCCGTCTATGCGGACGGGTCGATGTATCCGGTGATCTGCTGCTCGGGTCTCAAGGATATGGGTGTGCGCCGTCTCATGGACTTCCTCAACGGTATGGCTCCCAGCCCCTCGCAGTTCAGTTATCCTACCGTGGACGGCAAGAAGATCAGCCCGGACGCCGCTGCGCCGACAAGCCTCTATGTATTCAAGACTTCCGTTGAACCGCATATCGGAGAGGTCAACTATTTCCGCGTAATGCAAGGAACCGTGCATAACGGCGACGACCTGCAGAACATGGAGCGCGGCTCGAAAGAGCGTATCTCGCAGCTCTATCAGGTAGCAGGTTCCATCCGCGTGCCGGTAGATGAACTGGCTGCAGGAGACATCGGTGCTACCGTCAAACTCAAAGACACCCGTACCGGCAATACCCTCAACGCCAAAGAGTGCGACAACCAATACGCACCTATCAGCTATCCGCAGCCGCGCTACCGCCGCGCTATCAAGCCGGTGACCGAGAGCGACGCAGAGAAACTGGCTGCGCTCCTGACACGTTATCACGAAGAGGACCCGACATGGATCGTTGAGCAGTCCAAAGAGCTCCGCCAGATGATCGTTTCCGGTCAGGGCGAGTTCCACCTCCGCACCCTCAAATGGCGTCTGGAGAACAACGACAAGATGCCGATCGAGTTCAGCGAACCGCGTATCCCGTACCGCGAGACCATCACCAAGGCTGCGCGTGCAGACTACCGTCATAAGAAACAGTCCGGCGGTGCCGGTCAGTTCGGAGAGGTACACCTCATCGTTGAGCCGTACGAGGAAGGACAGCCCGTGAAAGAGACCTATAAGTTCGGCAATCAGGAATACAAGATCTCGGTAAAAGACCAGCAGGAGATCAACCTGGAGTGGGGTGGCAAACTGATCATCATCAACTCCATCGTAGGCGGTGCTATCGATGCACGCTTCATCCCGGCTATCGTAAAAGGTATCATGGACCGAATGGAGCAAGGACCTCTGACCGGTTCTTACGCCCGCGACGTGCGTGTCATTATTTATGATGGTAAGATGCACCCGGTTGACTCGAACGAAATCTCGTTCCGTCTGGCAGGCCGTAACGCCTTCGCGCAAGCCTTCAAAGAGGCGAACCCGAAAGTGCTGGAGCCGGTTTATGACCTGGAAGTATTCGTTCCGTCCGAGATCATGGGTGATGTGATGAGCGACATCAACGGCCGCCGCGGTATGGTGATGGGTATGGAGACCGAGAAGAGCTTCACCCGCCTCAAAGCGCAAGTGCCTCTGAAAGAGCTGGCTTCGTACTCCACGACACTCTCGTCGCTCACCGGAGGACGCGCTACCTTCACCATGGCGTTCAACTCCTACCAACTCGTTCCGGCTGACGTACAAGAGAAACTGCTTGCCGCTTACGCCGCTTCGCAGACAGAGGAAGAATAAAATCATGTACGAAGGACAGATGTACGATGTACCAAGGGACTAAGTACAAAAGAAAAGAGCCGCATTCCGCGGCTCTTTTTAATTCTCAATTCTCAATTCTCAATTCTCAATTCTCAATTCTCAACTTACTTCCCCGGGCTGGCGTTGAAACTGTACGTGATACAGATGGCGTGCTGGAACGACCGTTCCTCCGTCAGTATGATCTTCTGGCTGTTGGGCTTCACATTCACGTCACGGTCGTATCCGTAGTTGAAACGATAGCAGAAATCCAGCGAACTGCGTCTGGTGAGCCTCCAAACGACCCCCAATCCTGTGCGCACACGGCGGACGTATTGGTGACCGCCGTTGGCAGGGTTGTTATTGGTGTAATACTGCTGCAACTCATTGGCGTTCAGTGTGTTGACCACCTCGCACCAGATATAGGGCTTGAGCGGCTTGCTGACCGCGTGGTACGCCACTTCTACCTTGCTCCTCAGATACCAGTCCGCGCGGTTATGCTCATAGCACCCCGTAGCGGTATGGAGGTCGATATCGCCCATGCGGATCTCGGTCATAAAACGCTCACGGAGCGAGAAAGACCAGTTCTCGTACTTATAGGAACCCGTCACACTGAAGAACACGCGGTGTTTCATGATCTTATTGACATCCAGCGTGTCTTTCTTGGTCAGCTTGAGCACATAGCCGGCATCCGCCTTCAGATACGTAAAACGCGGGTGCTTGTAACTGAGAGTGAGGGTGGTGTAGGACTTGTTGAAATCCGGTCCGAGCAACGCAGTGGTTGTGCCGGAGGTCGTCTGCAGTGCGGTTGAGTTGACCATGTCGAAACGCAGATCCTCGTCCAGCGAGAGACCGAGTCCGTTGTCCCAACGCCAATGCACATCCGCTCCTACACGCAACTGGGCACTATGGGAGGTAGAATTGCGGGTCTCGGTATAACTCCATCCGTAGGCGTACAGCGGCAAAAAAAACAGGAAGAGTAGGGCTTTCGACCTTCGGCTTTCGACTTTCGACTTTCGACTTTCGACTATTGACTTTATTCTCCTCATTTGAACTTCGTTATTTGGTCGATGGAATTATGAATCTTGCCTTTCTCCAGCTTGTAACTCACGTTGATATAAGCCACATCGCGCAGAAAATCAATGTGTCCGATCTCTACATCTACGATCTCCAAGCCGGTACGCTCTTTGAGGTCTGCCAACAGTTCAGCCCTGTTTTCGGGCTTGATGTTCTCGATCTTCTCATAGAGAATGATTTTCTTCGACAGATGGTTGCGCACCTGCCATGCTTCGAATATCCAAGCCATGCAGACAATAATGATATTGGCAATCAGCAGCAGGTACCACGCCAGACCGTCCGCCTTGAGACTCAGTGAGTTGATCACCGAGACCGCGATGACGAGGAACATGTAGTTCATTTCACGCATCGGCACGGTTTCCGTCCTGTAACGGATCATGCCGAAGATAGCGAACAGACCAAGCACGAAACCGGTCTGGATGTCCAATATCTGCATCAGCCACAGCAGCAGGAACATACCGCTGGAGAACAGCATAAACTGCACGTAATAGTCGCGCCGGCGGCTGTAGCGGAAATAAACACCATAGAGCAAGATCCACGATACCAGCAGGTTAAAGAGGAACATAAGCGGCATGGTGATGATGTTCTCGCTGATGCCGATAAAATCTGCAATGGAATGCATGAGATACGAAATGCTGTCGCTTGTGCCGAAACGCTCGGCGATAGACGGATCGTTCTCTAAAAACTCCAACGTGGGGTTGGCTAAATCTACTTGAAAAAACATATCTAACAATTTAACAGTTTAACAGTTTAACGATACTCCGTATCTTTTTCTTGAATCGGTTGCGTTTGAGCCCCGGTGTGGTGAGCGCAGTACCGATACAGTACTTGCTGATCTTGAATGGGTGTACGCGGTGAGCGAGCATGATGTCCGTCATTCGCGAAGGTACGTTGCCGTCGCGTTTGAGTTCGATAATCACCAAGTCGCTGAAACTCATTACCTCGCCGCTCACCACATTGTCCCATACCAGGTCCATGTCGATCGTCAGCCGTTCGGTCTTGGCTTTGTTGACCAGCGTGATACGGTGGAATTTGGTCCAAAGATGCGGACTGATGCTGTCCCATGTATAGCGGCTCTTAGTGTCGATAAACCCGGCTACGGTCACTTCTTCGTCCGGACGGCGTTTGTGCTTCAGGATACTCTTTGTCTCGGCGCAAATGTCGAAGCCGGGCACCACGATACGTTTCTTTTTGGTACGGCCTTTGTTGTTCTTGCGCTTGATCTCCAGAAAAGTCAGGTTGCTGTCCACGTACTGCCGCACGCGGATCTTCTGACGCACGAGTTGCCGGTCGTGGTGGCGGAGGTACATATCCATGTCCTCTGTGTCGTAGTACATGGTGTCGTAGGTGGCTATCCGCTTGCCGTCGATCTCCTGCGCATAGTACTCCTCTTTCGCCATTTCCAGAATAGACGGCAAAACCGCAATCGGCACCGCATATTTGGTGTCAATGCGATTCATCAGTTTAACGCCCTCCATCTCGCTTAGGCTGATGGGGGAAAATTGAGAAAGGCAATCCTCTATTAACTTACTACTTTCCAACTTCTTTCAACTTTCAACTTTCAATTTTCAATTTTCAACTTTCAACTACTCATTGGAGAAGATATATTCGAATACCTTGACGGAGAAGAGTTTTCCATTCGGCAGGTAGTTGTATTGTTTCGCTTTCGTGCCGTCTGCGTTCCACTCATATTTGCGGATGCGTACAGGACGGTTGCGGTCATTGTACTCAACCTCCTCCACAACCTTTCCGGTCACGTCGTCATAGGTGCTGGTCACACGGCTGCGCTGGCCGTAGGAAGCATACTCGATCTCCTCGATACAGCGTCCCTGCGCGTCGTAAACCTTCACGTGGTCCAGCCAGCGCGTCTTGGTCTTCGCGTCGGTGTTCCATTCTTTGACGGTGAGGTTCTTGCGTTTCTCGCGTTTTGCCAATTGCTCCGGAGTCAACAGACTCTGAGCCATGGCTGCGCTGCTTATCAGCAGGCAAACCAAAAGATATATTGTCTTTTTCATAACACTATTCATTACCACCATCCGCCTCCGCCGCCGGACGAAGCGCTATAAGTGGACAGGCTGACGGACGAACCGCCGCTGTACGTTGCCGGATAATATCCCATGCCGTTGAAAATAGCCGTTCCGCTTGCAGTGACGCTCTTGTAAAGGGTAGGCGTGCTTGCGCCGGAAACAATGATCTTCGAGGCATTGCTGCTCGGGGTCTTGAAGGCAAACGTCTCGCTTCCCACCGTCAGCGCATACCATGTGCTGGCGCTACCCGAGGCTTGATAGCAACTCTGGCTTAGACTTGCGCCGCTCTCCAAACCGCCGATCGCTACAAGCGTACCGCCCTGAATATACAGTTTCTTGCCGCCTTCCGTGTTGGCGTCGATCGCCATTTCGGGGCTGGACGAACCGATTGCATAGACCACACCGCCTTTGATGTACATATTTCCGTTGGCGTCCATGCCGTCGTTGCCGGTAGAGTAGGCGCATACGCAACCGCCGCTGATCGTGAAATCGCCACCTGCATTGATCGCATCGTCCGAAGACTGCGCATAGACATACCCGCCGGAGATCGTGATCGTACCTTTTGCTTCGATTGCTTCGGGACTGCTGGAGTCGGACGAACTGTCGCCTCCCCAGCCGCCACCACCGGGACCGCCGCCCCCCGGAGGAGCGAACCGTCCTCCTCCGCCGGAGGTTGAAGTACCGGTGCAGATCAACTGGATATCGCCGTCCGAGATAGTGATGTTACCTGCGGAAATGATAGTGTTGTTCTCTTTCTTGCCGGCTTTGATACATTTGTATTGGCTGGTCACACGGATCGTGCCGCCGGAGATATTCACGTCGCCGAATGCCACAATGCCTTTGTCGCCTGCTTTGGTGATGGTGATCTCGCCGCCGGAGATAACGATATTCGTCGTGTCGCTCTGGATGCCGTCCGCATCAGCTGTGATCGTCAGAGCACCGCCTGCAATAGTGATCGTTGAGTCGCACTGTACACCGTCGCTTCCGGCAGTGATAGTGGTCGTGCCGCCGTTGATATACATTGCGTCGTTGGCGTGCAGACCGTCGCTCGCGGCATTCAGTACAAACGTACCCGCTTCGCTCGTCAGATGGATATAGTCGTCACTCGCGATTGCGTGTTTGTAATTGCCTTTGACAGTCAGGCTGCCGCTGCCGGAGAAGATCAGCTGACCCTCGCTGAAGAACGCCGCTTTGCGGTCCTCTGTTGTGGAGGCGTAACTGCTGCCGTCCGTCAGGTTGTTCGTGCCGTTTACTACCACATAGCATTTCTTGTGGCATTGGTTATTGATCGCCGGACCGTCCGAACAGGTCAGCGTCAGACCGTTCAGCACGATCTGCTGTTTGATAGAGCCGTAGATGGAGATCTGTCCTGTTCCGTTACCGCTTAATATATACGTCACAAGCCTCGTCACGGCGGAGTTAATCGTCACATAGCCGTTCTCGTTCGTAACCGTGATACTGTCGATTGCGCCGGTCACGGTAGCTTCGCTGCCACTCCATGAGATATACAGGGTGTCAGACCAGACTTGGTTGGTGACATCATTGTCTGTGGTGTCATTCGCTTCGCCGGAACCGCTGTCTGTCGTTCCGCTGTTGTTAGTCGGCGCATTGTACTCCGTGCAGGCTGCCATCCCGACAACCGTCAGCACTAACCATAAAATCTTTTTCATATATCTTTTATCTTTTATCTTTTATCTTTCGACTTTTGACTTTTGACTTTTGACTTTTGACCTGCAAAAATTGTGCAAAGTTACACTTAATTTACGAAACGAGCAAAAAAATATACCTTTTTCCTAACAAAAGTGTTGGATTTATTAAGAAATAACCCTGTTTCCCTTCCTGAATTTGTTAATAAACAAGCGTGCAAAGATACTGCTTTTTTTTTATTCTGCCAAAAAAAAGTGACTTTTTCGTAATAATTTGTTTCCTTAACTCACCTTAACCAACTTTATGCGCCTGCTTTCCCAAATAAAAATACACGGGCTTTGGCATAATTTTTGTTATAAATAACAACTGATGCACCCTTTACTTTTAATATTGGTCATTGTCCTGGTCATGGTATTGCTGCTGTGGCTCGTTTTCGGCATCAACTGGCGCAGCATGCGCAACTATGAGCGCAGGCACCAGCGTTTCCTTTCGAGATTTCGGGCGGAGGGAACGGAGCAACTGAGAAAGTTGTTTTTCGGAGCGGTGGAACTCTCGGACATGGAAGAACATTTCCGTCCGTTAGCGCAGTATCTGGCAGCCAACGAGAGATTAGGGGTCAGCACAACGGACGAGGTGGAGGTTATCACTTCCGGCAAACGCAAGTACGATCTGCTCATGCGTGATCTGAGCAATGCCAAAGAGTCTATCCACATGGAGTATTACCATTTCGGTATTGACCGGGAGAGCCGTTCGGTCCGCCGCCTGCTCATGCAAAAGGCGCGAGAGGGTGTCAAAGTGCGGTTTATCAACGAAAACATAGGTAATTTTCCTATTCCGAATATCTATTTCCAATGGATGCGCCGTGCCGGAGTGGAGGTCGTCAATTTCAGTAATACGGGACTTTCGCTCCTGAAGTTTCTGGTGACTCTGAGTTACCGTGACCACCGCAAGATAGTGGTGATAGACGGTAGGATAGGCTATACGGGAGGCATGAACATCACCGCCAATTATTTCCGCTACTGGAGGGACACCCATTTGCGCCTCATCGGCGATGCGGTGGCGGGATTGCAAGTGGCTTTCCTGGACACATGGCTGGCGGCGGGAGGGCGGCTGGACAAGGATTTGGTTACGTTCTTTCCTATGGTGCAAGACGGGAAGAGACCTGCCGGAAAGGAGAAACAACTGCTTACCCAGATAGTGCCGGACGACCCCTTAGCGCCCGAACCCGTGCTGCAGACGGCTTACGAATGGGTGCTCCACCATGCCGTAAAATACGTGTGGTTTCAGAGCCCTTATCTGGCGCCGCCACCATCGCTCCTCAACGCCATGCGCAGCGCAGCAGCGCGCGGGGTGGATGTACGGATAATGGTTCCCGAGGTCTGTGATACGAAAATAATGCGGCCTATCAACCATGCTTATTATGCCGATTTGATGGAGGCAGGAGTCAAGCTAATGATCCGTAGCGGACAGTTCAACCATAGCAAGACTTTTGTTTGCGACGACTACCTCTCCTGTGTAGGCTCTACGAATCTGGACTACCGCAGCTTTGGAATAGATTTCGAACTCAATACTTTCTTCTATGACCGCGGCATGGCGCAGCATCTGAAGCAGCTCTTCGAAGCCGACCTGCCGCTCTGCCACCTGCTCACGCCGGAAGAAGCCAAGACTACGCTCTGGCAACGATTCATGCGCAATATCGCCCCTATAACGTAACCTCTCTATGCGAGAACTCGCATCCGCAATACTGCTGGTTATAGAACCGGTATTCCTTCAGTAATTCGTTCCGCCGTTCCTGCAGACCGTCTTTGCGCCAGTTCTGCGCCCAGAAAGTGACAGGCTCGTGTACTGCGCTGTCCGCCGGATAGCGGTTGACCATTTCCGCGGCACGCAGACCAGCCGCGTTGATCTGGTCCAAGTTCTTCCATCGTGAAGAAGCAAGGGTGGTGGCGAAGAATGGGATATCCAACTCTTGCGCCTTGCGGGCGGTATGGAAAAGCCGGTGGTAGAAACATGCCTCGCACCTTCTGCCCCGTTCAGGCTCGTGTTCCAGCCCTTCTACAGCGCGAAGCCACTGCTCATGACGCCAGTCATCGTCTATCCATTGGATTCCCAAACTCTCTGCATGCCGCTTGCTCTCGTTCTTGCGGATCTCATACTCCTCGAACGGGTGTATGTTCGGATTATAATAATAGATCACCGGCTCTATCCGATGCGCCAGCAGCCATTCAACAATAGCGCTGGAACAGGGGGCGCAGCACGCGTGCAGCAGCACTTTCGAACACCCCTCAGGAATGATAATTGCAGGTTGTTTGGACATATTGGCTGCAAAATTACGAAAAAATTTTGATATATGCAAAAAAAGTTGTATCTTTGCACGCAAAATGACCAAATAGTAAATGACTAAATTGTAAATGTCTTTATGAATACAAACTTTGGATTTGTCCGAGTGGCGGCAGCAGTGCCGTACATGAGAGTGGCAGACTGCCGTTACAACGCCGAGCAGATTCGTGCTCAGATAGACGAAGCGATTGCTGAAGGCGTTGAGGTGATCTGTTTTCCGGAACTCAGTCTGACGGGCTACACATGTGCGGATTTGTTTTTCACCCAGCAGCTTCAGCAAAGCTCCATGCGTGAACTGGAAGCCCTGTGCGACTACACCCGTGGTAAGGCTATTATCGTGCTGGTAGGGGCTCCCATGCCGGTGGACAACGATTTATACAACTGCGTTTTCGTCATTACGGACGGCGAGGTAATGGGTGTGGTACCCAAAGTGAACCTGCCGAACACCGGTGAGTTTTACGAGAAACGCTGGTTCACTTCCGGCCGTGCGGCGCGCGAATACAAACCCGGAGGAGTGGAGCCGCGCATTCCGAAGATAGAGATATGGAGCGGAGAAGTGCCGTTCGGAACAGACCTTCTCTTCTGCACACGCAACTATGCCTTCGGCGTAGAGATATGCGAGGACCTTTGGTCGCCGCTGCCGCCTTCTACCCAACTGGCTATTCAGGGGGCGGAGATCATCTTCAACCTCTCGTCCAGCAACTGTCTGGTAGGCAAGCATGCTTTCCGTCGCCAGATGATCACCCAGCAGAGTGCGCGTGTGCATTGCGGTTACGTCTATACCTCGTCCGGAATAGGCGAGTCCACCACGGATGTGGTCTATTCCGGCAGTACCTATATAGCGGAGAACGGAGAGATGTTATGTGAAGGCGAACGATTCCAGCGGATCAGTTCCATGGTTATTCAGGAGATCGACGTGGAGCGCCTCCGGACGGATAGACAGCGCAACACCAATTTTACCAAAGACAAGACAGGCCATTACCGTCATATCAATGTAGCACCGATAGAGCGCGAGGAAGAGTTTACTGCGCCTATTCACCGTTCGTTCTCTACCGCGCCGTTCCTACCTAAGAAAGGCGATGAGGACCAGTACTGCATGGATATTTTCTCGATCCAGACCTCCGCTCTGGCGCGGCGATGGGAGCACACGCATGCTGAAACGCTTGAGGTAGGTATATCCGGCGGACTGGACAGCACGCTGGCTCTGCTGATCTGTGTGCAGACGGCCGATCTGTTAGGTTACGACCGGAGTCGGGTAGTAGGGGTGACCATGCCCGGATTCGGTACGAGCGACAGAACCTACCAAAATGCACTCCGGCTGATGGAAGAGCTCGGTATTACCCATCGCGAGATATCTATCCGGGAGACCACGACGCAGCATCTGAGCGATATAGGCCATGTTATGGAAAACCATGATATTACCTATGAGAACGCCCAGGCCCGTGTGCGCACGCTGATTCTGATGGATCTGGCGAATGAACTGAACGGACTGGTGATCGGTACTGGCGATCTGAGCGAACTGGCGCTTGGCTGGTGTACGTACAACGGCGACCAGATGTCGATGTACTCCGTCAACGCCGGTATTCCCAAGACGCTTGTGCGGTACCTCGTGCGCTATGCGGCGGAGAACCTCTATGGCGAACCGCTCCGCTCGATCCTGCTGGATGTATGCGATACACCTGTTTCGCCGGAGTTGCTGCCCACCGACGAGAACGGCGAGATAGCGCAGAAGACCGAAGACAAAGTAGGTCCGTACGAACTGCACGATTTCTTCCTCTTCTATTTCCTCCGCTTCGGTTTCACACGCGAGAAGATTAAATACATGGCGTGCCAGGCTTTTGAGGACCAGTATGATGAAGCTACTATCGACAAGTGGCTGGCTATCTTCATGCGCCGTTTCTGCACCCAGCAGTTCAAACGCTCATGCATGCCCGACGGACCGAAAGTAGTGAGTGTTTCCCTGTCTCCGAGAGGAGACTGGAGAATGCCGTCCGACGCGTCTTGTATCTGACACGGCTCGTAATATCGTAATATCGAAATAACGAAATAACGAAATATCGAAAAATGATTAAAAATAATTTCCCCATTCCCAATACCTTCGGGCTTCCGGTGAAGGCAAGGATTTTCGCTGAATATAGTTCGGTGGAGGAGTTGCGCGACTTGCTGAAACGCTATCAAGGCGAGCGGTTGTTGCATATTGGGCAGGGTTCCAACCTCCTTTTCACCGAAGATTTCGACGGCATTGTTCTGCATTCCGCTATGCGTCGTGCGCGCTGCGTCAGTGAGGACAACGACCATGTATGGATAGAGGCGGATAACGGACTGGTGCTGGACGAACTGATTGAGCAGTTGTGCGACATGGGGATATCCGGTCTGGAGAACCTGAGCTATATTCCCGGTGAAGTGGGGGCGTCAGCGGTACAGAACGTAGGAGCCTATGGTGTGGAAGTGAAGGATGTGATTGAGTCGGTTCGCGCTGTCGCTGTAGCGGACGGAGCGGAGCGTGTATTCACCAATGCCGAGTGTCATTACGGCTATCGGGACAGTATTTTCAAGAACGATTTACGCGGACAATACATCATTACGCACGTTGTTTACAAGCTTAATAAGCATTTCGAGCCGAAGTTGGATTACGGCAATTTGCGCAGCGAAGCAGGAGACAAACCAACGCCAATGTCTGTTCGCGAGGCGGTTATCCACGTCCGTAAGCAAAAACTGCCGGAGGTGTCGGAACTTGGTTCGGCTGGATCGTTCTTCAAGAACCCCATTGTCTCACGGGAGAAATACGAGACACTTACGAGACAGATACGAGACGATAGCATACCCCATTACGAGCAGGAGGGAGGGATAAAAATACCTGCTGCATGGCTCATTGAGCAATGCGGATGGAAAGGCAAAATGATGGGTGGCGCGCAGTGTTACGAGAAACAGCCGCTGGTGCTGGTTAACCGCAACAACGCCACGCCGGAAGATATTGTTAATCTCGCTGCCGCTATCTGCAAGGACGTAAAAGACAAGTTCGGCATAGAAATATCACCCGAAGTGAATTATATATAATTAAAAATTACGAATTGAAATATGGCATCATTTATAGTTGAAGGCGGACATAAACTCCATGGCGCAATAACTCCGCAAGGCGCAAAAAACGAGGCACTGCAAGTGCTTTGTGCCGTTTTGCTGACCCAAGAGACGGTAGTTATTGACAACCTGCCGAATATATTGGACGTAAACAACCTCATCGATTTGCTTGGTTCGATAGGTGTGACGGTGGAGAAACTGGCGAAAGGAAAGTTCGCTTTCACGGCTGCCAACCTCGACACAGCGTACCTCCGGAGTGCGGATTTCCTCAAGAAATGCAACAAACTGCGCGGATCGGTCATGCTGATAGGTCCGCTCTTGGCGCGGCTCGGAGAAGTGACGTACGCCAAACCCGGAGGAGACAAGATAGGACGCCGCAGGCTGGACACACATTTCCAGGGAATGGTCAACCTCGGCGCTACCTTCACCTACGACCAGGACCTGCTTGCATATCATTTTGAAGGCAAGAACCTCAAAGGCGCCTATATGCTGTTGGACGAAGCGTCCGTCACCGGTACGGCGAACATAATCATGGCTTCTGTCCTCGCGAAAGGAACAACAACGATTTATAACGCCGCCTGTGAACCCTACGTGCAGCAACTGTGCCGGATGCTCAATAATATGGGGGCAAAAATCAGCGGAGTAGGGTCTAACCTCCTGACGATAGAAGGAGTCAAATCTCTTCACGGCGCACAGCATAAACTGCTGCCGGATATGATTGAGGTCGGCTCGTTCATCGGCATGGCGGCTATAACAGGCTCGGAACTCCGCATAAAAGATGCCGGTATCCGCGACTTGGGAATTATCCCCGATGCCTTCCGCCGCCTCGGTATACGCATTGACGAAGACGGCGACGATCTTGTTATTCCGGCGCAGGAACACTACCAGATCGAGTCTTTCCTCGATGGCTCTATCCTCACGGTAGCAGACGCGCCCTGGCCCGGACTGACGCCGGATCTGCTCTCTGTCCTCTTGGTGGTTGCAACGCAAGCCAAAGGATCGGTACTCATTCACCAGAAGATGTTCGAGTCCAGACTTTTCTTTGTGGACAAACTGATTGATATGGGAGCCCAGATCATCCTCTGCGACCCGCACAGGGCAGTGGTGATAGGGCATGACCATACGCGCCAGCTGAAACGCAATAACATGACTTCGCCGGATATACGTGCCGGTATTGCTATGCTTATTGCTGCCATGAGTGCTGATGGTATCTCCAAGATTGATCACATCGACCAGATCGACCGCGGTTACGAAGACATTGAGCACCGACTCAATGCTATCGGAGCATGTATCAAACGGGAGGATTGATAGCGAAGTGTCTGCATCCGGGTACGTGCCGGTCATGAGATACCCTCGACAACCACTAAGTATCACTAAGAACCACTAAGAACAACTAACGTTTATTTTTTGGACAGAGCGTTCGAAAAAGATAATATGAGACGAATACTGACAATATTATTGGCAATTTTTCCGCTAATGGTGGCGGCGCAGATGGTAGAGCCGGTGAAATGGAGCGGAGAAGAGATAGGTGACAGCGTGCGGCTGAAGGCTGTTATCGAGCCGAACTGGCACATGACGATTATTGAGTTCGGAGACAGAGAGTACGAACAGGAGTTCACGGACTCGTTTGTGGTTACAGTCGCCAAAGCCGATCTCACGCCGATACGTTTCAATGCCTGCGACGACAAGATGTGTACCGCGCCGGAGGTGTGGTCTTTCGAGAGTACAGACCGCTCCGCTGACAGAGTACAGAATACAGACCGAATCGCCAATGACGGGAGGTCTTTGTGGGTTATTTTCCTGTTGGGCTTGTTGGGCGGATTATTGGCGATCTTTACGCCTTGCGTATGGCCGATTATTCCTATGACTGTTTCGTTCTTCTTGAAGAAAGGCGGTGGACTGCGGGACGCTGTTCTATACGGACTGAGTATCATTATTCTCTATGTCGGTTTGGGTCTGTTGGTTACGGTTCTTTTCGGCGCTTCGGCGCTTAATGACCTCAGTACCAACGCCGTAGTGAATATCATTTTCTTCCTGATACTTGTTATTTTTGCACTGTCGTTTTTCGGGCTCTTCGAGATCACACTACCGGACAGCTGGTCCACAGCCTTAGACAACAAAGCCCGTTCCACGGGCGGCTTCCTCAGTATTCTGCTCATGGCCTTCACGCTGGTCATTGTCTCTTTCTCCTGCACAGGTCCGATTATCGGCACGCTGCTGGTCGAAGCTGCCGGACGCAGTCTCTTGGCTCCGGCGATAGGCATGTTGGGCTTCTCGATTGCCTTAGCTCTGCCGTTCTCGCTCTTTGCGATGTTCCCGCAGTGGCTCAAACAGGCACCTAAATCCGGTGACTGGATGACCTCTTTCAAGGTCGTTCTGGCTTTCTTGGAATTGGCGCTCTCGCTCAAGTTCCTCTCGGTAGCCGATATGGCGTACGGGTGGGGTATATTGCCGCGCTGGCTCTTCATCGCAATCTGGATTGTTTGCTTCCTGGGCATAGGAATCTATCTTATATGGGATATATGGAGCGTATCGACCCCACGTAAAATCATCCGTGCGATCGTGATCATCCCATCCCTAGCTTTTGCGTTTTACCTGGTACCGGGTCTTCGCGGCGCACCGGTGAAGGCGATCAGTGCTTTTGCGCCGCCGATGCAGATCGAGGGACGCGTGGTCTTCAACGACTACGAGGAAGGAATGGCGTACGCCCGTCAAACCGGCAAACCCGTTATTATTGACTTCACCGGCTACGGCTGTGTCAACTGCCGTAAGATGGAAGCCTATGTCTTGGACAACGACTCTGTCAAAGCGCGGTTGCAGAACTATGTCTTTATCGAACTTTTCGTGGACGACAAGCGAGACGGAATAGGGGATAAGAACAGTGCTATCCAACGGGAGCAGTTTGGCTCCAATGCCCAGCCGTTCTACGTGCAAATGGACGCGTATGGTCAGCAGGTAGCAGAACCGATGGCGTTCACCACCGACCCGATGGAGTTTATTAACTGGCTAAAATACTAAAAATAGTCAAAAGTAAAAAGTCGAAAGAAAAAAGCAATATTATGATACAACGTAAAAACTATGACACCAAGCGACCGCCGGAGAAGGAGATGATTTTCGGTGTCCGCGCTGTGATGGAGGCTGTTGATGCAGGCAAAGTGCTGGACAAAGTACTCATCCGCCGCGACATGTCGTCTGCTATCGGACGCGAGTTATTACTCAAACTGGAAGGAACAGGAACGCAGATCCAGCGTGTGCCGGTAGAGAAACTGAACCAGTTCACCGACAAGAACCACCAAGGAGTAATCGCTTTCCTCAGTCCGATAGAGTTCTATCCTCTGGAGAACCTTGTGCAGGGTCTCTATGACGAAGGCAAGACGCCGCTGCTGATGCTGTTGGACGGAGTGACGGACGTGCGCAATTTCGGTGCTATCGCACGTACTTGCGTGTGCGCCGGTGTGGACGCGCTTATTATCGGTACGCGCGGCAGTGCTGCCATTAACGGAGATGCGGTAAAAGCTTCTGCCGGAGCGCTCCACTCATTACCTATATGCAAGGTAGAAAACTTGCAGAATGCACTACTGTATCTTAAAGAGAGCGGTCTTCGCATTATTGCCGCCACCGAACATACCGATCGTAACTATACGAAGGTGGACATGACTGTACCTACTTGTATTGTCATGGGAAGTGAGGAAAAAGGCATTTATGAGGAGAACCTCAAACTCTGTACGGACCAGGTCCGTCTGCCTATGACAGGGGTTATTGAGAGTCTCAATGTGTCTGTGGCGGCAGGTGTTTTCATCTATGAGGCAATAAGACAAAGACAAATTCACAGTAATTAACAATTTTATCCCTCTCGTCCGGCTTGGAGGTGAAATGTAGCCGGGTAAGTATGGCAAAATATATTTGTGATGTATGTGGTTATGAGTATGATCCTGCAGTAGGCGATCCGGATAACGGTATCGCGCCGGGAACAGCATTTGAAGATCTCCCCGCAGACTGGGCATGTCCTCTTTGTGGTGTAGGAAAAGATCAATTCACACAAGCATAAGAGATAGTTATAATGAGAAATATCAAATACGTCGGCTGTGATGATGCCGACTTGGATCTGTTTGAGAGCCAGTATGCGCTGCCGGAAGGCATGTGCTACAATAGTTATGTAGTTCTTGGTGAAGCCGAAGTAGCAGTAATGGATGCTATGGACGCGCGTTGCTGCGAGCAATGGCTTAAGAATGTGGAGGAAGCGCTGGACGGCCGTACTCCCGGTTATCTCGTTTGCCAGCATATGGAGCCGGACCATAGCGGGGCCATGGGGGCGTTCCTGAAGAAATATCCGGAGGCTACCGTACTATGCTCCAAGCAAGCGGTCGTTATGATGAACCAATTTGGTATCGAGGCGAAGAACGTACAGGTCGTAGCGGAGGGACAGAGCATTGATTTAGGCGGTCTGACGCTGCATTTTATTGCAGCTCCTATGGTGCATTGGCCCGAGGTCATTATGACTTATTGTCCGGAAGAAGAAGTGCTGTTCTCTGCAGACGGGTTTGGTAAGTTCGGTGTGTATCATGCCGATGAGGACGACTGGGCTTGTGAGGCACGCAGATACTATTTCAATATCGTTGGTAAATACGGCATACAGGTATCCAATGTACTGAAGAAACTGGCAGACAAGCCGGTAGCAACGATTGCTCCGCTTCATGGTCCGGTATTGGAAGGAGAGAAGAAAGACGAGGCCTTGCGGCTCTATACTATCTGGAGTGCATATGGTATTGAGACGGAGGGTGTATTGGTCGCTTATGCTTCTATCCACGGAAACACACGCCGTGTAGCGGAGAAGATAGCGGAGTTGTTGAAACAGAAGAATGCAGGCAAGGTTGCTATCACCGACCTCAGTCGTGACGATATGGCGGAAGCTATAGAAGATGCATTCCGCATGGACAAGCTTGTTCTTTGCTGCGCTACCTATGATGGAGATATTTTCCCGCCGATGCATATGTTCCTCCATAAACTGCGTCTGAAAGGCTATCAGAATCGCCGTGTCGCCTTGGTGGAGAACGGTTCATGGGCTCCTCAGGCTAACCGCGTCATGCGCGAGATGCTCTCCGGGTGCAAGAACGTAGAGATCGTTGAACCGTCTCTTACCGTACGCGGAGCACTCAAACAGGAGCAGATGAACGATTTGGAGGCTGTTATTGATGCGCTCTTAGCATAATGTCTGATGACTGTCCTGTACGAAGACAACCATATTATAGCCGTCAATAAGACTTGCAACGAGATCGTGCAAGGCGACAAGACCGGCGATATACCGCTCTCGGAGACCGTTAAGGCATATATCAAAGAGAAGTATAACAAACCCGGAGAGGTATTTCTGGGCGTGACACACCGCTTGGACCGTCCTACGAGCGGAGTGGTGCTCTTTGCCCGTACGTCCAAAGCTCTTACGCGTCTGAACGATATGTTCAAAAGCCACGAACAGATACGTAAGACCTATTGGGCAATAGTGCAAGGTGCGCCCAAAATACCGGAAGCGCGGCTGGAGAACTATCTCGTCCGAAACGAGGCGCAGAACAAATCATATATCGCCAAACCCGGAGCCAAAGAGGCGAAACTCGCTGTCTTGAGTTACAAGACCCTTGTACGGGGCGATAATTATACGCTCTTGGAGATCAATCTGGAGACCGGACGGCACCACCAGATACGATGCCAGCTTGCAGCCCTCGGATATCCGGTCAAAGGCGATCTCAAGTATGGCGCAAGGCGCTCTAATCCGGACGGAGGTATATGTCTTCACGCCCGCCGGATAGAATTCATTCATCCTGTTAGCAAACAAGAAATATGTATTACCGCTCCGGTGCCCGATGACGCACTTTGGCGCGCTTTAACAACCCCTCTCCAACTCTCCCCTCAAGGGAGAGAGAAGAATCCGGAAGTGTAATATAAATTATGGATTATATGAAAAAGATTTTCTTGATTTCTTTTATGGCCATTATGTCCTCTTATTTCACCCTCTCCTTGGGAGAGGGACGGGGAGAGGTTTCCCTTCTTCCGGACACGATTGTTGCTTTTCCCGGAGCCGAGGGATTCGGTAAATATACATCCGGAGGACGTGGCGGAAAAGTAGTCTATGTGACGACATTGGCGGATGACAAAGACGGAACGACGGAAGGCAGTCTCCGTTGGGCGATCAAGCAATATCCCGATGAGCCGCTTACCGTCTGTTTCGCTGTCTCAGGAGAGATCAGGCTGGTGGACAGACTCTATTTCAACAGACGCCGAAACTTCACGCTTGCAGGTCAGACAGCGCCGGGAATGGGTATTGTCATTACGCACCATAAGGTAGAGTTCGGAGGATCAGGAAACTTCATTGTTCGCAATCTCCGTTTCCGTATAGGCAGAGTGGACGCCAATGGCAATTTCATCAAAGCGAACGCGGTAGGCGCAGAGAACTGCGATAACTACATCTTCGACCATTGCGATTTCGGTTGGTCCACGGAAGAGAACATGAATTCCAATGACAGCCATTTTATCACGATCCAATATTGTATTGTGCATGAAGGGCTGTATAACTCCGGACACCCGAAAGGCTCCCGCGGCTATGGCTGCCAATGGGGCGGATCGCCGGCGTCTTATCACCATAACCTGCTGATTAACAACAATGCCCGTTCCTGCCGTTTCAATGGTGCACAGAGTAATGACTGGGTGGTATATATCGATTATATCAATAATGTGCAATATAACTACGAAGGCGGCTCTACGGGATGCTACGGCGGAGAAAATACCGCCAAACTGGCTGAAGGAGAATATAACGGTTTGAACTCCGCACATGAATGTAATTTCATCAATAATTACTATAAAGTAGGTCCTAACACCACTAAATCACAGAAAGATTTTGTCTCCGTGGAGGCGGCGCGCTCCGGTGCTACTTCATGGGGACCGAGCCGTTGGTATCTGAGCGGAAATGTGTTCGACGGAGTACCTGCAGCTACGGCTGACAACTGGTCTGCCGTGCATGCCAAATCGCCTTATTCCAAAACGGACACGCTGCGTGTAGATACACTTATCCGGCCTGCTACGCCGTGGTGGCGTTGGACGGCAGACAGCATCTACGGCCGCTATGATTTTGACAGCTATGCCTATGCGGCGGGCCATTATCAGAGTGCAGAAGAAGCTTATGAGACAGTTCAGGATACCGTTGGCTGCTTCCCGCGTGACCATGTAGAGAAACGTCTGATTGCGGATCTACATGCCGGCACGCACACCTACGAAGGATCCAAAGGAAAGAAAAAAGGTATTATTGATGCGCCGGAGGACGCTGAAGGATTCTATGCTTATCCGGACTCGCTTAACTATGACTTGGCTTCTTATGACTCTGATATGGACGGTATGCCGGACGAGTGGGAGAATGCTAACGGCTGTGACCCGACGACGCCAGACAATAATCTCCGTCATTCCTCCGGCTATACCATGCTGGAGATGTATCTGGATTATGCTATGACCCATAAATCGCCGATGGACGACGGATATGTAGAACCCGATCCGGAGGGAGTGCAAAATCCCGAATACAGCGTACAGAGCCAAAAAATACTCCGTGACGGACAATTACTTATCCTACGCGGAGCAAGAACCTTTACTGTTACCGGTCTGGAAATAGAATAATTATAAGGGCAGGTAAATTAACTGTTTGGTACTAAACCAATCATTAGCAAACCATTGACTGCAGGGGGTAACCTCTGCAGTTTTTTGATACGGTGCCAGTTCTTCTTTCAGATCCCCGCCTTTGAGCACAATGATTCCGTTCGGTACCGCATTGTGCTGTTTGGAAGAAATATTCTTGCGTACCAATTTAACCAAATCGGGCAGGGGCATGACAGCACGGGAAACGACGAAGTCAAACTTCTGCTTCTCTTCCTCTGCGCGCTCTTGTTTGCATACCACATTCGTCAGCCCTAATGACTGCGCCACTTCGCTTGCCACCTTGATCTTCTTGCCGATCGAGTCAATAAGCATGAAGCGGCACTCCGGGAACAGGATCGCCAGCGGAATACCGGGGAATCCTCCTCCGGTGCCTACGTCCAGTATAGTAGTGCCGGGCTGGAAGGGCAGGAACTTGGCGATAGCGAGCGAGTGGAGTACATGGTGCTCGTACAGATTATCAATGTCCTTGCGGGAAATAACATTGATCTTGCTGTTCCAGTCGCGATAAAGTGCGTCAAGCTGAGCAAACTGCTCAGCCTGACGGTCTGTTAATTTGAAGTATTCAGAAATAGTCATAGGTCTTTCGACTAATTGCTTTCGACTTTCGACTACTCCGCCATATTGGTAAATACGTTCTGTACGTCCTCGTCTTCCTCAATCTTGTCAATCAGTTTCTGTACAGACTCGCGTTGCTCGTCGGTCAACTGTTTCGTGTCATTCGGGATGCGGACGAACTCCATAGCCTGGATTTCAAATCCGTTCTCCTCGAGATATTTCTGCATGTTGATCGCCTCGTTGAAATCCGAATAAATGATCAGAGTGCCTTCTTCTTCGTCCACACCGAGTTCTTCTACTCCGAAATCAATCAGTTCGAGTTCCAGTTCGTCCAGGTCGATACCGTCTTTCATGGTTACGGTAAAGCAAGCCTTGCGGTCGAAGAGGAATTGGAGACTTCCCTGTGTACCGAGTGTACCGCCGAACTTGGTGAAATAGGAGCGGATGTTAGCTACCGTACGCATGTGGTTGTCGGTCGCGGTCTCAATAAAGATTGCAATGCCATGTGGTCCGTAGCCTTCATAGTTGATCTCCTTGTAGCCCTCAGACGATTTATCGGTCGCTTTTTTGATAGCGCGGTCGATGTTATCTTTCGGCATGTTCTCGCGCTTGCATTGTTGGATCAATGTACGCAGACGAGGGTTGGAGTCCGGATCCGGACCGCCTTCACGGGCGGCGATAGTGATTTCTTTACCTAATTTCGTAAATGTACGGGACATGTGTCCCCATCTTTTTAATTTAGTCGCTTTTCTGTATTCAAAAGCTCTTCCCATAATTGTAGTGTTTTAAAATGTTAATAAATTTTAGTTAGGTGGCGGCCGGTCAAAGCCGCCACCCATAGTGTGTTATTGAGCTACAGCAGTGCTGTCTGCCGGTGCAGCAGGAGCCGGATCGGCGTGGTTCAGGATCGTCTCATAGTGTACTTCTTCGAAACTGATCTTGAACTCTACGCGGCGGTTCTTCTGACGGCCGGCTTTGGTCTTGTTGTCTGCGATAGGCTGGTCTTGACCATAACCTACAGCCGACAGACGGTGAGCCTCTACGCCCTTCTTGAGCATGTAGTCCATCACTGCATGCGCACGCTTGTCTGACAGGGTCTTGTTCAACTCCGGATTACCGGTGTTGTCCGTGTGACCTTGAACCTCAATGATATAATTGCTGTTCTCGATGAAGATGTTGGCAATCTGGTCCAAGAGCGGGTAGGACTTCTTCTTAATAGTAGCCTTTCCGGACTCGAACTCGATACCTTGCATTGCTTTCTGGAGCAGTTGGCGTACTTCGCGTTTCAGTTCAGGGCAGCCCTTGTTCTCCTTGATACCGGGAACCAAAGGACACTCGTCCTTATAATCAGCCACTCCGTCGCCGTCGCTATCCAGTTCACAACCCTTGGCGTCCACAAATCCGATAGCTTTCTCCGGTGTATCCGGACACTCGTCGAGGTAGTCAGGCACTCCGTCTCCGTCGCCGTCTTTCGGACATCCCTTCTTATCTACGCTCTCGCGTGCAGCTGCCGGTGTATCCGGACACTCGTCGAGATAGTCAGGCACTCCGTCGCCGTCGCTGTCTTTCGGACATCCTTTTTCATCTACCATTCCTCGTGCAGCCTCCGGTGTATCCGGACACTCGTCGAGGTAGTCAGGCACTCCGTCGCCGTCGGTGTCCAGCGGGCAACCCAGGCTGTCCACTTTGCCCCATGCGGCTTCCGGGGTTCCCGGACATTTGTCGCGGTAGTCCTCTACGCCGTCGCCGTCGCTATCTTTGTCGCAACCCAGCGAGTCGATATACGGTACCGCCTCAGGCAATGTACCCAGACAGTGGTCAAGGTAATCAGGCACACCGTCGTGATCCTCATCCAGCGGACATCCTACGCTGTCCACTGCAACGCCACGCGGAGTCTCGGGACACATATCGATCTTGTCCCATACACCGTCTTTGTCTTTGTCGCGACGGTTGCTACCCCAGCAGATGGAGAAACCGAGAGCCAGATTTACCATTTTTGCTTTGTCCGGCAGGAAATACTGTTTTGGAGCAGAAGCGTCTTTGTTCGGCAGAGCCGCATAGCTTGTCGGAATATAATCCATCGCAAGGGTCAGGTTGATACCGTCGTATGGCATAAATCCGATACCCGCACCGATATTGCTGTATTTACCGTTGTTCATGAGCGAGTAGGTGGCGGCGATGTTGAACCAGTTAACCGGTCGGAAAGCCACACCGAAGGTTACCTCCTCATACAGCCGTGCGTTATACAGGCGTGTAGCAGAAACGATACCTACACCTACGCGGTTGTCCCAGAAATTAGCGTCAATACCTACGTTCAGACGAGCGGAAGCCATCTTGGCAAAGCCTCTGCCTGCGCTCTGCATTTTCACGCCGTTGAGCAGACCTTTCAGGTTCTCGCCTACGGCGCTCATCAAACTATCCGTAGAGAATTCTTTATTCGGATCGTGGTCCACGTGGTATTTCGGATCGCTGTAGTCAATCTGGCCTACGCCGTCGAAGACAGTATCTATCGTGCAGTTATAGCGGTTGCTTTTGGTCCAATAGATAAATCCGAGGTCCGTAAGGGCAGCACTGATCTGCAGGTTCTCGATAGGCTTCCATGCGAAACCGAAGTCAATAGCAGCTCCATAGCCGGATGGCACAAGGAAGCTTTGCCAGTTGCTCATGTTTACCAGACTGTCCGGATTGAATCTTGTGGCCCCGTTGTTGCCTGTGAAGCCGTCGTAAATCTGCCGGGCGTTCTTGCCGTCCACGTATTGATCCAGATAAGCCATGTTAACCGGACCGGCTACCGTCATACCCAGGTCGCCGTACAGATGCCATTGCTCGGCGTTGGCGTCGATATTGAGGTTTTTGGCGTTCATGCCGCCGTAAACCTGTCCCAGAAGCAGTTTCACCTTACCACCGATCGTCCATTGGTCGCTCAGTTTGTAGCTGTAACCGGCGCCGATCTCGGTATAGGCTGTTGCATTGATGCCGAGTCCCGAAAGTCCGATAGTGTTTATGCCGCCTGTCAGGTCCTGCATACCGCCGCCAAGCAGGAAATTGAACATCGATTTAGGCAGCGTAGTACCGGACTCGATCTTCTCGTTGATGCCTATCATCAGATAGCCGTTCTCTTTGATACGGAAGCCCATATTGACGAAACTGAACGTCATGTCGCCGTTGAAATAGGTCATGTTCCGCATCTGGTTCAGGAAGGCTACCTTGTTGCCGTTCGGGTGGAGCGGGGTGATTGTCTTGCCGGTTGTCGGATCAACGTAGAAAATATCGCTCATGGTCAGCGAGTTGTTTCCTACGCCGAGAGACGTCCAACCCAGCGGAGAGAAGTTGATGAATCCTTGGCTCACGGGTTGGAAGGCAGGGTTGATGGTATGGCGCATCGGTGCGTTCTCCAGGAAATAGAGCGTCGTCACCTGCTGTGCGCTTGCGTTCAGCGCGCATAAAGCCACGAGGGCTGCCAGAATAGTTTTTTGCATTGCTTTCATAGTTCAGCCCTCCTTATTGTTTGTTGTTTTTGTTGTCAAAATTGAGAATAGCTTCCACGTGCGCTGTGAGTCCGATATGGAGTGTCACACCCTCGTCCGCCGTGATTTTCACATTGTTCATGCCGTTGGCGTACGCTTTCTGCAGGCTCGCGTCGTCAATGACCGCCGAATAAACGATTGATTTGATCTTAGGCAGCAGGTCCAACTGTTGTTTCGACAGTTTGGCGATGATCACGGTCTCACCCGGGGTGCGGGCATTCCACGAACCGCCGGCGTACTCGAAATCAGGAGCATTTAACATAATGGTATCTGCGGGGAAGAGCAGGAGCGGTTTGGTAGCCGTGTCCGGATCCATGATCACATTGCCGAACTCATCGAGGCAGCGCATAGAAGCCTTTATGTCCAATGGAATCGTGTTCTGTGCCCGGAGATACAGCGCTACGTCTGTCTGCTTAACCGGTTTTTCTACCACTTGCACTTCCGCCAACAGCGAGTCAATACTATATTGGCTCAGTTTGACATCGCGTATCGTATCTTTGTAATCCACGAAGACACCCTGGTTGAAGATCAGCGGGAGCTGGCATGCGGCTTCAATACGGATACTCGTGTTCGGAGTGATACGGATCTGCGGCGTCATGGCGTAGTTGAAATCCATCTCGAACTTATAGCCAAGCTTCTGCGGCATATTCTTGAATAACTCATCGATATGTCCGCGTTCGGGGTCTTTGTCGAACGGAATCATCATATTGGTTGTGGAGTCGCCGATGGTGCTGGTGATCGGGTCCAGATACTCCCAGTTCTGGAATTGCTTATGGAAGTCCTGTGTAGTCGTGTTGCCGTATTTGAAGGAAGCGTACCGTTTTACTCCGCTTGCGTCCTCGGAGTACAGATAATGGCCGTCTACCTTCATCGCTCCGGCTACCTTGGTAACGATATACATGTCTATCCGGGGATCAGCGAACGGTACTTTCCAGTCGGAGAGGAAATCCAGCGAACCCCAGCTCTCGCTCAGGTCCACTACTGCCTCGTCGTACATGTCGCTGGAACGGAGGAACTTACCCCAGATAGCTGCATAATCGATAAATTGTACACCGAGTTTGTAGTTAAATCCGGCATTCTCGGGTACGTCCACCTGTGTCCCCGCAGGGATAGTGAATGTGAAATGGATCTTGAAATCGCAGGAGTCAACTACCTGTCCTACAACGTACTGACCAGCTGTGTTCTTCTTCATTAGGTTGATGGTGAAGTTATCCACAGCGGTAGGGATGGTCTGGTTGTAACCGTAGCTGTCGCGGTTCTTGTCATAGACCACCATGGTGTTTCCGGCGGGACGTCTGAGCTGCTCGCCCAGGTCGAGGGTCACTTGGTCGATCCACTCCCAGTTCAGCGGCAGGTTGTTCTGCTGGATCAGCGATGAGAAGCTTGCCATCTCGATGAGCGCGCTGTCCAGACGCTCGTTGTTAACCTCGCTGTTGATACCGGTCAGCTTGAGCGGCATGTCGAAAGTCAGAGTAACCGGGGTGCCGGTACCCGTCACACGCTTGTTGGTGCCCACCATCGTATATACATCGATTTTGTCATAGACGTTGAGCGTCAACTGCTTCTCGGATATATACTGGGCTAAATCAACCTGGTGGAAATTACGTGCTACGCGGAAAGTGTCCTTCCATGTGATCACACCTTTGTTGTCCACCGAATCAATGAAAAGGGAAGGAACCTGTCCGTTCCCCAGAAAATCGCCGAGCGTGGCATGGAAACTACCTACCGGCAGCGCCAGCCCCATCTCAACTTCCGATCGTGAGTCGATGTTGTTCAGGTCAATGTCCGAATGACAGCCTGCGAACAAACATCCTGCCACAATCGCAATAATTGCATTAAGATGTGTAAATTTCATAAATTTTATAGAGTTTGTTTGCTTATTTCTATGCTAAAGCACCGCTAATCTTCGATTTTTCCAATTTTGCGTGCAAAATTACTAAAAAAAAATCAAACATGCAAATATTTGAGATAAATAATACAGGTAATCTTGTTTTTTTAGCGCAACAGATAAATTTTCTCGGTTGCACGCGTGAGTGCGGTGTACAGCCATCGGAGAAAACCTGTCCTTTCCGTTTCGTCTGCCATCCGCTCCTTGTCTTCTCCTATTCCGCCGGTGTCTATATAGACATGTTTCCATTGTCCTCCTTGCGCTTTATGGCACGTGACGCAGTAGGCGAAACGCACCTGCAGCGCGTTGTAGTATGGCGAGTCGTAGATTTTTTTTACCAACTCTTTCTTGTTTCGGATCTCCGGGTAGTCCTCTGCTATGCGGCTGAATAGCTCGCGTTGCATGGCATAGTTGGCTTCGGGGCTGTCGGTCGTCATGGTATCGAGCCAGACCAGCGCGTCGATCTCCCAGTCGTAATCCACTGACCGCAGGCTGGCATTGGCAAACTGAAATCCGTACATCTCATGCCGTTTGGTAAGGCGTACTATCTCGAACATGTCGCCGTTGGCGAGAAACTCCGGATTCTCGTATTCCTGCGTCCAGAAATAGTTGTTTTTGGTCACCATGATCCGGTCTCCGGAAGAGAGGTCGTCCTCTTTCCATAGCACGCGCGAGCGCACTCCTTGGTTATAGAGGTTGGTCATTTTGTTGCTGCGGGCAATGATGAGTGTCTCTTCCGCTCCCACTTTTCGCCAACTGTCCTCCAGCCGTTCAATCACTTCCTCTCCCGGCACTTGGATCACGTCCCGTCCGTTAGGATGTAATCTTATCTCCTCCCCTTCATGGGGTGAAGAGCTTCGCTCGATCGGACTGCCGGTGGCCGTCCGTAGAACTCCTCGGGTGGGGCTTAGCTCTCTTCTTATCCTCGTCGCTTCTTTCAAAATACCGCTGTCCAAAGCCTGCCGCGCTACGGCTGATAGCTGATAACTGAAAACGGATAGCCCGTATCCCCTCATAAAATCCGCCTCCAGCGCCGGGCTGTTCGTACTGCCTACCGGTGGTAACTGGGCGTCATCGCCCAGCAGAAGCAGGCTGCAGCCTCTTCCTTGGTACACGTATTTCACCAGGTCATCCAACAGACAGCCGCTTCCGAAGGTAGGGTTGTCGCGTGCCCCGGAGAGCATGGAGGCCTCATCAACGATGAAGAGGGTGTACCGATGGAGGTTGTCGCTGAGCGAGAAGGACTCCGAGCCCAGTTGGTTCTGGCGGTATATCTGTTTATGGATCGTGTAGGCGGGAAAGCCCGAATAGCGGCTCAGCACTTTGGCAGCCCGTCCGGTAGGGGCGAGTAGGATACACGGCTGTTTCAGCCCTGCCAGAGCGCGTACCAGCGCACTCATGACGCTTGTCTTACCCGTGCCGGCATAGCCGCGCAGAATAAAGGCTTTGTGTGCGTCATGGGACACAAGAAAAGCGCCAAGCGCCTTGAACAACCCCTCTTTCTCCTCGTTGGGTTCGAATGGCAACTCCGCCTTTATGCGTCCTATGATAAAGTCTTCAAGCATTTAAAATGCATTTTTTTTCAAAATAATTTTGTCAATTCAAAAAAAAGCAGTACCTTTGCACCCGCTTTTCGGAATGATCGTTCCTTTACTCCTTCGGGACGTAAACCAGCGGAGCGTTTGCGGACCGAAAAGCAGAGGCATCGGTTGCTTGTCCATTAAGCGGAGCGGTATGGACTTTTGCACACCGATTGCCGAATGCGCAGGCAGGTGCTATACGACCAGCTCCCTCTGAACTCCCCCAGGCCTTGACCGGAGCAAGGGTAGGAGGTTGTAGCGGTGCGATATGGTTAGCCTGCCTTTTTTTGTGGCATAGTATCCTAGAACCCTAGAACCCTAGTATCCTAGAATCCTAGAACCCTAGTATCCTAGGACCCTAGGACCCTAGTTCTTTTCCTAAGATATCGTATTCTTTATCCCCGCGGCGGATGTATATTTGTCCGTTCCGCAGGATCTTTCGGCTGCCCGTAGCCGGCAGCGGGCTGTCTATCGACTCAAGCGTCATTGTATAAGCTTTCCATGCATCGGGGATGCCGTAGCCGTAGTGGTTGTCCGGGTCGGGGTTGCCGTAAAACTCGGTGGAACGGATGATACGTTCTCTTATCTGCATGGCGTTCTCGTCCGGCAGCGCGGACCATAAGGAAGCCGCCAAGCCTGCTATCAGGGGTGTTGCGAAACTGGTGCCGTTGCTATGAACGACGTCTCCGTTGGGGTTGATGAGTGCTGTCCATACGCCTACGGCGCACACTTCGGGTTTGACCCGCCCGTCCGACGTGGGACCGTAACTGGAGAAATTGCCGATCTGCCGGTTTATATCTACGGCACCTACTGTGAGTATGCTATCCGCGTCCGCCGGTGCGCTGAGCGTGCGCCAAGTAT
Source organism: Bacteroidales bacterium UBA3653 (assembly GCA_002373505.1). Classification (GTDB taxonomy): domain Bacteria; phylum Bacteroidota; class Bacteroidia; order Bacteroidales; family Paludibacteraceae; genus Colicola. The sequence goes on from DFKE01000017.1 coordinate 236,788, forward strand.
TGTCGCCTTCGTTGCCGATGGCTGTGCATACCAGCATGCCTTTGCGGGCAGCGATGGTAGCTGCGCGGCTCGCACGAGATACAACGCCGTTCAGCGAACTACCGTCCATATTCCATTCCTCGTTGTCAAACATAGCGTACCCCAGCGAGACGGAGAATACATTCACGCCCAGCGAGTCGGCTTTCTCCAATGCCGCCACCAGATTATCCATCTCTTTGGGGCTCTCGGTAGCGTTCTCCTCCGACCTCATCAGATAGTATTTCGCTTGCGTGGCAGCACCGTGGTAATCGTCTGTGATGCCGGAGATAGCGCTCAGACACTCTGTGCCGTGCGTGCCCGTCCAGCCGTAGAAACCGTCTTTGTCGTCCGTGAAATCGAAATGTCCGAGTTCCAGACTGTCATGCCGGAAACAGCTCAGTTTGTCGGCTTTGTAGAATCCTCCGTCGCAGACCGCCATGAGAATCCCTTGCCCCTCGAATCCCGCTTCATGGAGCGGCAGCAGGTTATATACCTCTAACTGTTCGTCGGAGGCGAGATCTCCCGTCTGTGTCATGTACTCTGTGTTCTGTGCTCTGTGCGCTATCAGGTTGCGCCTCTCTTGCTTCCGTCGGCTATAGACAGGCTCGCTGTTGTCGCGTGTCATCTCAACCTCTGTCACGAACGAGAGTTGCGCCACCTTGCCGGCGAGTTTCTCGCTCATCTCGCATGTCACGCCGTTGAACCACCGGCTCTTGTGATGGATCGTGGCGCCCATGCGTCGCAGGCTGTCTGTGTAGTGCGGGCTGACGGGGTAGTCCATTCCGTCGGTAGGGATAGACCATTTGGCGCGCTGCTCCACGGCGCGCGGAGACAACTGCGGCGCGCTCTTCTCCGGCTTGTCCAGAAAAGACACGAAATAGATAAACAAAACTACAAGCAATTCCATAACTCTCAATTCTCAACTCTCAATTCTCAACTCTCAATTCTCAATTCCAACAGCACGACGTTCTCCACATGCTGGGTGTGGGGGAACATGTCCACGGGTTGCACCCGGGTTACTTTGTATTTGGTGTCCAGCAGCGCGAGGTCCCGTGCTTGCGTAGCCGGGTTGCAACTGACATACACGATGCGTTTGGGTTCGGCATTCAGGATCACGTTCACCACATCCTCATGCATTCCGGCGCGCGGAGGGTCGGTTATGATGATGTCCGGACGCCCGTGCTGCGCAATGAAATCGTCATTCAGAATATCCTTCATATCGCCTGCGAAGAACAGGGTGTTTTCGATATTGTTAATCTTCGAATTGACTTTGGCGTCCTCGATGGCTTCCGGCACGTACTCGATACCGATCACCTGCCGGGCCTGCTTCGCCACGAAATTGGCAATCGTTCCGGTGCCCGTGTAGAGGTCGTACACCAAAGGCTGATGGCTGATAGCTGACTGCTGATCGCTGATAACTTCAAACGCGAACTCACGCGCCACTTTGTATAACTCGTAGGCTTGCTCGGTGTTGGTCTGGTAGAACGATTTGGGACCTACCTTGAACCGCAGTCCCTCCATCTCCTCGATGATATGGTCTTCGCCGAAATAGACTTTGACCTCCAGGTCTCCGATCGTGTCGTTGAATTTGGTGTTCTCCACGTAGAGCAGGGAGATGATCTCCGGGAACTCCGTGTGGAGGTATTCCAAAAGGCTGAAAGCTGACGGCTTATAGTTGCTTCCTTTCTCCTCCCTTGAGGGGAGGTCGGGTGGGGTTATTCTCTCTCCAAAGGAGACGATAAGCATCAGCTCGCCTTTATGGTTGTTGCGGATGATGAGGTTTCGGAGCAGGCCTTCGTGGGTGTGTTCGTTATAGAAAGTCAGTCCGTGTTCTTGTGCGTACGTTCGTACGGCGTTACGGATCCGGTTGTTGATATCGGGCATGAGGTGGCATTCCTGAATATCCAGCACTTTGTCAAAAGCACCGGGTATATGGAAACCGATGCCGGGTTCCTGTTTTAATTCGTCATTTTTAATTTTTAATTCTTCCAACTCATTGGAAGTAAGCCACCGCCGGTCTGCGCAGGTGAACTCCAGTTTGTTGCGGTACCCGTAGATATGCTTGGAACCGAGGATAGGGCTTATCTCGGGCAGTTCGATTTTGCCGATACGTGTCAGGTTGTCTATTATCTGCTGCTGTTTGTATTTCAGTTGCTCCTCGTACGGCAGAATCTGCCATTTGCATCCTCCGCAGACGCCGAAATGCCGGCATCTCGGCTCGCAACGGACAGGGGAGGGTTGTACGATCCGCAGCACGCGGGCTTCCATGAACGAGTGTTTCTTTTTGGTCACCTGCAGATCCACGATGTCTCCCGGCACGCAGTTGGACACAAAGACGGCCATCCCTTCTCCCTTCGTACATGGTACATCGTCCCCTTGTACTTCGTCACTTGGTACTTTGTCACTTGGTACTTTGTCACTTGGTACTTTGTCACTTGGTACCTTGGCAATGGCTTTTCCTTCTGCGGCTACGCCGGTGATCTCGATATGCTCTAAAATCGGTAGATTTTTCTTTTTTCCCATAATTAACAAATTTGCGTGCAAATTTAGTGTTTTTTTTTGACATATGCAAGAAAAAAGCGAAAAATCGCCCCGCAGGACGATTTTTCTTGTTTAGTGCGGCTTCGCCGCTGTTAAGTGCGACCTTTGGTCGCGGTTGAGTGCTGCGCGGTTAAGTGCGGCTTCGCCGCGGTTGAGTGCCTGCGGCTGTTGAGATCTCATTTATAGTAAATTACAAGATAGATATAAGGGGCATTGCCTATGCATCTCGGAGTCATTGGCTATGCAATAGCAGTGTAACGATTCTTCCTAGATACCCCACCATCTCTCGAGAATGGTTCGATAATGACCGCTAAACGAGTCGTAAATGTCCCGTGAGTAAATTAGCACTCATTCTCGTTCGCATCTCGTTCGCATTACGGACATCTGCGTCACGTCTCTTTCATTTTTTATTGCTCTGTTGGTCTTGCCGCTTGGCTGGGGTTGCCGGCCTCTTAGTAGGTCTATCCCTATATAGGGATAGACTACTCTACTAAGGGGGGCTAGGCTACCCGCCAAAATTTATTGTCGGCTCTAATATAAAAACCCTCTCCGAAAGGTTAACGCGTTTCATCCTCTGATAAACCTCCGCTGCCGGTTGCTGCAAAGCCGTAAAAGGTACAATAAAAAAATGACACTCGCAAATAAAAGTGTCATTTCGGGTTATTTTTCCAACAGCCATTTGATGGAGTAGCGGTATATTTTGCTGAACTCGGTGACAGCTTCCAATGGGAAGCCATAGACCAGTGTCTTTGCCCCGGATTGGGGATGGCTGTATCCGACTGCTGCCGGACAGCGCATGTCCATGTACTGAGCCATCCTGACGGCCCCTTTCTCCGGTTTGAGCCCCTCCGGGTGGCAGGTGAAGAGCTGCTCTTCGTTGGGCTCTAAATATAATTGAAAGTTGAAAGTCGGAAGAGGGGTGACGGGTGACGGGTTACGGGTTACCGGGAGAAACGGGACAGAGCCTGTCGAATTGATTTTACCGCTTCGGGTGGCATGGGCGGCATAGAAAGAGGCATGCAGGTTCTGTTTAGCCCAAGCGGGATCGATAGCTGAGAAATGGTCGGTTGAAAGCAGGAGTCTGCCTCCGCCGGCGATGAAGGTATCCAACAGGCTTCTGAGCGAGTCGGGGAGCGGATTGCGCTGTCTGCCGCAGATGAGATCAATGATATGTACCATTTGGTCATTTACCATTT
>DFKE01000017.1:240601-441296 GCA_002373505.1 Bacteroidales bacterium UBA3653
CCATTTGGTCATTTACCATTTTGTCATTTATTTGGTCATTTACCATGCCGGCTGTGGAGGAAGTATATGAGATATTCATCTTCCGCAGCACACGTCCGTGCAGAACCGCCCAGTCGCGTGTGTTACCGACAGTGATCTGTCCGGCATGGTCTCTATAGCAAGCACCCCATCCGCAGTTATCATCATTGACCCAATTATGCGCGCGGACATAATCCCATTGCTGTCCGATATAGGCGCAAGAGAACCGGTCCTCGCAAGCATACGAGCCGGGTACGATACCGGCAAAAGCGGAGTCGGCAAACCATTCCGGTCCGTAGGTGTCGGAGAAAGCATCAATGATATTTACCATTTGGTCATTTACCATTTGGTCATTTACCATTTTGTCATTTATATATGCGCTGATGGTAGGGCTTGGGAAACTGAGTCCTCCGTCGTTTCCCGCCACGACATAGTAGTCATACCTGACCCCGGGTGTGATGGGGAGTCGTATCTGTGTCCCTTTCTCTACCTGCTGCACATCCCATTCTCCGTCGTTCTCGCGGACATAGACCATATAATAAGACGGTTCAGCCGCAGGTTCGATGGAGTCCGTAGGAGCCTGCCATCGGAGCAGTCCGGTATGGTCAATAGCCAGTTGTGTGACCGGCATAGGCTGGACGGTGGCGTCTCTACCGTTGAGGAATCGCAGTATCCCCTTATAGACGGCTCTCGCCGCTGCGAAACGGAAAGCGGGATCCAGTCCGTAGCGCATGTCCGCCATGTTCTTATGGCTGAGCAGTTCGAGGATAACAGAAGGCACGACCGGCACTCTCGATTCGCAATAGTTAGCTTCCCGGAGTTGGCGTCTGGTCCATTCCGGCGCAAGATGGCGGAGGTCCTCTGTGACCTGTGTCTGGATCCAGTCGGCGAGATTGCGGTTGGTTGTCTCCCTGTCTCTGCCGTCCCTCAAGGTAGTATTGCCGTCATCGTCCTTGGCGGTATAGATAACGAGTGTACCGATGACAGTGGAGTCATTTCCGCTGTCCTGTCCGTCGGTATGAAAGGCGAGGCATAGATCGACAGGCTCCTCCTGCGCGTTAACCCACATCGCCCGGCATTTCATATCATCCTTGTACTCATCTCCGTCATAGAGGTTCCATAGGGTAGAGTCGGCACCTTGGTTCACGAGCCAGTATCGTGCTCCTTCCGCCCATCGGGGCATGCCGGAGGAACCGGTCTCCTGTTCCTCCAGTCCGGCACGGGGCATGATCACATCCGCTCCTGCATTCTCCAGCATCCGTTTGACGAGGCGTACGTACTCCTGGCTGTATAGATCCTCAACGGTAGTCCAGAGTGTAGCCCGCTGCCAGATCCACTCGTCGCGTTCCCGGTTATAATACATCCCATGGCTCGGATAGATGACGATCGTCTTATCGGTCAGGTCACAATAGCGGTCCGAAGAGAGTTTGCATTTGGTCTCCGGTGCCTGCGACCGTGCGCAGTCCGTGATAAGCGTCTCAACATTGACCCCAGCCGCATAGATAGTGACCTTACCGGAGGGCGTGCCTGTCGTCCAGAGGCTGACCTTTTGTTTCAGTTCCTCGAGGTTCCGGGGAGTCCATCGGAAGTCCTTGAGCGTAGCGTTGGTTTTGATCGTGACGGCATCGCCGTTGACGCGCATGCTCTTGACCCTCACTTTGGGACTCCAGACGGGCGAGAAGCCCGTATAAGCCATGAGCGAATCGCCCAACTCCCGCATGCCAAGCGTTTCCGCACTAATTGAAAATTGAAAATTGAAAATTGAAAGGATGACTAATCCTAACAACCTATACCTATGTTTCCTTTCTCCTTTCATTTTTCTTATCTCGCTCTGCTCGAACGATTATTGCTACGCATTTTTCACCTTTCACCTTTTTAGAAATCCTCATCGCTCAAGTCGGTGTTGCTCTTTTTGTTGTTGAGGGCCGCCTCTTGGTATGATTTCAAGAGATCCGCCGCCATTCTGGGCTGGTATCCCTCGGCGATATCATAATCCTTGGCGTCATTGGCTTTGAATACCACTCTGACCTTGATCACAGCTACTCCTGCCTCCAGTTCGGCAATCACCTCCGGCGAAACCTCATAGGTGGTCTCAGTCCAGTATTTGGTGAGCGTCGAACGAGCGACCTTCTCGGTTCTCTTGTCTTTCTTAACCTCCATTCCGGGCACGCGGTTGAGCCGCACGACCTTGCCGTCCGCAAAACGCAGCAGGATACGGGACTCGTCCGAGAATTCATTGAACTCGTTGGTGTTGACGGTCTTGACGATCATGGTGGTGACATCCTTTCCGTCTTTGTGCTCCTGGCAGAAAGCGATCTGCGGTTTCAGGTTTTTGTTAACCGACGCATCCACATGGATAAACTTGCCGCGCTGCGCAGCGTTGACATTCATACTCAGCGCCATCAGAAGCGCTACCATTACAGAAAATACCTTTTTCATTTGTGATTTGTTATTTGTAGTTAGTTATTTGTGTTTTTTAAATTCTTAATTTTTAATTCTTAATTTTTAATTTTTAATGTCCTGTTGACAGGCCTTACTCGGTATCCGGCAGCCCGCAGGAGTTGGAGAAGTCCTTTGTCACCGCCGAGGAAGACAGCATCGAGAGTGATAAACGCCCCTCCTTCCGCCAGAATCGGTTTGAGCCGCTTCACCCATTGCTCGTTCCGCGCGCAATAGACCTTGTAATCTGAGAAAGAGACGGAAGTGGTGTTATCCGGTCCCTCCACCTGATAAGCCATGTCCGCGAGTCTTCCGAAGCGGTACATCTCTCGTAGCGTCCGCTCTTGTCTGACTTCGTTCTCCGGATATTCGATCACCTTCAGCAGTTCCTTGCACTGCCAATGGAAAGGCTCTCGGTCGAAAAGCATATACATGGTCTCTCCAATATTATCCAGTCCGACGACCGGCATGTTTCGCTCCGCAGCAACGGATTCAAAGAATCCCACCATTGATCGTTGCTCGTCGTATTGCATCCATTGCTTCATCAGTTCCGTCCGGTACATCTCGGTGAGGTAGGATGGTTTCATCCGGCAGAGTTGTTCCAATCCCATGCCTAAATTGATACGAAGAGAGTTGTTTATCAGTTCGTATTCGCTTTCGCTGTAAAAATTGCTGAGTTTGACAGAATCGGGCAGGAGCGCCGCTTTGCGCAATGCAGCCAGTGCTTCGTAGTCCTGCATAGCAAACTCCGTGACCACTTTATGGCATTTCCCGAAGCATTTGAAGACATTCGGAATCGTGTCAATAAAGGCCATATCAACGAACCTGTTGGTAGCAAGCACGTAGGATTTATGGCGCGCTCCGCCTTTGCTGATTTCATAGAGCACCTGGGCATGGCAGAAAGGAGGAAGGACGAAGGACGAAAATGAAAGGAGCAAGGCTAAAGCAAAACGCCTTAGTGCCCAATGACTGATATGTGTTCTTATTCCTTTCATCTTATTTGAACCGCGTGATCATGTTATACGCCTGATATATACCTAACTCTCCCGCTTTGGAGAGATCCGCGAGCCCTTTCTCGTTCTCTCCGGTATAGATATAGGTGAGTCCTCTGTTGAAATACGCCTCGGCGAAGTCAGCATCCAGTCTGATGGCACGGGTGTAGTAGTCGATAGCATCCTTGTATTCCTTCTGTGCGCATAGGATGTTAGCCTTGTTATAGAGCGCAAAGACAAAATCCGGCTGCAGCCTGAGTACCTGGTCATAATCGCGCAGCATGATATCAAAATCCATGTTGGCGGTAGCGTCTTGTTCTCCGATAGCGCGTTGATACTCCAGCAGCCTGTACCTCCAGTTGGCGCGGCAGAAGAAGAGCAGGGGTTCCAATTCCTTGTCGGCAATCAAGACCGCTCTGGTGCAGTCATCGATAGCTGAAGTATAATCCTGAACGATGGCAAACTCCATCGCCCTTGAGAGGTACAGGAGCGCATCCGGCTTCTCGTCCAGAAGTTGGGAGAGTCGCCTGATCTGTGTGAAATGATAATCCACCATTTCAGCCGTAAGCGCCAGTTCCTGGCTTGTGAAGCGCAGAGCAGCCGGCAGAACCTGCATTTTGTTAAGCCGGTCCACCAACGGATGGTAATAATTGGTGCGCCGCAGAGAGAGGTCCTGGCTGTAATACGAGAGGACGATATTTTCTTCGTTCACAACGTCCTGGTGGCGTTTCTGGACCGTACCGCGCGTCTGGGAGTCGTATTTCTGCTCCTCATCGGGTATCTCGGTCTGGTTCTGTGCGGTATTGGCGGAGAACTCCTTCCTATGGTCTTTCTTCTGCGGCTGCGCTTTGGCAATGGTCAGATCCGTGTTCGGCTGTGCAGCCTGCTGCGCCTGTATCTGTTCCTTACGGGACTCCAGTTCCTGCGCTTTCTGGCGGTACTGGAAGGCTCCTTTCTGGTCTCCCTGTCTGGCTTTGGCTTGTGAAGCAAGATAATAGGCCGGCAGGAAATACGGGTATCTCTCTATCATCTCCTGCATATCTTTCACGACGGCTCTCCATTGTTTGAGTTGCATCTCCACGAGCGCTCTCTGGTATCGCATCTCGGTTCGTTCCGGAGCGAGCGAGATAGCCGTATTCAGGTCCTCCAGCGCACGGTTATAATCTCCTACCTCCTGACGCATCACACCCCGGTTATAATAGCAATCCGCATCCCGCGGCGCAATCTTGACCGCCTGGTCATAGTCCGAGAGTGCTCCCCGGTAATTATGGCGGCGATAATGGATAACACCCCTGTTGATATAGTCTCCCGCCCATTTGGAACCGAGGTTGATAGCCTGGGTCAGTTGGACGTATGCATCATCCTCCCTGTCAAGCATGAGGTTCGTCACTCCGAGCGCAGACCATACTGCAGGGTTGTTCTTGTCGTATCTAGAGGCATGCTCGAAAGCATCCAGTGCAGCAAGGGTGTCCTTTTTCAAGATACAGATATGTCCCTTCTCGCTCCAGACGGAAGCGGACGTCGGTTCGCGTTTGAGCATCTGGTCGATATCATCCAGCGCTTCGTCATAATGCTTCATCTGTGCGCGTGTGTCCGCGCGGAGAAGCATATAAGTCCGGTTCTCCGGCGAGAAATGCAAAGCCTCCGTATAGTCGGCTTCCGCTTCCTCCAGCCGTTCGAGCTGGCGGTAAATATAGCCTCGTGCATAATAGCATCCCGGTGAGAAGGGATTTCTCTCAATGGCCGCATTACAGTCGTTCAACGCTCCTTGGTAGTCCTCCAACTGAATCTTGGCAATAGCGCGGTAGAAATAGGGCTCGGCGAGGTAGGGCTTGAGATGGATGACCTGGTTGAAATACTGGATAGAAAGTACATAGTCCTCAAAATACAAGGCATTCCGCCCGATCGCAGTAATACGGTCGGTGTTCAGTTGCGCATAAGTACCAAGGGACAAAGTACCAAGTACCAAGGATAATATAAATCTCTTAATTCTCAATTCTCAATTCTCAATTATTCACATCCTTCGTTGGGATCAAACCACTTCGGTATCTCAAACTGCTCCGTAGGACTATAGCCCAGATCGGGATCCTCCAGCACTTTCTTCAAATAGAGCGCACTGATAGGCAGAGCCATTGAGGCACCTTGTCCTTCTGCCATATTATCAAAATGTATGCCACGGTCCTCTCCTCCGACCCAAGTACCGCAAACCAATGAAGGAGTAAAGCACATAAACCATCCGTCGGAGTTGTTATTGGTAGTACCTGTCTTGCCTCCCATGGGTGCGTTGACGCCGTATTTGAAACGCACACGGACACCGGTACCGTGATCCATTACAGCACGGAGCATGTGGATCATCTTATATGCCGTGGTCTCGCTGATAATTTCATGCGTGCGGGGCGTGAACATACCGATAATATTCCCGTTCGAATCCTCAATACGTGTGACATACAGCGGTTCGGTACGGATTCCCTTGTTCGCAAAAGTGGTATAGGCATCTACCATCTCTTCGACGCTCACTTCGCAAGGTCCCAGACAGAGCGAAATAACAGGATCCAACTCTCCCTGAATACCGAATGACTGCATCATTTTGACGAGTTGCTCCGGTGTAAAGAGCGACATGAGATAGGCCGATATCCAGTTGGACGAGTTCATCAGTCCCCATGTGAGAGTCACGGTGTCTCCTCTGTATTTGTCATGTGTGTCCCTGGGTGTCCATTCGCGTCCGTTAGCGTCATAGAGAGTGATAGGTTCGTTCACCGTCTTCTCGCACGGCCACATCCCTTCGTCCATCGCCAGGGTATAGAGGTAAGGCTTAACGGTAGAGCCCACCTGACGGCGGCCTTTCGTAGCCATATCGTATTGGAAATAGGAGAAATTAGGTCCTCCTACATATGCTTTGACATGTCCGGTATGCGGATCCATAGACATAAACCCGCAACGGAGGTAACTCTTCAGCCATTTGATCGAGTCATAAGGGCTCATGATTGTGTCTATCAGCCCTTTGTCGTACGAGAAAATCTGCATCTCGCGCGGTGTACGGAACGCCGCCATAATGGAGTCGTTGCTGATCCCGGCGCGTTTCATACTGCGGTAGCGGTCGGTCTGGCGGATAGAACGGTTCATGATACCGTCTATCTCAGCCTGGGTCAACGAGCGGGAGAAAGGAGCGTTCTTTTTCTTCTTCAGCTCCCGGAAGAAAGACTTCTGCTGCTCCTGCATGTGTTCGCTTACCGCTTCCTCAGCATAACGCTGCATGCGGGAGTCAATAGTGGTGTAGATCTTCAGTCCGTCCTGATAAAGGTCATACTTGGAGCCATCGGGTTTCTTGTTCTTCTCGCAGAAACCATACAGCGGGTTGTTGTCCCATTGGTTCTTGTCCAGCTGATATTGCTGTTTGTTCCATTCCGAGTAGTCGCTCTCCTTCGGCTCTTTAGCCGTCAGTACACCTCTCAGGTACTCCCGGAAATAGGGTGCAATACCTTGTTTGTGGTCCACAGAGCTGTAATGCAACTCCAACGGCAGCGCCTCAAGCGAGTCCCGCACCGCCTCATCGATATAGCCGTATTTCTCCATCTGGTCAAGCACGGTATTCCGGCGGTTAGTGGCCCTCACGGGATGGCGGACAGGGTTATATAGAGAGGGGTTCTTGCACATACCTACCAACATCGCCGCTTCCTCGATCTTGAGATTCTTCGGGGTAGTGGAGAAATAGACCTGGGAGGCAGACTGGATACCTACTGCATTATAGAGAAAATCAAACTGGTTGAGATACATGAGCAGGATCTCATCCTTGCTATAAAGGCGCTCCAGTTTGGTAGCAATGACCCATTCGATAGGCTTCTGCATCGCGCGTTCGAAGATGTTATTTGCCCTCGGAGACCAGAGTTGTTTAGCCAACTGCTGGGTAATGGTAGAACCTCCTCCGGCGCGTCCCAATTTGAGAATAGCACGGAACATGGATTTGAAATCCACTCCGGTATGCCGGTAGAAACGTGCGTCCTCAGTCGCTATCAGGGCGTTGATCAAGTCCGGCGAGAGATCGGTATATTGCACGCCGATACGGTTCTCATACCGGTAATAACGTCCCAGCGACTGCATATCAGCAGAGATAACTTCACTGGCGAACGTGTTTTTGGGGTTCTGCAACTCCTCCAGTGGCGGCAGATAGCCCAACGCGCCTTTCGTGATAAGCCAGATTACCAGAAAAGCAACCAACATACCTCCGAGGATAATTCCCCAGAACCAAAGTAAAAAAGGTTTGTACCAACTTTTTTTCATATCATTAGGTCTTCAATTATTCTATTTAACACATGCAGTCCCTTTTGCGTCGCTACGATGCGTTTTTCTTCTGTCTCCCGAAGGAGTCCTTTTTGTACGAACGAGTCGAGAACGAGTCGTTTATGAGTCGGTAAAGTGGCCGGTATTCCTCTGTTTGTCCTAAGTCCTAACATGACCTGCTCGTTATACCGGTCTTCGTCGGACAAAGTCTCGCTCTCCCGCACTAATGTGCTGTCTGCTATACCTTGTATATAAGCATCCAAATCATCCGGATTCCAACTCCGCACGCACCCTATATAACTATGCGCGCCCGCGCCTACGCCTACATACGGAGTGCCGTTCCAATAACTGCTGTTATGCAGCGCTTCGTATCCCTGCAGAGCAAAATTGCTCACCTCGTAATGCACTAATCCCGCGTCTTTGAGCCGTGCGCATAGGTAGTCATACATAGCCATCTCCGTGTCCTCGTCTATCGACTCCAACTCGCCTGCATCCCTCCGTCTGGTCAACTCCGTACCTTCTTCATACATCAGTCCGTAGGACGATATATGCTGTACGTTCAGGCTCAGCGCCGTCTCTATATCCGCTTTCCACATGTCCATCGTCTGTGTCGGCAAAGCGTACATCAGATCAATAGATATATTCCCGAATCCCGCCTCTTGCGCCATGCGGACGGCTTCTATCGCTTGCTGCGCATCGTGTCTTCTGCCGACCAGATGCAACAAACCGTCCTGAAACGACTGGATGCCAATAGACAGCCTGTTAATTCCGGTTTCCCGCAAGCGCAGAAAATATTCTCTCGTTGCATCGCCGGGATTGAGTTCCATCGTTATTTCCTCCGCGTCAGCAGCTCCGGCGGCCTTCAGGAGTTTCGATACATCCTCCGCCCGAAGCGTACTGGGTGTGCCTCCTCCTATATATACGGTGCGGATCGGTTCTCCCGCTTCGCCCCGCCGCGAATCAATCTCTTTTATAACCGCTTCAAGGTATTCCTCCTGCCGCTGCAGAAGGGTAGTGGAGAAAAAATCGCAGTACAGGCAACGTCTCTTGCAAAAGGGTATATGTATATACAATCCTGCCACTATTCTTTCTTCCAGAATACCGTTCCTACCAGTTCATCCGGCAGGTATTGCTGTTCTACCCAATGCCCCGGAAAATCATGCGGATACTTGTACCCGTCCGAATATCCGAGTTCTTTCATTAAGCTCGTCGGAGCATTGCGAAGATGCAACGGAACGGGCAGATTGCCTGTTTCGCGCACTTTTGCCAGTGCTTCGTCTATCGCCAGATAAGCGGAGTTGTCCTTTCGGCAAGTAGCGAGATAGATCGTTGTTTCGGCTAAAGGAATGCGTCCTTCGGGCCAGCCGATCTTATTGACCACCTCGAAACAGGTGTTAGCCAGAAGCATGGCATTGGGGTTTGCCAAACCTATATCCTCGCTGGCAGAGATCACAAGCCGGCGCGCGATGAATTTGGGATCCTCACCGCCCTCTATCATCCGTGCCAGCCAGTAAATAGCCGCCTGCGGATCACTGCCGCGGATAGATTTGATGAAAGCGGAAATGATATCATAGTGCATCTCCCCGTCCTTGTCATAAGCTACAGGGTTCTGCTGGAGCTGCTTGGTGACCGTCTCATTATCAATAACCTTTACACCGCTGTTGCTGACCAGTTCAATGATATTGAGCAGTTTACGCGCATCGCCTCCGCTATAACGCAAGAGTGCTTCGGTATCCTTAACTTCTATCCCCAATGACCGGATATAGTTGTCCCGGGTCATTACCCGGTGCAACAATTCCAACAGATCTTCTTTTCCTAAAGACTTGAGTACATAGACCTGACAACGGCTGAGCAGAGGAGTAATCACCTCGAAACTGGGGTTTTCAGTAGTTGCTCCTACCAGGGTGATAGTACCATCCTCCACGGCGCCGAGCAGACTGTCCTGCTGACTCTTGCTGAATCTGTGAATCTCGTCAATGAAAAGTATCGGACTGCGGCTGTCAGCAGGTGCAAAGAGACCATTATTGACCGCGGCATTGCGTTTGGCTTTATCGATCACATCCCTTACTTCTTTTACGCCGCTGGTGACCGCACTAAGGGTATAGAACGGCCGTTGCAACTGGTGTGCAATAATGCGCGCCAAGGTCGTTTTGCCGACACCCGGAGGACCCCACAGAATGAAGCTGGCGATATTGCCGCTCTCTATCATCTTGCGCAAGATAGCGCCTTCGCCCACAAGGTGTTTTTGACCGATATATTCGTCCAGCGTCTTCGGACGCATTCTTTCTGCTAATGGTAACATAAAGTCATTTGCAATTTAGTCATTTTACCATTTACGATTTATATCCCAGTAACTGTTTTGCCGTCAGGAGCGCTGCTTCGGTAGTTTGCTTCCCGCTCAGCATGGATGCAATCTCCGTGACGCGTTCCTCGTTATTGAGGAGACGGATATGTGTCTCCGTACGAGTAGCTGTATCCGCCTTATATACTTTGTATTGTTGTTGTCCCAGCGCAGCTATTTGCGGCAAGTGGGTGATAGCAATGATCTGGCGGCTCTTGGCCATTTCGCGCATGATAGACGCCATTTGCGTAGCTATATCTCCGCTCACGCCGGTGTCTATCTCGTCGAAGATAATGGTAGGCAGTCCTTTCGTGGAGGCGATAAGCGCCTTCACGCACAGCATCAGACGGCTGATCTCGCCTCCGGATGCCACCTCGCTCACAGCACGCAGACTTTGGTTAAGGTTGGCTGCAAACATCAGTTGCATTTCGTCGCAGCCGGAAGGAGTGAAGTCCTCGGTAGCACGAACAAGGATCTCTACTTTAGCATGCGCTACTCCGAGTCGTTTGAGTCCGTCCGTCAGCCGCTCGCATATCTGCGGAATAACAGCCTTGCGACTCTTTGTCAGAGCTTCGGCAGAGCGGGTGAGAGTTGCCTTCTTTGCCGACACTTCTTTCTGTGCCTGTTCGATATCGAAATCAAAACTATCCAGTCTGTTTACCTGTTCCGCCAGTTCGTCCCGCATGGTAATGAGTTGGTCTATCGTTTCTGCGCTGAATTTCCGTTTCAGGTTCTCCAGCTGTGCTATTCGTTCCTCAACCCATTCCAACCGCTGCGGGTCCATTTCTATCCGGTTCAGTATATGCTCCGCTTCCTCCGCAATGTCTCCGATCTCTATGCGTGCGCTGTCTATCCGTTGTTGTAACTCCGGCGCAGCGTCTTCTATCCGGCATGCCCGCAATGCCTCCATGGCGCTTCCTTGTTCTCCGTTCAGCGCTTCTACAGCCGTCATGAGCGCCATGCGGATCTCTTCCGCATGACTCAACCGATACTGCTCTTGCTCCAACTCCTCCAGTTCTCCTTCTTGCAGTCCGGCTTCGTCCAACTGCTTGTATCGGTATTGGATGTAGTCCGCGTCCTGCTGGCTTTTCTTCGCCAGAGCCTGCAGTTTATGCAATGCCTCCACCGCTGCTGTATAGGCTTCATAGTCCGCACTATATGTATCCCTGAGTGTCTCGTTGAGCGCAACGGCATCCACTACTTCCAATTGAAAATCAGCGTTTTCTATCAGCAGGTTGGCATGCTGGGAGTGAATGTCTATCAGTTTGTTTGCCAATACTTTCAGTTCCTGCAAGGTGACCACGCTGTCATCCACGAATGACCGGCTTTTCCCGTTGATGTACAACTCGCGGCGGATGATCATATCGTCAAACTCCGCTTCGATAATACATTTATCCTCCCCGTCCGTGATAGCTTTGCTGTCAGCTCGCGCCCCCAGTACCAGCGCCAGAGCACCTAATATGATACTCTTTCCGGCTCCGGTCTCGCCTGTGAGCACTGAGAAACCCGGTCCGAAATCAATATCCAAACGGCTTATCAGTGCGTAGTTCTGTATGTGTAAATGCTTCAGCATAGTTATTGATTGATGCGGCCGTATGTGTTCTGCCGTGTAGGATCAATATCCATCAGAAGATCATATACGGCTTTTTTCTCTTTGTCTGTACCTTTACAGAAGAGGTCCGCCAGCTCATCCGCTTTGGCGTCAAGAAAGGTGTTGATCACATATGTAGCAGGACGGGCGCGATATACCTCCTTGAGGACAGGCAGTCCTTCTGCAATACGTGCGCGGCCATTCGTTACATTGCCACTCATCTCATCCAGACCCAGACGGTGATATTCGTAATAATAATTGCGGTATTTCTTAAATGCCTCGTCCAACAGATTGTTGATCAGCGCATAGCGGTTTCTATTGCTATCGAACGCCAACCATCCTTTTTGTTCGGCATTCTCCATACTTGCGCTCTGGCAGGCATTCACAATCTCCTCGCATTGCTGGAAGAAAGGAGTGCCACCCATACGCTGAAAACTATCCTGGTCATGACCGATAATGAGATAACAATAATATGCCAGCATAGCCGTCAGATTCGTAGTGAATGTATTCTGCTGATATTCAATACGGTCGAACTCCTGGTAGGTGAAATTAAAATTGTTGTCCTTGAAGTTAAGCAGCGGAGTAGTGTATGTAGTACCAAAGACCGGTCTGCGGCTCTGGAGGGTCATCTCGCATTTATACATGTTATCTGCCGCCTCTTTGACCACAATCAGCATGCTGCATTCGATCTTCTCTTTCTCGGCGTAGGTCATATTGGTCCAGCGGTTTTGGCTCATGTATTCCTCTATCGCCTTTTTTAGTGTTTCATACACTTGTTTGTTCGAACCCTCGATCTGGTCCGAATTGATGGTCACGGTGCAGTTTAGTTCTTGCGCAGATAGACAGACTGCGAGCATGAGAGCTGATATAAATGCTAATTTTCTCATTTCGAAATAGAAACAATATTTCCCGTTTTCTCACTAAAAATGATTTTAGGCAACTCCGAGCCTGTGAACATGTCTTTCGGCAGAGGTACATCCATGCCCGTTTGCGCCAGCGGGATTTCCTTTTCTGCCAATCGTCTGCCTTTGTATCGAATCTCCACCAAACATTGTCCCGGCAGGTTATAAACTATTTCAGACGGCTCGATTTTCTTCTTTTTCCCCTTGGCGTTATTGGAGTCGTCGGTATAGAAAGGAGTGAATGACGGACTAACCGTGACCCGAATGGTGTCCGCTTCTATGTTTTCGGCATTCGTAAATCCGTTTCCCTCGGAGAAGAAAAGAGGATAAACGTATCCTTTTAACGCAGCTCCTTCTTTGCGGTGAATATCAATGTGATCGTAATATATTCTCTTGTGTTTGGTCACCTTGCTCCTTTTACCGGTGAATAACTCGGTCAGCGCTTCTTCCTGTTTGTTCAGTTCATTAAGCACCAACTCCATTGCTTTTCCGTCAGCAGGAGCGTTCTCTACCTCTCCGCTGAGGAGATACATACGTGTCTCACGGATATGGAATATCTGTTTGGCTACTTCATATGCCTGTGCCTCCTCTCCATTGGCTTTCAGTACATCTTCGGGGTAGGGTACAGGACGGCTCTTGGGCTTTGCTTCCTTAGACGGAACGGAAGACGGTTTGTGTTTTTGTTTCGCAACAGTCTCCGGCGCATTATAGCCGACCAGCAGTCCTTTCTCGTTGATATTCAACAACAGAGGAATACCGTTTTCCGCGCTCACTTTATGCGGCCGTGTCCTATCCGCAACAGTATTGGTGCTCACGGTAGCGCCTGTGAGGGTACAAACCGTTTGATTTTCCTTTACAGCGTCCTCAATACCCAGCATTGCCTCTGCATATTCAGCGTATGCGCCCTGTTCCGCTTTTTCCACAGTGTAGGCGAAATCAACTACAACTATGGTCTTTGGGCTGTAGTACACCAAAGCGGGTTCTCCTTCTGTAAGCACTTGAGCGCTTAAAGCGCTTGCAATAACCGCTCCAAAGAGCATTAAAAAGATTCTTCTCATATATTATCTGTCATAAATTATTATTCCAAATTTTCCATGCGGCTTGTGCTTGCCCCACTAACATCTCCATTCCGTTCCGGATAGTTGCACCTTGCGCTTTGCCTTTTTGCAGAAACAGCGTTTCCTCCGGATTATAAACGCAGTCAAACAGCAAATGGCGTGCCGAAATCCACTGGTAAGGAATAGCGGGGAATGTATCAGTCTCCGGTGCCATCCCGAGCGGCGTACAATTGACGATCACCGTATATTCTTTCATTATCGGTTCGGTCAATTTGTCATACCCCAGCATGCCGTCTTTCGGCGTACGGCTGACAAGAGTAGGGGAAATACCCAATTTGCGCAGGCCATAGCAGACTGCTTTGGATGCTCCTCCGGTGCCTAAAACAAGTGCTTTCTTATCATCCGGGCGAAGTAACGGGCGGATGGATTCGATAAAACCCAGACAGTCGGTGTTATATCCAATGCGGTCATGAATGACATTCACAGCTCCGATTGCCTCCGCCGTTTCGTCCAACCGGTCCAAATACTGAATGACCGTCTGTTTATACGGCATAGTAACATTCATGCCGTCTAATGAACGCATAAGCTCGTTCATTTTCTCTTCCGTTAATTTCTCCACCGGATACAAGCTATACTCCGCTTCTATCCCTTCCCGCACGAATTTCTCCGAGAAATATTTCGCAGAGAAGGAATGCAATAGTGGAAATCCTATTATACCAAAGTGACGCATAATTTTCCTTTCCTTATTGTTGCTTTATGGGTTTTGGATGTGAATGTTTTCCCTCCCTCACCTTTTTGCAACGCATCATAAATTTTATCAATTTCGGCAAATCCGTACCCGCGAAGTTCTTCGTATAGCTTTGTGATACCTGCTTCGCGTGTGTTTTTGCCTTCCAATATATCTACATACCCTTGCATGTATTCTGCCGTTTGGGCCATGTGCTCGATCTCCGTTTTGCTGTATTTTTTCAGTTGCTCACGGATTGCATTGCGGGGAATGGATGTGTCTGCATTGGTGCTGTCCGTCACCCACCGAAGTCCGCGTTTGTCCCGCAAGTAATGCTCGATGTAGTCGCGCGTAGTACAAAGGAGCGGTCGCACAACAGGCACGCCTTCTGCCGCCATCGGATTGGCACTCTTAGGCCGCATTCCGGCTAAACCTCTCAGTCCTGCCCCTCGTTTCAAGTTCAGCAGCAGTGTCTCCGCCTGGTCGTTTTGGTGGTGTGCCACTGCGACAGCCTGACATCCTTTTTCCCGTGCCACTTGTTCAAACCAAGTGTATCGAAGTTCGCGTGCTGCAAGTTCTATTCCTTCATTATGCGCCCGCGCGTAGGATAAGGTGTCAAAGTCAGTAACGACCAGTTCTACATTCATCTTTCCGCACAGCTCGCGCACGAAAGCTTCGTCCCTGTCGCTCTCAGCCCCCCGCAAATGGAAGTTGCAATGGGCGGCAATACATGAATAGCCGGCACGGATGAGTACATCCAATAGCGAGACGCTGTCTGCGCCGCCACTGAGCGCTACCAACACCGGTTTGTCTTTTTGCAGCAAATTCCGCTGTCGGATATATGTACTGACACGCCTTAACACCGTTAATCCGTTAATCCTCTGTATTTGACGCGTTTAGGCTGGCATGCTTCCTCGCCCAGACGCATTTTCTTATTCTCCTCATACTCCGAGTAACTGCCTTCGAACCAGAATACTTTGCCGTCTCCTTCGTATGCCAGAATATGCGTACAGATACGGTTGAGGAACCAGCGGTCATGGCTGATCACGACAGCACATCCGGCGAAATTCTCTAATCCTTCCTCCAGTGCACGGAGCGTATTGACATCAATATCATTCGTCGGCTCGTCGAGCAAGAGCACATTAGCTTCGGATTTGAGCGTCAAGGCCAGATGCAGTCTGTTTCTTTCTCCTCCAGAGAGGACTCCGCATTTCTTCTCTTGGTCCGCCCCGGTGAAGTTAAAACGGCTCAAGTAAGCCCGTGCATTGATTTCTCTGCCGGCTACACGGATAAACTCCGTGCCACCGCTAATGGTCTCAAAGACGGATTTGTTAGGATCTATGTCTGCATGCTGTTGATCCACATAGCCTATTTTGACTGTTTCGCCCACAGAGAATGTGCCTTTGTCTGCTTTCTCGGTACCAATAATCATGCGGAAGAGGGTAGTTTTACCGGCTCCGTTCGGTCCGATCACGCCTACAATGCCGTTCGGCGGCAGCATGAAGTTCAGATCCTCGAACAACAGACGGTCTCCAAATGATTTGGCTACTCCTTCTGCATTAATCACTTTATTACCCAAACGAGGTCCGTTGGGGATGAATATTTCCAGTTTCTCCTCGCGCTCTTTCTGCTCCTCATTCAGCATTCTGTCGTAGGACTCCAGACGCGCTTTCTGTTTTGCATGCCGTGCTTTGGGCGCCATGCGTATCCATTCCAACTCGCGTTCCAGTGTTTTGCGGCGTTTGGAAGCTTGTTTCTCTTCCTGCGCCATGCGGTTTGTCTTCTGCTCAAGCCACGAGGAGTAGTTTCCTTTCCAAGGAATGCCTTCTCCTCTGTCCAGTTCGAGAATCCATCCTGCCACATTATCGAGGAAATAGCGGTCGTGTGTGATACAGATTACCGTTCCGGCGTACTGCTGCAAGTGCTGCTCAAGCCAGTCTATGGACTCTGCGTCCAAATGGTTTGTCGGCTCGTCCAGGAGAAGTACATCGGGTTGTTGGAGCAATAGCCGGCATAGCGCAACGCGGCGGCGTTCACCTCCGGAGAGGGTAGTGACACTTGCATCGTCCGGCGGGCAACGGAGCGCATCCATCGCCCGATCCAGTTTCTGGTCTATATTCCAAGCATCGGCAGCGTCCAGTTTGTCTTGCAGTTCCGCCTGGCGGGCTAACAACTTATCGAAATCCGCATCTGGTTCCGCGAAAGCCATGTTTATCTCATCGTACTCGCGCAGCATGTCCATGACGGGCTGTACACCTTCCTGCACCACTTCGCGCACGGTCTTATCAGGATCCAGTTTCGGGTCCTGCTCCAAATAGCCGACGCTGTACCCAGGCGACCATACTACTTCGCCTTGGTATTCTTTCTCGATCCCGGCTATTATCTTAAGCAAAGTGGATTTACCGGCACCGTTGAGACCGATAATACCGATCTTAGCGCCATAAAAGAAGCTAAGGTAGATGTTTTTTAATACCTGTTTTTGCGGACCGAAACTCTTGTTCAGTCCAACCATTGAAAAGATAATTTTTTTATCGTCTGCCATAAAAAATATTTACAATTTGATCATTTACAATTTGGTCATTTGTGCAAATACTCTGCAAAGGTATAGTCGTACGGGTTTTTATCGTCCGCTTCGTGTCTTTCTGCGCTGATCAGTTTCCATTCACTTTCTTTGATCTCGGGGAAGAACGTGTCTGCATCCTCCCACGAATGATGGATATGGGTGATATAGAGTTTGTCTGCACGACTCATCATCTGTCGATAGACCATTCCTCCACCAATAACGAATGCTTCTTCCTCCGGCGATACCTTGGCGCAAAGTTCATCCAGCGAATAAACCGCTTCTGCTCCCTCAAAGGTTTTGCCGGGAACGTCCGTTAGGACGATATTCCGTCTGTTAGGCAGCGGATGTTTGGGCAGAGAAAAGAACGTGCGCTCTCCCATTAAAACCGTACTGCCGCTTGTTATCTCCTTGAAATGCTTCAAATCCGCCGGCATATGGCACAACAAGTCGCCTTTTTTACCGATGGCATAGTTCTCTGCTATTGCTACAATAATGGAAATCATAGGTGTTGAACTGTTAAATCGTTAAAGTGTTAAACTGTTAAAGTGTTAGACTGAAACTTGTCCGGCAATATGCGGATGCGGATCATAGCCTTCCAATGTAAAATCTTCGTATTGGAAACTAAAGAGGTCTTTTACCTCAGGGTTAATTATCATTTTCGGCAGAGCGCGTGGCTCGCGTGTGAGTTGCAGTTTGACCTGCTCCAGGTGGTTCAGATAAATATGCGCATCTCCCAAGGTGTGAACGAAATCACCGCATTGGAGTCCTGTTACTTGCGCCATCATTTGCAAGAGCAGGGCATATGAAGCGATGTTAAACGGGACGCCGAGGAAGATGTCCGCACTACGCTGGTACAGCTGGAGGGACAACTTGCCGTCCGCTACATAGAATTGGAACAGACAGTGGCACGGCGGCAGTGCCATCTTCTCCACTTCCGCTACATTCCAAGCGCTTACCATCATCCGCCGGCTATCCGGATTCTTCTTGATCGTCTCTACGATATTAGCGATCTGATCTATTGTACCGCCATTATAATCCGGCCAAGAACGCCACTGGTGTCCATAAACAGGTCCCAGTTCTCCGTTCTCATCCGCCCATTCATTCCATATACGAACGCCATGCTCCTGCAGGTATCTGACGTTTGTATCTCCCTGCAAAAACCACAAGAGTTCATAAATGATGGATTTGAGGTGCAGTTTCTTAGTGGTGAGTAAAGGAAATCCATCTGCCATACTAAAGCGCATCTGGTGACCGAAAACGGAAATCGTTCCCGTTCCAGTGCGGTCATGTTTTACGGTGCCCTCATTCAGCACACGTCGGCATAAATCTAAATATTGTTGCATATCAGTATAATTTGTACGTTGTTTTAACGACTTTGAATTCGGTTCTACGGTTGATCTGGTTGCAGATCTCCTGTTTGTCTGCAGGCAGAGAGAGGATATAGGTTTCATCCAATACTTGCTCTACCGGAATCCACGGATATTGCTTGTTCAGCGCTTTGTCGCACACAACAGGTTTCGTTTTTCCGTATCCGACAGGCGTCATCCGGTCCGCTTCAATCCCATGTTTGAGCAAGAAATCACAGCAGCTTTGCGCACGTTTCTGCGATAGTTCGTTGTTAAACTCGTCTGTACCTTTCAGGTCCGTGTGCGCGGATAACTCTATGGTTATATTGGGGTTGTCGTTCAGCAGTTTGACCAGATGCAGCAACTCCGTTTCGGAAGCTTTGGTAATTTCCCATCGTCCGAACTCATAGAAGATATTTTCCATTTTAACCGGTCTGCTGATCGGATTAAGCGTGAAGTTAATGGTGTATGTCTTACTGTCTTTCAGATTCAGAGTGGTCCATTGTTCTTTAGCATTCAAATGGCCGCGACAGGTAGCCAGCATGACATATTTGACATCCTTGTTCAGTTTTATCTTGTAACTGCCGTCCCGACGTGCATTCAGTTTGCTGTTCGTGCCATCCGAACCCACCAACCTCAGTTTTGCATCAGAAAGCGAGTTACCTGCTTCGTCCGTGATAGTACCTTCTACGACAAACTCCATCTCGGGCAGGGTAAACCGATAAATCTTATCATATCCTTTCTTGTCCCCTTTATTGGAAGAAAAGAAACCGTCCTGTGTGTTACCGGCAAAAGTGATACCGAAATCGTCTCCGACACCGTTGAAAGCCGGTCCCATATTATATAGAACCCAAACGGTAGAATCCTTGCTTGTTGTATCCCTTACGGCTTTGTAAAGGTCCAGTCCTCCATATCCGGGGTGTCCGTTGGAAGCAAAATAAAGTGTTCCGTCCTCGTGCACATAAGGGTACATCTCGTCGGCTGAAGTATTGATTCCTTTTCCCAGAGGCTGCGGATTGACCCATTCGGATCCATCCAGTTCCGCCATCCAGATATCTTTTCCTCCTTCGCCTCCCAAAGCATCGCTCGCGAAATACAAGGTGTCACCCGAAGCATTCAATGCCGGATGTCCGACGGTAATCGAACTGTCGTTAAACAGCTTCACTTCCTGTGGCTCTCCCCATTCACCGCTGGCACGTTCGCTCTTATATATCTTAGCGCCAAGATCTTTTCCGTTGATAGGTTTGGAGTAGGTGAAATACATCGTTCTACCGTCTCTGCTGAAACAGCATACGCCTATTTCCGCAGTTCCGGCCTGTTTGCCTCCTGCCGAGTCGTTCTTTTGCTCATTTTCCGGTGCATCATACAGCCCTTCCGCCAATTCGATCTCTTCCCATTTTCCCGCAGCATTCTTGCGCGTCTGGTATAATTGGAAGAGTTGTTGACCGGTAACATTACTTGGGCGCTTCAGTGTCTTCTTGCCGTTCTTCTGCTTCTCCTGACGATTAGAAGTAAACATGAGCGCATCCGTATTATCTCCGATAAACATCGGTGCGAAGTTACTTGTCCGTCTCTGGTTGAATTCCTTCGCTTCGGAAATCTTGTACCGCGAACCTTCTTTCTTCCATTCGTCGATTTTGCTGCAAGCGTACTTTCCGGCTTGCGCTACATAGTTATCCGGATGAGCCTGGAGGTACAGATCATAGCTTTTAGCAGCATCTTTGTACTTTCCCTGATATTGCAGAGCGAGTCCGGCATTGAGGAATATAATGGAGTCCTGAAGCTGGTATTTGCATCTGAGCGCAGACTGGTAACAGTTAGCCGCGCGCGGATTGTTGATGAGGCGGTAACATTCGCCCTGACGGAATGCCACATATCCCTTCAGTTCCCGGTCTTTCTTTGTACTAAGCCGGCTGTAGCAGGATTTATAAATATCCGCTGCATCATAGTATTCACCGATGGCGAACTTCTTGTCCGCCAGTTTGATCCGCTGCTTTATGCTACATCCGGAAAGAACAAGAAGGGCAATAAATATATAAATGATTTTTTTCGTCATTCTGGTCTGTATCGTCTATCAGCCGTCTATTCCAAGCTATGTACCACAAGTCCTGAACGCAGTTTGGGTTCGAACCATGTTGTTTTAGGCGGCATAATGTTTCCTGAGTCCGCAATATCAATGATCTGTTGCATCGTAACAGGGTAGAGTGCAAGCGCCACTTTCATCTCTCCGCTATCCACCCGCCGTTTGAGTTCTCCGAGTCCGCGTATACCGCCGACGAAATCAATCCGTTTATCCGAACGAAGGTCTTTTATGCCAAGAATCTTGTCCAGAATCAAGTTGCTGGAGATAGTGACATCCAGCACTCCTATAGGATCCGCATCATTATATCTGCCCGTTTTGGCAGTTAACGAATACCATTTGCCGTCAAGGTAAAGGGTGAAATTATGCAAGGCTTTCGGACGCACTTCTCTGAAATCTCCTGACAGCCCTGTATTCGGATATTCCGAGATGTCGAAGTCCTCACGCAGAGCACCAAGGAACTGTTCCGAAGAAAGTCCGTTCAGGTCTTTTACCACGCGGTTATAATCAATGATGTTAAGCTGGTTATCGGGGAAACAAACCGCAAGGAAGAAGTTGAACTCCGCGTTTTTGTCCCCTGTAGC
The DNA here is from genome assembly GCA_002373505.1 of Bacteroidales bacterium UBA3653. Taxonomy (GTDB): domain Bacteria; phylum Bacteroidota; class Bacteroidia; order Bacteroidales; family Paludibacteraceae; genus Colicola. The sequence goes on from DFKE01000017.1 coordinate 261,521, forward strand.
CCTCTGTTTCTCCGCTCCGACTCCAGCAGCCGCTGCCGACCTGTGGTGCCCGTCAGCGATGTACATTGCGGGTATTTGCGCAAAGATCTCTGTTATTTTAGCAATCGTTTCTTTGTCATCAATGACCCAGAAGGTGTGTCTGAATCCTTCCGGCGCAGCAACGAAATCATATTCCGGTGTGTTTTGCGTTATTCGGGAGACGATAGCATCCAGGTCGTCGCGATGCGGGTAAGCAAAGAACACCGGCTCCATGTTGGCATTGAGCACGCGCACATGTTTCATTCGGTCTTCCTCTTTGTCGCGGCGCGTGAGTTCGTGCTTTTTAATTCTGCCTTCCAAATAATCATCCACCCATGCACCGACGACCAAACCGTACTGCGTCTTTTCCTTGCCGCCGGAAAGAGGGTTGTCAGCCAAGATTGTTTGGGCATATACGTAGTATTTCTCCTCTTGGTCCTGCACGAGCCATCCGTTTTGGCGGAACAGTTTGAATTGCTCCACAGCGGCGTTGTACACACGCGGATCATGTTCGTCCGTTCCCGGCTCGAAATTGATTTCCGGCTTGATAATATGATAAAGGGATTTGGGATTTCCGGCAGCTTCAGCACGCGCTTCCTCTGAATTCAGCACGTCGTACGGGCGGCTGCTGACTTGCTCCACCAGATTTTTAGGCGGTCTGATTCCCTTGAATGGTTTGATCTTCATGATATGAACGTTTATTTATTTTTTCTCGGAAGAGGCTGCAGGCTGCGATCCCATGGCGCATGTGCCGTTAAAGAGCGCGCCCGGCTCCACGATAAGCGTCTTGGTATGTACATCGCCGTGGATTTTTCCGCTGGCACGGAGCGAGAGCTGCTGATGGCATGTTATTTTTCCCTCCAAGAGCCCTAATATCTCCGCATTGCCGCAAATAACCGTTCCTTTAATCCGTCCGCTTTCTCCGATCACTACTTTTCCCGAGCAATTCAGGTCGCCCTCAATCAATCCATCGATACGGAAATCGCTGTCCGCCGTAATGTTTCCTACAATCTTACTTCCTGCGGTCAATGCATTGAACATCAGTCCGCTTTGTTGTTTCTCTGAAGCCATATGTTTTATGAGTTTTAATGATTTAACCTTTTGACGTCTTATGAAGACACACAAATTTGGGTGCAAAATTACAAAAAAAAAATGACATATGCAAGCATATGCCATTAAAATATTCAAAAAAATGCTTTTTACGCTTCTTTGTTGAGGTTCATTTCCATCGTGATATGAGGTATTCCGGCTTCGATGAAAATGTCTCCCACGGTATGAAAACCGAGGCGTTCGTAGAACGGAACGACTTGCGTCTGAGCGTGCATCCGGAGCGTTTTTCCTCCGCGGCGGAGAACTTCCGTAACGATCTGATTTATAATGTATTTGCCATAACCTTTGTTACGCTCTATTGTTAACATTCTACCTACGCAAAAGACGCCTTTTGTTTTGTCGGGAAAGAGGCGTGCGTAGGCAAGGACGAGTCCTTTCTTGCGGATGGCGAAATGGGTTGCGATGTAGTCGGTGTTATCTTCGTCCAGATAGCGAATGTTCTGTTCGAGTGTGAATACTTGAAATCTCGCTTTAAGTATTTCGTATAACTCCGCGGATGACAGGTCGGAGAAGGCTTTGATTTGTAGCGTTATGCCTTTTGGAAGTCTGAACGGCAGTTTTGCTTTACGCCGCTTTGCGGCGGGTTGCTGTTTCAGTTGCTCGCTAATGAAGGCATAAACGAATGAGCGGACCGTTACAAATCGCTTTTTTTCGGGCGTTTTGAAGGGAATGATACTCCGGTTATATGCCTCCATCCGCAGTTCCCATTCTCTCACTTGTAACGGATCCGCCATAATGGCATTCACCAAGGAATTGGTTTTCCCGAAGATAGCCCTTTGTGCTTTCTGTGCGGCAGAAGGGGCGTCTATATACTCTTTTTCAATGGTAAACACCTGCTCTTTGCCATTTGTAACGCGGTGCACTTCCTTGCTTGTCCGGTTCAGTTTCCCGCTTACTTTTCTGCCGTCGCTGTAGTCGATTTTAGCCATAAATCCGAATAAATTGTATATATATACTATGTATATATATAGTGTTAGTGTATAATTGTTAAATTTTTCGTTTTATCCTTGGGTTATCCTTGGGGAATCCTTGGGTTATCCTTTGGTAATGAGTCTATTCTGACTCTAAAACCGGGTGCAAAGGTACTATATTTTTGTGACATATGCAAGAAAAAAGAGAAAAAAAGCAAGCGTTTCGCTGATTTGCGCTGTGGACCCTCTATGCTGAGTGAGCGGGGATAATTGTTAAACTGATGTTGTCGCAAAGATACGACAAAAGTGCACAGAGTTTGTAATCGGCCTCGGACGTACCGTAGTGGTAACGAAGTGGTACCACTCAAATACATAAATACGAAAAATACTTAATGAATGAAAAAAAACGATTTTTTCTTGCATATGTGGAAAAAAAGTATTACCTTTGCGCCCGAATTTACCTTTAAATAAGGTACAGGGGGCAAAAAAAGGTCGGAAGAGACAGGAACAAAACATAACAAGTAAAATGAAAATGATATGAAAGAGATACTGATAGCCATCATTTTTATGTTGGTAGCAATGGCATTACTGAGTGTAGGCGTGATTTTCCGGAAAGATCACAGTTTCCGGTCGCAGCATATCCATCAGAACAAACGGATGAAAGAGGACGGTATCCATTGCTCGACCGCGCAAGACAAAGAGATGCGGCGGGAGAGAAAAAACAAGATTGCAGAGGCAACCTTGAAGGGTTAAACTGTTAAATTGTTAAACTGTTAAACTGTTAAACTGCTAAATTGTTAAATCATTCAAAACAAATAAAAACATGAACAAGATTAGTATTATTGTAGAGTCAGTATTGGCAGCAGGTGTTGTTGCCTTGTTTATCCTTTTCTTCACTTACAATCCTTGGGGCAAGAAGAGCGCCAGCGCGGATGTGGAGGCTCAAGGCGAGTTGTTACCGATAGCTATCGTAAACACCGATTCCATTTTGAGCCAATACACGCTTGCCGTAGAGTCCACCGACAAGCTGCAGAGCCAGTATGAGGAGTCTATGGTCAAACTGGACACCAAAGCCAAAGCGTTCCAGAAGGAGTATGAGACCTTCCAGCAAGACGTGCTGAATTTCCAGAAGAAAGTGGAAGCAGGTGCATTCCTGAGTCGCGAGCGCGCAGAGAGCGAGCAAGCCAAGTTGCAGAAGAAAGAGCAGCAGTTGCTTGCCAAACAACAGGATCTGGAGAACCTGCGTCAGAAACTGAGCAACGACTTTATGAACCAGCAAGCCGCATTGACCCAGCAGTTGCAAGACTCCGTACAGGCTTATCTGCGCGAGATGAATGCTGACGGTCACTATCACCTGATTCTGAATGACGCCGTGCTGATGAACAAAGTAGCGGGTTACGACATTACCGACGAGGTGATAGAGGCGCTGAACGCACGATATAAATAACCCCCCTCCGACTCCCCCCTCAAGGGGGAGGGAGAAGTAAGAGATAACCCCACCTAACCTCCCCACAAGGGGAGGAAAAAAGAAATGAGGACGCCTGCAAAAATACTATCCATATTAACCGTGTTCCTAACCCTTCCTTTGTGGGGAGGGAGCGGGAGCGGCTCGCAGATTTATGCGCAGCGGATACCGGAGGCGATAGAGTACACGGAGATATATGATTTTCTGGAGGAGTTGACGACGGACGGTGTGATTGCGTCCAATGCGGCAGTCAAACCATATACCCGTGATCATATCGCCCGGTTGTTGGCCGAAGCGCAAAGCAAGGATTCGCTGCTGAACAAACGGCAGAAAGCGGATTTGCAGTTCTATATGCAAGATTATGCGCTGGAACTGGACACTTTGCCAACCTATTACAGTTACGGTCACCGGCACGTGACGCAATGGATCACGAAGGTGTCGAACCTGTCGCTGGCGGATCCGAGTCTGCATATCCTGACGAAAGACAAGATCTTCAAGATGCGCGTCCGTCCGATCTTAGGCATGGACCTGAGTTACAACCGCAAGGGTCTGCTGATGCACCGTGTGTATGGCGCGGAGATCCAGATGGATATAGCCAAACACCTGAGTATCTGGGGTTCGATCCGCGACAACAGTTGGAGCGGTCAGGGCGTACAAGGATCGAAGATTCATTTCGGCTGGACCCCGGAAGGCAGGCCCAGTCCGGCGCTGAACGATATTCCCGGTGTGCAATACAAGGAAGCGAACTACGGCGGCGATTTTTCGGATTCCCGCGGCGGTATCTCGCTTTACGCATGGTGGGGTAGTATCGGCGTCCAACGTGAGCGTATCACATGGGGTGACGCGCAGCACAGCTCCAATATCCTGTCCGCACACAATCCTGCAGTGCCGATGGTGACACTTCAACTGACGCCCTGCAGATGGTTTCAGTTCGATTATTTTCATGCGTGGCTTCCATCGAATGTGATTGACTCAACCTACTGGTACTCGGAGCAGCAGACAGCCGGCGGCACGCAGCGTGAATACCGACCCGCCAACAAATTCATGGCGGCAAACATGTTCACCTTCATGCCGATCAAATACATCCAGTTCAGTTTCGGAAACTCGATCGTCTATGCCGAACGGAACGTGCAAGCCGCGTACTTTATCCCGATAGCCTTCTACAAATCGCTGGACCATTTGTTGACCAAGGGTTTAGGAACAGAAAACCAGAACTCACAGGCTTTCGCGACCATAACTATCCGTCCGACGGACCATCTAAGGCTGTACGGTTCGTTCTTTCTGGACGAGTTCAAGTTCGCCCGTTTGAAGAAATCAAATCCGGAGAAGAACCCTGTTTCTTATCTTGTGGGTTTCAACTGGAGCGGCTGGCCGGTGAAGGGTCTTGCCCTCCGCGGCGAGTTCATGCGCAGTTATATCGCGACCTATGAACACTCCATCAAAGTGCTGGACTACACGTCCAACAGTTACCAGATGGGGCATTATATGGGTTCCAACTCCCAGAGCATATGGGTGCAGTTGAGTTACCGTCCGACGCGTAGTCTCCGTCTGACGCTGGACTATACCAACGACACCAAATACACCGCTTACGATTATATCCGCGGCGACATCCGTACCATCATCTCTCAAAAGCCTTTCGACCAAGTGATCTGGCGTAATGACGAGGTGAAATTCCGTGCCCTTTACGAGGTGTTCAACAACTGCTATGCGCACGTAGATGTGTGCTACAATCATGCGCGAGCGGGCGAGCAAACAGATTTAAACCTGTATTCGCCTGCATATCTGCAAGGAAAGAATGTGACGTTCTCCTGCGGACTGAGCTTCGGATTCTGACGGTCGCAACGGCGATGTTAAGAGACAAAACTGTTAAAATGTTAAATCGTTATATTAATGAAAAAAGAGATTCAATTTAGTTTGGTTTACCGCGACATGTGGCAGAGTAGCGGAAAATACGTGCCGCGCAAAGACCAATTGGCCAAGATCGCGCCTGTCATCATAGATATGGGTTGTTTTGACCGTGTGGAGACGAACGGCGGCGCGAGCGAACAAGTGAACCTGCTGTACGGCGAGAACCCGAATCAGGCAGTCCGTACGTTCTGCAAACCATTCAACGAAGCCGGTATCAAGACCCATATGCTGGACCGCGGTCTGAATGCGTTGCGTATGAACCCTGTTCCGGCGGATGTAAGGCAGTTGATGTACAAAGTGAAGCACGCCCAGGGGACGAATATCACCCGTATCTTCTGCGGTCTGAACGACCCGCGTAATATCATTCCGTCTATCAAATGGGCGAAAGCAGCCGGCATGACCGCTCAAGCGACCATGTGTATCACTTATTCGAAAGTGCATACTGCCGAATATTACATCAACCTGGCAGAGCAACTGATCGAAGGCGGCGCACAGGAGATATGCTTGAAAGATATGGCCGGAATCGGCCGTCCGCATATGCTCGGCGTGATCGTTGCTGCCATCAAAGAGAAACACCCGGATATCATCATCCAATATCACGGTCATACAGGTCCGGGCTTCTCCGTAGCTTCGATGCTCGAGGTAGCGAAAGCCGGCGGCGACGTGCTGGACGTAGCCATGGAGCCGCTGAGTTGGGGTAAGGTTCATCCGGATGTGATCACTATCCAAGCAATGCTGAAAGATGCCGGATTCCTGGTAAAAGATATCAATATGAAAGCCTATATGGAGGCGCGCAGTCTGACGCAGTCGTTTATCGATGATTTCCTGGGTTACTGGATAGACCCGAAGAATGCGTTGATGACGTCGTTGCTCGTTGGCTGCGGTCTGCCCGGCGGAATGATGGGCAGTCTGATGGCGGATCTCAAAGGCATGCATGCGGCTATCAATGCCAACCTCAAGAAGAAAGGCGAGAAAGAACTGAGCGAAGACGAACTGCTCGTTCAACTGTTCGACGAAGTACAACGTATCTGGCCGATGCTCGGTACTCCTTGTCTCGTAACGCCATTCAGCCAATATGTGAAGAACGCTGCGCTGATGAACCTGTTCAGCCGCTCGATGGGTGAGAAAGATTTCACCCGTATGGATCCGGCAATGTGGGGTATGATCCTCGGAAAGAGCGGCAAACTGCCCGGCGAGCTGGCTCCGGAGATTATAGAGTTGGCGAAAGAGAAGGGATTTGAGTTCTACACCGACGATCCTCAAAAACTATATCCGGATGTGTTGCCGCAGTATATCAAAGAGATGAAAGAGTTAGGTTGGGACCGCGGTCAAGACGACGAGGAATTGTTCGAGTTCGCCATGCACGACAAACAATACCGCGAGTATAAATCCGGCTTGGCTAAAGAGCAGTTCAACAAGGATCTCGCCGAGAGAATGCAGAAAGCCGGCAAGGAAGTGCCGGAGGAACTGCGGAAGTACCTGGCAAAGGGACAAAGTGACCAAGTACCAAGTACCAACGCCGCCGAAGAGATGGCGGCTGTGGCGATGGCGTTGCATCTGGCGCAAGGCAAGCAGCACAAAGAAGGAATTATCGAACTGCCGAGAGTTCATTCTACTGCATGGAACAACAAACGTTTTATACTAAAATAATCATGAAGAAGTACAATTTTAATGCGGGTCCGAGTATTCTCCCGCAAGAAGTAATCAAACAAACCGCAGAAGCAGTACTCGATTTTCAAGGTGAGGGCCTTTCCGTCTTGGAAATCAGCCACCGCGCCAAGTATTTCCAACCCGTCATGGACGAGGCAGAAGCGCTGATGAAAGAGCTTTTGAATGTTCCGGAGGGTTACCGCGTTCTATTCCTCGGCGGCGGAGCAAGTTTGCAATTCTGCATGGTTCCGTTCAATATGCTGGAGAAGAAAGCCGCGTATTTGAACACCGGTGTATGGAGCAAGAAAGCGCTGAAGGAAGCCAAAGGTTTCGGTGAGGCGGTAGAAGTAGCTGCTTCTACAACGGATATCCCGACGGATTACGAGATACCGCAGGATGCCGATTATTTCCATATCACGACCAACAACACCATTTTCGGAACAGAGATCAACGACGAGAAACTGGCAGAGATATACAAGAAAAAAGGCAATGTACCTCTGGTAGCCGATATGAGTTCGGATATTCTCAGCCGTCCGATTGATGTGAGCCAGTATGATATCATCTATGGCGGCGCACAGAAGAACCTGGCTCCAGCCGGTGTAACGTTTGTCATCATTAAAGAGAGTTGTCTGGGCAAAGTAAGCCGTTATATCCCGACGATGCTGAATTATCAGACCCATATCGACGGCGGTTCGATGTTCAACACGCCTCCTGTACTGCCGGTTTATACGGCTCTGCTGACCTTGCGCTGGCTCAAAGCCAACGGCGGCGTCAAATGGATTGAGGCTCGCAACAAAGCCAAAGCCGATCTGCTGTACAAGTGTCTGGACGAGAGCAAGTTGTTTATGCCGACGATCTCAAAGAAAGAGGATCGCAGCCGCATGAATATATGCTTCGTGCTCAAACCCGGTTACGAAGAACTGCAGGACGATTTCTTCAAGTTTGCCACCGAGCGCGGCATGGTAGGAATCAAAGGTCACCGTCTGGTAGGCGGATTCCGCGCTTCCTGCTACAACGCTATGGATATCGAAGGCGTCCAAGCATTGGTAGATTGCATCAAAGAATATGAAAAACTGCATTAATTATGGGATTCTCTTATCTTATTCCAGTGGGACACCCTGTGAACCATACTAAGGGTAAGACAATAGAGCTCATTACATTAGTAAAACCTATGAAAGTATTAGTAGCAACAGAGAAACCCTTCGCGAAAGTAGCTGTGGACGGCATCCGCGAAGTGGTGGAGAAGGCGGGATACGAACTCGCGCTTCTGGAGAAATATACCGACAAACAACAGTTACTGGACGCAGTGGCTGATGCAGACGCACTCATCATCCGTTCGGATATTGTGGATGCGGCGGTATTGGATGCTGCCAAGCAACTGAAAATCGTCGTCCGTGCCGGCGCAGGGTATGACAATATCGATCTGGAATCCGCAACGGCTCACAAGGTAGTGGCAATGAACACTCCCGGTCAGAACAGTAATGCCGTAGCAGAACTGGCTCTGGGTCTGATGGTCTATGCTGTCCGTAATTTATACAACGGCACAAGCGGCACCGAGCTGAAAGGCAAGAAACTGGGTATTCATGCATTCGGAAACGTAGGCCGTAATGTAGCACGTATTGCGCAAGGCTTCGGCATGGATGTATATGCTTATGATGCATACTGTCCGGACGAGGTAATGACGGCAGCCAATGTCAAACCGCTGCATTCCGCAGAGGAATTATACAAGACCTGCGACATCGTGAGTCTGCATATCCCCGCAACAGCAGAGACTAAAGGCAGCATCAATCATGATCTTGTCAACCTCATGCCTAAAGGTGGAGTCTTAGTCAACACAGCCCGTAAGGAAGTGATTGACGAAGAAGGTCTGATAGCCCTGATGCAAGAGCGTGCAGACCTGAAATACATAACTGATATTATGCCTGTAGCAGATGCGAAGTTCCGTACATTATTCGAAGGACGGTACTTCGCTACACCCAAGAAGATGGGTGCACAGACCGCAGAGGCGAATATCAATGCCGGTATTGCCGCTGCCAGACAGATTGTGGATTTCATCCAAAACGGTAACACACGTTTTCAGGTAAACAAGTGAAAAGGTATCTGATTGCCATATTATTGACGCTTGCGGTAGTTGTGTCATACGCCTCCGATGTGGAGTGTGTGGGCACGGCTACGCAGGTGGTCAAGGGAAATGACACTACGTTCATCTTCCGCGATGAGATCCATATGCGCTCCACCGTAGGTGATGTGGACTGGTATAGGGCAAACGGCTCGCTTTACGCATCCGGGACCAGTGATATCTATCCGGACGAAGGATGCTATCGGGTCAACAACACACATTTCTGTGTTCAGTTATATGCGGGTATAGATGATCTGGATTTTACCATCGAGCCTTCATGCGAAAACACCATCCTGCGTGTGACAGGTGACATAACGTCGCGCGCGCACACGTATTCCTTATTCTATAATGCATTGGCATGGAATACGGAGGCGTGGGTGGATTCCGCGGCGCACGAGACGGGCGATCTGAAGAATACGATCTTGTTGCCGCCGCTCTACGGTCCGACACCGGTACGTTTGTGTTACGATACAGAGATCCGCTCGGCTCTCGGGCTGGATTCCGCGTGTGTAGAGGTAGAGTTTCCATTGGACAGTGTTAAGGCTGTGAAGATGGAACTGACTTCATTGGCAACAGCGCGCGGTTCGGAAGACGAACGTAGCAATGAGCGCAACAGACCTACCAGCCAGAATCTTATTCAAGGGTCCGAATACAGCGGTCCGCTTGAGGTGGCGTTTTATTCCAATCCGACACCCGGAGTTCAGTTCTACCAGTGGAAAATATACAAATCCACCGAACTTCTGGTAACCCGGAACGCTCAGGATATCCGCTATACATTCTCCGAACCGGGAGCGTATAGGGTGGTATGCGCAGTGAATAATGCTTATTGTACATCGGATTCCTCTGAGGTGGCGGTGCAGATATCGGAATCTTATCTGGCAGTACCTAATGTCTTCACGCCAAACGGAGATGGCAAGAACGATGAGTTCCGCGTTGCCTATCGCTCGTTGAAGGAGTTCCATTGCTGGGTTTACAACCGATGGGGCAAGTTGGTTTTCGAATGGACCGATCCGGCAAAAGGATGGGACGGTACTATAAACGGCCGTCCGGCAGCAGAGGGAGCGTATTACTATGTAATACGGGCCTTGGGTACTGATGCAGCGAAGAACGCCGGATATAGTTCCAAAATCTCTTACACGAAGAAGAAACTGGGAGCAGACGAGTCGGTGATAGGTGTGTATCAGATGAGCGGAGACATCAATCTGCTGCGAGGGAAATAATATCTATTAACTTCGATATATCGACATATCGGTATATCGACATATCGAAAAAACAATGAGAAAATTGATGCTTATGGCTTTAGCCACTACCGTAATGGCAGCGACTGCTGCTACGAACCCGTTCTTTGACTACAAGAACTGGAAGACACCGCACGGCACGTATCCGTTTAACGAGATCCATGCGGAACATTATATGCCGGCTTTTGAAGAAGCGATGAAGCAAGGTCTGCAGGAGATAGACGATATCGTTAACAATCCGGCAGCTCCTACTTTTGCCAACACGATTGAGGCTTACGAGGCCTCCGGAGAGATGCTTTCCATCGTTGCCGGATGTTTCTATAACCTGACGTCCGCCGAGACGAACGATACGCTCCAGCAGATTGAGATGGAGTTGAGTCCCAAGATGTCGGAGTATTCCGCAACGATCCGTTTGAACGAAGGTCTTTTCCAGCGAATCAAAGCCGTTTATGACCAGCGTGCCAAACTGAAACTGAATAAGGCACAGGTCAAATTGCTGGAAGATATCTATGAATCCTTTGCCAATAATGGTGCAAACCTCTCGCCGGAGGATAAACAGATCTATCGCGAGTTAAGCGCCAAACTGAGCAAACTGACCCTCCAATACGGCCAGAACGTGCTGAAAGCCACCAATGCCTGGACCATGCTCATCACCGATGAGGCACAGCTGGCGGGTCTGAACGACGACACCAAAGCCATGCTGCGTGCTAATGCAGAGAAGAAAGGGCTTGAAGGATGGCTTCTGAATCTCAAACCGACGACTACTATTCCGGTTATGCAGGATCTGGACAACCGTGATATCCGTCGCGAGCTTTATATGGCGAACGCCGGCAAATGTGTTGGAGGTGAGTTTGACAACACCGCTATTATTGTGGAGATCGTGAACACCCGTCTGGCACTCGCGAAACTCTTTGACAAAAAGAACTACGCAGAGAAATCTCTCTATAAGACTATGGCAGAGAAACCGGAGACCGTTTACAGTCTCTTGGACCAATTGCGCGATGCGTATATGCCCGCAGCACGCGAGGAAGTGAAGGAAGTGGAGGATTATGCCCATGCGCACGGATTCTATGCCCATCATCTGCAACCATGGGATTTCAGTTATTACTCCAAGAAACTGAAACAGGAGAAATATGCTATCTCAGACGATGACCTCCGGCCGTATTTTGAGTTGGAGAATGTCAAGAAAGGTGTGTTTGGTCTGGCGGAGCGGCTGTACGGGCTGAAGTTCAAGGAGAACAAGAAGATCCAGGTTTATAACCCGGAAGTAACTGCCTATGAGGTATTTGACGAGAAGGGTAAATTCCTGGCTGTTTATTATGCTGATTTCCATCCGCGGGACGGAAAACGCGGCGGAGCATGGATGAATGATTTTCAGCCGCAGTATATCAAGGGTAGGAAAGATCACCGTCCGCATATCGTGAACGTCATGAATTTTACGCGCCCGACCGCAGAGAAACCGGCTCTCTTCACGTATGATGAGGTGCGCACATTCCTGCATGAGTTCGGCCATGGCTTGCATGGTATGCTGACGCGTTGCCAGTATGCGGCACAGAGCGGAACAAACGTACCGCGCGACTTCGTAGAATTGCCATCGCAGTTCAACGAGAACTTCATCGATGAGAAGGAGTTTCTCGATACTTTTGCAAAACATTATATCACAGGTGAGCCTCTTCCGCAAGAGCTACTGGATAAGATGCACGCTTCTCAAACTTATCATGCGGCGTATTCATGCGTACGCCAGCTCAGCTTCGGCTATCTGGACATGGCATGGCATATGTTAGAGAAACCATTTGAGGTAAATGAAGCTATCGGTACGGTAGAATCGGTTGTCCGCTTCAGTGACGAAGCGATGAAGCAGGTGCAGGTATTGCCTAATGTACCGGGAACGCAGATGTGTTGTGCGTTTACGCATATCTTCTCCGGAGGATACGCAGCCGGCTATTATAGCTATAAATGGTCAGAACTGCTGGATGCTGACGCTTTCTCAGTTTTCAAAGCGGCGCAACAAAAGAAAGGCGGCACAATCTTTGACAAGAAGGCCGCCAAACGATTCCGTGAGAACATCCTGGAGAAGGGTGGAACGGAGAAAGCGATGGATCTGTACAAACGTTTCCGCGGTGGAGAACCTACCATAAATGCGCTGTTGGAGCGCGATGGTATTAAAGCACGGGAGATAAAATAAGTTAACTATATTGCTAACTATGCAAGCGTGCATGAGTGCCAACGTGTGAACAAGTACAATAATCTGAGGACGACGGAGTAGTGTCTCCGCTCCCTTCCATAAACAAACGCAGGACAAAATCCTGCGTTTGTTGTTTTAATTTGTAAACATCCGGTTTCATAAAGTTAATAGGTTTTAGGTTTAATGGCAATAGCCGCTGATAATTCTCTTTGTCTTAAATTCGATGCAAAGGTAGTACTTTTTTGTGAACTATGCAAGTAAAAAATCAGAAATGTATTCACAATAAAGGTGAACACCCAACAGGCTTATTTTATTCACAAATCTACTATTCACAAATCGCATAATACTGCTTATATTCCGGGATTTTCACAAGAAAGACCCAAAAAGAGTAGAGTAGTTATCCTTATATATAAATCACAGCAGAAGTACTCCTGATCAACACTGTTTAATGCGCGCAATATACACGTATTGCGCGTATATAAGTTATTGTAAATCAACGCGAAATAGTTTTAAGTAAAATATCACTTTAATGTATTTATGGAGAAATGTGTATATGTCCTAAATACCCATGTTTGCATGGTGAAAATTATAGTTAAATCACTTAAAATGAAGCGTTTATGATATTTGTGTTAAGTATAATAGAAGTATTATATGGTGCTTGTGCTGAGTATTTGGCGACTTGTGACTTGTTGAGTCAAAGAAAATGTTCCACGGATGTGATGCTGTTATTTGTGTACACAGATGTATTTATGTGCATTTCACAAATATATCAAAATAATTCACAAAAAGTTATGTATATATTTGTGTATTTCGATGATTTTTTGTATCTTTGCAAGCGATTTAGTATTTGTGCTCTAAATCGCTGAGAATTGAATATTTTTAAAGAATTATATTATGAATGAAAGAGAACGCATTGACGCTGTGCGTAAATCGATGAATTTGTCTGCGCGCCAGTTTGCTGAAGAGATCCATGTACGTCCCGGGACGATCAGTAATATGATGGCGGGACGCAATAATCCCAGTCTGGATGTGATGAAGCGTATAATGGAGCGTTACCCTACGCTGAATCCGGAGTGGCTTATCTTAGGCGTAGGCGAAATGTGGCGTACGGCTCCCGGACAAGAAGCCGGTTTGTTTGACAGTCTGGCACCGGAAGGAAAAAGAAGCACTACGCCGTTGCGTACCGTAAAAGAGGAGCCGCAGACTCCTGCAGCTCCTCCTAAACAAATCCGGAATATCGTCGTCTATTATACGGACGGTACGTATGAAGAGTTTCTCAGAAATTAAATCTCTGATACTCTTGCCTTAAAGAAACGCGTTTATTGAAGCGCTTCTTTTAGCACCTCGCTGATGTCGTGCACGTAATGCAGATTCAGCCCTTTGAGATAAATCGGTGCTATCTCAGCCACGTCTTTTCTGTTGTCCTCGCAGAGAATGATATCCGTTATACCTGCTCGTTTGGCGGCGAGCAGTTTTTCTTTCACGCCTCCGATAGGCAGCACTTTGCCGCGGAGTGTCATTTCTCCGGTCATGGCGATACGGGGTTTGACGAGGCGTTTGGTAAACGCGCTTACAAGTGCTGTCGTCATGGTTATTCCGGCAGAAGGTCCATCCTTCGGAATAGCACCTTCCGGCACATGAATATGAACCGAAGTCGTTTCAAAAACGGCGGGATCTATCTCCAGCTCTTCCGCATGTGCTTTGACATAGCCCAAGGCAAGCGTGGCGCTCTCTTTCATCACATCGCCTAAGTTTCCGGTCAGTGTCAGAGTCGGATTTTTAGAAGCCGAGAGGCTGGTCTCGATAAACAGTATCTCGCCGCCCACTTGCGTCCACGCCAAACCTGTCACGACTCCTACATATTTGTTGGTCTCCCAACTGTCACGACTGAATCGCGCCTGACCGAGATAGGAACGCACGTCATCCAGCGTCACAGAGATATTATATTCCTCGCCAAGCGCCAGTTTGGTGTCGATCTTGCGGCATATAGTAGCTATCTGCCGTTCCAATGAACGCACGCCGGATTCACGGGTGTAATCATCTATGATATGGCCGATGATCTCTTTCTTGAACTTCAACTGCGACGCCTTTAGACCATGGTTAGCCAACTCTTTCGGAATCAGATGCCGTTTGGCTATTTCTTCTTTCTCTTCCTGGAGGTATCCGGTCATTTCGATCAGTTCCATCCGGTCCAGCAGCGGACGTGGAATAGTCTCCAGACTGTTGGCGGTAGCAATAAACATCACTTTGCTCAGGTCGTAATCTACATCCAGATAATTATCGTGGAAAGTGCTGTTCTGTTCCGGATCCAGCACTTCGAGTAAAGCGGATGTCGGGTCACCCTTGTAATCCGCGCCGATCTTGTCTATCTCGTCCAGAACAAAAACGGGGTTTGACGTTCCGCATTTCTTAATGCTGTCAATGATTCGTCCGGGAAGTGCTCCGATATACGTGCGTCTGTGTCCGCGTATCTCCGCCTCGTCATGCAGGCCGCCTAAAGAGACACGTGCATACTTGCGTCCCAGCGCTTCTGCAATGCTCTTTCCGAGACTTGTTTTTCCGACTCCCGGAGGGCCGTAAAGACATAGGATAGGGGACTTGGCAGGATGATTTTCTTTCTCTTTCTCGCTGCGAAGTTCCAGTTGGCGTTGTACGGCAAGATATTCGACAATCCTTTCCTTCACTTTGTCCAATCCGTAGTGGTCGCGGTTCAGTATTTCCTGTGCGTGCTGCATGTCATAGTTATCCTCGGAATAGACGGACCATGGCAGGTCCAGCATGGTCTCCAGATAATCCAGTTGGGTGGAGTAGTCCGGCGAGTGAGTTGGCATGTGTTCCAGCCGTTGGAGCTCTCTGTTGAACACTTCTGCAACAGCCTCTGACCATTGTTTCTTGCTTGCTCTGTCGCGCAGTTCTTTCAGTTTCTGCGCACCGGTATCCGTGTCACCCAGGTCTTTTTTGATGGTTTCTATCTCTTGCTGCAGGAAATACTCACGTTGCTGTTT
The DNA here is from genome assembly GCA_002373505.1 of Bacteroidales bacterium UBA3653. Lineage (GTDB taxonomy): Bacteria > Bacteroidota > Bacteroidia > Bacteroidales > Paludibacteraceae > Colicola. Next base: position 277,130 of record DFKE01000017.1, read on the forward strand.
GTCCATTTTCTCGACGGTGCGGCGACGGATATCTGCTTTGATATTCAGGATTTCGTTTTCTTTCTCCAGCGCGGCAAGCACGTTTGTAGCTCGCTCCATGAGAGAATCGATCCGCAGCAGTTCTTGTTTGTATTCCGTGCTGAAATGGTATATCGCGCACACATAGTTAACCAGCGATGGGGTACTGCTGATGCTTCGGATGGTCATTCCGGCATCCACAGACGGGTTCTCTTTGTTGCTGAACAGTTGCAGTACCAGGTCGCGGATGCTATCTACGGTTGCTTCAAACTGCTTGTCGCCCGTTTTGGGCATTTCTTCTATGCAGACCTTCACGTTTGCCAGAAGCGGAGAGTTGGATTCTTTTTGAAAATCAACCACTTGTACGCGGTGTACTCCTTCAAAGATAGCCATCACATGTCCTTCGCCCAACTCCGGCATGGGAATGATCTGAAGCACTTGGGCGTATGTTCCTAACGTGTAGAGATCTCCGTCTCCGGTTGGTTCGTTAACTGATTCGTCAATCTGCGTGAGCACAATCAGCGGTTTTTTCTCCGCAAGCGCGGATTTGACCATTCTCAAACTGCTTTTCCGGGAGATAGCAATTGGCATCATTATTCCGGGGAAGAGTACTACGTTCTTCACCGGAAGCACTTCAATCCAGCTTTCTTCAATTTCTTTTATATCTTTCGTCTTTCTCATGTATCTGAGTTTATTATTTCTATACTATTTTACATAATGCCGATTAGGTTTCATTGACTGAGGGATTTGACCAGTTCATCACTGATATTGTTGCCGATTTGTCGGCAGACGTCCTGACTCCAGCGTTGCGCCATTGCGATACGGCCGCATGGATCTTGGACACCTTGCAACATCGCGTATATATATCCGGCATTGAAATTGTCTCCGGCGCCAACGGTGCTTACCGTTTCTATGGCTTGGACCTCAAAAGTCTCGGTTTCATCGGCATTAAATAGCCGTATGTCCTTGGCTCCGTCAGTCAGAATCAGCGTCCGGCAGAACGGTCTGACACGCTCATATATGGCTTTGCCGTCACTCAGTCCGTACAGATAGCCGAAATCCTCGATGGAACCGCGCACAATGTCCGCCAGACGCATATTTTCCTCTATATTTGACATAACCTCGGGCAAATCGGCGATATGCGTTTTCCGGAAATTGATGTCGTAGTACAGCCATGCGCCGGCTGCTTTGGCCTCATGCAGCAAGCGGCTCACAACACTACGAATAGCCGGATTGATCGCGAAAAAAGAGCCGAAAAGCACCACGTCATCCTTTGTAAATTCAGGCATTGGACCTTCCAACGATGCAGCTCTGTGATCCTTATAAAAGATATACTGCGCATCGTTGTTTTCGTCCAGAAAAGCCAGCGTGATATGCGATTTGGCTTGCTCATGACGGCAAACATAAGCCGCAGAAACGCCATTTTCTTCCAAAAAACGGCAAATCATATCTCCTATATGGTCTCCGCCTACGTCTGTCACCATCGCGCAGGGCACCCCTGCCCTACCCAATGACACGATGCTGTTGTAGGTTGAGCCGCCCGGAACGGCTTTCTGAGGCTGGTCATTCTTAAAAAGAATGTCCAACACCGTCTCTCCTATGCCGATCACACGTCTGTTCATAGCTGCTTTTCAACCTTTGCGACTGCAAAGGTACTACAAAAAATGCACATATGCAAATATGCAGCTGTTTTTTGCTGAAAAATGTGGTTAAAGGCCTTGATTTTGTTTCAGTTTTATTTTCTTTTGTCGGATAGTTGCGGCATAAGTTCATTATATATATCCATATATAGATGCATCCACCTCTGCCAGAACTGTTCGCGCAGAGGATCGGTTTCGTCGAACAAATTCGTTAACGAATCCCGTTGCATATTATAAGATTCCATTATATGGTACCAATCGTCCCAAGCCTTTGAGTAGGCGGCCTTTTCCTCCGGATTGCGGGTATCATAGGACTTGCGGCGGTTAACAATCTCCATAATCTGCGCGCGTTCTTGCGCGAGAATGGAATCCATTTGGGCGCACATAGCTTCATAGCGTTTCTGTTTCTCCAACTGCGCACGTTCACGTTCTTCATAAGCGTCTATTTGCGCGTTCAGTTCGTCAATACGCTGCTGCATTTCCTGTTGCGCAAGATCTCGTTCGGCATAAGCGTCTATTTGCGCGTTCAGCTCATCAATACGCAGCTGCTCGGACTGGCGTTCTTGCCAGGAAATATAGAGAAGCGCGGCAGCCGCAGCCAAGAGAATAGCGGACAGGAGTACGGGCAAGAGGAACATGAGTCTGTTGCGACGGTTGAGGACTTTGCGCAAGGCGGCTATGTTGGCAAAATGTCCTTTGGGACAGATGTCCGGGAAGAGGCGTTGCAGAGCCTCAATGTCTTTGCGCGGGTCGTTCGGAACGGATGTGATAGTAGCGTCTGTCGCCGAGAGCCCGAAATCAATCAGTTTGACGTTCGCGCCATTCCGGGTGATAAGGATATTATCCGGCTTGAGATCATGGTGGACGAGTTGCAGGCTATGGATGTATTCGAGCGCATCCAGGAGTTGCGAGAACACCCGTTTACGTGCGGCTTTGGTGGGCTTGGCGCGTAGCCATTCGCCGAGCGTCATACCGTCAATCCATTCCTGCACAATACACCGCCCTACTCCGTCTATTTCTTCCAAAGAATAGGTGGCGGCGATGTTGGGATGGACAAGCTGGATGCCGAGTTTGAACTCCTGTTCTTGTTGTAACCGATAGTCCGTCAGAGAGGCAGTATCAGGCGTCAGCGCCTTGAGCACAAAACGCCTGCCGTACCGGGAGGCGGTATATATCTGTGTGCGCGAACGCGTTTGCAAGAGAGAAATATCCCGCCATTCAGACGAGAAATCGGCGGGTACTATAAAACCGGACGAACTAGGACTATTTACCATTCTGTCATTTACCATTTACTATTCTAACGGAGTTCAGACCGTTTTTTGAGCCGGCGACATAAGAGACGCTCTCCTTTGTACTTGGTACTTCGTCCCTTTGTAAATTATCCAGGTACATCGGTTTGCCAACGAGGAAACAGGTGGTGTCGAAGGAATCGCCTACGTGCAGTTTGGCGTTCCCGGCTTCTTCCACGATAAAATGCGCTTCGCCTTCATAGCGGAAGACACACCGTCTGTTCGGCAGCCAGGTCACCTCTACCCTGTCTCCGGGCTGAAGGTCGTTGATATGAATTCCTTCCCCCTCGAAAGCGGCACTCTCAATGTCCGTGCGCGTGGCAAGCGAGGCTATATACGCCTCCCAGTCGTCAAAACCGAGGAACTGGGATAGCAGACAAAGCGTCGTGCGGCGTGTAGTGTCTGCGCCGTCGATATACCCCCAGAGACGCTTGAGCGTAGTAGGAGATATATTCTCATGCAGCCGCTCCCAGATGACGCCGGCGAGGAACTCAAAATCATACGGAGTACGGATCTTGCGCTTCACTTCATGCTCAATATCCATCCGCAGGGTTGTTATTTCGGGTGCGTATTTATTCATATCGGGTGCAAAGATACAATATTTTTTTGACATATGCAAATAATTATAAAAAAACAAGGCAGACGGAATTTCCGCCCGCCCTGTTTTAGAGCCCCAATAAAAGTTTTATCCTATTTGAAAAATAACATAAATAGCATACACGAATACCGCCAGTTTTAAGAGCGTATCGGACAAATAGGCGCATGTAGCCGAAGTGGCACATTTTAAAGCCATAACCGCTCCTTGCCTATTGGTCAGTTCCAATAAGAATGCCAAAACGAAAGGCAGAACAATAAAACCGACAATCAGCATGGTAATAAGAAGCGCCTTGGAATCAGAGGAAGTAGCGCCATAAACCAAAAGCAAACCGATAATAGAACCGATGGTCGTTCCCCATGTGGCGCGTTTGGAATACTCTTGCAGTTTTTTTACCAGTTTGACAAGCAGTTTTGATACAATCATGCTGGCAATGGCTAATGCCGTAATGATACCGAAGGTACTCCACGCAATAGGAATGTCGAGGCACAGAATAGCAAGGAGTGTTGCTATCACAACTGCAATCGGTCCGGGAACTTTGTTGATAAAACATCCCAGAAAACCGAAACATAAACACAAGGCGACTAATGCCCACCATAAAATAGTTAACATAATACAGAAAATTTAGAGTTAATATAGTTAATTAAAATAAAGCGTCCAACAGACCTTTTTCTGCTTCAAGCAGCTTTCCGGCAGTTTCTGCTGCATCTTTCAAATCTTGGATGTCTTGATCTTCCATTATGGATTGGGTGGCGGATTTGAGACTCTCCTTTTTCAGAGGTCTTAATTCCAATCCGGAGATTTCCACAGCAACTGTATTGTCGAAGATCTCTTTGGCTCTTTCGTACTCCATGTGCTTGTATGTCCATGTATTGCCGCCGATAGCCAGTTCCGATTCTTCATCCTCTTGGAGCAGTGTTTCCCAATCACTACCATTCATTTCCAATGATTCCAATTCGACATCACTGCTATTCAATAATTTGCCATAAGGACCTTCCAGTTCGCGCTCGAAATTCTCGCTGTTTTTGATATTTTCGAATGGTGTGTTGGTCGCAATCGTCATTTTAATACGGACTTGCCAATCGTCGGCGACTTTTACCAAGTGGACATTGTACGTGTCCCCGGATAACTTAAATAATTTTGCATGCTTGCCTTTTAGAATCAGGCTGGAAGCCGGCAGTGTTTTTGATTCTTCCGTTGGTTTTGGGGAAGAACCGCCACATGCGCATAATAAGGATACGCACGCGAAAAGTAACAGTAATTTTTTCATAATAGATTTGATTGTTTGTTGTGCCTACTCTTTTATGGATTTTGGGCTTTCTCCGTTTGACGGTGCAAAATTACTGCTTTTCGTTCATATACGCAAAGTCCTTTTTGGTCCTTTTAATATACAATACAAGCAGAACAGGGGAAACATAAAAAAATCAGGGGAGCGAAAACTCCCCTGATTTTGTTATCTATTTGAATTTTATCAAATAATATTTGTATTTTTGTCCTTCTTTATATTCTTTTAAATCTATCCATTCGAAGTCGGTTTTTCCGTCTGGTTCTTTTGAAATTATCTTTCCATATTTCGGTTCTTTATAATCGTTACCTAAAAAAGCCCACTTTTCTTCCGCATTCTTGACAAATCTTGGATTCTTAACCTGTTTGTTGGGGTCAAAATCATATACCACGACGCTACAGGTTTCTGTGAAGTGTGCTTTCTCCACTAATTGACGGCAAAAGATAGCATCATCTTTGAAATCCTCCAAGTGATCAACGACATTCCATCCTTCTGTTCGATTGTATATCCATTTCAATTCTGCAGCATATATCTCAGAAAAATCTTCCTTATAAATCAATATGTCAATCTCTATTTTCTTGAAGTCAGTTTTGTTGAAATCAATGGAATCATCTATACTCATTCGCTTTTTTAGAATAGGCTTCAAATGTTCGTCATTAACACTTGTCTCCATTTCCACTATGTATCCAAACTTTTCGATAGAAAGGAAATGTGCATACAGCCGACCCTGAAAATTTTGCTCCTTATTGTTGGTGTTATAGACATTCTCTACACACTTCTTGATCTCTTGACTGAAATTTAACATCATCATATAAAATGTGATCAATTATTCTTATTTTGCTTAAAGCGTTTCCAAATATGCATTAAATTCCAATCTCTACATTTTGTTAGGTCAAATTTCTTGTATAAAAAGTATAATAATTTTAAGCAATAATCGTTATATACACGGAGATAGTCATCATCTGGATCTATCTTAGCAGCTTGTCTTGCTGCTTGTTCAATGCGAACTCTATTTTCAAGTTTTCTAGCTTGTGCCCTTGTACCTTGAGTTCTCTGTTGTATGCTAGCATTCACATCTTCTCTTTCTGCTGCCTTTATACGTTTTGCATGCTCTCGCTCTGCTTCTTTTGCACGTTTCTCTCGTTCCTTCTCTTCATCTCTTCTACGTTTTTCTCGTTCTTTCTCTTCATCTCTTCTACGTTTTTCTCGTTCTTTCTCTTTCGCTTTTTGTTTTGCCTCTTCAGCTTTCGCTTTTCGAAGAGCCTCTTTGTAACTTGCTATCTGGGCATTCACTTGTTTCTTTTGTGCGTTTAATTGAGTAATTCTCTCTTGGGCCCGTGCTATTATCATTCGATCAGAATCGTTTCCAAGAGCTCCTGCACGGCGGTGACTAATTTGATATCGTGCAGATTCGATTTCTTTACGTCGGTCTTCAATCTGCATATCAAGTCCTTTAATTTGATTTTTTAAAGATTCTATTATATTTTCAATATTACTGATAGTCATAAAAAAATGATTTAGATTACCAAATAGAAGAATGAAACCAGCGCATGTTTGATTCTTCCAATATGTTCGTTGTTTATCAAATTAATTATTGTAGGATATTCGTCGCGCTGACTTTGCTGGTGAAATTTGAGCAAAGTCTCCTACTTATTCCAGAGTATATCTGTTTTCGTTTGCAAAAGTATTACTTTTTTAATTGAAATGGTCTTTGATAGAATTTAAGAGTTCCATAGTGAATTATTTTAATAGGTTAATATTTGTTTATTTTCGTTTTTTTTCTCCCGTAAAGACAGACAAGACACTCTGTCCGATTTTGCGTTCGAGACCTTGTTTGGTAGTCGGAATGCCTATTTTGCGAGCGACTTTTGTTTTCAATCCACTGATTCCAACAGCGCGATTTAGTGAGAACGATAATCCTTTCATGGTCGTAAAACTTATATTTATTTTTTCTGCCTGCAAAATTACTGCTTTTTCTTCATTCGTGCAAAGTCCTTTTTGGTCCAAATTGCCTGTGGTGTTTGCGTGTTCCGTAAATTTGTTGTACTTTTGCAGCGTTTTTCATTAAGGACAAACAAAAACGCGGACAACTGATTGTCATCCGGTAAACGAGGTTGTAGGATACCTTAACAGACGGAATTCAACTCAGTTGCCCACTTTAGTATATAGGCGGTATCCCTGTAAATAAGATACGTGTAAATATACTAACGGGCATCTGCTTTGACTTGCTTCTGAACTACAAACTGAAACTTCCTACATTTCGTTTACTCAGATAAACAAGCATTAGCAAACGCTTAAAATCAATATGTCCTCCGGTTTAACGTCAGTGAGTGACGGTTTGGGTGTTTAAAACCTTTGCGCTGCAAAGGTACTACAATTTTTTGATATGTGCAAGAAAAATCGCACTAAACAGCGATTTTTCTTGTTTAGGGATGAGTGTTTAGGTGTGTAGATGCACAAAAAAAACGGACCGAAGTCCGTTCTTTTGTTTATACACAAGTATAGCCACCATCAACCGGTAAGGCTACGCCGGTAACATAAGTCGAGGCATCCGAAGCAAGGAAGACAACTGCACTGTCTAACTCTCCTTCATGTCCATACCGCTCCATCGGAATAACCGTCTTGGCATAATTAGCGAAATACTCCGATTCCAATGTCTCTTTGGTCAAAGGCGTAATGAAATAGCCTGGACAGATGGTATTCACCGTAATGCCGTACTTACCCCACTCTGCCGCCAATGCGCGGGTCAGATTGACTACCCCGCCTTTCGCTGCGTGATAAGGAGAAGCCGGAGCGATCTTATTGCCTACCAGGCCGTACATCGATGCGATATTGATCACACGGCCATAGCCGTTGGGAATCATCGATTGTTTGGCTACGGCACGCGCAACGCGGAAAGTACCGAAGAGGTCAATCTGCATCTCGTTCTCAAACTGAGCATCGGTAATGTCCTCCGCCGGAGCCACAGCACCTGTGCCGGCATTATTGACCACAATATCGATATGTCCTACTTGCTTGAGCGCTTCTGCCACCATCGTTTCGACGGCTTCCGTATTCGTAATATCGCATTGCAAAGGCAGTACTTTTACTCCGTACTCCGCCTCGATGGCTTGTTGTACTTCCACCAACTTCTCATACCGTCTGGCAATGATCACGAGGTCCGCTCCGCGAGCTGCCAGAGCCTTTGCCATCTGTACACCCAGACCGCCGCTACAGCCGGTAACCAACGCTACACGGCCTTTCAAATCAAAAATATCTTTCATTTTCTTCTTTCCCTATTTTCTTATTTTCCCATTTCCTTATTTAAGATTTAACCTACTTGTACCTCCGGGTTGATCTTACGGATAAGGCCTTTGAGGACATCTCCTGGACCGAACTCATAGAACTCTGTCGCCCCGTCGGCAATCATATTTTGCACAGACTGCGTCCAGCGAACGGGGGCTGTGAGTTGTTTCAGAAGGTTTTCGCGAATAATTTCCGGCTCTGTCTCGGCTTTTGCCGACACGTTTTGATAGATCGGGCAGAAAGGTTTTCTGAACTCTGTTTTCAGTATGGCTGCTTTCAGATCCTCCGCAGCGGGAGCCATGAGCGGTGAGTGGAACGCACCGCCTACAGGCAGCCGTAATGCTCTCCGGGCACCGGCTTCTTTCATTGCCACACAGGCTGCATCTACCGTCTCTGTCTCGCCGGAGATAACCACTTGACCCGGACAGTTGAAATTAGCGGCAACGACTATTCCACTCTGCTTTTTACAGATCTCATCCACCTGCTCATCCGGTAAACCAAGCACAGCAGCCATAGTACCGGGATTGGCTTCGCATGCTGCTTGCATCGCTTGCGCACGCGCGGACACTAATAATAAGGCATCCTCAAAACGCAGTGCACCGCACGCTACGAGAGCCGAGAACTCGCCCAGACTATGTCCTGCTACCATCTGCGGCCTCTCTATCGTCATCATCTGTTGTGCAACCACCGAGTGCAGAAAGACAGCCGGTTGGGTCACTTTGGTCTGCTTCAGATCGTCTGCCGTGCCATCAAACATCACACCGGTAAGCGAGAAGCCAAGCAACCTGTCGGCTGCTTGGCATAACTCGCGCGCTTCTTTGTGCGCGTCATACAGATCTTTGCACATTCCCGGAAACTGGCTTCCCTGTCCCGGAAAAACGAACGCTTTCATCACTTAACCATGATAGCGGCAACGAGTGCCAAAATAGCATAGAACTCCGGGAGAGCCGCATAAATCATCGTGTTGGTTTGTACGTCATGTCCCGCTGCAATACCGGAAATACCGTTGGCGCATACCATGCCCTGACGGATAGCCGAGAAGAGGCAAGTGAGTCCGACGAGAGTACCAACACCGAAATAGATTGCTCCATGTGCAGCAATATATTCAGGGGTGCTACCCAGGAACCACATCAAAAATCCTACGAAGCCGTAGAGACCTTGCGTAGCCGGCATGGCGGAAAGCACCATGTACGAAGATGATTTAGCAGGGTTCTTTTTGAGTGCGCCTTCTGCTGCATTGGCTGCAATAGTAGTGCCATACGAAGAACCGATACCGGCGAGACCCAACATGAGGCCCAGACCGAGATAACCAAGAATTAATTCCATAATAGTTTATTGATTTTTAATTGTTAATATTATTCGAGTTATTTCCTAAAAGGTTGATATAATTGGCCTTTACCTTCATATCCTGAGTTCTTGAAGTACTCTACGAAGGTAAGACGCAAGGGGTGTACAAATGCTCCGAGCGCGGACATAAGTATATTCAGCACATGTCCGAAAAGGAGAATCAGCAGGAAAGGCAGCCACTGCCATGTAGGATGTTCGCCCAACACCATGAGCGCGATACTGTTAAACGCGCCTCCGAGCATACCTCCCGCCAGTCCGAGTGCATACAGACGGACATACGAAAGGACATCTCCTAACAGCCCGGTAGCCATATTATAGGTGTCCCACAAACCTGCTCCAATGTTGAGGAGCGGATTGCGTCCGGGTTTGTTGAAGATATATATTGCCAGTGCTGAGATGACCGCAATAGAGATGATGATCCATTTGGTCACCTGAGAAGGAAGATTAAGCAATGCCGAAACAGACAGCACAATCAAGCCTCCTACAATGAGCAGCACCCATCCCCATACGGAGAGCGTCTCTGCAAAGCCGAAACGCTTGGTGTAGCATAGCGCTTTGACAACCATTGCAAGGCAGATATGGAATACTCCGATGCCGATAGCAAAAACCATCTGCGCATCAAATCCCATCACATTGCCGCTGATAATCAAGTGCTTGAGCGATTCGGGGTACCATGAGGCTTCGAGCAACGGCATTCCGAAGAACGTACCCAGGAAGAGACCTACTACTGTAGTACCTACGCCTAGGGTCGCGATAATCGGTCCGAGTCCTTCGAACATCTCAATATTCACTTTCTTATAGTGTGTGAGGAGTCCGAATAGTATCAGCACGAGTCCGTATCCCGCATCTCCCATACACATCGCAAAGAAGAGGAGATAGAACGGCGCGAGTATCGGTGTCGGGTCAAACTCGCCATATGTCGGCCAGCCGTACATACCCGTGAATACCTCAAATAGCTTGGCGAATTTGTTGTTATGCAACTTAACCGGCGTAGCGTCCTCTTGGGTCGGATCCGACTCCTCATAATAAACTTCTGCGCGTGCAAGCATGGCATTCAGTTCGGGCTCGTTTTCTATGGGACAGAAACCTTCAATGAGACATAAAGAACCATCTGCCAACTTGTCGGTAGATAGCTGAACCCGTTGCCAATCAATCTGTTGGCGAGCTTCTTGCAGCTCCTGCTGCAATCTGTCCAGATTAGCAATCTTCCATGCTTCGATACGTGCATCCGCTGCCGCCAAGAGACCTTTCAGATGGTCCGTCTCCTGTCTCCATTGAGCCGCGGATTTCTCGGGTTGCAGGAGTTCGGTTGCATTCTCAATCAGATTCGAGTTATCAATATTTTGGGTTATCGAGTTATCGACTACTACTACGAAATAGATCTTTCCCTCTTTCTCAGCAACCTTTATTCCCCACTCTTCCCGGTATGTTTTCTCCGGGCAGGCGAAGAACCGCAAGGTGTATCCGGCTTCTTTGAGCGCCTGAATACGTGCGCTATCGAAATCTCCCCATACAGCGGCTTTTTCAGCCTCCTGTCCTGCCTCGGCTATGCGCTGTTCTATGTTCGCACGTTCCTGTATCAGCTGATCCGGAGCACCTTGTTTGAGCAAGCGGCGAAGCTCGTCCTCGTGCTGCAACGCAGCCTGAAGCATCTCGTCATTCTCTATGATTCCGGCGGATTTGAGCGTGATATCTACTACGCCTAAATCGCGCAACTGGGTCAGGAACGGTTCGTAGTCACGATGGAATACCAGGAAGGTATATTTCTTCATTGGGATAATCATGCGTTACCTCCTTTCTCCTCTGCAGCGCGGGCCTCGGCTTCGCGTTTGGATTTCACGATCTTCTGGCTGGATTTGGAGAGGTTCTCTTCGTCTTCCATGAATCGTTTGATTTTGCGGATAGCATCCTGATAACCGGGAATTTGCACTTTCTCAAAGAGGTTCACTTTCTGCGTTGTTTTCTTACGCGCATACTCGAGTAATTCCACTTTGCGGCGCACAAACTCCTGCCGGATACCTACATCCGCTATCGCTTTCAGTTGCTCGAACCCGTCGGCAAACCATTTCGGGCTGGAGAACAGCGAGAACTCTTTGGTAGAATAGACCACTTCGTCCAACACAGGCACGCGCACGCCTGCGATCTTCTTGACAGACATGCGTACGTCGTCCACATGGATAAGCGAAGTGTCAAACTCGCCCCAAAGCGCAATCATCTGGTCGTAATCCTTGATGCGGCGATCTACTTCGCGGTCCAGCTCCTCCAATTCCTGTTTGGCGCGCTTGACCTCCAGACGCAACGCAGTCTCTTTGCTCTGCAAAGTAGGCAGCGTCCGCTGGCGCATCTTCAGATCCTTCTCCAGTCCCTGCAGCGATGTTTTATTAAATTGATATTGAATAGCCATGTCGATTAACGATTGACAATTTATCTTTTATTTCCAGGTCAAATAATAATTGTAGTCGGTGCCGTCCCAATCACAGCCATCGTGGTCGGTATAGCCGCCAACCGTATAGGTGACACAGACTTGGTTCTTACCGCCTTTGTGCAATTTGTAGATATAGTACGAAGCCTTAAAACGAATCACATCTTTGGTAATCTCGGTCACTTCCATTTCGAGGAAAGCATCTATACGGTTCATACCTAAATGAATGGGGACCTCTATCGTTCCTTTATCCTCTGACGGACAAACGGTGTAGCCAAGATTACTCCAATCTGCGGTCGAACTTTTGATGGTGATAATTGGGTTGGTTTCCATATTCTTATTATTTTGGCCAGTATTTCTCCACAAGGGCTGCTTTGATATTCACCTCTTCCGGCTTGAAGTACTTACCGAAGAGCGACCAAGCTATATCCAGCATCTGGACAGTATTGATGTTCACATCAATCGCCAGAATCTCACGGCTGTAGTCACGGGCGAAGTCCAGACAGCGGTTGTCGTAGTCGGTCAGATCGAAACCGTTCTCTTTCTTGGTCTTGGCATTGGCGGCGTCTGCATACAGGCGAACCGCGGCATTCATCACCTGCGGATGGTCTTCGCGTGTCTTCTTGCCTGCAACCAGCTGTTTCAGACGGCTCAGCGAACGGAACGGATCAACGATGACTTTACCGATTTCGGAGTCACGGCGGAGGTATAACTGACCCTCGGTGATATATCCGGTGTTATCCGGAATAGCATGGGTGATGTCGCCGCCGGAAAGTGTTGTCACGGCGATGATAGTAATTGAACCGCCGCCTATCTCCTCCGGGAACTGCACCGCCTTCTCGTATATCTTCGCGAGGTCGGAATAAAGCGAACCCGGCATGGAGTCCTTGGATGGGATCTGGTCCATACGGTTCGATACGATTGCCAGCGCATCGGCATACAGGGTCATATCGGTCAGCAGAACCAGCACTTTCTCATGTTTCTCTACTGCGAAATACTCCGCTGCAGCAAGTGCCATATCAGGGATCAGCAGTCGCTCTACAGGCGGGTTCTCGGTCGTGTTCACGAACGATACGATGTGGTCTAGCACGCCGGCATTGGAGAACACGTTCTTGAAATAGAGGTAATCATCATTGGTCAGACCCATGCCGCCCAAAATGATCTTGTCTGCTTCAGCGCGGAGAGCCACATTAGCCATCACTTGGTTGTACGGCTGGTCAGGATCGGCGAAGAACGGGATCTTCTGGCCGGAAACCAATGTATTATTCAGGTCGATACCTGCAATACCCGTAGCGATCAACTCTGACGGCTGTTTACGGCGAACGGGGTTCACGGAAGGACCGCCGATCTCTATCTCTTTGCCTTCTACGGCAGGACCGCCGTCGATAGGTTCACCGTAGGCGTTGAAGAAACGGCCTGCCAACTGGTCACTAACCTTCAGAGACGGAGCCTTGCCCAAGAATACCACCTCGGCATTGGTCGGGATTCCTTCCGTACCTTGGAACACCTGCAGCGTCACTTCGTCGCCGATGATCTTCACCACCTGCGCCAACTTGCCGTTCACGGTTGCCAACTCGTCATTACCTACTCCTTCGGCCTTCAGTGAGCAAGTCGCTTTGGTTATTGCAGTGATCTGCGTGTATATCTTTTGAAATGCTTTTGCCATAAAACTTTCAATTATCAATTATAAATTATCAATTAAATCAGATTTGTTTCTCCGCCAGCAGTTCATCGAGTTTCTTGCGGTAGTCCTCAAACTCTGCGGAATGGAACTCGCAGTAGTTCATCTGCTTGCAGAGGTTGATGACGCGCTTGAAATAATCGATGACATCGAGGAAATTATCGAAGTCATAATCATGCTTGCATATGTCCATTACGAGGCGGAGCATGTATTGCTGGCGCTCCAACGGACAAACGGCATCAATCTTATCGAATGCATCCTGCTGGAGAATAACAAAGTCAATCACTTCGGATTTCCAGAATGTCTCATGATAGTCCACAGGCACGCCGTCATCACCCAGAATGTTGATCTGTTCCTGAATCTCCTTACCGCGCTGCAGATAGGTCTTCATATCATTGACCATCGGCAGCCAATCTTTGTCAATCAAACCGGAGATATATTCCTCGAATTCGGGGTATTCCACATATTTTGAATAAGAATCAATCGGGTTGACAGCCGGATAGCGCTTGCGGTCGGCACGTGCCTGCTCCAAAGCGTAGAAACAGCGTGCTACTTTCTTCGTTCCTTCGGTCACAGGCTCTTTCAGGTTACCTCCGGCAGGCGAAACGGTACCAAGGAAAGTAACCGAACCCGTAGCACCATTATTAAGGTACACATAACCCGCGCGGGAATAGAATGCGCCGATGATAGCCGAAAGGTCCATCGGGAAAGCGTCCTGTCCCGGAAGTTCCTCCAGACGGTTGGACATCTCACGAAGCGCCTGTGCCCAACGGCTCGTCGAGTCCGCCATCAGCAGCACACGCAGACCCATCGAACGGTAGTATTCCGCAATCGTCATAGATGTATAGACAGATGCTTCACGGGATGCAACTGGCATGTTGGACGTGTTAGCGATGATGATTGTACGCTCCATCAGTTTGCGTCCGGTGTGCGGATCCTCCAGTTCCGGGAACTCGGTGAAGGTCTCCACTACCTCGTTGGCACGCTCACCGCAGGCTGCAATGATCACGATGTCCGCTTCGGCTTGCTTGGAGATAGCGTGCTGAAGCACAGTCTTACCGGTACCGAACGGACCGGGAATGAAGCCTGTACCTCCCTCGCAGAGCGGGTTGGCGGTGTCTATCGTACGGACACCCGTCTCCAGCAGTTTGAAAGGACGCGGTTTCTCGCGATAAGCCAGAATAGCTTTCTTCACCGGCCATTTCTGAACCATCGTCACTTCGTGGTCGTTCCCTTCCTCGTCGGTCAATACAGCCATCACTTCGTTGATGGTATATTCACCGGCAGGTTTCACGGACTTCACGGTATATTCGCCCTCAAAGACGAACGGCACCATGATCTTGTGCGGCTGGTGGTTCTCATCCACCTCGCCCAACCATGCAGCCGCAGATACCTTGTCGCCTACCTTGGCGATAGGCTTGAAAGCCCATTTCTTCTCGGTGTCAAGCGGGAAGTTATACTCTCCTCGTTTGAGAAATACGCCGGTCAGTTTGTCCAGGTCGTTCTGCAAACCGTCGTAGTTACGGCTCAGCAGGCCCGGACCGAGCGTCACTTCCAGCATGTGGCCTGTGAACTCCACTTTGTTGCCCACTTTGAGACCACGCGTGGACTCGAACACTTGCGCATACACGTTGGCGCCGATCACTTTGATGACCTCAGCCATCAGTTTGGTTTCGCCGACGTAGATGTAGCAAATCTCATTTTGCGCAACCGGTCCATCCACTCCGACGGTTACCAGGTTGGCAATAATTCCTTTAACTTTTCCAGTTGTCATATATTAGTCTAATTTAATTCCTTTTTTCATATCTGCCACTAACTCGCGGAAGATGCGTTCTCCTTCTTCTACGGTCAGGATTGACCAGCGGTGCAGCATCAGTGCTTCCAGATAATAGGCAAACACCATCTCCGGCGAGAAGAAATCGAACTCCGTACGGTCATGCAACCACTCAAAACGCACGGCATCCATCGCTTTCTCGCGTTGCATAAGGTCTTCTATCTGCGCCAGTGCCAGAATAGCCGTGAAATCGCCGGAAAGCTCGTTCAATCCGAAATCTTTCTGCGTGGTGTGCGTGCGTAACTGCTCTGCCACTTCACCTTCGCCCACAATCTTTTGCTTCACATCGAAACCGTGCTTGCGGCATATTTGAGCCACCAGCACATTGTTCATATCGCGGTTGAAAGCGAACCACTCGCGGATGAAACGATTCTTGGCTTTCAGTCCGAGGTCCAGCGTTTCTTCATCAATCGGCTTGCGCAGTAAATCGAGCATAGTCTTGTCCGACCCACGCAACTGTTCGTCGAGCAACTCATCCAGTTTCTCGATGCTGATTGGTGCATCTGAACCCGCTTTCAGTTCCGGCAATCCCGTTAATAGGTATTCATAAGTCATGGAATGTACGATTTACGAATGTACGATTTAGAACAATTGCTCCACTAACTGCGGACGAAGCATTTCCTTGAAATATGCGATGAACTCGGCGTCGCCGAAAGCCAGTTTGTATCCGCCTTTGGCAGGCTGAATGGTGAAATCAGTCTTGATACCCTTGACTTCCTTGATTTCCACGCCTTTTTCAAGCAGTCCTTTGGCATTGGCTGCGAAATACTTTTTCAGTGCCTCCGCATCTTTAGCCTCAACGACTACCTCTCCTTCTTTCGCCATTTGTTCAGCGAGTTTGGCGATCAGACCTTGCATGAACTTGGCGTCCGCTGTTGCCGCCTTTACGCTGTCAGAAGCGATCTTGTCTGCCAGCAGATTCACAATCTCTGTCTTTACGGCATTCACGCTCTGCTCGGCATACAATTTCAACTCTGCGCGGGTCTTCTTGTCCAAATCAGCCGATTTACTCTCTGCTTCGGCAACCAGCGCTGCAGCTTTCTTCTCTGCCTCCGCAATGATCTCTGCGGCCTTTGCGTTCGCTTTCTCAACAATCTGTTGGGCTTCCGCTTGGCCTTTCTCTACGCCCTCTGCGTAGATCTTGTCTGTTAATTCTGAAAGATTCATATAGTTGATTTTTTAATTATGTTCTCCATTTCATCAAGTCCTAATGAACGGGGTTCAGGAACTACAGGGTCATTTACGACTCTTTTACGACTCGATTTCGACTCATTAGTGCATCCTGCTATACGCTATAATATACATAGTATATTATTCCGTGATTTTTAATTTTACCCTCTTTCTACCCCTTTTAAAACGGCTGCAAAGTTACAAAAAAAAAATGACATAAACAAATGTTTATGCCACTTTTCTGATTTTTAGCAGATATTTGCAAAAATACGGTCACTTACTGTGCTATTTCTTGCCCGTTGGCGTTGAATAATTTCTCTCCTCTACGGATGAAGAATTGTCCGTCGCGGATAAATTTGACAGGTTCTTGCGCTTCCTCTGTCTGCTCCACTCCCTCGAACTGCGGTGCGTTGATCGTCAGACTCAGTCGTAAATCATTGGTTACATCTCCGTAATTCTCCGACAACCGGTTCGTTTTATCCTCTATCATAGACTCAACAGGTATTTTCGCCATTTCTACTGCCATACTGGAGAAAACGCTGCCTAGTGCTATTGCATATATTCCAAGCGATTCTTTCACCATGTTTTGCATACCGTTATATACCGAATCGGCGAGAATCCGTCCCCTTTCCGGATTTTCATTCTCGTTTCCGTCTGAATGGAAAAGATAGAGGCTTACTGCCGGTTTGCCTAAATTGCGTTCGGTAATAGCTATTCTATCTTCATTTGTTTGGGGCAGAGCACTCTTGATCCCATTGATGATGGTTGTGTTAAATCCGGCTGCAGTCATTGCCGGAACAACCGAAGAATCCCATTTCTCGTCCACTTTACCCCAAGCGCGGAGCGCAAGTGTTGGTACCATGTTCCGCGTATGTTCAGCCATCCATGCGCGACTGTATGCGTACAGGTCCGCTATGGTATCAACGGATGTCAGGTATTCCGTCTCTACGCGAATGGTGGCCTTGTCTTGAGAAAGTGTCAGCCATCGGTACGGACAGGGATATGTGATCGGAGAACCGGAGGAAATCTCTACGATACTATCATTTGTCACACCCGTTGTGTCGCGGAAGGTAGAGATACTGTTTATATGGAAATGGCCGGTCAGAACCAGATGTACACCATGCGCCATCAGACTGTCCCGGAGCGCATCGGCATTCTTGAAACGGCAAGCGCTTTCCAGTGTCCCTTGCATGTCAAAATGCTCCAAAACCTGCCAGTGAGCCATAGCAATAATAGTCCGTCCTTGGGCTGCAGCGCTATCAGCCTGGGCTAAAACAAACTCCAGTGTGCCTGGTTTGAGCACGCCGGTTCCGGCAGTGTTGTCCGATCCGTCAATACCAATGACTGTAACGCCTGTTAGCGGTTCGGATGCAAATGAATGCGAGTTGGCGTCTTTGGCTACTGCATGCTCATATATCCACGAATAGGTACTCTCCCACTCTGTATTTTTCAGACTCTCTGTCTCTTCTTCTACGGCACCGCGATAAGCTTTGGCGTTTCCGCCTATGTCATGGTTGCCGGGGATAACAAGAGTCTTGATTCCCGCCTCTTCCAGCCGCTGCAATCCGTTCACTACTATGGCATGGCTTGCTTTCTCGCTGTCCTTGGTCAGGTCACCGGGAATAAGCACCAATTCCGGCTTGTACTTCATGGCGGTATCCATAAGCGCATTCCAGATCGGCTCGCTCAGGTCTATCATCTTGCGTTGTTTCACCATCATGCTGTCAAACGCATCGCCTTCTTCGATCAGCGATTTAGCCAATACATGCGGATCGGCAATAACCATGATTTTCTCTTGTGCCATTGCCCATAATGGCAATAATGCTAACAGGGAAATAAATAATCTTTTCATATCCTTTAAAATAAAGTTATTTCTACTCGTCTGTTCTGCTGACGTCCTTCTTCTGTTTCGTTGGACGCTACAGGTCTGGTGTCTCCATAGCCGTACGCCTTGATGCTCTCCGGCGCACAACCGAATGCAATCAGTTGTTTGCGCACGGACTCTGCACGTGCTTGCGAGAGGGCTTTATTATCTTCCTTCTGACCGATATTATCTGTATGACCCGCCAGACGCACTTTATAGCCGTATGTGGCAATAAATTTAGCGATACGTTTCAACTCCGGCAGTGACTCGTCTTTGATAATATCGCTGCCGGTCTCAAATAGCAGGTTGTTTATTGCTACTGACTCATTGGCTTTCAGTACCGTGATGGTCTCCGGACGTTTGTCCTCCGGCAGCGTAATGGAATAGATATCATGCCTCCTGCCATATTTCTGCGCATAATAGGCGGTCTTTCCGTCCGCCGAAATCTTGTACCAGCAGTCTCTTCCCGGCGTATTGATCTGCGGACCTAAATTTTCCGGTTCGGACCAGCAGTTCCAGCAACTGTCGCTCAGTCGTCTTGTTACCCACACATCTAAATCTCCTGTTGTACCTTCCCGGTCGGAAGAGAAATAGAGAGTTTTCATATCCGGATGCAGAAACGGCGAACGTTCCATTCCCGGAGTATTAATCGCTTTTCCTATGGAATAAGGCTTGCCCCATCTGCCTTGTTCGTCCTGTTCGGATACAAATATATTCAGACTCGCCTGTTCCTCGCCTTCTGCCGGATAATTGGCGGCAAAGAGCAATACGGACCCGTCTGCGCTGATCTGACCGTCCGCTTGCCAGTTTCCTATTTGCAGATACGTAGGTAATGGTCTTGGTTCGCTCCATCCGTATGGTCCGCGAACGGAAAAATGTATTTTCCCTTCTACAAACAACAGCATGGTCTTTCCATCGCCGCTTACAGATGTCGGGGCTTCATTGCGATAAGGCGTACTGAGTGCCGGAACGATCTGTGCACTGCTCCACGTGCCTGTTTTCTTGTCGCGGCGGGAAACAAAGATGTCTTCGCTTACATTCGTCTCTCCGCGATGGAGACCCACAAAATAGAGGGTGTTATCGTCTATGGTCAGTGTAGGTCCGTATTCTTCCCCCTCTATGGTGTTGATACTTTGCGGCAAGATCTGCGGTGGGATACTATCCGGCGTAGTGAAACTGCAGAAAATAAGTACCAATAGTTGTCCTGCCATCACGCGCAGAAAAGTAGTGAACGGATAGACAGTAGCGTAACATACAGAGGCTTGATTGTTTTCGTTTGACATGGATTGCGCGTATGGTAGCGCCATGGCAGAGGTCATGGAACCTACCATCAAGCCGACTACATTGAAATAATTCATATGCAGCCATTTATAAGCAATGATTCCTATTGTCAGAAGCGGAAGGATTGTGATTAAGAAGCCGTATCCGATCCATAAATAGCCGCCATTGACCAGTGTCGGCAGAAATGTCTCTCCTACGGAGAGCCCAAGCGCTGCCAGGAACAATGTCAATCCTACCTGGCGTAGCATCATATTTGCCGATGTGGTAGAGAATGTAACTAAGTTGTAATACGGACCATAGTGACCGATCAGAATAGCTACGATTAGCGATCCGCCGACCAGTCCTAATTTGAAAGTAGTGCCCATTCCGGGAATAGGAATCGGCAACAGACCGACACAGATACCCAATACCATACCGAAAAATACCGGCAGCAGATGCGGCACATCCAGACGTTTGAGCTCGTTTCCGAACGTGTCGGCTACTTTGCTCACGTCGTTCTTGTCGCCTACTACCATCAATCGGTCGCCTAATTGCAGGATCATGTCCGGGGTTGCCAGCAAATCTATACCGGCACGGTTGACTCGGGTGATGGTAGCATGATACTGCTGACGCAGATTAAACGAACGGATCCGTTTGCCATTACATTCAGGACGGGTTACGGCTATGCGGCGGGAAATCAAATGGTCCGATTTCTCCCTCTGCATACGCAAGTTATAGTCCTTCATTTGTCCCAGCAGACGTAACGCATCAATATGTTGTTTGTCGGTCAATACACGTAGTGTATCTCCGTTGCGGAAGGATGTCTGTTCGTTTACCAACTCATCCGATCCGTCAGGTCGGATCACGCGGCTCACCACCATCTCTTTCACGGGACAGATGCGTTGCAATTCTGCCAATGTTAAGGTTGCTATTTGCGGGTTATTGAGTTTGATATCCACGCATACGGGTTCGTCTGCCGAAGCTTCAGCCGCATCCTTGAGCCTTTTCTCCTCTTCCGGCAGTTGCACCCTGAAACATTTACGGATCAGTTCAAATGCCAGAATTACTCCTACTATACTGAGCGGATAAGCCACTGCATAACCTGTTGCTATATCAGGGTTTGTGGTTCCGGTCAGATCAAAATAGGCTTGTTGGGCGGCTGCCAGAGACGGCGTGGAGGTTGTTGCTCCGGACATAACGCCTGCCAAGGTGGACATATCAATGCCTGTGACATAATACAGCACGATAGTACATACGCAGCCTAATAGCACAATGGCTGCTGCCAGCATATTCAGTTGCAGACTGCCTCGTTTGAAAGGAGAAAAGGATGGACCTACCTGCAATCCTATGGAATAGACAAAGAGAATCAGACCGAAATCTTTGGCAAACTGCGCTACCGAATGATCTATCTTAATGCCCGCAGAAGCCATAGTTATTCCGACAAACAGGACCCAGGTCACACCCAGCGAGAAGTTCTTTATTTTTGCCTTCTCGCCTAACCAGAGACCTATAGTCATCACTACCGTCAGCCATAGCAATGACTGAGTGATAGACGGATTAAATAAAAAAGACTCAAGGGCGCTCATTTGCTATATCCTGTTTTGAACTTAAAATTTTAATCATTCCTGTTAACGCTTTCGCGCAAGCCCTGTCAGTTATCTGCTCGCGCAGTTTGCCCAAATGGAAACATTCTGCCCTCGTTCCTTCAGGAGTAGCCCATGCTATCCATACGGTACCTACGGGCTTGCTTTCGCTGCCGCCGGTCGGTCCGGCAATACCGCTTGTAGCTATTCCATAAGTCGTCCCGATTTGTTTGCGAACAGACTCCGCCATTACACGAACCGTCTCTTCGCTTACAGCGCCGCGCGTATTTAATACTTCTTCAGGCACGCCCAAAAGACGCTCTTTTACGGAGTTGTCATAGCTTACAATGGATCCCCAATAGAAGGCAGAACTACCGGCATGCTTGTTCAGCAGCGATGCTAATTTGCCGCCGGTGCAACTCTCTGCAGTAGCGATAGTCGCTCCCTGAGAAACAAGCAGTTTACCGACAATAACTTCCAGTGGCTCATCCGTTTCCGCAATCAAGTATTCTCTCACCAGAGTCTTCAGTTTCTCGAACCACTCGCTCATTTCATCCTCCGTTGCCTCGCCGTAACTGGATAACCGCAACCGGATGATCCCGTCCTTGGGGAGATACGCCAAACGGATATAGCCGGGCTTCTGCGCCTCGAAATCCTCTAATATGATAGCCAGTGCCGATTCCGATATGCCGGTTACTTGCAATGTTCGGTGCAATATATGCCCGAATTCGTGATTTGTTTCTTGTAATTCGTAATTTAGTATATACGGCAGTATCTGTTCCTCCATTGCTATCTCCATTTCATAGGGCACTCCGGGCATGGATACCAACAATTGCTTGCCGTGATGAAAAACCATTAACGGAGCGGAACCTACTCTGTTGGGCAGAATAACAGCGCATTCGGGCACCATCCATTGGGTAGCCGTCAGGCGATTTAGTATATCCGGACGATTCTTGTATAGCTCTTTTATATGCGTACGTACGCGCTCGTCTTCTATAAGGTGGGTATCAAAATAGTCGCATAGTACTTGCTTGGTGATATCATCTTTGGTAGGTCCAAGCCCACCGGTCGTAAGCACGATATCTACCCGCTTGAAAGCGTCGTCGATTGCGGCAATGATATGTTCGCGGTCGTCGTGAACGGATGTAATCTGGTATAACTCTATTCCGTTGTCATTCAACTGTTGGGCCATCCGGGCTGAATTGGTATCTACTACTTGCCCGATGAGCAACTCATCCCCTATTGTGATTATTTCTGCGCGCATTGTTTTTTCCATTCTGTTGCTGTTAATTCCAATTCATTGTACCATTCTTCGCCAAATCGCCGTATAAGCGGTTCTTTCAAGAACTGATATATCGGCAAATGCAGTTTTTTCCCTTTCACCCGTGCGCAATGGCAGATATCCCATCGGTGGTATTCGAGCCCCGTGTATTCTCCTACCTGAGTCAGCCGGATCGGATACAAATGGCATGATATAGGTTTCTTGAAATCTATTTTTCCTGCATTATAGGCTTTCTCTATCAGGCAATAACACCAGCCGTTATAATCCGTGCGGGCAAAGATGCAATCCTTGTCATTGACGATAGAGGTCACTCGTTCTCCGGAAGGGTCATTATAGGCGATTCCCTGGCTCTCTACCACGCTCTTTGCCTCTTTGGTCATATCTGGCAGTAAGACAGGTAAAATACGCTGTATCTTTTCCTCTTCTGCTGCCGTCAGCGGAGCTCCTGCATCACCTTCTATACAGCAACAGCCACGGCATACATCCAGATCGCAGCAGAACTCTTTTTCCAGCACATCCAGACTGACTAATGTGTTTTGTATCAGAAACATAACTGCGAGTCCATCCAGATTTTTATTCCCAAGAAGATTAACACGGCTCCTCCTGCGAGTGACATGTATTGTTTCTTGATATGCTTTGATATCTCTCCGCTTAAAATACATCCTCCGGCGGAGAAGGCAAAAGCAACCCCTCCTATTACCAAGGCGGCAAAAAATATCTGTCCGGGATAGGAAAGAAATACTATCCCTGTAGCAAACGCATCAATGGAGGTAGCTACAGCCATAAGCAACAGATATGTGATAGACCAGTTGGCTTTCTGCGGCTCTTCTTTTTTGGTATGTAATGCATCAAAAATCATCTTCGCACCAAGAATTATAAGCAGCCACATTGCAGCCCATTGCACATAGTCATTAAAAAAATCAATAAAGATAGTGCCGATATAATACCCTAATACAGGCATCCCGCCTTGGAATACCCCGAACAGCGTAGCCATCAGCAGCATATTCCGTATATCTCTTTTATTGCGGTAGTCAAAGCCGATACCTTGCACCAGACTTATCGCAGTGCAATCCATTGCGAGACTGAAGGCGAGCAATATGATAGACAATACACCCATTATTGACGTTTATATTTATATCTTGCGCCCGTTTTGCCTTTTGCTATAGCGAGCAGTTTGTTACGTACGAAAGTCTTGCGGATAGGCGATATACGATCGGTGAACACATGTCCTTCCAAATGATCGTATTCATGCTGTACAATGCGGGCTTGAAAACCCGTGAAGGTCTCTTCATGCTCCCTGAAATCCTCATCCATGTACCGTATCCGGATGGAGGCAGGGCGAACGACATTCTCGTTTATTCCCGGTAATGAGAGACACCCTTCACTATAGGTGCATGTCTCTTCACTCTCTTCCAGTATTTCCGGATTGATGAAGGCGCGTTTGAAATCTTTGCATTCCGGATAGTCTTCAGCCAACTCGGTGCCATCCACTACAAACAGCCGCCAGGGCTTTCCTACCTGCGGCGCCGCCAGACCGCATCCGTCCGCTTGCGTCAATGTCTCGTACATATCCGCAATGAACTGTTTCAGTTCCGGCGTGTTTTCTATATCTTCAGCCTGTTTTCTCAGTACCGGCTGTCCGTACAAATATATTGGTAAAATCATATTCTTATTATTGGATTCAAATCATCGAAGGCTGTCCAGATAGCCTTCAAGAATGATGCACGCAGCGATTTTATCCACTGTGGCTTTGTCTTGGCGGGCTTTTTTCTTCATTCCGCCCGCTATCATTGCCTGATGCGCCAACACCGAAGTGAAACGCTCGTCATACATAGTTATAGGTATAGTTGGAAATGTTTTCTTGAATACTCCCATGAACGGACGGATATAATTCATGCTCTCCGATTCCTGTCCGTTCATCTGTGTCGGATGTCCTATCACTACTTCGTCCACCGGCTCGTGGGCGAAGTAGTCCGTCAGCCAATTTATCAATTCTTTGGTCTCGACCGTAAGCAACGGATTAGCCGTTATGCGGAGAACATCCGTAACGGCTAATCCAGTGCGTTTACGACCGTAGTCTATTGCTAATATACGTCCCATTAGAGACTGTTCAGTTTCTCGTTGATTGCGTTGTACTCTGCATCCATGTGGAAGCGGTAATACAGACCCTTGAGAACCTGCATGTACTGACGGTCTTCCGGAGCCATCTTGTGGGCTTCTTCGAAGAACGGAAGCGATTTGCGGAATACTTCGTTCATCTCCTCCAAAGCTTTCTTGTAGGCTTTGTTGTCGTTGATCAGCGCAGCTGCTTCATTCAGTTTGACTGCTTGGTTGTAATATACTCTACCCTTGCCTGCCATGGCGTCTGCTAATGTCGGATCGCAACGGAGTGCTTCGTCGAAATCTTTCAATGCGGCGTCGTAGTTACCCAGACTCTCATCGAGATTGCCTTTGATATGATGGTATTGTGCCACATTAGGCTCACGCTCGATGGCTTTTGCCAGATATTCTACGGCTACCTGCTCCTGACCGGAGAAGATATAGTAATTAATCAGGTTCTGGAGGAACCAAGGCTCCTGCGGAAAACGAACGATAGCGTTTTGAAGAGTAGCTACGAAGTTGGCAGTATCCTTCAATGCCACATACTCCTGGTAAAGGAACTGGTTCACCGATATAGCCTCATAGTCTCCGTCCTTGAGCTCGTTCAGGAGAGCGATGGCGTCCTCGTGCAGTTCGCTCTGAACGGCAAAGATAGCAGCGTAGTACTTGTATTGGATATAGGTGGTGTCACGCGGCATCTCTTTCTGCAACTTCGGATCCTGCATCATCGCTAAATCAGGAATAGCAACATGCATTTTGAATGCGTTGTATGCTCCTTCAAAATCTTTCTGCTCGTTGAGATAGATACCGTATTTAACCAATTCCTGACCCTTGTAATATTCCAGCATTTTCTTGCTGATGTTATTACGCGTCTTTTGGTCCACTACCTCGCGTCCTTTTTTGTCCAATGTAGGAATCATAGCCAACTCGTCTGCTTTGAGCCAGTATTTGTAACTCTCTTCTACAGCGGCGCCGGCTTTGGCCTGGTTAACACCTTTACCCATCATCTGGTTGTAGTTCTCCTGAGTCAACTCTTGGTAACCGATCATACCTGCCCAGTAGTACGTCTCTGCGGTCGGAGCCTGCTCTATTGCATCAGCGATGTAAGTACGTGCCGACGGGAAATCGGGAGTCTCGGCCATCATGTAACTCTTGGCTTTTTTAACCAATGGATTTTTCTGTGCAAAGCAGCCTGCGCTTATCAGCACCAATGCTGCTAAAAACAATGACTTTTTCATAAATTAATCCAGTTATTTACTATTCATTTGTTTCGTTGTTTTCTATATCCTCATTGGGCATTTCTGCTGCATCATTACTCTCCTCTTCTTTCGGAACGATACAACCGCTTACGAGACTGTCATTGCGTTTCTGCAACTCAATCAGTTTGACACCTTGTGCAGCGCGTCCTGTCTGACGGATGGTAGAGATATCCATGCGGATTGCAGTGCCGGATTTGGTCATCAGCATCAGGTCGTCTTCGTCGGTTACAGCCTCGATACCTACCAGATGTCCGGTCTTCTCGGTGATCTCGATGGTCTTGACACCCTTGCCGCCACGGTTGGTGACACGATAGATCGGATTGCCTTCTTCGTCGTCCACCGGCGTACGCTTGCCGAATCCGTTCTCCGAAATCACGAGAATGGTCTTCTCTGTACCCTTCTCTACACAAACCGTGCCAATTACGCGGTCTTGGCCGTCGTCCTCCAGCGTAATTGCTTTCACGCCGGTAGCGCCACGACCCATCGGACGGACTCCGCCTTCGTTGAAACGGACTACTTTGCCGTTGTACGAAGCAACCAGCATCTCGCTCTGTCCGTCGGTCAGTGTTACGCCGATCAGTTCATCGCCGTCGCGCAGACCAAGCGCGATAATACCATTGGCACGCGGACGGGAATATGCCTCCAGCGTCGTCTTTTTCATCAGACCGTTCTTGGTAACAAAGATCAGATAGTGGTTCTCGATATACTCTTGATCATTCAGACCTTTGACGTTGATACAGGTGCGTACCTTGTCACCCTTCTGCAGGTTGATCATATTCTGGATAGCGCGGCCCTTGGATTGCTTGTTGCCCTCCGGCAGGTCATATACTTTCTGCCAGTACAGACGCCCCATTTCGGTGAAGAACATCATGGTGGAGTGCATCGATGCCTGATATACGCGCTCGATGAAGTCCTGGTCGCGGGCGCTGCCGGCTTTCGAACCGATACCTCCGCGGCTCTGCTGACGGAAGTCTGCAAGCGGTGTACGCTTGATATAACCCAGATGCGAGATAGTTATCACCATATCGTCGTCGGCATACATGTCTTCCGGGTTGAACTCGGTAGCCATCTTCACGATCTGCGTGCGGCGCTCGTCGCCGTATTTCTCTTTGATCTCGATGAGCTCGGTGTTGATCACGTCATAACGCATCTCCTCGCTGGCAAGCAGTTCGTTCAAATGGGCAATCAGTTTCTCGATCTCTTCGTATTCGGCTTTCAACTCGTCGATACGCAGGCCGGTGAGAGCCGACAGACGCATATCTACGATTGCTTTTGACTGCAGGTTGTCCAGCTCGAACCGTTTCTCCAAATTGGTTTGTGCATCAGCCGGAGTGCGGCTTGCGCGGATGATACGGACTACCTCGTCGATATTATCCACGGCGATGATCAAGCCCTCCAATATATGCGCTTTCTCCTCCGCCTTGCGCAACTCATAGCGCGTACGGCGGGTAACGACCTCCATTCGGTGCTCGATAAAGTTACCTATCAGCTGCTTGAGGTTCAGCAACATAGGACGGCCTTTCACCAGCGCAATGTTATTCACAGCGAAACTCGACTGCAACGCTGTGAATTTATATAGTTTATTGAGCACGACTTGCGCATTGGCGTCGCGTTTAACCTCTACTACGATACGGATATCGCGTTTCGAGTGGTCGTTGATATCGGCTATACCTTCTATCTTCTTGTCGCTTACCAGTTCGGCGATATTCTTTACCAGATCACTCTTGACAACGCCGTACGGCAGTTCGGTGATGATAATGCGTTCGCGTCCGTTGTCATCGGTCTCTATCTCTGCATGAGAGCGGATCACAATCCTTCCGCGGCCGGTCTCGAATGCGTCTTTTACGCCTTGGTATCCGTAGATAGTACCGCCGGTCGGGAAATCCGGAGCCTTGATATATTCCATCAGGTCCTCTACCGTGATCTCCGGCACAAACTCGTCGTGCATGCGGGCTTTGATATTATTGATATATGCGCAGCATCCGTCGATCACTTCGCCCAGGTTATGGGTCGGCATATTGGTAGCCATACCTACGGCGATACCGCTTGCTCCGTTAACCAGCAGGTTCGGGAAACGGCAAGGCAGCACTACCGGCTCTTTGAGAGAGTCATCGAAGTTATTCTGCATATCTACGGTGTCCTTGTCCAGATCGCGGAGCATTTCCTCTGCTAATTTGGACAGACGGGCCTCGGTATAACGCATAGCAGCGGCGCCGTCGCCATCCACCGAGCCGAAGTTACCTTGACCGTCAACCAGACAATAACGCATTGCCCATGGCTGGGCCAGACGCACCAGCGTGCCATAGATAGAACTATCGCCGTGAGGGTGATACTTACCCATTACTTCACCTACGATACGTGCACTTTTCTTGGTCGGCTTGTCGCTGGTGTTACCCAGCTCGTTCATTCCAAATAACACACGGCGGTGTACCGGTTTGAAACCATCGCGTACATCCGGCAATGCACGGCTTACGATCACACTCATCGAATAATCGATATACGAGGATTTCATTTCCTCATCAATCTTCACGGGAATAATGTGATCATTCTGAATTAAATCGTTGTTTTCTTCCATTGTTGTATAATTGTGATTAATATATTTTCAAAATTCCGCGCAAAGTTACTGCTTTTTTCTGATATATGCAAATTTTTTGCGATATTTTTGATTTTTAGTTTGTTTCCGAGGGGGTGTCGGTGGAGAAACAAAAAGGGCTTAAAACGCAAATAAATGCCCTTTAAGCCCATTTCACTATAATTTGAGTGCCAGTCCGGCGAAATATGTTCGTGGTGTGGTAGGACCGTAAATATAACTTGCATCCCGGAATTCGCCTTTGTCTATATCGCGCTGGAACTGGTCCAGGATATTCTTCACTCCGGCGCTGATTTCCAGGCAATAGTGTTTGTACAGATGTACGTCGTATGCCAGCCGGATACCGAGATCCCAGAAGGAAGGCGCAAGTGTCTCTTCGTCTTTCGGGATATATCCTGCCAGGTGCGGCACTATCATCGAGCCGGTGGCTTTGCCGTTAATCGAGATCGTGAAATCTTTGACCGGATAGATATCCAGGAGCATGTAGCCGTAGTTGTCCGGTGTATGCAGCATCCGCGTCTGCGGTGCTACGTCCGCGCTCCACTGTTGCGCTACGGTATAGCGGCTTTGCTGGTAGGTGTAGCCGAGTTGGAAGGTAAACCAGTGCGAGAACGACACTTTTCCTTCTATATTCAATCCGCCTACCCATGCGCCCGGGGCGTTCGTGCGGGTGAAGAGCACGTTGCCGGATGCGTCAAGTCCGTCTTCGCGGAGGAAGAACACATCCTGCAGATACGTGTAGAATCCTTCGGCGGTCAGGTTCACCTCCCATTTGCCGAACTGCTTGTACCAGTCCGCGCTCAGGGTGGCGCTGTGCGAGTATTCGGGATGCAGGTTAGGATCCAGGGAAATCAGCGAAACAGCTCCTCCTACTGCCGCTACATGCAGGTCCTCGTCGTATGCCTGCGGAGCACGGTAGCCGCTGCTGTAGCCGGCGCGGAAGACAAGTCCCTCTATCGGCGTATAGCGGAAGGTGGCGCGGGGATTGACCACGGGATTTTTAAGCAGGTTATGCTTCTCTACCCTTGCGCCGATCAGTACGCTCCATTGTTCGTTTTTCCATTCGTTCTGTACATACGCGCCGGCGATATGCACTTTCTGGTTCATCTCGCGGTTGTAGCCCAGCATCCGGTCATAAAGACCGTTATAGGTGTATTCGGCACCCACCGTCAAATCCCCTTTCATCAACCCGCATGGGTACGAGAAACGGTATTGCAAACCGGTATTGGAAGTCAGGTCGGACGAGCGGCCGTAGGCTGCCGTGTCTTGACCGGCTCCGAAATAGCTTTCACGGCCGATATGCTGTATAGCGGAATAAGCCGATATGAAATGCCTGTCGTCCGGCGAGAACCAGTCAAAAGCGACCGACCCTGCGTCTATGTTATGCCGCAACTGCTCGGCGATATCCGCCTTATGCGGTTCCTCGTCGCGTTTGTTTCCTCCGCGGCGGTAATCCGTCGTGTGGTGGTACTCCATCGTGATCTTGCTATACGCACTGGTCTTGAAAAAGAGCCTTGTCCCTGCAGTCGTACTCCGCAACTGCGGCACTTCGCTGTATCCGTCATTGTCTCGGTCGTACGCGCTGCGGGTACGATGGGAAGCAAAGATATACGCACCAATTTTGCGGCTGTCGCTCATCACGGATCCGTTCAGATTTGTGTTGATGTCATATCCGGCATGCTCGTTGATATTGCTTATGTTGGATATATTGACGAAATTGCGCACCGGCTCCTTGGTGATGATATTCACCACGCCGGCGATGGCGTTGGCTCCGTATACAGCCGATCCGCCGCCGCGCATCACTTCGATACGGTCGATCATGGCAGCTGGCACTTGTTCCAGTCCATAGACCGAAGCCATCGAAGAGAACACCGGCCGGCTGTCCATTAGAATCTGGGTGTATTGCCCTTGCAGTCCGTTGATACGCAGGTCTGTTTTGCCGCAGTTGGAGCAAGTGTTCTCTACCCTCAGTCCGGGTTGGAAACAGAGTGCGTCGGCGACACAGGATACGGCTGTTGTCTCGAATAACTGTGGCGAAAGCACATTGACAATAGTAGCCGTTTCCTGCCTTTTGGTAGCGTACCTGTTTGCCGTCACAACAACGCTGTTGAGCTGCTGCGATACTTCGCGAAGAGCGGCTTTGAGCTCTACAGTTTTGTCTTCGACGATATTTATTGGCAACTCCAGAGTCTCGTACCCTACATAACTGAAGACAATTATCTGGCGTCCGACAGGCAGGTCTTTCAGCAGATAGTGGCCTGTCTCGTCGGTCACGGTGCCGATATTGGTTCCTTTCAGTTGTACATTGACATACGGCAAGTGTTCGCCGGTGGTTTCATCCAGCACATGGCCCGTCAAGTGAGCGTCGTATTGCGCCATCAAAGGTAGCGTCAATACGGCTAATAAACAAACTAATATTTTTCTCATTCCTTTTAATTTTCACCTTTCAATCTTCCCCTTTCAATTTTCACCTTTCATTTTTCACCTTTCTCCAGATCATACCGGAAACCGAGATATATTTTCCATCCTGTCGTAGGTCCGCATACCATAGAGGCGTCGAAATCGGCTCCAAAGGGGTTGAAACTGTCAATGATCGGCATATGCTGCCGGAAATTGGTCATATTCTCTGCTCCCAGATAAATACTGCAGGTACGGAAGTATTTGGTTATTTGCGCCATCAGTTGGGGATACCAGCTGATGGGTTTCGGTGTGCCGTAGCCGCCTAACATGTCGCCGTAGGCGGTGAATCCGTCCGGCATGCGGCTGATTCCGTTGAACTGCGCGGTGACATCGAACTGCCATTTCTTGAGCGGCGTCTGGTAGGAGGTGGTAATGATTCCTTTGAATCGGTTGGTCAGCGCTTTGCTGCGCAACTCGTAACTGCCGGTAGCGGCGTTGAATGTCGTCTGCCGGATGTCCGTCCATCGGAAAGCAGCAGTCCATGTCCAGCCGCGCAACACCTCCATGCTGGCTTCTATCTGTGCGCAATGGGCAAAGGATTTTGCTCCGGCTATATCCGTCTGGTTGTATATATACACGGCGTGCGGGTCATGGTCCATATCCACGATCAGCGAGTTCAGGAAATGCGTGTAGTAGTACTCCGCGGATAGTTGCAGCTGCCGTTTGCCCATCGGGATGTAGAATGTCGTACTGATACCGGTGTTGGCGGCGCGCTCCTGTTGGATATCCGGAGCCAGGTCCAGCGCTCTTGACGATGGCAGGATAAAGGCGTTGTCCGCGATGGCGTTCGGACTGCGGTAACCCATTCCGGCACTCGCGCGCAGCGTCCACCATTCGAACGGCGTATAACGGATGTTCATTCGCGGTGTGAAGAAGAAACCGTACCGGGTCGAATAGTCCGCACGCACACCGGCTACAAGCGAGAGCATCTCGGCGTACGTGTAGCTGTATTCCGCAAAGATACCCGGTGTCACTTCCCATCGGTCCAGCCTGAATTCTGACGGCTGAAGGCTGAGTGCCTCGCCGTATTTGTCAAAATTGACGCTTACTCCGGCGCTCAGCCGGTGGTCATTGTCGATCAGTCCGCCGCCTTCCCAGTTGCGTTGCCAGATACCGTTGAGATATGCGTTCAGCTGGTTGGCTTTCCAAGTACGCAGGCCGTATGAGTTATCGAGGTTATGGTAACTGACAGCCGTGATCAGAGCTACCGAACTGCCGCTTTCTTCGTCATACACATAGCCGTTTTTCAGAAATCCTTCCACCCGCCATGTATTCAGATTGATCAAGTACGGTTCCTCCTTCGTCCTTTCATTTTCCTCCTTCATCCTTATCTGTCCGCCCCGTCTGCGGTCGTACAGGCCGCGCACAAAAGCCTGGAACGTATATTCGCCGTTCTTGTAGAACCAGCGGTTGGCGAGGTTGGCATTTTGTATCTTGGGCATATCCACGAACGAATCATGGTTGCCGTCCATTGCCATATAACTGCCGCCGTAGTGTGCCAGAATACCCGTATATAGCGACTCATGGTGGTGATGTCCGTTCTCATGCTCATGTTCATTCTTCAGCAACTGCCAGCCGCCCATGATATTGGCTTCCGCCATCACTTCGGAGTTCACCATCAGGTTGACGGACAGCGGGTTCTGGGTCTGCGGCTTGAGCAGCTCTACGTTGATCTGTCCGGAGGTGGCTTCATAGCCGTTGATGACCGACGAAGTGCCTTTGCTGACCTGAATACTGCTCATCCACGGACCGGGGATATACTCCAGACCGAAGTTCTGCGCCAGTCCGCGTACTGCCGGCGTGTTCTCCTGGATCAGCTGCACGTATGTTCCGCTCAGTCCTAACAGGCGTATCTGTTTGGCTCCCGTAGCGGCGTCCGAATAGGCCACATCCACAGAGGCGTTGGTCTCAAACGCTTCGCTCAGGTTGCAGCATGCGGCGCGGCATAACTCCTCCGTGCCGATGGTCTCCGTGGCGAAAGCCGACGTGCGGCTCTTGATCACTCCCTGCTTGCGTTCGGTGATGGTCACCTCGTCCAGAACAGCCTCGTCCACCAACACGATTGTCAGCGGCTTGCGGTTCAGCACAATGATAGTGTCATTATGACATCCGACGAAAGAGGCTACAAGCGTATTGTTGCCTTTCACCGGCATCAGTGTGAAATTGCCCTCAAAGTCGGTAGCCACTCCTGTTGCCGTGCCTGCCCAATAGACATTGGCTCCTACCATAGGAGTTCCGCTGTCGTCCAGCACCACGCCGGTCACTTGTGCATGCACGCACGTGCATATTAGAATAAATATAAGGAGTAATAGATTTTTTCCTTTCATTTTCATCCTTTCTACTTCTTCCTTCCCAAAATCGGCTGCAAAGGTACTGTTTTTTTTTGACATACACAATACCTGAATATAATGATTTTATGAAAATATGGCATAAATCTTGTGTATTTGAAATAATTGTTGTAATTTTGCACCCGAATTATGAAAAATTATAAATTCATATTAGCCTTTGTACTCTGCATAGGGTCTTTGGGTTCGTTAACGGCGGCTACTTTCTCCGGCCGCGTTGTGGATGAGAAAGGTGCTCCGATAGCCTATGCCACGGTCTATCCGGAGATAGCACCCGAATGGGGAACGGCAACTAATAATGACGGTTTCTTCTCGTTCGAAGCCAACCTCATGCCGGATATGAAAATCATCATTTCCTTTATAGGCTATGAGAAAACGACCATTCGTGCCAACGAATGTCAAGTTCTCTCCCCCTCCGACGATCCTTCCTCCTTTCAACTTTCACCTTTCACCTTCGTCCTCAAAGAGCAGCCCATCGCCTTACAGGAGACCGTTGTGGCAGCCAAACCTTCCAAACAGAAGAACAAACGCAAACAGATGGCAGCCCTGCTCCACGCGGTCTATGTCAAGCTGGAGGAAGAGTTTCCGGACAATAACGCCCAATACCAAGTCGTCTCCGATGTGCGTATGAATGCGGAGAACAGCACATGGGGCATGGAGCAGATGATAGCTAATATCGTTGTGCTGCCGGAGCAGGCGATGGAAGGACGCGACTCCGTTCAGTTCCAGGGGCGGTACTGCAAGCGGTTCTTCGATGCAGAGAAGCGCGCGCAGGCGGATTCAATCTTAGCCGGAGACGCTATCGAGCGCTTGGAGAAGAAACAGAAAGAGAAGTTCATGCGCAAGGCTGCCAATGCCGTGGACAGCGGCGTTGTAGTCCACCGAGCGCTCTTCGCCATGGGCAATATGCGGTATGATTTTGAACAGACCATGACCGACACGCGCCATTGGACTGTCTCCAACGAGTCGGAGGGAGAAACGGTTCTCACGCATACACAGAAAGTGTCCAAATACCTGGGGCTTTTCCAAATGACTTTCCAGAGACATTATATAGTGGATTCCGAGACTTTCGCCGTGCGCCGTTTCTCCGAGCATGCGGAAGTCAAAGTGACTATCCCGTTTGGTATCAAACTGAACGCTGAGCAGCTGCAGATGCTCAATCTCGTCAACATGAGTGAGCAGAACATAGAGAAATTCCGTCTCAAGAAACTGCGCGGGTCCGTTGATCTGAACACAATCTACCAGCGGCAGGACGGACATGTCTATCTGCTGGAGAAGAACATGGTCAGCAACATCCGTATCCTGGGCTCCAAGAAAGCGGAGATTCCTCTGGTCGTCAAAGCCACCCAGCGCGTCACCTCTCTCCAAACGCAAGGTGTCACCCCTCTCTCCCCCTCCCAAATCACCCGCCGCCTCAAACGTGAAATAGTTGAGATATACTGATTATGAAACACCTCTTTTACTTTTTCCTGTTCATCCCGCTAATGGCATTCGGACAAACAGCGACCAAAACTTGCTCGGATTGGTATGACGGCTTCTCCGCCGCATATGACACGATTCATTCGTCCGCACAAACAGGACAGCAAGATACCATGCCGCTTATCCGCAAGTATCTTGATCAATGGGAACTGTCTGATACGGACTGTGCTGATAGATATACCTCTGAGTTCAATTACCATTACAAACGTGCCTTTTTCTCCGGCATTACAATGTCTGTCCGCAAGCCGCCTTATGTAGATCAGGCTATGACTTTGAGTGATTCGACAGGTGGTGTAGCGGGATATGTGTATCAAGGATATATGCTCACGGATACCCTGCAATTCGAGCGATCCGTCAATTGGTTGGAGCGGGCTTTGGTCCGCTATCCCGAGCGTTTGGATATATGGCAGGGCGAAATAATGGCGTTTTTGTATGCCGATGATCTGGAAAGGATGATAGCATTCTTCGACCGCTTTCTTGCATATAGCACACGTCATACCGGTCCATGGCTTTATACCAAGGACGAGCCGCTCGCTAATCTCGATCCGCAAGAAGCGGATCCGGTAGTTCAAACAGTCCAGGATCGGATGAGCACACTTCTTTCCAATGAATTTTATGCAGAAGCTATGCAACTGACGGAAACGGCACTCAAGTACTATCCGTCGTCTCCTGTTTTCTTGAATGACAAGGCAGTTATCTACTATCAGCAGGAAGACTATGAGCAAGCTCTCTTTTGGATGCAGAAGGCCTCTAAAGCAGAGCCGAAAGATAAACTCATAAAGAACAATATCAAATTTCTCAAAAAAGAACTCAAACGCCGCAATAAGAAATAAAGAATCGGAACTCCAGCCTGCTTGACCACTAAGCAGGCTGCTTTTTATACTTTTTCGCATCCAAAAATTTGCATATTCCCAAAAATTGTTGTATCTTTGCAGCGAATTTGAAATTCAAAGCCGCAATTTGCGTGTAAATGACTGAAAATGTAGTATTTGTGTCGTATGTATGTTGTATAAAGTCTAGGACTTACTGCTAACCGACCTTACGCGGGTCTTATTTTGGGTCTTATTTAGAGAACAAAACTATGTCTGTGCATTTAAAAACACGGGTAATGGACCGCTTGAAGTCTTCTGGATATGAGTTTGTCTCACTTCCGCGGTCAGCTACGCCTCATAAACGGGGTGTACACTATTTCCGTTGCTATGTGGGTGTGGAGGCCTTGTGGGGCGCGATGGACATGGCGAAAGAAGGTCGGAAGTGCCGGAAACGCATTGTGGTAAGACCATCCCGTTTCCGGGCAGGATTGCATGAGTTATATACGTACCATTTTCCGAAACACTGGTCTGCGGCGTGTGTCGCCAACCGCGAGCTCATCAAAGAGGCGCAGCGGCAGGCGCATGCACTCGAACACGACCATTCCATAGAAGCCCTCGAATGGCGCGTGCGCTTTTTCAGACATTATTATACCGTTTTCAAAGGCGGAGCCAAGCCGGAAGAAGGCATGAAACCGTACTCGCGTTTCTACCAATATACCTACGTCTCTATCTACCGCCAACTCCAAACGGAGCGCAAGAAAGCGCAAGAACCGGAACCCGTTTCCTTTGAGCCTATAGAGCCGGAGCAGCCATTCCGCCTCAAAAAACATATCATCAATACGGGCATGCCTACCGTTTTAGACCTCTTAACCAAGCCGGGCATAGACCGTTGGGAAGCCGGTTTGCCACCCCCTATATAAAATTTTGCAAATTTATTTGCATATTTCAAAAAAAAGCAGTACCTTTGCAGACGATTTTGAAAATCATGCTCAAGGAGCGTTTGCGGTGTTAGCACATCGGTAGTGCATCAGCTTCCCAAGCTGAGGAGGCGGGTCCGACTCCCGTACACCGCTCACAGCAGATCGGTCTATCGCTGCAGAGGGAAAGAAAAGCACGCGTGCTTTAATCTCATCCGCAGAGGAAAGTCCGGGCAGCACAGAGCACCACAGCGGTTAACCGCCGTCAGGCAGAAATGTTTGGTCACTGCTACAGAGACGAGGAATGTGAAACGAGCACACTGTGGGCTGCAATTCCAAGTAAACCGGCGTCCGAACGCTGCTCGCGTGAGTCGGAGGGTAGGAAGCGAGAGAAGGACATGGTAACATGTACCTCGAGATTAATGATAGACGCCCGAAAGGGTACAGAACCCGGCTTATAGATCTGCTCCCTCCTTCCCACAAATATAAAATTTGCGGGAGTCATAATAAGCCGTCAAACCCGTTAAATTGTCAGACCGTGAAGAAATTCTCCGATATCATTCGTTTTTTACGCTACGACATGTGGCGGGTAACGGCGACAGAGTTCGACGGGTTCTTTCAGAAATTAGGCTACAACATCATCCGCACGATCGTTCTGGTCGTACGAGGATTTGCCAGCAAAAACCTGAATGACAAAGCCAAATCCCTCACCTACTCTCTTATCTTCGCTATCGTGCCTATTCTGGCAATGATAGTGGCTGTGGCAAAGGGTTTCGGCGTGGCGGACGTGATAGAGACTCAGCTGAACAAGTCCTTCTTAGGCGAGACCAACCTTGTACCAACGATCATGGCGATGGTGGAACGCTATCTGGACACGGCGCAAGGAGGCCTGTTTATCGGTATCGGTATTCTGATTCTCCTTTGGGCGGTCTATTCGTTCTTTGAGTCCGTCGAGACCGCCTTCAACAAGATTTGGAACGTCAAGAAATCGCGTTCCATACTCCGCCAGGTGACCACCTATATTGCTATCGTGGTGCTTATTCCGGTACTGATCGTCTGCTCCGCCGGCATCAACATCTTTCTGCACTCCACGGTAGAAAGCACGATACATATCGAGGCACTCCACCATTTCGTACATACCTCCGGCGTGAAATTCCTTCAGTTTGCTATCTGCTGGATGCTGTTCACGGTCATGTATGTCGGAATCCCGAACACCAAAGTGCGGTTCATGAGCGCCTTTATACCGGGTGTGATTATGGGCACGCTCTTCCAGTTGCTGCAGATGCTGTCGGTCTATTTGATA
The DNA here is from genome assembly GCA_002373505.1 of Bacteroidales bacterium UBA3653. GTDB lineage: Bacteria > Bacteroidota > Bacteroidia > Bacteroidales > Paludibacteraceae > Colicola. The sequence goes on from DFKE01000017.1 coordinate 314,950, forward strand.
GCGATGCTGAGCCGCACGAGTATCGTTTACGGAGCGTTTGCTACGATCCCTATTCTGATGACCTGGCTGCAATACACCAGCCTCCTCATCCTTATTGGCGCCGAGATGAGTTATGCCATCCAGAACAACGAAGAATTCGAGTACGAATCGGACCTGAAGAATATCTCGCGGCGGTACAAAGATTTCATTATGCTCTATCTGCTATACACGATCATAATGCGGTTTGAGGCGGACGAAGAGCCTATGACGGCGCACGACATGGCGGTTCGCGACCATTTGCCCATCCGGCTTGTAAACCAGCTCCTGGGACGCATGGTAGAGACAGGCATCCTGCGTGAGGTATATGTGGAAGGAGAGGAAGACAAGACTTTCCAGCCTGCTATGGACACCCATAAGATCAGTCTGGGAATGGTCACCGACCGGATAGAGAAACAAGGTAATGAACTGTTCCTGCAATCGCCGTCCGAGGAGATGCAGCAGTTCTGGAAGAAATATACCTCGATCAGCGAGAAATACGATGCGCTGGGTAAGGTGATGATTGATGAGCTGTAGTTTGTAATTTGTAGTTCTTAATTCTATGCATATGAAAAAGACTTTTTCCTTTTTAGCAAGTGTGCTGTTGGCAGGATGGCTGATGGCAGCACCGAAGATTGAGCAGGTTGAGCCGCTCTGTTGGTGGACCGGCATGCAGACGCCGCTGACTATTATGTTCCACGGTCAGGACCTGAAAGATGCACAAGTATCCGTACAGCAGGTAGTGAACGGCAAAGTGATGCGCGGCGCATGCCACGGACTCGTGCCCGGAAAACAGCATAACGCCGAGAGTCCGAACTACCTCTTCGTTGATTTCGGTGTCTTCCAGCCCGGAACATACCGTATCACCCTCAAGAAAGGAAACAAGAAAGCCACGTATGACTACTCTATCGCTTCCCGTCGCGAGGACAGCCGCAAACGCAGCAGTTTCACAACTGCGGACGTGATTTATCTGATCATGAGCGACCGCTTTGTGGATGGCGACGAGAGCAATAACTCCACCAAGTACACACGAGAGAAAGCCGACAAATCAAATGTCAACGGACGTTGGGGCGGAGATATACAAGGAATCATCAACAGTTTCGACCATATCGCCAAACTCGGCTGCACCGCTATCTGGCCTACTCCGATGCTTGGCGACGACGAAGAGGCTTGGTCGTATCACGGCTACGCTTGCTCCGACTACTATCATATAGACCCGCGATACGGCTCCAATGCTTTGTATGCACAAATGGTGCAGAAGGCGCATGAGAAAGGTCTGAAGATATTAATGGACATGGTGCCCAACCATTGCGGCGCGGCTCACTGGTGGATGAAAGACCTGCCTTATCAGGACTGGATTAACCAATTCCCGGAATTCACCAACACCAACAATGTCTTTACCGCCAATTATGATATCAACGCCTCCGAATACGACCGCAAGCTCTCTAACCGCGGCTGGTTCGACAAACCGATGCCGGATATGAATCTGGAGAACCCGGATCTGCTCAAGTATTTCCAGCAATGGGCGATTTGGTGGATTGAGTATGCAAATCTGGACGGATTGCGCGTAGACACCTACCCTTACATAGAGAGACAACCGGGCGCAGAATGGCTGGCTGCCATACGCAAGGAGTATCCGGATATCAATATCGTCGGCGAGTGCTGGACACGTCCGGCTCCGGCTGTGGCTTACTGGCAGAGCGGAACAAAGAACTTCGACGGTTTTGACTCCAACCTCCCTACTGTCATGGATTTCCCCACAGAAGAAGCTATCCGTCAGGCACTGGAGAACGACGGTAACTACTGGGGCGGCGGACTCACCAAGGTCTATGACGCACTCACTCTGGATTACATGTACGCCGACGTGAACAAGTTGCTTACTTTCCTCGGCAACCATGATATGAGCCGCATCCGCGATGCGGTCAAGGACAAAGATATCCGCCGTGTCAAACTGGCTTACGTCCTTCTCGCTACCATGCGTGGTATCCCGCAGGTGCTCTACGGAGACGAATATGCCATGATCTCCGCGAACAAAGAAGATCCGAACAACCACTCCTACCTCCGCGCTCCTCTGCCGCAAGGAGAACAGGTTACCGGAGAGATGAGGGACATGTATGACTTCCAGAGCCGGCTCTTCAACTGGCGCAAGGACGAACCGGTGCTGCATTCCGGCAAGACCATGCATTTCCATGCACGTAATAACACCTACGCATTCTTCCGCTATAACGAAAAAGAAGCCGTCTTTGTGTTCGCTAACGCTTCTGAGGAACCGCGTACCATTCCTACAGCAACCTATGCGGAGATCCTTGGCCGCTATAATACCAAAGGTTTCAACCCGCTTACCGGAGAACAGATTGATCTCAGCCGCAAGGACATCGAGATAAAAGGTCTCTCCACCCTTATTGTCAAACTGGCAAAATAAAGGACACAATGGCAACCGACCAAACACCCGATAACAAAACGTGCCCCCGATGCGGGGCACATTTTGTTTGCACTCACGATGCGTTCTGCCAGTGCGTGGGAGTCAGACTGAATGAAAAAGCGCGCGCTTATCTGCGCACGCATTATTCCGATTGCCTCTGCCGGAACTGTCTAGAGGAGGTAGCCAGAGAAAACTAGGAAACTAGGGAACTAGGATCCTAGGCTCCTAGTATCCTAGTACAATCTGTTAGCGAAATGCAACACGGAGTCAGGAGCGTTATTAAGGATATTAATAACGTCCTCCAGCATTTCTTCGGGGTGCACTACCCCGCGCTCCCAGAAATTATTCGCGCCGTTCGCCAGACGCTGTTTGCGCCAGTTATAGACGCGGCCTTCCTGATACGCCTTGAACCATGTATGCTTCTCGTCTATCTCGGCGAGTTCCGCCAGACTGTTTCCTCCGGCACCTACCCACACATCCGCGTCATGGAAATAACGCAGCGTCTCTTCTACCGTTAGCGGAATAGAAGTCTCCCGCTCGTCGTCATAGAACGGATATTGCGCCCCTGCGTCTTTGAAGAGGTATGCCAGATAATTCTTGCCGGAAGGCACATACCATGTGCCGCGGAAATTATTGCCGGACATGATTGACCGCTGTGCTGCCGGACCGGCTTCGCCTGTGAGACCGCTTCCGCTGTGAGACCGCTCGTTGACACTCGCTGTAAGATGGAGATACTTTTGCTCTATGGTATTGAAAACAGAGTCCGCCTGCGGCAGTTTGCCGGTTAGAGCGCCAAAGACACGGATCCACTCGGCGCGCGCAAGAGGCGTGTGTTCCTGCCATTCGTTGATATACATGGTGAACACACCCAGTTTCTCTATCCGCGCCGCTTCCAGATTGTCATATTGGCCGTAATTGACCGCCAGCAGCACATCCAGACCGGCTTGGAGCGTGCGTTCAGCACTCGGCTTCATCGAGTCACCGAGGTCTATCTCGTCGCCGCGGACAGGCGTGTAGATCAACTCCGGATTACATACCGCCACCAGGTTCTCCATCGCATCCAAGGCATAGAGAAAGCCGACCTGCACGGTACTCATCGTACCCAGACGGCGGAGCGGCTCTTTGACACAGAGGCGCTGGTATGGCTGGAACACCTCTACCACTACGCCTGTATCCGTCTCGGTGATCTGAAACCCTGTAGCGTATTTGTTGCCTTCCGGCACACTACCCTGCTCCGCCGAGTGCTGTGCGCACCCGACGAAGCAAAGAAGCATGATAACAGATACTATGGTCTGTATAGTCCGCATTACTTGGATGCGCCGAGGTTATCGATACAGAAGTATGCCGGAGTGGTTAGACCCATAGCATTGGTTTTCGTTCCACTCATGGTGAAATGCAGTTCATCCACTTTGCCAAGCGTGCTCAGATCTACATAAGTCCATTGATTTACAATGTTTTCTCCCTTTGCCAGGTAGAACTCAACCGTGCTGTTTACTTCTTTCCCCTCCAGCGAACCGCCAATGGTCAGCAGAAGGTGGTCATTCGCTGTGAACCCTCCGGCAACTGTGGACATTCCGTCTCCCACCTTGATCATGGACTCAACGAGCGCAGTATTGCAAACATACATGCCCGGAACCGTAGCGGCTTTCGTCAGTTTGATGACATTAGGAGAATAAGAGTCGGAATACCAAACCAGATAGTTTTTTCCGGCATAAGCACCTCCGGCAGCCGATTTGTAAGCATCAGCATAGCCGTTTTTTACATCTGTAGTAGTTTGGTTGGAAACCACGCCTCCTGCTGTCATAGCACCTCCCCAGCTAACGGTCTGCTGGATTTCAAAATTACCGCTCTGCAGGAATACCGTTGTGTCCACAGAATACTTGAACGTACTCTCAATGGTCAAGGGAGTGATGGCTGCTTCCTCAAAGGTAGCGATGGTGTTGTTCTCCACGTCTGTGCGCGGTTGGCAAGCCGCAAAGGTCAATGCCAGAGCGGCTACGAAAAGAAATGATTTTTTCATTTTGTTTGTTTTTTAAAATTGTTAATAAATAATGTTAATTATAAGTGTTTTTGGCACTATTCTATATGCAGGTCGATGGCTCCGGAGACCTCCGTACTCAGTTCGCCGGTACCTTCGTATGCTTCATCTACCGCAGTGTAGATGCGGACGAAATCTATGCATGGCAGTGAAACAGATTGTCCGTCCGCATCTACAGCCCACGATATATCAAAACTTGTTCCTTCTTTGTCGCTGTTCGGTTTGTTGTCTGCATAGCCGAAATCCAGAATCCGCTGTACATTCTGTCCGCTGATATTCTCTGTTATCGGTGGCAGCAAGGCACCCGTAAAAGTAATGCTTTCCGCCTCTACCCATTGCGGAAAATAAGGCTGTTGATGGAAAGGATTGCGGATTGTATCGCTCTCGCGCGTATAGGTCTTTGACACATGGTGTTTCGTCGCCGGATTGTCATACAGGGAGCCTTTCAGTTCATACCACTCGTCGTCCGGCAGACCGTTCTTGTTCTCATCCCGACTGACCAGCACAATGCCCGGTTCGCTGCTACCATAGGTCTCATTCCCGCTCATGAGGAAGGCGTTCCCGAGGATCCGCAGGTCATAGCCCTCTTTGTTCTCTACCGCGTGGTCAAAACCGAAGGTAATATAGCCTCCCCATCCTCCTAAACAGACCATGCCTCCGGCATTGTTGGCTATAGCCTGTTCGCATTTGCGGCACATGGCTTCCGCGTTGTCGCCTTCCTCGTATTGGGGCAATACGTTCACAAACTGCCCCATCGCCGGCAGGTACTCATACACGCGCGATATATAAGGAGAGAAGGCTTTTACCGTGTCCTGCTTCGTTGTATCCGGATAGAGGTCGTATGCACCGCTGACACGGCATAAGTGTCCCGGAATATCGCCTGTCTTAGCTGTCCAATGCTCTTTGCCGTCATATCCATAGCAATGCAGCACGCCGGACGAGACATAATTCTTGGCATCTGTGATATAGATTACATCATTCGTTGCCAGCAATCCGTACGGGTGCTCATAGCCCGATATGTCTATATGCTGTTCCTGTTCTGTAAAATCAATGGTGGAAAAGGCACGGAGCAAATGCGATTCGCTGTCTATGATATAGGCTGTCGAGCCATGGATAGAGATGTTGCTTGCTTTTACATCGATCCGTCTTATCACTCTTTCCTCCTCAATAATAGCTATCCCCTGTTCCGTGCAGACCCATAGTCTCCCGCTCTGGTCAGCCCGGATACGTTGCGGATTCGAACCTACTGTGATCTTCTTTGTCTCTGTAAATCCGCCTAACTCTATCACTGAAACCGTCGAATCATGCCGGTTGGTAAAATAGCCGCCCGAATTGACTGCATACAGTGTCTCGCCCACAATACAAATCTCGTCCGGCTGGTGACCTACTTTCACCTCACGCGTGATCTCCAGCGTAGCGGTGTCCACCTCAAAGACAGACCCTAACATTTCCGGCGTGGCTACAGAGCCTACATAGGCACTCACATATGCCTTGTTCCCTTTGAATGCCAGATAGCGGCAGTTGGGGATGTCCACCTGCCCTATATGCCGTGCTTGCCTGTCCATCACCTCTACCTTGTGCGAACAGTTGATCACGGCATAAAGTCTTCCTCCGTACGCCTGGATATCGTTTCCTACATCACCCAATTCCTTTAACTGGTGCGGGTTTTGAGAGCCGTACCAGTTGGCGTAATATTCACCCGAATGAAGATTCATGTAGTCGAGCCGGGCTTTGTTAGAACCCATATTGCCCTCGCATAGTACATATAGCCCGCCCTCGCGAACCTCGTCCGTCACATGCGTGCCGATAGTGGGATAGACGACCTCGTCGCCTCTACAAGAGTAAAGAGTAAGGAGTAAGGAATATAAACAAATATGTATAAATAAATACATATTTGTCTTTACTCTTTTAGCGAAGCGGTCTTTGCTCCTTAATCCTAATATTTGACGGCTAATGTGCATCGTACATTTTGTTTAGGCATCGGGTAGTTCTGGATTACTTCGTAATCCTGCCCGAGCATGTTATTGATCTCTAAATTCGCCTTCAGCCACCAACGCTTGATCCCCCACTCTCCATATATACTCATATCATGCGTGTACCATGGCTGTACATAGTTATAAATGATATTCTCCTGCTGGCAGTACCGCTCGCCGACATAGATAAACGAATAGTTCAACCCGTAGTGGTCACCCCGTTTGCTTTGCCAGTTCAGTCCGACAACCACACTTCCGCTATGCCAGGGTATGTAGGGGATCTGATGGCAATAATACGTATCATTGGGGTTCGTCACATCGATTGCTTTCTGGTACGTATAATTGAGGCGCCCGCGTAACACGAACCGCAACGGCAGATTGAAGGACATATCCGCTTTGGCATCCATGCCATGAATCTTCACTTCCCCTAAATTCAGCATTGTCCACCGGAACTGCTGCCCTTTCGGGTAAGCAATGATCTTATCCGTAACCCGGTTGTAATAATAAGAAGCGGTTACAGCTATATCATACATTTTGGTTGCTTTGCGGTATGCTGCTTCTATCGAGTGCTGCCGGGCTAACTCCGGCCGCAGGTTTGCATTTCCCAAATCTGTATAATACAGGTCGTTGAATGTGGGATAACGGTAGCTTTGCTTGTAAAACACATTCAGACTGAGATCGATAACGGGATATGGACGGAAAGAAAAGAACAGCCCAGGAGTGACACGAGGCTTTTTATTATCTACAGCAGTCATTAATACAGACGCTTGTATTCTCAGGTATTCCTTGATATTGAAAGCAGTTGCTGCGGACAGCCAGTGGGAATATCGCTTGAAATATTCCGGCACGGTGTCTGACAACAGGTTACAACGGTGCAAGTCATTGAACTGAAAATCATACGCAACGGAGAAATCCCAGAAATTGAAGATCTGCACCTTGTTAGCCAGCGACAGATAGACCTCCTGCTGCGTATATTCGTTATCGGCGGGCAGCAGACGCACGTCGTTGTTCTTGTAATGCGTATAGTCGTTTGCATATTTGGTAAGAAGGCGTGTGCTCCATCGTCCGAACCATTCGTCCTGCCACTGGGCTTGAACAAATGTGTTGCGGTCCCATAAACGCTCGCCGTTCCGCCAAACATTATTGACGATAGCCCCCGGCACACCGCGCTCGGAATAGTAGTTATAGGCATGAACACGCCAGAAACCCGTGGTTCGGTAATAATGATGGATACCGAGTTCCGCGCGCACCGCATTGACATCCCCGTTCTGTCTCACAGCCGTTGTGTCATATGCCGTCTCGCCGTTCGGCAGCACACGTCGGTATCGGAACGGGTACTTGCCATTCGAATAGACGTACTCGGCATCGAAGGTAAGCGACATGGTTTCCGTCAGCTTCACATCAAATCCTACATTCGGATTCGCCAAGCCGAACGAACCGAAACGCATCTTCCCGTGTACGTGCGCACGCTCACCCGGTTTGAAATAAGGTTTACGGGTAGTAAGATACACATTTCCTGCAGCGCCGAACTCGCGGGCAGACTGGAAGATATCTGACTTCTGACCATTGAAAAGCTGAATCTCCTCCATGTTATCCAGCGAGAACCGCCCCAGATCAACTTGTCCGTTCTGCGCATTGCCCAATTGCACTCCGTTATAATAGACCGCCGTATGCTGGCTGCCCATGGATCGTACGTTGATCGTCTTGATCCCCCCTACACCGCCGTAGTCCTTTAGTTGGACTCCTGAGAAATAACGCAGTGCATCGGCTACCGACAGCGAATTAAGTCGTTCTAACTCCGCCCCCTTCAGCCGTTGCGGCACGATGATATCTTTCGTCAGGCTACGAGCCGTTACCTCAACCTCCTCTATACGGAAGTCAGAGTACAACGAATCGCGCTCCGTCTCGCTTTCCGCGATAACAGAGTGCGCACTGAGTGCCATTATTAGTATGAGAAATATCTTCTTTGTCATTGTAAGCCCTAAACCTGGAGGACTTCTCAATTCGCAAAAGAAGAAAGCGATCTGACTTAGGCCTTGCGGCCATCACAGTTGCCGGTCAGTCCGGGATTCACACCCGAGTTCTCTTTACTTCTTTGCAGGATCTGTTGTTAGGTCGATTCCTAATTTCTTAAATGTTTTCCAATCTACTTCATTGAGCATTACTGTTGAATGCGCCTGACATCCCTTCAGAAGCGGCAGCGTCTCCAATGCCTTACGGCAGTTTTCGTCTTGCAATGACAGCACCGAAAGCGCCACTAACACCTCATCCGTGTGAAGTCTTGGGTTCTGACCATGCAGATAACCGATCTTCGTCTGCTGAATAGGGCTGATGAATTTCTCAGGAATCAGCCGTACTGCATGGTCAATACCCGCTAACTCTTTCATCGCATTCAGCAACAGGGCGGCAGAGGAGCCTAATAACGGCCCTGCCTCCGCTGTAATAACGCGTCCGTCCGGCAACTCTATGGCTGCTGCATGAGCAAAAGCACCGTCATGCAGAGCTCCGCTCAAAGCGCGACGTTCACGGGCTGCTACCGTGGTGCGGCGGTAAGCAGTAGTGATTCCTACCTGTTGTTGCAACAACGCCAGTTTCTTAATCTCCGCTTCGTTGCATTTGCCGTTCGCTAAATGGCATAACGCGCGGAAATAACGACGGATTATTTCCTGCTTGCTTGCTTCGCGTACTGCTTCGTCGTCACTGATGCAGAACCCTACCATATTCACTCCCATATCCGTCGGGGACTTATACGGGCTCTCGCCGTAGATAGACCTGAACAACGCATCCAATACAGGGAATATCTCAATATCGCGGTTATAGTTTACAGCCGTCTTGCCGTAGGCTTCAAGATGGAACGGATCCAGCATGTTCACATCCTGGATATCAGCCGTTGCAGCCTCATAAGCTACGTTCAGCGGATGTTTCAGAGGCAGATTCCATACCGGGAACGTTTCAAACTTGGCATAACCGGCTTCGCAACCGTGCTTCTGTTCGTTATAGAGTTGGCTTAGACAGACGGCCATCTTGCCGCTTCCGGGCCCCGGAGCCGTAACGACCACCAAGGGACGGCTAGTCTCTATATAGTCGTTCCTTCCAAAGCCTTCATCGCTCGCTATCAAATCTACATTGTGGGGATAACCCTCGATAATATAGTGATAATATACCCGTATTCCTTTGCGTTCCAGCCGCTGACGGTATGCATCGGCGGACCGCTGACCCGAATAATGTGTAATTACTACCGAGGACACCATAAATCCTCTGTTCATAAACTCCTCCCGGAGACGCAGTACGTCCTCGTCATACGTAATACCCAAGTCCTGACGCACTTTGTTTCGCTCAATATCTTCGGCAGAGAGTACGATCAGTATCTCTAGTGAGTCACGCAGTTGGGTCAACATCCGTAACTTGCTATCCGGCATAAATCCGGGCAGTACTCGACTTGCGTGCATGTCGTCAAACAACTTGCCGCCCAACTCCAGATACAGTTTGTTGCCAAACTGTGCTATTCGCTCACGGATATGCTCCGATTGGATGCGAATATATTTATCGTTATCGAAAGCTAATTGCATAATCGGGCACAAAATTACAACAATTTTTGCATATATACAAATTTTTTTGTATTTTTGCACTCGATTTTTTTGATGCACTATGTATTCGCCTTTTGCACTACCACCCCATCCTGCTGCTCAAAAAGCAGCACAGGATATTATCCAAAAAGTACACGCATACATGCTCGCTACGCCTGATAGCGAGCTACATCGGTGTGGCAAGATGTTCGGTGTGCTGGTGCATAGCGGAGGATACATAGCTGCCTTTTCTGCGCAACTGGACGGCTCATATTATCATGACGGATTCGTTCCTCCTGTTTATGAATGCGCCGCCATGCCCATCGGCACTTCGCGAGAGGAATCACAACGTCTGCAACGCCTTCTGTTTGCCAATTACAGACTCACTAACGGTCTTGGAGAGACAAAAAACTTACTGGAGATATTCCGGAACGAGAAACCCATCATCTCCCCGGAAGAATGGTATGTTTCCGGCAATAAGACAAGGTTATCTACTGAAAAATTACCTCCTTCCGGAGCCGGAGAATGCTGTGCGCCAAAACTGCTGCAGTACGCTTTTCTGCATGGTTTAACACCTGTTGCACTGGCTGAATTCTGGGTCGGCGCGATGCCCCAAAACGAACTCCGGCGGGAAGGTACTTTTTACAGCCCGTGCTCAAGCCGATGCGTGCCTATATTACGGCATATGTTGCAAGGCATGGAGATAACTTCCCCTGAGCAAACAACATCGGAGCTTTTGTGCCGTGAAATAGAAATAATCTACGAGGATGCGTATCTTATCGTCGTCAACAAACCGTCCGGCTTACTGTCTGTTCCCGGCAAAAACGGTCAGTTATCCGTCATAGACGCACTTTTACTGAAGGGACATTCAGCAGTCATTCAGCCTGTACATCGCCTGGATCAAGACACAAGCGGTTTGCTCGTTTTGGCGAAGACACCGGAGATGTACAAAACCTTACAAGCATATTTCCAGCGCAGGGACATCCAAAAACGATACGAAGCACTTATTACGGGAGAAAAAATCAAAGTTTTGCCGACTGAGGGTCAGATCTCTCTTCCTCTTCTCCCTAATCCTTACGATCGCCCGCGCCAGATGGTAGACAGAGAGCACGGAAAAACGGCTCTCACAAGATATACCATCCGTGAGTATCGGGAGGACGGTTCTGTTCTGGTAGATTTCTTTCCTCTAACCGGACGAACCCACCAACTGCGCGTTCATTCCTCTCATCCGGACGGACTGGATGCTCCAATTATCGGTGACCGGCTATATGGAGGAAAGCCGGCAGAGCGGCTTATGCTTCATGCTGCCGAGATGGAGTTCCTGCACCCCGTTACAAAAGAAAGGATGCATTTCTGCATCCCTTCCCGTTTTTAATCTTTATTCTCACTACCGGACTGCGACTCTTCGTCGTCTTCATCATGGTGATAATAGTAGTAGGAGCGATAAGCTTTGTCGTCCTTAACTAAAGCACCGTAGATCTTTCCGTACAGTTTCCCGTAGCGTTTGGACCGGCCGTTATTACTACCGTAACCATATCCATAACCTCCGTAGCCGCCGTAGCCGAAGTGGCCGTATCCGTAACCTCCATAGCCACCGTAGCCGTAACCATAACCCGAGCCGTAGGAATGGCGTCCCTCTGTAGGTATATCAGAGAGAACGAGTTGGATTTTTTCCGGATTTTCAACTACTTCTTGCATCTGCTCCAGAGTCTGCTTGCAGAACGACTTGTTAGTCTGCATACAGCGGATAACATACAAGCACATATCGCTTTGTTCAATCACGGCATATGCATCAGGAACAAGACCGATAGGCGATGTATCCATGATTATATAGTCGTAATTTTCACGAGCCTTCCGGATGGCTTCTGCCAGTTTGTCGGAGTGAACCAACTCACCGGGGTTAGGAGGAATAGTACCTGCGCGTATAAAGTCAAAGCCGAATGGTGTATTACGTACATAAATATCTTCCTCCTCGCAGTCGCCGATCAGGTAATTCGACACACCTACACTATTCTCCAAGCCCAGTTTGGTGTGGATATTCGGTTTGCGCAAGTCCAGATCAACCAGCAGCACCTTTTTACCGGTCATGGCATACAGCGCAGCCAAGTTGGTAGAAAGGAATGTTTTACCGTCACCGGACTCCGTGGATGTGATACAAATGACCATCTTATCCTTGCGTCGAAGGACAAACTCCACACGCGTACGGATAGCACGGAGCATTTCCGCGTAACTGGACCGGGGTGAAGCGCGTACCAAAGTCGGGTTCTGGCTCTTTGCATGACGAAGCGTTCCTATTAGACGGAACATCTTCAGTTTGACCACATCTTTAGGCGAACGGATTTTGTTGTTAAGCAGTTCGCTCAGAATGATCAGAACCATCGGAATCAGGAAACCGATTATGAGATACGTAGAGGTGGTCTTCGATTTAGCCTTGGCGTTCATGATAGCGGTAGTACGCGCCTTGTCCATAATTGAGTTATCCGGCGTGTTGGAGGCTTTTTGAATCTCTGCTTCTGCTCTTTTCTGAAGGAAGAACGTGTAGTAGTTATCGTCAATACGGTAATTACGCTCGATGGCCACCATCTGCAATTCTTTCTGCGGCAGTTGTTTTATGGATTTCTCCACCTCGCTGTATCTGTTTGCCAGATCAGCCTTCTCTATCTCAAGAGATGCACGCATGGAGGTCACTACCTCCTCTATCGCTGTCTTTACATTCTCGATATCCTTTGTGTATTTGGCGTAATAGACGTTTTTCTCCGTCAACTCGCCGCGTTGGATACGCAGGTCGTTCAATTGTTGCACAAGACCCATCAGCATAGGCTCGTTCACACCCATTGTAGTAGGAGCTATTACGGCATCCTTGTCTATATTCTCATGAATATATTTGATCAGGTAATCGAAATAAGTCTCGCGCAGACGGAGTTCCATCGACTGCTGGTCGTATGCCGCAATACGTCCCATCAACTGACCGGCATAGGAGTTGACATCAACAAATTTGTTCTCCTGCCGGAAATCAGTCATAGCGCCCTCGCTTACCTGTAGAGAAGACTGCAGGGTCTTGAGCTGCTCGTTGATAAAACGGATTGAGTTCTCTGCCACTTCATTCTTCTGCTCCAGGTTTTGCAGCAGATATATCTTGGCCAATTCGTCTATAAACTCGCAATCCCGTTGCGGCGTCTCACTTGTGAGAGAAAGCGCAAGAACCGTCGATCCCTCTGTGACGAAAGAAAGCTGCAGGCGGCTCATGAACTCATCCACAAGGGATTCATGAGTCCTGAAACGGAAATATATCTTTCCTGAATTGACCATTAGTTCCGTCGGCCAGATAGTAATATCAAACAGCGGACAACTGATAGCCTCGCCGTAGTGGGCGCGCAAGTCAAGCGGTGTATCTTCATCTGTAGAAGCGATGCGCAGCGTGCCGTCGTTTTCGAAATTAACCTGGTATAATATGCCGTAGGCACGAGGATCAAGCCGCGTGAACTCAACAATAATAGGAGTCTGACGGTAGAGTTGGCGCGTCTTGAAGCGTCCTTGCGTGATATACTCCACATTCAGGAACGGCAACGAATCAACTACTCGGCTCATCAAGTCGTACGACCCCAGCATAATCATCTGGTTGTTCACATTCTTGTATCCGGCATCCACACCGAAACCGCTCATCAGCGCAGAAGCAGAGCCGCCGTACGTACCGCTTTCCTTAATGACAATAGTACCCTGGGAATAATACGTCGGTATCCACCTTCTGTTTTTCAGCATAGCCAGACCTAAAGCAATCACAAGGGCTATCACGAACAGATACCAGTAGTGCAGGAAAGTGAAGATCCACTCGATGGGGTTAAAGTTCATAGAACTCTCTTCATCGTCACCTCCTTGTTGCTGTTGCGGGTCTGCCTGATAATACTGCTGGTTGCCGCCCGGCATGTAATAATTGTTGCCTCCCGGGGCATAATATTGGCTATTTCCTCCCGGAGTGTAATATGGATTATTTGTGCTCATAGTCTTTATTTATACAGGAATGCTACGTAATTCAAAACGGTTGTCAGCAAAGCCACGCTGCTTGTGATCAGGCCCAGAAAACCGGTGTATGTCGGTACCTTGTAGAAACTGTCTTTCGTACGTGCAACATAGATGACATCGTTCGGATAAACATAATAGTATTTCGAATCAATGATGCTGTTGGTACGCATATCGAACTCCAATATCTCGGGTTCTTGTCCTCCGTCTCTCGGACGGATGATACGGATATGTCTGCGGTCGCCGCTATTCATCACATCGCCTGTCATGGCTAAGGCTTGGAAGATATTCATTTTCTCCTTATATATAAAATATCTACCGGCATTTGCGTCTCCTATAACGGAGAAATACTTATTATACAGTGCCAACTTAACATCCGCGTCAGGAATGATCTCTCGGAATGCCGCACGCAGCGTATCCTGTGCTTCGGCTTCCGTCAGTCCCAAAACCTTGATCGGTTTAAGGAAAGGAATATCTATCGTTCCGTCCGAATAAACGCGGTAGGAATTGGCATACTGACCGCTGGTAGCCATATTATTGGCACCCAACATCTTACTCATAGTCTCGTCTAACGTAATCAGGCGGTAAATAATCTCGTCATTGACACGGATTCGGTAGGGTTCATAGCTTACGCTGTCATATACCGGCAGTTTGTTGCTCTTCGTCGGCTCTTGCAGGTAACCGATAGATTTGTGGCTGTAGCAGCTTGACATCAATACCGCAGTGAGGGCAAGCAATATCAGATAAATCTTTTTCATTGGGCACCTCCTTTCGCCGGCATACCATTGGATCCGCCACTATTGGAGCCTCCGCCGTAATATTTCTTAACATGGTTGATACCTGTCTGAACGATCGTATAGATCAATACTCCGAACGATATAGTGGTTGCTGTTACGCCAAGAACTGTAGAGGCGGAATTGATACCGAAACTATAACCCGGGATTTGTCGGATATAGATGATATCGTTCGGCTCAATATAATAGTATTCCGAATTGACCAGATCTTTGGAACGTGCGTCAAAAGTCTTGATGGTTGTCACTCCTTCTTTCTCGCGCACCAGTTTGATCTCTTTTCTGCTGTTGAACTCATTCAGGTCGCCCGCCATGGCCAGAGCCTCAAAGATGGTCATCTTCTCCTTGTTGATCATATATCGTCCGCTTTGCGCTCCAATGATTGAGAACGAACGGTTTACGATATTGACTTCCACGGAGACGGTGCTATATCCCGGAATTTCCTTGAGTAGGGCGCTTAGTTCTTCCTCCAGTTTGTGTTTTACCTCGCGTGTCGTCATTCCGCGAACATACACTTTTCCTATCGTCGGAAAATCAATGTTTCCGTCATCGTCAATCAGGTAGGTATAGAGGTCGTACGAACCGCCGCTGCTTCCGTTCATCTGATAGCGCATAGTAGAGGCATTTGACCCTCCGGCATTATACATAGCCGTCACTTTTTCATCCAGCGAATAGACATACACATACAGCCGGTCGCCGATTCGCAACTCGTAATCCTCAAAACTGAGTGTGTCGGCATAGTGCGGAATATACTTATCCGGCTCTTGCATATAGTTCACTTTTCGAGCCGTAACGCACGAAGACAACCATATACAAGTAAGAGTCAGAAATAATAAATATGTTGTTTTATGCATATTCATTTTTGTCATTATTCTTTATTCCTGTAGCGGAGCAGTTATTGCTCTCATTACCTCTTCTCATCCCATCCGAATGGGTGTTTGGCAAGAGGTAACTTAGCCAGAGGATGATAGTCGCCTACCAAACCTATTGGTTCCGAATGGCGGATTTGAGCCACTGTCTCAATACACGGACGTGCTTCCGCAATACGGAAACCGTTGCCGGAAAGAATCTGTTTGTAACTCTCGGTATGCAACTCCGTAAATCCGGCTGAGAACTCAAATTCCTCTCCGTCTATATTCAGCGTACGGTATGTGCGCTTCTCGCCTTGTACGGCATTAGCCGGGAGACATTCCGCGTTGATACTCAGGAAGTAACGCACACGGGCTTTTTCCAGTTCCAAATAGCCTGCAACGCGGTCAAAACTCATCACATGGACGATATTTTTCTTCACCGGACCGAACACCCATTGCAGCATGTCGTAGAAATGCACGCCGATGTTGGTAGCAATACCACCGGATTTATGCACATCGCCTTTCCAAGAGGAGTAATACCATTTGCCACGAGAGGTGATATAAGTCAGGTCAACGTCATAAATCTTATCTTTAGGTCCCTTCTCCACTTTCTCCTTCAGTGCGCGGATCTTGTCATGCAGGCGCAGTTGCAGAATCGTATAAGCCTTGTGCCCCGTCTCTTTCTCCAGCTCTAACAAGTTGTCTATATTATAAGGATTAAGCACCAACGGTTTCTCGCAGATCACATCGCATCCCAGACGGAGGCCGTAACGGATAAACGCGTCGTGCGTATAGTTCGGCGTACAGATTGACACCCAATGCAAAGGATTCTCAGTCCTCATTTGTTTGGAGCAGAAACGGTCGAACTGTTCATTCTCCGTGTAGAAAGAGCAATCCGGGAACGAACTATCCAGACGCCCTACCGAATCAAACTTGTCGTATGCTACCAACAGGTTGTTGCCTGTATCCGCAATCGCTTTAATGTGCCGCGGAGCTATATATCCCGCTGCACCGATCAATGCAAAATTCAATTTCTTATCCATAGTTTCTTAATTATATTCTTCATCTTCTGCAGAACCAGTTCTTGCCACCATTCCGCGCTGTTGTTCGTCCACCGCTGAGGGTGTGTTGTTATCATCACATGCGGAGGCAGTTTCGCTGCCTCTACCGCTTTTATCAGTTCTTCCGTTTTGTGCCATGTCAATCCGCGGGTATTCCATTTTTCCTGGTATTGCGGTATTTTGTCCCGGACACTCACTTTGTACCCGTCCCAGCAACGGCCTGTGTCTGTCAGATACAGCACATCGCTAAAATCGGTATCCATATACGGTTCACCTATTATACCAAGCGACTTGTAATCATGGACTTTCCAAAGGTCTTTCCCGTCATATTTGCTTGTCGGAGCACCATGCATGCAAATCGTCTCTACCGCATAATACCTGCGGAAACAGTCCAACCACGTCTCAAAATGCGCATATGCTTTCTCCACGTCTCCGTTGCAGAGACTCATATCCTCGTAATGATAGCCTATTTCATGTCCCAGTTTGGCGATAGCACGGATTGCGTCCGGCGAAAATGCCCCGCTCTCCGATGTCCGGAAATAATACGTTGCCCGCGCGCCGATGGAGTGTTCTATCTGTGCCGTCCGCAAACTGTTCTGCGGTTTGGCATCCACGTCGTGCCGGAGAATCACGAATTTCGCAGGTCTCTTCCCTTTGCAATACTCCGCAAAGGGAATTAACTCATAGCCTGCTTTCTGCAGTCTCTCCAACAATTCGCGATATATGTCCAGACTGAAATCTTTCATCGATTACCTTTCTGCGCGCATCGGGTTTTCCAGGAAGTCCTTATATGCCAGGCGAATACCGTCTTCCAGTTCGGTTTTGTACGTCCAACCTAAAGCCGTTGCTTTGCTAACATCCAGCAGTTTGCGCGGCGTGCCGTCAGGACGAGTACTATCCCATAAGATTTCTCCTTCATAGCCGATCACTTTCGCCACCAGCTCTGTCAAGGCCTTGATAGTCAACTCCTTGCCCGTTCCGGCATTGACGGTTTCGTTCCCGCTGTAGTTATTCATCAGGAATACGCAGAGGTTCGCCAGATCATCCACATAGAGAAACTCTCTCAGCGGGGCACCAGTACCCCAGCAGGTCACGGACTTCGCCCCACTCTCTTTTGCCTCATGGAAACGGCGGATCAATGCGGGCAGGACATGGCTGTGCTCCGGATGATAGTTATCATTCGGACCATACAGGTTCGTCGGCATAACAGAAATATAATCCGTTCCGTACTGCCGGTTCAGGAACTCGCAGTATTTGAGTCCGCTTATCTTCGCCAACGCGTAAGCTTCGTTCGTCTTCTCCAGTTCGCCTGTCAGCAGACAACTTTCTTTCATCGGTTGTGGCGCCATGCGAGGATAGATGCAGCTTGAGCCAAGGAATTCCAGTTTCTTGCAGCCGTTCTTCCATGCCGCATGAATGACGTTCATCTCCAGAATCATGTTGTCGTACATGAAATCTGCCAGCGCATTCTGGTTTGCTACAATACCTCCCACTTTGGCTGCAGCCAGAAAAACATACTCCGGCTTCTCCGCCTCAAAGAACGCTTCTACCGCATCCTGGCGGCACAGATCCAATTCTTTGTGCGTGCGGGTAATAATATTGGTATATCCTTGTCTCTGCAGTTCACGCACAATCGCGCTTCCCACCATGCCGCGGTGGCCTGCTACATATATTTTTGAGTTTTTCAACATATAATCATTGCATTTTAAAAATCACGGGATAATATACAATGTATATTATAAGGTATACCGGGATACGTAATTGACTCTTAAATGAGTCTTAAAAGAGTCGTAAATGACCCGTTAGTAAATCGATAAACCCTTTCGATACAAGTATTACTTATCCACTCCTTTTTCAAGATATTCGGCGAGATTGACTTTTCGTATCTCAGCCGCTGCGTCGTCTGCTGCTATCTTTTTCATATCGTGAGCAACCATCAGTTCCACAAGTTGCTCAAACGTGGTGCTTTGCGGATTCCATCCCAGTTCGCGTTTGGCTTTGGACGGATCGCCAAGCAGGTTCACCACGTCTGTAGGACGGTAGAAATCGGGACTTACAGCTACAACCACATCTCCGATCTGCACTCCTTTTCCTTGGGCGAGTGCCGGCGAGAGGCTTTCGACAATACCTTTCTCGTCTATACCCTTTCCTTCCCATCGCAACTCAATGCCCGCGTGGTGGAATGCGAGCGTAGCAAACTCACGAACGGTATGCTGAACACCCGTTGCAATCACAAAATCCTCCGGCGTGTCATGCTGCAAGATCAACCACATGCACTCCACATAGTCCTTGGCATATCCCCAGTCGCGCAAAGAATCCAAATTACCCAGATACAGCCGTTCCTGCTTGCCTTGCGCAATACGTGCCGCCGCCAATGTGATTTTTCTGGTCACAAAGGTTTCTCCGCGCCGTTCCGACTCATGATTGAAGAGAATACCCGAACAGCAGAACATATTGTACGCTTCGCGGTATTCTTTGATGATCCAATAGCCGTACAGTTTCGCCACCGCATAAGGACTATACGGATGGAAAGGTGTGTTTTCGTTTTGCGGCACCTCCTCCACTTTCCCGTACAACTCGCTTGTCGAGGCCTGGTATATACGGCAACTCTTCTCCAGATGGTTTGTGCGTACGGCTTCCAGAATACGCAGCACTCCTACTGCATCCACATCTGCCGTAAACTCCGGTGCATCAAACGACACCTGCACATGACTCTGCGCCGCCAGATTGTATATCTCATCCGGCTGCACTTTACCTACCAGTTTCACAAGCGACATCGAGTCGCTCATGTCTGCATAATGCAAATGGAAATGCGGAACCCCCTCCAAATGGGCTATACGCTCACGATAATCAACCGAGCTACGGCGTATAATACCGTGAACCTCATATCCCTTTGCCAGCAAAAACTCAGACAAGTAACTTCCGTCTTGTCCCGTAACACCTGTTATTAATGCGATTTTAGCCATAGCAATCCAAATTAGGCTGCAAAGATACAACATTTTTTTAATATACGCAAGTGCGCGCGCGTTTTTCCTAAAAAAAAATATTATTTTGCATTTTTAGTAAAACTTATTTGTTTGTATGCATAATTTGTTGTACCTTTGTACGAAATTTGGACTAATAAGCAAAAATATGAATATTTCTTACAATTGGTTAAAGCGCTACATCGCGTTGCAGGACGACGCCGAGACAGTAGCAAAAATTCTGACATCTATCGGTCTTGAGGTAGGTACAGTTGAAACCGTAGAGACCATAAAGGGCGGTTTGAAAGGCCTGGTAGTCGGCGAAGTGTTGAGTTGCGAACCCCACCCTAATTCGGATCATTTACATCTGACGAAAGTCAATATCGGAGAAGGCGATCCTCTGCCTATCGTCTGTGGTGCGCCTAACGTAGCGGCCGGACAGAAAGTTATCGTCGCCACTATCGGCACCGTTCTATACGACGGAGAGGAATCATTTACGATCAAAAAAGGCAAGTTGCGCGGCGAGGACTCGTACGGAATGCTATGCGCAGAAGATGAGATCGGCGTAGGAACCGACCATGCCGGAATCATTGTGCTGCCTGCCGATACGCCGGTTGGCATGAAAGCGGCGGAATACTATCATATAGAAAACGATACAATCATCGAAGTGGATATTACTCCGAACCGTTCGGATGCTGCTTCGCATTTCGGCGTGGCACGCGATCTGTACGCATACTACAAGGCGCACGGACAAGATATCGCATTGACGAAACCATCCGTAGAGGCGTTCCGGATTGACAATCACGAATTGCCTATATCCGTCAGCATTGACGCACCGGAAGCATGCCCTCGCTACACCGGAGTCAGCATCAAAGGCGTAGAAATCAAAGAAAGCCCGGAATGGTTAAAAAACAGTTTGCTGGCTATCGGTTTGCGCCCAATTAACAACGTGGTGGATGTCACCAATTTCGTGCTTCACGAATGCGGTCAGGCGCTGCACGCTTTCGATGCCGACAAGATCAAAGGAAACGCTATTCATGTGCGCTACGCGAAACAGGGAGAGAAATTCACTACTCTGGATGGCGTTGAACGTGAGATGAACGAGCGGGATCTGATGATTGCAAACGCAGAAGAGGCGATGTGTATTGCCGGTGTATTCGGTGGCTTGGAGAGCGGCGTGAGCGAGAAAACGAAAAATGTGTTCCTCGAGAGCGCTTATTTTGATCCTGTTACCATCCGTAAGACCAGCCGCCGCCACCAGTTGCAGACCGATGCCTCTTTCCGTTATGAGCGCGGCTGCGACCCGAACAACACAATGTATGTGCTCAGACGAGCTGCATTGCTGATTCAGGAAGTAGCCGGAGGACAGGTAGCGATGGAGGTTTCGGACAATGGACAAACAGCTTTTGATCCATGGCCTGTAACGATTGATATTCAACGTGTTTACTCGCTGATAGGAAAAAATATCGGTGAAGACACTATTGAGACTATTCTGCACGCGCTTGAGATAGAGATTAAAGAGAAGAAAGGCGAAGTATGGCAGTTGGCTGTACCGCGCTATCGCGTAGATGTGCAACGTGAATGCGACGTAGTAGAAGATATACTACGTATATACGGATATGACAACGTGGAGTTTCCTGAGAAACTGAATACCAGTTTGGCGTATAGCCCGAAACCGAATCCGGAGCTGTTGCGCCGCCGCATAGCGGAACAATTGACAGCACAAGGATTCAATGAGATTCTCAATAACTCGCTTACAAAAGTATCCTATTACGAGCCGTTGGAGCAACTGCCCTTGGCTAAATGCGTGAAAATCATGAATCCGCTTAGTCAGGATCTGGGTGTTCTTCGTCAAACCCTACTCTTCGGCGGATTGGAGTCTATCGCCCGCAACGTCAACAGACGTAACAGCGACCTCATGTTCTACGAGTACGGCAATTGTTACCACTACAGTGCTTCCGTAAGGGAAGGAAACGACGAGAATCCGCTGCGTGCGTACACAGAAGAACCGCATCTCGGATTGTGGCTAACCGGCAACAAAACCGCCCAGAGTTGGGTTCGCAAAGAAGAAAAGACTTCCTTCTTCCAACTCCGTGCATATGTGAACAACATCCTTGTCCGGCTCGGTGTAAATCCGGACACTCTGAATATAGAACCGCTTGATAATGAGTTGTTTAGAGACGGATTGACATTAAAAGCCGCGAACGGAAAAGCAGTAGGATTTATAGGTATCGTAGATCAAAAGACATTGAAATGCTTCGATATTGAGCAAGAAGTTTATTATGCCGACCTGGAATGGAACCAATTGCTGAAACTGAACAAGCAATACAAAGCCGTCATTAACGATCTGCCAAAGTATCCGGAAGTAAAACGTGACTTTGCTTTGTTAGTTGACAAAACCGTCGAGTTCGCCGATTTGGCAAGAGCCGCTTTTGCGACCGAACACAAGTTGCTGAAACATGTCTTCCTTTTCGACGTGTACGAGGGTAAGAATCTGGAGGCAGGAAAGAAATCCTATGCTTTGTCATTCATCCTGCAGGATCCCGAGAACACCCTCAAAGATACCCAGATAGAAGCAGTTATGAACCGCCTGAAGGCCACATTTGAAGAGAAATTCAATGCTACCCTCCGCTGATCAACAAGAGATATTGAGACGTCGCACATTCGCGATTATCTCACACCCGGATGCCGGTAAAACGACATTAACCGAAAAACTCCTCCTTTATGGAGGAGCGATTCACGTTGCCGGAGCGGTTAAGTCGAATAAGATTCGCAAAACAGCCACCTCGGACTGGATGGAGATAGAGAAACAACGTGGTATTTCTGTGGCTACTTCTGTCATGGGATTCGATTATAACGACTATCATATCAACATTCTTGATACCCCCGGTCACCAGGATTTTGCTGAAGATACATTCCGTACGCTGACCGCAGTGGATAGCGCGATTGTCGTGATCGACAGCGCAAAGGGCGTAGAGACTCAGACGAGACGTTTGATGGAAGTATGCCGTATGCGGAAGACTCCTGTCATGGTCTTCATGAATAAGATGGACCGTGAGGGAAAGGATCCTTTCGATCTGATGGATGAAGTTGAACGCGAATTGCAGATACATGTTACTCCTCTGACGTGGGCGAACGGGCAAGGTTTGAAATTTGAGTCCGTATTCGCACTCAATAACCGCCCGTCGAATATTACCGGGAAGTTAGCGGAAGATTTAGAGATGGTGGATGGTGTATATCCTGAGTTTGACAAAGAAGCATACCTTCGTGGCGAGTTGGCGCCGGTCTTTTTCGGGTCTGCATACAAAACCATCGGAGTACAGGAATTATTGGATTTCTTTGTTGTGAACGCGCCTTCTCCGCGTCCCGTTGTAGCCGAAGAACGGACGGTAGAACCGATGGAAGACAAGTTTACTGCGTTTTGCTTCAAGATCCATGCAAACATGGACCCGAACCATCGTTCCTGTATTGCTTTCTTTAAGATATGCAGCGGCAAATTTCTACGCAACACCTATTATTACCACGTGCGCAAGAACCAACAGATGCGGTTTGCCGCTCCTACCTGCTTCATGGCCCAGAAGAAAGAAACGGTTGATGAAGCTTTTGCAGGTGATATAGTAGGTCTGCCGGATACCGGTAATTTCAAGATTGGCGACACACTCACCAGCGGCGAATTACTACATTTCAAAGGTTTGCCTTCTTTTTCACCAGAGATGTTCAAATATATTGATAATGCCGATCCAATGAAGCAAAAGCAGTTGGAGAAAGGTATTAATCAGTTGATGGACGAAGGAGTGGCGCAGTTGTTTGTCAGCCAACTGAACGGTAGGAAGATTATCGGAACTGTCGGTCAATTGCAGTTTGAAGTCATCCAATACCGTCTGGAACACGAGTATCAAGCCAAGTGTCGCTGGACACCGCTCCAGATGTATAAAGCCTGCTGGATCGAGAGTGATGATGCTGCGGAACTGGATATGTTCAAAAAACGCAAAGCGCAATATATGGCTACTGATAAGGAAGGACGCGACGTGTTCATGGCGGATAGTGCCTATGTGCTCTCCATGGCGCAGCAGGACTACAAGCATATTACGTTCCATTTTACATCGGAGTTTTAGCCGCAACACACCGTAATTTAAAACAACATATATTATGAAAAACAGATCACTTCAGATTCGCCTCATTGTAATGAACTTTTTAGAGTTCGCTGTCTGGGGCGCGTACTTAACCTCTATGGGAACATACCTTGCTACGCATGGTATGGCAAATAACATCGGATGGTTCTATTCCATTCAGGGTGTTGTCAGTCTGTTCATGCCTGCCCTGATGGGTATTGTAGCGGATCGCTGGCTGCCTGCGCAAAAAGCACTCAGTCTTTGTCACGCATTAGCCGGAATATTCATGGGCGCAGCCGGCTTATACGCATACACCGCAGCAGACGTTCATTTTGCTACCCTATTCTCGCTATACACAATCTCTGTAGCATTCTTTATGCCTACAATAGCGCTAACCAATTCCGTTGCTTTCAATGCGCTGGTAAAAGCGAACATGGATACGGTGAAAGATTTTCCGCCTATCCGTGTGTTCGGCACAGTAGGATTTATTGCTACTATGTGGTGTATTGACCTGCTCGGTTTTCAGGCTACGCCATGGCAGTTTGTAGTCAGCGGCGGTCTATCACTCCTTCTGGCTGCTTACTCGCTTACCCTGCCGGCATGCGAGATCAAGAAAGCGGAAGGCAATGTGGATCTGGTAGAGGCTCTGGGATTAAAGGCTTTCACGCTCTTTAAGCAAAAGAAGATGGCGTTGTTCTTCATCTTCTCCATGATGCTGGGTATGTGCCTTCAAGTGACTAACTCATATGCGAACCCGTTCATCACTTCATTTGGCGCGATAGAAGAATTTGCCAGCACTTTCGGTGTGCAGCATGCCAATATTCTGATTTCTATTTCCCAGATTTGTGAAGCTTTGTGTATTCTGGCTATTCCTTTCTTCCTGAAGAGATTCGGAATCAAGAATGTGATGCTTATGGCTATGTTTGCCTGGGTATTCCGTTTCGGTTTCTTCGGTGCCGGCAATCCCGGATTCCCCGGTGTCATCCTCTTTGTACTGAGTTGTATCGTATACGGCTTTGCTTTTGATTTCTTCAATATATCCGGAGCCCTTTATGTAGATCAGGAGACAGAGCCGGCTCAACGCTCGTCAGCGCAAGGTCTGTTCATGATGATGACCAACGGATTGGGTGCTACTATCGGTACGCTCTCAGCCCAGGCTATTGTCAACAAACTGGTTTACGCTGAGAGCGTAACAGCTCAAGGCCCGCTTGCTATTTGGGACGGATGGAAAGAAGCATGGTATATCTTTGCAGGCTTTGCTTTGGTAATAGCTATCCTCTTCTGGATATTCTTCCCCAAGACACCTGTCAGCAAGGATATCGAAGTAAAACACTAAAATGGCAAATGGCCAAATGGCTCAATGTACCGCAAGGAACTTACATATTATTTCTCGACGCCGATAGCGTATATTGTCATAGGATTGTATCTGTTGGCAATCAGTCTTTTCCTTTGGGTCATTCCCGGTCAATGGAATATCATTGATTCGGGATACGCCCAGGTGGACGGGCTTTTTCAACTCAGCCCGTGGCTGTTCATGCTGCTCTGTCCGGCATTAACGATGCGGCTATTATCGGAGGAACGTCAATCGGGGATATGGGATCTGATCCGGACCAAACCGGTGTCGCTGTCACGGATCATGCTCGGCAAATATTTTGCGGCATGGACATTGGTGCTGATAGGTCTGCTACCCTGCTTCGTTCATTATTTTGTAGTTGCATACATGGCTGAACCGATAGGAAACCTGGATAGCGGAGCTTTTATGGGGTCATTTATCGGACTGATTCTTCTCAGCGGTACATTCATGGCTATCGGTCTGTTATGCGCCACATTCAGCAAAAGCCAGATTGTATGCTTCATCAGCGGAGCACTATCCTGTTTCGTGTTTTATTGGGTTCTGTTCCAAGACCACTACTCTTCTCTTTCCCGCGGAGTGTTGGACTTACGGGATGTTGTTTTCTTTGTATCTGTTGCCTTGATATTTATCATAGCAGCTATAATTTCCATAGACCGGATTACGAGAAAGTAAATAACCGGTTATATACCACCAATATAAAATGACAAGAATAGGTCTTTTGTCTGATACTCATGGATTGCTCGACAAACGCGTATTGGAGCATTTCAAGGATGTAGATGAGATATGGCACGCAGGCGATATCGGTTCGGACGAAGTGTTAAGACGTTTACGTGAATTCAAACCTACCCGTGCCGTTTTCGGGAATATGGACAGCGGTGATGTGCGATATACTCTCTCCGAATTTTACCGCTTTCGCGTGGAGGATGTGAATGTGCTAATGACGCATATCGGCGGCTATCCAGGGAAATACAATCCTTGGCTGATTCCTATCTTCCGAAAAGCATTGGAGCATTATGACGATCCGAACCAGCGCATTGATCTTTTTGTCTGCGGACATAGCCATATATTAAAAGTTCAGTATGATTCACAGTTCAAATTCCTGACCATGAATCCCGGAGCCGCCGGCAAACAAGGATGGCAACCTTGCCAGACATTATTGCGTTTTACTATAGACGGAAGCAAGATAAATGACCTCGAAGTGATCGAATTGGAGCGAAAATAGGCATTTTGTAAAGTCAATTTTGCAAAACATGCTGAATAACATAAAAAAAAATTTGGTCATATGAAAAAAAAGCAGTACCTTTGCACCGGATTTAAGAAAAGAACATAAATCCTATAAGTAGACCAATCTTTTTTGTACCTTAAATAAACAGACTAATACCTTAGAAAAACAGGCGTCGCGATGACGACTGTTTTCGCTTTTTAAAAGAACATTATTGATGCTACTCTATCCTAATTGCAAAATTAATTTAGGGCTTCGTGTCATTCACAAGCGCAAAGATGGTTATCATGATCTAGAAACCATCTTTGTGCCTGTTTATGCGCTCCATGATGAGTTGGAAGTGGAAGTTTCCGACCGCTTCTCTTTTACCCAGGAAGGAATTGCTGTAGATTGTCCGGAGGATGACAACCTGATCATCCGTTGTTATCGGCTGATGGCATCCCGATATCCCCAGATAGGAAATGTATCTGTTCGGTTTAGAAAGAATATCCCTTTCGGCGCCGGTCTTGGAGGCGGAAGCAGCGATGCGGCACACATGGCTGTTGCGCTGAACGAATTGTTTGGGTTGGGGCTATCCAAGGAGCAGTTAGCAGAGGAAGTGAAACCTTTAGGAGCGGATTGTCCGTTCTTTATCTATAACACACCCTGTTATGCCGAAGGTATCGGAGACAAGTTAACACCTGTTGATTTGGATTTGAATGGCATACGGATTGTTTTGGTCAAGCCGGAAGAAGGTGTCAGTACACGCGAGGCTTACTCCGGTATTACGACGCATCCGGAAGCAGCAGGACAAATCAAATCATTCTTCTGTCAGAATAGAGGTCTTCGCTCTTTCAGCGGAAGCGGTCCTTTCATCAATGATTTTGAAGAAACGGTTTTTCCTAAGCATCCTGTCATAGGATATATTAAAAAGCGTCTGCTGGACGCAGGCGCTTTTTATGCATGTATGAGCGGTAGTGGCTCAACTGTTTTCGGGCTTTTTAAGAACGATACGGAAAGTAGTACCTACGCCGATCTGGCTTTGTTTAAGGAGGAGTTTTCCTCCATGGTACTGCTCGATGATACGTTTGGCGAGTGGAAGGCCTAATCCCCATCCGCGGTCTTTTGATGTGAAACCCGGCTCGAATATTCGATGCTGGGTTTTCTTTTCAATACCTTTTCCCGTGTCCGATACATCCAACATCAACTCATGTTCGTTCTCATGCAGTTGCAATACTATTTTCCCTTCTCCGGAGATAGCATCCACTGCGTTCTTCAACAGATTTTCTACCACCCATTGCATCAAAGGAGCATTTACCATTACTTGCCGTTCCGCCCCCGTCAGCGCTTTGTCATCTATTTGTATGCGGCTGCTGACGCGTGCACGCATATAGGAGACTGCATTTTGCACGACGGGCACCAGATCTTCCAGCTGCAGATCAGGTTCGCTGCCGATTTTCTGGAAGCGGTCCGCTATCATCTGCAGACGCTCTATATCCCGCTTCATCTGAGGCACATACTCATCGTTCGGATAGGTTTCAGCAAGCAGTTGCTGCCACGCATTAAGCGAAGAGATAGGTGTTCCTAACTGGTGAGCTGTCTCTTTGCTCAGTCCTACCCACAAGCGGTTCTCTTCACTCCGTTGACCGGTTAGCATAGTTATCACGGCAATGGCAATAAAGATAAATATCAATGTGAACTGGACATATGGCACATATCGCAGATTAGTAAGCAGACTGCTGTCGTCCCAATAGATATACTGAGTGGTAGATTCGTCTATCTTCAGTTCTATAGGCCCATGTTCCCCTACTCCGCTTTTGCCTTCCGGTACATTTCTGCTCGCAAGCACTTTTCCTTCTGCGTCACAGATATAGACAGGTATTGTAGTGTTCTTCTCTATGATGGAACTGACGAAATCTATATCCGCGTCATCGTCCGCAAAGATCAGTTGTCGTGTAGCATCAGCCCAGATGGCCATGTTTTTCTGCTCCTCTTCCTGCAGCGAACGGGCTAGGTTATTGGTAAATAATACGGAAATAGCCACGATTAACATGGCTATTACCAATACTATTGTTCCTATTTGTCGGTTGGACATTCGAAATTACGAATTTAAAATTACGAATTACGAATTATCCAAGCATCGTCAGGAGCACTCCGGCAGCTACAGCAGAACCGATAACACCGGCTACGTTCGGTCCCATGGCATGCATGAGCAGGAAGTTAGACGGGTTTTCCTCCTGGCCTACGGTCTGGCTGACACGCGCTGCCATAGGAACGGCAGACACTCCGGCAGAACCGATCAACGGGTTGATCTTGTTCTTGAGGAAGAGGTTCATGAACTTAGCCAGCAGCACACCACCGGCGGTACCCAGACCGAAGGCAACAATACCCATCGTGAGAATACCCAGTGTCTTGAGCGTAAGGAAGCTGCCGGCTGTAGCCGTTGCACCCACAGAAAGTCCGAGGAAGATGACAACAATGTTCATCAACTCGTTCTGTGCCGTCTTGGACAGACGTTCCACTACCCCGCACTCTTTCATCAGGTTACCGAGCATCAGACACCCGATTAGCGGAGCTGCATCCGGCAGGATAAGAGCCACGATAGCAGTAATGATGATCGGGAAGACGATCTTCTCTGTCTTGGAAACCGGACGAAGCTGACCCATCTTGATAGCGCGTTCTTTCTTGGTGGTAAGTGCGCGCATGATAGGCGGCTGGATGACCGGAACCAATGCCATATAACTATAGGCAGCGATAGCGATCGGGCCCAAGAGATGCGGCGCCAGTTTGGAAGTCAGGAAGATAGACGTAGGTCCGTCTGCTCCGCCGATGATACCGATAGAGCCTGCCTCCGCGGGGGTGAAGCCCATCCAGTTCGCGCAAAGGAACGTAACGAAGATACCTATTTGCGCAGCAGCACCCAAGATAAGCGATTTCGGGTTTGCAATCAGCGGACCGAAATCCGTCATAGCTCCTACTCCGATGAAGATCAGACAGGGATAGACACCGGCTTTGACGCCGATATAAAGCACATCCAGCAGTCCGGCTCCTTTGAGGATCGCGCCATACGAGTGATAAGCAGGACTGCTCGGATCCAGGAATGCTGTCCATAACTCGTCATGGAACATTCCTGCTCCCGGCAAGTTGGTTAGCAGCATACCGAAGGCTATCGGCAGCAAGAGCAACGGCTCGTATTTCTTATGAATAGCAAGGTAAAGCAGGAAGAACGACACCAAGAGCATTACGCCTTGCTGCCATGTCATCTGCATGAAACCCATACCTTGGAAAAATTCAATTATATCCATAATTGCATTTCAAATTACCATTTATTCATTTACCATTTGGTCATTTATTGTACCATTTGGTGATTTAGCCAAGAACGATGAGTAGGTCGTCCTGCATTACATTCTGGCCCGGAGTAACAGCAATCTGTTTAACAATACCGTCCTGCTCTGCCATGATAGCGTTCTCCATTTTCATTGATTCGAGTGTCAGAAGGGTGTCGCCTTTCTTGACTGCCTGACCCTCGGAAACAAGCACTTTGATTACAGAACCGGGCAGCGGGCTCTTCACTTGCAAGCCGCCTGCAACAGGAGCTGCCGGTTTCGGAGCTTCGGCTTTCGGGGCAGCGGGAGCTGCTGCAGGTTTGGCTGCCGGAGCGGCTGCGGGTTTCGGAGCTGCTGCGGGTTTGGCAGGAACTTCTGTTTCTACTTCATATACTTTGCCGTTTACGGTTACGTTCGTTTTGCCGGCTTCTACTTCTTCTACTGCGCATTTGTACTCTGCGCTGTTGATTTTAAATGTGAATTCTTTCATAAAATTGTTAATTTTCAAATTCGGTTTCTCAGAAACCGACATTATTCTTAGCCCTTTCGGGCACGATTAATGCGGTCAAAAGCCCACATTATTCATTCCTACTGATTTCTCATTCCATGCCGTCTCGTGTTTGTGAAGCGAGATCATAGCCGTAGGAATATCATGTTTCTTGTTCTGCGCGAGATAGAGCGCATAAGCGATAGCAACGACATCATCATTGCTTGCCTCAGAGATTGCCATGGCGATAGCAGCCTTCTCTCCTTCTGTAGGTTCGCCTGCTGCTTTCTGAGCCGGTTTTTCTACCGGTTTCTCGGCCTTTGGCGCGCGCGGAGCGGTGGCTTTCTGCATGACCCATCCAAAGAACTGGAGGATATACACCAAGCAGAAAAGCAACGCCAGCACGATACCAAAGCCCAAGCCGGTTACTATCCATGTCTCTGCTGTTACTGCTAAAAGTATCATAATTACAGCGGTATATTAGAGTGTTTCTTCAGCGGATTTGTCAGGCGCTTTGTCTGGAGCATCTCGAACGCACGGATGATACGGCTACGGGTGTAGCGCGGCTCGATCACGTCGTCGATATATCCGCGGTTGGCTGCCTGATATGGAGAAGCGAAGAGGTCTTTGTACTCTGCCTCTTTCTCGGCAATGAATTTCTTCTTCTCTTCCGGATCCTCGATAGCCTTGATGGCTTTTGCCTGGAGGACACCTACTGCACCGCTTGCGCCCATTACGGCGATCTCTGCGTTCGGCCATGCGTAGCACATGTCACCTCGGAGTTGCTTGCAACTCATTACGATATGGCTTCCGCCGTAGGATTTGCGAACAGTAATAGTTACCTTTGGCACGGTTGCTTCGCCATATGCGAACATCAGTTTTGCTCCGTGGTCAATGATACCTGCGTACTCTTGTCCGGTTCCGCAGAGGAAGCCCGGAACATCTACGAGGGTCAGAATCTGGATATTGAATGCGTCGCAGAAACGTACGAAACGTGCGGCTTTGCGGCTTGCGTCGCAATCAAGCACACCTGCCAGCCAGCTCGGTTGGTTAGCGATGATACCGGTAGAACGACCGTTGAAACGCGCGAAACCGCAGATCACATTCTTGGCGAAGTCTTTGTGAACCTCCATGAAATCACCATTGTCCACGATGGTGTTGATGATCTCGTGCATGTCGTACGGTTTGTTCGGATCAGCCGGAACGATGTCGTTCAGGTTGTCGTCCACGCGGGTTATATCATCGGTGCACTCTACAAGCGGAGCTTCCTCCATGTTGTTCTGCGGGATGAAAGAAACGAGACGGCGTACTTCTGCCAGAGCCTCTTCCTCCGTAGCTGCTACGAAATGGGTCACTCCCGATTTGGTTGCGTGAATCTTTGCGCCGCCGAGTTGCTCTACGGTCACGTCTTCGCCTGTTACGGATTTGACTACCTTCGGACCGGTGATGAACATATAACTGTTCTGCTCGGTCATCATGATGAAGTCCGTCAGAGCCGGGCTGTACACTGCTCCACCCGCGCACGGACCGAAGATAACACTGATCTGCGGCACTACGCCGGAAGCGAGGATGTTACGCTCGAAGATCTCTGCGTAGCCGGCAAGGGCACATGCGCCTTCTTGAATACGAGCGCCGCCGGAGTCGTTCAGACCGATGATCGGCGCACCGAGTTTCATTGCCTGGTCCATCACGTTGCAAATCTTCTGAGCCATCGTCTCGCTCAGCGAACCGCCGATGACGGTTGCG
Organism: Bacteroidales bacterium UBA3653; assembly: GCA_002373505.1. GTDB lineage: Bacteria > Bacteroidota > Bacteroidia > Bacteroidales > Paludibacteraceae > Colicola. The sequence continues at coordinate 346,873 of DFKE01000017.1, forward strand.
TCTTGCGCAAAGACGAATACCAGACGGCCGTCAATTGTACCCGAACCGACAGCTACGCCGTCGCCCAGGAACACTTTCTTCTCCATGCCGAAATCATGGCAGCGGTGGGTCAGGAACATGTTCACTTCCTCAAACGAACCCTCGTCGAGCAGCATGTTAATGCGCTCACGGGCGGTATAAGAGCCCTTGGCATGATGTTTCTCAACGGCTGCTTCACCGCCTCCGGCCATCGCCTTCTCGCGGTTTTCTACTAATCTGTCTAATTTAGCTTGATCCATAATTCTCAATTCTCAATTCTCAATTCTCAATTCTCAATTACTTCGGTTGCTGGCAGAGCTCGGTCAAAACGCCCTTGGTGCTCTTCGGATGCAGGAACGCGATCATCAGGTTCTCTGCGCCTTTGCGCGGAGCCTTGTCGATCAGTTGGATTCCGGCTGCTTCGCATTCAGCAAGTGCTTCTGCTACGTTCTCTACATTGAATGCCACGTGGTGTACGCCGCCGCGGCCTCCGTTTTTCTCAATAAATTTAGCGATAGTGCTCTCCGGGCTCGTCGGCTCGAGAAGCTCGATCTTCACTTCGCCCACTTTGAAGAAAGCGGTACGAACTTTCTGGTCCTCAACGACCTCGATGGAGTAACACTTGTTCCCGGTCAGGAACTCAAAGAACGGTGCAGCCTCTTCTATGGAAGTAACTGCGATACCTAAATGCTCAATGTGCGTAGGTTTCATAATGAAAATTATTATTAGTGTTAATTTTTGATGTATTCAACCTTCATAATTCGCAAAACACGAAATCGGCTACAAAGATACAACAAAAAAATGACATATGCAAGCGCGCGCGCGTTTTTATTCAAAAAATGTATATTTTTACGAAGCCGGAATTTGGATATATGGAATTTTTGTTGTACCTTTGTACCGGATTTGGGAGAAACTTTTCTTTGCGACCTTTTCTTGCGTTTTTCTCCCAATGACGTACCTCGAATATCCCCCTAATCACCCCGTAATCACCCCCTTATAACCCCCTTATCACCCCCTTTTGAGTGCTTGAAACCTCTGTTTTTTTCTTGTGGAGGAAGCAGGCTCGCCGGCACCTCGGCGAGAGGTTGACGGATGGCGGAATGAGCGGGCAATTGAATTGCCCTGAAACTACCAAGAAAGAAAAACGCCGGATAATATCCGGCACAATGGACGTTGAGGGATCCGGCGGCAAAAATGCCACCGAAAGGAACAACCGGCATTAAATGCCGGGCTAATGGACGAAGGGAAAATAAAGCGGAGCGAAACTCCGGCAACGGAGATGCCGGACACAGGACACCGCGGGGCAGAAGAACGCTGAGCGAGGAAAAGGAAAGGACGCGGAGCGTAAACAACAAAAAGGGGATAGCACCGCAGGTAAACGACCAAAAGCCGCACATGGATGAGCGGCGCATAGACGCTAATATATGGGCGGGCAATACTATTGCCCTGAAAAAGAAGAAAGACCAGATATGTATTCGTCTAAGATTCCGGTTAGTTTGGCCGCCCCTTCCGTTTCCAAATGGTCGGAATCATGGAAATCATCCTCTACGAATCGCGAGTCTTTAAATAGATTTAAATATCTGACATTGCTGTATTGGCGAACAAAACTTTCACACACTCTAATCATTAATGAATATTGGGCGGTATCAACACAATCATAATACGTGCTACAAACAGGTGTCGTCACAATCAATACATTCACATTTCTTTCTGCGCAATTATTTATAATCGTCTCCAGACAAGCAATATTTTCCCGAATAACAGGCTGTAACTTTTCGAGGTCATTGGTATGAAATTTTGCTCTCTGCGGCCCATCCATATACCAATTATCGCCACGATTCTCTTTTGAATATCCCCTATCAAAACCCAGAGAATCACAGGAATTGTCATCAGAGCCTTTTATCCAATATCTGCCCACTCGTTTTATTTGTTTATAGAACGAAAGAGGATTTCCTATAATCTCAAAGTTGTATTTCGGTTCGTATTTGTGATAGGGGCAATCGTAATAAATACGATAATTCTTAATACGCCACCATTCTTCCCCTAATTCCATCTTGCTTGTCATCGTGAAATATGAAACCGGTAGAATTACCCATTCCAAAGAATCAGCTTTTTCAATATATTTATTAAAAATAAAAGCATCATATTTTAACGGTTGCGAAACATGCGCAGAGTTGAATGCAGGTTTGGAGAAATATTGAGGATTAATACCATACAGTCCATGAGAAGAGCCAAAACTCCATATATGGACAGAAGATATATTTTTGTCCAACCAATTCTTTTTGAATGAATATGAATTTGGAACTGCGCGCATTCCTATTTCCAGGACACAAAGACCAAGTGATATAGGAATGAAAAATAATATGATTGTCCTGATAAATCGTTTCATGACTTAAAATTGGAAATAAATAAAGGTATGTTCAGTTCCGGCATTCGAAATGATAAATAGTATCAGAATGTAATAGAAGACGACGCGCAACCATTTGTACTTGTGAGCATCTGTTACTTCTAATCCATGTTGTTTGTTGCGCTGGATCCATTCTATTATTATCATGATAAGAATATAAAAATTTATCGGCCATATTAAATTATCATCCGGCAAGAAGAAACGGTAACTTGCGCGGAGAGTGCCAAATTGAAGCATACCTTCTAAATAATGTAACAAAGTGGGCATGTGTGGTGCACGGAAAATAATCCAGCCGAGGACAACAAGAAGGAATGTACAAAGGATTTGGAGGGATTCTTTCCATGTAGGCAAGAATCGTCCTTCGGCTACTTGGTTCGTGTATTTGCGGTTGGCACCGAGGAGAATGAGAGGGAGGAACAACAAAGCGTGGTATGCGCCCCAAGCAATAAACGTCCAGTTGGCACCATGCCAGAAGCCGGAGAGAAGGAAAATGACAAACGTGTTGCGGATGATGATTAGTTTTTTGTAGCGGTCGGGGTGCTGGATATGTGCAGGGACTTCCGGACGAGAACCACCAAGCGGGATATAGACATAATCGCGGAACCATGTTGTCAAAGAGATATGCCATCTCCGCCAGAACTCTGCTATATCGCGAGAGAAATAAGGATTGTTGAAGTTGCGCATCAGCTTGACCCCAAAGAGTTTGGCGGTTCCGATTGCTATATCACTATAGCCGGAGAAATCTCCGTAAATCTGGAAGGTAAAGAGAACGGCTGCCAACAAGAGTGTAGAGCCGGTTTGTGTGTCGTAGGTCGCCCAAACTTGATCAACATACGTGGCGCAGTTGTCAGCTACTACTATCTTCTTGAACAAACCCCACAAGATCTGACGCATTCCGTCTGTCGCTTGGTCGTAAGAGAATTTGCGGTTTTGCAGAAACTGCGGCAAGAGATTTGTGGCTCGTTCAATAGGTCCTGCCACCAGTTGAGGGAAGAAAGCAATAAAAGCAAAGAACGCAATAACATCTTTGGTCGGTTCTATCTTTCGGCGATAGACATCTATCGAGTAACTCAAGGCTTGGAAGGTATAGAACGAGATGCCGACAGGCAGAATGAGGGAAAGCCCCCCAAGCCCCCTAGAGGGGGAGAGGTGGAAGAGTTGGCAGAACTCTTCTACGAAGAAATTGTAGTATTTGAATGTAAAAAGGATGCCGAGGTTGAGAATGATATTGGCTACCATCCATGCCTTGGCTTTGGTCTGTGAAGTGGCTTGTCCTATAAGCAGACCGCTTGCCCATGAGCAGAAGGAGGTAAAAGCAATTAGCAAAAGAAACCGCCAGTCCCACCAGCCATAGAAAATATAACTGGCGACAAGGACAAAGGCGTTTTGCAGCCTAAGTTTTAGTGTTTCGTTTATATGTGCGTAACCTATTGCCCAATAAATAAGGAATACAAGGGGCAAAAAGAACGCAAACTCAATTGAATTAAAGAGCATAAAAAGTGTGAACTTCTTATGCGTTTACCGAGGTGCTTAGGAAACCTCCACCAAATATAAGAAGCCCACACAATGTGTGAACATTACTTGCATTTGATGTTGATTCCTATGAATCCTAAGATTATTTCGGATTTATGAAAGGTTCCTAAGCTTCGGTAAACGCGAAATAATAGTAATGCTTATTCAATATGTCCTCCTTTTTACATCGTGAGGGATGCTTGCTGTTTTACGTCCGCAAGCGACGAGTTTTTAGATTTGCACCGTGTTCGGATCAACGAACTGCACAACACCATTCTCGCTGAAAATCAGCGGTTGGTTATCTCTGCGATGCTGTTCAACCAGCCTCTTATGGGTTAATTTAAGACCCTCTGTTATTTTAGATTCCAATTCTCTTTCACTCATATTTTTGTATCAATTGATTCCACATAACATCCTTTACAACCTCTACTTTCTCCCTAAGGGATTTCTTTCTTACAATAAGTTGAGCCGGTGTTTTTATATTATTGTATATTAATACACTATCGCAGATAGGCAAGTACAAGTGCAATAAATTATCAATACCTCTTTTAAACCGACGACGGATAACTTCTTCCGGAATGCCATGACCACCATTGCTGACACGTTGTGCCACACGTTGGATAGCTTGTTCGGGCGTCTCCAGATAGAAGAACAAAAGATGTACCTTATACCCTGACGCCTGTGCACGATGTACCAGTTGCACGTACGATCGCGTGGCGAGGGTCGTTTCAATTCCGAAATCAGCCTTTTGTGACAGCAACTCCTCTATACGATCAAGCATGATACGTGCCGCTTGCACATTCACTGTCTCCGGAGAAAAAGGCGAAAGGCCGCGAGCTATCTCATCTGCATTCACAAAATTAACACAATGAAGTATCTCCGGCAAAAGGGTATATGAAGCCGTCGTTTTACCGGCTCCGTTAGGCCCTGCTATAATATATAAATTCGGGTGCTGCATTGTGTTTTAAATCTTTGCGGGTGCAAAGGTACAAAGAATTTTTGATATATGCAAGGATTTATTGATTTTTAATCCAAATGACGGCGTCGGATTCAAGCGTCCAGGCGGGTAACGGGGAGGACGGTTGGTAGCCGGCATGCTCGTATAATGCGGAGCAGGGTTTGTTATTCGTTGCTATGACCGCATAGAGGCAACGGAGACGGAGAAAATCAAAAGCATAGGCTTCGAGTTGTTTCAATGCGTCGTGCCCTACCCCTTTTCCGCGGAACTCCGGCGCAATATACATGCCTATAGCCGCACGACGGTTGCGAGGGTCAAAATCGAAAAGATCGATGCAACCTACGGTTGCTCCATTTACCATTTGGCCATTTACCATTTCTAATCTCCCTCCGGTCGAACGATCTGCTTCGTTGTATGGGTCATTTATTGGGTCATTTAGACATATAATCAGGCGGAGCTGGCCGTCTTTATAGATATCGCCGGTAGTGGAAGCGATATAGTCGCGCAAGTCCTGTTGGGACAAGGGGTTATGGTTCGCACCGTCAGCCCATGACGAAGCATCGTTCTCCCATTGATAAAGGAACGGCAGGTCGGAGGGTTCTATTTTCCTTAATTTTACCATAAATTAAAAATCACGGGATAATATACATAGTATATTATAAGGTGTACCGGGATACGATATTCCCTCGGGATTCACCCGGGATGCACTCTGTATAAGGTCTTTTTTAATCAAAGAGTCGGGCAAAGAAGCCTTTTTTCTTCTTATGCAGATCCTCCATATTCCCTTGCGGCGCGGGTTCGAAAGGATGGCCGGTATGAATCATGTTATAGATCACACCCCAGTCCGGCAGACCGCCTAAGTTACGGTCGTCAATCCATAAGTCCGCCACCAGTTTGCGCGGCGTTCCGTGTTCCGGCTCTTCCTCCGGATAATTGGAGTTAACGGCATAGAACTCCAAGCCTTTGGATTTGCAATAATCCAATGCTTCTTGCAAGAGTTCGCCTTCCCGTACAGTCCAAAGGATAACCTGGTGGTGATCCTCTTCCTGCAGTTTCTTCAGGGTCTGAATGGCAAACGGAATGGGTTTGCCTATTTTCGGGTACTCGTGTGTCACGATCGTACCATCAAAATCACAAGCAATTATCATAAGGTTTTACAATGTAAAACGTTAAAGAGTTAAAATGGTTTCTTTTCAAGAAACGTTAAACTGTTAATAATCTTCGACATTGGGGTCTTTGGGTTTCATCTCCTGCTCCATCTTGCCGAGAGTCGGCTTGGTGAAATACCAGGCAATCGCACTCATCGCCGCCAGCCACATCATCGGTTTGTAGCAACCGAAGAGATAATACATCACGATATTCATAGGCATGGTCATTCCTACCATACAAATACGAGTCATTGCTGCCTCTTTGTATTTCTCCAATGTCTCCGGTTTCTTCCATTTGACCAGATACAAACCAAAGGGAATAGCGACCAATGTCAGCCCGATTGCCGCATACTGGAGAATCATTCCTACCTGCTCCATCGGACTAACAGGCTCAAAATCCGGCTTGGAAGTGAGGTAATACATTACGCCCAGAATAATGAGCGTAAACGCCATAATACCGTAATAATACCCATTGAGGGTTCTAATGATTTTGTTTTCTTCCATAAATTAATAGTTTTCATCCCATAATGGGACCGATTATTTCAGTTGTCAGCCTTTAAAGTCTGTTCTGTTGACAATAGACCTGCCGAGGGTGATCTCGTCCGTATATTCAATCTGGTTGCCTACCGCCACGCCGCGGGCGATTTGGGAAATCTTAATATCTATTCCTGCATTCTGCAGACGGCGGTAGATATAGAAATTGGTCGTATCTCCTTCCATGGTCGTAGGCAAAGCCAGGATGATTTCATCCACTCCGCCTTTGGAGATGCGTTCCAGAAGCGAATCGATCTCTATATCCTTGGGACCTATTCCTTCCATCGGCGAGATAATTCCTCCGAGCACATGATACACACCGTTGTATTGTCCGGTATTCTCAATAGACATGACGTCCTGCACATTCTCCACGACGCAGATGATAGAATGGTCCCTGCGCGCCGAGCCGCATATCGGACAGATCTCCGTATCGGATATATTATGACATTCGCGGCAATAGATGACTTCTTTTTTCAGCCGCGTAAAAGCATTGGAGAACGCCTCCACTTCCTGGTCCGACTGTCGCAGGAGATGGAGAACAAGCCTCAGAGCCGTTCTTCTCCCTACTCCGGGCAGCGAAGCCATCTGGTTAACGGCTTGCTCCAATAATATAGAAGGATATTCGGACAATTTGTAATTTGTAATTTGTGATTATTTCTTTTTTGCCCAACGAGCCGGCAAGACGCGGTAAGGATACCGCTCGCGGATATTATCTGCGTTCGGGCAGTCGCATTTATGAATACGGATTCCTTTTGTAACGGATACGAAAGCGAAAATAGGATCCCCCGGTTCGGGGTTGCAGCAACGGGAGAGGTTGTAATCCACATTCTTTACATTCATATCCACCTCAATCGCCAAGCCTTTGAGTTCCGACTTATCTACATACTCCGTATGTTCACGCGGAGCAGCCGGCTCTTCGTCCTTCTCCAGAAATACTTCGCGGAGACGGAGGATATCCTCTTTTCCCGTAGCGAGCGACTGATACATATCCGACACCGCCTTATAGCCGAGTTTGAGCGCCATGCGGGTTATATCCCCTTCGTTATACTCCAGTTTCCAGTTCTTAAACCGGCGTTCGATGAGTTCTTTCCCTTCTGCGGCCGACTTGTACTCGATCTCTTTGAGCGCCTGACGGATCTTGTTCTTGGCCTTAGTAGAAGCTACAAAGGTCAGCCAGTCAGCGTTCGGATGCTGGTTCGGCGAGGTCGAAATTGACACCTGGTCGCCATTCTCCAGTTTCTGCCGGATGGGGACGTTTTGGTTACGAATGGTACCACCGACGCAATGCGCGCCCACTTCGCTATGGATTGAGTACGCAAAATCCAGAACGGTGGCTCCTTGTGGCAGACGTCTCAAATCGCCTGTCGGAGTAAAGACATAGACGTCACCCGTATGCTGGACAAGCGAGCCTTTCACGCCTTTGTAGGACCAGTGGGCAGCCACTCCCTGTTCCGCTATCTCATCCATCCGCTTGGTACGGATCTGCACCTCCACCCATCGTTTGTCGGGTCCGAGAACCGTTGTATGAAGCGATTCATACCCATTCTCCTTCGGCACGGAAAGCCAGTCGCGCAGACGTTTGGGGTTAGGGGGAAATATATCCGTAATGAGAGAATATACCTGCCAGCAGTCCGATTTCTCCCGCTCCAGAGGCGAATCCAAGATAATACGGATAGCGAAAAGGTCATAGATGCGGTCCACGTCACAATGCTGCGCCTGCATCTTATGATAGATCGAATGGATGGACTTAGGCCTTCCTTTGATCGTAAAGACAAAACCTTCCGCCTTGAGTTTCTCCTCCAGCGGCGCTATAAAGCGAGCGATATAGTCTTCACGCTCTGCTTTTTTCGCGTTCAACGCGTGCGCGATATATTTATAGGTATCGTAGTCGAGGAATTTCAGCGCCAGATCCTCCATTTCTGTCTTGATCTGGTACAAACCCAACCTGTGCGCCATGGGAGCATGCAAAGTCTGCGTCTCACGCGCAATATGCCTGCGGCGGTCAGAGTCACCTTCTGCATCCAGTTTACGGAGAAGCTCCAAACGCTCGTTTAATATCGAAAAAAGGACTTTATTGCTATCTTCCATAATGGTTCTTTTGTCCCGTAAAGGGAATAAACTCTAAAAAACGCTGCAAATTTAGTGAAAAATTTCTATTTACACAAGTAAATACGATAAATTTACGATTTTTCTTGCACATATGCAATTTTTTTTGTACCTTTGCAGCGATTTTGTGCAAACTATTTAAATTTAAGCTATAATGAAAGCAACACGAATTATTTTTATCTGTGCGCTTAGTATTGCAGCGGTAGTAATGTGCTATTTCTGCATAACAAGCGTCACCACCCCTATCAAGTTTGAGAACACACGTGCCCAGCGCGAGGTAGCCGTCATCAAGCATCTGGTAGATCTGCGTACAGCAGAAGTGGAGTTCCACCATCAGAATGGTCGTTTCACAGCCAATTATGATTCTCTTCTTACTTTCCTGAAAACCGCTCCGAAGAAGGAAGTGATGAAGGAAGGAAGTCTGACAGATAAACAACTTGAGGCAGGTTTGACCGAGGCGAAAGCTGTTAAGATTCTGAATGAAGCCAAGAAAAAAGCGCTGAAGAAGAATCAGTTTGAGAACAATGATGCCTTGTACACTTATATCTGGGAGAACGACAAAGATGTGATTAGCAACGGTTTAGCCGGTTTCCGTCGTGATACCATTGAATCGAATATGATTCAGTCGCTTTACAAAGGCGAATACGACGAGAAGAGCATTGACCAAATCGTTATTATTCCGTTTAGCGATGGAAAGCGTTTCGAGATCGAAACCAACAACGACTACAAGACGAGCCAAGGTATCCGTGTTCCTCTGTTTGAAGCACGTGCTCCGTTCGAGAGCTATCTGGGCGATTTGAACGAGCAGGAATTAGTCAATCTGGTTGACCGCGAGCAGAAACTGGAGCACTATCCGGGTCTTAAAGTAGGTGATATCTACTCGCCGAACAACAATGCCGGTAACTGGGAATAACCTGTTTAGGACCGGAGCAAGATAACCATGCGGATTATCTCTGGGAAATACGGGGGGCGGCGGTTGTCGCCCCCTAAAAATATAACTGCGAGGCCAACGACTGACTTTGCTAAGGAGAGTCTGTTCAACCTGCTCAATAACCGGATGGATTTTGAGGAGATAGACATGCTGGATCTCTTTGCCGGAACAGGCGGTATCGGTCTTGAGTGTATCAGCCGCGGAGCGCGCGAAGTAACAGCGGTGGAACTGGCTCACGTGCAACAGAACTGGATCATTGCCTGCTGCAAGCAGTTAGGTATCCGGAATCTGAGCGTCATCCGGGGGGATGTATTCAAATTTCTCTCTTCCTGCCGAGCCAAATACGACTTGATCTTTGCTGATCCTCCTTATGCTTTGGCAGAACTCCCTGCTCTACCGGATATGATACTAAAGCCTTTAGCAGTCAGCCATCAGAACTCAGAGGAGACAGATTCGATTCTCAAACCCGACGGATGGTTAGTGATCGAGCATGGTAAAGATACGGATTTTACCTCCCATCCGCGACATGTGGAAACCCGTACATACGGAAGCGTACATTTCAGTTTCTTCCAATAAAAAAAGAGGCGAGCGCCTCTTTTTTATTATTCTTACTAGGAGCCTAGAATACTAGGATACTAGGATACCAGGATACTAGGATACTAGATTTCTACGTATATCTCCAGCAATTTGCAGCGGTCATGCGGCTCAATGACAATATCATTGAGCGAAGCCGGGATAAGGACTGCTTCTCCCAAACGGAGGGAAACCGAATTATCCTCCGCCTCTCCGTCCGTTGCCGTTACCGTACATGAGCCGGACACACACATAAATGCCACAAACGAATCAAGGAGCATATAGTCCCGCTGGACGGGCCTGTCAAGCGACATGAGGTTCGTTGTGAAATATGGCGTTTTCTTGAGATTAACCGCTCCGTTCATAACCGGTTCCGGATGAGTCACCGTGGCTTCTTTGACCGGTCCGAAAGCCATCACATCCAACGCCTGCGCCAGTTTGAGAGGTCTTTTCCGCCCGTCGTTCCCTACTCTGTTGTAATCATACAGCCGGTACGTGAGATCCGAGTTTTCCTGGATCTCCGCCACAATCGTATCGCGGCACATGGCATGTACCGTGCCGGTAGGAATAAACGCTACGTCTCCCTCTCGCACCTCATAATGCTGCAAGTGCTCCGCCAGAGTGCCATCCGCGATAGAAGCGCTGATACGCGCGGTATCCATCTCTTTGTTCCATCCCAGATAGATTGCAGCATGGTCCGGTGAAGGCATGACGTACCACATCTCCGTTTTACCCAGCGAGTCTTCATGCTCAATCGCATACTCATCGTCCGGGTGAACCTGAATAGAGAGATCGTCAACTGCATCAATGAACTTCAGGAGCAAAGGGAATTGGTTTCCGAACGCCTCATATACTTTACCTCCCACCAACTCATCCATATAGACCTCCAGCAGATCCTGAAGCGAGTCACCGGCATGCGGACCATTCGCCACCATCGTAGGATATTTCTCAACATCCGAAATGACCCATGCCTCGCCGACGTTCTCAAAATCGGCGGGCACATGGTCATACCATTGGGCGATAGTATGTCCTCCCCATAGTTTATGGAAGAATTGCGGTGTAAACTTAAATGGATACAGCATCTATTTATTTACCATTTAGTCATTTACCATTTGGTCATTTACCATTTGGTCATTTACCATTTGGTCATTTTAAATTTTGCGGATGTGCTTCTCCCATTTCCATGCGGATGCGAGCACGTCGCGGATAGGAGTATCCGCTTTCCATCCAAGCACCTCATTGGCTTTCTTAGGCGCAGCCCATACCTGCTCGATGTCTCCTTCACGGCGACCTACGATCGAATAAGGAATCTTAACGCCGGTAGCCGCTTCGAACTCATGGATAAGCGTCAGCACGCTGAGTCCGTTGCCGGTACCGAGGTTGAAGACCTCCACTTGCTCGCGGTCTTTGGCATGGAGCATGCGGTCGATAGCTTTGACATGTGCTTTAGCCAGATCCACCACATAGATATAATCGCGGATGCATGAGCCGTCCGGCGTATTGTAGTCATTTCCGAACACTTTCAGTTCCGGACGCAGGCCTGCTGCGGTCTGGGTAATGAACGGCAGCAAGTTCTGCGGTACGCCGTTAGGCAGCTCGCCTATCAAAGCGGACGGATGTGCTCCTATCGGGTTGAAATACCGCAGGATCGTTGCATGAAGATCCTTGTCGGCATGGGCTTCGTCACAAATGATTTCCTCGTTGATCTGCTTGGTGTTGCCATACGGCGAGAGTGCCTTTTGGATAGGTGCGGTCTCGTCCACAGGCAGATGCGCGGCATCCGGCTGGCCATAGACCGTACAAGAAGACGAGAAGACGAGGTTCTGCACGCGATGCAGTTTCATAACCTCCAAGAGCGTAACAAGGCTGCCGAGATTATTGCGGTAATACAGCAGCGGTTTCTCTACGGACTCGCCTACCGCTTTGCTGGCTGCGAAATGAATCACACCCACTATATCCGGATAGTCTTTGAAAACGCCATCCAGATCTATGAAATTGCCGCAATCGATATTGGCGAATTCAGGCTTTTTACCTACAATAGCAGCTATTCCGTCCAGCACATCAATGGAGGAATTGCTCAAGTTATCTACGATAGTCACATCATAGCCCTGCTGCATCAGTTCGACCGTTGTATGCGAACCTATATAACCGGTACCTCCGGTAACAAGTATACGTTTATTTACCATCTTACCATTTACCATTTATTCATTTAAAACAATTTAGCAGGATATTCTCCTTGTGCGATTAATTGATTTATTTTCATTACCACTTGCGGACGGTCTTCCGAATAAGTCACTCCGAACCATTTTGACGGCGTGTCCAGCACCTTGCAGGTAGCTTTTCCTTCTCCGATCAGTTGGTTTACGAGTGTCGGGATATAGAACTCCGATTTCAGTTCCTGACCATGCTGCGCAAGGAAAGCGCGGAAAGCTTCTTCGCTGTATTGGAAATATTCCGGCGTGAAGCCCCACATGTTCATGGAAACCGGTGTATGCGGGTCCAGAGGCGTATCTACGCCGTCAACGGTAAAGACAATCGTCCCGTTCTTGTCCTCTATCTGTGTGCGCTCCACAACATCCGTCAGATGTCCTTCCGCATCAGTAGCACAAACACCACGGCTGACCGATCCGTTCTCGCTGAGCGTATTAGCTACGCGGTATCCGATCATGCAGTACTGTCCTTTCTTGCCCTCTACGGAACGCAGGAAGTCCGCCAGAACCTGATACGACTCCTTGCCATAGAAATCATCCGCATTGATTACAGCAAACGGTTCATGAATCAGTTCGCGCCCCATCAGGACAGCATGGTTGGTACCCCATGGCTTGGTGCGCTCGGGGTTATAAGAGCATCCCTCCGGCACTTTGTCCACCGACTGGAAGCACAATTCGCACTGCACTTTCCCCTCATACTTGCTCAATACCACACGACGGAAATCGTCTTCAAAATCCTTCCGGATCACAAAAACAATCTTTCCGAATCCCGCCCGCAGCGCGTCGTACACGCTGTAGTCCAGGATAGCTTCCCCATTCGGTCCCAAGCCGTCCATCTGCTTGAGGCCTCCGTAACGGCTACCCATTCCGGCAGCCAGAATAAACAATGTTGGTTTCATTTATATTTGTATTTTAATATTAGTAGTTGTTATTCACTAACGGCTTGCACTTTGCCGCGCACTTTCTTATGCCTTATCCAGAGGCCGTACACCTCCGAGCAATTGCCGGCAGTGATGAAAGCTTTAATTTTGTTATTGCGGATAAAAGCCATGACGGAAGAGAACTCATCCTGAGTAAGAAGCGACTGTATCTCTACATGCTCCTCACCGCTATATCCGCCTTGCACCTTATATAACGAACACCCGCGCACGAGCTCTTTTACGATATATTCGCGGATGCGTTCCGGTTCCTCGGAAACAATACAAACGCGTTTGCGCTTGTTAAGCGAAGCCGTGAAATAATCAATAGCCAGACCATTGATCCATGTACCAATCAGACCTATCACCACCATACGGAAATCATTGATAAAGAATGCGGTACAGCATATAATGATTCCTCCGATAGCCACAGAAGTACCGATATCAAAATGGAGGTATTTGTTAACTATCTTACCCAAGATATCCAGTCCTCCGGTAGAGGCGTTGATGCGGAAGAGTATAGCCTGGCAGATAGAGAGGAGGAGCACGAAACAGATGAGGTCAAACCATACATCCCCCATGCCGAGTCCGCCGCTCATCACACTGTCTTTCACCCGCTCCATCACTTCGCCTGCACGACTCAGTACATACGGGTTTCCGTGTGCGTCCAGCACCGTCTGACCGGCTTGCAGCTGCGCCAGAATATCCGGTGCATCAACTATCTTATGCGTAAAATTGACGTTCGGGTAGATGCGGTCCCATGCCTGGGTCAAAGGACCTAAGATCATTGCCGTATAGACCGTCTTGGCTCCGAACTCGTTACCGATCAGGATAAAAGCCAGTAACAGCAGAAAGGCATTGATTCCCATCACCAAATAGGAGAACGTATCGGCATTACCGCCCATCATCGTATTCAGAACGATGGAGAGACCGGAGATAGATCCCACGATCAGATGGCTTGGCATTAGGAAATAATACACAGCGGCCGCTCCGATACTCATTCCGACAGTCATAATCAGCAGTTCCCGCCAGAACTTGAGTGTTCCTAAAGCGTGCCGGAAATCCAGCACTAACTCACGCCAATAGGCACGCGTGAAATACGTTTTAAACGAAAAATCTTCCATGGTATCAGTTATTTCTGCTCCACCACCACAAGCCGCGCAGTACGTCTTGTCGTTTGGCTGAGCATGATTGTTTTTCCGGCTTTCGCCTGCTCCAAAATCTCCGGTGTAGTGCCGCGTATCGTCAGCAGCGAGAGATTTTCATTATAGGTTACATTAAAATGCGTGCGGAGTTCCTGAATAGCTTCCGACACAAAACGGGTGTTGTCCACGCAGACAGAGATGGTAACTGCGGACGACTGGATGAGCGACACCTTGAGACGGTGACGATGGATGATATCGAATATCTCGCTCAGGCTCTCCTCCAGCACAAAGGCAAAATCCTTGGCACGCATGGTAATCAGAATCTGGTTCTTCCGCCAGATATAGACAGGCACTCCGATAGGTCCGACTCCGTCATCGGCTATACGCGAACCTTCCGCCGTCGGGTCACCGAAGGGCTTCACCAATAACGGGATATGCTTATTCTCAAGCGGACGGATGGTTTTCGGATGCATCACTTGCGCTCCCGAGTTAGCCAACTCGACCGCGTCCATGTACCGCAGAGATGGTATCAGAACCGTATTCGGTTCAATGCGCGGATCGGCATTGAGGATTCCCGGCACGTCTTTCCAGATCGTGACTGATTCGGCATCAAGATAATTCCCAAGGAGGGCTGCCGTATAGTCCGACCCTTCGCGTCCAAGTGTTGTACGCCGTCCGTCAGCCGTACCTCCAATGAATCCCTGCGCAACCACTATCTGCGGCCGGCGGGGTCTATCCCACCCTGCGCGGATAACAGCGCTACTGACGGCGCTGTCCACTTTCGCCTCGCGCCATGTATCGTCCGTGCGGAGCAGTTTCGGCATATTCCACCATTCGACAGAGAGCCCCTGTTTGAGCAGATAGACCGCCACAATCTGGGTGGACATAATCTCACCCAGCGAGACGATCTGGTCGTAATTCTCGTCGTATGAACGCTTCGGGTCATAAGGAATCTCTCCTTGCAGACGGATGTCGGAACCGGGCTGCAGGCCAAGCGATTTCATGATCGCTACGTGGAAATCAATGATATCCACCCATTGCGCCAAAGCCTCTTCCTCCTTGCCGGCATCGAGGAAAGCCACCACTCGCTCCAAGGCGTTTGTGGTCTTCCCCATCGCAGAAACGACAACCATCAAGCCATTTACCATTTGGTCATTTAGGGCGAGACGTACAATCCGCTCCACGTTACGGACGCCTTCCGCGTCTTTCACCGATGCTCCGCCGAATTTATAGACTTTCATGGGTTACGGGTTACGGGTTACGGGTTACGGGTTACGGGTTACGGGTTACGGGTTATGGGTTACGGGTTAGAGGTTCGCCATACGGATAGCCGTATAGGCACCTTCTATTCCTTTGTTTCCCAGTTTACCACCGCAACGGTCCAGCGCCTGTTGCTTGTTCAGAGTCGTCAGGACCGAGAAGACCACAGGCACTTTCCCCTGAGCATTCAGCATTGCAACGCCTTGTGTCACAGACTGGCAGACGTAGTCGAAATGCGGCGTGTCGCCCTGTATGACGCAACCGATGACAATAACGGCATTCACGCGTTCCTCTTTCATAACGCGCGCAGCGCCGTAAGTCAGCTCTACCGCTCCCGGCACATGGAGGATATCTATATTCTCCTCCGGCACGCCGTTCTTAACGAATGTATCGATAGCGCCTTGCGCCATCGCGTACGTAATCTCGTTGTTCCAGTCCGCCACTACAATAGCGTAGCGCTGACGTTCGAGAACATCAGCGCTAGGCAGTTGGGAAGCATCATATTTTGATAAATCCGTAGTCATAAGAAGTACGATTTACAAATGTACGATGTACGATATGGTACAAGGTACGATTTATTCAGCTACAGCGATGTATTTGTCGATGTCCTGTGCTTCTGCGGAAGAAGGATAGTTTTCCTTGATAGCCTTGAACGCCTTGAGTGCTTTTGCGTTCTGGCCCTCATGCAGATAAACGAGACCGGCTTTCTTCAAACTCATCGGAGCGATGACTTCGTTTCCGGATTTGGCAGCAGCCTCAAACGCTTTGGCAGCTTTGCCGTACTCCTGGAGCTCCACATACGCGTCGCCGAGCAGCTGGTGAGCAGCCGGATCGATGTTCACGTCGTCCGCATCAAAACGCTTCAGGTACTCAGCAGCCTCTTCGTACTCGCCTTTCTCGAAATAGCAGATTCCGGCATACAGCGCAGCCAGTTTGCCCTGCTGATAGAACTTGTACTCGTCAGCGATAGCCTCAAAACCGATGCACTCAGCATCATCGCCCTTCAGCGCCTTGTCGAAATCGCCGGCCATGAAATAAGCCTCGGCTTTGGCGTTCTCGTTGCTTGCTTCCTGAGCATGCGGCTTGATCACATAGTTGTTGATAGCGATAACACCCATCACTACGACAGCGATACCGCAAACAATCCAACTGATGAGGTTTGCGTTGTCCTCAATCCATTTACCAGCGCCGGTCAGCGCTTCATTTACTTCTTGCAATTGTTCGTCCTGTTTTACGAACTCTTCTTTCTTTTTTGCCATTTTATTTGTTATTTTATTATTTTCAATAATAGTGTTTCCACAAATCGGCTGCAAAGTTACTACTTTTTTTCGATATATGCAAGTGCGCGCGCGTTTTTATTCAAAAAATGTATATTTTTACGAAACCGGAATTTGGATATATGGAAAAAAAGTATTATCTTTGCATCGGATTTGAAAATGTCCCGCAGCTTTGTTCTTTTCCCGTGTCGATGTACCAACGATGTCATAGGAATCTCCCCCTAATCACCCCCTAATCACCCCGTAATCACCCCCTTATCACCCCCTTTTGAGTGCTTGAAGCCTCTGTTTTTTCCTTGTGGAGGGAGCAGGCTCGCCGGTGCATCGGCGAGAGGTAGACGGATGGCGGAATGGGAAAAGAAACCCCACCCGAAGGGTTCTACGGACAGCCATCGGCAGTCCGATCGAGCAAAGCTCTTCACCCCTCAAGGGAGGGGATAGGGGAATAGCGGCAAAGCCGTGTCCGGATCTAATCCGGACGCAATGGACAAAGAAGAAACGGCAAATATGATTTGCCGGGAAAGGAAGAAAAGGCTTAAGCTATGTAGATGGCAGGAAGGAACAATACATGAATGCAGAAAAAAAAAGAAAAGAACAAACAAGAAAACGTCCGAGGCGATAACCTCGGACGGAAAAAGAATCATCAAACCTGAATCATTCACAGTTGGGATTATTCACTTTGACAACGACATCTCGCCATTCTATATGATATGGATGAGTTCCTGGGACACTGATAGAAACAGTCTTTGTCTCATACGGAGCAAGTGACCAAACTCTATCATTAAATAAAGTAGCTTTATACTTCACAGGATTCCCCCAAGCATTACCATCTTTGTCTTTAGAGCAATATTCTGTCGCTGTTACTGCTACAAATACTGATACAACAGGACGACCTGAGGCATTAGAAATGCGCATCTCCCCATTCGAAATACTGACACTTACTTCAATGTAATCACTTGAGCCAGGAACCCTGCATGTTCCATACCCATCCTCAGCAAATAATGCAATGCACATAATTGCTGAACAAAATAACATGAATATTTTCTTCATTTTGTTTGTTGGCGGTTATATCCCATCGCCTCATCGGTTTTAAATTAAATAAAAATATCTAAAAATTATTTTTGTTAGCTTCTCTTGCAGCCTTTTCCTCTTTTGCTTTTTGGTATCCACTACCAAAAGCTCCAACCGCATCAAGAATCTTTTCTCCTACTGATGGTTGAAGAATATCTACATAGATTAAATTCAATCCGAATATTTTACTTTCCACATAACATTTTTCCTCTCCGTTAGCTTCAATTTCTATATAGTCATCATACCAACCATCGTGTTCATTTATATAACTAATCCATTCCGTATCTCTACTTCCCACTTTATATTGGAACTTTACTATGACCGGATAATTGTTGGTATTTTTTACGATTGCTGCGTTTAAATATTTTTCGCTTGGGTCTCTATCTAAATAGACACCTTTATAGTTTGTCTGTGCACACAAAAGAGTACAATACAAACAAAATATAATGATAAAAACAAATTTAAAAGATTTCATAATCTGTATAAAATAATATTAAACATTATTCATAAACAATAATATAACCGCCTAATCTTTTGAGAACCATGATTTCAACTTTTGGAAAAAGCCTTCTTGAATACGCTTATTAGAATCCTTATTAGAATCCTTATCATCAACAAGCACAAATTGCTCTTTGATAATTTTTACGTCAAGAAGATTAAGACCTACTATAGTGGTATCAATGCACCCTATTAATTGTGGTTCAAGAATACTTGGCGGAATTAATTGAGGCACCGGATAATCTATCCACTCTGTATATCTATTCCCAATTTTATATTGAATGAATACTTTAACAGAATCTGCATTATCATTAAAGATATAAATGCAATTAGTCTCAGAGCCTTTACCTCGATCTAACGTTACTCCCATGTAGGTTGTTTGCGCATATAGCAAACTACATGCACAAACAACAAACAGAAGTGTGACAGTCTTAATTTTTGCCATAATAGTACTATGGTTAACGTCGTGCAGGTGCATCATAATAGGAGTAATGCCCTGAAGTACTATTGCTCTTTTCGCAAGCAGTAAATACCACACCTAGCGTCATCAATGTCAGCGCAACAAATACATACTTTTTCATTTTGTTTGTTGGCGGTTATATCCCATCGCCCCATCGGTTTTAAATTGATTAATTAAATAAGATGATATCCCATATCCAAATATATAAAAAGAAATATGAGCGTTTCCTTATCCACTCTAAGGCTGTAGGAAATGCCCATATACCGATAAGTCACGCCCATATACAACATGGACGTTTGCTGACTTACTATTGGTATATCTTTCGAACTTCCTACATTCTAGAGTGCCCAATAAATCGCAAACGCGAAAAAATCAATATGTCATGTCAGTCCTTTCGGAAAGACAGCGCAAAGGTACAATATTTTTTTTGAATACGCAAATTTATTTGCATTTTTTTTGCAAAAAATATCTTTTCTGGGTGGAGCGGATTATAAAAAGACGGGCGGAAGCGATATACTATCCCGAGCGAAGAGAGGGAGCGAGCGGGTTAACCGTCCCCCCGCGAGACTACAGGACGGCAAAGCCGTGTCCGGATACCATCCGGACGCAATGGACAAAGAAGAAACGGCAAATTTGATTTGCCAGGAAAGGAAGAAAGGGCTGCCGCAATAATGCGACAGAAAGAAACAATACATGAATGCAGAAAAGAATAAAAGTTTAGGGGAAAAGGGCACAAAAAAAGCGTCCGTATAACTTTTTTACTCGAGAAAACTTCCAGAGAATAGGATTTGAGGCCTGCTTTTTCCTTTGTAATCCGGCCACCTCATCGCTACCGTGGGCAGGAATGTAAACTGCCCCAGTCGGGTCACGGCGTAGAGTACCGGCACGCCATCAGTGAAGCATTTGCACTCGGTTACATTAATTTTTGTTGAGTTTTCCGGTTCCTATTTTGTTATACAAGACGCTCGCTCTCGCGTTCGGCAACAAGTGTGCTATGGTTTATACCGCTCCGCTAAATAAACGGGCAACTTGTGCCTCCGCTCTTCGGTCTGCAAAACTGCGTTTTACATCCCGAGGGGAGTAGTGGGGTTATTCGTTATTCGTTATTCGTTATTCGTTATTCGTTATTCGTTATTCGTAATTTGTTTTTTAGTTTTGATGCCAGCCGATAGAAAAGACTATTCGGTGGGTATCGGTTCTTAAATCATTATACATTGCTGCATTTTCATGCGCAAAGAGACGCGGTTTTTGCCAGTTGAACTGATAAGCCAGCTGACAAATCATATGCTTACCTCTATAGCCGACCGCCAGCGAAGCATATTGCGACAGCGCGGGTAACTGATAGTAAGTGTCCTGACGATCAAAAGACGGATCTATCGGTACCTTTCTATCTTCCTTGCTGAAACTGCTCTCGCAAGCATATCCGGCATTGATATACATTCCCATGACAGGAATAACCTCCACTCCTGCACGGAGCGAATGAATGCTCTCCCGCTCTCTGGCGTACGAATAGTTATATTGCAGCGCCATGAGTGCGTATGCTCCTACCTGGAAAGCCACCGAAGTAGAAAGGCGGAGGGGTTGATGGAAATGACTGTCCGGTCCGCCCTGATCCGGTGCATAAGAATAACGCAATGAGTCCGTTTGCGCAGCAAAAGTGCCGGCTGATGACATCCTGACAGATCCTACAGAAGGTGTCTGCAGTCCCACACCCAGACGAAGCCAGCGCAGAGGACGATATATCACACCTGCCGTAAAATTGCACCCTGCCCCGGAATAAACGAGAGAAGATTTGTTCTCATTATAATAGTTCTTTCCTTCCGCATTCTTTTCGTTGAAATCCTCGGTATAGACCGCTCTGGACGACCAGAGGTAGGACTGCACCTGCAATCCAAATCCCACATACACCTGATCAATACAATTGAATGCCCAATGGAAGGAATACTGGTCCACATAGCCTGTTTCGGTAAGAGTCAAATGGTTTCCCGCATTCGTTGCATTCGTACCAAACGGTATTCCCATCGAGACTCCTCTGTCTGCAAGCAGACTGCCCAAAGAGGGGCTGTTGTACGCACTCGCCTCGTAATTACGATTGAACGAATGAAGGCGGTTGTAGGAAAACATGACATTATGGAACTGGATGCCTTTTCCTATGATATTAGGCGTAGGCAGACTGATCACGCCCGACACCTGCGGCATGAAAAAGTACGTCCTCGCACCATAATTACCTGTTCCCGTCTGGCGCATTCTATCAATCGCGACACTTGACGTAAGCAAGATCTCCGCACGGCGGTACAGCCCCAGTCCGGCAGGGTTATCCTGGACGGAAGAAGGATCTCCACCGATAGCAGACATCGCGCCTCCCATACCCACATAACGCGCCGTACCAAGAATAGTGCGTTCGGAGAGGCGGCTGTAATCCTGCGACCAAGTACAAAGGGACAAAGTACCAAGTACCAAGGTTAATATGTATCGGAGATTTCTCATCGTTTGATTCGGACAGTAATGGTAGTATCCTGAACGTTGGTATATTCAAGAGAGGGTGCGGTCGGAGTAGCAGAACTAGTAGAACTAGAAGAACTAGAGGAACTAGAAGAACTAGTAGAACTAGAGGAACTAGTAGAAGTAGCAGATTGTTGAGCAGTCTGCGCTGCAGCTGCAGCCATCTGTTCCGCTTTATCCATCCAGTGGTAAGCATCATCCAACGGCGCCTGCGAAGCACAGGCGGTGAGGATAAAGGCCCCAAAGAATACTATGAACCTATATTTCGACATCCCGACAATATGATATTCCAAATTCAGATTTTTCTAAAACCGATGATTTCGCGTACTTCTTCTATCGTTTTCTCCGCACGTGCGGAAGCAGCTTCCGCTCCCTGGCGCATGATACGATCCAACAAGGCATCGTCCGATGAATAAGCGGTAATCTTCTCGCGGATAGGCGCTAACAGTTTGTTAGCATCCGCCGCCATCTGTTTCTTCATATCTCCGTAGCGGATCTCCATCCGGTTATAGAGGTCGTTGTAATACTCCGTTGCCTCGGGTCCGCAGAGCAGTTCGCAGAGGGTAAAGAGGTTTTGGATGACCTCCGGCTTCTCCTGGTTGAGTTGGGTCGGTCCCTGGTCCGTTACAGCGCGCATGATCTTCTTTGTGACCGTTTTCTCATCGTCACAGAGATAAAGGCAGTTGCCCTCTGATTTACCCATTTTACCTGTACCGTCCAGTCCCGGCACTTTAACCGCCTTGTCTGCAAAATGGAAAGAGGCCGGTTCCTTGAAGTACTCCACCCCATAGATTCTATTGAATCTACGTGCAAAGAGACGCGCCATCTCCATATTCTGCTCCTGGTCCTTACCGACCGGCACTTTGTCCGCCTTGTGCATAAGGATATCCGCCGCCATGAGACAAGGATAGGTCAGCAGTCCGGCATTGACGTTATCCGGCTGTTTGCGCACTTTCTCCTTAAAAGAAGTGACACGCTCCAGTTCGCCCAGATAAGCATTCATATTAAGATAGAGATACAGTTCGAGAACCTGTTTGACATCCGATTGCACATAGATAGGCGCTTTCTCCGGATCAATGCCGCAAGCGAGATACTCGCAGAGGATCGTTTTAACAGAATTGCGGATATTCTCCGGCGTCGGGTGTGTCGTAAGCGAATGCCAGTCCGCAATAAAGAACATGCAGTCGTATTCATCCTGCATCTTCACGAAACTTTTCACCGCCCCGAAATAGTTACCGAGGTGCAAATTGCCCGTCGGGCGTATGCCACTAATAACTCTTTCCATATTAAATCTCAATCGGTAATTGACGATAGATCGGCTGCGAGAGAGCCGTTAACGTAGTTGTATCCGCTACGCCCGGAATAGCCTGAATCTTGGTGTTCAGGAGCGAGAGGAGGTGCTCGTTATCATGCGCAAAGACCTTGATCAGGATACCAAAAGCGCCCAGGGTATATTGCGCTTCGACCACCTCCGGTATCTGCTGCAAAGCAGTAATAACCTGGTTGTACATCGAGGCTTTCTCCATCGTAATACCGATATAGACGCAAAGCTGGTAGCCCAAGGACTTGGGTTGCACATGATAACTGGAGCCTGTAATCACTCCGTTATCAAACATTTTCTGGACACGCTGATGCACCGCTGCGCGACTCACGCCGCATTGTTCCGCCACATCTTTGAAAGGGATGCGTGCACTCTGAGTAATAATCTTGAGGATTTTACGATCTAATTCGTCAATCTTTTCCATTATTTGGTATAAAATAAAAATTTCTTAGCCTTTAAAGCCCAATAATTTGATTTTTGCTGCAAAGTTAGTGTTTTTTTTGGACATGTGCAAATTTTTTTGTACTTTTGCAGCAAATTTAGTAACAAAATGACACTTGAAGAGTATATTTCCGCCCATTCGACTCCGGAAAACGAAGTTCTGGAATCTATCACACGCGACACGTACGTTCATATCCTAAACCCGCACATGTTGAGCGGGCACGTGCAGGGGCGCGCGTTGAGTATGATCAGTCACATGATCCGCCCTAAGCATATTCTGGAGTTAGGTACCTTCACCGGCTACTCCGCCCTCTGTCTGGCAGAGGGTCTCGCCGAAGGCGGCGAACTGACCACCATCGAGCATAACGACGAACTGGAAGAAACCATCCGGCGCAATCTGGAGCGTTCTCCTTTAGGCGGACGGATCCGGTTAATCATCGGAGATGCAGCAGAGGTGATTAGCCGTCAGATGTCAGATGTCAGCAGCCGGATGTATGATCTGGTATTCATTGACGCCGACAAGCGGGAATACTGCGCATATATAGATGCCGTTTATCCTTTAGTGCCGGTAGGCGGATTTATTCTGGCAGACAACACACTTTGGGACGGACATATTATCGATCCCGCCTACGACAAAGACAAACAGACTCTGGGTCTGAGAGCATTCAACGAGAAAATAAAAGAGGACGACCGCTTTGAGCAGGTCATCCTCCCTTTACGAGACGGACTCACGATCATCCGCAAGGTGCGTTAAAGCGTTAGGCCGTTAAGTTGTTAAGCCGTTAGAGCGTCAGAGCTTCTTCCCATGTATAATCGCGTTCTTCCGTTTCCGACGGAAGGTATCCCATTTCGGCTTTCGCTTTCTCTTGCGGGAAAGTGAAATAAGTACAGGTACACTCGCAAAGGAGTTCCCCTTCCGCCGAATAGATTTCCCCCTGCACGATCGCTATATTCCGGCGCATCTCTTTGAGAAATCCGCGCAGTTTGATATAGTCCTGCAAGGTAGAAACGGGTTTGTGATAGCGCATCTCCATCTTAGCCGTCACGCCGGCTGTTTTCAGTTTATGGAAGACCACCCAACCACATACTTCGTCCAATAAAACAGCCTGTACTCCTCCATGGAGCGTGTTGATCCATGACTGGTGGTTCTGCGTGGGACGCCAGATAGAAATGATGTCCTCTCCGTCTTCAAAGAAACGCATCCGTGTACCTATCGGGTTGTCGGGACAACAGCCGAAACAATTATATTCCGGCATAACGGTCCAGGGATTGATGATTCTTTTCATTGCAAACAGTTATCCAAAGCGTCCGTAATGGCTTTTTTATCCAGATGCTGTCCGATGAAGACCAGTTTCTGCATTCTGTCACCGTATTGGTCATCCCAGTCTTTGCGGAGCTGCGGATCATCCGCCATGAGTTGCATCAATTCCTCTTTTGGCATGGTAGCAAACCATTCTCCGGCTTTACGGAGGTTGAATTGGCGTCCCGCCTGCTCAAAGAGATAGCACATATCGTACTCTTCTGCAAAATAGCACATACCTTTGCAACGAATGACGTTTTGTGGCCAATGGGCAGAAACGAACTCATCAAACATCCCGAGATCGAAAGGCTTGCGCGCGAAATATACAAAGGTCTCAATGTCATATTCCGCGAGGTGGTCATGCTCCCCGTGCTCATGATCATGGTGGTGATGATGGTGATGTTCATGCTCGTCATGGTCATGCTCATGCTCGTCGTGATCGTGGTCATGCTCATGTTCTTCGTGATCGTGGTCATCGTCATCATCGTCGTCGTCATGGTGATGGCGAGCGTCTTCTATTTCCTGAATCCAGGTAGCGGAAGTAGCAACTTTGTCGAAGTCAAAAAGTCCGGTATTGAGAATCTTCTCAAACGGCACATCGCAGTAGTTCGTTTCAATAATCTCCGCGTGCGGCTGGATGGCGCGAATAATCGCTTTGACGTGTGCCAACTCATCTTCGCTAACTTCGGAAGCCTTGTTTAACAGAATAATGTTGCAGAACTCAATCTGCTCCGTTACCAGCGCAGCGAGGTCTTCTTCTTTTGTCACATAGCGCAGTTTATCGCCATTTCCGAACTCGTCACGGAGACGCAGAGCATCCACAACGGAACAGATACAATCGAGCGTCGGCAGACCGTCTTTGGCAAACTGCGGCACCATCTGTGCATAAGAACAGAGCGTCTGCGCAATAGGAGCCGGTTCACAAATACCCGAAGCTTCTATGACGATATAATCATATGCTTTTTGCGCCACGAGTTCGTGCAGTTGGTTAATAAGGTCGGTCTGCAGCGTGCAGCAGATACATCCGTTCTGAAGGGCTACCAGCGAATCGTCTTTCTGGCTCACTACTCCGCCCTGTTGAATCAAGGAAGCATCAATATTCACTTCCCCGATATCATTGACAATAACCGCAAAACGAATTCCTTTATTATTCGTCAGGATGCGGTTCAAAAGTGTTGTCTTGCCGCTACCGAGATAGCCGGTAAGCAGCAAGACAGGAATTTTATTAATCGTTAACATATGTTACGTAATCTTGATAATATTTATCTACAAACTCAGTTTGTTTATAGCGCTCACAAGTCTGGAGTACGTAGGAGAGTATAGCCGCCTCACGGTTAGTGGTCGATTCCATAACGCGTCGTTGCGCGCGATCGAGCGATGCAGCAAAACGGAGGTATTCCACGCATGTGTTTGCCACATGATCCATAATAGCCAGCGCCTTTTCCGTTTCTCCGAGCATGAAATACATCGATGCCATGGAAGCGGAAGTATAATCATACGGCACATTACATCCCGGCAACTGCTCCTCCGCAAAATCAAGCACTTCGAGCGCCTTTTCGCGTTGGTTTTCTCTCAGGAGCTGTTCCGCAAGCTGTGCAAACATCATCCGGTGCGTACGGCACATACGCATGAGGTTCTCGTCAATATAAATACCCGGGATATTCATATTACCGTATTTGAACTTGTGCAGCATGTTCTCGTACATCACTTCTGAATTGACACGGGGCTGTCCGTCCCGGCTGCGAGTCGGCGTTATGCGGTATGCCAGTCCGGTGAGTTCCATCCAAGGTTCAAGCCCCAGATAATAGTCGTTACCGACCGTTGCGCAGAAATACATCGGACGCTGCCATTTGTTAGTAGAGAGCATCTCCATGATCATCATCTGCGAGCGGGTGTACATCCGCTTCTTCTGCAAGAAGATCTGCTCTCCTGACGGAGTCTCCACATAGAGCTGGTCCGAAGGAATGTAGTTGTCTCCTTCTCGTGTCTTGGTGCGCGGATCCTCCGAGCGCAGGAAATTGAATGCTTTCTCAACCGAAATAGGTTGTCCGAGACGGTTGTCCACACGCGCTATCTCATTCTTACCCGGCATGAAATCCTTGTATTCCCAAGAGATCGGGAGTGCTTCGGATTCATAGTACGGACGCTTCATCTGGGAGATATACCAGTCTGTCTGGAGATACGAGAGGTTGCAGACACGTTTGTCCGTTCCCTCCCCTTCCACTTCCTGGTTGTACCAGAGCGGGAAGGTGTCGTTATCGCCGTTGGAGAAGAGGATCGCGTTGTCCTCGCAGGACTTGAGATAGTTAGCTCCGAAATCGCGACAGGAATATCTCTGCGAGCGGTCATGGTCATCCCAGTTCTGCGAAGCCATCAACGCCGGTACGCCCAGACACAGAAGGCTCATACATACCGCCACAGCAGCCTTTCCGTTTTCGCTCTTCAAAGCGCTATTGATCCAGTCGATGAGGGCGAGGACGCCGAGACCGATCCAGATACAGAAAGCATAGAACGAACCGGCATACGCGTAGTCCCGTTCACGCGGCTGATACGGCGTCTGGTTGAGGTACAGGACAATTGCCAGACCGGTCAAGAAGAAGAGCAAGAACGTAAGGGTGAAGTTTTTCCATCCTTCCGCATTCCCTTCTTTATCCCGTTTGGAGCATTGCCATACCAGACCAATAAGACCCAAAATCAGCGGCAGGAAATAATAGACGTTATGCCCCTTGTTTTCCTTCAACTCCGTAGGCAAAAGCGACTGGTCGCCCAGCATGGCATTGTCGATAAACGGAATACCGGAGATCCAGTTTCCTTTGGTGATTTCACCGTAAGACTGGAGGTCATTCTGGCGTCCTGCGAAATTCCACATGAAATAGCGCCAGTACATGAAGTTAACCTGGTAGCGGAAGAAGAATTTCAGGTTCTCTCCGAAAGTCGGGCAATAGTCCGTTTTCTGCTGTCCGCAGTAGTCATAGCGAACCCGTTTACCTTTGACATCCGCCCACTCTTTGTATGCCTGGACATGGCTTCCTTGTGAGGAATACATGCGCGGGAAGAGCATGCAGAACTGCTTCATATACTTATAATCCGTCTTGTATCCGGTGATGACATAGTGGTCCTTTTCTCCCTCCACTTTCGGAGCCGGCGCATACTGAGCATGCCCTTTTTTCTCCTCCGGTACGCACATGTTCCCCTCGACGCGGAGTTCCACGGGCGCATTGTATGTCTGTCCGTAGAAGAGCGGACGGTCTCCGTACTGCTCACGGTTCAAGTAATACTTGAGCGAGAAGACATTGTCAGGCGAGTTCTGGTCCATCGGCGTATCCGCAGCAGAACGGATGACCAGCGCAGCATACGAGCTATAGCCGATCAGAATAACCGTAAGCATAACGACACCGGTGTTGAGCCATCGCCAGAGTTGGCTTGGGCTTTTTTCAGCCTCTGCATCCGAACGTTTCTTGGTATAAAGGATCGCCCATGTGAGGAAAGCCACCGTCAGCACAAGACAAATCCACATACCGGTATTGAACGGACATCCGAAGACATTCACAAAGAGGAGCTCAAACCAACCGATGAGAGTCGGGAATCCCGGAATAATACCATACAGGATAACCAGCAGCACCAAGCACGAAGCAAGGAAAGCATAGATCAAGCCCTTCCATGAGAACTGATAACGACGGAAATAATAGACTAATCCGATTGCAGGGATAGTCAAGAGGTTCAGCAAGTGAACACCAATAGAGAGTCCCATGAGGTAAGCAATAGTTATCAGCCACCTGTCAGAACCTTCTTCGTCCGCCTGCTCATCCCATTTGAGGATCAGCCAGAAGACGACCGCCGTAAAGAGCGACGAGGACGCATACACTTCACCTTCCACCGCGGAGAACCAGAAGGTGTCGGAGAAAGTGTAAGCAAGTGCTCCCACTGCTCCTGCACCAAGCAGAGCGATGCCTTTCCAGAGCGTGTCGGGTTGCACCAGTTTCTTCGCCAGCGCCGTAATCGTCCAGAAGAGGAAGAGGATAGTAAACGCACTTGCGAGCGCCGAGAGGGCGTTGACACACATAGCCACATGCGCCGTATCGGGTGCAAAAAGGCTGAAGAAATGGCCCATGAGCATGAAGAAAGGTGCTCCGGGCGGGTGTCCAACGTCCAGTTTCCAGGCGCTGGAGATGAACTCACCGCAGTCCCAGAAAGAGGCGGTAGGTTCCATTGTAAGGAGGTACGTAGCAGCAGCGACCGCAAAAACGATCCATCCGCAGAGCGTATTCCACAATTTGAAATTTTTCATTGTTTATTGTTGTTTTTAAGTTGTTTTAGCGGAACCAGTCGAACTAGTGGAACCAGTAGAACCAGTCTATCTCGTCGAACTAGTGGAACCAGTCAAAATAGTCAAATAAGCCGCAATTAGGCAAATTCGGTGCAAAGGTAGTAAAAAAAGTTGATATGCGCAAGCATGTATGAATAAATTATTACAAATAAAGTCTGTTTTACCCTTGTTATCTCGCACTTATCACGCACTAATAACGCACTTATCACGCACTTATCACGCACTACGCGTTCTTTTCAACATTTACTGTATATATACATAGTATATATACACATTTTGAGGGCATTTTTTGACGAAAAAAGAAAGAAAAATAACATTTTTTATAAAAAGTACGCGCGCACTTGCGTATGTAAAAAAAATGTTGTATCTTTGCAGGCTTTTTTGTAAACCTTCCCCTAATCCTCCCTTTCGGGAGGGGGAAGAAAAAGCGATAATTGCTACGGCAGCGCGCAGCGGTAACAGGTCCATGCGCGACAAAGTGGATGGGAAAAAGTTGAAAGATATTAATTTTAAAACAAATATAACATGATTAACGTTGGAATTATCGGATGCGGCTTCGTAGGCGGAGCCCTGAAAAACTGGTTGGAACACAACAACCCAGAGTGCAAACTATTCATCAGCGATCCCTACAAGGGCTACAATGACGACTTGAGCCATGTAGATATCGCTTTTCTCCAGATTCACGTACCGACGGAGGAAGACGGCACACAGGATCTGACCCTAATGAAAGAACTGATCAAAAATCTGCCGGACGTACCTGTATTTGTACGTACCACCATTCTTCCTGGAACAAGCGAACTGCTTTCCCGCGAGACAGGACACCAAGTATGCTACATGCCGGAGTTTCTGACAGAGCGCACTTTCATTGAGGATTTCAACAAACAGACGATGGTGTTTACAGGTGCACAGGAGTTGCTGACCAAGATTTTTGTAGGCAAGAAATTTACCGTAATGACGCCTCTGGAGGCCGAATTGACCAAATACATGCACAATGTGTTCGGCGCATACAAAGTAACATACTTCAATGCCTGCCGCGAGTATTGCGAGCAGATGGGTGCAGACTGGCGGAAGGTGCATACGGGCATTCTGTTGTCCGGATACATCAACGACACACACACTTATGTTCCGGGTCCTGACGGCAAATACGGTTACGGCGGCAAATGTTTCCCGAAAGATGTGAACGCGTTCGCAGAAATGACGAAAGGCACGCCGCTTGGTATATTGCTGGAGCATTTGCATGAACTCAACGTCCATTTCCGCGGAGTAGAAGAACATATTTAATTGAGAATTGAGAGTTGAGAATTGAGAGTTGAGAATTGAGAATTGAGAGTTGAGAATTGAGAATTGAGAATTGAGAGTTGAGAATTGAGAGTTAAAATGAAGATAGCAGTAGCAGGAACAGGGTATGTAGGATTGAGTATTGCAACCCTACTCTCCCAGCATCATCAGGTGACCGCGGTGGATATCATCCCCGAAAAGGTGGATATGCTCAACCGCCGCCAATCACCGATCCAGGATGAGTACATTGAAAAATATCTGGCAGAGAAAGAGTTGCATTTGTCTGCCACCCTTGATGCGGAGACGGCATACAAGGATGCGGAATATGTAGTGATAGCCGCTCCGACAAACTATGACCCGCATCGCAATTATTTTGACACCTCGGCAGTAGAAAACGTGATCGAGACCGTTTTGCGAATCAATCCAGATGCAATCATGGTGATCAAATCAACCGTTCCGGTAGGTTATACCGCTTCCGTCCGGGAGAAATATCATTGTGACAATATCCTTTTCTCGCCGGAGTTCCTGCGCGAGAGCAAGGCACTGGAGGACAACCTGTACCCCAGCCGGATTATTGTAGGAACCGTATTGAGCGACGACAAGCTTGTGGAAAAAGCAAAGCAGTTTGCTTCGCTATTGCAGGAAGGTGCGCTCAAAGAGCATATCGAGACGCGTATCATGGGTCTGACAGAAGCCGAAGCGGTCAAACTGTTCGCCAACACGTATCTGGCACTCCGCGTAAGCTATTTCAACGAACTGGACACCTATGCGGAGATGAAAGGGCTCGACACGAAGGCAATTATCGACGGCGTTTGTCTTGACCCGCGTATCGGTACACACTACAACAACCCTTCTTTCGGCTACGGCGGTTACTGCCTTCCGAAAGACACCAAACAGTTATTGGCGAACTATCAAGACGTGCCGGAGAATCTGATTGAGGCGATTGTAGAGAGCAACCGGACGCGGAAGGATTTTATAGCCGACCGCGTACTAGCCATGGCCGGATACTATGATTATTATCAGCACGGCGATTTTGACCGCTCCAACGAGCATCCATGCGTCATCGGCGTTTACCGCCTGACGATGAAATCCAACAGCGACAATTTCCGCCAGAGCAGTATCCAAGGCATTATGAAACGCGTGAAAGCCAAAGGCGCACAAGTGATTATCTATGAGCCGACGTTAGAGAACGGAACGACGTTTTTCGGCAGCGAAGTAGTGAATAATCTTGAAGAATTCAAACTTCGCAGCCAAGCCATCATCGCCAACCGGTATGATGCGTGTCTGGACGACGTGAAAGAAAAAGTATATACAAGGGATATTTTCCGGAGAGATTAAAATAATTGAGAATTGAGAGTTGAGAATTGAGAGTTGGCTGAGAAGGTAGAACATATCGGGAAAAAAGAGATAGCTTGGAGCTATATCGGCACCGTCTTTATGATTGGAGCAGGAGTCATTCTGCTACCTTTCATCCTGAACAAGATGCCGCAAGAGACCGTAGGAATCTGGAACATCTTCCAGACCATTACGGCGCTTGTTCTGCTCCTTGATTTCGGTTTCCGTCCTACTTTTGCGCGCAACATCAGTTATATCTTCTCCGGTGTCAAGACCCTTCAGCGCGACGGCGTGCAGCATACCACGGAAGATGCGGCGGTTGATTACAGCCTGCTCAAAGGTACGCTCCTCGCCATGCGCCGTTTCTACCGATGGATGGCATTCGTTGTCTTCGGTTTGTTAGTTACTGCCGGAACTGCCTATTTCTACTATATCCTGCAGAAATACTCCGGCGACAGACAGGACGCCATGATTGCATGGGTGCTACTGATTGCCATCAACTGCTATAACCTATACACTTTCTATTACGACGCGCTCCTGATGGGGAAAGGGTATGTGCGGCAGAACCAGCAGATCAATATTCTCGGACAGGCTATTTACGTAGGATTAGCAATCGGGTTGATATATGCCGGTTTCGGACTGACCGCTATCGTAGGTTCGCAACTGATTTCGACAATCATCCGGCGCGTGTTGAGTTACCGTGTGTTCTTTACACAAGAGATGAAAAGCCGGTTAGCCGCTTCGGAAGTGCAGGAACCCAAAGACATTCTCAGAGCCATCAGCCCCAATGCAATCAAGATCGGTTTGACACAAGCAGGCGGATTTCTGGTAAACAAATCAGCCGTGCTGATCGGTTCTGCATTCTTGACACTGGAAGAAGTAGCCTGTTATGGCATTACCTTGCAAGTGATGGATATACTGGCACGATGCGCTATGGTGTTCTACCAGTCGTACCTACCTAAGCTGGCGCAATGCCGGACGGAGAATGACTTAGCGGGACTGAGAAGGTATTACCTACTCTGCACAGGAAGCATGATAGCTGTATTTATAGCAGGTGGTGTAGCATGGGTGTTCCTCGGGAATTGGGCATTGGACCTGATTCACAGCCAGACACACTTTCTACCGACCGCTATGCTATGCGTGATGCTTTTTATCGGTCTATTGGAACACAATCATGCCCAGTCGGCAGGATTTATCATGGCGGATAACCGGATACCGTTCTTTATTCCGTCTCTGGCAAGCGGAGCGGCAACGGTTGTATTGCTATGGCTGTTCCTAAGTCCGTTGCAAATGGGTGTCTGGGGACTGATCTTAGCACCGGGTATCGCCCAACTGGCATACCAGAACTGGAAATGGCCGAGCGTGGTAATCAAAGAATTATGGGGAAAATGAAAGAGTTATCCGTTGTTATAGTAACCTATAATTCCGAACCGGATATCTACGGGTGTCTGGATGCGCTTTTTGCCCATAACGATATAGGCGATGCGTTGGAAATCATCGTGGTAGATAATAACAGCCGCGATTTTACGCACCTGCGAGATGAGATTGCGCGGCTGTACGGCGAAAAAGTAATCGTGCTGAGCAATTCCCAAAACGGCGGTTACGGTCAGGGAAACAACATCGGCATCCGTCATGCGACATCACCTGTTATCATGATCATGAATCCGGATGTGAGAATCATACAAATCTCGCTGAAAGACATTGTGGCACAATACCAAAAAGACGCAAATCTGGCGATATTAGGATTCAAACAAATCGTTAATATGGCAGGCAAAAGAGGCTCCTCTTTCTCGCTCTTAAATCATTATAATGGTTTCACACGGCTTATAGGAGGTATATTGGCAAACAGACTGGATTGTTTCTGCTGGAAGCACATGTATTTCTGCGGCGCGTGTTTTTGCGTGCGCAAAGCAATGTTTGAAAAAGCAGGACTATTCGACGAACATATATTCCTTTATGGCGAAGAGAACGATATTCATTACCGGATACACACCTCTTGTCCTAAAGCACACGATCTATACTGCAAAAGAAGTATATACCTGCATCCAACAGAAGACCGTCCTTATTCAGAGAAAGCCGTACAAATGCGCATTCAATCCAACGAATATGTGATGCAACAACAAGGACGCGCAAAAGGCACCTATATCCGCAGCGAGGAAGAGAGAGTCACATGGGGGAAAAGATTATTCGGGAATGCTAAATAGAGAACGCATCATAGAACGCTTGCAATGGCTGATATTGCTGTTGTTATTTGCTTACGACGGGTTTACATACCTGCCGGAAGAGAGTAATTTCGCTCTAATAAAGAGCGCATATTATGTATTGATTTTCATTGCGTTCCTTTTTATTATTACCTTGCAGATGCGTTCAGGAAAAGTGGAGTTCAGACGCATAGGAAACCTTTCTTTTCTCATACAACTGTTCATTTGGCTATATTTCTTGCGGGTATATTATGATTTCATGATAACAGGCGTAAAACAAGAGATAGTAACCAATCCTTTTGCAGCGGTATTCCTATATGCCAATGCGGCTATTGTACCATTCTACGGGTTCGCATTCTTCCGTTGGGAAGGAATGGATTTGCGCAAACTGAATACAGCCTTACTGTTCATTTTTCTGGCAATGGGAATGGTCAGTTTGTCCTATATTGTGACCGGTAAAGCATTGGAATACATCGGTTCAGATGGTCGTTTTATGGGAAACGAGTCCATGGACACGATTGCCTTCGGCCATTTGGGCACCACCATTACCATCTTGGCACTGTCTTTGTTCTATCAGCGCGACATCCGGCTATGGCATAAACTGGTAAGCGCTTTTGCTATCGTTGTAGGTTTGTTCGTATCCATAGCAGCCGGTTCGCGCGGAGCTCTTGTTGCCCTCATTGTTTGCTTTATTGCCTATTTGTACATGAACGGGCACAAGATGAAAATCCTCATCGGATTGCCTGTCTTAGCAGGATTATTTATATTGCTTCTGCCTATATTGAATGACATATTGATCTCCTATGACAACCAGGCTTTGGACCGCTTGTACAACTCTATCTACGATCCTAACAGCATGGAAGCTGGCGTGACCAGCGGACGGGATGTGCTATACCAGCATGCCTTTGAGAATATATGGGAGAACCCATTTGTAGGTTCATCTCTTTTTATCAAAGGCGAATATGTACATAACAGCGTCTTGGAGGCCTTTTTAGGAACCGGTATTTTCGGCGGAGCACTCTTTGTTGTTATTATTATTAGCGTACTTATTTCTGCATTTCGGATGGGAGAACAGGACAAACGGTATCTTTTTGTTTCGCTGTTGTTTATCCAATATTTGACATACAGTCTGTTCTCGCGAACGCTTAGTATGCTGCCTTTGTTTTGGCTGTCGATGTATCTGGTATTATTTCTCTATGCACATAAAAACGACTTAACCATATGAAAATTCATATCCTGACATCTTGCTTCTATCCGGAGTTACACCCAAGGGCTTTCAGAGCCTTTGAGTTAGCACGTGCTTTTGCGCGTCAGGGAGATGATGTCCTTGTATCCGTTTTGACGCAGGTCAACGGGGTTGATTACAAGAAGATGCAGGAAGAGTATGGTTTTCGGGTAGATGTATTGGGAATATACCAACGGGAGATCGGCGAAACCGGACAAACGGGACTTTCTTTTAACTCTACCAATCCGGTTTTACAGCTCATGCACCGCTTGTTCCGCCTTGGTGTCGAGTACTTTCTTGCTGGCAACTTATTCCACCATGCACGAAAAATAGCAGACCATATAACCATCTCGGAAGATACCGATTTGTTTATTGCGCTCTCTACCCCATTTATGGATGTTTTAGCAGGCGCGTTGTATCGCAGAAAAAATGGCCTGAATAATACTATTTTTATTGCTGACAGCGGCGATCCCTTCAGTGGCAGTCAGCAGACGAAACGGGCTATATATATGCGATGGCTGGAGAAATGGGTGTATCGGTTCTATGATTTCCTTACGATACCGACCGAAGGCGCTATTCCGGCATATAATAAAGTGATAGAGAGGGAGAAAATTCGTATTATCCCGCAGGGTTTTGATTTTGGAGCTACACCTATTCAAGAATATAAAAAGAATGCTGTCCCGACATTTGCTTACGCGGGTGTGTTCTATAAAGATATACGTAATCCAGAGTTTCTCTTGCACTACTTGGCAGAGCAAAAAATGGATTTTAGGTTTTATATTTACCTGCGGCATCAGGATGCGGAGACAGAGACCATTCTCAATCACTACAGACCCGCATTAGGGAAACGACTGATTGTAAAATATGGTATCGAACGCAAACAATTGATCTGCGAACTAAGCACATACGATTTTCTGGTCAATGTAGGAAATAATAACAGTACTCAACTGCCATCCAAACTGATAGACTATGGTATTACCCGGCGTCCGGTATTCCATTGCACAGCCGATCATTTTGACAAGAAGATGTGGGAAGAGTTTATGCAGGGCGATTTCCATCAGGCGCGAGAAATCGATATTGCTCCATACGCAATAGAAACTATTATAAAACAACTGAAGGCTCTACGATGAAAAAGATACTAATTATATGTGTAACATACCATTCCGACAAGGAACTCCAAGCATTCATGGAGTCTGTTCATCGCGCAGCGGAACGTGTAGAGGGGAAAATGGAGGTTAATCTTCAAGTAGCAGATAACGGGAAAGAAAACTTAGGTTACCTGGGCGGTGCGCTTCCTATATATAACAAGTACGCAAAGGAATACGACTACGTATCCATCTCGAATGTCGATCTGGAGTTAGCGCCCGATTTCTTTGAGCAGTTGCTACGTGTCGACACAAAAGGTTTGGGATGGATTGCGCCGGATATCTACACCGCTAAGATCGACCGTCACGAGAACCCGTACATGCTCTATCGGCCGAGCAAACGCAATTTCCTTATCTGGAATATAATTTATAGCAGTATCTGGATATACAAGCTTTACCACAAATTATACGTCATCAAAAGCCACAAGAAAAAGACATTATTCCAAACTTGCGACATCTATGCCGGACATGGATCGTTTATGCTATTTACCAAAGCCTTTGTACTAAACTATCCGGAACTGCATTATCCGACATTCATGTACGGCGAAGAAATATATATGGCAGAACTGATAAAAAAATCCCAATTGAAAGTTCGTTATACCCCTACCCTGCATATCGCCAACACAGGAAATATCAGTACCGGACTCATTCATCAAGATCGGAAATCTAAATGGAGTAAAGAGAGTTTGAATACAATAAGAAAAATGTTTTTTATAGCATGAAACTATCTGTTATTACACAATATTACAAACCGGAAATGGGTGCACCTCAAAATCGATTGTATGAGATGTGCGCAGGTTTAAAGCAATTAGGAGCAGATGTATCTGTTCTTACTGCTATGCCTAACTACCCGACGGGGAAAATTTTCGAGGAATATAAAGGTTGTTTCTCATGCGAGGAGATAGTAGATGATCTTCCCGTAAAGCGATATTGGCTCTACGCCTCTAATAGCAGAAAAGCCCTGCCGCGCATATGGAGTATGATATCTTTCTCCGTTACTATACTATGCAGTTTGCGTTATTTGAGAAAACGCAAGAATGACTTCATCGTTGTGGAGTCGCCCCCCCTTACTCTGGCAGTCTCTGCCTGGATATTAGCAAAATTATGCGGAGCTAAACTGATCATGAACGTATCGGATTTATGGCCGTTATCTGCCAAAGAATTGGGAGCGATTAGTGGAGACGGAATGATTTACAAAACCCTTGCATGGCTGGAACGGTGGTTGTATGCTCATTCTACTGCATGTATTGGGCAGTCACAAGAAATAGTAGACTATATTGCTACACATGGCGCTAAGCAAACCTATCTCTTCCGTAACGGAGTTAATCCCGAACGGTTTAATGCCATCGGAACAGCAAAACCGAGCGATAAATTGCGCATCGTGTATGCCGGTCTGTTGGGCTATGCGCAAGGGATATTATCCATATGTGAGCAAATTGATTTTGCTGTTTTGAATGCTGAATTCCATATATACGGAGCTGGAGGAGAACAAGAAGCAATAGAGCAATACATTACATCACACCCTAATAAAGGCATCTTCTATCATGGCAAAGTCAGCAGGGATGAGATTCCTGCCGTCTTGGCAAAACATGATTGCACACTCATTCCGCTGGTAAAAAATATCTATGGGGCAGTACCTTCTAAGATTTATGAATCTATGGCTGCAGGCTTGCCTATTTTATTTGCCGGAGAAGGAGAAGGAGCACGAATAGTGGTGGGAAACCAATTGGGATGGGTATCGGCTTCCAAAGACTATGCAACATTAACACAAAATATTCAGAAAGCAGTCATTAGAGAGGATAGAGAAACCATTCGAACACACTGTATTGAGTGTGCCCGGAATAAATTCAACCGTCCAAAACAGATAAGCAAATTATATGATTTTTTATCGCAATTAAATTAATAAACTATGCATATTACACTAATTGCTGGAGCACGGCCTAATTTTATCAAGATTGCCCCTCTGATCCATGCGATCCAGCAGGCGCAGAAAGAAGGAAAAGAGATCGAATACCGTCTCGTTCATACCGGGCAGCATTATGACAAGAACATGTCCGACACCTTTTTTGAGGAACTGAACATCCCTATGCCGGATGCCAATCTGGGTTGCGGAGGTGGTTCGCAAGCAGAACAAACCGCCGCTATCATGGTAGCTTTTGAGAAAGAGTTGCTCGCCCACCCGACGGATCTGGTATTGGTTGTAGGAGACGTGACATCCACGATGGCTTGTTCCATTGTAGCCAAGAAACTCAATACGAGAGTGACGCATGTAGAGGCGGGTATCAGGTCCTGGGATCTAACCATGCCGGAAGAGATCAACCGCATGGTAACAGACTGTCTGGCGGATTTCTATTTCACTACATCGGAAGTAGCAAACCAAAATCTGCGCAATGCAGGAGTGACGGAGGAGAGAATCCATTTTGTAGGTAACGTAATGATTGACACGCTGCGGGCTAATGAGCATCGGTTTAACAAACCGGCTGTCTTTGACGACCTGCAGTTGCAGGAAGGAAAATACATCGTCATGACCCTCCATCGTCCGGCAAACGTAGATGAGGCTGATAAACTGCGCAACCTCATTAATCAAATCACAAGTAACGTACAGAACGAACCTATCGTCTTCCCTATTCACCCCCGTACGGCACGTATTTTCAAGGACTTAGGTATCCATGCCGAAAACCTGTACACCATCGATCCGTTAGGATACCTGGAGTTTAACTACCTGGTAAAACATGCTCGTGCCGTAGTGACGGATTCAGGCGGCATTACAGAAGAGACCACGGTCATGGGGGTTCCCTGTATCACCCTGCGCGACAACACCGAGCGCCCGGAGACATGCACTATCGGCACCAACGAACTGATCGGTACGGATCCGAAAAATATCGCTCCGACATTGCAAACACTATATGCCGGGAAATGGAAGAAAGGTGCTATTCCACCGCTTTGGGACGGACATACCTCGGAACGGATTATAGAAATATTATTGCAGAAATACGTATGAAACGATATAATATCCCATTCTCTCCTCCTGATATGACGGAGGCGGAAGTAAATGAGGTGCGAGAGGCAATCCTATCCGGTTGGATCACTACAGGTCCAAGGACCAAAGAATTAGAACGACAGATTGCTACTTACA
Organism: Bacteroidales bacterium UBA3653; assembly: GCA_002373505.1. Lineage (GTDB taxonomy): Bacteria > Bacteroidota > Bacteroidia > Bacteroidales > Paludibacteraceae > Colicola. The sequence goes on from DFKE01000017.1 coordinate 386,109, forward strand.
TCGGTACCGAGCGTGCGGTATGCCTCAACTCTGCTACGGCATGTATGGAAATGGCATTGCGGTTATTAGGCATAGGCGCAGGGGACGAGGTGATTGTTCCTGCATACACCTATACTGCTTCGGCTTCAGTCATAAATCATGTGGGGGCCAAGATTGTCTTTATTGATTCACAGAAAGACTCGCTGGAAATGGATTATAACGCTGTAGAAGCCGCCATCAACAAGCGTACAAAAGCAATTATTCCGGTGGATTTGGCGGGTATCCCTTGCGACTACAAACGACTCTTTGAGATAGTAGAACGCAAGAAACAGCTTTTTGCTCCTACGTCTGAATTGCAGCGAAAGATAGGCCGAATAACCATCTGCGCCGATGCAGCACATGCCTTCGGGGCTTCATTGCATAACAGGACGGTGGGTTCCATTGCAGATTTCACCTCCTTCAGTTTCCATGCAGTGAAGAATTTCACCACCGCTGAAGGAGGAGCGCTTACATGGAATATTCCTGGAGCAGATAACGAAGTATTATACCACCAGTTGCAACTCTATTCCCTCCATGGACAATCCAAAGATGCACTCGCCAAGACCCAACTCGGTGGTTGGGAATACGATATTGTCGGTCCATGGTACAAATGCAATATGACCGATATCATGGCGGCGATCGGGCTCGTACAGATGAAGCGCTACCCTGCTCTCTTGGCACGCCGTCGCGAAATCATTGAGCGTTATGACACTGCCTTCAAGCCTTTAGGTATTGAGGTTTTGCCGCACTATACGGATTCGTATCTTTCATCCGGTCACCTCTACTTAACCCGCATTCCGGGGGCTGACCTTGAGGCACGCCAGGAGATCATTGTGAAGATGGCTGAACGCGGGATTGCAACAAACGTCCATTATAAACCCCTTCCGATGATGACTGCATACAAAGCATTGGGATTTGATATAAAGGACTATCCTAATGCGTATGCACACTTCGTCAACGAGATTACACTACCGTTGCATACGCGTTTGACGGATGAAGAGATTGAATATATAATAGATAATTACACCGATATATTATCACACAGATGATACGGTTATGTGACATAGTGTTTAGTTTCATTGGGTTGGTCGTTCTCGCCCCCCTATGCCTCATCATCGGTTTATGGATCGTAATAGATGACCCCGGTCCAGTCTTCTATCGCCAGTTACGGGTGGGGAAAAACGGCAAAGACTTCGGATTGCTGAAGTTCCGTTCCATGCGTATTGGAGCCGATAAGATGAGTCTTATTACTATCGGAGAACGAGATGCCCGCATAACGAATGCAGGATATTATTTACGAAAATACAAATTGGACGAACTGCCACAATTATGGAATGTGCTTATTGGCGATATGTCACTCGTAGGACCCCGTCCGGAAGTACGCAGATATGTTGACCTTTACACACCCGAACAAAGAAAGGTGCTCTCCGTCCGGCCGGGAATAACGGACTATGCATCCATTGAATACATAGACGAGAACTCCATATTGGCAAAGGCGGAGGATCCTGACAAAACATATATTGAGCAGATCATACCTGCCAAAATAGAATTAAATATGCGATATATTAACAACCAAACGATAGGAGAATATTTTACAATCATTTTCCATACGTTTGCAAAAATCATACGATAAATGGAACGGGAATTTATACTAATCAACATCATCGGTTTTGACAAACCGGGTGTGACATCTGCGGTTACGGAAGTGCTGGGCAAGTACGGTGCCTTCGTGCAGGACATCGGTCAATCCAATTTACACCACCAGCTCAACCTCAGTATCCTCATCCGCGTGGACGATCCTTCCACCTCCGGCGACATGATCAAAGAAGTGCTTTTCTGTTGTTCCAAACTGGAAATGATCGTTCGCTTCACGCCGTTGAGCGAGGAAGAGTATTCGGCTTGGGTTGGCAGGCAGGAACTGGACCGTTATGTAGTGACCATGTTGGCGCGAGAGATCAATGCGCGCCACATAGCGCGAGTGACTGCTTTGTTTGCAAACCGTCAACTGAATATTGACAATATCTTGAGGCTAAGCGAACGCCCGAGTATTGATGTTCCGGCAGAGAAACGCCATTCGTGTATCGAGTTCTCTCTGCGCGGAAATCTCCCTGACCGCGAGGCGCTGCAACGCGAACTGCTGGAGGTCTCCAAAGAAGAAGGGATCGACATCTCTTTCCAGCGCGACGATATGTTCCGCCGCAACAGACGGCTGATCTGCGTGGACATGGATTCAACCTTCATCCAGACGGAAGTGATAGACGAACTGGCAGAGCGCGCCGGTGTGGGCGAACAAGTGAGAGCCATCACACTCTCTGCCATGCGCGGTGAGATCGATTTCAAGGAGAGTTTCACACGTCGTGTGGCGTTGCTCAAAGGACTGGACACAAGTGCCAAACAAGACATCATCGACCACCTGCCTATCACCGAAGGAGCCGATCGTCTGTTCAGCATTCTCAAACGCTGCGGATTCAAGATCGCTATCCTCTCCGGAGGATTCACTTTCGTAGGCAAATACCTGCAGGAGCGGTTCGGCGTGGATTACGTCTATGCCAACGAGTTGGAGGAGCAGGACGGCAAGTTCACCGGACGCTATATAGGCGATGTGGTCGATGCGCGCCGCAAGGCGGAGCTGCTGGAACTGATAGCGCAAGTGGAGCATATCGACCGTGCGCAAGTGATAGCCGTGGGCGACGGTGCCAACGATCTACAGATGCTGGGCAAAGCCGGGCTGGGTATTGCGTTCCATGCCAAACCGAAGGTAAAAGAGAGTGCCAGTCAGGCAATCTCAACGGTTGGTTTGGACGGAATCCTGTATTTCCTTGGATTTAAAGATTCGTTCCTGAAGGAACATACCGCATAACTGAATAATTGAATAATAATAAAAATATGGAAAGAAGAGTAAGAGTTCGCTTTGCGCCGTCACCTACCGGCGCACTACACATCGGCGGTGTTCGTACCGCTTTGTACAATTATTTGTTTGCCCGCCAACACGGAGGCGACATGTTGTTGCGTATCGAAGATACGGACAGCACACGCTTTGTGCCGGGCGCAGAGGAGTATATTTTGGAAGCTCTGGACTGGCTGGGTATCGGTATTGACGAAGGCCTGCGTCTGAAGAAAGGCACCAAAGAAATCGAAGCCGTAGGCTCGCATGGTCCGTACCGCCAGTCCGAGCGTCGCGAGATCTACCACCAGTATGTGAAACAGCTGCTGGATTCAGGGCATGCCTATATCGCATTTGACACGCCGGAGGAACTGGATGCCAAACGTGCGGAGATCCCTAATTTTCAATACGATGCCCGCACACGCATGCAGATGCGTAACTCGCTGACAATGAGTGCAGACGAAGTGCAAGCCTTGCTGGACAAAGGCGAGAAATACGTGGTTCGGTTCAAAGTAGAGCCGGACGAGGACGTGCATATACATGATCTCATCCGCGGCGAAGTGGTGATCAACTCCAATATCCTGGACGACAAAGTGCTTTACAAGTCGGCAGATGATCTGCCCACATACCATTTGGCGAATATTGTGGATGACCACCTGATGGAGATCAGCCATGTGATCCGCGGCGAGGAATGGCTGCCTTCTGCCCCACTCCATGTGCTGCTTTACCGCGCTTTCGGATGGGAAGATACGATGCCTCAGTTCGCCCACCTGCCACTGCTGCTCAAGCCGGACGGGAACGGCAAACTGTCCAAACGCGACGGCGACCGTCTCGGCTTCCCGGTATTCCCGCTGGAGTTCCACAACCAGAAAGACGGCACCGTCTCTTCCGGCTATCGCGAGAGCGGATACCTGCCGGAAGCGGTAATTAACTTCCTGGCTCTTCTTGGATGGCACGGAAGCGGCGATCAGGAGATGTACACCATGGACGAACTGATCAAGGATTTCTCCCTCGACCGTGTGTCCAAATCGGGTGCCAAGTTCGACTACGAAAAAGGCAAATGGTTCAACCACCAATACCTCCAACTCCGCTCCAATGAAGAGTTGGCTGAGATGTTTATGCCCGTGCTCGAAGAAAAACTTCGTAATAACGAAATCACGTCATTACGTAATAATGAAGAAATAGCCAAGATCATCGGCTTGGTCAAAGACCGCGTGAACTTCGTCCCCGAACTCTGGGAACAGGTTAATTTCTTCTTTGTAGCACCTACCGAGTACGATGAGAAATCGCTCAAGAAACGCTGGAAGGAAGACTCGCCGAAGCACATGCAGGAACTCCTCGCCCTCCTCGAAACAGTCTCAGAAGAGGACTGGCACAAAAATGAGGAAATAGAAAAATGTGAAAATGAGAAAATAGTCCATTGGCATCTGGACGACGTGGTAATGCCTTGGATAGAGAGCAAAGAGTACGGCGTAGGTATCGTCATGAATGCTTTCCGTATCTGTCTGGTAGGTGCCGCCCGCGGACCGCATATCTGGAATATCACCGATATCCTCGGAAAAGAGGAAACCCTCCGCCGTGTCCGCACAGCATTGACACGAATCTGTTAATTGACTATTGAGAATGACTCCGCGCGAAGCGCTACATACTTATTTCGGATACAATGATTTCCGCCCTCTTCAGGCGGAGATCATTGATTCCGTACTTGCCGGCCGCGACACCTTGGCTCTTATGCCCACAGGAGGAGGCAAGAGTATCTGTTTTCAGGTTCCTACTCTTGTCATGGCAAACAAGGATCCCGGGAAGCGACTGTGTCTGGTGATCACACCGCTCATTGCACTCATGAAAGACCAGGTGGAGAACCTGCAGAAACGAGGCATTCATGCGGCGGCGGTCTATACCGGCATGAGTTGGGACAAGCAGCGCGTAGCATTGGATAATTGTCTTTACGGACCGTACCATTTCCTCTATTGTTCGCCGGAACGGCTGGAAAGCGAAGAATTCCGCAAACGGTTGGCACAATTGCCTATCGGTTTGCTTGCGGTGGACGAAGCACATTGTATTTCCCAGTGGGGATATGATTTCAGACCTTCTTATCTGAATATAGCCGCAGTACGGGAGTTGCTGCCCGGGGTCCCCGTATTGGCACTTACAGCTACCGCCACGCCGGAGACAATAGAGGATATACAGGATAAATTAGGCTTTGAGGAACATAACGTCCTGCGTAAGTCTTTCCACCGCGAGAACCTGGTATATGTTGTACGCCGCACGGACAACAAGCCGGAACAAGTGGCGCATATCCTCTCACGTGTCCCCGGCTCCGCCATCGTCTATGTCCGCAACCGCAAACGCGCACAAGAATTAGCAGAATGGCTAAATGGTCATATAAATGACCAAATGGTAAATGATAAAATGGTAAATTTCTATCACGCTGGATTGACTACCCAAGAGCGCAATGCACGGCAGGAAGCATGGAAAACGGGAAAGACACGGGTTATCGTAGCCACCAACGCTTTCGGCATGGGTATCGACAAAGCGGATGTACGGCTCGTCATCCATGTGGACTTGCCGAACACCATCGAGTCCTATTACCAGGAGGCAGGAAGAGCGGGAAGAGACGGTCTGACAGCTTATGCCGTTTTGCTATTCAACGAACAGGAAGACAAAGCCAAGACCAAGAAACGCATCATCGATACCTATCCCCCGAAGGAGTTTGTGGAGCAAGTGTACCATAAGACAATGGATTTTCTGCAGATTGGCGCCGGAAGCGGCTTGGGACACCGCTTTGCATTGCATATGGATGAGTTGTGCCATGTGATGAAACTGCCGGTTATACAAGCCTACTCTGCCCTGCATATTCTCACGCAAGCCGGGTATATTGATTTTGAAGAGGAATATGAGACCCAGCCTCGTGTACAGATTCATGTCCCCAGACACGAATTGGGAGATTACAATCTTTCTCGCGAACAAGCCGAACTGTTGGATGTACTGATGCGTTCGTATTCCGGTATCTATACCGACCTGCAATACGTCCGTGAAGCGGATAATAAAGATACCCACCAGTTGCTCGTTTCTCTGGCGCAACGGGGAATAATCACGTATATCCCACGGTCTGTTGGCAGCAGCCTCTATATGACAAACGAGCGAGAGGCAGAAATCTACCTCTCGCCCGCTATCTTCGAAGAACGCAGGACGCGTTATGTATCTAAACTAAATGCAATGCTGGAGTATGCCGAGCAGAACCAGTTCTGCCGCGAGCAAGTGTTGCTTGCTTATTTCGGAGAGAACAATGCCCCTATCTGCGGGCAATGCGATGTCTGCCGGAATATGCATTAGTCGTCCAGACCGCGCATTTCTAATTTGCGGTTGAACTTAATCTCCAGTTTATTATTCAGTTCGGCTTTCCATCCCCAATCGTCCTTTCCCCACTCTACGATGAAAGTTTGCGGGAAAGAAGCGCTTATTTGCTGGCGTACCACTTCGGGTACAAGTGCCTCGGGAACTGCTTCCAATTTATAATCCACCTTACGGAGTGTACCGTCTTCTTCAAAATCAAACTCTTTGCCGTCATTGAAGCGCACCTCATATTTGTCTCCAAAGAGTTCCGAATCCAGCTTCACATATGCAATATTGGCTACATCCTGATATTGTTGCACCAATTCCTGAGCGGCTGCAGGGAGTTGCTCAAAGGTAATGATTTTGTCATTGTCTGCACATGCAGAGAGCGCACAGCAAACAAATGCGGTAACTGCAAACATGATCTTTTTCATTTCGATTTACTAAAATTTATGTTTTTTCCTTAATATTGTATAAAAAGTGTACAAAGATACTACAATAATTTCACATACGCAAGAGAATTATAGATTTTCTTATCTATTTTCTTCATTTTCGTTCATTTCCATAGAATCTTGCGGCATTTGAGGGATGGTATCTTCGCCTAACAGTTCCTGCATTTCTTCCATTTCTTCCTCGCTGACAGATTTGCGGTCGTTCACACCCATCAGCGGTCCGAAGAAGACCTTCAGCAGGGCGCGTCCTACCACTTTGCGGAAACTGAATTTAGGATTCCTGGCGTTGCCGGAAACAGGTACATCCAATACGATCATATCTTGTGCTGAAGTCAGCATTTTAAAGCCCAGGCGCACAGGAATGTTCTTGTATTTCGCCTTGCTGAACTTCTCTTTTTTGCCTATTTTCGGGTGGTCAATGATAATCCGGTTCGTTCCGTTCACGGCTCCCGATACCACATCCAGATGGCTGACTACGCTCAAATCACCGCCTTCAATAGGATACCCCGTATAGTTGCGACAGAGCGCACTGAAATCGCTGATATTCACTCCTTTCAGTTTCAAATCCGCCCGTGTGTCCTGGTTCGCCATATCCGGTCCGCCTGTGAAATCGAGGTCTAATTGCGCATCGGATGTCAGGGTGGCATTCAGTTTGATGCTGTTCCTGCCGTTGGTTGCAATATTCGATCCGTCCACGGTCAGCGTCTTAATCGCATATTCCCATTCGTCTTTCATCGAATAATCATGGTAGGTCAGGTCATGACCGGTGATTTTCACCTTCTTTGCCATCCATACCAGCGGTTTGGATGCAGACTTGGGCTGTTCCGGAACAATGGTATCGGAAGGTGTTTCTTCTTCCTCCGCTTCTGTTTCTGCCTCGTCTTTCTTCATCAACCGGGATAGCGTGTTCCAGTTCTCATGCACTTCGTAATTGCCGGTAATGCCGGTGATGAAGAGAGAATCCAGAATGAAAGTATTGGTATTCAAATCGCCGCGGTTGACTACTATACGCAGCTCGTCCATCGCAGCCACTTCGTCGTTATGGGTGTCACGAATACTCATACCTGACATCGAGAGACCGCCTCGCAGCTGTATGTTCGTGATGTTATCCAGACTGCCGTCCACATGTACCGAGCCGTTCAGTTTGGCGCCGAGACCGCTCACATTGAGATAATCCTGTACCAGCGGCAGCACTACGTCTGTGTGTACGTCATAAAGCCGTACGTTCACCGCATAGCGGTTGGATTGCATCTTGTATCCGGCTATGATACCTACCCTTCCGCCGGTTGGGAGACCGAACTCCAGGCCGGCATTGGTCTGCGTGTTGTCGAAATAAAGACCCGGCACACGGAGCGAGATATCCTCCAGTTTCCATTGCTTGTCGGAGATGACATCGCGATAGCGGACCGAACTGTTGTTGATCCGGATATCATCCAGGAACACTTTCCATCCGCCGGATGTAGTGTCTTTGGGTTCTTCCGGAATCGAATCGTTCCTGGAGAACCGCTCAATGATGTCGGAGAAATTGAGTTTGTCGTTTGTTTTCAGAACCTGTCCGTTGAATCCGTCCAGATGAATAGCGCGTATCTTCACCCGCTTGGCTATCAACTGAGGCCAGGCTATCTGGACATAGAGACGGTTAAAGGACACAAAATCCGTCTCGCCGTTGGGTTCCTTGCATTGGAAGCCGCTGATACTGACTCCTCCCCAGAAGGGGTTGATTACTACTTGGTCGGCGTGAAGTTGCCGGCCTACTATCTCTTCGCCCTTTGTATTAACGATATGCGTTGCTACCGGAGAAAGGGCAAGTATCAATGCAAAGAGGAGCACTATTGCTAGCGCTCCCCATCCACATATCTTCCAAAATGTTTTCATGAATTACTTCATTATTCTGCGGATAATGTGATGCGGCGGAAATCAAGGATTGTCACGCCTTTTGCTTTGAGAACGTCCTTCACGAGCTCTTTGGACTCGCTCATGATATAAGCCTGCTCAACGAGAGTGTTCTCTTTGAGGAACTTACCCAGACGTCCCTGTGCGATCATCTCGATCTTCTTAGCCTGGTTAGCAAGGTTTGCTTCTGCCTCTGCCGGCACTTTGGCGCGGATGTCGCGGGCAATCTGTGCCTGCTCCTCAGTCAGCCAGCCCTTGGTGGTGTTCGAAGCGATATGATCGTCGCTGTCGCAGTGAGCAGGGTTCAGACCTGCTTTGCGCAGTGCGTTCTCGATAGCTTTGTTGATCTCGTCCTGTTTGGTCTTCTCGATAGCTACCGCCAGCTCATGCTGCTTTACTTCCTCGGCAACATGGTCTGCGTCAAGCGCGATAGGAGCCATAGCGGCAACCTGCATCGAGATTCCGTGAACGGTCTCATGGTCTGCCCCTTCAGCTGCTGCTACGAGCGAGCTCAGTTTGTTACCCAGGTGGTTGTAAGCATCTACAACCGGAGCCTCCAGACATGCGTAGTCTGCCAACTCCATTTTCTCGCCCGTCACGCCGGAGCGCTCGGTTATGATCTCAGCAACGGTGAAATTACCGATCTTCAGAGCAGCCAGCTCTTCCTTGCTCTGCACTTTGTTATCCAAAGCGGCGTCAAGGATCAGTTTTACCATAGCTACGAAATCCTCGTTTTTAGCTACGAAGTCGGTCTCGCATTTAACGCCTACGATAGCGCCGAAACCGTCTTTCACTTTTGCCAGCACGCATCCCTCGGAAGCCTCACGGTCGGAGCGTTTTGCTGCGATCGCCTGTCCGCGCTTGCGGAGCAGGTCCTTCGCCACCTCAAAATCGCCGTTCGCTTCTTCCAGAGCTTTCTTTACGTCCATCATTCCGGCACCGGTGATGTCGCGTAATTTCTTGATATCTGCTAATGTTACAGCCATACTAATTTACGATTTAATGATTTACGATGTACGATTATTCTGCAGCCTCTTCTTTGTTCTCAGCAGGTTTCTCTTCTGCTTTCGGAGCGGCTTTGCGGATACGCTGGCGGCGCTCTTTAGGAGCCGGTGCCTCGGAAGCAGCCTGCTCTGCAGAAGCCTCCTCGTCGGCCTTCTCTACCTTGCGCTCCTCGAGACCTTCTTTGATAGCCTCGCATACTGCGCCCAGGATGACGTCAATAGCCTTGGTGGCATCGTCGTTAGCGGGGATCACGAAATCGATATTGTTCGGGTTCGAGTTGGTATCTACGATACCGAATACAGGAATACCCAGACGGTTGGCTTCAGCAACAGCGATATGCTCCTGCATAACGTCCACTACGAATACAGCGCTCGGGAGACGGGTCATGTCTGCGATAGAACCCAGGTTCTTCTCCAGTTTCTCGCGCTGGCGGGTGATCTGCAGTTTCTCGCGTTTGGACATGTTGTCCATCGTGCCGTCGGAAGCCATCTTGTCGATCTGGCTCATTTTCTTGACTGCCTTGCGGATGGTCGGGAAGTTAGTCAACATACCGCCTGCCCAACGCTCGGTGATATACGGCATACCTACCTCCTGTGCATGAGCAGCTACTACTTCCTGTGCCTGTTTCTTCGTTCCTACGAAGAGCACTTTGCGGCCGCTGCGTGCCAGGTTCTTCAATGCCTCTGCAGCCTCGTCGATTTTGATAGCTGTTTTGTTGAGGTCGATGATGTGAATACCGTTGCGCTCCATGTAGATGTACGGAGCCATTGCCGGATTCCATTTACGTTTGAGGTGGCCGAAATGTGCGCCTGCCTCGAGAAGTTGATCAAAATTTGTTCTCATTTGATTTGTTTTAGTTGTTAAATAATTATTTAATCTCCTTATATCTCTGTGAGCCTTTCACGCGTATTCCTTATAATATTATACACGCACGCATGGGCGTTTGACTCACAGAAACAACTTGACAATGGGTCAAGTTTGGAGTTCATTTTGAAATTTTTATTGTGAGAGTTTGGTTTTTGCTGTAAGGGAGTTATGGTGACCATAATGACCGAACAGAAAAGCCAAAATCTCCAATAAAAAACCAAAAGCTTAACGCTTGCTGAACTGGAAGTGCTTACGAGCCTTCGGCTGACCCGGTTTCTTACGCTCAACCTCACGAGCGTCACGAGTCATGAAGCCTTCTGCCTTCAGAGCGGTCTTGTCTTCCGGATTGATCTTAACCAGAGCACGTGCGATAGCGAGACGCAGTGCCTCTGCCTGACCTTTGAAACCGCCGCCGTCAAGGGTTACCTTGATATCGTATTTCTCTGCTACGCCGAGTTTGTTCAGCGGCTGGAGAACGATATAGCGGAGAATAGAAGACGGGAAATAAGTCTCGATGTCACGGCCGTTGATCACGATTTTGCCGGCACCTTCATTTACGTAAACGCGGGCTACTGCCTCTTTACGACGTCCTAATGCATTAACTGTTTCCATGTGCTTCTATTATTTCAGTGTGTTAATATCAATTTGTTTCGGTTGTTGAGCCTGCATATTGTGCTCCGGACCTTCGAAGATATAAAGGTTGGTGATCTGACGAGCGCCGAGACGGTTCTTAGGCAGCATGCCTTTTACTACGCGGCGAACGAGTTTGTCTGCGCCTTTGGCCATCAGGTCAGCCGGAGTGAACTCACGCTGGCCGCCCGGGAAACCGGTGTAGCGTACGTAAACGCGGTCGTTCCATTTGTTGCCGGTCAGCTGTACTTTTGCAGCATTCACGATGATTACGTTGTCTCCACAGTCCACGTTCGGAGTGAAAGACGGTTTGTACTTACCACGGAGCAGTTTCGCTACCTTGGTGCACATACGGCCCAGAATCTGGCCCTCAGCGTCGATAACTACCCATTCTTTCTTTGCGGTAGCTTTGTTAACCGACACTGTCTTGTACGAATTGTATTCCATTAATTTTGTTTGTTTTAGGCCGAGCCGACAGACATCCTTTATGACTTTCGATTTACGGGCGTTTCCCTACGTTATCCACTGCCCGACTCGACGATTAATAATTATTGTTTTATGCGCCTTTCCGCACATGCATTATGCACGTTCACGCGAAAAAGCCTGCAAAATTACTACTTTTTTTTGACATGACCAAAGAAATCGTACTTTTTTTTCAAAAAAAGTGCATTTTATATCCTAATATAGGCATTTAAAGGCAAAAAAGCCGACGCAGGAAGCGCCGGCTCACACATAAAAAGTGGTTTGCAGATAAATAGGAATTGTGGGTTTACTGTGGCATATAGAATGAATCAATCATAGTACGGAATGCTTTCTCGAAACCCTTCTTGCCGCCAGGAGTGGAAAACTCGGCACAATAAATGATATTATCTTTCTCGAACAAATAGAATTTATATTGCGTAGCCCCAAAACCGATTTTTGCAAATCCGGTTAGGCAATGCGCCTTGATCATACCTAAATTCTCCTCCTCTTCTGTGAATTTGATGGAATAAAACACCATGGAGTTACGAGTCTGATCTGCCAATGCTTTGTCCAACCGGGCTTTGAGAAAATCTACCCTCTCTTCCGTGGACAATAACTCGGGCTGCCAGTTCTTGGTGATCGACATAGCGGTAAACATGCCTTGGTTCGCCTTAATCATGTAAGGCTCGTCATCAGCGGTTCTGTAGGTCTTTGCTTGAAATTTGCCAAGTTCGAAACAGAAACCCATGTCACAGTACTCTTCTGCGTTGGTGAACATGAAAGCGCTCAATAGAGCGAGCAGTAAAAATGACTTTTTCATAACAATATATATTTTAAAAGGTTAATGTGGTTATTTCAATGTTTCAATAAAATTATACGCGCGAGCGTAATAGTCCAGCAGTTCGTTGTAGATGCGAGCCTGGTTGCTGTCGTTGATGGCATCGCGGTTGGTGTCTTTGTGCGTGTACTGACCTTTGTAGGTCTCTGCCCATTGATAGTCGATCGGAGTGGTCAGGACAATCTCTTTTTTCACCGTGTCATAGACATACAGTTTGCATTTGAGATTTACTGACAATTGGCAGTAATCCTTGTTACCACAAACGATCATGGGCACATAAACCATCGGTAAGGTAAAGACCGTAAAACCCGCCATAAACCATCCCCATGTGGTCAAACTGGGATTGTCATTAATGCCGTCGTTGTAAGTGGAGGAGATTTTCTCGATGTCCACAAATGACACATACCTCATGGAGGATTTATAGACCTCTAATTCTTGGAAAGAATAGACACCCATGTAGAAATCCTGCCGGTTGACCGCAATGTGCGCGCGCTCCAACTGCATACCGAAATTTTCGAGCGTTTTGTTCTTGGGCGGCAGATTCTTAAAGCCGATAAACTCCATTCGCTCTTGACCGAAAAGCTGTTGTTTGGGTTGGACCAGCGGTACATTAAGCGCTGTCTTGCAACTTGTAAACGCAAGCCCCAATACAACAATCAAAGTGAGGAACTTGTAGTTTTTCATACAATTTTTGGCAGTTATAACATCGCCTCTTCGTTTTTAGTTAATCGCCTACTCTGTCGCGGATTTTCGGCTTTCTCCGTTCTGCTTATATACAAATAAAAAAGCGGGACTGCAATATTGCTGTTCCGTTTCCTGAGGCTCTCGCATTGCCTTCTCATCAGAACAAGCAACACTATAGCCCACGCTGTATGTATATTTACGCCACTAAGGAGCGCATCTAATATACACACCATGGACATCCTCGTGCTGCAGTGTTTTGGATGAGATAGAATTTGCGAGATTCCAGGAAACCAAAACAAAGTGCCTAAGACGCCTTATCTAATATGTCCTCCAATTTTTGAGGTCTAAGAGTCGACCTGCAACGGTTGTTAATCCATTGCGACTGCAAAGGTACTACATTTTTTTGATTTGAGCAAATTTTTGTACAAAAAAATGCAAAATTTGTGTGCCCAAATGAATAACTACATTTATATCGGAGGCGGCAAACTTGCCATCCAATCCTCACCATCCCGCTTGGAAAAGACCTCTAAAATCGTGTTCCGGTCGGCTTGTATTACATGTCTCTTCAAGCGGAAAGGTTGCTCCGGCTCTATGGGTTCAAAGGAAACGGGCTCCGGTTCTTGCGCTTTCTTCCGCTCCGCTTGGAGTTGGCGGTAGATAGCCACGTAGGTATATTGGTAGAAACGCGAGTACGGTTTCATACCCGGTTCGGGCTTGGCGCCGCCTTTGAAAACCCGGAAATAATGGTTAAAGAACCGCACGCGCCATTCGAGTGCTTCTATGGAATGGTCGTGTTCGAGTGCATGCGCCTGTCTTTGTGCTTCTTTGATGAGTTCGCGGTTTGCTACGCACGCCGCAGACCAGTGTTTCGGGAAATGGAACGTATATAACTCATGCAATCCTCTCCGAAAACGCGAAGGTCTTACCACGATGCGCTTCTTGCACCTGCGCCCCTCTTTCACCATGTCCACCGCACCCCACAAGGCCTCCACACCCATATAGCAACGGAAATAGTGTACACCCCGTTTATGAGGCGTAGCTGACCGCGGAAGTGAGACAAACTCAAATCCGTCCCATTTCAAACGGTTAATAACCTTTGTTTTCAAATGCACAGACATAGTTTTGTTCTCTAAATAAGACCCTAAATAAGACCCGCGTAAGGTCGGTTAGCAGTAAGTCCTAGACTTTATATAACATACATACGGCACAAATACCACATTTTCAGTCATTTACACGCAAATTTGCAGCATTGAATTTCAAATTCGCTGCAAAGATACAACAAATTTTTGGAATATGCAAATTTTGGAGTAAAAAAAACGCCACGCGGCGGGGCGTGGCGCAGGGATAAATATTTTTTTGAAAGTTAGGGGTTGAGTTGGAGGGGGGGAAGTTGGAGGAGGGATTTGGGTTGGGGTTAGGAGTTGGGGTTAGGAGTTGGGGTTAGGAGTTGGGGTTAGGAGTTGGGGTTAGGAGTTTTTGGGGACGGAAGGGGAGGTGAAAAGGCGGTAGAGGTTGCAGCCGACGAAATTACCCAAGACGATAGAAGCGTAATACGCAATCACTGGCCCCCAGGAGATGTCGGTGGCATTAAGCAGATAAACGCAGCAATAAAACGCATCCGCGACACAGTGCGGGAAACCGCATAGGATGAATGCCGGCACTGCGAATAGCAACGGCAGCCAATCCGAGAAATCTCTGTTCCGCCTTGCGAAATCCACTGCCAGCGACATCAACAAACCGCATCCTATCGCCAGAAATCCTGTTCCGAGCCATCCTGTCTCAAGACGCGCCGTAATAACCTTCGTTGCCGCTTCCGGCAGCGCCAAAGGCGAGAAAAGGGAGATGGATGCTACTGCCAGACAGCCGATAATATTACCCAGCAGGATTAACAAGAGAGGCAGCAACTCTTTCCAGGAAGTCAGAAATCCTGCCGTTCCCGTGTATAACTTTGCGCGGTATTTGACCACCGCAATCAGTCCCACGCAGAACAAGAACATACCCAAGACCGGGTTGGCGAGAAACCCCCACCCTGCGATAGCGATGAGAATTCCCGCCCAAAGGGAGGAAGTGAAAGCCCCCTCCGACTCCCCCTTGAAGGGGGGAAGAAATTGGTGTATGGTCATTTTTCCCAATTATTTAAGAGGTTTGCAATTCTATCCATGGCAGTCCGTATCTCTTCCTCGCTGATGGCATAAGAGAGCCGGATGCAGTTCGGGCATCCGAACGCGGAACCGGGCACAACCGCTACATGCGCCTCTTCCAACAAGCGCTCCGCCACTTCGTCTCCCGTACCCCATGCACTTACATCGGGGAAGAGATAGAACGCCCCCTGCGGTTCATGGAACTTGAGTCCCGGTATCTTCTGCGCAAGCGAACAAATCAGTTCCCGGCGTTTCGCGAAGATCTGTCTCATTTCTTCCACACACTCCTTCGTTCCTGTCAGAGCCGCCTCCGCTGCTTTTTGCGCAATCATGGTTGCGCATGTGATTTGTTGTCCCTGCAAGCGGATGCAGGCATTGACAAAAGCTTTGTTTTTAGACATAAGCCAACCCAGACGATAGCCGGTCATGGCATAGGCCTTGCTTACTCCGTTGATGATGATAAGGCGCTCCGCCAAGTCCGAGAAATGCGAGAAGGAAGGAGGAACAACTCCGTACGCTAATTCGTTATAAATCTCATCGGAAAGGATATAGACCTCCGGAAAATCGCGTAATACATTCACCAGCGCGTCCAACTCCTCTCCCGAATAGACACTGCCCGTAGGGTTATTCGGCGAACAGAGAATGACCATGCGTGTTTTAGGCGTAAGAGCCGCTCTCAGTTGCGCAGGCGTCAGACAATAGCGGTTCTCGAAATCCGTCTGTACAGGCACTACAACACCTTCCGCCAGTTTTACCATCTCGCTATAACTAACCCAACTGGGCGTAGGAATAACTACCTCGTCTCCGGGGTTGACTACAGCCTGTATGGCGTTATAAATAGCCATTTTAGCTCCCGCCGACACCAGCACATCATCCGCAATCCAGGGGATAGCATTTCCCGTGATTGAGTTCTGATAGCCCGCAACCGCTTCTCTCAAAGCCGGAATACCTGCTACGGGACCATAATGCGACCAATGGTTGTCCACCGCCTCCTGAGCGGCGCGACGTACATGTTCCGGAGTATCCATATCCGGTTCCCCCAAAGACATACTAACCACATCGACACCTGCGGCTTTCATCGCCTTCGCACGAGCAGCCATGACCAGGCTCTGCGAGGCTTCAATCTTAAAAATACGATTAGATACTTGCATATATAATTCAAAATTCACAATTCACAATTCACAATTCACAATTCACAATGTGTGCGCGGAGGATCCGTCGAAGCAATGGGTACAGACATGGCTGCGCGGCAATCCGATAGCCCGTATGAGGGTCTCCAACTTGGTAAAACGCAGCGACTGCAGCCCGAACTTTTCAGCAATACAATCCACCATCCGCTTGTATTCCTCCGAATCAGTAACAGTATAAGCCTTTACTCTCTCATCGTCAGCGGCTGCTTCCTGTCCTTCCAGTTCCGCAATAACACGCCGCGTGATAAGTTCCATCACAGACTTGGACTCCGAGAAATTGATGAACGGACACCCGTACACGAGCGGAGGACACGCCACACGCATATGTATCTCTTTGGCTCCTCCGTCCAGCAGACAGCGTGTGTTATCCCTCAGTTGCGTTCCCCGCACGATAGAATCGTCGCAAAGCAACACCCTTCTGTCGCGCAAGATAGCGTTATTCTGGATCAATTTCATTTTAGCCACCAGGCTGCGCATGTTCTGATTGGTCGGCATGAACGATCGTGACCATGTAGGCGTATATTTTGATATAGCGCGTCGGTACGGCACATTATGCCCCTCCGAATACCCGATAGCCATACCGATACCCGAATCCGGCACGCCGCAACAGCAATCCACCCGGGTGTCATCTTCTTTTCCCATTGCGAAACCGATATAGTTTCTGACATCCTCCACATTACGTCCTTCGAATGAGGAAGTAGGGAAACCGTAGTAAACCCATAAGAACGAACATATCTGCATATGGTCCGGCATAGGCGGCACAAGCAACTCCACTCTATCGGCGTACAGACGCACAATCTCACCCGGTCCCAGATCCCGGAGCCTGGTAAAACCGAGATTGTAAAAAGAAGACGGTTCACTTGCCGCACAGAAAGCCCCTTCCTTCTGTCCGATGATCAAAGGCGTCCGTCCCCACAGATCCCTCGCGCACACAATGCCGTTCTCGGTAAGAAGCATCAAAGAGAGCGAGCCTTTGATTTTCTCCTGCGCATAGCGTATTCCTTCTTCCAGCGTAGGTTTCTGAATAATCATCAGCCCTACTAACTCCGTAGGATTAACCTTTCCCGAAGAAAACTCCGACAGATGCATATTGCACTCCAGAGCCTCTTCCGCCAGCGCATCCAGATTAGCAATCTTACCCACCGTAGAAAGCGCAAAACGCCCGAGATGCGAATTGAACAGAAGCGGTTGAGCATCCGTGTCCGAGATAATTCCGATTCCTGCATTGCCAATGAATTTCGGCAATTCATCCTCCATCTTGGTTCGGAAGGAAGCCTGGGAAATAGAGTGTATCACCCGGTTGAAATGCCCCGTTTCCTTATCAAAAGTAGCCATTCCGCCACGGCGTGTGCCTAAATGCGAATGATAATCGGTTCCATAGAATACATCCGCAGCACAGGGAGTAGTACTAATTGATCCAAAAAAACCTGCCATAAATATTCCTTAAATAAACAGACTTAAATTTATTTCTTCAGATAAGCATTGATATTATTCTCAATGCGTGTTGCTAAATCACAGGTCTCTTCTTTCACGAACGCGTCCCCTGTAATACCTTCGTACAGTTCCACATAACGATCCGTGATCGATTGAACGATAGCTGGCGTCATTTCAGGCACTTGTTGTCCTGCCTTACCTTGGAAACCATTTTCCATCAGCCATTCTCTGACGAACTCTTTGGAGAGCTGGCGTTGCGGTTCTCCCGCTTCAAAGCGTTCCGCATAGCCGTCGGCATAGAAATAGCGGCTTGAATCAGGCGTATGCACCTCATCCATCAGCATCACTTTTCCGTTGCACGAACCAAACTCATATTTGGTGTCAACCAGGATGAGTCCATGCTTCTCTGCTATCTCCTGACCTCTGGCAAAGAGCGCCAATGCATACTGCTCTATCTGCCTGTACTCATTCTCCGGCACCAATCCGCGCGCAAGGATTTCTTCGCGGGAGATATCCTCGTCATGGGTACCAATCTCCGCTTTGGTAGTAGGTGTGATAATAGGAGTCGGGAACTTCTCATTCTCCCTCATCCCATCCGGCAGTTTAACCCCGCATATCTCCCTTGCACCGGCTTTGTATGCCCTCCAGGCAGAGCCACAGAGGTAGCCGCGTACAATCATTTCAACCGGATAGCCCTTGCAACGATAGCCGATAGAAACCATCGGATCCGGTGTCGCCAACAGCCAGTTAGGCACTATATCCCTCGTCTCATTCAAAAACTTAGCCGCAATCTGGTTGAGGATCTGTCCCTTGAAGGGGATTCCCTCCGGCAGAATGACGTCAAAAGCAGAGATGCGGTCTGTAGCCACCATACAAAGCAGGTTGTCACCAATGAAATAGACATCACGTACTTTGCCATGATAGACACTCGTTTGACCGGGAAAAGAAAAATTGGTTGATGTTAATGCGTTCATATTATATCGAATTACGAATTAAAATTACGGATTACTTATACTCGCTCCACTCTCTGATAGCAAGCGTATCCAGCGGCACATCAAGAAAAGCATTGATGAATGCCTCTGCCAACCGGGCGTTGGTAATCAACGGTATATTGAGGTCCACCGCCGTACGCCGCATCTGGTAATAACTGTCATGCACCGTGTCCGCCAAGGTATCTACAGGTATGCCTACAAACAGCTCAATCTGTTTGTTATGCATCAGATTAGAGACAATCGGTTGTTTCAGCTGGCCGAATTCATCCAAATGCTCTTTCTTGTACACCCGGATATTAGGCACGCCTACCCCGTTGAGGAACTCACTTGTACCTCCCGTGGCGTAGATGGTATAGCCGCGTTGCACAAGTCTCTTGATAACATCCAGAAGATGCGCGCGCTGTTTCGGCCCGCCTATGGCAAAAAGAATATTCTTCTTAGGGATACGCATTCCTACCGATAACAGCGATTTGAGGAGCGCACAACTTGCGTCTTCTCCAAGGCATCCCACTT
Organism: Bacteroidales bacterium UBA3653; assembly: GCA_002373505.1. Classification (GTDB taxonomy): domain Bacteria; phylum Bacteroidota; class Bacteroidia; order Bacteroidales; family Paludibacteraceae; genus Colicola. Next base: position 405,448 of record DFKE01000017.1, read on the forward strand.
CGCCGGTAGAAGCCATGTCCACTCCCAGTATAGGATCGGCATCCTGAAGCCGGTTAAAAGAGAACTGCGAGGCCTTTACTCCCACATAGTCAAAATCAAAGAGCGATTTGTGGGGCCGTTCGATAGGCAAACCAAGCATGATACGTGTTGCGAGGTCTATGAGATTGATCTTCAGCACTTTGCTCACAAACGGGAACGACCGTGAGGCACGAAGATTACACTCGATTACTTTGATCTCATTCTCCCGCGCCAGATATTGGATATTGAACGGTCCGGAGATATTCAGTTCACGCGCTATCCGACCGGAAATACGTTTAATACGGCGTACGGTCTCTACATATAGTTTCTGCGCGGGGAACATGATCGTAGCATCGCCTGAATGGACTCCGGCAAACTCCACATGCTCGGAGATAGCATATGCTATTATCTCTCCGTCGCGCGCAACAGCATCCATCTCCACTTCTTTGGTATTGGTCATGAACTTGGAAATAACCACAGGATGCTCTTTCGACACTTTGGCTGCCAGTTGCAGGAACTTATGCAGTTGCTCCTCGTTGGAGCAAACATTCATCGCTGCTCCGGAAAGGACATAAGACGGACGTACGAGGACAGGATATCCTACCCTCTCAATGAACTTTTCTACGTCGTCCATCGAGGTCAAAGCACTCCATTCCGGCTGATCCACTCCGATACGATCCAGCATAGCAGAGAATTTATCCCGATCCTCTGCGTTATCAATGGATTTTGCCGAAGTGCCCAAGATAGGAACTTGCTGTTTGTCCAGTTTCATCGCCAGATTGTTCGGGATCTGTCCTCCGGTGGAAACGATCACTCCTTGCGGGTTCTCCAGTTCAATGATATCCATCACGCGTTCAAACGTGAGTTCATCGAAATAGAGGCGGTCACACACATCATAATCCGTAGAAACAGTCTCGGGGTTATAATTGATCATAACCGAGCGGAACCCATTATTGCGGATGGTATTCAGAGCCTGTACTCCGCACCAGTCAAACTCTACAGACGAACCGATCCTGTATGCACCGGAACCCAATACAATAATTGATTTATGGTCTCCCGTATAATGCACATCGTTCTTGATGCCGCTATACGTCAGATAGAGGTAATTGGTCTGTGCCGGGAACTCTCCTGCCAACGTGTCTATCTGTTTTACGACCGGCAGTACGCCCATGTTCTTACGGAATTCACGCATCTTAATGACCGCTTGATCCATCGGCATCTGCTTGCCTAATCCAACAGCCCGTGCAATCTGGAAATCCGAGAATCCCAGCTGTTTGGCGCGCAGAAGGAGGTCGTGCGACAGATTTTCCAACCCACCCGTCTGTCTGAGTTTGAGATCCCATTGAATGATATGCTCCAAGCGCTGCAGGAACCAATTATCAATCTTCGTCAGTTTGTGTATCCGCTCAACGCTATAGCCCTCATACATCGCTTGTGCAATAGCAAAAATGCGCTTGTCCGTAGGAGCTTTGAGCGCCGCATCCAGATCATCCACATGAAGGTCTTTGTTTTCCGTAAAACCATGCATTCCCTGCCCGATCATTCTCAGACCTTTCTGAATAGCATCCTCGAAAGTACGGCCTATTGCCATTACTTCACCTACGGATTTCATGGAGCTACCAAGTTCACGGTTTACCCCGCGGAACTTACCCAAATCCCAACGAGGTATCTTGCATACCACATAATCCAGCGCAGGCTCGAAGAAAGCGGAAGTGGATTGCGTAACGGAGTTCTTGAGTTCAAACAGACCATATCCGAGGCCTAATTTTGCTGCAACAAACGCAAGAGGATAGCCGGTTGCCTTGGAAGCCAAGGCAGAAGAACGGCTGAGACGTGCGTTAACCTCAATAACGCGGTAGTCTTCCGATTCAGGATCAAAGGCATACTGCACATTGCATTCACCTACGATACCTAAATGGCGGATGATGCGGATAGCAAGAGCGCGCAGTTTATGGTATTCAGAGTTAGTGAGCGTTTGAGAGGGCGCTATCACGATGGATTCACCGGTATGTATTCCCAGCGGATCAAAATTCTCCATATTACATACCGTAATACAGTTGTCATAGCGGTCACGCACTACTTCGTACTCAATCTCTTTCCACCCCTTGAGTGACTTCTCCACAAGAACCTGCGGCGAGAACGAGAATGCTTTCTCCGCCAGCCTATCCAACTCCTGCTCATTGTCGCAGAATCCCGAGCCAAGACCACCCAAAGCGTACGCAGCACGGATAATAACCGGATACCCCAATTCAGTTGCGGCACGACGAGCCTCTTCTATGGTTTCACACGCTTCGGATTTGATCGTCTTGACCTCAATCTGGTCCAATTGGCGTACGAAAAGTTCGCGGTCTTCCGTATTGATAATTGTCTCTACCGGCGTTCCTAATACTTGCACATTATATTTTTCCAACACCCCGGAGCGATAAAGAGCGACCCCGCAGTTGAGGGCTGTTTGTCCGCCGAAGGAAAGCAGAATGCCGTCCGGGCGCTCTTTCTCTATCAGACGCTCAACGAAATAAGGGGTAACCGGCAAGAAATAGATATGATCCGCTACTCCTTCGGATGTCTGTACTGTAGCGATATTAGGATTGATCAGTACGGTCTCTATCCCTTCTTCACGAAGTGCTTTAAGCGCTTGGGAGCCCGAATAATCGAACTCACCGGCTTCGCCGATTTTAAGAGCACCTGAGCCAAGAACTAATACTTTATGTATGTTTTCAAATTTCATATCGATACAATTATTGGTTTAGAAGCTTTACGAAATCATCAAATAAGAACTCTGTATCCACCGGTCCGGAACAAGCCTCCGGATGGAATTGCGCAGAGAACCAAGGCTCCGTTTTATGTCTGATACCTTCGTTAGACCCATCATTCATATTGACAAACAACGGTTCCCACTCTTCCGGTAATGTATTTGCATCCACCGCGTATCCGTGGTTTTGCGAAGTTATAAAACAACGGTCAGTACCTACCATTCGTACCGGTTGATTGTGCGAACGATGACCATACGGCAACTTATAAATAGTCGCTCCGGCAGCCTTACCCAGCAACTGGTTACCCATACATATACCGGCTATAGGTTTATGGGATTTCATGTATGTCTTGATATGATCCACCAATACCTGACAGGTATCCGGATTGCCCGGTCCATTGGAGAGGAAAAGACCGTCTGCCTCTATCGTATTGAAATCATAATCCCATGGCACTCGTATCACTTCCAGCCCCCGGTTGATGAGACACCGTATAATATTATGTTTCACTCCGCAATCCACAAGAATGACCTTTTTCGCTTTGCCCTCATTATAGCGGATAACTTGTTTGCACGAAACCTGCGCTACAAAATTCACATCCTCGTATTGCGCTTCCGGCGCCGACGCACAGCCTTCTATCTCAATCGACCCCATCATCACTCCATGCTCACGGAGCAGCATCGTCAATGCGCGCGTATCAATACCCGTAATGCCCGGAATATTCTCACGTTTGAGCCATTCGGCAAGCGTCTCATGACCGTTCCAATGGCTGAATTCCCCGCTGTACTCACTGCAAATGATCGCTCTCGCATAGATACGGTCACTCTCCATGAAAGTGGCTAATCCATCCGGACGGAAAGAAAACTCCGGCACACCGTAGTTGCCTACCAACGGGAAAGTAATGGTCATCAGTTGGCCCGCATAACTCGGGTCAGTAAGCGATTCCGGATACCCCACCATCGCAGTATTGAATACCACCTCGCCACTTACCGGTACGTCAGCGCCAAAACTAAAGCCCTCAAAGACGGTACCATCACTAAGCCGTAAAAATGCTTTTTTCTTAGCCAATGTGGCACGATTAACTTCGTTTTTCATTATCTCCATATAGTTGCTTCGCGATCCGGACCTACTGAAATTATCTTAATAGGAGTAGCCAATTCGCGTTCCAAGAAATTAACATAGTTAATAAATGCCTGCGGTAGTTCCTCCTGCTTGGTGCAGTGTGTCAAATCCGTCTGCCAACCGGGGAACTCCTCGTACACAGGCTCTACATTCTTATCAATAGAGAACGGGAAATCACGCGTCAGTTCTCCGTTGATACGATAAGCCGTGCAAGCTTTGATAACAGGGAACGTATCCAACACGTCGGATTTCATCATCAGCAGTTGTGTTACCCCGTTGAGCATGATAGTATATCGCAGTGCGACAAGATCAATCCATCCGCAACGGCGTTCGCGTCCGGTAACCGCACCGTACTCATGCCCTATTGCGCGGATCTTCTTGCCCGTTTCATCAAACAGCTCTGTCGGGAAAGGCCCTGAGCCTACACGCGTACAATAGGCTTTGAAAATACCATACACTTCTCCAATCCGGCTTGGCGCCAATCCGAGACCGGTGCATGCTCCGGCACAAACCGTATTGCTGGAAGTCACAAAGGGATAAGAGCCGAAGTCAATATCCAGCAACGATCCTTGTGCGCCTTCACATAAGATCGATTGATCTGCACTAAGCGCTTTGTTGACGAAATGCTCACTGTCAATAAAACGGAACGTACGCAGGTATTCAATAGCCTGCATCCACTCTTTTTCAAGTGCTTCAAGTCCCTCTAATGACACAGGAGTTCCGCCATTGGCAACAGCAGAGGCATTGAGACCGTTGATCATGTCAATATGACGGGCACGTGCCAGCGCATATTTCTCGGAAAAGCCATCAAGAATATCGCCTACACGCAGTCCGTTACGGCTCACCTTGTCCGTATATGTCGGTCCAATACCTTTTCCTGTCGTACCGATCTTGGCCTTCCCCTTAGCTGCTTCGTTTGCCTGATCCAGAATACGATGGGTCGGCAGAATCAGGTGCGCTTTCTTGGAAATATACAAGCGGTCATGTAAGTTATGACCGGATTGCGCCAGTTCTTCCGCTTCCTTTTGGAACAAAACCGGATCCAACACAACACCATTGCCTATCAGATTGACTTTGCCGCCTTGGAAGATACCGGAAGGAATACTACGCAGGACGTATTTCTGCCCTTCAAATTCAAGGGTATGCCCGGCGTTCGGACCTCCTTGGAAGCGGGCAATAATATCATACTTCGGAGTCAGTACATCCACCATTTTGCCTTTCCCCTCATCCCCCCATTGGAGTCCTAAAAGAATGTCTGCTTTTTTCATATGCCTAATTGGTTAAAGATATAATCTACATTTTTCATGTAATAATCGAGTGTGAAGCAGTTGTCTATTTCCTGCGCCGACAAATATCGCATTACTTCAGGCGTACTCTTGAGCAGTTCCTGCATCTGGCCCCCCTCCATCAGTGTACGCATTGCCACAGGTTGCACCAGATCATATGCCTGCTCACGTACCAATCCTTTCTCTATCAGTGCGTTCATCACCCGTTGTGCGAAAATTGCGCCGTGAGTCAGGCCGATATTATGAAGCATATTCTCGGGATAAACCACCAGGTTATCCAAGATATTCATCAACCTTGCCAGCATATAATCCAACAACATCGTAGCATCCGGTAAAACAATCCGCTCGGTAGAAGAATGCGAAATATCCCGTTCGTGCCATAACGCGATGTTTTCAGATGCCGTACACATATAGCCGCGCATCACTCGCGCGCATCCGCATATGTTTTCAGAAGAAATAGGATTGCGCTTATGCGGCATAGCGGATGAACCTTTCTGTCCTTTGCGGAAAGCTTCCTCCACTTCCCTTACCTCCTGACGCTGCATATTACGTATCTCCAGCGCTATTTGCTCCAAAGATCCTGCAATAACGGCCAAAGAAGACAAATAGAATGCATGCCTGTCACGTCCCAACACCTGTGTTGCGATTTTAGCCGATTCGATACCCAGATGCTCGCAGACATATTGCTGGATGAAAGGCGGGATATTAGCATAATTCCCTACTGCTCCTGACAGTTTGCCGGCCTCGACACCTTTCGCAGCCATCTCAAACCGCTCCATATTGCGCTGCATCGTGGCATACCATAAAGCCCATTTTAGACCAAACGAAGTGACATCCGCGTGCATACCATGCGTACGTCCGATAACCGGAGTATATTTGAACTCGTTGGCCCGTTTCTGCAGCACAGCCATGAATTGTTTCAGGTCATCACGCAGAATGGAATTCGCTTGCTTGAGCAAATATCCGTTGGCCGTATCAACCACGTCGGTCGAAGTCAGTCCGTAATGTACCCATTTGCGTTCCTCACCCAGCGATTCGCTGACCGTACGAGTAAAAGCCACTACATCATGGCGTGTGATCTCCTCTATCTCATGGATGCGATCCACATCAAATGATGCATTAGCACGCAGTTTGGCCACATCGTCTTTGGGAACAATCCCCAACTCAGACCAAGCTTCAGTTGCGAGTATCTCTACCTCCAGATAAGCTTGGAACTTATTCTGCTCTGTCCATATATTGCGCATTGCTACGCGCGAATAACGATCTATCATGATTATTTTACGTTATAGGAAATGCATTTATACGCCTGCTCGACTTTAGCGAGTGCCTTTTCAACCGATTCGTCTGTAGCCAGAACTACTCCATAACGTCGATGTCCATGTACTTCCGGTTTTCCGAACAAACGGAGTTGGACACCCGGAATCGCCAAAGCCTTCTCTATACCCTCAAAAAACACTTCTTTGCCTTCTCCTTCAATTACGATAGCTTTACTTGCTGAAGGTTGGAAGAAGCGGATCTCCGGAACAGGGAGCCCTAAGACAGCGCGTGCATGCAGCGCGAATTCACTCAGATCCTGGCTAATCATAGTCACCATACCTGTATCATGCGGCCGCGGGCTGACTTCGGAGAAAATAACTTTATCTCCTTGTACAAACATCTCCACACCGAAAATACCATATCCTCCTAATGCGTCTGTTACCTCTTTTGCGATATGCTGAGCTTGCAGTAGTGCCTCCTGTGACATTGCTTGCGGCTGCCATGATTCACGGTAGTCTCCGTCCACTTGGTGGTGTCCAATAGGTTGCAAGAACGTAGTACCGCCGGAATGACGTACTGTCAGCAAAGTAATCTCATAGTCAAAATGAATAAATCCTTCCACAATGACTCTGCCTGCACCGGCACGTCCCCCCTCCTGTGAAATGGCCCATGCCGTCTCCATGTCTGCTTCTGTACGAATAGTAGATTGTCCGTGTCCTGAAGAAGACATGATAGGTTTAACCACACAGGGGATACCAATTTCCTTAACCGCAGCGATAAACTCGTCGTGATTATCAGCGAACTTGTACGGTGCTGTAGGCAAATGCAATTCCTCGGATGCCATACGACGTATCGCCTCGCGGTTCATAGTGAGGAAAGCGGCTTTTGCCGTCGGAATCACACGGTAGCCTTCTTTTTCCAGTTCTACCAATGTCGGAGTGGCAATAGCTTCTACTTCCGGGATAATAAGCGAAGGCTGCTCTGCTTCAATAATCTCACGCAGGCGGTTACCGTCCAGCATATTGAATACATACGAGCGATGCGCCACCTGCATAGCCGGTGCGTTCGCATAACGGTCACATGCGATTACTTCTACGCCGTAACGTTGAAGTTCAATAGTGACTTCTTTGCCCAGTTCGCCGCTACCAAGCAACAATGCGCGTGTAGCAATGGGAGTGAGTGGAGTTCCGAATTTCATTTTTGTACCAATTATTTGTTAATACGTTTTTTATAACATTCTATCGTGTTGCGCATAAGCATTGTAATGGTCATGGGTCCTACGCCGCCCGGGACAGGAGTAATAGCACCTGCAATAGGAGCCACAGTCTCAAAGTCAACATCTCCTACCAGTCTGCCGTCTTCCAGACGATTAATACCTACATCTATGACAATAGCGCCTTGCTTGACCATATCTGCCGTAATCATTCGCGGACGACCTACAGCCACTATCAAAATATCCGCCTTGCGGCATATAGCAGCCAGATCTTTCGTGCGGCTGTGTGCTATTGTTACGGTGCAGTTCTTATCCAACAACAGTTTGGCTATCGGTTTTCCCACGATGTTGCTGCGCCCTACTATCACTGCATGTCGTCCTCCGAGGTCAACATGAGTTTGTTCCAATAAAGCGATAATACCGAGCGGTGTGCATGGCACTATTGCCGGCTGATTCAGCCATAGTCCGGCAACATTGGAGGGATGAAAGCCGTCCACATCTTTTCCCGGAGCAATTGCTTCAATCACCGTCTGTTCGTCAATATGCTTCGGTAATGGCAATTGCACCAATATTCCATCCACATCGTCCTTTCCGTTTCGTTCTGCAATAACACGAAGCAGTTCTTCCTGACTTGTTGCCTCCGGTAATTGAATCAGTTCGCCATCAAAGCCGCAATATTCCGTGGCTTTAATCTTACTTTTCACATACGACATGCTGGCCGGGTTCTGCCCCACAATGATTACATCCAAACATGGTTTGCGGCCATATTTCCCGGTAAGAACGGCGACTTGCCCGCGCAGTTCTTCCTTCAGTTGTTGCGCTATTTGTTTTCCGTCAATGATCATAATGCCCAGTGTGCTATATCTTTTCTGTAAAACAAGTTTGTGCAATTGATTTTCTTTATTTCATCGTACACATTGCGCTGCGCTTGTTTGATATCCTCACCATGCGCAATACACATCAACACACGCCCACCGTTAGTCAACAGTTTTCCCTCTTTCCGTTTCGTCCCCATATGCAATACCAAGCCGTCAAAATCTTCCACCCCGGTTATCTCTGCCCCTTTGGCATATGCGCCCGGGTAACCACATGATGCCATGACGACTCCAACTGTAGCCTGTTTGCGCCAATGAACAGCCTCCAAAGTCTCACCAGTGGCGATAGCATGGAAGACAGTATAAGCATCTGTTTCCATTAACGGCAGTACCACTTCTGTTTCAGGATCACCGAAACGGGCATTGAACTCAATAACTTTTATTCCATCAGCCGTCTTCATCAAACCACCATAGAGTACTCCTGTCAACGGTTTTCCTTCCTTTACCATTGCCTCTGCAACAGGTTTCAGAATGTGCTCCAGTGCCCATTGTTCTTCTTCGGCAGATATAAACGGCAGTGGTGTATAAGCTCCCATTCCACCGGTATTAGGACCTTCATCCCCGTCATAAGCACGCTTGTGGTCCTGGCTCAACGGCATTGGATACACCTGATTATGATGCACAAAAGCCATAAAGGAGAACTCCGGCCCCTGGAGAAAATCCTCAATGACCACTTTGCCTTTTCCAAACGCTTCGCCGACCAGCATGTCGCGTAAAGTGTCCGATGCCTCTTGCTCGTCTTTGGCAATAACCACTCCCTTACCGGCAGCCAACCCGTCGTATTTGAGCACAGCAGGATACGAATTGCGCGAACGCACATACTGCATCGCTTCGTCATAATCCGCGAAACTGCGATAAGCCGCTGTCGGTATATTATATTTAGCCATAATTTCTTTGGCAAACTCCTTGCTGGCTTCAATCTGCGTGGCTGCCTTCGAATGACCGAAGACGGGTATACCCGCTTCACGGAATGCGTCCGCTACGCCTGCCGCCAAAGCTGCTTCCGGCCCTATGACACAAAGATCTATCTTATGCGTTTCTGCAAAGGTGAGCAGTTGCTCCACATCTGTATCGGCAATATCCTCACATTCAGCCAACTGAGCAATTCCGGCATTCCCCGGCGCACAATAAATATGCTCCACATACTTACTGCGGTTCAGTTGATACACTATCGCGTGTTCCCTGCCGCCGGATCCTATAACCAAGACGTTCTTTTTCATTAGTGTTTAAAATGACGCATGCCCGAGAAGAGCATTGTGATATGATGACTGTTCGCGGCTTCGATACTTTCTGCATCACGAACACTGCCACCAGGTTGCACTATTGCTTTAATTCCATATTCTGCTGCACTCTCCACGCAATCGCTAAACGGGAAGAACCCGTCCGAAGCCATTACCAGTCCTGCATCTTTGATATCTTTTCCTTCTGCGGCCAGGGACTCTTGCGCCTGTTTAAGAGCAATAGCGGCAGAACCTACTCTATTCATTTGACCGGCTCCTACGCCATATGTGCGGCCATCTTTTACAACCACTATCGCATTGGATTTAACATGTTTCACAATCTGCCAGCCAAACTGCATATCTGTCATTTGTTCGTCTGTAGGCTTCAACGCTGTAACGCACATCTCTTTGGTGAGATGAATAGTCTCTGTATCAAGTTGTTGCGCCAAAAGACCGCCGTTTACCGATACATACTGCATCTGCTTGGTCTCCATAGGCGCCATATCTACTTCCAAAAGACGCAGGTTCTTTTTGACCGTCAATATTTCCAATGCTTCCTGCGTGAATGACGGAGCCATGATAATCTCAAGGAAGATCGGTTTCATCTGTTCCGCCATCTCTTTGTCCACCACGCAATTAGTAGCTACGATACCGCCGAAGATTGACACTTTGTCCGCCTCATATGCTTTTGTCCATGCCTCCAAGCCATTTTTCCCGACAGCAGCACCGCATGGGTTCATATGTTTGAGGCCTACGCAGAAAGGCGTCTGACCAAACTCACGCACTATATTCAGCGCAGCATTGGCGTCCTGAATATTGTTGTAGGAAAGCTCTTTGCCGTGAAGTTGTTTGGCCGAAGCCAATGAATACGACACTTGCTCCATTGCAGCATAGAATTTAGCATCCTGATGCGGGTTTTCACCGTAGCGCAGGCCTTGTTTGAGATCGTATTCCAAGAACAATTTCTCGTTCAGTCCGGCAGCTTTGCGCATATAGGTGGCAATGCACATATCATATTCTGCAGTGTGTGTATATGCCTTGGCGCTCAGTTCAAGCCGGGTCTCCTTCTTGGTGTTTCCTTCCGCTTGTATTTCACTCAGTACACGGGTGTAGTCATCCGGATCACATACCACCGTAACATCATTCCAGTTCTTGGCTGCCGAGCGAAGCATAGACGGACCGCCGATATCAATTTTCTCAATTGCTTCCTCCATGGTAGTCCCCTCTTTGGCAATCGTCTGGCGGAAAGGATACAGATTAACGCATACCAAGTCAATCAGTCCTATTCCGTTTTGTTGCAAAGCCTCCATGTGAGAAGGTTCATCGCGGCGTGCCAATAATGCGCCGTGTACCTTGGGATGAAGGGTCTTTACTCGACCATCGCATATCTCCGGAAAACCTGTTACTTCACTAATACCGATGGTTTTAACTCCGTTCTCTTCCAGTAGTTTCTGTGTGCCTCCGGTGGCGATAATCTGCCAATTGGCAGCTTGTAATCCTTTTACAAACTCGACGAGTCCAGTTTTGTCACTGACGCTCACTAATGCTCTTTTTTGTACCATATTGTTAGTTTTTGCTTACGATACTGTTTTCACCGGCCTGAACATGACCGATAATCTGTGCTTTTTCGCCTGCAAAGTCTAGGATTTCCTTTACTTTGTCTGCATCCGACTCTGAAACAGCCATTACCATGCCTATTCCCATATTAAAGATATTGAACATCTCTCGGTGCGGTATCCGGCCTTTTTCTTCCAAAAAACGGAAAACAGGAAGAATCTCCCAAGTGCCTTCTTTGATATAAAATCCCTGTCCCGGTTGGAAGATACGCGGAATATTTTCATCAAATCCGCCTCCTGTAATATGCGCCACGCCGTGTACATCCAAATTACGGATCACTTCCAGCACCGGTTTAACGTAAATCTTTGTGGGTGTAAGCAATACTTCTCCGAGAGTTTTTTGAGCGTCTAATTCGGGATATACCTTTTTCAGGTCAAGCTGCGCATCACGAATTATCTTGCGCACCAATGAATAGCCGTTTGAATGTACTCCAGAGGAAGATATACCTATTAACACATCACCCACTTTCACTCCGGAGCCGTCAATCAGTTTCGATTTTTCAACCACTCCGGTAGTATATCCTGCGATATCGTATTCGCCGTTCTGATACATGCCCGGCATCTCAGCCGTTTCCCCACCGACCAACGCACATCCGGCCTGACGGCAACCTTCCGCTACGCCACTGACTATTGCTTCTATCTGCTCGGGAATATTATGTCCCGTAGCGATATAATCAAGGAAAATAAGCGGTTCAGCCCCTTGTGCCAACACGTCATTGACACACATCGCTACGGCATCAATACCGATCGTATCATGTTTGTCCATCGCAAAAGCGATTTTCAACTTGGTGCCTACTCCATCCGTGCCGCTAACCAGAACAGGTTCTTTCACGCCTAAAGAGGAGAGGTCAAACATCCCCCCAAACGCCCCGATTGATCCCATAGATCCCGGTCTAACGGTCGAACGAACGTGCGATTTTATTCTACTTACAACCTCATATCCGGCTTCCAGATTTACGCCGGCTGCTTCATAATGCTGCGCCATAAAGATTTGGTTTATTTGTGCTTGAAATAATTAACTGCGTTTTCGAATAACGGTTGGTATTTGTTGCCTGCGATATTCGCAAATACATTTTCCTCCCAACGTTCAGAATGCCCCATTTTACCCAATATCTGTCCATCAGGCGAAAGAAGGCCCTCTATAGCATAACACGATCCGTTAGGATTATAAGGCGATTCCATTGTGGGTTGTCCAGTTCGCGGGTCGGCATAACGGAATGCCACCTGCCCATTTTCAAACAGTTGTTTCGCCAATGTTCCACTAATCACTAACTTACCTTCGCCATGACTCACTGCGATACTATGCAGGTCTCCCAGTTCCATTCCCTTAAGCCAAGGACTATTGGTAGAAGCAACCGTTGTGGTCACTATCTGCGAGACATGCCGGTTGATATCATTGCGGAACAAAGTGGGACTATCCGTTGTCACTTGTCCTAACTTGCCGTATGGCAACAGTCCGGATTTAATGAGCGCCTGGAAGCCGTTGCATATGCCTAAAATCAGCCCGCCACGCTCCAAGAGCGACTCAATGGCACGGCTCACCTTTTTATTATTGAGTACCGAGACAATGAACTTAGCGGATCCATCGGGTTCGTCGCCTAAGGAGAATCCTCCGGCTAACATCAGAATCTGCGCTTTCTCAATATACGCGACCATCTCGTCAATCGAAGCAATCACATCTTGCTCAGTCAGATTACGGAAGATTGTTACTTCCACCTCCGCTCCTGCCCTGCGCCATGCTTTGGCACTGTCATAATCGCAGTTCGTTCCCGGGAAGACCGGAATATAAACGATTGGGGTGTTGCCTTTCATATCCTCATGCGCTATCGGCAGGGTCCTTTGCTGTTTAAGCGTCTTACATTCAGGCATTAATTCTTTATGCTGCGCCTCCATCGTAGCCGGATACACTTTTCTGAACGGCTCCGTGCAGGCATCATAAAGGGCATCACGTTTAATTGCTACGCCATTAATGACAATACTGTCGCTATCCGTCACAAATCCCAATTGGACAGCATCCGGGATGGATAACTCTGCCGCCGCTTCTACCAGAATACTACCGTATTGGTAATTGTAAAGGTCTTCTTCATTGATGCGGATATCAGCACCTAATTCATTACCGAACGACATTTTTGCCAGCGCCTCACATACACCGCCAAAACCGATAGCATAGGCAGAAACAATCTGACCGGATTGAACAGCCTTTGCTGTGTCTGTCCATAGCTGCTTCAGTTGATCTGTATCCGGCATATAATTAGCTAACGGCTTATGCTGCAACAGATAGAGTCTATTGCCCGCTTTCTTCAGATCCGTACTTATGACCTTGTCCGCGTGTACCGTTGTTATGCCAAAAGCGATCAAAGTTGGCGGAACAGATATATGCTCGAATGTACCGGACATGGAGTCTTTTCCTCCAATGGACGGCAAACCTAACGCCACTTGCATTTTCAGCGCGCCTAACAGTGCACTGAGCGGTTTTCCCCAGCTATGGCGGTCTTCTGTCATACGCTCGAAATACTCCTGATAACTGAACCGCATATGGCTGTAGTCAGCACCTGCCGCTACGACTTTACTGCACGCTTCTACGACCGCATATGCTGCACCATGATAAGGGCTCCATTCCGAGATGAACGGATTATATCCGAAGGCCATTATGGAGGCTGTATTCGTAAAGCCGTCAGTAGGCAGTTTCTGCACGCTCACCTGAGTCTCGCTACGTTGCATCTTGCCGCCAAAAGGCATTAGGACAGTAGAGCGGCCTATCGTAGCATCAAACTCCTCTATCAATCCCTTCTGACTCGTTACATTAGCCGAACGCATTACGTTACACATACGTTCTTCAAGGTTTGCACCAGCAATCGGCTGAAGGAACGGGTTGCAATCTTTAACCGGCATGATTGTAGCCTGAGCATAGTGCTTAGCCCCCGCCGAGTCAATAAACGCGCGACTCAAATCAGCTACCATTTCTCCTTTGTAATACAGGCGCATGCGTCCTGTAGCAGTCACATCAGCTACATACGTCACTTCTATATTATCCCTATGGCAGAAAAACTCAAAGGCCTCTTGGTCCTTTTTCTCCACGACTACCGCCATACGTTCTTGTGACTCCGAGATAGCCAATTCTGTGGGGTTCAGACCAGAATATTTTGTCGGCACGCGGTCGAGATAGATATCCAATCCATCTGCTAACTCGCCTATAGCCACACTCACGCCTCCGGCTCCGAAATCATTAGATTTCTTAATCAGTTTGGTGACTTCACGACGGCGGAAGAGACGCTGTATCTTTCTTTCTTCGGGCGCATTACCTTTCTGCACCTCGCTTCCGCACGACTCCAACGAAGCCTCTGTATGCTCTTTACTGGATCCTGTAGCACCACCGATACCATCCCTTCCTGTCCTTCCGCCAAGCAGCAGTATGACATCGCCGGCTTGCGGCGTTTCGCGGCGGACTGCATCCGCTTTGACAGCTCCTACTACAGCACCTACTTCCAAGCGTTTAGCCACATAGGAAGGATGATAAATCTCTCTGACATGCGTAGTTGCCAAACCGATCTGGTTTCCATATGACGAATAGCCGGAAGCTGCTTTGCGCGAGATAATCTGTTGTGGTAATTTGCCCGCTAAGGTCTCGCTCACAGGGGCATAGATATCACCGGCACCGGTAACCCGCATGGCCTGATAGACATATGCACGTCCGGACAGAGGATCACGTATCGCTCCGCCGAGACAAGTACTGGCACCACCGAAAGGCTCTATCTCCGTAGGATGATTATGGGTCTCGTTCTTGAATTGCAACAACCAACGCTCTATCTTGCCGTCCACATCCACATCTATGAATATTGAGCAGGCGTTATTCTCCTCACTTACCTCCATGTCATCCAGCAGACCTTGTTGCTTGAGATAACGGGCACCAATAGTAGCCAGTTCCATCAGGCAAAGAGGTTTCTCTTCTCGTCCCAACTCCGTGCGAATACGGCGGACGCTGTCCAAAGTCTGCGATATATCCGATTTAATGAAAGAATCCTCTATTTCTATATCCTTCAGAATCGTAGTAAATGTCGTATGTCTGCAATGATCGGACCAATAAGTATCAAGAATACGCAGTTCCGTCTCTGTCGGGTCTCTATGCTCTTTGCTGAAATAATCAACGACACAGGATAAATCATCCGCATTCATTGCCAATCCCCATTGCTTGCAGAAATCGGCGTACCTCTCTCTCGGCATAGTAGTAAATCCTGCCAAGGAGACAAGGGGCTTCACATCTGCGGTCTGCTGTCGCTCCAGAATATTCAAGTCTTTTTCACGGGCTTCAACCGCATTGATGTAATAATGACGTATTCTCGCCATTTCATCCTCTGTCATCAGTTCTTCGAAAATCAGCAAACGGCTCGAACGGATATCTATATCTGCATTCGGGTCAATCAGATGAACGCAGTCAATAGCCGACGAAGCACGCTGATCGAACTGGCCCGGGATATACTCTACAGCCAGGTATTGTTTGCCGTCCAGACAGACCGATTCGGTCACGGTATCGGTTACAATCTCGCCAAAGACACTGAATTTGCTTTGCTCCAGCAACTCGTCGCTAAACCCGAATAAATCATACACACATAGGTAGCGCATATGCCGGATATGCATCTGCAGATTCTCGTTCAGTTCGCGACGCAGACTCTCTGCTTCTACGCGAAATCCTTCTTTTTTCTCAACAAAAAGCCTTTTGTTCATATCAGATAACGGTAGCTAATACTTTTTCTGTTTGTTGGCGACGAAAATCAATATATTTTTCGCGCAGGTCCCTATCCTGCAAAGCCAAGATACTTACAGCCAGCAGAGCTGCATTCTTTGCGCCGTCAATAGCTACGGTAGCCACAGGTATTCCGCTAGGCATCTGTACCATTGATAGCAGACTATCCAAACCGTCAAGGGTCTTAGAGCGAACAGGAACCCCGATCACCGGCAGTTGCGTCAATCCGGCAATGACACCTGCCAAATGCGCAGCACCTCCTGCTCCGGCAATGATAATTTGCAGACCGCGATCCTCGGCACTCTCAGCCCATTCCATCAATGCATGCGGCGCACGATGAGCAGAAATAACACGTTTGTCAACGTCAATACCAAAACTTTCGAGGGTATCGATAGCCGCCTGCATTACAGGCAGGTCGCTGGCAGAACCCATAATAACTCCTACTTTCATATTATTATTCCCATTCTATTGTGGAGGGTGGTTTGGACGAGATGTCGTAACATACTCTGTTCACTCCCTTCACTTTATTAATAATCTCATTACTTATCTTCGCCAGCACCTCATACGGGATGTGTGCGAAATCTGCTGTCATAGCATCGCTGGATGTCACAGCACGCAACGCTATCGGGTTCTCATACGTCCGTTCATCGCCCATCACGCCTACGGATCTCACTTCGCTCAGCAGGATAGCCCCCGCCTGCCATATCTTATCATATAGTCCGGCTTCGCGGAGATTATTGATGTATATTGCGTCCGCCTCCTGCAGGATTCGTACTTTCTCTCGTGTTACATCCCCCAGAATACGAACCGCCAGTCCCGGTCCCGGGAAAGGATGACGTGTGATCAAGTGCTCCGGCATTCCTAAACTACGTCCCACACGGCGCACTTCGTCTTTGAAGAGCCACTTAATCGGTTCACAGAGCTGAAGGTGCATCTCCTTAGGCAGGCCTCCAACATTATGATGGCTTTTTATCACTTTGCCTGTTATATTCAGACTCTCAATACGGTCGGGATAGATTGTTCCTTGCGCGAGCCATTTGGCGTCCGTGATTTTCTTGGCTTCCGCATTGAAGACTTCTACAAAATCGCGGCCTATAATCTTTCTTTTTTGTTCGGGATCCTTGATACCGGCAAGGTCACTCAAAAACTTATCACTTGCGTCCACGCCTGTCACATTCAGCCCAAGTCCCTCATAATCACGCATTACATCGCGGAACTCATTTTTGCGCAGCATACCATGGTCAACAAAGATACAAGTCAACCGGTTGCCTATAGCGCGGTGGAGCAACACGGCTACTACCGATGAATCAACGCCGCCAGAGAGACCTAATATCACACGGTCGTTTCCTATCTGTTCGCGCAGTTCCTTAACCGTCGTCTCCACGAAAGCATCAGCACTCCATTCCTGCTTTGATCCACATACATCAACCACGAAGTTCCGCAACAGCAAAGTACCTTGCAATGTATGGAATACTTCCGGATGAAACTGAGTACCGAATATAGGGTGCTCTCCGGGAATACAATAGGCAGCATTCGCCACGGTCTCTGTAGAAGCGATACAGGTAGCGCCTTCCGGCAGGCGTGTGATACTGTCACCATGCGACATCCATACCTGTGAATGCTCGTCAAAGCCCTTGAAAAGCGGATTCTTGCGGTCTATATATTGAAGGTTCTGCCGTCCGTATTCACGCGTTCCGGCGCTCTCTACCTTACCGCCATACATATGGCTGATCAGTTGTGCACCGTAACATATTCCCAGTATCGGAAGCCTGCCCCGGATACCGCTCAGATCGATATGAAATGCATCGTCCTGATAGACGCTTAGGGGTGATCCGCTCAAAATCACGCCAATGACATCATGATCGTCTTCCGGATATTTATTATACGGCAGTATCTCGCAAAACGTATTCAGTTCGCGTATGCGGCGACCTATCAGTTGAGTCGTCTGGCTACCGAAATCCAAAATGATAATTTTCTGCATTCCTTCGTGGGGTTATTGCTGTGAATAATTAGGAGCCTCGGAGGTAATCGTGATGTCATGCGGATGGCTTTCAAACATACCGGCTGATGTGATGCGCACGAATTTGGCTTGACGCAGTTCCTCTAAATTATGCGCGCCCACATATCCCATACCGGAGCGCAAACCGCCTATCAGTTGGTATATTGTCTCGCACACACTGCCTTTGTATGGCACACGTCCGGCTATACCTTCCGGCACCAGTTTGGATACATTACTCTCTCCTCCCTGGAAATAACGGTCGGCACTTCCGGCTTTCATTGCTTCTATGCTGCCCATACCTCTGTATGACTTGAATTTACGTCCGTTGAAGATGATTGTATCGCCCGGTGCTTCGTCCGTACCGGCGAACATCGAACCGCACATCACGCTGTTTCCTCCGGCAGCCAATGCTTTGACTACATCACCGGAATAACGCAGACCACCGTCCGCAATCAACGGCACACCCGTTCCTTTCAACACTTCCGCTACCTCGAAGATCGCAGTCAACTGCGGCACACCTACCCCCGCGATAATACGCGTTGTACAGATACTACCGGGCCCGATACCAACCTTTATTCCGTCTGCACCGTTGTCCAACAGATATTTTGCCGCCTCCGCTGTAGCTATATTGCCTACCACGACATCCAACTCCGGATATTTGGCTTTGATAGCACGCAGGGCATTGACAATGTTACGGCTATGTCCGTGAGCGGAGTCTAATACAACGGCATCCACATGTTCTTTCACCAATGCATCCACACGATCCATATAATCCGGTGTGATACCTACCCCTGCCGCACATCGCAGATGCCCTTTGGCGTCTTTGTTGGCATTAGGATAGTCGCGCAACTTGGTGATATCTTTGTATGTCACAAGACCTATCAGTTTTCCGTTCTTATCCACTACCGGCAGTTTCTCTACCTTGTGGGTTTGAAGCGCATCCATGATTGTTTTATTATCGGTAGAAGCGATCGTCACGAGATTTTCTCGGGTCATTACTTCGCTGATAGAGCGTTGCATATCGGTCTCGAACCTCAAATCACGGTTCGTCACGATACCCACCAGCACATGTCTTTCGTCCACTACAGGAATACCTCCAATATGGTTTTCCCCCATGAGTTGGAGTGCATCACCAATAGTCTGATTTTCAAATATCGTCACGGGATCAGCAATCATGCCATTCTCTGCCCTTTTGACGCGGCGAACTTGTGCCGCTTGCTCAGCGATAGACATATTCTTATGGATCACACCTATCCCACCTTCGCGGGCGATAGCGATAGCCATAGGTGCTTCGGTTACCGTATCCATAGCGGCACTTACTACTGGGATATTTAGCCCTATATGACGTGAGAACCGGCCGTTGAGCGATACCTCGCGCGGCAGCACTTCGCTATAAGCGGGAACTAACAATACATCATCGAAGGTCAGTCCTTCTTTCATAATTCGGTCTTGATACATATCGGTAGGTTTTAGATGTTACAACATATGATCACAATAGAAACAACGTTTCACGCCGTCCGCATCGATGTAGGATTTCTGCTCTACGGGTTCGGTTGTAGCAATACAACGATCGTTATGGCAGGCACATGAACTTGTTTCGCCATGGTGTCCTGTCGGTTCGGCATGCATATATTCATCGCTCAGCAAGGTATATATGATGGCTTTACGCACGTATTTGCCATTCTCCACTTGGCGGAAATAAGCGGCACGCGGGTCTTTATCCACACCAACCGTGATCTCATTCACGCGTGGGAGCGGATGCAATACAATCATTGATGGTTTGCCGAGTTCCATCAGGCGCTCGTCCAAAATAAACGAATCTTTGAGCCGTTCGTATTCGTCCTTGTCGGCAAAACGCTCCTGTTGCACACGGGTCATATAAAGTACATCTACTACCGGCATCGCTTCTTCGAGCGTGGAAACCTCTGTATAAGCATTGCCTAACTCAGCCTTCATATAATCCGGTAAAGCTAACTCTTTCGGCGCTATGAGGACAAAATGAACACCTTCATACCGCCGCATAGCCTTGATAAGCGAATGTACGGTACGACCATATTTGAGATCACCGCATAGACCTATAGTCAAATGGTCGAACCGGCCTAACTCACGGCGGATTGTCAACAGGTCTGTCATTGTCTGCGTTGGATGGCTATGACCGCCATCGCCGGCGTTGATGACCGGAATACGGCTGAACTCACTTGCCACCCGCGGCGCGCCTTCTTTATAATGGCGCATAGCGATAATATCGGCAAAAGCACTCACTACACGCACCGTATCAGCAACCGTCTCTCCTTTGCTTACCGAGGACGAACGGGCGTCACTGAAACCCAATACCTGACCGCCTAACTCCATCATGGCAGCCGTGAAACTAAGGCGTGTCCGCGTACTCGGTTCATAGAAAAGCGTAGCTAATTTCTTGCCTTTGCAAGCCTCTGCATACTGTTGCGGATGTGCAATGATATCCAATGCCCGCAGAACGATTTTCTCTATCTCTTGGGTTGTGAGATCGGTCGAGTCTAACAGATGTCTCATAAGTTATTTCTAAATTGTATCAGTTCGTGTTTCTCTTTATCGGAAATATATCCCTCTTTTTCCGCCACTTCGGCGAGAATATCAAGGTTGCTCAGACTATGGTTTTCCACTTGAGCTTCTGCCAACCGGTCTATTCCTTTTCTCATGCCATAGGTGAAGATAGATACGATGCCTAACACCTCTGCGCCTGCTTCCCGCAGCACTTCTACTACCTCAAGGCAACTGCCTGCAGTAGATATCAGGTCCTCTACCACTACCACTTTCTGCCCCGGTATCAGTTTGCCTTCTATCCGGTTCTGTCGGCCATGATCTTTAGCCCCGGAACGCACATAACCCATCGGCAGATTCAGTTTTGTCGCAGTGATTGCGGCATGTGCGATGCCGGCCGTGGAAGTACCCATCAATATTTCCGCCCGGGGGTAAAATGTGCGAATCAGTTCTGCCAAACCGTTCTCTACATCTTCGCGCACCGAGACGTCGCTCAATGTCAAACGGTTGTCGCAATAAATCGGACTCTTAATACCGCTTGCCCATGTAAAAGGTTCAGCGGGCCGCAGAAAAACCGCTTTGATCCGCAGCAGATCTGCTGCAATTTTTTTACTTAATCCTTCCATATTACAACTTTTAACTTTCTATTCCAAACTCTCTCATACATTTCCGATAAGCTTCCACCGGATCTTCTGCCGCTGTAATAGGACGTCCTACTACAATAAAGTCCGTTCCTATCTCTTTGGCGCGCGCCGGAGTAGTGATTCGCACCTGATCTCCTGCTTGTCCGTCGGCAAAACGGATACCGGGCGTTACTGTCAGAAAATCCTTGCCGCATTGTTCTTTGACCATTCCTGCCTCGAGTGGCGAACACACAACGCCATCCAGACCTGCCTCATATGCCAGACGGGCATAATGGCATACGCAGTCGGTAATTGATCCGCTGATGAGCAGTTCGTCATGCATTCTTTCCTCGCTGGTTGAAGTCAGCTGGGTTACGGCTAACAAAATCGGTCGTGAACCATCCTCTCGGGTTAAGCCCTTCAAAGCAGCTTCCATCATAGCTTTCGTGCCGGCAGCATGCAGATTCACCATATCCACCTCTAACCGTGATAGTACCGCCATCGCTTTCTGTACGGTATTGGGAATATCGTGCAGTTTGAGATCCAAAAAGATTTTATGTCCTCTTCTGCGCAACTCACGCACGACAGAAGGCCCCTCTGCGTAATATAGTTCCATACCTATCTTGACAAAAGGCTTCTCCTCCGTGAAACGGTCCAGAAACGCATAGGTTGCTTCTGCACTTGCGAAATCACATGCTATGATCACATCTCTTTTCATACGACACCTATTATGTCTTGTAAATGGTTTATCTTCAGCTGCTTCATAATCTCAGGCAGTGTTTCTATTATCTCGCGGCAAACCATCGGGTTCTGCAGGTTGGCAGCCCCTATCTCCACAGCCGATGCACCTGCCATCATCATCTCAATCACATCCTCTGCACTTCCGACACCTCCGCATCCGATAATAGGCGTACCGGGACATGCTTTGTACACCTGGTTCACCATACGTAAGGCAACCGGAAACACTCCCGGCCCCGAATAACCGCCGTATCGGTTTGCTATCACAGGTTGGCGGCGACGGATATCTATCCGCATGCCGAGCATTGTGTTAATAAGGCAAAGACCGTCTGCGCCGGCATCAACGCATGCACAAGCTATAGAGGCTATATCCGTTACGTTCGGACTCAGTTTTACAAATACAGGTTTGGTCGTAACAGCTTTCACCGCTTTGGTCACTTCGGCTGCTGCTTCCGGCGATGTACCAAATGCCATACCGCCATTATGTACATTCGGACAGGAGATATTAAGTTCCAGTATCGCAGCATCCGTCTCCTTATCTATACGCTCGCATACATGCGCGTATTCATCAATACTGAACCCGCTTATGTTAGCGATGATCGGACCGCGGTAGAGTTGTCTCAATGCGGGTAACTCATGCGCAATGACTTCATCCACTCCGGGGTTCTGTAACCCTATGGCGTTGATCAGTCCTGCGGGACACTCGGCTATACGGGGTAATGCATTACCATAACGCGGTTCACGCGTCGTGCCTTTGGTTGCGATAGCTCCCAGGATGTTGAGATCGAACCATTCGCTCATCTCCTGACCGAAGCCGCAAGTCCCGCTGGCAGGAATAACCGGATTCTGCAATTCAATATGTCCTAACTTAACTTTCAATTTTCAATTTTCAACTTTCAACTTTCAACTCTTCCGCATTGAACACCGGCCCTTCTTTGCACACGCGCCGGAAACCCTCTTGGGTTTCTATCGTGCATCCCATACAGATTCCTACTCCGCATCCCATTCGTTCTTCCATACTCATCTGACCGTTGGTTCCAACATGGTGTAGCACTGCTTTCAACATCGGCACCGGTCCGCAGGCGAGATAATAAGGAGCCGGAGACTCTATCACATCGGTCACCACCCCTTGCGTGCCGTAACTGCCATCCATCGTACAAACCGTTACATCGCATCCCAATGAGCGGAACACTTCCTCTCCGAAAACCTCTTTTGCCGTATTAAAGCCCATCACCACGCGCACTTGTCTGCCTGTCTGACGCAGTCTCTTCGCTGCGTAGATCAGCGGCGGCACTCCTACTCCTCCACCGATAAGCAGCACTTCATCTCCGCCTTGTGTCAGGTCGTATCCGTGACCTAATCCGGTTAACATATTGATCTCCTCACCTGTCGCCATCTGCGCCATACGCGCAGTGCCGGAACCCACTATCTTATAGATAATTGTCAACCGGTCGCCTTCAATATCGCTTACCGATATAGGGCGGCGCAGATAACAACCGGGTACGGCGATCTCTACAAACTGACCGGGTTCGATGCCCTCCGTTCGTCCTTGCAGAACCATACGGAAGACTCTCTCCGCAATCCGCTCATTGCTTTCTATGTGCCAATTTCCTTTCAACTGTCAACTGTCAATTGTCAATTGTCAATTTCAAAAACGACGTTCCCCCGAACTTCGTTTTTGACACATTTCCCATATACCTCCCAGCCGGCAAACGGTGTGCTCTTTCCTTTGGACACAAACTGCCCGGGGTCTATTGTATAATGCGCGTCCAAATCGAATGTTGCCCAACTATCCTCCGCCAGTCCTGTTATCTCGCGCCCACGCGTACACATTAATTCTATAAGGCGTTCCATCGTGATTACCCCCGGTTTGACCAAATAAGTATATAACAACGGGAAAGCCGTCTCGAGCCCCACTATACCAAAAGCACTTCCGGCCAAGCCGCGGCTCTTCTCCTCTGCACTATGCGGCGCATGATCCGTTGCGATTACATCAATCGTGCCGTCTGATATTCCTGCTATAAGCGCCATTTGATCAGCTACATCACGGATTGGCGGGTTCATTTTCCAGCATCCGTCCTCTTGCAGCATCCGGTCGTTCAGCAACAGGTAATGCGGTGCTGTCTCGCATGTCACAGGAATACCGCTAACTTTAGCGTCTCGGATGAGTTGTACACTCTCCTTGGTAGAGATATGGCAAATATGCAACCGGCATCCGGTCTCTTCGCTCAGACGGATGTTACGTTCTATCTCCCGCCACTCGCTCTCGGAGCAAATGCCTTTGTGACCGTGTTTTCGTGCGTATGCGCCGTCGTGGATATAACCGCCTCGGAGGAGACTGTTCACCTCACAATGCTCCACGATCATATTATCAGCCGCTGCGATCCGCTGCATTGCTTCACGCATCAATCCTTCGTCCTGGATCCCTCGTCCGTCGTCCGAAAAACCCGGTACCAGCGGCGATAACTGTTCTATATTAACGAGTTCACCCTCGCCTTGTTGGCCGAGGGTGATACTTGCATACGGATGGATGCCAATGAGGCTGTCGCGCGCAATAAGAGCCTTCTGAACAGAGAGGTGATCAAGACTATCTGGCGCAGGAAGCACATTAGGCATCGTAAAAACGTCACTATACCCCGAGCAGGCGGCTGCCTGACTACCCGAGAGGATCGTCTCTTTATAAGCGAAACCCGGCTCACGGAAATGCACATGCATATCCAGCAAACCGGGGATTCGTATCTTTCCGAACAGACTCATATCGATTTATAACGTTTATACTCCCGTTAGGAAGCAGTATCAAAAATCGAGTGCAAAGGTATAAAAAAAAAATCAATCCTGCAATTTTTTTGAGAAGAAAAGAGAAGTATTTTTGTTTTGCTAACTTAACTTGTCAAAAGCAAGATGAGCGTCCGCTTTAGCGCTTTCCGCGTTAGCGGCTGACGCCGTAAGGCGCTGGATGATCCGAGTATGTTGTTTTGTTATTATCTATATTTCACCTACTGAGAAAATATGCGATTCGCCAAACTCGGAAGTAAAAGTCCGCTACACAGAGCGGAGCTCGCTTAACAACGAGCTCCGCTTGCGCTAAACAGCGCCTCTGGCGCATTAGCCGTTGTGGGCGGTGTCGTACTCTGCGCCGCATACCTTCCACAGGTAGGCGGTCATGGTCTTTTTGCCGGTGGCGAGGTCCTTCTGGGCAATGAAGTCCAGCTGGTCCTGCGAGATCTTATTCAGATCCTTCCGGCGGGTCGCTACCATCGCGCGCACCTCGGTGAAGCGCTCACGGATAGCCAACTCCTTGGCGGACGGCTGCGTGCTGCGGTTGTACGCGCCTACCATGTAGATACGCGTGCAGACGGGGTTGGACGTCGGCGCTACACGGTGGGTAGCCAAGAGAGCATTGCTGTGGTCGCTGTGCTGAACACCTTTCTTCGGACGGCTCGACAAAAGGCCTGAAACATAGTCAATACCTTTTGCCCATTTTACTTTTGCCATAGTAGTTAAGGTTTAGGTTTCACACTAATGTTACGAACTCATTCTTTATAGACGCGAGGGCTTTACGTCTTTAGAAACCTCACCCCAACCCTCCCCTCAAGGGAGGGGGGTACATACGTTTACACCCTCTACGAGAGGAGAGCCGGAGAGGGGTTTTACCTTTTCTTCACGCCTTGGTACTCCTCTACCGTTTTGGTAGAGATAGTGGCGGAGTTTCTGCCGGTGGAGTCGGTCTGCTGGACGTAGGTAGCAGAGGTGGAGACAGTGCGCCACGCCTTGCAACTACAGACGCCGATGGCGAGTGCGCTAAGCGCTAACGATACGAATAATAGCTTTCTCATCTTCTTCGAGGTATTGGGTTACTTTAATAAACGAATTAACTATCTGCATAGCCCGGAAGTTCACAAGGATACAGCCGGTGGAGTGTTCAGGCTTGGTGCCCATATGGATGCGGATGCCGTCTCGTTCGGGAACATCCATGATCTGCGGGAGGGGTTTCTTGAACTTGGGTGACCAGGTGATATCGAGGACATATTCTCCTTCGGGAATGAGGAAATCGGCGTTCTCGATGGTGTCGGCGAGGTATGTGGCATCGTTATACGGTATCTCCATCGTCCCCAGTACGGCTTTACCCTCCGTTTTCTTTCGTGTCAGGACTGCTACTCTCATTGGTTTTACTTTTTCTTTTGTAATGATAGTCAATACCCATGATAGATCCCGCAAAGGTAGCGGCTTCGCCAAAAGCAACGAGGACTGACTCGTGGATTTCGCCTTTGGGGTCAATCTGGATGCCTACATGCAGTAGTACCATTCCCCCGAGTACTACGAGAGCGGCGATGATCAATTGGGCAATATTTTCGGTGTTCATTTTCATTTGCGGTGCAAAATTACTACAAAAAAACGAACCCACCAAAAAAGTGAGTTCGCAAAGTATTTCCAAGAAATAGTTTTTAATCGTGAGTGAGGTCATAGCCCGCATAATTGGAGAAATGTGCGGCTTCTCCGGCGGTTAACCAGCACTCACCGTCCTTGTGCTTGCGGAGATTGAGTAGCGGTCGCGACACCTTTCCGTACTTGCTTATCCAGCCGTACATGAGTATCTGAAACCCTTTCTCTCCGCAGGGGTAGTGGATAGCCCTCTCCAGCCTCGCACAGAGGGTAGTGAATGTGATAGCATTCTTATTCATTTCAGCACCTCCTCTAATTTGTGTTCCTTGGCGAAGTCGAGCACCTGCTTGGCGTTGAGTGTTCGCGAAGGGAACGTAGGTCCGTACACGAGTTTGAGTGCGGCAGCGAATGAGGACAGCCCTGCTTCGGTGAGTGCTTGCCATAGTTCGTACGTTTCGATATTGATGTCCGCGATGTGTAACTTCATACGCGCCTGTTCGGCACAAGCGATGATGAACCGGATGTGTCCCGAAGGAGGAACGTCGCCTTTGGTATTCCGTTTCGCAAAGAAGCCGTTTTTCCGGCGCTGGATATGATATCCGAATCCTCGTCCGAGTGAGCCTGTAAATGACTCGCATTGTTCTGTTAAAATAATTTTCATAATTGTATAAAATTTAATTCTGAACCCGTAAATGACCGCTAATTACCCCTTGTTTGTCTCTATTATGTCATACGCATAGAACCGCGCGACGATATAGCCTCGGAGTGTGGCATATTTCTTGCCGTTATACTTAAGGTTGTCTTTTCGCCAAAGCCGGTGGTATCGCTCCTTGTCTTCTTCTGTGAGTGCGGAATAGAACCTCGCTGCGTCGGAGAAGCGCTTGCGCAGACCGCGTTCTTTGTCGGAAATAGTACCGGGTCTGTCGTAGTACTTTTGAATGCGGATTTTTTGTTTCCCGGAAGGTGTTACATACGCGACGAGTTTCTCGGTATACCACCGTCCTTTAATGTCTTGTTTACGTGCTTCGGAAAGAGTACCTCTTACCTTACCGAATGCTTTAGGAAATTCACATGATGCCATAGTTGTTAAAAAATTAAATTGTTTTTAATGCCGCATACGAGGCGGCGTAATTACTAAATTTGTTTTCAGTATGCGCTTTTCTAAAGCGCGTAGTCAACTTTTACCAATCGCGGACCCATTCAAGTCCGAAGAGTTCCATGGTCTCGCGTGTGCAGATGAGGAACTTGCCGTTGTACTTGACCTGCACCATCGGAATGCCTTTTTCACGCAACTTATCCTGATCCAGTCCGGAAAGGAACTCGGGTTGGGGATCGGGGAAGTCCGCTACGAAGAAGTAGGGGTTTGGGTTGTCTCCGGGATGTCCGGGCGCGCCCTCTTGCGCTGCTTCCACCATCGCCCTTTGCGCGACCTCGGAACGCTGCTCGAAAGCGACCTTTGTAGCGCCCTTCCGGTTGTGAAATTCGGAAGGCATAGCCACGGAGAAAAATTTCCAAAACTTTTCAAATAAGCAGTCCTGCTGCTCTTCGCAATCGCGTGCGCATAGCGCGCGTTGCTGCTCTTCTTTATTTTCGTTCATATTATTATTAATAGGGGGGTTATTAGGGGGGAACACATTTTGTGCATCGTTTTGCACATTTTGTGCAGCGAAAAGCACATTTTGTGCATCCTTCTCTATCAGCCCCAAGTCCAACAATTTGAGTACGGCTCTACGTGCCGTTTCTCGGTTAATGACGAAAGGCATAGCAGCGGCGAGTTCGCGGTAATTGCCGTACCATCCTCTTCCAGCGCGTGTGCATTTGAGGATAGCGGCAAAGATGCACGCCTCGTTGGCATTGAGGTTGCAGCCGCGGGTTGTCTTATCGTCGAGAAGGAGTTTCATAATCAGCCAAATAAATCATCGTGGCAGCACTCGCAGAGGTATCCGTCAAAACCGCGGTAGGCGTCGTCACGGTCGATTATCTCGCCGCATCTTTCGCAGGTCACCAGATGCTTGTCTGCGCAATCCGGGCAGGCGTACGTACCATAACACTCGCAGAACGTCGCTTCATTTTTCGGCAGGGTCTTGCCGCAATATTCACATTCAACGGTTTCCATAGGGCGTTAATCGGTTAGTTTCATTGCTCTTGTGTAACTCCAGATGGTGTCGATGCGCATGGATCGCCATCCTTTCTTGTCGATGTCGTAGAAGGCGACGGTCTGCCGGTCATAGAGTGCCTGCTGTTGCGGTGTGCGCTTGTTCTGCGGCATGTTGTCAACGGGCACGAGGTCGGGGCATGTAGTGCCTCGCGCATGGCGGGTAGAACCGTCTTTTTTGACGAACTCAAAGAGTACGACTCCCTCGTAGAGGGCTTTTTTCAGATCTTGGATATTCATAGGTTGAGATTGATTTGGACGTAAGACAATGGTTGAAGATAATTCTGCAACTGCTCTTTAGGCATGTAGAGGATGTTCTGCAGGTCGTTACGCGAGAGGTGTTCATATTTGTAATTGGTGATCGCGGTTTTGATGACCGCCATGCGGTCGAAGTAACGCAGGAGGTAGGGTCTCTGTATCCGGACGGGGTCTATGTTACAGTTGCGCAGTTTAATGAGGAATCCACCGTCCCGGCAGTTCTGTTGCCGTGTGACTATGCGGAGGTTTGCGAGCGTGTTATCCCGCTTGTCTCCGTTGATGTGGTCCAGTTCCCTGCCTTCGGGCACGGTTCTCCCCGCAGCCATCCAGACGGCTTTATGGATATCGATGTGTTTATGACCTCCGAAAGCATTGGAGAAATACATGTACTTTTGGTTTTTGCTTCCGCCACGCTGGAGTGGGTTTACTATGGTTTTTACGCCCGTCTTGTCGCAAACGCGTACGCCGTAGTTGTGCCGTATGGAGCAATAGAAGGAGCATCCCGTCTCGAGGCATGTACCCACGTAGCAGACTAGGGCGTTGTTGTTAAGGAACGCCATGGGCTCTTTGTCGGGAAGACGTACAATGTTAAATGTGGGCATAGCAGTAAGGAATTTGGGCACCAAAGACACAGGCGCAGATGAAACACAATGCTGCGATAATCGCAAGCACAATAACATGCTGGTAGGCAGTCCACGAAATAGGATAGTTACCGACCATCCGGTCAATAAATTGCCAGAACGCGAGTGTGCCGACTACCAGAAACAAGGCGATAAACACCGACGATAAAAAAGTATAAATCATAACACCGCCATTCGGAGGGATTGAGCCACCTCAACGTGAGGCGCTTGTTCCGAAAGGCGGTGCAAAGGTACTGCCGAGTGGCAAAAAGAAACGAAAGCGTGACGCTTTCGTTTTTATTGAAAAATTATATTATGAAGAGCGGTGTCTCCATGGTCCTAATGACCCAATTTATATTTCCTTCGTCCCAATTATTGGGGGGGGTATCAGGCTGGTTATCAATGAGTTAGAGAGCAGGCGTTTTCTGTAACCGCGTGACCTTTCCGGCTCCAGTTCCAGAATCTTCTCATAGATCCTAAAATAGGTATTGAGCGTGTTGGCGCGTTCAAAAAGGATCATGCATCCGGTCCAAATCCACGGCTGTTCGTTCTTGATCCGCTTTATGAATTCGTAGGTGGTCATTTGGTTTTGGGAATGGGGTGGCTCCAGTTATTGTGAGCCGACAAACATTTGATATAAGTCATAGCGTCCTCGTTGCCGAGTTCGGCTGCGCGGATGAGCAGCAGTTCGCCCTCGTCAGGCGAGACAGTAAAGGCTTCTTTCGGGAAGTCGGGGTCAACATATCGGAGGTGCGAGGCTATGCCGGTTATGAAAAGCGCGCGCGGATCATCGGTCGTAAAAGCCAAGTCCGCGTAGCGGTTGATGCTGTCGATGTTATGAAAGACAGCGCGGTCGAGGACCACCGGCTTGGGTGATGATCCGCGACGGTAGCCTAAGAACACGACAAGACAGGCGAAAAAAAGAGCGACAAGCACATAAAGCACTCGCCGCCCTGTATGAGGAGGTATTAAACTACCGCTATTTACAACATTTTGCCCACTGGGGGGGGTAAAATTAGACATTTGATTTATAATTCGTTTCATGGGGTATTATATTTGCATCTCAAACCGAGTGCAAAGGTACAATAAAAAAATGACACTTGCAAATAAAAGTGTCATTTTGGGTAATTTTTATTGTCAGCAGCGCCTTACGGCGTCAGCCGCTAACGCGGATAGCGCTAAAGCGGAAGCTCTGAATTGCCGTTTATCGGATAAACATCATTTCTCTGTATTTGGGCAGCGTCCATAACTCGTCATCAACAATGAGTTCCAACGCATCCGCATGCTCCCGTATATCCGCCATGAGCGGGAGGATAGTATCATGATAAGCGATGGCTTTCGCCCGCTCGTCCGGCTGGCGATTGGCTTTATGACGCGCCTCGGTCATGGCTTCCACCCCTTTGAGAATAGCCGCCGAATGGCTTTCTATCTGCCGGATAATACTATAATCCATTTCGTTCAAGGCAGCCGTTTCGTCCGCCGAGAAGACTTGTTTGACGGTCAGTACATTATTGAGCAACATGGTCTGATAGCGTTTGGCGGCAGGCAAGACATGGTTGATCACCAGATCACCGAGCACACGGCTCTCGATCTGCAGTTTCTTGGCATAAGTTTCCCATTTGACCTCACTCCGGCTATGCAATTCCGCCTCGTTGAGAACGCCCGTCGATTGGAACATCCGGATCGTATCCGGCGCGAGATAACGATCAATGACCAACGGCACACTGGTCTCGCAATCCAGCCCGCGCTCAGCCGCTTCGGCTCTCCATTCGTCGCTATACCCGTTGCCTTCAAACCGAATCGCTTTGCAGGCTACGATATAATTGCGAATGATGTCGAAAAGAGCCCGTTCCTTGGGTTCGCCTTTCTCCACCCGTCTGTCTACCTCAGTTTTGAAAAGCATCAACTGCTCCGCTACCGCGGCATTAAGCGCCAGCATCGCTCCACCGCAGTTAGCACTCGATCCTACTGCACGGAACTCAAAGCGATTACCCGTAAAAGCAAACGGAGAGGTTCGGTTGCGGTCCGTGTTATCCAGCAGAATCTCCGGGATATTAGCCACACCCAGTTTCATCTCCTTTTTGGCATTGATAATAATACCCTCTTCCGCCGTAGCGTGCTCAAGTTTATCCAGTACCTCTGTAATCTGTTTGCCAAGGAAGACGGATATAATAGCCGGCGGTGCTTCATTGGCTCCCAGACGATGCTCGTTCGTTGCGGAGACAATAGATGCCTTAAGCAAACCATTATGACGGTGTACCGCCATCAGGACATTGACAAGGAAAGTAACGAACTGCAGATTTTGATAAGGGTTCTTTCCCGGCGCAAGAAGATTTACTCCTGTGTTGGTCTGGAGCGACCAGTTGCAATGTTTGCCGCTTCCATTGACTCCCGCAAACGGTTTCTCATGCAGCAACACACGGAAATGGTGCTTCTGCGCTACCCGCTCCATGATAGACATAACCAGCAGATTATGGTCGTTCGCCAAATTGACATCCTCGTATATAGGCGCCATCTCAAACTGGTTGGGAGCCACTTCGTTATGACGCGTACGCACGGGGATACCTGCGCATAACGCTTCATATTCTAAATCGCGCATGAACGCGAGCACGCGTTGGGGAATGGCTCCGAAATAATGATCCTCCAACTGCTGGCTCTTAGCCGAGTTATGTCCCATGAGGGTGCGCCCCGTAAGCATCAAATCCGGCCGAGCCATATACAGCGATTCGTCTACAAGAAAATATTCCTGCTCCCATCCCAAGTTGACATGTACATGTTTCACGGTCTTGTCAAAGAGACCGCATACCTCCCTCGCGGCATGGCAAAGCGAAGCCGTAGAACGGATTAGAGGTGTCTTGTAATCCAGCGCCTCACCGGTATAAGCTACAAAAACCGTTGGGATACACAACGTGTCGCCTATCAGAAAAACCGGACTGGAAGGATCCCAAGCCGAATAACCGCGCGCCTCAAAAGTGTTACGGATACCGCCGGATGGAAAAGAAGAGGCGTCCGGTTCTTGCTGATAGAGGCTGTCACCGCTAAATTCCTCTATCAGTTCGCCGTCCTTGGTCAAAGAAAAGAAAGCGTCATGTTTCTCTGCCGTGCCGCCGGTCAAAGGTTGAAACCAATGAGTGAAATGCGTGGCACCATGATCCATAGCCCATTTGCGCATTCCGATAGCTACACTTCCCGCAATATCACGGTGAATAGTACGGCCGTTATCCACATCGTCGAAGAGCTGCTCCAGCACTTCTTCGGCTATATATTCCTTCATCTTGGCACGCGTGAATACGTCGCGGGCAAAGAAATCTTTCACACGCTCGTCGGCTTTCATACTAGGCTCGACGAAAGCAAAACTATGCTCTTTGGCAGTTTTTAATGCCTCAAAACGAACATTACTCATGTTTTTGACGTTGATTTTGCGTTTTAATCCGATTAAATTCAAAAAACTGCGGCAAAAGTACTGTTTTTTTTTGAATTAACCAAATATTTCTGTACTTTTTATCGGAAAATACGTATTTTTTTGTAATTTACTTGCATATATCATTTTTTTGTTGTAATTTTGCGGCACAAATCAGATTTAATTAGATTATGAATCGGGACAATGAGATTTTTGACGTAATTCGTCGTGAACGGGAACGTCAAACAAAAGGTATCGAGTTGATTGCAAGTGAGAACTTCGTTAGCGATCAGGTAATGGAAGCCATGGGCAGCGTGCTGACCAATAAATATGCCGAGGGATATCCCGGCCATCGCTACTATGGAGGTTGCGAAGTAGTGGATATTGCAGAAGATATCGCTCGCACACGGCTGAAGAAGCTCTACGACGCCGAGTATGTGAACGTACAGCCTCATAGCGGTGCGCAAGCCAACATGGCGGTATTCATGGCATGCCTGAAGCCCGGTGATACATTCATGGGACTTAACTTGAGCCATGGAGGTCACCTCAGTCATGGATCGGCCGTCAACTTCAGCGGTCTGATGTTCAATGCCATCGGTTATGATCTGAAAGAAGAGACCGGACGCGTGGATTACGATGATCTGGAAATAAAAGCACGCACACACAGACCTAAATTGATTATTGCGGGTGCGAGCGCGTACAGCCGCGAGTGGGATTACGCACGTATCCGCCGCGTGGCAGATGAGATAGGCGCAATCTTCATGGTAGACATGGCTCACCCTGCCGGTCTGATAGCCGCAGGACTATTGGAGAACCCGCTCAAATATGCACATATTGTGACTTCCACAACCCATAAGACGCTTCGAGGTCCTCGAGGAGGAATTATCCTGATGGGTAAAGATTTTGAAAATCCCTGGGGCAAAACAACCCCCAAGGGCGAAATCAAAAAGATGAGTACCCTACTCGACTCCGCTGTCTTCCCCGGCACGCAAGGCGGGCCTCTGGAGCATGTGATAGCTGCAAAGGCCGTAGCTTTCGGAGAAGCATTAAGCCCCGAATTCAAGGAATATCAGAAACAAGTGAAATTAAATGCAGCTGTTATGGCTCAGGCCTTTATCGAGAAGGGCTACAAAGTGATCTCCGGCGGAACGGATAACCATTCGATGCTAATTGATCTGCGCACCAAATTCCCTGATCTGACGGGTAAGGTTGCAGAGCAAGCGCTTGTCTCAGCAGATATCACCACTAATAAGAACATGGTACCATTCGATAGTCGTTCGGCATTCCAGACATCCGGTCTGCGGTTCGGCACTCCGGCTATCACCACTCGTGGTTTGAAGGAAGACCAAATGGGATGGATAGTAGAGTTAATCGACCGCGTACTGCAAGACCCGACAAGCGAAACCGTGATTAAAACGGTCCGCGAGGAAGTAAATCGCGAGATGATGAAACATCCGCTGTTTGCGTGGTGAGATTAGATTAGTTCTTTCTTTGTTTCCGGTAACGATTCGGAGACATTCCCAAATGCTTCTTTGTATATTGGCAGAAGAAAGAGGCATTGGGGAATTCCATAAACGTGGCTATTTCACGGATGGGCATTGTGGTGTTATGGAGATAATGCTTGATCTCGGAAACAGTAATATCTGCTATCCATTCGCCGGCAGACTTGTCGCTGCATGCCTTGCAAACCTCTGATAGATACTTGGGTGTAATTCCCATCTCTTTGGCGTACCATTGAACCTCGCGCTCATGAGGATGAGCCTGCAGAAGCTGAACGAACCGATGGAAAAGATAATCACTCTGGGTAATGGTTGTACGTGTGCCAGCATTGACCAATGCGAGTTTATCCATATAGTTCATCAGTTCCAATAGTGCCCCGCGTGCTATGAGCATCAGCACTTGCTTCCTGTACTCTGTTTGCTTGTCCGAGAGTTGCAGCGTTATGAGATGGAAATACGTTTTAAAGAAATCCCTGCTTACCTCGTTTATTGGAAATATAGGATTGGCTTTGACATACTCCTGCTTTGTCCACCAATCCGGTTCGACACGCATATGGTCAAACATGATTTGCTCATAAATGCCCGCATTAATCGAGACCTGCATAAATTCAAAATCAGGAGACATCTCGTACGGACCAAGGGGTTGCGTAAAATCAGGAATTCGAACGAACATATCGTTCTTGTTAATCCTCAACATCGAGCCATGATAGTACACGTCAATATACCCTGCTGTACAGAGAATAACAGACATCGTAGCAACCGAGGATGTACGCGTCTCACGACAGATGCGGAAACCTTCCTGTTCGTCTGTAATAAATAGTGAGTCTGTGTAGAGAATCATTTGTTATCGTAATTAGAGTTTTGCGTAATTTTGGGGCAAAAGTACAAAAAAATTCTCATTCACGCAAATTTTTAGTTAATTTTCTTGCAAAATCAAATAAAAAAGTGTAATTTTGCACTCAAAACACAACTTTATCATGAAAAAAAGCATTCTTATAGCACTCTTAGCGCTGTTTCTAATGAGTTGCGGCAGCAACAACGAAAGGTTATTAACCTCTGCAACGGGAAGTATTTATGAATGTCTGGTAGTCAGTTCTCCTGCAGTAAAAGAACCCGTATGCTCCACTATGGCTGGTGACATGTACGGGCTACCGCAGATGGAAGCCTATTTTACAGTGTCGCACGTCTCTCCTGCGCAATTCGACGATTTTCTCAAATCAACCCGTAATATACTGATCATTGACATAGATGAGCATAAATACACGCAGGTAAAAACAACCCATTCGCGCGACTCATGGTCAAAGCCGCAGGCCATTGTACGGATTCAGGCTCCGAGTAATGAGATTTTCGAAGAATACTGGAGCACACACGGCGAGGTAATACGAGACTGGTTCGTTCGGGAGGAACTGGCTAGGCAGATCCGTTTCTATCGCGCTAATACCAACAAGGGAGCAAGAGAGATTCTAAACAAGCAGGGATACGATCTTCTTATTCCGGAGGACTATATACTGATAATGGATACTACGCTATGCCTAAATGACCAAATGGTAAATGAC
>DFKE01000017.1:441430-543927 GCA_002373505.1 Bacteroidales bacterium UBA3653
GGTAAATGACCAAATGGTAAATGTCCTGTGGTGCTGCAACAACAAGGGCCCTATGCGGAAAGATGTCTTTGTATATAGTTATCCTTATACATCGCAAGAGCAATTCTCCAACGAAGCAATCATTCAGATGCGCGATAATATAATGGGGAAACTTGTTTCCGCGCAAGTGGCAGGAAGCCATATGGGCACGGAATTCAAGCATTTCCCGCCGGTAAGTCGCTATGTGCCGGCCTTGCGAGATAGCATTGGCGGTTTCTACGCGGTAGAAACACGCGGATTATGGAAGATTTACGATGGCGAAGCAATGGGAGGACCTTTCGTGAGCCTCACAAGGCTTGATCAAGTGAACGGGCGCGTTGTTACGGCAGAGGGATTTTTATTTGCTGCAGGCCAGAAGAAACGCAACGCGATGCGACAGATTGAAGCTATTCTCTATACGCTGAGAATGCCGAACGAGAAATAAGATTTATAGCACGGGGATTAGTTAGAGGCTAAGGTCTTCCAACGGCGGATACCATAGAGGCAGTTGGCGCACCAAAAAGCATATTGAGCAGCCATGCAATAGTCGCCGGCACGAAGCCATAATGCCACACTTAGGCCATCTACCGCCAGCCATATAAACCAATGTTCGCGATAGACAAGAATCATTAGTACCTGCGCCACAAGCGCAGGTACTGTTGTAAAGGCATCCAGATACGGCTGCGTGTCGTCTGTCCATAAGGCCAGCCCTATACCGGCTAACCAGGAAACGAGTAATGTAAGCAAAGCAATAATAATGAGTGTCCACGGAGGTAGATTTCGCGGAGAGACAAAGTGCTTGCCTTTTGAACTATCCTCCGGTCTCTTGAGCCTGCGCTTCCAGGCGTATACCCCGTAAATCATCGTTAAGAAATAGTAGCCGTTTATCGCTATCTCGCCGTAGAAACGCTGGGCAACGCAGAGGTAAGTATAGGTTAACACCTGAGTAAAACCGAATACAAATGTAAGTATATTCCCTTGCGCAGTCAGGCAAACGGAGCAGATTCCTAAACAACCGGACACCAGACTTATATAGCCGATGTCTACGCTTTGAAATGTATTCGATAAATAGAAAGTGACGACTTGGATTAACAAGCCGAGAGCAAGAAAACTATAGTCATACCATTTGGTGCTTGCCATCTATTTCTTCTTCAGTATAACTTTGATTAACTCGGACGGTTTGGCCGACATCGGCTCTGTCGAGGTATAATCCCATTCTTCTTCGAAATCCCAATTGGATTTGGTCTGTACCTTCCCCGGGAAATAAATAATCGGTTCTGGTTGTCTTCTGCTGGACCACTCGCCTGTAGTCCATTGCCCGTCGCCGTTTTCATCTATATACATGCGGAGATAATACGTGTCGGGCTTGAGGTGCTCGAAAAATGCGCCCTCTTCTGTAGCAGGAAGTTCGCGCAAAACCTGATCCTTGTTATTGAGTACTTGGATTCGGGCATTGGAAACGAAAGGCAACAGTTTGACTCGGAGCGTTGAATAATCCTCCGGAGTTTTAACCAGAAGACCATAAGTCCCCTTGATATGCGTAGTGCCATACACATCGTGCAGCGCTCCGCTGTCAAGGAGAAGTTCATAGTTCATACCGGGCTGTAGGTCTGCTAAGAAAACGAGTTCTTGGGTCAGACTATCGTGCGATGCAAGCGTGAATGGGACAGGTTTTAGCAACGTATCTTCGCGCAAAAAAAGATGAATGGAATCAAGGGCGATATGGGATAGAGGTGTCGCGGAAAATATTTGCAACGTATCGTATATCTCAAAATCTTTACGTGCATTGGATCGTAAATCCAATCGCCGGTTCCGATTAATACGGGCCTGCTGTTCAATGGCTCTCGCCGAAAGCCGCGGGGCACGCCAGAATGCACGGATTGTATCGGTATACCATTCCAGATTGAAAACGCTATCCGTGCGGCGATAACGGGCCTCGAAGAAAAGCGAATCACAGCGGATTGCGGCACTGTCCGTGAACCATAGTGTTACCGTATCAAGACGCGGGCTATACTTTGTGTAGATATACGGCGAAGGATCCTTCCACGCAGAGTCGGATACTGTAGAATCAATCTCCGATGGACGCAACACACGCCAAACAAGCGCGCTATCCGGCGGAGCTGAGAACAAGAAGGTTACACGGTGCCGTTCATCGCGTGAACTCTTCTGGAGATAGAGTTTCTGTTGCTTCTCTTTAAAAAGGAAGAGGTTTGATATCTGGTCGCTGTCTGCTGGTATAGTCAATGGCTCCGGAGCAAAAGCCAGTGATTCACCCGGAGTAAGACGATAGTCACGACCGAAATCATCTACCGCATACAACCTGTATTTACCGGGATGAATATTGCCTATCCTGAAATAACCTGCCGAATCAGTCTTTGCTATTCGTAAAAACGGGTGGCTGGTGAACGCTGTATCGGAAAGATCACGATGAATACCTACCAAAATCCCTTGCATGGGGTTCAAACTCTCTGCATCATATACCCTACCTCTGTATTCAAGCGTGTCTATTTCCTCTCCCGTTGAGAAATAGAAAGAATAACCATGGAGCGGCACACGCTCACGGAAGTCACATACAGCATCGCCGAAATCCAAAGTATAGGTTGTGCTATCATGAAGCGAATCAACAAAATTGATGATCATTCGCTTGCCTCTCGCCCTCACGTCTGGCGGATTCTGCTGGGGAGGAGACATTAAAAGGTTAGAGGCTACGTTGTTGAGTTGGATATATTCATCAAAGGTGACCTCTATGCGGTTTCCTTTAAAATTCAGCGCCCCCAGTTCGGGAACGGCCTTGAGCGGACGGGGAGGGATAGAATCTCTCGGACCGCCTTGCGGACCAATGCCGCGGTTAGCACAACTCGCCATAACGAGTGCCAGGAGTATTATATTACAGACTTTTAATCTCATATCCTTTTGACTGCAAAAATTCTATCGCTTGCGGCAAGACGGCTAACATCCGTTCGTTGGATTTAAGCGAATCGTGAAAATTGATAATACTCCCCCGTCGGACCTCTTGCTTGATCTGGGTCAACATCCGCTCAGGCGAAACATGTCTGTCATAGTCACGCGTAAGAATATCCCAATAGATAAGGCGGTATCCTTGCTTGGCTAATGCTCTTCTCTGCCACAGCCATGCCTTGCCGTATGGAGGACGGAAAAGATTTAGAGCCTGAGTGGGGCATCCGTTCGGCATATGTCCCTCTATTGTCTCTTGGCATTTCGTTATATTGGCCAGATATTCCGATTGGGAGCGGCTCCAACCCTTCAAATGATTATAGGTGTGGTTGCCGACACTATGACCGGCTTTTACAACCTGTTCAAACACCTCTGGATGTTTGTCGACATTCTCGCCTACCATAAAGAAGGTAGCTTTCACTCCGTAATGATTCAGTATTTCCAGCACTTTGGGTGTCACCTCCGGAATAGGCCCGTCATCGAATGTCAGATACACCGCCTCCCCCGTATGGAACACACCATACGGGAAGAGACGTTGCCATATATCACGGAATTTTACCACGCAAGAGAGGAAGCGCCGAGAATAGCCGCATCGCTATCTTTGAGCACAGAGATAGACACCGGTATCTTGCCTTTCCATATTGGCATCAGGTTTTCGTCAAGCGCTTCACGGATAGGATCCATGATCCAATGACCGGACTTAGTCAAACCACCGAAGAGGATGATTGCTTCAGGAGAAGAGAAATGAACGAAATCCGCCAGTTTCTGTCCTAACAAATGACCGGTATAATCGAAAATCTCTTTGGCTACCAGATCGCCTTTCTCTGCCGCATCAAACACATCCTTGGAGGTGATATGATCGATGTCGGCTACTTGGCGCAGCAGTGTCGGTTGGGTCGTTGAAGTAACGATCTCTTTCGCTGTACGTGCAACGCCGGTAGCAGAAGCATATGCCTCGATACAGCCTTTCTGACCGCAGCCGCAGAGACGTCCGTTGCCGGAGTGGTCAACCTTGCAATGTCCGAGCTCGCCGGCAAAACCATCGTGTCCGTAGAGCAATTTTCCGTCAATCACGATACCCGATCCCACGCCGGTACCAAGGGTGATGACAATAAAATTCTTCATCCCGCGGGCTGAACCATAAATCATCTCTCCTTGCGCAGCTGCATTGGCGTCGTTGGTGATTGTACATTTGACACCCATGCGCTCGCTGATCAACTTAGCCAGAGGCACGACGCCTTTCCACGGCAGGTTCGGAGCTTGTTCTATGCAGCCCGAATAGAAATTGGCATTCGGAGCGCCGCACCCTACTCCTACGATATCACTCATCGTCAGTCCTTCGTCCTCCACCAGCCTTTTCATTCCCTCGCAGAGCACGTCGCAGTACTCGTCTATATTCGGATACTGAGGAGTCGGAATAGAGTTCCAACGGAGAACTTTACCTTCATCGCTTACTAAACCAAACTTGGTGCCTGTGCCGCCCAAGTCAATACCTAAAGCATACTTTTTCATGGTTAATCAATTTTTATATCTTTGTTTACATTTTTGCTTCCCCAGATAGCGTACCATAGGATGAACGCTACGCCGATGACGGGCACAATATAACTGAGCAGGCAATTATGCGCTGCTATCACACTTTGGATATACGGCACAATACCGCCGCCGACTACCATCATCATAAAGATTCCTGATGCCTTCGCAGTGTATTTACCCAAACCTTCAGTCGCCATATTGAAGATAGAAGTCCACATGACGGAGGTGCAAAGACCGCAAAGAACGAGCAGTGTTGAAGCTAACGGCACATCGATCACTTGACCTTGGATGATCGTCTTTGCCATGATGCTGTCGCCGATCAGCATGGCTGCTACCATTAACGCGATTGCTACGGAAGCGACACACATGACCATCGTACGGCTACTGACTTTACCACCGATAGTTGAACCGATAAAACGGCCAATCAGCATCAATATCCAGTACCGGCCGGCTATGAAACCCGCTGCTGCAAATCCTACCTTCGGTGTCAGATACGAGATAAGCGTAGCCGGTATGCCCACCTCTACTCCTACATAGAAGAAGATGGCTATCACACCCAGCGTCAAATGACGGAATGCCCAAGGGCTGCGCTCGTAGGTCACTTTTTGACCTGCGCCTGCCGGCTCTGCTATCGGAGTGATGCGGATGATAAAATAGATTAGGGCAAAGACAGCCATCGCGATATACAGTACGATGTTCACGTCGTCTATTTGCTTTCCGGCCAGACTCTGACCAACGATCGCACCTACCAGCATCGGTGTCAAAGCGCCGGAGAGCGAATTGAGCGTACCGCCTACCATGTTCAACTGGTTTCCGCGGTTGCCGCCGCCACCCAAGAGGTTCAGCATCGGGTTCACCACCGTGTTCAGCATACAAACGCAGAAACCGCCGAAAAGCGCTCCGACAAGGTACACAGCGAAACTGTCCAGCACGCCGCTCATCCATTGAAAACCGATGCCGATAAAGCCAAGAGAAATAGCCGCCAAAGCAGTGCTCTTGTATCCGCGTTTCGCCAAAATGTTTCCTGCCGGAATACCCATAATCAGATACGCCAGGAAATTGAACAGGTTTCCTAACATACCCATGCGTTCCGCCTGGGCCGGATCTTCAAACGATGCACCCCAGATCTTACCTACAGGAGCTGCCAGGTTGGTGACAAAAGAGATCATTGCATAGAGGAACATCATTGCAACAATCGTAACAATTGTCAGCGACTTGTTTTGTTGTTTTGTTTCCATAATATTAAACTTGAAATTTGTTGTTATAAATATTGTTAATGAAATTCTTTCTTCAGGAAATGCAGTACCCGTTCGTGCATGTGCTTGGCGTTGTTTCCTTTGCGCAGGAAATGGTTGTCGTCCGGATAGAGTTGCATCTCGAACTGCTTGTCCGCTCTCACGAGCGCATCGATATACTGCATCGTGTGCTGCACGTGTACGTTGTCATCACCCGTCCCGTGTATAATGAGCACATCGCCGCTCAAATCCTTCACATGATTCATCAGCGAAGCCTCTTCATACCCGCGCGGATTGACCTGCGGACGCCGCATATAACGCTCCGTATAGGCACTGTCGTATAACTTCCAGTCCGTCACAGGCGCAATCGCCACACCCGCTTTGAACGGATGACCTTTGGTACTCATGGTCATCAGTGTCTCATAGCCGCCGTAACTCCATCCGAGGATCGCCATTCTGTCTGCGTCTATATCTTCACGACCTCCGATATAATTAGCCGCGGCAATCAAATCCTCTGCCTCTTTGATACCCAGATTCATGTAAGTCTCGTTCCGCCATGCGCGTCCTCGGCAATCGCCGCCGCGGCTGTCAACGATCAGCACGGCATATCCTTCTTCCACCAAGGCGTATTCGAACCGCTTGCGCCATCTGTTGAGTACACGCTGGCTCGCTGGACCGCTATAATGCATGACCACCAACGGCTTTGGTCCTTGGTCCTTGGTCACTTTGTCGCTTATCATCACCATTGCCTCCAGCTCCTGCCCTTGCCCATTAGGAATACGCAGCAGTTCCGGCTCAGGCAAACCGTTTGCCTTCCATGCCTCCGCCAGCGAGTCGTTTTCAAGCACAACCTCTATGCTTTCGGCTTTTGACTTTCGACTTTCTATTTTATACAGCGTATATCTGTTCGGAGTATCGAAACTCTGGTAGCAGTCAATCATCCGCTTCAAATCGGCGGAGAAACGCGCACTGTGTGTTCCTTCGCCATCTGACAACTGAATAGGGCTTTCTGCTTTCGACTTTCGACTTTCGACTGAAACAGCATAAATCTGCCGCGTGCTCGGTGTCGGAGCAGCTTGGTAATACAGCACTTGCGCGGCCTCGTCCACAGCGTACAGAGCGGTGACATCTGTCTCGCCGGTCGTCAGCATCTTCTGTTCTGTTCCCTGCGCGTTATATAGGTACGCGCGACGCCAGCCGTCTTTCTCGCTCAGCACAATAAAACGCCCGTCGCTGAGCCATTGCCATTCGTCGAACAGACTGTAGTCCACATAATACTGTTTGCTTTCTTCTTTGTATAGCAGGTGGGAGACGGTTGATTTGGCATTGCAGGAGAACACTTCCATCTTCGTCTGGTCTCTGTTCACACGCAGCACGATCAGCTCGCCGCTCGCCGTCCAACGTAACCGTGGGAAATAGAAATCTGACGGCTGGTGGCTGGCAGCAGAAAACGGTATCGTCACAATCCCTTTGGTTGCTACGTCATAGACACAGACAGACGCCTTGGCATTGCTGCAACCCGCCTTTGGATACCGCAGACTCTCTTTGCCCGGGTACTGGGGATAATCAGTCTGTACTCTGTACTCTGTATTCTGTATTCCCAAATAGGTCTGCCAGCTGAACTCCGGCACTTCCGTTTCATCCAGCCGGATAAATGCCAACTGCTTCGAATCCGGGCTCCATGCGAAAAGCGCGGTGGTGGCAAACTCTTCTTCATACAGCCAGTCCGCTACACCGCTGATTATTTCGGTGTTTGTTTCTTTGGTGACTGCTACTTCGGTGCCGAAATCGAGTTTATGGATATACAGATTATTATCCTTTGCAAAAGCGACATACCGGCCGTTGGGACTCATCACAGCGTCACGCACTTTGACGTCCTCGCCTTTGAACATCCCTTCTCCCAGACGTTTGCGCGTATGACGCATCGTATCTGTGATAAACCAGTCTGCGATCTTCGAATGCCGGAAGATCTGCTCTTCGTTCTCGCTCTCCAGACGATAGCGCGTACAAACGGTCTCTTCCTTCGTACTTGGTACTTGGTCACTTCGTACTTTTAATATGCTGTCCTGCTCCGCCACGGAAAGGGTTTTCGGACTGTAATCACCGTTCAATATGCCGGTCAGTACACCT
The DNA here is from genome assembly GCA_002373505.1 of Bacteroidales bacterium UBA3653. Classification (GTDB taxonomy): domain Bacteria; phylum Bacteroidota; class Bacteroidia; order Bacteroidales; family Paludibacteraceae; genus Colicola. The sequence continues at coordinate 449,302 of DFKE01000017.1, forward strand.
AATATAATAACTAATAGTCTCATCTTAATCTCAACTGTTTTTTCCCGTTCTTGAAAATCAATTCATAATTGCCGATGTTCATCAGCACACGTTCTTTCCCATCCGCTCCGGCAGGGGTTGCTTCTATTCCCTCTGCCTCCGGATGACATGTATAATGCACATCATCCTCTTCCGTTTCTGCTGGCAGCAAGCGCATGGGGCTGGACAAGTTATCCGTTTGCATCAAACCGGCATAACGTATGTATTCTGAATCATATTCGTCTCCTATTTTTCCCATTATATCCAGCCAAAGCACATAGTGTTTTCCGCCTATGTCGGTATATAAGATTGTTTCTTCCCCGTCGTGATATACATTCCATGGGGTGGCTTTATCCATAAGTTGCGTTCCCTCATAACCGATAGGCGTACCACTGATGACATGCGTAACATAGGCTTTTGAATCAACGAACTCAAACTGATAAAACTGATTCGCATCTTTTGGGTCTGTCTTGCTGTGATTCATTCGGCCTTGCTCTGGCACGCCGGATAAGGATATATTTATCGTTTTATTCACATATAGGTATATGCCATCGATCAAAGTCGTCACATAGTTTCTGGTGGCATTTTGCTTTAGTTGATACACCGCCCATAACCTGCAATCATGGCTCGGCCTGAAAGTGCTCTCTGGAGCATGAATCTGCGGAATGGAAGTAACCTCCCAGAACTCTGTCTCGCTCCACCCCATAAACTGCCATTCGCCCGTACTGCTCAGCATTGGTAGCGCCACGCCGCCTCCGCCGCTCTTCTCTTTCAACTCCTGATAAACCTCACTCCCGTTCATCAGCGTTACGGTGTACGGTGCCCCTTCGCTGTATTGTATCTCGTATTTCTCGATATGTAGCGAATTGGTGGTTCCTGTTATCTGCACCTGCAGCGTGTTGGCTTTTTGCGTTCCGCTCCACCCTATAGGCTGAAAACCAGTATTGTTGTACGAGCCGAACCAGTCTGCATAAGTCCCTTCTTCATGCCCTATAACGCTTCCGTCAGCGCTAATGGTTATCGTTCCGGCACCGGAAGATTTATTGGACTTCATATAAATAGCAACCGTCTCTAACGCTATCCCGTTCAATCCGGTCAGACTAAGCGTTGCCGTGTCGCCGGCGCGCACATCGCCTTTCTGGTACGTGCACGAATAACCCGCTTCCAGCAACGGAGGACATGTACCGGACACTTCTACATTGCTCTTTGATTGCACCGTAAAAGTCATTACGCTCAGTAGCAGAAGCAATAGTTGCATACTTGTATCGTTTCGCGTGCAAAATTACAAAAAAATTTTTATATGTGCAAAAAAAAGTGTACCTTTGCAGCGAATTTAGATTTTTTACTATGCAAAACGAACGATATTTGCGTTTATTGAGTGAAAAGTTCCCCAATGCACAAAGCGTGGTTACGGAGTTGATTAACCTCAGGGCGATCTTGTCCTTGCCGAAAGGGACGGAGCATTTCGTCTCCGATCTGCACGGGGAGTCGATGGCGTTCATACATATGATCAAGAATGCTTCCGGAGTAGTTCGCAAAAAAGTGGACGAAGTCTATTCGGACACCATTTCCGAGGAGGAAAAAAGGGCTATTTGTGCCCTCATCTATTATCCGGATGAGCGAATGGAACTCATCCGGAGGTTCTATGCCGGAGAAGAGGTGGACGGCCTCTTCAAAATGAATTCACAGATTTCAAATCTGCCCACCCTTGAAGAATGGTATCGCACGCGCTTGCACCAGGTCGTGAATATTGCGCGGGCGGTCACAATCAAATACAGCCGCTCGAAAGTACACCGCCTCTTGCCGAAAGGGTATGAATATATTATTGGGGAATTGCTCCATGAATCGAACCTTGAGCAGCATGACAGACAGACGTATTACAACGCTATTATTGATGCCATTATTGAAACAGGATGCGCGGAAGATTTGATTATTGTCATCTCGTATCTCATTCATTCTCTGACCATTGACACGCTGCATATCGTCGGAGATATTTTTGATAGAGGACCCGGAGCCAGCAAGATTCTTGACGTCCTTTCTACCGTCCGGGACTACGATATCCAATGGGGAAACCATGACATCGAATGGATGGGGGCTATGGCGGGAAACATGGCGCTTTTGGCTACGGTCCTGCGCGTCTCGATAAGGTATGCCAATATAGAAACCCTGGAGGAAGGATACGGTATTAACCTCCTGCCGCTGGCCAATTTTGCCATGACGATTTATGGAGACGATCCTTGCACGCTTTGGCAGACAAAGGATTTTGAGAACAACCCGAGACTGACACGCTCTGCGCAACTGATGGCTAAAATGCACAAAGCCATCTCTATCATTCAGTTCAAACTGGAAGGACAGACCGTGCTCCGTCACCCCGAATGGCACATGAGCCACCGTGCGCTGCTTGACAAGATCGATTATGAGAAAGGCGCCATCTCCATTGACGGCAAGACTTATCCGCTACTCGACACCAACCTGCCTACCATTGATCCTGAGAACCCGTACGAACTGAGCCGGTATGAACAGGACTTGATGAACCAGCTTTGGCGCTCTTTCCGCAAATCGGAAAAGATGCAACGCCACCTTCGGATGCTGTACGAACACGGATCGCTGTATCTTGTGCGGAACGGTTTCCTGCTCTATCATGCGGCTATTCCGCTCAACAACGATGGCTCGTTCACGGAAGCGGATGTGTGTGGCAAAAAAGTAAGCGGAAAAGCGCTGATGGATCGGACCGACGAAGTTATCCGAATGGCATACTACGGAGAAGGAAAAGAAAAACAGGACGCACTCGATTATATGCTCTATCTTTGGGAAGGGGAGTTTTCTCCGCTCTATAACAAGGATAAGATGACCACTTTTGAGCGCTATTTCTTAGCCGACAAAGAGACTTGGAAGGAGAAAAAAGGTGCCTATTTTACACTTGCCGACGACGAGAAAGTGTGCCGGAATATCTTAACGGAATTTGGTCTCGATCCCGCGACGGGACGTATTATTAACGGACACGTGCCCGTTCGCACGATAAAAGGAGAAACGCCTACTCGGGCTAACGGACGAAGATTTGTCATTGACGGAGGCTTCTCTAAACCGTATCAGGAAAAGACCGGTATTGCCGGATATACGCTGATTTATAACAGCCATGGGATACAACTGGTGGAGCATGAATCCTTTGAATCCAGAGAACAGGCGGTTATATCAGGGTCGGATATTCATAGCCGGACGCTCTTGCAGGATTTCTCCGGCAAACGGATACGGATCAAAGATACCGACAAAGGAAAAGAACTGCTGGAGCAGATTGAGTATCTCGAGCAACTCCTCCATGCCTACCGCACCGGTGCCTTCAGACAAAAATAACCCCATCCATAACCGGTTTGCGGCTAATTCGCTACCGGTTTACTGCTAATTCGTACCCGGTTTGCGGCATCCTCGCATTCGCTCCGTTGCCGGTTTGCGGTCTCCTCGCATTCGCTTCGTAACCGACTTGCTGTCCGTGCGCACTCATTCAGCACACGTTTAGCACTCGGTTAGCACTCCGCACCAAAGGATAACCGAAGGATTCCCCAAGGATAACCAAAGGATAAAAGGGCAAAAAACGATTTTTTGCCCTTTTACTATATATATACACAGTATATATATACTTTATTTGGGTTCTTGTAGAAAAACCAAATGCTTTTACGCCTATACAAGAGCCTTTATATTCTGCTCTGTATTCCCCGGTAATAAATCTATCGGACGCAGTTCTATCATGGTCTTGGCGCCAAATTCTCCGCGCTCTTTCATACGGACTGCTGCACGGGCGCAACTGACCATTACCTGACCTGTCAAGGCGGGATTATTGATCTCCATATTGAATTCGAACCGCTGGTTGTGGGTCTCGCCGGACACACCGGAGCGAACGAGATTTACGCCGTGCGCTACGTTATTTAGTGCATCTACACTCTCTACTTGGATCACATGAGTCTCGTCGTGCGCAAAATAATCATCCGCAAGCAGGTTGGCCTCTACGGTCTTGAAATCAGCACCGTCCTCCAATTCGATATACACCATTCTGCGGTGAATACCTGTACCTAAAGGAATGGTCATACTCAGCGCATTCTTAACACCTTTGATGGCTTTGGCGGCTACTGTATGCCCCATACTCCGTCCGGGACCGAAATTAGTGTAAGTCAGACCTTTTGGTGCCATGGCTGTCAGAAGAGCGCGAACCATGCTGTCTGTTCCGGGATCCCAGCCCGCGGAAAGAATACTTGCCGTTCGGTTCGTCTGACATACAGGTTCCATCTGACTGCGAAGTCCCCATATCTGACCGTGAATATCAAAACTATCTACGGTACATATACCTTTGCTTGCCATGATTGCAGCGAACTTCGGTACCTCGCGGGTCGGTGTGCATAGCAACATCACATCAATATTACCTGCGATACAATCCAGACAGTCATTATGGTGATAAATGCCTGCCAACTCCATGTCCGGTGCTGCCTTGATGGCTTCCTCTGCGGCACGGCCTATATTGCCGTAACCTAAAATTGCTACTTTTATCATAATCTATAATTGTGAATTGTGAAAATTTGGCTTGCCAAATAATCGTGCCCGTCAGGGCTAAGAATTGTGAAATAATCGTGCCCCTTGTGGGCTAAGAATTGTAAATTGTGAATTGTAAATTGTGAATTTATTCCACCGTAACCGATTTTGCAAGGTTACGGGGCTGATCCACATCGCATCCCTTGACTACGGCTATGTGATAAGCCAGCAATTGAAGCGGAATGACGGTCAATAACGGAGTCAGACATTCCTCTGTCTCCGGCACTTCAATTACATAATCCGCTATCTTGCTTACCATCTTATCCCCTTCTGTCACAATAGCGATCACACGGCCGTTCCTGGCTTTGATTTCTTGGATGTTGGACACTACTTTCTCATAGGTACCGCAACGCGGTGCTACTACCACCACCGGCATTTCTTGTGAAATCAGAGCGATAGGTCCGTGTTTCATCTCCGCTGCAGGATAGCCTTCGGCATGGATATAACTGATCTCTTTCAGTTTGAGTGCTCCCTCTAACGCTACCGGATAATTATACCCGCGTCCGAGATAGATAAAATTCTGTGCGTATGTAAATGTCTTGGCAAAATCGGCGATACGTTTGTTCTGTGTTAATACGCACTCTATCTTGTCCGGAATCTGACCCAACGCACGAACCACATGCAGATATTGCTCTTCGCTCATCGTCCCTTTCTCTTTGCCTATACATAGTGCCAGCATGGTCAATGCCACAACTTGCGCCGTAAATGCTTTGGTGCTGGCTACACCAATCTCCGGTCCCACATGGGTATAACATCCGCTGTTGCTCAGCCTCGGTATTGATGCGCCGATCACATTACAGATTGAGAAAATGAATGCGCCTTTTTCTTTCGCTAACTGAATGGCAGCTAAAGTGTCTGCCGTCTCGCCGGATTGAGAGATAGCGATCACCACGTCGTCTCTGTTGATTACAGGCTTGCGGTAGCGGAACTCGGACGAATACTCTACCTCCACCGGTATCTGCGCAAACTCTTCTATGGCATACATGGCTATCAATCCTGCATGCCAGGAAGTTCCGCACGCTGTGATGATGATGCGCTTGGCGTTCATGAAACGCTCTTTGTTATCAATAAATCCTGAAAGAGCGATGTTGTCCTGACGCACGTTCACACGGCCGCGCATTGAATCTGCCAGTGTTCGGGGTTGCTCAAATATCTCCTTGAGCATAAAATGCGGATACCCGCCTTTCTCCAACTGGCTCAACGATAACTCCAAACGCTTTATTTCCGGTGTCTTCTGAACATTATTGATGGTCGTTATTTCTATTCCTTCGTCCTTGGTACTTTGTCCCTTGGTACTTTGTCCCTTGGTACTTAACTTCACTACTTCTTCGTCCTCAATATAAATGACTTTGTCTGTATATTCTACAATAGGCGTTGCGTCGGATGCAATGAAATACTCTTCCTGTCCTACTCCTACAACTAACGGAGAACCCTTACGCGCTGCTATCAGCGTGTCCGGATGGTCTTTGTCCAGCACAGCTATTGCATAGGCTCCGATCACCTGCTGCAATGCCAGCTGCACAGCCGTCCTCAGATCCACGTGCTTGTTTACCTGAGTATATTCTATCAGCTGTATAAGCACCTCGGTGTCCGTCTCTGATTTGAACGAATATCCCTCCTTTTGCAACCCCGCCTTAAGAACTGCGTAGTTCTCGATAATACCGTTATGAATGATTGCCAGCCGCTCGCTCTCGGAGTAATGCGGATGGGCATTGACTGTATTCGGCTCGCCGTGGGTAGCCCAACGCGTATGAGCGATACCTATTGTACCGGTTGTGTCTTTGTCCGATGCGTAGGCTTCCAGTTCTGCTACTTTACCTTTCGCTTTGTATATATTCAACTGTCCTTGCGCATTGATGAGCGCCACACCGGCACTGTCATAGCCGCGATACTCCAATCGGTGCAATCCTTTTATCAAAATCGGATACGCATTCCGTTTTCCGATATATCCTACTATTCCACACATAAGATTTGAAAATTTGTTATTGAGATTTTGCAACACGTATAAAATCCATAAATAATGGATGAGGGCTGAGCACAGTACCTGAAAACTCAGGATGGTACTGCACTCCTATGAACCATGGATGATTTTTTAACTCTATTATTTCCACCAAATCCGCCTCCTTGTTTATCCCTACGCATTGCATGTTGTGCTGTTCATATAACTCCCTATAGGCATTATTAAACTCATAGCGATGCCTGTGACGCTCACGGATCTGTTCTTTGTCGTAAATAGCCCTCACTTTGGAGCCCTCGCACAAATGACATTCGTACGCTCCCAGTCGCATAGTTGCACCCTTGTATGCCAGTTGCTTTTGCTCCTCCATCATATCTACCACCTTATGCCTTGTTTCCGGGTCAAACTCAGTACTATTGGCGTCGGTTAGACCTAAAACATTACGTGCAAACTCGATGGTCATACATTGCATACCAAGGCATATTCCAAAGCAGGGGATGTTGTTTTCGCGTGCGTACCGGATAGCTGCTAATTTGCCTTCTATTCCTCTGCCGCCGAACCCCGGTGCAATGACGACACCTTGGAATCCGTCCAAACATTGCGACACATTTTGATCTGTCAATTTGTCCGACAATATTTCAGTCAGTTCCAACTTGCAGCGGTTATAAGTGCACGCATGGGAAAGGCACTCGCGGATAGACATATACGCATCGTGCAACTGTACATATTTTCCTACCAGCGCAATGCGGACAGGTGTGGTCGCTTGTCTGCGCAGTTCCAGAAAATGGTCCCATTCTATCATGTTCAATGGAGGAAGCGTTTGCGGATCAATTCCGGTATGTGTCAATACTATCTCATCCAAGTTTTCACGATGCAAGTTCTCCGGCACCTCATAGATAGAATCCGCATCCACACACTGCACTACCGCTTTGGGGTTCACGTTACAAAACAGCCCCACCTTGGTCTTCATAGATTCAGGAATAATGTGCTCCGTACGAAGCACAATAATATCCGGCTGCACACCGCTTTGTTGCAATGCTTTGACTGAATGCTGAGTCGGTTTGGTCTTCAACTCATGAGCCGCCGCCAGATATGGGACATATGTAAGGTGAACCGAAAGGCAATCGCGCCCCAACTCCCATTTCATTTGACGCATGGCTTCTATGAAAGGCAAGGACTCAATATCCCCCACCGTACCGCCTATCTCCGTGATCACAAAATCATATTTACCGCTTTCACCTAATGCCATCACACTATGCTTGATCTCGTCGGTAATATGCGGGATCACCTGCACTGTCTTGCCTAAAAAATCCCCTCTCCGCTCTTTCTCTATGACGGAGTGATAAATCCGTCCGGCTGTCAAATTGTTTACTTTATGTGTTTCTACATTCAAGAAACGCTCGTAGTGCCCCAGATCCAAGTCCGCCTCGTGACCATCGACCGTCACATAACATTCTCCGTGTTCATAGGGATTGAGCGTTCCCGGATCCACATTGATATAAGGATCCAGTTTCTGATTCGTTACACGCAGACCGCGTGCTTGCAGCAGTTTACCCAACGAAGCCGCCACAATACCTTTACCTAACGAAGAAGCAACGCCTCCGGTAACAAAGATATAATGACACTTATTCATAATGATATTTCTGTTCTAATACGTTTAAGAGCTATCTGCACATCTTCCCTCCGTGAGAACGCCGAGAAGCGCACATATCCTTCTCCATTATGTCCAAAACCCACCCCCGGAGTACATATTGTTTTACATCGGTTAAGCAATAAGTCAAAGAATTCCCATGACCCCATGCCATGCGGAGTAGCACACCATATATAAGGAGCGTTAACGCCGCCGAAAACCTGTAGTCCTACTTGCTGCAACCCTTCACGAATCATTTGCGCCGTTTCCATATAATACGCCACGTTCGCTTCCACTGCAGTACGTCCTTCCGGGGTATAAGTGGCTTGCGCCGCACGTTGTGAGATATAAGATGTTCCATTGTATTTGGTACATTGACGCCGCATCCACATGCCTTGCAGCCCCGTCTCATAAGGTACTACGGTATAACCGCAACGAACAGATGTAAAGCCTGCACTTTTACTGAAACTATGCACCTCTATGGACACCTCTTTAGCGCCTTCGATTTCATAGATGCTATGCGGTATGTCAGGCGAAGAAATATATGCCTCATACGCAGCATCAAAAATAATGATACTATGATTCTTCCTGGCATAATTTACCCAAAGACGAAGTTGATCATGCGTCAATACAGCGCCGGTAGGGTTGTTAGGAAAACACAAATAGATAATATCTACCTTTTCTTTCGGTAGTTCCGGTACAAAATTATTCTCTTTCAGACATGGCATAAGGACTATCTCACGCCCCGCCATCCTATTAGCATCCACATACGCCGGATAAGTCGGATCCGGAATAGCAACCGTATTGTCCGAGTCGAATAACTCGCTGAGGTTTCCCAAATCGCTTCCGGCTCCTTCTCCTATAAAGATTTCATCGGTCTGAAAGTTTATTCCGCGAGGTTGATAATAGTGGTCTATTATTGTTTGCTGCAACCATTCATATCCGTTTTCCGGACAATATCCGCGAAATGTATCTGCATGGGCCAGTTCTTCTGCTGCAGCCTGCATGGTATCAACTATCACCCGCGGCAAAGGACGAGTTACATCCCCTACCCCCATACGCAACAAATGCTCATCCGGATGATGAGTCAAATACTCTTTAACCCTTAAATCAATGTCGTGAAACAGATAACGAGGTGACAAGCCTGTATAGTGGGTATTGATTTTCATAAGCGAATGAATTTATAGAATATATTGTCCCCGATATACTTCTGTTGCAGGACCTGTCATATACACTATTTTATAGATCGGATCATATTGAATAAAGAGTTCTCCTCCTTTGAGATGCACTACCACTTCATTCTCTGTTTCCCCCAGCCGGTTAGCCGCAACCGCCGCCGCACATGCTCCGGTGCCACAAGCTAATGTCTCTCCTGTTCCTCGTTCCCATACACGGACATCCAGTTCATGCGCATTGCGTACATACACAAACTCCACATTAGTACCATCCGGAAAATGCGGATGGATACTTATGTGTTCACCCATCTCTGCCATTTCTGCATCAGAAATGACCCAATTACGGAAAAACACAGCATGGGGATTTCCCATGTTAACTGACGTGAATCCTAAAATATCCATTCCTTTTAATGGCAATGTATCTGTTTTGACAGTTGGCATTCCCATGTTTACTTTGACCTGTGACACCACGCCGTTCTGGACCAACAATGTTAAAATTCGAATACCTGCCAAGGTTTTTATTGCGATACTGGTAGATGGACATAATCCGCTTTCGTACAGATACTTACCTACGCACCGGATGGCGTTACCACACATCTCCGCTTCAGACCCGTCTGCATTAAAGATGCGCATCTCTGCATCTGCTTCCTTACTCGGAGACATAAGCACTAATCCATCGGATCCCACTCCGAAATGACGATCTGAAATGCGTCTTGATAAAGACGGAATGTCTGTCTTGGTTATAAGAGCGGCAGTACTTTCCTGAAAACAGTCTATGTAAATATAGTCGTTTCCCAAACCGTGCATTTTTATAAAAGGAAGACTTTGCATAAATCCAAATCAATAAAATATGCTATTTTTTATTTCGTATCGCTTTAAAACAAATATTCAGCGCAATTTTGACATTGATTTTTACTTTCAATCGGATCGAATTTCAAAAACAGCCGCAAAATTACTACAAATTATTTGAATATGCAAGAGTTTATACAAAAAAAAGTGAGCCGAAGCCCACTTTTTAACGGTTTAACGATTTAACAGTTTAACATTTTAACGTATCAACACCTTGTCTGTAAACCACTGTCCGTCATGGAATGTCTTAACAAAATACACTCCTATAGGCAGACCGAGAGTAGCAAATTTAGCATTCAGATCCGAAATGTCCCCTTCAAAAACGGTAATCAGTTTTCCGCTGACGTCCATCAGGTAATGAACTCCTTCACCATGCGGGATAGACGGGTCTTTCTCTATATCTTCTGCTTTAAACGGATTCGGCAGGAACTGCTCTACGTTATCAGAAACATCTTCGCTCATCTCGGAAGGATCGCAGCTCGGCATGGACGAGAACTCGATAATAGTACGGACGAGCATGTCGTTCAGGTGCTCTACTTTCAGACTGTCAGTAGTCGGTTTGAGATGGCTGTGACCGATACCGGAATCGTCTGTCAGGAAGAAGGACGTGCCGTTGGTGGCAAGTGCCATGGACCGCAGTAGTAATTCCCCACTCTCGCCCAAACCGCTGCATACAACCGGCACGATGCGGACGCCTAAAGCCGCGGCATTCAGTATCTGTTCATGCAACAGGGCGATAGTGGCGCTGTCTTGATGGCATGGCGCATCTAAAATAAGGAACGCAACGCGCGCACGCGCACCATCATCCCATCCGGCGCTGTTCATCGCGGCCATCAATGCTTCCGGTACTGCTTCCGGATAGTCGCCGCCGCCGTTGGCTTGCTGCTTGTCTATAAAAGCCTGCGTCTCTTTGATATCCGATGTCAGACGGGAGATACGGGTCAGGTATTCGTCGCCGTGATCACGATAAACGACTGCACCCGTTCGGATATTCAACCCACCCGTAGCTTCCTTGGCGCGGGAGATCACATCCTTCATCTCTGCCTGCAAATACCGCAATTCATCACCCATAGAACCTGTCGCATCGAATACAAACACCACATCTACCGTCTCGTTGGCTTCGCATGGCTCGTCAATGATAAAAGTATTCAAACCCTCGCTCCATTGTCTGGCTGTCTGTATTTGGTCGTCCACACGGATCTGAAAATCAGCGTGCTTGCCGCATAGATTATTACCTACGAGTTGATACCATAGCTCCGCTTTGCCGGTGTTGTCCGTCACGGCTTGGAACAATGTGTTGCCCGCGTTATCTAAAAGACTCACAGCACGGGAAACGACAGGGAAACCCTCTTTATTGCGCACCTGTACGGTATAACGGTGCCGGGGAGCGATCTTCCATTCGCTGACAAACTGCTTGTGGCTGCCGTCTAAAACGCTCGGCCAGAAGTACCATTTGGTAAAGTCATTCACTTCGCCTGCTGTCAGTTTGCCGGCGGAGACAGCGTTGTTTGCCGCGCTATAGCCAACGACAGCAGCATCTTCTTCCACTGCCGCCAAAGGTACCGTTTCCATGAGTTCTTCCGCTACGGCATAGTCAGCGGACTCAGGCATAGCTGTTGCTTTCATATACATAACTCCGCCTTTCGCACCGCTTCTGGTCATACCCAATGTTACCATCTCGTCTCTTTCGTTGCGGCCGGGTTTGTATGGCTTTGGAGTTAGACTGACAATAGCCAGCGGGGAACCGTCCAGTGTAAATTTTGCACTCTCGAATCCTTCGCGGCTTATCACCAACTTTTTCACACCTTTGAGGGCCTCCGGTTTTAGAATAACGCGTCCGTCGTAGGAGGTCTTGTAAACCGTCTTTCCTACCCGTACCTCCACTCCGTCCAACAGGGCTTGTGTGGTATCCATCACAATAACCGTCAGAGGTTGAAGACTGATTGTTGACGGCTGATTACTCTTCTTCATACACGCGCTCGCTGCGCCAAAGCTCAGCAGAGCAGTCAGAATGACAGATAATATTCGTTTCATAACAAAAATGATTTTTTCACTAAGCAACAAATACTATGCCAGAGAAGTTTTCTGCTTGCAAGATAGCAAATTCATGAAAAAATGTACTTTTATTTGCCTGTATGAAATATTTTTCGTACCTTTGCACGTTGAAGATATCGGAAGGTGTATTTTTTTTGCAATGAAAACTACCCGCCTCATAGTATTAGCCATAGCATCCGGTCTTCTTTGGTTGCCTGTCCGGACGGCAGCTCAGGAAAAAGCACCGGGAGAAGCGGTTGCACAATCGGAAACCGCTATTGTCCAGCCTGACCGGCCGGGCTTCGGTACGGGTACAACCGTGCTGGACCGCGGAGTAATCCAATGGGAGTTGGGGTTCGATGTGGAGCACTACTTGGGAACGCATTTAATTACTCTCCCCACTACCTCTTTGCGCTTCGGGGTGGACCGGAGGGCGGAATTGCGCTTGGATTACGGAGGGGTTTTGGCAGTAAGCGACCATCCGGACACCGACCCCTCCACTTCGGATGAGCATTTATACGCTCCGTCGCCTATCTATGTCGGGTCTAAAATAATGCTATGGGAGGGTTCTGAAGAGAGACGTTTGAAATGGATCCCCAAAGTGAGCGTGATGGCGGAGATAGGTCTGCCTGTTACAAAAGAGATAGCGAAACACATGCCTATATCCGGAAATATTGATCTGCTCTTCGAAAACGAAGTAACAGATTGGTTCTCTATCGGCTATGATGTCGGCGCACACTGGGTGGAATGGGCACCCATGCCGGATATATTCGCCTCATTAGGTCTTAATTTCTCCCCTATCGACAAACTCGGGCTGTACATTGAGAACTTCAATATCTTTGACTGCGACGCAGATGAAATTCTTGTCGGTTACAGCAATGTATATATGGTGTATCTCAATTTCGGTGTAACCTACCTCGTCCATCCGCGGGTGCAACTGGACCTCTATGCGGGATTCAACTGCTTCCACTCCGAAACCATGCTGAGCGGTCCTAAGAACGATTCTTTCCTCGGTTTTGGTGTGGCTTGGTTGATTAGAGACTAATTTTTTTACGCAAAAAACTTGCATATATCAGAAAAAAGCAGTACTTTTGCACTCGCAAAAGTGAAATCGTTAATATTTGTATGGCAACACAAGAAGAAACATTTAAGAAAATCGTAGCGCACTGCAAGGAATACGGCTTTGTTTTTCCGTCCAGTGAGATATACGATGGTCTGGGTGCCGTATATGACTATGGTCAGAACGGCGTTGAGTTGAAGAACAATATCAAGCGTTATTGGTGGGATTCCATGACGCTGCTGCATGAGAACATCGTCGGCATCGATGCCGCTATCTTCATGCACCCTACTACTTGGAAGGCTTCGGGACACGTGGACGCATTCAACGACCCGCTGATTGACAACCGCGACAGTAAGAAGCGTTACCGCGCTGATGTGCTGATCGAAGATCAAATCGCTAAATACGACGAGAAGATCGCCAAAGAGGTAGAGAAAGCCCGCAAGCGTTTTGGCGACTCTTTCGACGAGGAGATGTTCAAAGCCACGAACGAGCGCGTGAAAGAGCATATCGCTAAACGCGAGGCACTGCACGCACGTTACTCTAAGGCGATGAACGAGAACGACTTGGCGGAGTTGAAGCAGATCATCCTCGACGAGGAGATCGTATGCCCTATTTCCGGAACCCGCAACTGGACCGACGTGCGCCAGTTCAACCTCATGTTCCAAACCGAGATGGGCTCTACCGCAGACGGTGCGATGAAGATTTACCTCCGTCCGGAGACCGCACAGGGTATCTTTGTCAACTTCCTCAATGTACAGAAGACCGGGCGTATGAAAGTGCCCTTCGGTATTGCGCAAATCGGTAAGGCTTTCCGCAACGAGATTGTAGCCCGTCAGTTCATCTTCCGTATGCGTGAGTTCGAGCAGATGGAGATGCAGTTCTTCGTTCGTCCGGGCGAGGAGCTCAAATGGTTCGAGCACTGGAAGCAGTTCCGCCTCCGCTGGCACAAAGCGCTGGGCTTAGGCGACGAGAAATACCGTTTCCACGACCACGAAAAACTGGCGCACTACGCCAACGCTGCTACGGATATCGAGTTCCTCATGCCGTTCGGCTTCAAGGAGGTGGAGGGTATCCACAGCCGCACGAACTTCGACCTCTCGCAGCACGCCAAATACAGCGGAAAGAAGATCGAGTACTTCGATCCGGAGCTCAACCAGTCCTATACGCCGTATGTCATTGAGACCTCTATCGGTGTGGACCGTATGTTCCTCTCTGTGATGTGCTCGTCCTACGAGGAGCAGCAACTGGAGGGCGGCGACACCCGTGTCGTTCTTCATTTACCGCCGGTACTCGCTCCTGTCAAGGCTTGTATCATGCCGCTTGTCAAGAAAGACGGTCTGCCCGAGAAGGCACGCGAGATTATGAACGAACTCAAGTTCGACTTCAAGGTCGCTTACGACGAGAAAGACTCTATCGGCAAGCGTTACCGCCGCCAGGATGCTATCGGCACACCATTCTGTATCACCATCGACCACGACACCCTCAATGATGGTTGCGTCACTGTCCGTTACCGCGACACCATGACCCAGGACCGCGTGAAGATCGAGGACCTGCACGAAATCATCCGCAAGGCCACCGACCCCAAAGAGCTCTACCGCAAGATCGTCGGTGACTCGATGGAGGACACGATGGAATAAGTGAATGAATGAGTGAATAAAAACAACGCGCCATGATGGTGCGTTGTTTTTGTATAATGCCAAATTGCAGGAATGATAAGCACTAATACAGATTGCGATGAAGTTGAACAGAGATTATACCGGTAATGAATAACAAATAATTAAGGTATCATCAACTAATCACTAACGATTGAAAGCATGTTGGCTGTTGCAAGTGTGCAACAGAAATGAAAAATGAGGAGGATTCGGATATCATCCGGAACAATTGACGATGTAAAAAAATGCATTGGCAAAGTTGGCAAAGTTGACAAACTTGGCAAACCGGAAGCAGAACTTGGTCAACTTTGTCAAGTTTGTCATGCAAAAAAAATGATATGAGAAATGTGAGAAAAGTGAGAATTCTCAGATTTCTCACTTTTCTCAGTACAGATTTTAATATACCTGCATATAATGCCGTACATTGACAAAAGAAGAAAACGCAGCACTAGTACTGCTTGATGTTGATGGCAAGAGGTGAGTTATCGTTCCGTATTTATTCTCGGTCGGCTTGGTCTCCCCGACCGCCTTCCCTTTTCGAAGCCAAAAGTCAATTGGCTTCTCCACATAAGCGAGTCGTACGCGGCAATAAAAAAATAACAATCAGCATAGAATGCCGAGCAATGGAAGAAGAAAGGAATTGGCCATAAAATATTAAAAAGTTTTCATTTACTTGCATATATCAGAATTTTATGTAATTTTGCACCGCAATTCCGAAATTGCATAAAAAAGCGCTCCCCATGAGTTGAGGGGAACGCTCTGTAGCAGCGTGGCCGCAAGGATTAGCTGTGAGTCTGATTTTTACTCAGCGCTGCCAATCTTCCATGACTTATCATCCGGATTTCGCCAAGTCGCTGCAGCGTTTACCGGAATGGACGAGTACTCCTATCAAACGTCGTGCTGTGGTTTATGGCGGAGACTTCGAGAATACAGCCGGCGATATATGGCTTCTGAAATACGATCATATAGAGCAGTTATTTAAATAACGCACGAGCCACTCGGTGTTGATGGCGAGAGGTGAACTATTGTCTCACGAACACAAAAGCGCGGCACAACAATGCCGCGCTTTAAATAAATGTTATAAAAGGTTAATTTCAGCAACTTTTATTTTCTTTTGCGATTTTTCTTGCCTTGCGGTTTCTCCGGCATAGGAAGTTGCTTGCAATAAACAAACACTTTTTTGCCTCCATGCGTGAAAGTAGAAAGGACTTGCATCGTTTGTACATAGCCCATAGAGCGGGATTCGATGAAATCCTCAATCTCTTCATAAGAATAACCACGTGAATCTTCTCTCGTATGAAGAACGGTGTTCTGCATACTCATTTCGCCATTGAGGTACTTGTTTGCGTAACTCAAGCCTTTGACTTCTGCTTTGCGGTTAGTGGCATAATCATTATTACCGGGCTTTTCCGCCACAACGGTTATGAGGTAGCAGTTATCCACGTTTTCAACCACTCGCGCACCTTCAAAGGGCTCGTTCATATACATACGCTGCACATACTGACCTAAGTCATTGAGGTCAGAATTGTACGATTGAGCAGATGCAATCATCGCTATCGCGATAATAGCGAAAGATAAGAATAGTTTTTTCATTTTTGTTAATTTTTTGTTATTGTTGTGCCGGAATTCTCTCCTATGACAGACATGATTTCTGCATCAAGATCTTTTTGAGAGGTTACATGTCCCAATTTTAAGTCTTCCCATGCTTGGCAGATGTCTTGGTATAAGTCTTTACACCCTATTGTACAGTTTAATAAATCGTTCTTGTCTGGCGCTAAAATGGCTCCTGGTTTCAGTAATAGAGCATGAACCAATCCACATCGTAATATACTATACAAACCAAAGATACTCTGATACTTCTGCAAAGAGGGATATTTCTTCAATGCATTTTTAAAATCTGTACTACTTGCTCCGCCTTGCTGCCAGGCTGTAGAAGAAAGACATTTTCCCAACACTTCAATAAAGATTGCATTCAAAGCAAATGCATGGTATGGGTGATTATTAACAATATCTTCCATCCCATTTAATATTTCAGTAAAATGTTCCCTTGCTGTCATAATTTAATATTTTTTATTAAGGATTTATACTTTCTTTATTTCAGTTTCATTTTACATACACAAAATCACTTAGTTCTTTTGGGAACTTTTTAATAGTGTAATCTCCACTGATTAAGTCAAAAGAAATGCATTCCTGAGCCCTCTTCCCCTCAATAGAATTGGGGAGTGTAGATGTAAAAACATCTCCTGTAAACTCCCAATATTGACACTCTTGTTTTTTTGCTCCAACATTGATTTTATATGTTTGTGTACCAGAGCCTGGTTCTTTGTGAGTCATTGAAATTGTGTACGTCTTTTTGGGGAGTCCTGCTGTTAAAATTCTTATTTGACTTATTTTCAATGGGGTATTAAGTGCCAAATCACTCATCCTTTTATATCCTTTTATTGCAGCTTTTTTCTTGTCTGGTTTCGGAGCAGAAGTATGTTTAGGAGATGTAACCCCGTCTAGCTCAAGACCATTAAAACGTTCTAATTCTTCATCAGTTAAAAGAATACATAGATTAAATGAAGCCAATTTTTGTTGATATATTTGGCCATTAACATTTGTATTCCACTTAGAAAATGATTTATCTATTGTTCTTCCCTCTAAAATAGATATGCTTATCAATCCTGGTATATCTGGATGATTACGCATCCTTTGATTTGCCACCCCAAATTCGATTGCATTTCTTGGCATACTTCGTGCACTATTTATATATTCAATTATTGTACTCTGCTGCTTATTGCTATATAACCACCTATATCTTTCCCAATTCAAATCTCCTCCATTTCCTGATGAATACACAGCAGAATTCCTATCATATCGTTTTAGAGAAAAATACTCGTTATCATTTATTTTTTTTATCCTAACCTTCCAAAAATCATCCATTATTGCTAGAACGATGGCATCGCATATTTCTTCAATTCTTGACTCTGACACAGGGAAGTTACCATAATATATAAGGTTATTTCTCTTAAAATCTTCTACCATAGTAGGTGTTAACCGAATTGCATCAAAAGTTTCTGTTATTAAAGAGTATATATTGGATGTGACATCCGTAGCATACACATCAAGTGAAAATGGGAGAACATATTTATATTCCACACTGTAGTTGCCTAAATTGTATAGTTTTTCCTTTCTTACTTCTCCCAATTTTATGTCATAATCAAAAACTCCATGGCAAAGTGCAATAACATTATCTCGCATTACATCCAACGTCTTGTTTGCATTTTGTTGTTGGAGTTTGAGAAGTTTTACATTCATTGCATAAGTTTGACCTGCAAATTCTGCCCGTGAACCTTTATTGCGCGCATAGGAGATGAGTTTATTAATAGATATCGTAGCCTTTAATGTCACAGAAGTAGTTCTATCCGGGAGTTTTACAACTGACAATTTTTGATACGATTTAACATTCCCCTTGGAAGTCGCAGCAATCTCATCTCTTACCAATTCATCATTAACAATAGAGGTATTCGCGGAGACAAAGGTACCAAAAGCCTGCTCCAATGCATTACGTAAGGCTCTTAGCGTCGCTTCATCCTCTGTACGCCCATTACCGATAGTTGTTAATGTAACTTCGTCCACTTGGGCGAATGTAGTTGCGGCAAATAATATTGCGGCAACAATAGATAATAACTTTTTCATGATTTTCCTTATAATTATTTAATATTTGGTATTTGTTTGGCAACTTCAAGAGCGACTTGACGGCTGGCTTCAATCATAGCCATATCCCGTTCGTGCTCTTTATTATACTTGTCACGTGAGAACTCAAAGTCTCGTTGTTCACGAGCGACATCTTCTTTGTGACGTTCGTCTTCTCGTGCTTGACGATCTTTGTATTGCTGCACGCGGAATTCAAAGTCACGTTGTTCACGAGCTTTCTCATCTGCATATTGCTGCATTTCGAACTCCCATGCCTTACGCTCGTCGTCAAGCACTTTTGCCTTCATCTCTTCCATTAACGCATCGGCTTGCGGTTGACAAGCAGCTAACAAATCAATCTTTGCCAAGTATCGAGATGCTTTAACTGCTCCATCGGCATTAGGTTCGGCATTCCAAGCGGCTTTTGCTGATTGAAGCAATTTTTCGCCGGCACTATCTATCTTCTTTTGATAAATATCAATAGTTGCTTGCCGGCATTTGGTTGTACAATCGGTACACACATCCGGAACTTGTGCTATTTGATAGAGTGCTTTGTCAAAATCACCTTGTTGCACAAGTAAATAGGCATCGGCAATGATGTTATCTATATTTGTACGATAATAGGCTACTATCAATTCCTTGCTGTCCTCTATCATCTTTTGCACTTTCGGATTACCGGGCTTTAAATTAGCAAAAGCCATAATGAATGCTTTGTTTTCATTTAATCCGACACCCACCGAAGAAAGTGTTGCATGGCCATACTCTTTGCGGTCAATAACATCCTTTACATAGAACGTTATTTCCAATGTCTGGCTCACACGCGCAGGCGAGCCGTTTATAATATCTTTTTTAATTACGCTAACTGTTGATGTGAGTGCAAATCGACGATTGATAGCATTATCCGATATACCTGCAGTTGTGATGATTTGGTGCATTTTGTCCTCTAACTGATCCATTGCTTCTGTCGGGATAGACCGATTAACCGGACGTTGCACATTGATAGACATGCGTCCCACATCGTCCAATGTTTGCGCACATAGTATACCGGAGAATAACAGGTATACCATAATTAAGGGAATCCGTTTCATATGATTATTATTTTTCTCCAAGTACTATAATTGCTTCTCCTAATCCGCGTGTCATTACTTTACTGCTAATGCCACATTCTTTAGAAATATACTTACGTAACATGACCGCAAATCCTCTTGCATCCAATGCATCACCTTCCTTGTCTCGCAAAGGAATACGCACTTGTTCAAACTG
Source organism: Bacteroidales bacterium UBA3653 (assembly GCA_002373505.1). Classification (GTDB taxonomy): domain Bacteria; phylum Bacteroidota; class Bacteroidia; order Bacteroidales; family Paludibacteraceae; genus Colicola. Next base: position 469,196 of record DFKE01000017.1, read on the forward strand.
AGCGAAATTCTCAGTGGCATCGCTCAAATTGAATGCTCCATTGATGGTGTTTTTCTTCAGCCATTTCTGGATTACATCCAATAATTCATCTCCATCTTCATTCTCTGTTTCGAGGTTGCCGTCCCAATTTTGCCAGCATTTAATCGTGAGGACTATCTCGCGACCGCGTTTGTGCAAATCGGAATAGTATTTGTCCATCTGCTTGTCAAACGCCTTGATTTTGGATTTGACTGCGTTTTCCAAAAGCACAGGAATTATCTCATCACTCGCCTTACCCGTTCCTGTTGAAGTCGCGATTCGCTTGCTTGTATAAGCATCGAAGGCTTCTAATGTAAATGTAACACTGCGGTCACTATTGATAGTCCAATCTATTTGGATAAGAATATCCATCTTTGCACGTTTCTTAATCATGTCCAACGGACTTTCTGCAATCGCGGAGCCGGAAGTGGTACTTGTTGTTACATTATCCTCAGCAATTCGATTGAACACGGCTTTGGTTTCTTGCTCTGCATCTTTAAGAGAATACCCTTCTTTTGTGAGCAGTTGACCGATCTTACTGATAACTTGATTAAGCTCTTTGTCCTGTAAAAAAGCCTTTTGGTAATCAGCAGTCTTCACTTTGACACCTTGGTTATCCCATATGGTCATAAAAAAGCGTGTTTGACACCAATGATCACTGGGCAGGATCATTAACGTGGGCTTCTTCCCCTGCGAAGCACCCAATACATTCAGGCTCATCAGAACGCCTACAATGCAAAGTACAAATTTGTTTTTCATAATAGTTATATTTATCACTTAATCATTCAACGTATAATAATTAGTAAATTCATTCCATATATCTGCTCCTCTATATGCGTCAATGGATGCAGAAGGTACATATACATCAATTGACTTAGGTACTCCATTAAACGTAATTGAAGTACATGTAGGGGGTGTTGTAGCTTTGCAAATTATAGAGGTCAAACCAGTACATCCAGAGAACGCAAACATTCCTATATTTTTTACGCTGTTTGAAAGCGTTATAGAGGTCAGATTACTACAATTAGAAAATGCTTGAAATTCAATACTTGTAAGGCTATTAGGAATTTCAACAGAAGTTAATCCTGTGCATGTAGAAAATGCTGAACGTCCTATGCTTTTGACGCTATTAGGCAGCGTTATAGAGGTCAAACTGTTGCAACCATGGAAAGCGTCATTCCCAATGCCGGTAATATTCTTGGGAATAATAACATTTCTTTGTGGTACACCATTAATAAATAGCTCATAGTTTGTAGAAATACTAGTTGGAAACCAAGTCTTATTACACCATTCATTTATACTTCCAATAAAATTGATGGTAGATATACTACATAAAATGAAAGACGTACTTCCTATATTTGTAACACTATTGGGGATTGTTACGGAAGTTATATTCTTGCACCCCATAAATGCTCCATCTCCAACGCTTTTTACACTATATGACACTTTGTTGTATACCACTGTTGCTTGAATCCTGACTGATGTGAGTCCACTATAATTATTGGGATTATTTTCATATTGACTCGTTACCTCTGCCGTCTGGTTGGTGGCATCGAGGTTGTAATACAAATCGCCGATTTGCACACGTTCATAGTCCCATGCTAATACCATCTCAATCGTTGTGGCAAGCACAAGGAAAAGAGTAACAAGTTTCTTCATGATATATTCCCTCATTCGTGTCGGGCGCAACTTTAAATTTTCCTCCATTTTATTATTCGGCAGGAGGTTTCGCCGGAATATTTCAAATATTTGTCAGTCGGTCTTGTGCCGCTCTTCTCCCGCTCATTGCTCGGCGGCGGGATATAACAAAAAGCGGCAGTCCGCTTGATTGGATTACCGCTTTTATTAAGTTGATGCTCTAAATTTATTCTATTTATGGCTTTAGACAACCGATGGGAATGATATATACGCCATCGTCTCTGCGATAGGCGTATTGTCCGCCGGTTAAAACCATCAAGAATGCCGGTTGACCAATCTTGGATGTATCTACTTGCTTGGCTAACTCCGTCAGGTTTTGTGCGGCATCTTCAATCTCTTTGCTACCGGTTTTAACTTCCACCGCAGCCCATCGACCATCGTGCAAACGGATGATCAAGTCAGACTCCAAATCAGAGTTATCGTGATAGTGATAGACGGTTCCGCGTAGTGCATCAGTATAGACACGCACGTCACGCAAACAAAAGTCCTCGAACAAGAATCCGAACAGATTAAAGTCCTCTAACACGCTTGTCGGATTCAGTTCTAATACCGCTGTTGCCAGGCTTGTATCTACGAAATGGCGTTTGTGGGATGTACGGATGCCTGTCTTGCTGCGTAACGACGGTTGCCATGCCTTAGCATCCTCGATGACAAACAGTCGACGCAACGCTCTCAAATAACTGGTAAGCGTCTTGTCGGTGATAGAGATATCGTTCGCGCGCACATCAGCCATGATCGTAGTAGCGGTTGTCATAGTGGAGATGTTTCGCGCATAACTGCGTAACACCGCACGCACTCGGTCTGGATCTTTTTCGGAACCATCCACTCGATTGACATCCGTGTTCACCAGTTCATCCACTAAGTTAACCGCCACCTCCAAAGCGTCCTCTTTGTCCAATGACAAAGCACCCGGCCAGCCGCCTCGACACATGACATAAGCGATGTCCTTAATCGTAAGCGGACTTTCGAAGAGTCCCATCTGCTGTGTACCATCGAAGAGTGCTTTGAGCGACACTTGTCCGCGCGACTCCTTCGACTCCCAGAGACTCATTGGTCGCATACGCAGACGTGCGATTCGTCCTGTACCAGTATGTTCCATCTCTTCATTCTCTTCTTCATCCAGAGGTGTTGCCGAACCGGTTAATATGAACTGATTCATCTGTTGCCGTTGGTCGGCTGCAAATCGTACTGCATCCCACAGAACCGGAATCGTCTGCCATTCATCGAGCATGCGTGGTGTTTCGCCTTCCAATAACAGCGAAGGTTGCGTATCTGCCATTTTGCGATACATGGCGCGTTGGTCCGGATTTTGGATATATATGATACTCTTAGCTAACTGAGCACCTGTCGAGGTTTTTCCACACCATTTGGGACCTTCAATTAGCACTGCTGCACTACTGCGTAATTTGCGTTTGAGCAACTCGTCATCAATTCGTTCAAGGTATTCCATACGTATATCGTTTAAAAATCGCTACAAAGGTACAACAAAAACTTGATATACGCAAATAATTCCGAAGATTTTTGTAATTTTATTCCGAACTTTTTAATAATTTCACTCCGAATAATTTTGTATTTTTGCTCTGATTGTTTCAACTTTCGACCTTTTTACGGTAATCCAATATTTCAAAGATCATATTTTATCTCAAAAACAGCATACAAAAAAATACTGCTTATGCTTTCTCTATGCAAGGGTGTCTGGCATAACCCAAGGATACAAAAGCAAAAGCAGTACATACCAAAGTATGCACTGACGCTTTCAATCGTATCCTAAGATTATAAGCTGCCAGACTTATTGCATAGATGATTGACTCGTCAGTAATAATATATTTATGTTCGCGTGCGCGAAACAATCAGCCGCTGCTAATCGCTTGCAAAAGTATAAAAATTTTCCAACATATACAAATTTTCATGAAGAAAATTTTCGTTTTTTATCCATTTAAGGTAAAAAACTAACCTTTGCACCACACATTTTTCGGTATGTACCGCTTTGCGGGTGCAAAGGTATAACTTTTTTTTGATATACAAAGATTTCTTTTTATATCTTATTTCAGTGTGACAGACTGAAGACCACCGTTATTGCCTGCAATATATGATACATGTGGATGAGTATTTTGAATGAGTTGGTCTATGTAGAGCGGCTGACCTATGAGGAAAAAGGTCGAGATAAAGGTGTCGCCGACTTGCAGTTTGGAGTGAATTGATTCCTCCACTACAAAACGCATATCTCCCAAATAACGGAAGACGCAACGGCGGCTAGGAAGCCATGTGACCTCTATTCGTTGATTCGGCTGTAAATCCTGAGTATGGACACCTTCTCCGATAAAACTATGGCTGCTACCCTGCTCTTTCTTGGTCAGCTGTTCCAGATAATCCCTCCAGTCCCGGTGACCGACAAAACGGGCAAGGAGATCAAGCGTGGACTGACGCGTGTTTTCTGCTCCAGCCACATAGCCCCATAGTCGCTCCAACGTACTGAGCGCTATATTCTCGTGAAGGACTTCCCAAATCTTTAAAATCAGCGTCTCAAAGTCCGCCGGAGAAGAAGGACGAATACCAGCCCGTTGCTCGACATCCAAGCGTAGCTGGATTATTTCCGGTGCATTCTTATTCATAGTATTTCATTTTTACCATATTCCCAACCCCATATCTATTCCCATTTGATGCCAATCATGCGGAGAAGGCATAAACTGAGCCCGCTCTTCTGCGATTTCGTAGATAAACGGCGCGTACATTTTATAATGATAATGCCGTAAACGTCTATCAAAATAGTTTTTAAGTTCACCATCGTCATCAGACATAGAATCATATACCTTTTTTATACGCAGATCGAACAATTCGGAGGGAGTTGGATGGTTGTGCAATAATGTTGCCGTGTCTCTATTGGAAATCGCTATGCGCGTAGCGCGGATATAATCAGAATAAAATTGCCGCGCTTTAGCATCTAACATAACTTTAGGTGATGGAGCATTGATTTGTTTCTCCAAATTATTCACAACGCGGTTCAGAGAATCCACCTTGGTTTGACGTTCGTTATTAACATTGAGAAGCGAATCAATGTCCGCTGAAAGACTCTGTTCCTGCTCGCTATGTTTGATTTCGGCTTGCCTGTATTCGGCATACATGAACCATCCTGCAAGGCATAATATGGCTAATACCATTAGCGATATCGGCAACCATAGACGCAATCGGTCAATTCTATGAATAGCCCGCAACACTTGTGCGCAGGAAGAATAACGATCTGCGGGGTTCACTCGTGTGCATTTGCGAGCAATATATTTATAACGATGCGGGAAAAGAAGAGTGATGATTTTTCCCACGGCATAGATATCCGCGCGGTTGTCAATAGGTTTTCCTTCCAATTGCTCCGGCGCGATATATGCCATCGAACCGGCAGGTTGCTTGAAGGTCACATAATCATCCGTATCGGATACACCGAAATCAATCAGTTTGACTGTAGAGCCGTTACGGGTAATGAGAATATTAGACGGTTTGATATCCCGATGGATGATTTGTCGCTCATGCAGACAAGAAAGGGCGTCAAGGAGTTGCTCAATAATGCGGCGACGGATCGCTGCAGGCGGGTTCGTTTCAAGGAACTGATCCAGCGTAATGCCATCGATATACTCCATTTGGATATACCAGCCGATGGCATCCATATGCCCGAAATCAAGCAGCCGGACGATATTCGGATGATCCACTCCAACACCGATAGCAAACTCTTTGCGAAGCAGTTCTATATGCGGAGTTGATTCGCGATAAGACTCTGTCAAAGCCTTCAGCACATACTTGCGACCGAATCGCGTAGCTACATACAAGGCATTGTGTCCCTCTGCAGACAATAGCTCCGATTCCGACCATACATCCGTGAAATCGGATGAAGGGGGTACGATGATAAAAGATGATTCCATATTGCCAGACTTGTATTTACTCAATTTTACCGAACAATGCATTGGGCATCGGGGGCAGAGCGGTAAGGGATCTTAATACCGGGACCAAAAGAGGGTGAGATGATGGTGACCGTTGATTCGCGGCGGGCATCGACTGCCGGATGGCCCGTACTACATTCCCACCGACGTGAGCTAAATACCGCAAAACTTTCTTAGCCACAGGGCACGATTCATTTTGCGCTGCAAAATTAGTAATAAATTTTGATTTATGCAAATATATCAGAAAGAATTTATGATTTTTGCAAATTTTGATACAGAGATTTGATACAGAGAGGCGGATAGAGGATCTTCATACAAAAAAAATCTGCACTTTGAATGCAGATTTTAGTATTTGCCGCTTTTTTACGCTGTCGGTGAGGTCAGACCTGGGTTCCTGTTTAACGTCAGTGAGTGACGGTATTTTATGCTTTGGGCAATTGAGGTAGCCCAGAGATATCAAGAGCAGACAAGGTTTGTAACTGCTTTATTGCCATATCACGCAATGATTGCAAACGACTTGATTGTGGTTGATGTTGTTCTATTAAAAGAGCATTATACGATTCCAAATTTGCTAATACCAATAATTGTTGGATTGACGCATAATCTCTTATATTTCCCTTTTTGCCTTGGTTCTGTGCTCTCCATTGAGCAGCTGTCATACCAAACAAAGCAACATTGAGCACATCTGCCTCATCGGCATAAACATAAGATTGTTGTTCCTTTGTTAATTCAGAAGGCAATAAATTCTGCTGAATAGCATCAGTATGCACCTTATAATTGAGTTTAGAGATTTCCCGATTGAGATTCCATGACAGCGAAAGACGCGAATTCTCGTCATATTTTAGACGGCGATAATCCTTCATCAAATAGAGTTTAAACTCCGATGAAATCCACGAAGCAAATTCCATTGCTATGTCGCTGTGTGCATATGTGCCACTTCCGTACCGCCCTGCCTTTGTAATAATACCTATGGCTCCTGTTAAGTCAATCCACTTGGATGGCGTCATCACAAAGCGATTCAATCCGGCTTCATTTTTAAACGTGTCGAATTGCACACGGTTAAAATTCGGGTTATGCAATGTTTCCCATAAGCCCAGAAACTCAATGGTATTGCGGTTTCGCATCCAGTTTTGTATGGCAAAACGCGGATCATCACTATTTCGGTAGCGAGCAATATCTGTCAATGAGATATACTCATTCCGATAATCTTCTGTGTAGATTCCTACATTAATGCCTTGCACATGTAATGTATCCGATTTTACTTTTGCCATTTTCTATAATATATATTCTTTATGTCCTCCTGTTTAACGTCAGTGAGTGACGAGAGGTTTCTAACCTTTGCGACTGCAAAGGTACACAAAAAAAATGACACTTGCAAATAAAAGTGCCATTTTTTTGTATTTTTATTGCTGTCAGTGAGGTCAGAAATTAGCGTGATGGGCATAGAATTTTGACTATCTCATTCGTTGCCATCATATGGTAGCGGTCAGAGGAGACAGGTATAGGTTGATAATCCCAATGTCTGGCTTCCGCTTTTTCGCGGAGCGTCTGTTCGGTGCGTCTCTGTATATCCGGCAACGTCAAAGTATCTGCGGTGGGTTCCAACAGCCAGAGTAAAAAGGTCGGGGGCCTGTTGCCTAAGCATTGCGCGTCGCGGATTGTCGTGTATATATTGAATCATCGCTTCTAACTGCCCCTTATGCGCAAGTGTACGGAAGAATGGTGTCTCAAAGAGGGGCTGTTGCGTTTCTGTCTTCGACATCTGTTTATGTTCTTCCGCAGCTGACATCTGCGGGGCTATATTGACAGAGGCGAGCGGTGGCACAACGGTGGCCGTCATCTGTCGCCATCCTTGGCGCATACCTCGCGCTATCTCCTTGATGGAGATACCGTGGTCCTCGGTGACATAAAGCAGCACGTGGATATGATCGGGCATCAGCTGCTTGGCAAGCAGCCGGACATATGGTCTGCGCTGCTGTATCTCGTCAAGGTCATGCGATATAGCTCTGCCAAGATCGGAGGGAAGACACCGCGGCTCTTCGTGATCTATCGCTAACTCTCCCAACAATCGTTGCCTGCCGATGACCACAAAAGTGATATGGTATACGTTCCATTGGGGATAGGCCTTTTATGTATTACGCGTTATAGGCTTCAAGGGCTTTGCGCAGCACGACCATCGCTTTCGCCAGATCTTCCTTATTCAATACATATGCCATACGTACCTGATGACGGCCGTCTTCGGGGTTGGTATAGAATCCCGTTCCGGGTGCCATCATGACCGTTGCGCCTTCGTATGTAAAGTCCGTGAGACACCATTTGCAGAACTTCTCTACATCGTCCACCGGCAGTTCTACCATCACATAGAACGCACCTGTCGGTGCCGGAGCAAAGACACCCGGGATCTGGTTGAGCTGGTCTATCAGGAAATTACGGCGGGACAGATACTCGTCATAAACCTCTTGCATATATTCCTCGGGAGTGGAAAGAGAAGCCTCCGCAACAACCTGACCGAACAAAGGAGGACTAAGCCGAGCCTGACAGAATTTCATAACCGCCTCACGGACCGATTTGTTCTTCGTAATCAAAGCACCTATACGGATACCGCATTCACTGTAGCGCTTTGACACACTGTCCACCAGAATAACATTCTGCTCTATTCCTTCCAGGTGGCAAGCCGAAATATACGGTGATTTGGTATAGATGAACTCGCGATAGACCTCATCCGAGATAAGATAGAGGTTGTATTTCTTCACGAGATCGCGTATCTGGCGCATCTCCTGTTTGGTGTACAGATACCCGGTCGGGTTATTGGGGTTGCAGATCAGTATCGCGCGTGTCTTGGGCGTTATCTGCTTCTCAAACTCCTCTACCGGCGGTAACTTGAAGCCGTTTTTGATATCCGTCTTGACGGATTTGACTACTGCGCCGGCGGAAATAGCGAATGCCATGTAATTGGCATAACTCGGATCCGTTACTATTATCTCGTCCCCCGGATTGAGGCAGCTCATATAGGCAAACATGATGGCTTCCGAACCGCCCGATGTGATGATTATCTCGTCCGGAGAAAGATCAATGCCATAGTCTGCATAATAACTCACCATCTTCGTTCGGAGAGACTTTAGGCCCTGGGACGGAGAATAACTCAAAATCTCCTGATTGAAATTTTTAACGGCCTCCAATGCCTGCGGCGGAGTCTGAATATCCGGCTGACCGATATTGAGATGATAGACATGCACGCCTGCCAGTTTGGCGGCATCTGCATATTTTGCCAGTTTCCGGATCGGACTTTCCGGCATGGACTGTGCCCGTAAACTAATTTCCATATATCTGTTGGTTGTTTTTTTCTTTTTATTGCAAAAACGGCAACATATCCTGCGGCGCATCGATGATATGTTCGCATTTCGCCTCCTCAAGCACCTCGCGTGCCACGAATCCCCATGAGCATGCCACAAAAGGTACGCCGGCGTTCTCTGCTGTCGCTTTATCTACCAGACTGTCGCCGAGGTAAAGCACAGAGGGACGATGTTCCATGTACGAAGGACAAAGTGTTTCCATTATATCCCTTACTATCTGCGGGTCGGGTTTCCGGGGTATATTCTCCCGTTCACCCAGAACCGCATCAAACACACCGGGGAAGAAATGGGAGACTATTTTCTCCGTAGCCGCCTGGTATTTGTTGCTGGCAACAGCCAGTTTGCAACCTTTGGCCTTTAGCGCCGCCAATAAGTCTGGAATGCCTTCATACGGCCGGGTAAAATCGCAGTTATGCGCGTTGTAATAAGGAACAAACTCCTCCATTACTTGGTCTGTTATCTTTTCTTCCGGTTCCACCCCGCCTGCTCTTAACGCCCTTTCTATCAGTTTGCGTACACCGTTTCCTACCAGCCGCGGATACTCCTCTATCGTGTGAGTGGGATACCCGCATGCCGCCAGTGCGTGATTGCAGGCGTAACCCAGATCGTCTATGGTGTTCAGCAGCGTGCCGTCCAAATCAAAGATAACGAGCCGCTCTGCCTTTTCTATTTCCTGTTCCATCATTTCTCTGAATACATTTATATCGCCCAGATCCTTGGTCTCGCGGAGGTTGCGGACCCTCTGGCGCACGGAAGCGACAGCATGTTTCTCCAGTTTCTCAACCGAAGGCGTTATGGCTTGTTCCAGAGCCTCCATATCCACATCATACAGCATCGATGCATGCACGACTGTGCCTGTAGAAGTGGTATAACAGGCTGTTCCTGCCACTTTGCGGTCACCCACTATCACGTCATTATGCGCTGTCGAGACAGCCGGATAGCCTAAGTTGTTCAATGCGCCGGCAAGCATACGCAGGAATGTCTCGAATACTTCCTGGGAATGGGTGGACGGCGAGATAAAAGACACCATCAGATTGCCTCTGTCCGCATATACACACCCTCCTCCGCTCTGTCGTTGCACCACACGGATGTCGTGCGCCTCGCAATAGGCTTCATTCACCTCCTGTTCACGGATCTGGTGTTTGCCGTAAATCACAGTAGGGGAAACGATCCATGTGAAAACAGTCGGCACAGCTATATGCTGTACCTTCTCTGCTTCTATCGCCAGATATTCCTCCAGCGGCAATCCTTCTCTAACCCTCTCAACTCTCACCTTTCACCTTTCCCCTTTCACTTTTCACCTTTCACCTCTCACCTATCACCTCTCACCTCTCAGAACACCGGTTCGTTCAGTTCCACGCCGCGGCAGAAACGACGTTTGATATCGCGGTCGTCGCCCAGATAGATATATCGCTCCAGACGTTGCGGCAACGTGTAGTTGTCATAATTGAGATAGCTGTCATCCACCAGCAATGCGTCAAACTCGTATCCCGGTTCAAACGAACCCACTTTGCCGAAGAATGATCCGCCGCCTTTGGTTGCCAGATAGAAGACCTCGCTCAGACTCAGGAACGACATCTCGCCCTTCGTCTGGGCGTAATTGAGTTTGGATACCTGGATCGCATATTGCATCACACGCAGCATGGACATATGGTGTCCGGCGGACACGTCTGTACCTAATGCCACATGAATTCCTTCGCTCAGGAACTTGCGAATAGGGGCCATTCCGGAAGAAAGATTGCTGTTCGACATAGGGCAATGCACTACATACACGCCGTTCTTACGCATCAGCTCCATCTCTTCTCCGTCCGTATAGCAGCAGTGTGCCATCAGTGTTGGCGTCTGGCCGAAAAGACCGTATCTGTTATATGCGTCGCCATAGCAGGTAGAGTCCGGTTCCAGTTCCTTAACCCAGTCTATCTCCGATCTGTTCTCTGACAGATGCGACTGGACGGGCAATCCTGTCTCGGCGGCGTACGCACCCATGGCGCAGAGCATCTCGTCCGAACAAGACGGTACGAACCGCGGTGTGATGATCGGACGTACCATTCCGTCCGCGCTGTGCTCATCCAGATGAGCTTTCAGCATGCGCATGCCTGCCATCACCTCTTCTGTCGTGTTATGCAGCGTGTCCGGGCAGTTGCGGTTCATTCCTACCAGACCTACATAGGCACCCATGCCGGCTTGGATAAACAGGTCTGCCAGGATACGTGTGGCTTCCGGATGGATCGTACCGAACACGGCGGAACGCATAGTCCCCTGCATCCATAACTCATGTACAAACCGGCGGTATAGCCGGCGTGCATATTCCGGATCGGCATACTTGGTTTCCTCCGGGAATGTATAAGTATTCAGCCACGGTAGCAATTCCAGATCCAGCGCCAGGCCCATGTTTCGGTACTGCGGGGCATGCACATGCAGGTCATTGAAGGCAGGTATAAGCAGTTTGTCTCCGAAATCCATCACCTGCCTGCGCCAGTCCATATCCTCCGGCAGATCGGCATATACGCCTTCCACTAAGCCGTTCGACTGGACCACCACATACCCGTGCGGAATGATTTCCAGTTTGCCGGGTGTGGGGGTATGTATGATATTAGCTCTGTAAATTTTCATCTTTCGTTTTTTTGAAAAATAATAGACAAATGAGATAGTTGATACATCCGCCGATGAAGATCACAATGAAACTGATTAGGTCGTCTCTCCATGTAGGCAGTAGTGCTATCGCAAGCGGCAGCAGACCGAACTGCACCACCAGATTGATGGCTCTGGCTATCAGAAATCCGCCGGCGTTCTTCTTGTTCGGCCGTGTGCCGAAGGTGTACCAGTTGGAGAACAGATAGTTAGGAATCATCTCCAGCACATATCCGATGCCGAAAGCGATATAGTACAGCCACGTTCCCTTGTCCGGCTGCGCCATGAAATAGAGCGCAGCCATAAAAAACCATGTCTGTACAAACATACCGGTAGTGCCGACCACTGCAAAGCGGACGGCGCTACGTACCTTACCCGGCAAATATGACGTAGGCAGTTTCATCAATTATCAATTATCAATTATCAATTATCAATTATCAATTATCAATTCTCAACTTAGCGCAGCTACCAACTCCTCCATCGCGGCATTCAGTCCGTTGACATCCCTTCCTCCGGCTGTAGCCATCCATGGCTGACCGCCGCCACCGCCTTGAATCAGTTTGGCGGCGCTCTTGATCATGGCGCCGGCATTCTTGCCTTCGTCCACCAGCGGCTGGCTCAGGAAGACAGCTATCGTCGGCTTGCCTTCATACTGGGTGGCTCCCACTACGGCAAACTTGACGTCCGTGAACTTGCCGCGCAACAGAGGCAAAACACCACGGATCATTTCCGGAGATACTTCGCCTTGCAGACGTACCAGTTTGATCTCGCCGAAATTCTCGGCGCGGTTGATCAGATCGTCACGGAAATGCGCAATCTTCTCTGCCATAAACTCCTCGATCTGCTTCTTCAGACCCGCGTTCTCTTCGATCGATCGATGGATAGCGCCTGCCAGGTCCGGGGCGTTGTTGAATAAACCGCGCAGACTGGTCAGCATATCCTGTTGCGTATAATAGAGTTCGTCCGCTTTGGCTGCGGTAACAGCCTCTATACGGCGCACACCGGCTGCTACGCTGGTCTCCATGACGATGCGTACAGAGCCTATCTTACCTGTCGAGGGCACATGACATCCGCCGCAAAGTTCGATAGACGGACCGTATTTGATCACACGCACGTCGTCTCCGTATTTCTCGCCGAAGAGTGCCATAGCACCCATCGCCTTGGCCTCTGCTATCGGGGTATGACGGCTCTCTTCGAGCGGCAGGTCCTGACGTATCATCTTATTTGCTACTTTCTCCACCTCGCGCAGTTCTTCCGGCGTCACTTTCTGGAAATGGCTGAAGTCGAAACGCAGACTGTCTGCAGTCACCAGACTACCCTTTTGCTCTACGTGCTCGCCTAACACCTGACGGAGCGCATAATGCAGAATGTGCGTCGCCGTGTGGTTGCACATGATCGCCGCGCGGCGCTCGGCATCCACTACAGCCGTTAACTGTCCGCTGACTCCGGCTACGCCGCCGGTAACGAACGGCACTTCCTCCATGATATGAACCGGCAGACCGTTCTCACGCTTGGTGTCCAGCACCCGGAACGAATGGCCGTCCAGACGCAGACAACCGGTATCGCCGATCTCGCCACCCATCTCCGCGTAGAACGGAGTGTGGCTCAGTACTACCTGATAGAAGGTTTTGCCTTTCTGGCTCACCTGACGGAAACGAAGGATCCTCGTCTCGCAGCTCAGTTGGTCGTACCCCACGAACTCCGTCTCGCCTTCCTCCAGTACGGTCCAGTCGCCCAGATCCTGTTTGTTGGCGGAACGTCCCATCTCTTTCTGGTGCTCCAGCGCTTTGTTGTATTCCTCTTCGTTGGTCGTGAACCCGTTCTCACGGAGAATGAGTTCCGTCAGGTCAAGCGGGAAACCGTAGGTATCTTTCAACGTAAACACATCCACACCGCTGATCTCGGTCTTGCCGGCTTTTCTCGCGTCGTCCATCAGTTTGTCCAGCAGACCGATACCCTTGTCCAGCGTGCGGAGGAATGCCTCCTCTTCGGATTTGATCACAGGAGTGATCTGAGCCTCTTGGGCTTTCAGTTCGGGATAAGCATCACCCATGTCTGCAATCAGTTGCGGCACGAGTTGATAAAGGAAGGCGGAACGTCTGTTGAGGAACGTGTAGCCGTAGCGGACAGCGCGGCGCAGGATTCGGCGGATCACATAACCCGCCTTCTCGTTGCTCGGTAACTGACCGTCCGTGATAGCAAAAGCGATTGTACGGATATGGTCGGCTATGACACGCATAGCGATGTCGGTCTTCTCGTCTTTGCCGTAGCTGCAACCGCATATCTCGCCTATCTTCTTCAGCATCGGCTGGAACACATCGGTGTCGTAATTGGAGGTCTTGCCCTGTATCGTACGCACCAGACGCTCGAAGCCCATACCGGTGTCGATTACTTTCTTTGCCAGCGGTTCGAGAGAGCCGTCTGCTTTGCGGTTGTATTGCATGAACACGATGTTCCATATCTCGATCACCTGCGGATGGTCTTTGTTCACCAGCTCGCGGCCGGGCACTTTGGCGCGCTCTTCGGCACTGCGGCTGTCCACATGGATCTCGCTGCACGGACCGCACGGACCCGTCTCGCCCATCTCCCAGAAGTTGTCATGCTTGTTGCCGTTCAGGATATGGTCTGCCGGCAGGTGCTTGGCCCAGATAGAAGCCGCCTCGGTGTCACGCCCGAGACCTTCTTCCTCGGAACCCTCAAATACCGTGGCATACAGGTTCGCGGGGTCGATTTTCAGGACATCTACGATATATTCCCATGCAAAATCAATCGCCTCTTGCTTGAAATAGTCGCCGAACGACCAGTTGCCCAACATCTCGAACATGGTATGATGGTAGGTGTCATGACCTACTTCCTCCAAGTCATTATGTTTGCCGCTCACGCGCAGACATTTCTGGCTGTCCGCTACACGCGGATACTTGATCGGGTCGTTGCCCAGAATAATACCTTTCCACGGATTCATACCTGCGTTGGTGAACATCAACGTAGGGTCGTCTTTGATAACCATCGGTGCCGAAGGTACTATCTGGTGACCTTTCGACGCCATAAAATCCAAAAATGATTTTCTAATCTCTTGTGCTGTCATTATATCTTGTTGTTTTAAAATCTATAAATTCGCGGCGGGGACGTCCTTCTTTGTCCTCGCGCTCGATGAACGGAAGCGGGTTGGCTGTGTTCTCGTCGTATGCGGCGCGAGCCTTGATTATATCCAACGCCATGAAGATTGCATTGCGCATACTGTGTTCGTCCGCCATGTTCTTTCCCGCTATATCATAGCCTGTGCCGTGATCCGGCGACGTGCGCACAATATTCAGTCCGGCGGTGTAGTTCACGCCGCTCATGTCCAGCGTCTTGAAGGGAATCAGCCCTTGGTCATGATACATCGCCAACACGGCGTCAAAACGGCTGAAATGGCCGCTGCCGAAGAAACCGTCAGCCGGATACGGACCGAACGCCCATATTCCCTGGCCGTTGGCTTTCTGAATAGCAGGAGCAATGATCTCCTGCTCCTCTTTGCCTAACAGACCGGCGTCGCCGGCATGAGGATTGAGCGCCAGGACGGCGATACGGGGTTTCTCCAGTCCGAAATCGCGTTTCAGACTGTTGTTGAGCAAGGTCAGTTTCGCCAAAATCCGCTCCTCCGTGATTTGACCGGGTATATCGGCGATCGACACATGGTTGCATACCAGCGCCACGCGCAAGTTACCGCTGCAAAGCATCATAAGCGACTGACCGCCGAATTGCTGTTCCAGATATTCCGTATGTCCGCCGTTCAGTGCTTCTTTGTTCAGCGGAGCGGTCACCAGAGCCTGCACCTTGCCTGCTTTCAGATCCTGGCAGGCACGCTCCAGAGAAGCGCGCGCGGCTTTGTTCGCGTCTGCCGAAGGAGTTCCGAACTGAACCGGCACATTATCCGTATAACAGGTGATCAGGTTCAAACGACCGTCTTTGGCTTGGTCGGCGGAATCGATCATGTTCCAGTTGATATTTCGGTATTCTTCGCTCAGAGTCTGGATATGGATCTTCGCTACGGCGGCATTGCCGTAAATGACGGGGCGCATGATCTCGAAGATATGCGCCTCCAGCAGTGCTTTCAGGATCACCTCATATCCTACGCCGTTCGTATCGCCGGCGGTTATCGCTATTATCGGTTTCATATTAAATCACAAATTACAAATCACAAATTACAAACCACCCATCACCATTCCTCATTATGAATCTTTTCGTACTTGAGACGGTCGAGGTCATATGCGCTCTTCTCTTCGTCCGGATAACCCAAAGCGATGGCGCAGAGCACTTCGTATTTCTCAGGAATACCCAACAACTCGCGCACGTACTTCGCTGCACCGCCACGGTCTTCTTCCCCCGTAACCGGTAACCCGTCACCCGTAACCACTTTTCCCCTCTCGTGGATATGGCACCAGCACGCACCTACCCCTTGCTCCGCAGCGGCAAGTAAGATATGCTCGGCAGCGATAGCACCGTCTGCCATCCATGTGTTGTGGCACAGCGTAGGATCCAAAGCGATGATGATGGCAGCCGTTGCGGTATCAAACATCTGGGCACCATAGGTCTTGCAGACCGACAAAGCGCGTATTTTCGCCTCGTCGCGTACAACCACGAACTCCCATGGTATCGTACGTTTGGCACTCGGTGACATCAGCGCGCAGCGCAGCATGTAGTCTATTTTCTCCTGCTCGATCGGCTGGGATTTATACTTGCGTATTGACCGCCGTATTTGGCATAATTGTTCAAAACTTTCCATTTTCACCTTTCACCTTTCAACTTTCAGTTTTCACCTTTCAATTTTCATTTTAGCGCGCAAAGGTACTGCTTTTTTTTGACATACGCAAGCGCACGCGTACTTTTTCTTATTTTTTGCACTATTTTGTGTAAAAAAACTGCACGCGCCCCTCTCGCGCTTGCGTATATGGAATATTTTTCATTCCTTTGCCTCGAATTAAGAACATCCTGCCCCTTCCTGTATAAGCTCCAAACAGACCCCGAATAAGGTCAAAATAAAGTCCGCGTAAGACCAGTCCTAGACTTTGTTACTTATAACAACGCGATAATGCTTTAACAATCAATAACATACGTATCATAACAAAGCACTTGAAAACGCACGTATTTAGCCGTTTGAACAGCGCAATTTCGTATTTTTTTGCCGCCTTCAGACGTTTCCGTTCTTCACACACAGGGAGTGCGCTATTTTGTGCCGGACGGAGACCGTTGGGGAGGCAAGTTTGCCGCCGCTGATATAAAAAAATGCCCCAAACTATTGCGTATTTGCAATTTTTGTAGTACCTTTGTGCCCGATTTATGAAAATCTCTTTCACGACATTAGGTTGCAAACTGAATTTTGCGGAGTCCAGCGCGCTGGGAAAAGCGTTGTTGGAGCGCGGACATACGCGGGCGAAGAAAGACGAGCCTGCGGATATATGTATCATCAACACCTGCTCCGTGACCGATGCTGCCGACCACAAAGACCGGCAAATGATTCACCGTATCCGGCGGCAGAACCCCGATGCCGTACTTATTGTGACAGGATGCTACGCCCAGTTAAAACCCGATGAAATCGCGCATATTGAGGGTGTGGACTTCGTCCTCGGACAGAATGAGAAATTCCATCTCACGGAGTTCATCGAGCGGCTGGAAGCCGAGCACAAATCACAAATCACCGATCACAAATCACCAATAACCGTCTCCGCCATTCGCGAGGTGGAGGATTTTCACGGAGCGTACAGCCGGGACGACCGCACGCGCTGTTTCCTCAAGGTGCAGGACGGATGCAATTATTTCTGCTCATACTGCACAATCCCTATGGCTCGCGGCAAGAGCCGGAACCCTTCTATTGCCTCGCTGGTCGAAGAAGCGCAGGAAGCCCTGAACGGAGGAGCCAAAGAGATTATTCTCTCCGGTGTCAACATCGGCGATTTCGGACGCTCTACGGGCGAGCATTTCATTGACCTGCTGCGGGCGTTGGACGAGATAAGAGTACAGAATACAGAAGACGGAGCACAGAGTGATTTTCGCATCCGTATCAGTAGCTGCGAGCCGAACTTGCTAAGCGATGAAATCATTGATTTTGTTGCTAACAGCCGCCATTTCGCGCCGCATTTCCATATCCCCTTGCAAAGCGGCAGTAACACGGTCCTGAAGATCATGGGACGCCGTTACACGCGCGAACTGTTTGCAGAACGCGTGGCGCATATCAAATCCGTCATGCCGCACGCCTTCATCGGCGTGGATTGCATGGTAGGCGTACGGGGAGAGACGGCCGGGTGCTGGGAGGAATATGTCGATTTCATCGAGTCTTTGCCTGTTTCGCAACTGCATGTCTTCACCTACTCCGAGCGCGCCAACACGCGGATGCTGGAGATGGATCTGGAGATCGTTCCGCAGAAAGAGCGCGAGCGACGCAGCAGACAGCTGCACGAAATAAGCGCCCGCAAAACGGATGCTTTCTATCGCGAACACGAGGGCTACCAAGCCACGGTTCTTTGGGAAGGAAACAAAAAAGACGGTCTGATGTACGGTTTCACCGAGAATTATATCAAAGTCTCCTGCCCGTACGACAAGACTAAGGTAAACACGTTTGAGCGCATAACTGTGCAGCTGCCACATTAGGCAGACACTCCAGCCGATAGACCGGACAGCGTTCCAGCAACTGCGCGATAGACTCATAGATAGCATCCATCGCATCCGGCAGGATCTTCAATCCGCTGACAGAACCCAGGATATAAGGATACGCTTGCGACATACGCAGGCGTTCTATTTTGTTCTCCGGCGCCTGCACTAACTGCACCAGGGCTCCGACAGGTGCTTCTCCGTTGATATAACAAGCCGTCTTACCGCTCCAAGGCGAACCGTAAACAACCACTCTTCCATCCTGAAAAAGGCGCACTACCGGGTTGTCGTCATTCAGCAGACGGGCGTCGTTGAAAGCGCGGAGCCATTGCTGCGAGTGGGTGCTTTTGCCCGTCCCGGAATGGCCGAGGAAGAGGAACCCTTTTCCTTCGCGCACCGTGACGGAGGAATGGAAAAGCAAGGTGCTCATCGCGGTGGTACGGAAGGCATAGACAAGCATCGCCGCATTATCGATGGCAAAACGCTCTTGACCCGGTTTCATCGACACTTTTACGTCCGTCCAGGCACGATCGCAACGCATAGCACACACTATCTCGCCTTCCTTCGACATGGAAATCAGGAAAAGCCACTCATCCGCAGTCCGATACATTTCTATCCGGGGCATATCGTCGTCCGATGTGTCCGTATGCACGTGCTCCCACTCTTCCGTAGCCCGTAACCCGTCACCCGTAACCGGCGATCCATCCACATGAATTATGAACACGTGAGTTGCGCCGGGTTCATCGGCTGCAAAAGGTGTATAATTTGGCAAAAGAGAAAAAATAGTCTCCTTTGCTTCAATGGCGAAAAGATGTCCGCCTACCTGATAATATTGTGTTTTAATGGGCATACTAAAAATCTTTGGGTTTACGTCCGCATAAGATAAAGAACGGACAGTACGGAGGGCATTTGTCTTCTTCGCACGGAGGGAAAGAGGTGGCATGAACCAATTGCGTCACTTTCTCCTTCAAAGCGTCTGAAAACGCCGATTGTATCTCTCTATAGTCCGTCACTGGAGCTTCCTCCACCTCAATACCTGTGTTGATCTCCGTCAGTTTGCGGCGGCAGAAATAGAGGTGCGGCTCTATAGGTTTTCCTGTGTTCTCATGCGTCATGACGGCGTGGGAATAAATCAGCGTCTGGCGCACGTAACCTTTGTCCCCGCTATCCATGATATCCGCCCAGGAAGAGGACATTTTCTTGGCATGGGTTGTATCATTGTAAGAGCCGGATTTATAATCGATCACCCGGAGTGTCTCATTGCCTTCCGGACCGTATATATCCAGCCGGTCAATAATACCTCCCATCCGTACTTGTCCCCTTCCTTCTATTGACAAAGGGAAATAACACGGCTGCTCCAGCTTGTAAATCTGCAAGCCTGCTTTTGCATCCTCGCGGTCGCGCAGAAGGATATTATTGATATATCCCAGAATAATGACATTCTCGCCGGAATGGTGTTCCGGGATATAGTTCTCCATTCTCCGGTAAGCCTCAGCCAAAGCCTCCTGCAGCTTTGCCTCGTCCGTACGTATGGCTTCTATCGCCTCCGGGGTGACACGCACCGGACGGGTGTTGTCGCATCCCAGATACTCGGTATAGATATATTGCATCGCGTGGTGGACAAAAGATCCCAAGGTGTTGGCTTCAAAGAGCACATCCTCTTCCTCGCACGGATGCAGATGCTCGATATATTGCCGGTAATAGCATAGCGGGCATGATATATAGGTATTGAGCGCACTGGGTGACAGGTGCTCAGGCAAAGGAGCGGGTTGGTCCAGTGTCGCCTCTTCTATGACCGTACGGGCAAGTATTCCCGGCTCTCGCATTTGCACTTTTTGTACGTTGAATTCGGGCGAAACGAGCATCTGCATGATAAACCGCGACATGCCTTTGCCGCCTTCCGAACTCTCCGCCGTGGTAAACAGGATCGTTGAATGGCCGGCACGGCTCAGCAAGCGGAAGAAGTTATAGGCATAGATAGTAGCCTTCTCGTCCGAAGTCTGCATATGGTATGCCTTACGGAGATAGAAGGGGATAAAACTGGCATCGTTCTGCCGTTGCGGGATGATTCCTTCTTCCACATGCAAGAGAAGCAGTTTGTCGAAGTCCAGCAAGCGCGTCTCCAGCACGCCCATTACCTGGATATCCGTTACCGGCTCTCCATGGAACGGCATTGTCACGCTTTCCATAGCCCGTCGGAAGAGCAGCCGCAAGAGCCTGAGAGTAACAGGGATATCCCCCAGCCCGTTCACGATCAGAAGCCGCATCTGGTTGGCTATCTTGCGGACCTGATATTCGGATTCCAGGATCAGCAGATCCTTCCATGTAAGGCTGTCGGACGGGTTGTCTGGGCCGGATTCGTCAGAAGGATCCGGCAACAGCGAACTCAATAATTCATCGATGAAACCGGGAGAAAGCACCTGCTCCGCATCCCCTCTGGCCTTGTCATACAGCCAGCTTATCGTACGGGCGTACACCGCCGTATTGCGGAGCGGAAAACCTTTGGTTATATTGATCGGTTCCGGTTGTTCTTCCCCCGGAAGCGTGATGGCGGGCAAGGTATGGATGACGGACTCCAGCATCGTCTCGTCGCAAATGACGACACCTACTTTCTGTCCCCTCTCCGTATAGTTCTCCTGAAGCCATCGGTGGACGTACTGTGCCTGCGATTCACGGGAGACGCACGATACTACCGTCACATCTTTAGGAGCATCCGACAGCGCTCTGTGTTCCGTATTCTGCGCTCCTCCCAAGATTCCGGCGTTCAGGCGTGTGAAAGCAAAGGCTTTCCCGTTGGTCTTGAAATCCGGCACATAGTCCCAATAGAACAATGCCCTGCCGGTGTCCCGGAGAAGACTCATCAGTTCGCGCTCCACGGGCAGCAGATAGTTGAAGCCCACGAAGATGAATGTTCTTCCGGCTATCTGGGCTTGTATCGACTCGCTCTCCCATTGCTCTATCACGGCGCGGTACCGCATCCCGTTGTATCCTTTCTGTTCCGCCGCCATCTCTTCACGCAGCGCCAGGTACAGCTCGTATAGCCGGTGCCATAACTGCTCGTACTGCCTGCGGATTGATTCGTCATTGCTCTCCGTCTGCACTCCGCCGGATAGCAGCGTCCGTAACCGTGCCATCACGTCCTCGTCGAGTTGCCATTGGCTTAACTCATGAGCAGCTATCGTGTTATCGAAGAAATCAGGCACCTGCCGGGCAGGCATGGAGGCGTCGATATTGGTAAAATCCGCTAACATCCTTCGTCCCCAACCGTAGAACAGATCCAGCGGCATGAGATCTTTCTCTCCTTTGCTCAGTCTCCGGTAATGACGGTACAGCCGCACGATAGTAGGCAATTCGTCCTCGGCGTAAAGCGGCGAAAGCGAGTCCAGTAACTGGTTCAGCGTATAGACCTTAGGCGACCATAACGCTTTTATGTTCTGCTCGGCTTGCAAATCGAGTATCTCGTTCGTCAAGACCAGTCCGGCACGATGGGAGGGCAACACAAATGTAGCGTTGCTCAGCTGGTCCCATCCTATTGTCTGAACAATAGACTCGGCTGTATTTCGCAAAAAACTATTTTTCATGCACTTCTACCAGTTTATGATCCTTCTTGCGTGCGTACCATAGGTATCCGCGGACAGAAGGATGTCCTAATTCTTTCAATGCCGCCATATAGCCCCTTACCTGCTCTTCATATTCCAGGTCCGGTTTGCCGTGCCAGGCTCCGAACTTATAATCCAGCACGATGGCTTCGTTAGTGCGGGAGTTGATCATGACACGGTCCGGACGTATCTTCTTACGGTCTATCAGTACGTCGTGCTCCAGTTCCAGCACCCATGGCGAAGTAAACCAGTCGTGCATCTCCGGGCTTCCTGTCCACGCCGACGAGATCAATGTGCGCAGTTCCTCCCTTTGCTGCGGGTCGCGTATCTCTCCGCGGCTCTCGAACTCAGCCAGCACGTTCTCCAGTTCGTCTGCCTTGCGGATATTGGCAAATATCTCATGGCATAGCGTCCCTTCTTCCATGCGTGCCACTCTCCGGTAAGCCTCGTCGCCCATGTCGGTATATAACGCGCCTTCCTGCGACTGGACGAACCGCACACGGTCACTGTTCGCCCACAACTCCGCCTCTATCACCGCCGCACCTTCAAAGGAGAATGGCTTTAAACTTTCAACTTTCCTCTTTGAACTTTCAACTTTCCTCTTTGAACTTTCAACTTTCCTCTCCCCCGCTTCGTATTCGTCGCCCTGTACAAAATCCATAATATAGCGTCCTACATGGTTGCAGGTTCCCATGGTTCCGTCTTGCTTGACCGGATAGGAGGTAGAGACAAACAGGTTGTCCTCTGCACGGGTCAATGCCACATAAAGCATGTTGAGGTTGTCGATACGCATGTTGGTGTGCTCTTCCTCATATTCCGCGCAATAGGCCGAATCCGCCATCTCTGCGCCGTCCTGGATAGGAACAAAGTCCTCATCCCCTATCTCTTCCGCCACTCTGCACCATATCTTCTGCGGGTGTTTGCCTGCCTCTTTGGTCCACATACAGAAAGGTATAAAAAGCGTCTGGGACTGAAGTCCTTTGCTGGCATGCACAGTCAGGATACGGATAGCATCCACGGAGGCGGCAGGGATGGATTTCTCATGCAATGTATCCTCCCAATAGGTCAGGAAATCCTCCATATTGCTCCCGTAGGCGCTTACGTACTCGCGCGTTCTGTCTAATAAGGAGTTGATATAGGCGGTCTCCGTACCTTTATACTGGCCGTCCTCGTCTGTCACCAGTATCTTTACCAATTCGGATACCGCCTCGTATAACGGTGTCCGGGTAGTTAGTTTATGCGCCTTGATTTGATCGGTGAAATCGGACTTTTGCGTCACCATGGAGATATATCGGGCTGCCACTTCGTCTTTCTTTGCTATCACCCGCAACCCTGCGATAACAGCCAGTACCGCCTCCGATGCTTCTAACAGGAAACTGTCCGCTGAGACGATCGCCGCAGCCGACAGGCAGGGGAATTCTTCCTTCGCCAATGCAGAATGGAGATCGGTGATCAGCGCGGCTTCTTTTTTCTCCCGCACAAGAATCATCATGTCTGCAGGTCTGGCGCCTTGTTGCAATAATTGCTCCATTTCGTCGAACATTTCCGCAGCCAGGTCCTCTTTCGTTCCGTTAGGTACTGCATGGAAACGTACATATCCGCCCTTTTTCTTGTTTGACTGGTAGAATTGCTCCAGTTTCTCCGGCGTATAGTCTTCGCCGTAGATGCGTTCAGCCAATTCGCCCATTCTGTCTTCCGACAGAGTTCCGATGATATGTTTGAATAGCGAGAGGTTAAATTTAACGACCTCCTCGCTGCTTCGGAAATTGCGTGTAAGAGAAGTGAAACGCTCGTTGATACGTTCTCCCGCCGGACCGCATAGCGGTTCCTCCTCCAAGCCCTCCATGATATGCCAGTCTCCGTTTCTCCATCTATAGATGGACTGTTTGATATCTCCGACGATGAGCAGCGTATTTCCTTCGGAAGCCAGCACATCCTGCAGCAGCTGTCGGATTACGCTCCATTGGAGCTGACTGGTGTCCTGGAATTCATCTATCAGCACATGGCGGTATCGGATACCGGCTTTCTCCAGAATAAAATCCGCATCGCCTCCCTGAAGCGCATTGCTCAGCGTGCCTGCTGTACGGGCGAGAAGGGCGCAGTTCGCCTCCGCCAGATTGCGCTGTATCAACGCCTGCAGCGAGGACATCAGCTCCATATCGCGGCTAAAACGGATGGTCAGCTGCAGCGTGTTATAGTGTCTTGCCAGTTCGCGCGCCAGCTCGGTAGCGCGTATGGCGTCTTCCACCACCTGCTCCGGCAGTTTGGTCCATTTGCCGGCTTTGGCATCCGCGAGCTGGCTCTCTGTCAGTCCGCGGAAACGGTCTTTAGACGGGGTCTTGTCCGGCGCCTGCAATGTCCTGCGGAGGCGGTCACAGGCGTTGTTAATATCCTTCACATGCGGCAGGGGCTTCGGCACAACGCCGCCGGCACTAACCAAACCCTCCGTATGGATACCGTCCAAGACAGACGCCAGTTCGTGCAGCCGTTTATCCTGCGCCCATAGTTTCTCTACTTTCTCACGCCGGCGCTCGATGGACGCGGCATGAAAGAGTATCTGACCTTTGGCATCCAGCATCTGCACCGACTCATTATACAGCTCTTTCGCCATAGCGCACAGGCTCTGCCGTACGTCCCACCGGCTTTCCTGATCCAGTTTGAGGCGCATGTAGTCTTCTAAGATATGCCTGTCCGCCGCCGTCATCTCTGTCGTCAGCAACTGATCGACCGCTGTGCGGATCACGTGATCGATATCCAGCTCCGTGTTCAGCCCTGCACTCATCCTCAACACGCTCGCCAGCCCGTCCAGCAAGGTCTGCAGAAACGCATCTATCGTACGTACATGCACATTGTCGAAATCCGCCAGCATCTCATTGAAACACTGCCCCGCCCTGGCGTCCAGTTGTTCATCCGTTGCCTGCCGGTCACGGATCATGAACCGCCGTGCATAAGCCAGAAAATCTCGTTCCCCTCCCTGCGAAAGCGAATACAGATAAGTGAGGATGCGCTCACTCATCTCCGCAGTAGCTTTGTTAGTAAACGTGATAGCCAGTATCGAGCGATAATCCTCCCCCGACAGTAACAGACCTATATAATATGCCGCCAGCGTGTAGGTCTTACCCGTACCCGCCGAGGCTTTGCATACCGTCACCGGCCGTTTTATATTTATCAGTGTATCCATATATCGGCTGCAAATTTACGACATTTTTTTCATATATGCAAATAAAAAGAGAAAAAGCAAAGAAAAATCGCCCCGAAGGCCGATTTTTCACAAATTCCCAATTCTCAAATCCTTCGTACTTCGTAATCTTCGAAAGTACAGTCGCGTCCTGCGCGGTACATACGCAAGCATAAACGTCTCATAGCCCCACACAACAGATAAAATACATTTTATTTGGCAAAAAAATGTCCGAACGCTTGCACATGTGCAATTTTTGTAGTAATTTTGTAGCCGATTTGAACAATCGTCCAAAAGAATGAGAATAGCGTTTACCACCGAACTGCCCCAAGAAGGGTTTCACCGCCTCGCAGGGCGAGGGTTAACCGACCGGGTCATGATACACGGAGAGGACAGCGCATGGCAAGAGGCGGAGATATTGGTCAGCACGTTCGACTACCGGGTTCCACGGGAGATGATAGAATCCATGCCGAAGTTGAAACTGATAGCCAATTTCGGTGCAGGATACAACAATATCGACATAGACGCCTGCCGCGAACGCGGGATTCGCGTGACCAACACCCCGCAACCCGTTGTGGAACCTACCGCCGAACTGGCGTTTGCACTGATGATAGACATTGCACGGCGTGTGAGTGAGTTTGACAGAGCCGTCAGAAGTCAGCTGTCAGAAGTCAGCCATTTTGAGGGATTCGGCGTGATGAGGAACCTGAGTCATTCGCTGTATGGCAAGACATTGGGTATTATCGGTATGGGACGCATCGGACAGGCCTTGGCGAGACGAGCACTGGCAAGCGGGATGAAGATTCTATATTTCAATCGGCATAAATTGCCCGTTGAAATAGAACAAAAATACGAAGCAACATACGTGGATTTCCAGACGCTGCTGCAAGACTCCGATTTCGTTTCGCTGAACCTCCCCTACACACCGGATGTCCACCATATCATCGGCAAGCCGGAGTTAGGTATGATGAAACGCTCGGCATACCTCATTAATACTGCGCGCGGTGCGCACGTGGACGAGGCAGCATTGGTAGAGGCGCTCCAAAGCGGTATCATTGCCGGAGCTGCCATGGATGTATATGAGCATGAACCCTCGGTTTCAACGGCACTTTTAAGCCTGCCGAATGTAGTTCTCTCCCCGCATACCGGCACCGGCACATGGGAAGGACGTATCGCCATGTGCGAGAACGTGACAGACAACATTCTGGCGTTTATGCAAAACGATCTTCAAGCGATGGATATCGTGTTGTGAATTGAGAATTGAGAATTGAGAATTGAGAATTGAGAATAAAAAATTACAAAATTTAAGACAATATGAAAAAAATTATGATTTTTGTTGCAGCCACCCTGATTATGGCAGGCTGCGGATTTATGAAGAACAGTACCGGTAGCAACCAGAATTCAGCCGTCAGCAGTCAGTCGACGACCACAACAACCGCCCAGTCCGGCAACACAGCCGTTAGCGCAGGTCAAGGAGCCGGAAACGCTTTGCTGGCATTATACAACCAGTACAAAGCTGATGGCAACAAGTACGACTACAAGAACATGCAGAACATTCTGAACACCGTAACACTCGTAGCCAACTGCGAGGGTTTGAAAGACAATTTCAAAGACAAGACCTATCTCAAAGAGTTCGGCAAAGGAATGATTGCTTCGTCCCTCGGTCTGGTAACCCAGAACAACGTAGAGACCGTCACCAACAGCCTCGTTGACATGGTCAAGAACAGCGAGACCGTTAAGAACGCTACTACTCAAGCACAGAGTACCGCTTCTACGGCAGCAGGCTATGCCAATACCGCGGCACAGTATGCAGGTGCTCTGAGCACGCTGCTGGGTGCTTTCAGCGGAAAGTAAATAACCCAACCCAACCTCCCCTTAGGGGAGGAGAAATAAAATGAATATCGTTGATCGTTTTCTGAAATACGTGTCGTTCTGCACGACAAGTGACGAGAACACCGGCATGACTCCATCCACCCCCGGGCAGATGGAGTTTGCCCGGTATCTGGCAGAGGAACTGAAAAGCATCGGTATGACCGATGTTTCGCTCGATTCCAACGGATATATCATGGCTACATTGGAGAGCAATCAGCCGTCTGAAGTCAGCCGTCAGGTCCCCGTGATCGGCTTCATCGCGCATATGGACACGTCTCCTGACGCAAGCGGACGGAATGTGAAGGCAAGTATCGTCAAAGCCGAAGAACGCGATTACATCGACCCGCGTTACGCCGGTCAGGACGTGATTGTAACCGACACGACCACCCTTTTGGGTGCCGATGACAAAGCCGGTATAGCAGAAATCGTGACCGCCATGGAGTACCTGATCCAGCATCCCGAGATCAAACACGGCAAGGTGCGCATCGGTTTCACGCCGGACGAAGAGATCGGCTGCGGTGCGGACCATTTTGACGTGAAGAAATTCGGAGCGGAGTTCGCTTACACCATGGACGGCGGCGCTGTTGGCGAGTTGGAGTACGAGAACTTCAACGCCGCGGCATGTAAGATTCACGTGCATGGTCTGAACGTCCACCCGGGCACGGCGTATCACAAGATGCGCAACTCCATGCGTATCGCCTACCAGATAGCGGTGATGCTGCCGCGGTTCCAGACGCCGGAACACACACAAGGATACGAAGGGTTCTATCACCTGATAGGCATGAACGGCACCGTGGAAGAGACCACATTGAGCTATATCATCCGCGACCATGACCGCACACAGTTTGAATACCGCAAGCGGGAGTTGGAGCACCTGGTGCGCAAGATCAACACCGAATACGGCGAGGGCACGGCGGAAATCGAGATTCGCGACCAGTATTACAACATGCGCGAGAAGATCGAACCCGTGATGTATATCATTGACCTGGCAAAAGAGGCGATGGAATCGGTAGGATTGACACCTGTTGTCAAACCCATCCGCGGCGGCACGGACGGCGCACGGCTTTCCTTCGAAGGACTGCCCTGCCCCAACATCTTCGCCGGAGGAGAGAATTTCCACAGCCGATACGAATATCTGCCGATTCCATCGATGGAAAAAGCGATGGAAGTCATTCTCCAAATCATACAAAAAGTAAAATAAATCCGACATATCGTCATACCGATATATCGTTATTCCGAAAAAAACAAGTACTATGTTAAAAACAACACCGTTTACAGACATTCATATTGCGCTGGGCGCAAAGATGGCTGAGTTCGCAGGCTTCAACATGCCTATTCAGTACCCCACAGGTATCAACCAAGAGCACATGATCGTCCGTGAGGGCGTAGGCGTGTTTGACGTCAGCCACATGGGCGAGTTCTGGGTCAAAGGCGAGAAAGCACTCGATTTTCTGCAGTATATCACCACCAACGACCTGTCCGTCATCGCAGCCGGCAAGGCGCAATACACCTGCATGCCCAACGGAAGAGGCGGTATCGTGGACGACTTGATTATTTACAAATACTCCACTACCAAATATCTGATGGTGGTCAATGCGGGCAATATAGACAAGGACTGGGAATGGGTCAACAAAGTACTGAAGGACAAAATACAAAGCACCAACCCCGAATGGGAAAGCATTTCACTGGAGAACGCTTCGGAGCGATACGGTCAGCTGGCGGTACAAGGTCCCAAAGCCGTAGAACTGCTGCAACTGCTGACCGACGCAGATCTCAAGTCCATCGACTACTACGCATTCCGCGAGTGGAGTTTTGCCGGAGTACCGGGTGTGATCCTGTCCAACACAGGCTATACCGGCGCCGGAGGATTCGAACTCTATTTCCCGGCCGACAAAGGCAAACAGATTTGGGATGCACTCTTTGAGGTAGGCAAACCGTTCGGTCTGGCACCTATCGGATTAGGCGCACGTGACAGTCTGCGTCTGGAGAAGTGGTACTGCCTCTACGGCCATGACATAGACGACACCACATCGCCTCTGGAAGCCGGACTGGGATGGATTACCAAACTGGATGCCAAGGATTTTATCGACCGCGACTTCCTCAAGGCGCAGAAAGCCGAAGGCGTGAAACGCAAACTGGTGCATTTCGAATGTCTGGAGCGCGCTATCCCGCGTAACGGCTATGAGATATGCGATGAAAACGGCAAAAACATCGGTCATGTGACCTCCGGTATCATGCTTCCGAACACCAAAACCGGCATCGGCATGGGATATGTTCAGACGCCGTTCGCCAAGAAGGAAAACATCATCTATATCAAGATCCGAGAGAAACTGATACCGGCAAAAGAGGTATAAATGACCAAATGGTAAATGACCAAATGGTAAATAAGAATGTTGCCTTGGTTCTAGGTTCCGGCGGCGCAAGGGGACTTGCCCATATCGGCGCGATAGAAGCATTGGAGGAGCGCGGCTATACGATTAGGTCCATAGCCGGGTGCTCCATGGGCGCTATCATTGCCGGCATGTATGCGGCAGGTCAACTGCAAGAAGCCAAAGAGTGGTTCTTGCGCGTGGACAAGCAGCTGATACTCCGGATGATGGATATCAACCTGTTGAGCAGCAACTCGCTGGTCAAAGGTGAACGGATCATCAAAGAGCTGGAGAAAGTAGTGCCCGACCGCCCGATAGAGGAGTTGAACATCCCCTGCTCCATCGTTGCGTCCGACATGATGAACACGGAGGAAGTGGTCTTCCGCAGCGGCAGCCTCTTTGAAGCAGTACGCGCATCTATCAGTATTCCGCTTTTCTTCAAACCCGTACAGATAGACAACCGCCTTCTTATAGACGGCGGCATCCTGAACCCTCTTCCTCTGCACGTGGTAGAACGCACAGAAGGAGACATCCTTGTAGCCATGGATATCAGCGGCAAGGACGCCATGCCGATGGATACAGAGTATGAACCCATTGACGTGGACGGACGTATAGCAGCTATAGAGGCAAAGGGGTTTGATGTGCCCGACGGACTGGAGGAGCAGTTGCGGCAGCTCGGAAAAAGAATAGATGCAATCCGTCAACGCCGCGCAAAAGATCTGGGACGGAATGTCAGTTTCGTCTCTCTACTCGACCGCATGAGCGACATGCAGATTCAACAGAACACCCTTCTCGCATTGCGTCTCACGCCGCCGGACGTACATGCCGTGATGCGGCAATATGCCTATAACACCTTTGATTTCGACAAGGCGGAAGAGATCATTGCGGATGGCAAACAGCTGATGACAGACGCACTAATAAAATATGAACACGCGCACGCATGAAAGACAGAAGACAATATATCATCCGCAAAGCGATGGAACTCTATGCTCTGGAAGGGTATCAGAATGTCAGTATCACCGATTTGCAGAACGCACTTGATATAGGACGCGGTACGCTTTACTATTATTTCAAAGACCAGGACGAACTCTTCCGTACATGCATGGAGACCTATTTTCTGGAGCCCAAACACCGCGCACTGAACAGCGTAGGAGAGGATGTGACATTCGAACAGATGATCCAGACAATGATGAGTTATCTGCATAGTTTGGAAGACGCACTGATGACATTTGACGACAAACGAGTCAATACGTCCAATGTCAACAACCTGATGTTCACAGCCTACAGCCTTTTCCCCGCCCTGCACCGCAAAGCACAGCGACTCGCACTCAAAGAAGTAGAGTTATGGCGCAAGGCGATCTATAACAGCCAACGGGCAGGGATCATACGAAGGGGCATCGACGTAGAGATGATTGCACTCATGTGTGCACACATAAAAAACAGCTACGATTCAGGACTCGGACAGACCCAAATGGACTTTACTCTACTTGAAAAAACATACAATTTATTCTATAATTTATTAAAAAACGAATAATTATTCCATTTCTGAACAAGTGTTCGAAAAAAAAGCAGTATCTTTGCACTCGTAAAAAATAAGAGTATGGCTACAAAACACTATTTAGCATATCTAAAGGACACAATGAGCCGCCGTTGGGATTGTCTCGCATTGGAGGATCTGGACGGCGAAAACAAATATACGTATGCCGAGTTGGCAGCAGCCATGACGCGTTTGCACGTGACATGGAAGGAAATGGGTATCAAGGAGGGCGACAAGATTGCGCTCTGCGGCCGTAACTGCGCTAACTGGGGTCTGCTTTTTCTCGCTGCCGAGAGTTATAAGGCTGTCGTAGTATCTATTCTTCCGGATTTCACTGCGGACGGTATCTATTCGCTGGTGGATCACTCCGAAGCGGTGCTGCTCTATGTAGGACCGAACGTAAAGAAGAAAATTGATACCGCCAAGATGAAAGGTCTGAAGGCCACTATCTTTATGGATGATTTCTCCATCGTCTCAGCGGATGCCAAGACCGAGAAAGCATATGCCGGAGCGGAGGCTGCATTTGTTAAAGCTTATCCTAACGGAGTGAAGTTAGAGGATTTGCAGTTGCCTACCGACAACCTTGACGATCTGGCAGTCATCAACTATACCAGCGGCTCAACGGGTAACCCGAAGGGAGTGATGCTGAGCCATCTCAACCTGAGCGGAAACGTAGATTTTGCATCCCATCGTATTCCTCATAAACCGGGCGACCGCGTGTTGTCGATGCTTCCTATTGCGCACATGTTCGGATTGATGTTCGAGTTCCTCTATCAGGTATGCGAGGGCGCAGAGACTTATTTCCTTACGCAGGCTCCTACTCCTACGGTGCTGATGAAAGCGTTTGCCCAAGTCAAGCCGTTCATGATTCTGACCGTACCATTGGTGGTTGAGAAAATCATCAAGAAGGGTGTAATGCCGAAAATCAGCAGCCCGCTGATGAAGGTATTATGGAAGACTCCCGGTATCAACCGTATCATCCGAAACAAGGTGAAAGAAGGTCTGGATAAGACTTTCGGCGGCAAACTGCGTTACCTCATTATCGGTGGTGCGGCTCTCAACGGAGAGGTAGAACAAGTACTGCATGATATCAAATACCAATATTGCGTAGGTTACGGTATGACGGAGTGCGCTCCGCTGATCAGTTACGAGGATTGGTGGGCATATAAGTTCCATAGTTGCGGAAAAGACCTGCCTCAGTGCCGTGTGCGTATAGACAGCGATGATCCGATCCATAAAGACGGCGAGATCCAGGTGAAGGGCATAAATGTCATGATGGGCTATTATAAGAACGAAGAGGCAACCAAGGCTGTCTTTACCGAGGACGGATGGATGCGTACAGGTGATCTGGGCGTATTGGACAAAGATGGAAATATCTTCATCCACGGACGGTCAAAGAACATGATTCTCGGTCCTTCAGGACAGAATATCTATCCGGAGGAGCTGGAGGACAAGCTGAACTCCATGCCTTGCGTAGTAGAGTCTATCGTTGTTGACCGCGATCATAAACTGGTAGCCCTCGTCTTCCCGGATACATCCGCAGAAGGCAAGAAAGTGCTTGGTACCAAATCGCTGACACAGCAAATGGAGGAGAACCGCATAGCGGTTAATAAAGACCTCCCGCAATATAGCCAAATAAGCACCATAGAATTAGTCGCTTCGGAGTTTGAGAAGACGCCGAAACGGTCTATCAAACGTTACTTGTACAAGTAATTTGTACCAGTAACACCCCGCATTGCGGAGTGGTTACCGCAATGTTTTTTTCATAAAAAGTGAGTAAGTAGATGGACCTCCTTCGGGAGGTCAGAGCAAGCGCGCGACTGGGAAGCCGGCGCTTGTTTTTTTTTGTATTTTACTTGCGTATGTCATTTTTTTTTTGTAATTTTGCAGCGCAAAATCGGCAAACGCCAAAATAGAACGCCTATGAACAAGCATTATTTGAATTATCTCACCGATGTAATGGCGCATCAGTGGAATGATCCGGCCCTAACGGATTATAACGAGAATCATGAATATACATTCGGCGAACTGGCTATAGAAATCCTGCGTCTCCATGTACTCTTTGAACAAATGGGGATCAAGCCGGGTGACAAGATCGCTCTCGCCGGACGCAACTGCGCCAACTGGGCAGTAGCCTATCTCGCAATAGCTGCGTATGAGGGAGTGTGTGTCAGTATCTTACAGGATTTTACAGCAGAAGATATCACCCATCTGCTCGATCACTCCGATTCCGAGTTGCTTTTTGTGGGTCCTTATGTATGGAAAGAGTTGCAAAATCAACCTATGCCGAGCAAGATAAAAGCGGTTCTTTCTCTGGCAGACTGGAGTTCTCTATATACTGCGGAAGGTGTTATAGTACCGGACAGCAAGGCATGGGATGCCGCTTTCAAAGCCAAATACCCTCATTCAATCGAACCCGAAGATATCGCTTTCACAGCGGATCCCGATAAGTTATCATTGATCAACTACACATCCGGTTCTACCGGGAGTCCCAAAGGCGTTATGCTAAACGGCCGGTCGCTCAGCAATAATGTAGAAGTAGGAATGAAGATGCTTCCGGTCGATCCGGGACAACGCCTTGTCTCTATGCTTCCGTTGGCTCACATGTTCGGTCAGGTATGCGAGTTATTATACCCCCTTTCTTCCGGCACCCATATTTACTTCCTTACCAAATCCCCTACCCCTTCCATTCTTCTTAAAGCGATGAAGGATGTCCAACCCTATCTGGTTGTTACGGTGCCATTGGTGATAGAAAAGATTTACAAACAGAAGTTGGATCCGACACTCAGCAAATGGGCTATCCGTTCGTTCTGGCATGTTCCTCTCATCGGAGACTTGCTGAAGAGCCGCGTTAAGAGCGGACTGAGAAATGCCTTCGGCGGCAAACTGCGCTATTTCATCTGCGGCGGCGCAGCAATGAATCCTGTGGTTGAGAAATGTCTGATGGATATTCATTTCCCGCTCTCTATCGGCTATGGCATGACAGAATGCGGTCCGCTTATCGGCGGCAACCCGCCAAAATACTTCAAAGCGAGGACAGGAGGTGTACCTGTCATGAATATGGAAGTGAAGATTGACGAGCCCAATGCAGCCGGCATCGGCGAGATTTTGGTCAAAGGAGAGAATGTCATGATGGGATATTACAAGAATCCGGATGCTACCAATGCCGCATTTACCGAGGACGGATGGCTTCGGACCGGCGATTTAGGACGCCTGGACAAACGGCAAAACATCTATATCAAAGGTCGCTGTAAGACCATGTTCCTTGGTGCTTCTGGTCAGAATATCTATCCGGAAGAGATAGAGGACAAACTCAACAACCAAGAGGCGGTAGGCGAATCCCTCATCGTAGAGCGCGAGGGCAAATTAGTTGCACTTGTTTTCCCAGATGAGACCCTCACCAAACGAATGACGCTTGAGGAGATTCAAGCAATCATGAAGGCTAACCTCGAGAAACTGAACAAACTGATTCCTTCTTACAGCCGCGTAGCAAACATCGAAGTGCAGGACAAGCCCTTCGAGAAAACGCCTAAACGGTCTATCAAACGATTCCTATACAAATAATAAAAGCGCCCCCGAGGCGCTTTTATTATTAGTGGACCAGGTAGTACTAGATAGTTCTAGGTTGTTCTAGGTTATTCTAGGTTATTCTAGGTTATTCTAGGTTATTCTAGGTTATTCTAGGTAGTACTTGTCTTCTGATTAAAGTAAGTGGCAGGTCACAGTCAAACCTGCCATGACGATGGAAACCATTGACATCAGTTTGATAAGGATATTCAGGCTCGGTCCCGATGTGTCCTTGAACGGATCGCCTACCGTATCTCCAACGACAGTCGCTTTATGGCAATCCGATCCTTTTCCTCCGAAATGACCTTCCTCCACATATTTCTTAGCGTTATCCCACGCACCTCCTGCATTCGCCATAAAGACAGCGAGCACAAATCCCGTAGCCAGGCCGCCTATCAACAGTCCGAGCACTCCGGCAACGCCGAGAATCAATCCTGTGACAATAGGTACAATAATTGCGAGTATGGACGGAAGCAACATCTCTTGTTGCGCACCTTTGGTAGAGATAGCGACGCAGCGTGCATAATCCGGATCGGCTTTTCCTTCCAGTATCCCTTTGATTGTCTGGAACTGGCGGCGTACTTCCTCTACCATCTTCTGTGCGGCACGACCGACTGCATTCATTGTCAGACCGCAGAACAAGAACGCCATCATTGATCCGATAAAAATACCTACCAGCACAATAGGATTCATCAGGTTCACATTGTATGCGTCCATGAAATCCACTAATGTTGCTTTAGCCGCCTCAACGCCGTTCGGCAAAGCTTCTCCGGTACGTATAAGAGCTATTTTGATTTCTTCCACATAGGAAGCAAGCAGTGCGAGTGCAGTCAAAGCCGCAGAACCGATAGCAAAGCCTTTTCCCGTAGCCGCAGTAGTGTTACCGAGCGCATCCAGAGCGTCCGTCCGTTGGCGTACTTCAGCCGGCAGCCCCGACATTTCAGCATTTCCTCCTGCGTTATCGGCTATTGGTCCGTAAGCATCCGTTGCCAATGTTATTCCTAAGGTAGAAAGCATGCCGACCGCAGCAATACCAATGCCGTAAAGTCCCATAGACAGGTTTGCCGCAGAAAACTCCACGTGGAATCCGTTGGCACAGAGATAAGCAAGAATGATCGCCACACCAACAGTAATAACCGGCACAGCCGTAGAGAGCATGCCTAATCCAAGTCCGCTGATGATGACGGTAGCAGGTCCTGTTTGCGAGCTTTCAGACACTTTCTGTGTCGGTTTGTAAGATTGCGAGGTATAGTACTCCGTGCTCTGACCGATAATAACACCTGCAAGCAGACCAACAACCACAGACAGCGATACTTGCCACCATTGGTTGCTGTCCGTGCCAAAAAGCCAAGCAAAGATACCGAATGTAGCCACCGCAATCAAGCAAGCAGCCGTGTTTGTACCGATAGCCAGCGCCCGGAGCAGCTCTTTCATGCCTGCGTTTTCTTTCGTTTTAACCAAATAAATACCAATAATACTGAGCAGAACGCCGCACGCAGCTATTAGCGAAGGAGCAAGAACAGCTTTCAGTTGCATGCCTTCGACAGCCGAAGCGGCGAACGCAGAAGCGCCCAACGCCATCGTAGCAAGGATAGATCCTGCATAGGATTCATAGAGATCGGCTCCCATTCCCGCTACGTCTCCTACGTTGTCACCAACGTTATCCGCAATTGTTGCCGGGTTACGAGGGTCATCCTCGGGAATGTTATATTCGGTCTTGCCCACAAGGTCCGCCCCAACGTCTGCGGCTTTGGTGTAAATACCGCCTCCTACACGTGCAAAGAGCGCCTGTGTGGACGCACCCATTCCGAAAGTAAGCATGGTAGTAGTGATGGTGATCAAGTCAGCTTCAGCGCCTACCAGCGCGAGCAACCCCGTTTTTTGCAGAATCAAGAACCATCCGGCAATATCCAACAACGCCAGCCCGACAACCGTCAGACCCATAACCGCTCCGGAACGGAACGCCACCTGCAGCCCCGCATTCAGGCTCTGCCGCGCCGCATTGGCCGTGCGCGCCGAAGCATAAGTAGCGGTTTTCATACCGAAAAATCCTGCCAGTCCGGAGAAGAAACCTCCAGTCAGGAAGGCAAACCAAACGATACCGTTCTGGAGGTTAAAGTACGCCATCAGCGCAAAAACAAGCGCCAGGACGACAAAGACAACAGTCACCACTTTGTACTGCTGTTTGAGGTACGCCATCGCGCCTTTACGGACGTGCGAAGCAATCTTTTTCATCAACTCCGTTCCCTCGTCCTTTCCCAGCATAGAACGGTAGAAATAGTATGCAAAACCCAGCGCCAATACGGACGCAGCCAGTACTACATACATTAGAACAGTTAAATCTGTCATAGAAATCTGTGTTTTTATAGTTAGTATTAGTTTTAGTATTTTTTCCGTGCAAAAGCCAATTTTGCGACGCAAAATTACTATTTTTTTCTCATATATGCAAATTTATTTTACGCAAAAGAAAGTGTATATATACTATGTATATATACAGTAAGAGCAAGGAAAGTAACAAAAGAAGTGTTTATCCTTCGGTTATCCTTGGGGAATCCTTGGGTTATCCTTTGGTGAGGAGTCGCGACGGAGTACTAATTTGCACTATCCAAAGTATTTTCCCATGTAAAAATTTGCGTATATGAAATAATTTATGTAATTTTGTGGCGCTTTTGGGGGAAGGGATAAAAGTAAAGTACAAAGGGACGATGGACGATGTACGAAGGATGTACGAAGGGACAATGTACGAAGGGGAGGAAGGACAAAGGACTGAGGAATGATTAACTGATTAACTAATAATTCACTTAATTATATGAGAAGGCTAATCGGTATATTACTTTGGGGATTGATGGTGTTGCCGATGGTAGCACAGGAGGAATTATGCATTGACGGGACGCTGCTGTTCCGTGAAGATTTCGGAGGTAATGACCCGAACGATCCAGCCGTGAGTATGGCAAGCGTACCCGGTATGAGTTCCCAATACCGCAACTCCGGCAATTCATTAGGCAGCGGCAACTATACTATTCGCAAAGAAGGCTGGCACAACGGCATCCAATGGCACTGGCAGGACGACCACACCTATCCAGACGACAAGACGCGCGGTTACCTGTTGGAAGTAGATGGAATCGGCGGCGCCCAACCCTTCTACAGCAAAACGATAGACGGTCTGCTTGCCAATACCCGATTGACTTTCTCCGCATACGTAGTGAATGTCCATTATGCGGGTCAGTTGAGTTATTTCGGTTCGAGTTATGTCTATCCCCGCATGAAATTCGTCCTCAAAGATCCTACAACCGGCGATGTGTTAGCCGAGAAATCCACCGGCGACATCCAGCCGGACTGGCGTTACGGAACTCCTGAAACATGGAAATATGCCCGGGACAACCAGTTATCCGCCGAATGGCAGTTGGTAGGTATGAATTTCGTTGTGCCGGAAGGTGTAGATGCCATTCAGATGTTCATCTATAATGACGTGGAGCGAAACGGCAGCGGCAATGATTTTGCGATTGACGACATAGAGATCCACCTTTGTCTGCCTGTTCCATTGATTACATCCGATCCAGAACCATGTGCCGATTCGGTATATGATTTCACGGTTGAGTTTGAGAACGACGGACGATTGATAGAACCGTTGGAATATAAGTGGTATTACAGTACAGGGGAGGCCATGGATTACAGTACAGGGAGTGGCATGATTGACGGCAACGGTTGGTGGTGGGAAGAGATTCCGAATTCCAACACGCCGAGTTTGCATTTCGAGGAGTTGCCTGCCAACGCAAGCGGATGGTATAAAATCGCCATCTCGGGCGACGGCAATATCGACTATCCAAACCGTCGCACAGAGAGCGAACCATTCCAGTTGAGCGTCAAGAGCTGCCCTCCCCCTCCATTGGAATGTATGGACGGGATTTTACTTTTCCGTGAGGATTTCGGAGGCAATGAGGCAAGCGATCCGACAGTAAGTCACACGCCGGTACCGGGCATGAGTTACACGCAGATTTATGTGCTGGCACCCGGCAGCAACGGCAGTATGGGATCCGGAAGGTATCTGGTTACCAAAGAGGGTTACCGCAATTCAACAGATCCGACTTACTCCGTTTGGCATATAATGGACGACCATACTTATCCGGGCGACAAGACGCGAGGCTATATGATGGAAGTGGACGGCGGAGGAGGAAGAAATGCTTTCTACCGGACAACACTAACCGGTTTATGCCCGGGTTCGAGGATGTCTTTTAGTGCCTATATCGCCAACCTGACGACTGCGGCACAGTATAACATATGGCGCTACGACCGTGATTATGTGCATCCTAAGCTGCAATTCGTTATCAAAGATGTTCGAACAGGTCAAATCATCGCCCAACAAGGAACCGACACCATCAGCCACGACTGGAACAATTATCCGAAGCCATGGCGCGAGTCCGCGACATGGCAGTTGGTAGGTATGAACTTCACCATTCCTGCCGGCAGCGGAGATATCGAGTTGAGTATCATCAATAATGCAGACGGAGGTACCGGAAACGATTTCGCGATAGATGATATCGAGGTGCGGCTATGCGGTCCGACGGTGTCTATCACAGCTCCTGACAGCGTTTGTATCAACACCAAAAATATCTTGACCGCCGTATGCGATAACGACGGTCTATGGGAAGAACCGCTGCAATACAAGTGGTATTTCTCGTCGGACAGTTTGAATTGGGAGGCTGTGAGCGAAGGCAATAGCCGATATCTGCGATTGAAAGCCAAACCGCGGCATTCGGGCTGGTACAAAGTGGCTGTTGCGGCGCATGGCGGCGATATAGAGCGCGAGAACTGCCGTTCCGTGAGCGAACCGCATAAGTTCTATGTCATTGACGAATGTCCGCCGATCCTGTGTCCGGAAGGGGTACTGCTGAAACATGAGGACCTGAACGGCAGCGAGACATCGTACTCTACCCTTATGTCTGATTTATGCGGCGGATCAGACCTGTCTTTCATCATCAACATGCCAGAGTCACACCCCGAGACACGACTGATGCTTCGTCTCTACGATGGCGACACGGGTGCTGAATTGGTGGCATACGACACGGGCGACATACCATCCGATTCGCTGCAGGTTGGCACTACTTTTACTGTTCCTGAAGGCGTGAGCAACCTCCGTTGGACGATTAACACCAACGGCGGCAGCGGTCCTCTGCATATCAGCAACATCGAGGTGCGTCTTTGCATGGAGCCGATCGCCGTGAGCGGCACCAGCCCCACCTGCCGCAAGAAACGGCACACTTTCCGCGCCGCGTACGAGAACTACGGCACGCTCACAAGTCCGGAGTTCCGATGGGAGTTTTCATCCGACAGCGCTGTTTGGACGATACTGCAGGAAGGCCCACAAACGACTTACACTATTCCTGTCGTACACAAGACCGACGCCGGATGGTACAGAGTCACTGTAGCCAATGCCGGTTCGCTGGACAATCCCAACTGCCGCGAAGGGAGCAGTACGTTCCGGCTGGAGACCATGTATTGCAACACCGCTACGGAGCAGCATGTTGACACAACGGCATGCGACACGTTGCTGCATTACGACCTGGAGTGGCGCGGACATATATGGACAGAAACAGGAACCATAGTGGACACTTTGAAAGATTTTGAGGGCGACGACAGTTTATACGTGCATAAGACCCTGCAGACCAAGATCTGTTGCCCGGAGATACTGAATTACCGGATAGACTCGGCTATCTGCGACAGCCTCATGCCGTTCCTTTGGTTCTATCAGGACACGATGCTGCTTTTTACCGGCATAGGCGAACAGGAGATCGAGGTACCCCACCGGCGATGGGAAAACTGTATCGGAGAGATACACACCCTGGCGCTCGACACATTCCATTGCGAGAGGCTGTATCTGCTGATTCATAACAAATACAACTGGCAGCTGGTCTGCAACAACGTGGAGTTGGCACGTCTGTTCCCGGAGTTACATCCGGTAGCTTTCCAATGGTTCAAAGACTCGGTAGCCGTGGAGGGAGCTAACGAGGACGATTATGCGGAGCAGAACGAACTGCACGGTGTGTTCCAACTGAGGATCAAGATGGATAACGGGCTTATCGTGTGGTCTAACATTCTGGAGATTCTGGACACGCCCGAGCCACAGCCTGTTCATATGCAGATCTACAACAGCAGCGGAATGCCGGTGAGCGAAGAGAGGATGACCCGCGGCGTTTATCTCATTCGCTATCAACAAGGCGACAGGATATGGACTGAGAAGAAGGTTATTCAATGAAACGAATTTATCTCATACTGAGTTTGTTTTTCATGCCATTCTCCCTTAGGGCTGAACATCTGTTTGAAGCGGGTGTGCATGGCGGTATTGCTGGTTGGAACGCGCAGAGCCACTATGTGAATCCCCGCGTCGGCTTTCACGGAGGCGCACAGATATACTATACCTATCTGTCTCCGCGTGTCATAGGCTTGCGCACGGGCGTGACGTTTGACAGCCACCATCCGGGATTCGGCAAAATGAACTACGAAGACCACTACTCCACTATCGATGTAGAGAACCAGCAGATGGACATTGACTATACGATAGGCAATCTATACGAGAAGTACTCGATCTGGTCTGTTGGAGTGCCGGTCCAACTGGCTTTTACGAAAAAACGCTTTACCTTCTACGCCGGAGCCAAAACTGTTTTTCCATTGTCCAGCCAATGGAAGCAGACCGTGGACAAAGCGGCTCTCTCCGTCTATTATCCGTATTACGACAACCGGATTTATGAGTCCTATCCGCTTAGTGCATCGCGGGATTTCAAACAAGAAAATGAAGGCAAAATGACGCTGCCGAAGGTGCAGTGGTGGCTGGCGCTCGAACTGAATTACACGATTCCGCTGAATACATGGGCTACCAGATTCCGGTCATACATCATGGTAGGTGCCTATTTTGATTATTGTTTCAGCAAACACACGCCGTCCCGCAGTATAGCAGAGAGTCTGATGTTGCTCACCGATACAAGAGACGGTTTTCCGCTGCAACGGGTTCTGACGCCTGTGTTAGAGGCGAATCGTCAGGGGCGGAAGCTGGTGACCGACTGCTCACTCTATGATGTAGGGATCAAGATTTCATACGCGATCTCGCCCTATGACGCGCATAGCGCAGCCAAGAAATCGTGTAACTGTTTAAGTTACTAAGGGCGTTGAAACGGATTTTATGCATATTAACCGTACTGCAGCTGATGCTGCCGCTGGGAGCTCAGCGCAACAACCTGATGCCGACTTCAGCGGGAAAAGATTTCTATTTCACGCTGTTAGACCATTGGGGCTGGAGCGGCAATTCTGCTGCGCAGCCTATCAAGCATGTGGGTATAAGTATTACAGCCGTTGAGGCTGCGGACATCACCTTCTCAACGCCTCTGTCAAACGGCGGCGGAGCCTCTCCAAGTTATACGCGGCATATGGATGCCGGCAGTAGTTTGCTCTCCAGTTTTGCCTATCCGGACCAACTGGTGTTGCAAGGCGTCAATATCCATTCTACGGGTGATCTTTACATCAATATATGGGTACACGGAGGGACATCGTCCGACCAGAGTGTCATTCTGCCCAAACATCTGTTGGGCAAACACTATATAGTGCAAGGCATACCGGGTTCGATTATAGAATCCGGAGAGGGCATTCCCACTCCCACCTATTCGCAGTTTACTGTGGTTGGCACGGAGAACGGGACAAACGTGTCTGTTACCCCCCGCGTGAACATGGTATGCCGCAGCAGAAGCGATACCCTGATAAATGTCGGACAGATGTACACGACCTCCATCCAAGAGAACGAAGTGCTGCTATTCCAGCCGAAGAACTACAGCCACGATATTAGCGGAACCGTTGTAGAATCAGACAAAGCAGTAGCCGTCTTCCAAGGCAACAACCTCACCCGTTTTCCTGCTGATGTCAACTGGGCGGACTACACATGGGAACAGGCGCGCCCGACCGAGGCATGGGGCAAAGAGTTCATCGTCGCCGGGACAGGACGGCTCGTAGAAAAAGCCTTCGCCATAACCGCCTTGAAGGACAACACCCAAGTGGAGTTTTATATCTACAGCATGCGCTACAAGACCGTCACTCTCAACCGCGGAGAGACGGCTTGGGGAGGAGAAAACATCAGCGGTTACGGAGGTTTAGGAACAGAATATATCAAATCCGACAAGCCCGTCTGCTGTTATATGTACACCACCGGTTGTACCCAAAACAACGACAAAGGCGATCCGTCGATGGCAGAGATATTGCCCGTGGACCATATGGCCACCGAAGCACACTGGGGTTTGATACAGACCGACGAAAACGGTCCGTTTAGCAACACCCTGCTCGTCACGACACGCGAGGGCAACGAGGACAAAGTCAGATTCAACAACAGAACCCTCAGCGAATACAGCAGCCAAAGCGGCGTAGCGACCTACTCCATCTACGGCTATACCACCTACGAAATCCCCCAGTCCATATTCGGAAACCTCACTACGTCGGGAGAGGGATTCAGCGCCTATGTCGTTCGCGTAGGCAAGACCGCTGAAGCCGCGGCATTCAATGTGACTTTACCCGATCCGCCGCCGGAGGAGCCATGTCCGGACGGGAAATTGCTATACCGGGAAACGTCAGCCGGTTATTGGTCGGTCTATACAAAAGAGATGAGCGGTTTCTGCCCTAGGTCCAGAGTGTCCGTCACCGCCCTGATTTCATACCAAATGTACGAAAAAATCATATTAAGGGCAGAAGACGCCAATACCGAGAGTTATTTAGCGTATTACGAAAAATATCTCGGGCCGGATGCTGAAGAGCAGACCCAGGAATACGACGGAAAAAAATGGTACAAAATAGGGATGAGTTTTATTGTGCCGGACGGGACAAGCGATTTGAAATTCCGCATAGAAAACGGCTACAACGCCTCTATTGACAGTTTCGAGGTGCGTCTTTGCACGCCGCCTGTGGAGATCATAGCACCGGACACGGTTTGTATCGATACCAAGAATACGTTTGTTGCTGAATTTGAAAATGATGGTTCGATGGCTGAACCGCTGCAGTATCAGTGGTATTTCTCGGCAGATAGTATCACGTGGACTC
Source organism: Bacteroidales bacterium UBA3653 (assembly GCA_002373505.1). Lineage (GTDB taxonomy): Bacteria > Bacteroidota > Bacteroidia > Bacteroidales > Paludibacteraceae > Colicola. The sequence continues at coordinate 512,640 of DFKE01000017.1, forward strand.
CGCTTGATGAAGGGCATCAGAAACAGATGAAACTCAAAGCAAAACCACGTCATACGGGATGGTATAAAGTGGCAGTAGCAGGTAGTGGAAACATTACTAACGAAATGTGCCGTTCTGTAAGCGAGCCGCATAAATTCTTTGTTATCGAAGACTGTCCTCCGATTCTCTGTCCGGATGGAATTCTGCTGTTCAGAGAAGACTTTGGAGGAAACGATCCAAATGAGCCTCGTGTTAGTCAGACTCCTGTGGCAGGCATGACTTACAACCAACTGTTGGACGATTATTTCGGTATTATGCGGGGAGGTAGTTACTTAGTAACTAAAATGGGGTATTGCAACGGAGATACGTCCGTCACCAATCCGTATCGCGGTTCACAATGGCATCTACAAGACGACCATACTTACCCAGGAGACTATACACGCGGTTACTTTATGGAAGTGGATGGAAAAGGCGACAATGCCGCCTTCTACAGCACCACCATCAATGGTCTATGCGCAGGTTCGGACCTATCTTTCGTCGCGTATGTGGCGAACGTGGTTAGATGGAATGAATATACAGGCAGACCGGATTATTTTGCTTATCCGCGTCTGCTGTTCCGCCTGACAGATCCTACAACGAATGCAGAATTAGGAGTCTACGACACAGGCGAAATTCCTTTTGACTCCACATTCATGAATGATTATTCATGCTGGCAGTATTCTTCTAAATGGCATCAGGTCGGTATGAACTTCACCGTGCCGGAAGGTCTCAGTAGTGTCCAACTGACTATCTATAACAACTCACGAGGCACTACCGGTAATGACTTCGCCATTGATGATATCGAAGTGCGTCTTTGCATGGAGCCGATTAGTATCAGTAGTGTTAATCCTGCATGCCGCAAGAATTCGCATACTTTCTATAGTGCTTATGAAAACTGGGGCACTTTGGAAAGTCCGGAGTTTATGTGGTCCTACTCCGCTGACAGTTTGACTTGGACGGAATTACAGCGAGGGGCGAACCGGAATTATACCATCCCAGTTGTGCATCGATCGCACGAAGGCTGGTACAGAGTGACAGTAGCTAATGCCGGTAATCTGGACATGCCTAACTGCCGCGAGACAAGCGAACCATTTAAGTTGAGTACCCAATATTGTAACACCGCCGTAGATCAATATGTGGATACGACAGCCTGCGACACGCTGCTCTATTACGATTTAACTTGGCGAGGACATGTCTGGTCCGCCGTAGGAACGGTAGTTGATACCCTGAGAGATATCGATATCGATGACAGCGTATATGTACATAAGACATTGCAGACCAAGATTTGCTGTCCGGATATCAGAACTTTGCGCGTGGACTCCGCTATTTGCGATACGTTGATGCCTTTCCTTTGGTTTTATCAAGATACGCTGTTGCTTTTTACCGAAGTCGGTGCCAAAGAAATCGAATATCCTCACTGGCGGTGGGAAAACTGTATCGGCGAGATCCATACCCTGGCGCTGGATACGTTCCACTGCGAGCGGCTTTATCTGCTGATTCATAACAAATACAACTGGCAGCTCGTATGCAATAATGTAGAGTTGGCACGTATCTTCCCAGAGTTGCATCCGCTGGAGTTCCAGTGGTTTAAAGACTCTGTTGCCATCGAGGGAGCCAATACAGACGATTATTCCGAGGAAAACGAGTTACACGGGGTCTTCCAGTTGCGAATCAAATTAGACCAAGCCGTAGATAACGACGACGAGTATATATGGTCCAATTTCCTCGAGATTCTAGATACGCCTGCTCCTGCGCCTGTGACGAAACGTATCTATAACAGCAGCGGAATGATAGTGGGCGAAGACAGAATGACACGGGGCGTATATCTGATTCGCTACCAACAAGGAGATAAAGTTTGGACCGAAAAGAAAGTGATTCTATAAAAGATTTTTCATAAAAATCATAAAAAATGGCATACATTCTTGCGTATGTCATTATTTTTTTGTACCTTTGCAGCGTGTTTTCTCCGAAGCAGGTATTTATGCCCCTTCCGGCGGAGACCGTTTTGCCCGATTAACGGGGGACATCCGGGGTATTAGCTCATCTGGCTAGAGCGCAACACTGGCAGTGTTGAGGTGAGCGGTTCGAGTCCGCTATACTCCACCTAAGTTACGTATAGCGACTCTCCCGCTACGGGTTCTTAGCCCCAAAGGGGCACGATTATTGCGAGGGCGCAATTCTCGAGTCCGCTATACTCCACCAAAGTTACGTATAGCGCGACTCTCCCGCTACGGGTTCTTAGCCCCAAAAGGGGCACGATTATTGCGAGTGTGCAATCGTCTTAGCCCCGAAGGGGCACGATTATTGCGAGAGCGCAATTCTCGAGTCCGCTATACTCCACTTTAAGCGAGCTACGGCTCAACGATGAGAATGCATTTCAACAGCGTTCTCATCGGTGTATGCATGAAAAACAAATTAACAAACAATAAATATTTCATTACAAATGGAAAAGAAAAAAAGAGTTTATACCTTCGGTAACGGTAAGGCCGAGGGTAACGCACAAATGCGTGAGCTGCTGGGCGGCAAGGGCGCTAACTGCGCGGAGATGAACCTTGTGGGCGTGCCCGTTCCTCCCGGATTCACCATCACCACCGAGGTCTGCAACGAGTACTACCAGGTAGGTCAGGAGAAGATCGTGGAAGAGCTGACCGCTGAGGTAGAGGCTGCCGTAAAGCACGTAGAGGAGTTGATGAACTGCAAGTTCGGCGACCCGAAGAACCCGCTCCTTGTTTCTGTACGTTCGGGCGCACGCGCGTCCATGCCGGGTATGATGGATACCATCCTCAACCTCGGTCTGAACGATACCGTAGCTGAGGGCATGGTTGCTAAGACCAACAACCCGCACTTCGTCTATGACTCCTACCGCCGTTTCGTACAGATGTACGGTGACGTCGTGCTGGGTATGAAGCCGGTGAACAAAACCGACATCGACCCGTTCGAGAAGATCATCGACGAGGTGAAAGAGATCCGCGGTATCAAGCTGGACAAGGACCTCAACGTAGATGAGTTGAAGCTCCTCGTAGCGCGTTTCAAGACCGCTATCAAAGAGCAGACCGGCAAGGACTTCCCGGACGATCCTATCGAGCAGCTCTGGGGCGCTATCTGCGCTGTATTCCGCAGCTGGATGAACGAGCGTGCTATCCTCTACCGTAAGATGGAAGGAATTCCTGACGAGTGGGGAACCGCTGTGTCCGTTATGGCTATGGTCTTCGGTAACATGGGCGAGACCTCCGCTACCGGTGTCTGCTTCAGCCGTGACGCCGCAACGGGCGAGAACCTCTTCAACGGTGAGTACCTTGTAAACGCACAGGGTGAGGACGTGGTTGCAGGTATCCGTACTCCGCAGCAGATCACGCTGGAAGGCAGCCGCCGTTGGGCAGCGCTCCAGGGTATCAGCGAGGAAGAGCGTGCAAGCAAATATCCGTCAATGGAAGAGGCTATGCCGGCTCTTTATGCTGAACTCAACGAAATCCAGCAGAAACTCGAGGACCACTACCGCGACATGCAGGATATGGAGTTCACCGTACAGGAAGGCAAGCTCTGGTTCCTCCAGACCCGTAACGGCAAGCGTACCGGTACTGCCATGGTGAAGATTGCTATGGACCTTGTACGCGAGGGCGTCATCAGCGAGAAAGAGGCTATCATGCGCTGCGAGCCGCAGAAACTGGACGAACTGCTCCACCCTGTCTTCGACAAGGACGCGCTCAAGAAAGCGAAAGTCATCACCCAGGGTCTGCCTGCTTCTCCGGGCGCTGCGTGCGGACAGATTGTCTTCCACGCGGACGATGCACAGGAGTGGCACCAGAACGGTCACAAGGTCATCATGGTTCGTATCGAGACCAGCCCTGAAGACCTCGCAGGTATGTCTGCAGCCGAGGGTATCCTCACCGCACGCGGCGGTATGACCAGCCACGCAGCTGTCGTTGCCCGCGGTATGGGTAAGTGCTGCGTTTCCGGCGCAGGTGCTATTCAGGTGGACTACAAAGCCAAGACGGTTAAGATTGAGGGCGTGACCTACAAAGAGGGCGATTACATCTCTCTCAACGGTTCTACCGGACAGGTGTACGCAGGTGAGATCCCGACCAAGGCTGCTGAGCTCAGCGGTGACTTCAAGGCACTCATGGACCTCTGCGACAAATATACACACCTTCAGGTTCGTACCAACGCTGATACGCCGCACGATGCTGCTGTGGCACGTGCCTTCGGCGCAAAGGGTATCGGTCTGACACGTACCGAGCACATGTTCTTCGACGACCAGAAGATCATCGCTATGCGTGAGATGATTCTCGCCAAGGACAGCGAGGGCCGCGAGAAAGCACTGGCTAAACTGCTGCCGTACCAAAAGGCTGACTTCAAGGGTATCTTGGACGCTATGGACGGCCTGCCTGTGAACATCCGTCTGCTCGACCCGCCTTTGCACGAGTTCGTTCCGCATGATCTGAAGGGACAAGAGCAGATGGCGAAAGAGATGGGCGTTTCCGTAGAGGAGATTCAGACCCGTGTTGCACAACTCGCTGAGAACAACCCGATGCTCGGTCACCGCGGTTGCCGTCTGGGTATCACCTTCCCGGAGATCACCGCTATGCAGACCCGCGCTATCCTCTCCGCCGCTTGCGAACTGAAGAAGGAGGGCAAGAACCCGATGCCGGAGATCATGGTGCCGCTGATCGGTATTCTCTATGAGCTCAAGCAGCAGAAAGAGATTATCCAGCGCGTAGCAAAAGAGGTATTTGCAGAGTACGGCGTAGAGGTAGAGTTCGAGATCGGAACGATGATCGAGATTCCGCGTGCAGCCCTGACTGCAGACCGCATCGCTACAGAGGCGCAGTACTTCTCCTTCGGTACCAACGACCTGACCCAGATGACCTTCGGTTACAGCCGCGACGATATCGCTTCGTTCCTGCCGGCTTATTTGGAGAAGAAGATTCTGAAAGTCGATCCGTTCCAGGTTCTCGACCAGAACGGTGTAGGTCAGTTGATCAAGATGGCGGTAGAAAAAGGTCGTGCCGTTCGTCCGGGACTCCGTACCGGTATCTGCGGCGAGCACGGCGGCGAGCCTTCGTCCGTTAAGTTCTGTGCCCGTGTCGGCATGAACTACGCTTCCTGCAGCCCGTTCCGCGTACCTATCGCCCGTCTGGCAGCCGCTCAAGCAGCAGTAGAGGACGAAGCATAATTGCATAAATTTTCAAAAAAATGGCATGCACTCTTGTGTATGTCATTTTTTTATTGTACCTTTGCAGCGGATTTGTTTCCATAACGCACTGATTTTGGTGCATTATAGAAATGATTAGTACATTATGACCTATAATTCGTTTTATAATCAGTGGCATCATTTGGTTTGTTTTTCTACAGCACAAGTGAGAGCAATACACCCGGACTTTCCGCGTGGAAATTATCTGCGGTGGCAAAAAGCGGGCTACATTGTTCCCTTGCGACAAGGATGGTATGCCTTTGCGGATTACGTGAACAAGCCGGATTACGCACGCTATATTGCATCAAAGATATATACCCCATCCTATATCAGTCTGCACACCGCTTTGTCGTTCTATGGCATTATTCCCGAAGCAGTGGTAGCCGTTACAAGTATTACCACGCGCAAAACAGCGCAGTTTGAGAATGTCTTTGCTTCCTATAGTTATCAGACTATCAAGCCTTCTCTGTTCTGGGGCTACGAACCAAAGCAGCTATCCGACGGCAAGACCTTTATGTTAGCCACTCCGGAGAAGGCACTCATCGATTTGCTTTATCTCTATCCGCAGTATTCGACGGAAGAAGAAATGCGCGAATTGCGTCTGGACGAAGATTTTATGCAATACGAGTTAGACAAGGAACGGCTTGCTGAATACACCAGCCGCATCGGAAGCCCGATACTAACCAAGCGGGTAAAACTCATGCTCAAAACATACGGAATATGATTGACTTAACATACATACGCGGTTTCTATCCGCCACAGATTGCCAACAATGCCAACTTCCAAAAGCATTTGCTCAAGGAGTATATTGAGTGTCTGGCAATGGAATGGATTTCTCAGTCGGCTTGGTCGGACAAACTGGCTTTCATCGGAGGCACGAACCTACGGCTGATACACGGCATTGACCGTTTCTCTGAAGATTTGGATTTTGATTGCAAGAACCTTAGCCAAGAGGATTTTATCCAAATGACGGACGGCCTTATGCGCTATTTGACGCTTCAAGGTCTAACCGTTGAGGCACGTGACAAAGAGAATCCAAATCTGACTGCCTTCCGTCGAAATGTCTATTTCCCGGAACTACTCTTCTCGCTCCAATTAACGGGTCATCGTGAAGAACGGTTTTTGATGAAGATAGAGGCACAAGACCAAGGCATTGTTTATCCGCGAGAGATGGCGACAATCAGCCGTTTAGGCTTCTATTTTCCCGTTCCTGTTCCTCCTGTGAGCATTCTTCTTTCAATGAAACTATCGGCTCTTTTGACCCGTCAAAAGGGGCGTGACTTTTACGATGTCCTTTTTTTATGGCAACGCACAAAACCGGACTACGAATTCTTGAAACAACGCCACGGGATAGAGAACAAGGAACAACTATTGGTACAACTGCAAGAAACTGTCACTCATACAGATCTAAAGACCAAGCAGCGTGATTTTGAGCACCTTCTCTTTGAGCCTCGCAAAAGCGAACAGATACTCCATTTCATGGAAATTCTAAAGTCCACTTTGTAACCATACCACAACGCACTCTCTTTCGGGAGTGCGTTGTTAGTTTATATAGGCGTAATTATTGGTTCCTATTCGTAATATTCAACTTCACGCGTTTCTATTTCGACAAAATCACTTGTTATTTCGATATTTTTGTTCGATTTATTTTCTACCTCCAGACATAATTCATTCTCTAATTTTATGCGGGTTTCCAATGGCAGACCAAGATCACAAAGAGGTGCATAATACTCCATCGCTTCTCCGCTCAACTCAACTATTGTGACAGTTGATTTTCGTCTTATCCAATTACCCTGACTGTCATTTTCGATATATTTATATTGTTTGCGCCACACCTCCATACTTGTCTCTTTATCCGTATCCACGCGATCTACAATATACATATCAGATGGAGAGAGAGAATTACCATTATAAATATTATGCTCCATGAAGGATGAATACCAACAGAACACCGGACGTAATTCTTGAGCCAAATAGGAATAATTATTGCTATAAAATTCTATGACACGTCCTAAACTGTCTCTTACAGGTGGATTGTAATAATACGGATTCCCACATTCTAAATCGTCGTACCAAATCCCCTCCTCATCACACTTAATCCAAGGGCCGGCGGTGTCATTGCATATAATCCCGTCAGCGGTAAACATGGCTCCATCGCGTATAAAACATGCGGTACTATCCTCCCTCACTCCATATATAGGGGAAACCTTTTTAACGGCTCCATGTGTAACATCCATGAACACCCTGTCCGGAGTTATTTGTTGGGCACTTTTGTGGGAACATGCTAATCCTGCAAATATAAATGCAGAAAAGACAAAAGGAGTAATGTAGTTTTTCATATCATTAAAATTTTAGTTAATAAATTTGATTTATGCGTTTATGCCAATAGTTGCGCAGTGTGGTTTTCAATTTTATTTGCGGATGCAAAGGTACTGCTTTTTTGTGAAATGTGCAAATTTATTTGTATAAAACTTGCGGATGTGCGGATTTTATTGTATCTTTGCAGTCAAAATTATAGTTTGTATGGAGATAATTGGTTTATTGGAGTTTAAGGAGCGGCGCGAGTTGCGGAAGTGGCTGGAGCAGAACCATGACAAGGAGCGGTTCTGCTGGGTGACGATGTACCGGACGAAGATCCCGCGGACGGACTGCATGCCCTACCTCGACGTGGTGGAAGAGGCACTATGCTTCGGGTGGATTGACTCCACGCTCAAGAAACTGCCGGACGGCAGGTTGGCACAACGTCTCTCTCCGCGTGTCAAGAAGAGCCACTGGACGGAGTTGAACAAACAGCGTTGCGCCGATCTGGAGCGGCGCGGACTGATGACCGACGCCGGCAGAAAAGCGTTATTAAATCAATAAGCGTGTATTTTTCCGATACTCGGCATAGTCGGGTTTGTTAGCCAACTGGCGATGCTCCATGAGCGGGACGGAGATACCGAGAAAGAGCGCTGTCATAGCTATCGGACCGAGGATATACCAGTCAATGCCGTTGAGTGCCGCATACATAATCCATATACCCCACCAGAACTGAATTTCACCGAAATAGTTCGGATGACGGCCGTGTTTCCATAGTCCCACATTGCACACTTTGCCCGGATGGGCTGCACGGAAATCATGACTCTGCTTGTCAGCTATGAGTTGGATGGTTGCGGAAGAAAGGCAGACAAGGCAGCCGAGTATTAAGACCGCTGCGCTGACAGAGTACAGACCGGCTTCGCCTGACAGAGTACAGACCGAATTACTGACCTCATATAGTTGCAGTCCCGGGAGCATGGCAGCAAAGACAACAAGCGTAGGAACCATATTGAGCCCGAAGAAGTTGATGAGATGGAAAAGGGCGGGATGAAGCGAACGGTACTTGGTATAGCGCCAGTCCTCATGGGCGATACCTTTAAAAGTGATTGCCCAGTTGCGCGTCAGCCGCCATCCCCAATACCACGAAGCGACAAGCAGCAGTATTACCGGCAGCGACCATACACCCGTATAGAACGCCCATGCCAGAAAAGCAACCGGCGGGAAGACACTCCAATAGGGATCATAGACCGACACGTTCTCATAGAGCAGCCCGAACGCCCATACCACGACAGTTGCCACTACGTCGGCGAGGAACAACCCCACCCATGCCCTCCCCTCAAGGGAGGGTAAAAATTGCATCACATAGTGGAATACCAGCCAGCCAATAATTCCGGCGAGGACATAGATAGCCGCGATAAGCGCTATACTACCCCATTTTGAGTAAGACCGTTTCATAACAATTACGAATTAAGAATAACGAATTTGGGTGCAAAGATACGAATAAATTTGCATATCTGCAAAAAATATTGTAATTTTGCAGTCGGTTTATTAAAAATATAGTATATGAGTCATCACCATCATGAGCATACGTCCTCGCAAGCGACGGACAAACGCATGCGCCGCATATTGATAATCGGCATCAGTCTGAATCTCCTATTCGTCTTTATCGAAGCGGGAGTAGGCATCTGGAAAAACAGCCTGTCGCTGCTGAGCGATGCAGGTCATAACCTGAGCGATGTATTTTCACTGGCTTTGGTTCTAATCGGTTTTTACCTTGCCCGTCGCGCGGCAAACAGCCATTACACCTATGGATATAAAAAATCTACTATTCTGATCTCTTTACTGAATGCTCTACTGCTATTAGTTGCCGTTGGTATCATCATAGCCGAGAGCGTTCACAAACTCCGCACTCCGACGGCAATAGACGGTGTGGCGATATCCTGGACGGCCGGTATAGGAATACTGGTGAACGGGATCACTACCCTTCTCCTTTTGCGCGGCCAGCAGAATGATTTGAACATTCGCGGTGCCTTTCTGCATATGGCAGCAGACACGCTGGTGAGCGTAGGCGTTGTTATCAGCGGAATCATTATTGCCTTTACCGGATGGTATATCATAGATCCGATTATCAGTCTGGTTATCGCATTGGTAATCCTGATCAGTACATGGGAGTTGTTGCATGACAGTGTCCGGCTGGCTTTGGACGGCGTGCCGGAGGACGTAGATATAGATCACCTGCGCGAGCACATAGTAGCCCTACCACATGTGGTGGGGGTACATCATATCCATGTATGGGCGATGAGTACTACTGAAAATGCCCTGACAGCGCATGTCGTTGTAGATGACATGCAGCATGCCCACGAAGCCGTTCAGCAAATAAAACAGGCTCTAAGTCATGAAGGAATCACTCATGTTACCTTGGAAACAGAGACACAGGATGACATGTGCGAAGAAAAAGATTGTCCTTAAGCTTTCTGGCACACTTTTTGTGACTAAACGGCGGTTTTAAAAATTGATATATACATGCCTAATCGGCAAAAAGGACAAATAATTATGAACTATTGTAAACTATGGATTGTCATTCTGGCAGTCAGTTGCTATTCTGCCTCCTTATCAGCAGGTGATACTATCCGATATACTTTAGCCTCCTGCCGCGAGATGGCCTTATCCAACGGAGCTACGAGCCGTTCGAGCCAGGAAGCACTCAAGGCTGCAGAATATAACCGCAAAGCAGCTTTGGCGGCTATGTTCCCCCGCGTGACCGCAAACGGCGCATACATGTGGAACTCCGAGAAACTGCACTTGCTTGCCAACCAGACCCAATTCAATCTAGGTGTTGCAGGCGTTAACCCGGACGGAAGTTCGTATTTCAACTGGTCTCCCGAATCCGCATTAGGGCGTCTGGTAACAGATCTGGACGGCAGCCCGCTCCAGCAACCGGTTATGGATGTTCAGAATGAAGCGGGTCAGCAGATAGCCAACGCCTACCAGCAAGTATACAACACCATGACTGTTGATATGACCCATGTGGTGGTAGCCCACGTAGGCGTGACACAACCTATCTACACAGGCGGCAGGCTGCTACAGATGTATCGCATCGCGCAGTCAGCCGAACGCGTAGCAGCATTGGAAGCGGGCACCAAGCATGACAATGTGATAGCCGCGGTGGATGAAGCCTATTGGCGCGTCGTATCCGTAGAGCAGAAGCATCTGCTGGCAGACAACTATTTCCGTCTGCTCTGCAAACTGGAGAGCGACGTGACGGAACTGGTGAATGAAGGTCTTGCCACTCAATCCGACCTACTGAAAGTACGGACCAAAAGAGGAGAAGCAGAGGTAAAGAAACTGCAAGCAGAAAACGGTCTGACCCTCTCCCGCATGGCTCTGGCACAAATATGCGGTCTGCCATTGGGTTCCGTATTTACGCTGGATGAGACAGGTCTAGACGAGACCCATTTGGCAGCCGACACTATTGACGCCGCTGCGGCAGCCGCTAACCGGAAAGAGTTACAACTGGCAGAAGAAGCCGAGATAGTAGCCCGAAGCACTGCCAAAATGACAGCAGCAGGTTTGCAACCGACAATCGTAGCTTCCGCCGGCTATCTCTATACCAACCCCTATGCCGAGAACGGCATCAAGAACGACTGGAAAGGTCACGGATTTTTCTCTGCCGGCGTAGTTGTGAATGTCCCTATTGCACACGCGGACGATATCTTGCGGTACAAGGCCGCCAAACATGCCGCCAAAGCGGTTGCGCTGCGAGCAGAAGAGACACGCGAGATGCTCACCCTGCAAACCACACAAGCCAACCAGAAACTGATGGAGGCACAGCAGAAAATATCACTGGCGAAATTGACCTGTAAAAATGCAGCAGAAGTGCTGCGTATGGCAGAAGAGTCGTTTGCCTCCGGCATGATTTCATCATCCGAGCTGATGCAGGCCCAGACAGCATGGCTGGCGGCGGCTACGGACCTCGTGGATGCCGAAACGGAAGCCAAAGTACAAGAGACCATGCTCCGCAAATATACAGGGAAGTTATAAGTTGCTATTCGAAATTTTCTATCAATAATATGAATAAAGAAAAAGAAGGAAGTCTGCTATTGGGTCTGGTGGCTCTTTTAGCAGTAGTGATTGTAGTGGCATTAGTGGGTGTTTTTGCCTTACAACCGGAGGAGACTCTCATTCAAGGAGAGTCAGAGGCGACAGAATACCGTGTGTCCGGCAAAGTCCCGGGACGAATAGAGATGTTTCTTTATGAAGAAGGAGACCAAGTTCACAAAGGCGACACACTGGTAATCATTTATTCGCCGGAGGTGGAAGCCAAGAAAGAGCAGGCTCTGGCCGCCCGTGACATGGCAGAAGCCGTAAACCAGAAAGCGAAAAACGGAGCCCAACGCGAACAGATAACCGGAGCGTATGAGTTATACCAGAAAGCCAAAGCCGGCGAAGAAATCTACCGCAAGAGTTATGAGCGTGTGCAACGATTGTACGACAAGGGAGTAGTCTCCGCCCAGAAGCGCGACGAAGTGGAAGCGCAATACAAAGCCGCAACCGCTACCGTGCGTGCAGCCAGAAGCCAATACGACATGGCTCTCTCCGGGGCGCGCGTAGAAGACAAAGCAGCCGCTGAAGCCCAGGTAGCCAGAGTAGATGCCATATTGAAAGAAGTGGCAGCCGCGGAAGCGGAACGCTATCTGCTCTCTCCATGCGACGGCGAGGTGAGCGAGTTATTCCCCAAAGTAGGCGAACTGGTGGGGCAAGGAAGTCCGGTTATGGCGATCGTCGATCTGAACGATGTATGGTTCACTTTCTCCGTACGCGAAGATATGCTCTCCCGTTTTGCTGTAGGCAGCGCGATTGAAGTCCGGATTCCCGCTCTGGGCGAGACCCGCTATCCGCTGACCGTGACACATATCAAAGCGATGGGAACCTATGCCACCTGGCGCAGCACGAAACAAAACGGCGGCTATGATGTCCGCACCTTCGATGTCAAATGCCGCCCGCTGGCGCAGATTCCTAATCTGCGACCGGGAATGACGGCATTGGTGGTTGAAAATTGACGGTTGAGAGTTGAAAGAGATTTTCAGAAACATATGGCATGTAATGCGACGGGAGGTACACCAGATGTTTGCCCGTCCGCTTTATATGTTTGCATCAGTGGGTGTAATGCTGCTCTCTACATTCTTTTTCCTCACGTTGATGCGGAGAGGCTCTGCAGAGAAAATGCCTATTGCCTTTGTCGATCTGGACCAGACCTCCATCTCCAGACGGTTATGCCACGAGATGCAGGCCACTCCTTCAGTAGATATCTGCCTCATCACTTCTTCCTACCCGGAAGCCCGCGAGGCAATGCAACAGGGACACGTGTATGGCATCTTTGTTATTCCGGACGGTTTCTACGACGATTTGGTTGCTTTCAAACGTCCCAAGATGGATTTCTACGTCACAAACGCTTATACCGTAGGTGGCAACACCGCCTATAAACAGATGCTCACAATGGTCAACCTCACCTCCGGCGCATTCCAACGCGAAGTACTGCGCAAGAAAGGTCTTCCGGATGACGTGATTATGCATCGTATCCAACCGCTGACAATCGAAGGACATATGATTGCCAACCCATGGGGGAACTACTCTGTGTATCTCGTAAGCACAATTTTACCGGGTATATTAGGATTGATCTGCATAATGCTGACTATCTTCGCCATCGGGTACGAATTGAAGATGCGCACTTCCCGCGAGTGGCTTCGCACTGCCGGCGGCAACTATACCGTAGCCATGATAGGCAAACTGATACCCTATACTATTATTTATCTGGTACTGGGAATAGGGTGTCATTTGATACTCTACCGTTTTGCGGGATTTCCGGTTTACGGCAGTCATGCACGGTTGCTTTTCGGACTGCTGCTGTTTATCATGGCCATGGAGGCGATGGGTATCTTCCTGATAGGATGTCTGCCCACGTTACGCGATGCTATCTCCATCGGAGCACTGTATTCCATGCTGGGGTTTTCCTTGTCCGGTTTCACCTATCCGGTGATGAACATGCTGCCCCCTGTACAGGCGCTCAGTTATCTGGAGCCTTTGAGGCATTATTACCTGATTTACGTCAATGAAGCGCTGATGTGCGCGCCCACTATCAACAGCCTGGCTCCTGCCCTCTCGCTATGCGCTTTCATGCTTCTTTCGCTAGCCATAGCGCCAAGACTGCACAAGGCATTGATTTACCAAAATTATCCGCTGAAATAATGCTACACTTTCTAAACCATATATGGCTTCAATTAAAAGAGACCGGATGGGTTTTCACCATTGAGTTGAAACGTATCTTCCGGGATCCGGGAGTAATGGTGATATTCATTTTAGCCACATTGGCCTATCCGTTTCTATACAAGGCTATCTACTGGCGTGAACAGATCACCGATATCCCCGTAGCCGTAGTAGATCTGAGCCGATCACAGGAGAGTCGCGAGTTTCTCCATCGCTGGAATGCAGCGCCGGATATCAAGTTAGCCTATACCTGCGCCTCAATGGGGGAAGCAGAACAATTGCTGCGAGACCAGAAAGTTCACGGAATCATTTATTTCCCGCATGACTATGCAGCGCAGTTGGCAGACCCGCTCGGTCAGGCACATATCTCACTGTATTGCGACATGAGTTCCTTCCTCTATATGAAGGGAATCTATCTCAGTTGCAATCAAGTAATGCTGGAATCCATGCGCAACATCCAGATTGACCGCTATGAGCAAATGGGCATGGACAAGGAGTTTGCCTGGGCATTGGTGCAAGACGCCCCCTACTCGGAGACCGCGCTTTTCACCCCTACCGGAGGCTATGGCTCCTTCCTTATTCCTGCCGTATTGGTATTGATTCTCCATCAGACGCTACTATTCGGCATCTGTATGCTTGGCGGAACCGCGCGCGAGGAGAACAAGCAACTATTCCGTATCCCCGGCAGGCGGCGCGGATGGTCGGCTCTACGTATCGTATTAGGCAGGGCTGCCGCATATTTTGTAATCTATTACGCTTTGGCGGCTATCTTGATGATAGCACTTCCCCGGCTCTTCGATCTGCCTCATATAGGCGCAGTAGGAGACTTGCTACGGTTTATAGTACCCTATCTGCTGGCTACTATTTTCTTTTCCATGTGCGTCAGTGTATTTATCCGGAACCGTGAATCGGGTTTGGTATTGCTGATTTCAAGTTCATTGATTTTCCTTTTCATGGCCGGCATATCATGGCCTAAAGAGATGATTCCCGAAGCATGGAGATATCTCTCATATGCCATTCCTTACACTGCCGGAGCAAACGGATTCATACATATCTCCTCCATGGGTGCTTCCCTATGGACAACCCGCATGGAATATGATACTCTCTGGATACTAACCGGTGTATATTTTATACTAGCATGCGGTCTATTGTTTATCACAGGATGGCTCCATGAACGCACAGAACACCAACAATCACTTGCCCATAACTGATATGAAACAACATTTTGCATTGGTCACCGGCGCATCGTCGGGAATCGGACTTGAGTTTGCGCGCCAACTGGCGTCGCGCGGATACAACCTGCTGATAGTCAGCAATGAAGAAGCTATCCGCGACCGCGCGGAGGAACTGCGCGAGGCATTCAGCCCTCAGCTTTCAGTTATTCCTCTTGTGATGGATCTGAGTCTCCAGTCATCTGCACGCGAACTATATGAATATACGCGCACGCAGGAGATAGAGGTGGAAGTGCTGGTTAACAACGCCGGCGTATATCACGACCGGGACATACTGGACGACAGCGAGGCATTCACCTCCCTTATTCTCAACCTGCATATGTACACACCTGCTATGCTGTGTTACCTCTTCGGCCAGGATATGCGTGCCCGCAAGCACGGATATATCCTCAATGTATGCTCGGTAACCAGCAAGATCGTTGCACAGCGTCTCGGTACCTACGCATCCACCAAATCATTTCTAGCGGCATTCACCCGTTCGCTGCATATTGAGTTAAAACCTTATGGCGTGTACGTAACTAATGTCAGTCCCGGCGCGGTAGATACCGGATTATTCAACATCAGACCGTGGATGACAAAAGCGGGCAAATGTCTGGGCATCATCGTCTCGCCGGAGACATTGGCTCGCAGAGGTCTCCGCGCGCTCTTCCACGGGCGGAGCAAAGTGACCATTCCTGCTGTATTCTGGCATATACTGACATTTATCATTCTCCTGATCCCTACATGGCTTTTACGCCTGATCAGGAGGCTTGGCTGGTTCTGATGTACGTTCATCTGGATTGCAATAATTTCTTCGTCAGTTGCGAGCTGGTGTCACGACCGGAACTGAAAGGGACTCCCGTTGTAGTAGCAAACAATAACGACAACAACGGAGGGATCATTCTTGCTCTCAATCAGGAAGCCAAAGCGGCGGGGCTGAAGCGCGGCAATCCGATTTTCCAAGTCAAGGAGTTGATTGACCGCCGCCACGTTACCGTCATTGATGTGCATCACAACCTCTATCACGAGATTTCCCACCACATAATGGACGTAGTCAAACAGACCGAGATGGTCCTGAATTTCGTGCAATACAGTGTAGATGAGTTTTTCGGCGAGATGCCGGATGATGACCCTGTACGCCTCCGCCATTACCTGCAGCAACTAAAAGACCTGATCCTGCAAGAGACGGCTATCCCTGTTTCATGCGGAGCCGGCGAGACATACACGCTCGCTAAGACCGCTACGCATTTTGCCAAACGCTATGCCGGGTACAGAGGGATATGCGTAATGACCCCTGACAAGCGCGAAAAAGCACTCTCCATTCTGCCGATAGAACAGGTTTGGGGAATAGGCCGAAGACGCGTCAAGGACATTCAGCAGAAAGGTATTCATACCGCCTTGGATTTTGCCCGCAGAGAAGAAGTATGGGTACATCGCTTGTATGGCGTTACAGCTGCGCGTACATGGAAAGAACTGAATGGCCAGCCTGCGCTCACGCTCGCCAGCCATGAAAAGCAGAAATCTATCATGTACAGCCGCACGTTCGCCCACATGACGGCCAGTCGCGAGGTTCTGAAACGCGAGTTGAGCAATTATGCTACTGCAGCCGCCCGGAGGCTCAGAAATCAGAAAGCCATATGCCATACCGTAAGTGTCTTTTTGGCAACAAATCGGCATAGGGACGACCTGCCGCAATATTCCAATGACGCCACTCTGCGGTTGCAGACTGCTACGGACGACTCCGCCCAGCTCATCAATGCCGTAGAACACTTGCTGGACCGCCTCTATCGTGAAGGCTACTATTACAAGCAGGCAGGCGTCATTCTGGGGCAACTGCAACACTCCGCAGGCATACAGTTGGACATGTTTGTCTCCAACCAGGCAGAAGATGCTTCCCGCCAGAAACGGCTCATGCATGCTATAGACCAGATCAACAACAAATTCGGCACCAACCAGATCCATTATGCTATCCAGGGTCATGACGCGCAGGACGAACAGATGGCTGGATTCATGCGCCCGCACAGAATAGAAGACGATGATACCGACGATTGAGTATATACAGACACGCTTCAACGAATACAACGCCCTGTTCTTTGATGGAGCATTGCCTCCTATCCCTGTCAAACTGAGCAATGCCAAGACATTCTTAGGCAAACTCTGTTTCAAGCGCAAGCGGAAATGGTTGTTCGGCGATTATTACAATACCGGTTTTGTGCTACGTATCAACACCCGCGCGGACTTGCCCGAAGAATTGGTAGAAGACACTATCCTACATGAGATGATTCATTATTATATTGCCTTTAACCAATGGCGCGACACCAGCACTCACGGACAACTCTTCCGCCGCGAGATGAAACGCATCAACGAAAAAGGCGGCAGACATATCTCTATATCTTACCGCCCTAATCCGGAACAGTTAGCGCAACTCCGCGCTAAGAATTAATCCAGATAATAATCTACGGTGGTGACTACGCGCACGTGTTTGATCCACGGCTGGTATTGGTCGTTCTCGATGGAGAACTGACCCTGGCTGGCACGGCGGATAGAACCGAGCGAGCACTGCGCATCATCGGCGAACTTCTGCGCTACGGCGCGGGCGTTCTGCGTAGCCTCCTCAATCATAGCCGGCTTGAGCTCGGGCAGACCGTTGTACTGGTAGTCCAGATCCCACTTGTTGGAAGAAACGATGATGCCTTCCTTGAGCAAGTCCGCTTCCTTGCCTTGGGAAGCAATAACCAGTTTCACTTTGTCCGTAGATACGATGATGGAAGTGCGGAGGGAATAACGGTACTCCGGACGGTTGTTGCCGTAGTAGTTCTCCCAGTTGTTGTCCACCGAGATAGGTCCCTGACGAAGGTCACTCTCTTCAAATCCCAGTGCGAGCAAGTGTTTCTTCACTTTCTCCGATACATTGCCGATTTGCTGATAGAGCGACGGCAGATCATTACCGTTCCATCCGAAAGAGAGCGGCCATACTACGTAATCCGCCTCCACCTCACGGGTACTCAGTCCTTTTACGGTTACTGCGCGGTCTTTGTCAGCGAACTTGCTGATACCGCAATAGACGAACAAGCCTGCGAGGCTCAGTCCGAGCGCAATCAATGCGCCTGCTAATACGTTATTTTTCATTTTTTGGTTGTTTTGAGTTAGTTAATTATTTGTCGTGCTTGTGCTCGTAAATGGCTTCGTCCACATTGATGATGTAGTCGCCCATCTTCTCGAGTTCAAGGATGATATCCATATAATTGACACCGGTGGTGTAGTCGTACTCGTGTTCGGTGATGGATTGCATGTTTTGGTTCTTGAGTTCATCGCGGAAGTTATTGATTTCGTTCTCCATGTTGGTCATCTCGAAGAACTCGTCCTGGGTGATATTCGCTTTTTCGAGTGCTTCCACCATCTTTGCCTGCGCACCGGTGAGGAGATAAATCATCTGCTCGACGTTCTTCTCCTGCTCTTCGGTAAAAGTAATATTGCCGTCGTGTTTGTGGCGGATATAACGCGAGAGGTTGTAGTTGGCGTCGCCCACGGACTCCAGTTCACTGACGATACGGAGCATCTTGTGCACCTCGTGCTTGGACTGGTCGGACAGACGGCCGTCGGCTACCTGGTTGAGGTATTGCGCAATCTCGTATTCCATTCGGTCGCAGATTCCTTCGTATTTCTCGATACGCGAGAAGATCTTGGTGAACTGCGTATTGTCCTTCTCATAGAAGAGCTCATGCACCATTCCTATCATCCGTTGCGCACGGATGGCAAAGACGTGTACTTCTTTCCATGCCTGGAGGATAGAGAGCTCTGAAGTGGACATCAGACCGCCGGAGATAAACTTGAGCTGGCTGTCCGTATCTTTCTGTTCCGGTTTGGAGGGGATGATAGTGCTCACTACGCGCTCCAACACAGGCACGAACCAGATAAGAATCATCGTGTTCGTTACGTTGAACGCCGTGTGGAAGGTAGCCAGAACGGCATTCAGTTTGTCCGGCGACACGTCGGACGGCACACCCGGCGTGAAATCCACGCCCCACAACTCACACACACCGCCTACAAACCAGCGGAAGACGCACAGCACCCACATAACGCCGAAGAGGTTGAACACCAAGTGCGCAAGAGCCGCACGGCGTGCCTGCACCGAGGCGGAGAGCGCCACCACATTGGAGGTGATGGTCGTACCGATATTCTCACCCAGCACCAGCGCGATACCCATATCTACAGGCAGCACATGGGTTGAGCAAAGCGTCATCGTGATTGCCATGATAGCCGCCGAACTCTGCACGGCAAAAGTCAGTATTCCGCCTACTAACAGATAGAGGAAATAGCTTCCGTAACCCCATGACGAAGTAGCAATGAAGAAATTGCGTACCGGCGCCATCTCGTCCAAGTGCATGTCGGTGGCGTTGATCTTCAGGGTCGTCAGACCAAGCAGCATGAGCGACAGACCAATGAGGAAATCGCCGAGGTTGGCGTTCTTCTTGGTGTAGATAAGCGCAACGGCGAGTACGATAGTGGCATAAACGACCAAGCGGAGGTCAAACGATCCGCCGCCGAGCACCATGATCCATGCCGTGAACGTCGTACCGATGTTGGCACCCATGATGACCGAGATAGCCTGCGCCAGCGAGAGAATACCCGCAGAAACGAAACTGACGGTCATGACCGTTGTAGCCGTGGATGACTGAACCGCCGCGGTGATGAACGCACCGGTGAGCACGCCCGAGAAACGGTTGGTAGTCATCGTGCCAAGCACGTTGGACAGCTTGCTACCTGCCATCTTCTGCAGGCCTTCACTCATCACCTTCATTCCGTACATCAGCATCGCCACGGAACCGATGAGTGTAATAATCTGGAGTAATAAAGTCATATAGATTGTTTGCTATTTTCGCGCATATACGAATTTGGGTGCAAAGTTACTGCTTTTTTTTGATATATGCAAGAGGGGAAGATATTTTCTGCGGCAAATTTGATTTGCCGGAAAAGAAGAAAGGGACAGTCTGCTCGGATGAGGAGCAGGCTGATGTTTAGAGACTCGCGGGGCTAACCGCGAGAGCAGGACCCAAGGGAGGGGCTCGCCGAAACAGCGGCGAGGGCTGAACCGATGTCGGGATTAAAGCCCGACACGATGGACGAAGGGAGAAGTTATTCCTTCACGATGGCTTTGTTCTCGAAGCCGTCGATGTACATCTCCAGAGGCTTGTCGAGGCGGACATGGCGCACCAAGTCTGTCTCTTCTACTGCCGGCAGGGCATCGAGGACGGACTGGTCATACGCATCCGTCAGGGGGCGTGCCCACGGGTCCACGTTCATATAGCCTACATTGAAAGAGGTCATGTTCTGGAAGAAATGGGAACCCTGCGAGGGTTCGATGCGGAAGTTCTCCAGACTGCACTCGGCTATCGCTTTCGCCTCGCTGATGTCGCTCCACTGGACGGGCACACCGAGCGTGGGAATCTGCGAGCCCCAGCGGCCGTAACCGATAAGCAGATATTGCCGTCCTTCGGTACGCAGGCGGTTGTTCCACTCGCGGAGAGTAGCCGCCATCTCACGCGTCCGGAGCACGTCGAATGCCTCTTTCTTCAGATAGATGATGTCCGTCACTTCTTCTATCTTACCCACGCCGAGCGCACTGCCCGAACGCAGGAAAGCACCGGTCTCATTGATACTCCCCCACTCCACTTTGGCAGAGAGCGAGTCCGATGAAATCGGGCGGATCTGCAATACATGGAAGATCTGCGGCTCGTGCTCCAGATTGACTGCAAACTCAATCTCTACGGGGCATTTGATTTCCTGTTGCGCGATGTCAAGCAGCGTGCGGATGATCTCTGCCAGCGGGAAGGTGTTGAACTTCAGTTGCGGTGCAAAAGTAACGATACGCGGTCCGTCCGGATAGCACGAATCGACGATACGCATGTTCTCGCGGTCGTAGGTCGAGGCGATGAGTTTGAGGCTCTCGAACTGTCCGCAGTCGTGTATCGGAATACGCTCCAGATTGACGGCATCGTCGATGGAAGTCTTGAATTTCTCCGGGCTGAGCGAGAGCGCAAGCATCGATTGCTGGGTCTCCCGCATTGCCAAATCCACCGTCGAAGTCTGCATCACATTCTTCGGATATTTGGGCGAGAAACGCAGCACCTGTTCGCCATCCACCACGGCTTTTCCGAGTCCGTAAGCGATCTTGACAATACCGTCTTCGGGTTTCTCTTTGCCTACCGGATAGAAATTGACACTTCGCGCCACGCCGGAGATGACAGGGAAATAGTAGTTCCCTTCCGCCTCACCGCACACTTCCTGCATGACAATCGCCATCTTCTCTTCGGACGGCAGATTGCCCGTAGAGAGGATGTAGCCACGCGAAGCGGCGAAATAGACGGACGCATAGACCGATTTAATAGCTTTGGTGAGCAGACGGAGCTGCTGGTCTTCGTTCTCCGTGTGCGGGATCATATAAGTACTATACACGCCCGCGAAAGGCTGATAGTAGTTGTCCTCCAGTTTGCTGGACGAACGGATAGCCAGCGGACGTTTGGTAGCACGGATAAAATGGCGCAGGGCTTGCACCAGTTTCGAAGGCAGCGAGGCGGAGACGAACTCCGAGAGCAGTTCCTCGTCCGTCAGTTCGGCATTGATGACGTATTGCAGACCGTTATCATTGATGAAACGGTCAAAATAATCGGTGGTAATAACCATCGTCCGGGGCACCAGAACACGGATATTCTCCCACCGGTCAAAGAGGTCATGTTTCTGCAAAATATGGTTCAGGAACGCGAGTCCGCGCGCCTTTCCCCCCATCGGACCGTCGCCGCAGCGGGAGAAATAGATCGTGCTGTTATAGGTCTCCGGGTCATATTTCGCCACCACGCCCAGCGCCTGGTTGATACGGTAGTCGTGAATGAGACGGATATTCGTCTGGCGGATGTTCTCTATGTCTGCGTCGTCCTGAATGGTCAGTTTGTGTACCTCATGCCCGATGGCGAACAGTCCGCGGGCAAAAAGCCATTTAGAGAGGTAGTTATTGTCGCTCAGACGGCGGAAAGCAGCCGATGAAATCGAAGAGATGATACGTTCAAAGCCCTCCAGATCCGACGCACGCCCTATCTCCTTGCCCGTCCTCGGATCGACCGCCACGAAATCACCGAAGCCGAACTCGCGCTCGATATAGGCGCTCAGTTCCTGGGTCAGCGTCTTGGATTTCTTGACTACAAACCCCACATTGAGTTTGCGTGCAACCGATTTCATCGACTCCTGCGAGGACTGCATGAGGAACGGCATAGTGGGATTGTCTTCCCGGATCAGCCGGCATAAATCCACGCCGGCATCGAGTTTCTCTGCCGAGGAGGGTTCGCCTTTGTGCAGCACGAATCCCACATCGGAGATGACACCGATGATGTTCTCCTTGTAGCGGTTGTACAGCTCGATGGCTTCGTCATAACAGGTTGCCATCAGCACTTTCGGCCGCGCCCTCTTGCGCAGAAGCTGCTGTTTCTCATTCAGCGCGTCGCGGATGGCTATCTGATTTTGGTGAAGCACTAATTTATAGAGCAGCGGCAGATACGTAGAGTAATACCGCACGGAGTCCTCGACCAGAAGGATTGCCCGCACGCCCTCGGAGAGGATGTCGTGCTCGGCGTTCATGCGGTCCTCAATCAGCTTGATAATAGCGATGATGAGGTCGGTGGAGTTGTTCCAGTTGAAGAGGTAGTCGATGTTGGTCTTGTCCTGCTGCTCCACGCGGCGATAGACCTCTTTGCTGAACGATGAGAGCAGCACGATCGGACAATCCGGCAGCAGCCGTTTGCTCTCCGCCGCAAAATCAAACACATCCAACCCTCCCGCGCTATAAACGGTAATAATAAGGTCGAAAGGCTCTTCCTTTGTACTTCGTTCGCCATGCGACACTCTCTCCCCTTGTGGGGAGAGTTGGAAAGGGGTTATCAATTTCAGCGCTTCGTCTGTCGTTTCCGCCCGCACGATAGACGGCGGATTAGAGAGGTTGAGTTCGGCGTATTCCTGCGCGATCTGCACGTCTATACGTCCGTCCTCTTCCAGCGCAAAGCTGTCGTAGTTGTTGCACACGAGCAGTATGCGCCTCACGCGCCGCTCCATCAGGGATGTGTAAGTGTTGGTATTCATCTATACTAATCCTTGCTCGAAGACCGAAAACTTTCTCGCAGATTATACTAATCCTTGCTCGAAGGCTGAAGACTTTCTCGCAGATTATACTAATCCTTGCTCGAAGGCTGAAGACTTTCTCGCAGATTATACTAATCCTTGCTCGACCATGGCGTTTGCCACTTTCATGAAGCCGGCGATGTTGGCACCCTTGACGTAGTTGATATAGGGTTTGCCGTCGGGTCCGATGTTGTCGGGTTCGGTACCGTATTTGAGGCAGGCAGCGTGAATGTCCGCCATGATGGTACGGAGACGGGCGTCCACCTCTTCTGCCGTCCATTTGAGACGCATGGAGTTCTGGGTCATCTCCAAGCCGGAAGTGGCTACGCCGCCGGCATTGGATGCTTTGCCGGGACTGTAGAGAATCTTGGCGTTCTGGAAGATTGCGATGGCTTCCGGCGTCGAAGGCATGTTCGCGCCCTCGCAGACGCAGAAACAGCCGTTCGCCATCAGTTTCTCGGCATCGGCTTTCTCTATCTCGTTCTGCGTTGCGCACGGCATGGCGATGTCGCATGGGATAGACCACGGACGCTCGTTCTCAAAGTATTTCGCCTGCGGATATTTGGTCACGTACTCTTTGATACGTCCGCGACGGACGTTCTTGAGCTCGAAGACATAGTTCAGTTTCTCTTCATTGAGTCCTTCCTCGTCGTAGATAAATCCGTTGGAATCGGAGAGCGTGAGCACTTTGGCACCCAGACGCATTGCTTTCTGCGCAGCAAACTGCGCTACGTTTCCTGCACCGGAGATACAAACGCGCTTGCCCTCAAAACTCTCGCCCCGTGTAGCCAACATCGCCTCTGCGAAATAGCAAGCTCCGTAACCCGTTGCCTCGGGACGCATGAGAGAGCCGCCCCAAGTCTGGCCTTTTCCGGTCAGCGTACCGGTGAACTCGTCACGCAGACGCTTGTACTGACCGAACATATAACCGATCTCTCGTCCGCCTACGCCGATGTCACCTGCCGGTACGTCTGTGTCAGCCCCTATATGACGCTGGAGTTCGGTCATGAAAGACTGGCAGAAACGCATCACTTCTGCATCCGATTTGCCACGCGGCGAGAAGTCCGAACCGCCCTTTGCACCACCCATCGGGAGCGTCGTCAGCGCGTTCTTGAAAGTCTGCTCGAACGCAAGGAACTTCATGATACTCAGGTTTACAGAGGCATGGAAACGGATACCGCCTTTGTACGGACCGATAGCGCTGTTCATCTGCACGCGGAAACCGCGGTTGATCTGCACTTCTCCCTGGTCATCCATCCACGGCACGCGGAACATAATCACGCGTTCAGGCTCGACGATACGCTCCATCACTTTCTGCTCGCGCAGATAGGGATACGCCATGATCATCGGAGCCACCGACTCCACTACTTCTTTTACTGCCTGGTGAAACTCATTTTCACCCGGGTTCTTAGCGATCAGCTCAGCCATAAAGCTGTCCACATAAGCTTGGGTTTGCTTGTCCATCGTTGTAGTTGTTAGATTTTTAAAACTAATACCTTGTTTTTTTGCCCCTTTACGGCAAAATATGCTGCAAAGATACACATTTTTGTTGAAGTATGCAAGCGGTTGATTATTTTTTGCATTTTCCTATATTTTAAACGCGGGTGCAAAAGAGTGCTATCTTACCTTGTTATGACGCACTTATCGCGCACTAATAACGCACTTATCACGCACTTATCACGCACTAATTTTCGCATTTCAAACCCTGTAGTATTATATACATAGTATATAATACAGAGAGGTTGTATCAAAAAACAGGAAGCAAGAGCCCGAAAACAGACAGTTTCAGGACAAAAGAACACAAAAAATTCAAGAAAAATTCACGCGCGCTTGCGTATGTCATTTTTTTGTAGTATCTTTGCACCGAAATTGCGCAAGTATGCGATTTAACGAACAAGCGCCGGACGAAAAGGCATGCAACAAACGGATGCTGATCAGGCGCAAAGACCAACAAAGACGCATCGCAAAGACCAACAAAGACGAATAATAAAACAAACAATATATGGAAAATTTAAGCGAACAAGAACAAGTACGGCGGCAGAGTCTGCAAGCCATGCGTGATATGGGCATTGATCCCTACCCTGCAGCCGAGTACGAAGTAACAGGGTATTCAACGGATATCAAGAAGGGGTTTGTGGATGAGCCTTCAGCCGTCAGCCCTCAGCCTTCAGGCAAAGAATGGCACACGGGTGACACGGTGCGCATAGCAGGTCGTCTGATGAGCAAACGTATCATGGGAAAGGCCTCTTTCATCGAGATACAGGACTCCAAAGGACGTATCCAGGTGTATGTCAGCCGCGACGACATTCAGGCACCTGTAGCCGAAGGGTCGGGAACGCCCGACAGCGGAGAAAAACTCTCAGTGGAGCAGCAGATGTACAACGTGGTATTCAAGAAACTGCTGGATATCGGCGATTTCATCGGTATCGAGGGTTTCGTCTTCCGTACCCAGATGGGCGAGATAAGCGTTCATGCAAAGAAACTGACGGTTTTGGCTAAATCACTGCGTCCGCTGCCTATTGTGAAATACAAAGACGGCGTGGCATACGACGGATTCAACGATCCGGAGCAGCGTTACCGCCAGCGTTATGTGGATCTGATTGTCAACGACGGCGTGAAGGACACGTTCCTCAAACGCGCGACTATTCTAAGGACTATGCGACAGGTATTCGACGAGGCAGGTTACACCGAGGTGGAGACCCCTATCCTGCAACAGATAGCCGGCGGTGCAAGTGCCCGTCCGTTCATCACCCATCATAACTCGCTGGACGTAGATATGTACCTGCGTATCGCGACGGAGCTGTATCTGAAACGACTGATTGTAGGCGGTTTCGAGGGCGTGTATGAGATCGGCCGTAACTTCCGCAACGAAGGTATGGACCGCAGCCACAACCCGGAATTCACCTGCATGGAGCTGTACGTACAATACAAAGATTACAACTGGATGATGGGCTTCACGGAGCAGTTGCTGGAGAAGATTGCTATCGCCGTGAACGGCACAACGAAAGTCAAAGTGGGCGAGAACGAGATTGATTTCAAGGCTCCCTACCGCCGTCTGCCTATTCTGGACGCCATCAAAGAGAAGACGGGTCTGGATTTGGCTTCGATGGACGAAGAGGCTATCCGCGCAGAGGCAAAGAAACTGGGCGTGGAAGACACCGAGCATATGGGCAAAGGCAAGCTGATTGACGAGATCTTCGGCGAGACCTGCGAGGGCACTTTCATTCAGCCGACTTTCATTACCGACTACCCGGTAGAGATGAGTCCTCTGACGAAGATGCACCGTTCGAAACCCGGTCTAACCGAGCGATTCGAGCTGATGGTGAACGGCAAAGAGTTAGCGAACGCCTATTCGGAGCTGAACGATCCGATTGACCAATACAACCGCTTCGTAGAGCAGATGAAGCTTGCCGACAAGGGCGACGACGAAGCAATGGTGATCGACCATGACTTCATGCGCGCACTGGAATACGGTATGCCGCCTACTTCCGGTATCGGAATAGGTATAGACCGTCTGGCCATCCTGATGACCGGTCAGCCGACTATTCAAGAAGTGCTGCTCTTCCCGACGATGAAGCCGGAGGCTAATTGAGAATTGAGAATTGAGAATTGAGAATTATGTATCGTAAAATAGCTATTCTCGGTTCGGGCAGTTGGGCAACGGCATTAGCCAAGATTGTCATGCAGAACCAAGGCGATATCAACTGGTTCATCCGCCGCCAGGAAGTGATAGACGAGTTTATCTCCACGGGCAAGAACCCTACGTATCTCGGCGCCGCCAGTTTTGACGTGAGCCGGATTCATTTTTCATCGGACATCAACCAGACCGTGGCACAATCAGACGTGCTGATTCTTGCGATTCCTTCGCCCTATGTGAAACAGTCGCTCAACAAGATCCGCCGTGACATGACTCACAAAGTAGTCATTTCAGCCGTCAAAGGTATGATTCCCGACGAGAATGTGATTGTGACGGATTATCTGCATGACCGTTTCGGCATCCCGATGGACCAACTGGGCGTGATAGCAGGTCCGTGTCATGCGGAGGAGATTGCGCTGGAGAGGCTTAGCTACCTCACTATCGGTTGCGAAAACCGCTCAAACGCGGAGATATGGTCCAAACTATTCCAGACCCAATATGTCCGTACCACTATTTCCAGCGATGTTATCGGTTTGGAATACAGTTCGGTGATGAAAAATATCTACGCTATCGCCGCCGGCATGTGCCAAGCCCTGCATTACGGCGATAATTTCCAAGCCGTACTGCTGAGCAACGCCATTCAGGAGATCCAGCGTTTCGCAACCGCGATGAGCAATGTCCCCCGCGACATCACCATGAGCGGCTATCTGGGCGATGTGCTGGTCACCGGCTACTCCCAATTCAGCCGCAACAGGCAGTTCGGTCAGATGCTCGGCCTCGGCTATTCCGTGAAAGCCGCGCAGATGGAGATGGAGATGGTGGCAGAAGGATATTACGGCACCAAAGCCATCCACGAGGCGAACCAACGGATGCAGGTAGCCCTGCCCATCGTGGACGCCATGTACGAGATACTGTACAACCGCCAGAAAGCGAAACCAATTATCAAGTCATTAACAACAAAATTACAATAATATGCAAATCTGTCTGAAAAATGCAGCAGGCTTTGTTGAAGCCACTGCGTTAAAACAACTGGAGTCTCAAACAGAGGCAGCAAACCTCTTGTTGGAAAACGGCCAAGGAGCCGGCAATGATTACATCGGATGGGTACATCTCCCCTCCTCTATTACGGATGAGTTTCTCGCCGAGATACAAGCTTCGGCTGATGAGTTACGCAAGCGTTGCGAGGTAGTGATTGTAGCAGGTATCGGAGGTTCGTATCTGGGTGCCCGCGCTGTGAATGAGGCATTGAGTTCGGCTTTTGACGCCTTCGCAGCCAAAGACCGCAAGAACCCGTATGTCGTTTATGCCGGCAACAATATCGGAGAGGATTATCTGGCAGAACTGATGGAGTTTATCTCTGACAAACAGTTCGGAATCATCAACATCTCCAAATCCGGCACCACGACAGAGACCGCGCTGGCATTCCGTCTTTTGAAGACCATGCTGGAGAAACAGGTAGGCAAAGAGGAAGCCAAGCATCGTATCGTAGCCGTTACCGACCGCGCGAAAGGCGCTCTCCGCAGCCTCGCCACGAAAGAGGGCTACAAGACCTTCGTTATCCCTGATAACGTAGGCGGCCGCTTCTCCGTTCTCACGCCGGTAGGTCTGCTGCCGATTGCAGTAGCCGGAGGCGACATCAAAGCCCTCGTACGCGGCGCCCAGGATATGGAGAAAGCGACGGACATCAAAGTGCCGTACGCAGAGAACCCGGCATGCCAATATGCAGCTATGCGTAACGCACTCTACCAGAGCGGCAAGAAGATAGAGATCCTCGTCAACTTCAACCCGAAACTGCATTATTTCAGCGAGTGGTGGAAACAACTGTACGGCGAATCGGAGGGAAAAGACCACAAGGCTATTTTCCCGGCTTCCGTGGATTTCACAACGGATCTGCACTCTATGGGTCAGTGGATCCAAGACGGCGAGCGTACGATCTTCGAGACCGTGATCTCCATTGAGAAAGCCAACAAGACCGTTCTTGTTCCGGAGGATAAAGAGAACCTCGACGGCCTCAATTTCCTCGCAGGCAAGCGTGTGGATGAAGTCAATAAAATGGCAGAGTTGGGAACCCAGTTAGCCCATGTGGACGGCGGCGTGCCCAATATCCATATCAGTTTTGAAAAAATAGACGAGTACAATATCGGCCAGTTCATCTATTTCTTCGAGCGCGGTTGCGGTATCTCGGGCTATGTTCTGGGCGTCAATCCGTTTAACCAACCCGGCGTAGAGGCGTACAAGAAGAACATGTTCGCATTGCTCAACAAACCGGGCTACGAAGCAGAAAGCAAGGCTATTCAGGCCCGGCTGCAGAAATAACCGATTGTATAACCAAAAATCGTAAAACAAAAGATGAAACGTATTAGTGTTGCAGTCATACTTCTGAGTATGCTTTGTCTGGGTGTTTTCGCCCGCGGGAAACAACCTGTTGCCTTGAAAAATCTGCCGGACCCCGTTAAACAGGAGGTATTGAAGAGTTTCCAGGAGAGCGATATCCAGTTTATTACCGTTGAGAAAAAATTCCGCAATTATGAATACACATTCATGATAGCGGACGGAACGAAAGCAGAGTACGACCAAAATGGCCAACTGAGCAAGATCGAGAATCAGAACGGCGTAGCAGAGAAGTTTCTGCCCGAAGCGATCACGGAATACATCAAGGAGATTCTACCCAATGCGATTGTTACGGAATACGAGAAAGACCACATACAGAAAGTGGAACTGAACAACGATATGGAGCTGGTCTTCAGCAAGAGAGGCAAGTTCATCCGTATTGAAGACTAATCCCGGCTTGGTTTTCTCCGAAACAAAAATCGGCACTCCTGTTATCAGAGTGTCGATTTTTGTATGCTCACGCCGACGAGTCTCTCATATCTGGATCCGAACGGTCGCCAATAGACATAGACGGCATATTCATTCTCCGTCTGCCAATAACTGCCGTCCGTTCGCTGAGTGGTAGTTGTATTGGCTTTCGGGCTTCGGCTTTCGCCCTTCGGCTCCTTGGGTACAAACCAATACTGATAATCATACCCACCCTGTTTGACGAGCGCAGTAAGCCAGTAGCACTTGGCGTCGTTGTCATATTGCATCCGGTTGCGCAGGCTCATTTCGTTGCAGAAAATATCTCCTCCCACATATACAGCCCCGTCAAACCAAGGCTTCTCCGCCGGAAGCGTCCAATACACCCACATGTATTCCGCCTCCGTGTCGCTGTCTGATGTACGTTCGGCGTTCACAACAAAGCGTCCGTCCGAATCAAACTCATGGATATACTGGCCGCTTGCGATCTCGTTAGGCAAAAGAATCGCATGGTAGTCACCCACCTCGTAGAACACGCGGTCAATGCCATAGCCGGCGTAGAAACAGGAGAAAGCGTCGAAATGGTGATACTCGTTTCCCGCTTCAAAAATGAGGTTTTTATTATTGATATACCGCAGACGCTTGGGTTCAATAAATGTAGGCTGCGTGAGCGTTACGGCATTGTCCGTCCTGTTGTTCTGGGTCACTACCAGTCGAAATTCAGAGGGTTGGAAAGTAATATCTGCCTTCTGCATATCCAGATCAATATCCACTTGCTGGTATCTCCCGTTAAACTCAATATCCGTGTGGCTCCGCACTTGGGCATCTATCTTCACTATCGGCTCAACCACACAGAAATCGATCTCCGCCACCTTGTTCTCCGGATTGCCGTCCTCGTATATCGAAAGGCGGTAATTGCCGCTCTTGGTCAGTGCCATGTCTTCGTTCGGGAAATCAAACCAATAATGCGTATATTCGCGGCTGGTATTGAGAGAATGTTCATACTCGGTTATATCCTGCGTCGTAAACCCTCTAAGATATTCTCCGCTGAGCAATTCGCTATTGAGCATATGCACACTATAGGTGTATAGATGCACATCGTGGCTCATCTCGTCAAAAGAGATATGCAATGTGTTCTCCGGATCTGTACCATCAATGATGCCGTTATCAAGACTCAGCAATTTACGTTCCACACGAAGCGTACGTATCTGCTCGTTGAGCACACGGGAATGTGTTTGGGCAAAAGATCCTATACAGAGGGTTAACAAAAATAGTATAGCACCGATTTTCTTCATGTGTTTTGAACTGTTTCGGTTGCAAAGGTACAAAAATTATACCACATATGCAAAATAATTGCAAAAAAATTTGCATATATCAAAAAAAAGCAGTACTTTTGCACCCGCTTTTGCACTTCCAAGCCACTTTGGCTCAGTTGGTAGAGCAACGCATTCGTAATGCGTAGGTCCCCGGTTCGAGTCCGGGAAGTGGCTCAAAGGGAGAAGACGGTCGTCTTCTCCCTTGCCATTCCAAGGACTCAAAGCCGGGGGTTCTTAGCCCCATAAGGGGGCACGATTATTGCACAGATGTGCAATGCCCGAGTCCGGGAAGTGGCTCAAAGGGAGAAGACGGTCGTCTTCTCCCTTGCCATTCCAAGGACTCAAATCCGGGGGTTCTTAGCCCCAAAGGGGCACGATTATTGCACCGATG
>DFKE01000009.1:0-20202 GCA_002373505.1 Bacteroidales bacterium UBA3653
CTGTCGGTACTGTGTACGAGCGTTCCACCCAGCCGTCCGCCAAGGAGTTGGCTATCCGCGAGCGCTTCACCGAGGTGCGCGCGATGGTAGCGACCCGCCGGAAGGATCTGAACAAGATCTCCCAGGACCAGCTGGACTTCATCGCCCAGAAGGACACCGCTACCGGCAAAAAGACCATGACCGCCTATCTGTGGAAAGTCTGCGGGCAGGAGTATGATTCCGCCCACAACGGCTAAGCGCGTAGCACTCAACCGTGGCTCTGCCGCACTCAACGGAAAGCGTCCCAATCGGGGCGCTTTCTCTCTTTGTACCTTCGACCTCCTCCCCCAAAGGGGACCCCTTCGAAAGTACGTTTATCTATGTCGGAGCGACGCTCCCCGCTGCTCCTTCCGTTCGAACTGCCAAGTCAAGGCAGTTCTCCACCTGCAGCCCATACGCAAGAATGAGCGGGATTTTTGAAAAGGGCTGCGCCCTCTCTTTTAGTGCTATATAGCCGCCCCTTATGCAAGCATAGGGCCTGCTATCTATCCCTAAAAGAAGTAGAGAATTTCTACTTTTTTCAAAAATTCCGCTAAAAAATTTGCGTATGTGAAATTTTTGTTGTACCTTTGCAGCGTGAATTGAATGAGGGGACCCGAGAAGGTCTCCTCGTTGTTTTAAAGTGAGAGGTGAAAAGTGAAAATTGAAAGGTGAAAAGTGAAAGGAAATATGATAGATAAACAACAATTACAAACTTGGATTGAGGAGTACCTGAACGGTACGGAGTATGAGTTGGTCACGCTGGAAATCTCGGCGGAGAATGATATATTAGTGGAGGTGGACCGGTTGGAAGGCGTGGATGTCGATTTCTGCGCGGAGTTGAACAGAGTAATAGTCGAAAGTATAAAGTCGAAAGTCGAAAGCGGCGAATGGCCAGATATAGATTACTCTCTGGAGGTGGGTTCTGTCAGTCTGACGGCGCCGTTCAAGACCAAGATGCAGTTTCAGAAGAACCTCGGGCATGATGTGGAAGTGGTAGTAGTCGAAAGTCAAAAGTCGAAAGACCGTCCTGCGGACTCAAAGCCCGTCAAGTACAAAGGGCAACTCGTTTCCGTGGACGAAGAGACGTTCTCGGTAGATTGCGAGGAGAAGGTGGAAAGAGCGGTTACGGGTGACGGGGTACCGGTTACGGGAGGAAAGACCAAGCGGCCGAAGAAACAGATCGTGACCCATACCTGGCGGTACGACGAGCCGAAGTACGTGCGGTACGACCTGAAGTTTTAGAAGACAAAAACTAAATTATACAATAAAAATGGCAACAAAGCAAGAAACAATTAACTTGGTGGACATTTTCAAGGAGTTCAACCAAGACAAAAGCATTGGCACACAGACCTTAATCACCGTACTGGAGGATTCGTTCAAGAGCGTGATCTCCAAGATGTACGGTCCGTCAGCCGATTACACCATCATCGTCAACCCGGACAAGGGTGACTTGGAGATCTACCGCAACCGTCTGGTCATGGAAGACGGTGATGTGGCCAATCCGGATACACAGATCTCGCTGAGCGACGCCCGTCTGCTGGACGAGGAAGCCGAAGTGGGTGACGACGTGACGGATCAGGTGTCCCTCGCTTCTTTCGGCCGGCGTATGATCCTGAATCTCCGCCAGACCCTGGCGTCGAAAATCATGGAGTTGCAGAAAGAGGCGCTGTACCAGAAATACAAAGACATGCTGGGTCAGGTGGTTACCGGCGAGCTGTACCAGGTATGGAAGAAAGAGATGCTTCTTCTGGACGAGGAGGGCAACGAGCTCTACCTGCCGAAGCAGAACCAGATTCCGACTGATTTCTACCGCAAGGGCGACATGGTCCGTGCCGTAGTGATCCAGGTGGAGAACAAGAACCAGCAGCCGAAGATCATCCTGAGCCGTACGGCTCCGCTGTTCCTGCAACGTCTGTTCGAACAGGAGGTGCCGGAGGTGAAGGAAGGTCTGATAGCTATCAAGAAGATCGCCCGTATCCCGGGTGAGCGCGCCAAAGTGGCAGTAGAGACCTTCGACGAGCGCATCGACCCCGTCGGCGCATGCGTAGGTGTGAAAGGTGCGCGAATCCATGGTATCGTACGCGAGCTGCGCAACGAGAACATCGACGTGATCAACTACACCCCGAACGTCAACCTCTATATCCAGCGTGCGCTGGCTCCCGCCAAGATCAGTTCGATGGAGATTGACGAGGAGAACAAGACGGCTAAGGTATATCTGAAACCGGACGAGGTGAGTCTGGCTATCGGTAAGGGCGGCTACAACGTGAAGCTGGCAGGAATGCTGACCGGGTACGAGGTAGAGGTTTACCGCGAGATCGACGAAGACTTGGACGACATCTATCTGGATGAGTTCAACGACGAGATCGACCAATGGGTGATCGACGCCTTCAAGGCAGCCGGCTTCGACACCGCCAAAGAGGTTCTGGAGACCGGCAAAGAGGATCTGATCAAACGCACCGATCTGGAAGAAGAGACGATCGACGACGTTTGCCGCATTCTCGCAGCTGAGTTCGCTAACGATTAAGGCGATGAAATCGAATTGATTTACCATTTGGTCATGTACCATTTACCATTTATTGAGACATTTGGCCGTTTAATCAAGGCGCAAGATGTCAGAAATAGAATGACTAAATAACCAAATGGTACATAAATGAACAAATAGTAAATGACTAAATTGTAAATGAAATTATGGCGATAAAGTTAATCAAAGCATGTAAAGAATTGAATATAGGAATGGCTACTCTGACCGCATGGTGCGAGAAGAACGGCCATCCCGTTGCGTCTGATCCGAACGTGCGCATCGACGACGACCTGTATCTTCTGTTAGCGAAGGAATTCAACAAAGACATGGCCGTCAAGATCGAAGCGGACCGTCAGGCGGCGGAGCGCGCAGCAGCAGCGGAGGCGGAGAAAGCTCAGAAAGCGGCTGCCGAAGCCGCCCGTAAGGCAGCCGCCGAGGAGGCGGCACGCCAGGAAGCAGCGCGTAAGGAAGCAGCGCGTAAGGCAGCAGAGGCTGAGGCTCAGGCTGCCGCCCAGGCAGCCGCAGAAGCCGCCCGCAAGGCCGCCGCCGAAGAGGCGGCACGCCAGGAAGCCGCACGCAAAGCAGCCGCTGAGGCAGAAGCGCAAGCAGCCCAGGCAGCAGCGCAAGCCCAAGAGGCGGCGAAGAAACCATCCAAGCCAGAGATCTTCACCCTGGGCAAACCCGAGGTGACCGACGGACCGAAGGTGGTAGGCAAGATCGATCTGGATGCCATCGACACCTCCACCCGTCCGGCGAAGAAGACGAAGGAGCAGAAACGCAGGGAGCGCGAGGAGCGTCAGGCGGCTCAGGCAGCCCAACAGGCGCAAGCCCAGGCAGCGGCAGCCGAGCGGCGCAAACGCGAACGCATCAAAGGCGCCAAGGTCGATCCTACCGACAAACGCAACCAGAGCGGCAAATCTAAAGGCAAACAAGGCAAACCGCGCGAGGCGACACAAGAGGAGGTGGAAAAGGCACTGAAAGAGACGCTCACACGTCTGTCACAGCCCAAGAGCAAGAGTACGACCGCCAAACATAAACGCGAACGCCGCGAACAAGAACGCGAACGTCACGAGCTTGAGATAATGGAGGCTCAGGAGCAATCCAAGATCCTCAAACTGACCGAGTTCGTTACCGCCAATGACCTGGCAGTAATGATGAATGTGCCGGTGAATAAAATTATCGGTACCTGTATGAGTCTCGGTCTGTTCGTGTCTATCAACCAGCGTCTGGACGCCGAGACAATCAATCTGGTGGCAGAGGAGTTCGGTTTCAAGACCGAGTATGTGGCAGCCCATGTGGTAGAGGAGATCAATGCCGACGAGGTTGTCAACGACGAGGACATCGAGTCCCGCTGCCCGATCGTCACCGTCATGGGTCACGTCGATCACGGTAAGACTTCGTTGCTGGACCACATCCGCAACGCGAACGTGATAGCCGGTGAGGCGGGAGGAATAACCCAGCATATCGGTGCCTACAACGTCAAGCTGAAGAACGGCCAGCATATCACGTTCCTGGATACTCCGGGTCACGCGGCGTTCACCGCCATGCGTGCGCGCGGAGCGAAAGTGACGGATATAGCCATCATCATCATTGCCGCAGACGACGCCGTCATGCCGCAGACGGTCGAAGCCATCAACCACGCGCAGGCTGCCGGCGTGCCCATGGTGTTTGCAATCAACAAAGTTGACAAACCGGGTGCCAACCCCGACAAGATCCGTGAGCAGTTGAGCAACATGAACATCCTCGTAGAGGACTGGGGCGGCAAATACCAGTGCCAGGAGATCTCTGCGAAGAAAGGAACGGGCGTATATGAGTTGCTGGAGAAAGTGCTGCTGGAGGCAGAGATGCTGGATCTGAAGGCCAACCCCAAACGCCGCGCCAAAGGTTCCGTGATTGAGTCCTCTCTGGACAAGGGCCGCGGCTATGTAGCTACGCTGCTGGTACAGGACGGAACGCTGCATATGGGTGACATCGTCCTCGCCGGTACGTTCCACGGACGTATCAAAGCCATGTTCAACGAGCGCGGACAGAAGATCACCGAGGTGCGTCCGGGCGAACCCTGTTCGATCCTCGGTCTGAACGGTGCGCCGCAGGCGGGCGACGAGTTCAACGTCCTGCCGACCGAGCAAGAGGCGCGCGAGATAGCCAACAAACGCGAGCAGCTGCAACGCGAGCAGTCTATCCGTACGAAGAAACATATTGGTCTGGAAGAGATCGGCCGCCGTCTGGCAATAGGAGACTTCAAGGAACTGAATATCATCGTCAAAGCCGATGTGGACGGTTCCGTAGAGGCAATCAAGGACTCGCTGCTCAAGCTGTCCACGGAGAACATCCAAGTCAACGTGATCCACGGCGCCGTAGGTGCTATCAGCGACAGCGACGTGATGCTGGCTGCGGCTTCAGATGCCCTGATCGTCGGCTTCAATGTCCGTCCTACCGGTACCGCCCGCAAGATGGCGGAGCAGGAGGAAGTGGACATCCGCATCTATTCCATCATCTACGATGCGATCAACGAGATCAAAGACGCTATGGCGGGTATGTTGGCACCGGAGGTGAAGGAAGAAGTGACGGCAACCCTGGAGGTGCTGCAGACCTTCCATATCTCGAAGGTAGGTACTATCGCCGGCTGTATTGTGCGTGAAGGCAAGATCAAACGCGGCAACAAGGTACGGGTTATCCGTGACGGTATTGTGATCAAGACCGCCGAACTGGCGTCTCTCAAGCATGTGAAAGACGACATCAAGGAGGCGGGTGTCAATACCGAATGCGGCGTGAGTCTCAAGGCATACGACGACCTGCAGCCAGGCGATATGCTGGAGTCCTTCGAAGAGGTGGAAGTGGCAAAAACACTCTGATAAAATACCAAATTTCGTCAATAAGAAAATTTGAAAATGACTAAATATGAAAATGACTAAATATGAAAATGACTAAGATCCTTCGTACGTTGTACTTGGTACCTTTGTCCTTTTTGCTGACAGGGTGCTGGACAAGTATTTTTACGGTCGCGCCGACAGTAGAGCCGGTAGCTCCGGTGAAGACAGTCTATACGACTACCGTAACGACTCCGACACCCAAGCATACGACAGTGACGACGGTGACCGTGAATAATTATAACAGCGATCCGTCTTTCTATCTGGATCTGAACGCCGTAGCTGCGGCTTTCGCCGAGAGCCGTTCGGTAAGGGAGTTTGAGGAGCTTCTGAATTCCAGCCGGTATATGATCAACAACCTGGATCTGAACGGCGACGGATGGATCGACTACCTGCGTGTGATCGAGACCCGCAGCGGGTACTATCATACCCTGCTTATTCAGGCGTGTGTAGCCCCGGGTATGTTCCAGGACGTAGCCACGCTGATTGCGGAGCGCAGAGCCAGCACGCTGTATGTGGAGGTGGTGGGCGACCGCTATCTGTACGGATACAATTATATTGTCCGTCCGGTGTTCGTGAAACGTCCGCCGATGTGGGATGTCTATGGTCGCGCAACGTATGCCGTATGGAGTTCGCCTTATTATTACGACTACTATCCGTCCTATTACACGCATCCGAGACCGATCTATCTGAACCACTATCAGGCATACGTGACGACGTATATGACGAATCACCATTACTGCCACCGGTGCGAATACCCGACAACGGTCTTCTACACCAATTATACGAGCATGACGCAGGGTGCGTCGCGTAACGACTACGCCACCCGCCACCCGAGCGGTTCGTTTGAGCAACGCGTGACGCGTTCAGCGAGCAGCACGAACGGTGTGTCGGTCCGCAATGCCGGTCAGTTACGTACGGAGGTAGCCAAGACGGCAGCCAAAGAGGAGCAGAAGAGCACTACTACGTCCACCAGGACATCCGCTTCTACCAGCACGGCTACTACCGGCAAGAGCGCCACTTCTACAGGCGGCACATCCGCCCGTTCGACAAGTAGCGGTTCGGCTACTTCTACGAACAGGACGCCTGCTTCGGCAAGCAGTACTCCGAAGACGGACAGGACAACAACGGCTCCGACCAGTTCACGCTCGACGGGCACTTCTGCTGCTTCGTCATCGACATCGACCAGGTCCACGACCTCAACCGGCGGCACTTCGGCACGCTCTACCTCTACCGGCTCTACGACGGCTACTAAAAAGACCTCCTCTACCGGTACGAGTACTACCCAGCGCCAGCCGTCCACGACGATCGAGACACGCGTGAACAAGAGCGGCACGACACGTACGACCGTGAGGACAACCGACACCAGCGGCAGGACGACCACCGTGCGCCGCGGGAGCAGTTCAGCGACCCGTTCGTCCGGAAGAACGAATAGTTCGACCCGTTCATCGTCCGGCTCAACCCGTACTTCCACCTCTACCGGCGGCACCAGTACCCGGTCAAGATAATGGTAATTATTAAAAAATAGGCACCCGAAGAGAGTGCCTATTTTTTTTATGCGGATTAGAAGTGCTATATTCGTTCCAAACTACGGAGCGGAATCCAGCCTTCGTTGGAACCGACGTGAATATTAACCCATTCACCGATCGTTTCGCGGATAGTCACTTTGGTCCCTTCGTGAAGGGTAAAGAGATCCGTTCCCGAGCGGTCAGGCGAAGACTTGGCATTGACAATACCCTGTGTGATGACCGCCTCATTGCGCAGGGTGTCTCTGTTATGCAGCGAAGCGGCATTGAGGCCTGTTACGAGTGAGAAGAGCAGGGCAATCCAAGCCGTATGAAAGGCTGTCTTGCGCAGCCATGTAGCGCGCCCCAGAAGGAAAACAAGCAGTCCTGCCAGCGCTAAGATGAAGAGCGTGACAGACAGCACAATCCACGTATGTTCGTTTAGTTGGTTGCGTACCGTGCGTGCCCAGGAAGAGAGGAAAAAGTCCTGATCGGGGATATTGTCCACAATCCTGCTCTGCGCAAAAGCCAGGTTGTATTTGGCGTCTTTGTAGTTCGGCTTCAGACGCAAGGCGCGCTCATAATTGAGGATCGCCTGCGCCAGTTCGCCCTGTTTGAACCGGGCATTGCCTAAGTTATAATAGACCGTCGCGTCCGGCTGCTCGTCGATGAGGGACTGATAGATGGTAGCCGCCTCCTCGTAGTGGCCGTCTGCATAGGCGGCATTAGCTTCGTCAAAGGCACTCTGGCGGTCTTGCGCGAAACAGATCAACGGCAAAAAACTGATCGTTAGAAACAATAGGAGTCTTTCGACTTTCGACTTTTTGCTTTCGACTTTCGACTTTTTGCTTTCGACTATTCTCATATCTTTTCGTTTTCAAGGTTGTTAATCAGGTTCGTTGTATCTCGATACAGATCGTCCATGGCATGGTCTGTAGCCGGTGCGTATCGAGCAAACTCGGCTGTAGAGAGCACGGACATCACTTCTTGTATCCTTTCCTCAGCTACTCCTTTTTGGCGGAGGATAGAAGCGATATTCTCTTTATTAAGGTCCGCCGTAGGTATAGAGAGACGGTCGGACAGGTAGGTCCACGCCGCGCGTTCGATCTCTTCGTAGAAATGGTCTTTGTCGTTTGCCTTGAGTGCCGCGGCAGCCGCTTTCAGACGCTTCTGCGCTACTTTGTTGGCGTGTTTGTATCTCATGCGGGTAATGTCTGCCGCCTCTTTGATCTGCTTGCGTAGCACGACAAGCAAGACCATGGCGATAATGAGCGGAATGACATACCACAGCCACAGGTAACTGTAGCTTTCGACTTTTGTCTTTCGACTTTCGGCTAATTTCGTGTCAATATAACGGATGTCGGATCCAAGCTGTTTGATGTCCTCTTTCTGTGTGTACGAAACAACACCGGATGGCTGCTCGCCGGCGGAAGAAGCTTCTCCGGCACCGCGTTTAACCCGAATCGTGTATTCGGGCGTAGAGAGGGTCTTGTATTTCTTCTCGTCGATGTCGAAATAGCTGAAATGGACAGCCGGGATCGTGTATTCGCCTGCAGAGCGCGGGATAGCGAGGTACTCGATGGACTTGGTGCCGCTCACGCCGGCAGTAGTGGTGTTGAAGTTATTGGTCACTTTCGGGTCGTAAGGTTCGAATCCTTCCGGCCATTCGATAGCGGGCGTCTTGAGCAGTTTCATGTTGCCCGATCCGGAGATGTCCAGCCGGATGGTGACCGCGTCATTGGTCTGCAGTTCGGTCTGGGAGATCGTAGGTGTGAGTGTGAACCGTCCTACGCCTCCGCTGAACCCTGCCGGCTTGCCGCCCGGTAGGGCTGCTACATGGATCGTTACGCCCGGAGCGGTCAGCATCCTTGTCACATTGGTGTAGGAGCCGAAGAAATCATCAAAGATCGACCGCGGTCGTTGCTGCACTTGTACGCGCAGGACCGCTTCGAAATTAGCAGGATCGATCTTGATGTCGCCCGAGTGCTGCGGGTAAAGGATTGTGCGGTAGAGCACCGCCGTCTGGTAGTTACGGCCGTTATAGTGCTCCAGCTCTGTCTGTATCTCGCCTTGCTCCAACTCTTGTTTGAGGAAACCGGTGAACTCCGGCAGCTTGGTGTTGTTGGTCAGTTGCGCTACGTCCACATTGGCGAAATAGAGCTTGTAGGTCACCATCAGCGCCTCTTGCTCATGCACACGTGTCTTCGAAGCGATCGTGCGAACGAAGAGGTTCTCCGATGAGACACTTCCGCCTTGATTAGCTGATGACTGACTGCTGCTTTGGCCGGAAGACTGCCCCCTCCCTTGAGGGGAGGGTTGGGGAGAGGTTTCCTCATCTTCCGGCAGCACCTGAATACGCACGCCGTTAGACTGAATGTTCTCGCCATCGACCTTGACCGTAGCCGGACCGATCGTGAATGTACCTTCTTTTTGCGCCATGAGCATGTAGGTGTAGGTCTGCTCAAAGGACGAGGTGCGCTTGCCGTTGACAAACGAGGTGCTGCTGCTGGTACTGGTGTAAGGTCCGGAGAGCACGTCAAAATCCGTGAACTCCGGTGCCCGCAGGTCGCGGCTGCGCTGGTTGACAGAGTAGGTCAGCTGGAACGGTCTGCCCACTACTACTTGTTTAGGCGCTTGCGCCCGGAATACCACCTCGTCCGCAAACACCGACAAGGTGATACCGACAAGAAGGAATAATATGAAAATTCTATGTCTCATAAAATAACTGAATATCTCAATAAATGATTAAATCCTAAATGACCAAATGAAAAAATGTCTTTACCATTCTTTTTCTACGCGGCGTTTCTTGCCTTGCTGGCGCTGCAGTTTCTCCTGTGTGTCTTGTTCGTCCTGTTCCAGAGCTTGCAGGATCTGCTCGGCGGTTTCTTTGTCCATCTGGTCTTGCTGCTCCTGTTGTTGCTGTTGTTGCTCTTGCTGCTGGTCCTGATTTTGTTCTTGCTGTTGCTGCTGTTGTTGCTGCTGCTGTTGCTGTTGTTGGTCTTGTTTCTGATTCTGGTTTTGCTGTTGTTGTTGCTGTTGCTGCTGTTGTTGCTGCAACAACTCCATTGCTTTTACCAGGTTATACCGTGTGTCATTATCCTTCGGGTTCGCGCGCAGCGACTCCTGATAAGCGGCTACCGCCTTGTCGTATTGCTGCTGCGCGAAATTGCAGTTGCCGATATTGTGCATCGACTTGGCATACCGCTCTTTGTCGGATTTCTTGTCCAGCATCTTCGCTGCGGTCTCAAACTCGGTCTGTGCGTCCGCATACTTGTCCTGTTTGAACAATGCGTCGCCTAAGTTGTAATGCGCTTCGTAGCTGTCTTTGTTGGTCTCTATTGCGCGCCTGTAATCTACTTCCGCCTCGGTAAACTCCTGCTGGCGGTAATGACGGTTGCCTCCGCGCACGTCGTTCGACTCTTTCTGTGCAAAAGACGCTGAACTAAATGTGAGTAAAAATACTACTAATATGCTAAATATCTTTCTATTCATAACTTCCAACTATTATAATCGCCCTCCCTTGAGGGGAGGGATGGGTGGGGTTGTTACTTCTCTCCGAAAATGTCCAAACGGGTGATTGCTTTGTTCTTGCGATTAAAGATAAAGAAGTCAATCGCAAGCAAGAGCAATGCGATCAGCGCAAAACTCTGGAACTGCTCGTTGTAATCGGTAAAGACCTGCGTCTCAATCTCCTGCGTGCCGAGTTTGTCCAGCTCTTTCTGGATGGCTTTGGTGGCAGTATTGGTGTTGTCGCAACGGACGTAGATACCTCCGCCGGCTTGTGCTATCTCGCGGCACATCTCTTCATTGAGCCGGCTGACGACCACATTACCGCTCCGGTCTTTGATAAAATTATTGGTTCCCGGCACGGGAATAGGACTTCCTTCCGGCTTTCCGATACCTACTACCAGCACCTGAATACCTGCCTCCTTGGCGCGTTTGGCAACTGCCACGGCGTCGTCTTCGTGATTCTCGCCGTCGGTGATCAGGATAATGGCACGGCTGGCGTCACTCTGCTCTCCGAAACAACGGATAGAGGTGCTCAATGCCGCGCCGATAGCCGTTCCTTGGGTCTTGATGAGTTCCGGTTTAATGGAATTGAGGAACATCTTCGCGGAGACGTAGTCGCAGGTGATCGGCAACTGGACGAAAGCGTCGCCGGCAAAGACGACCAGACCCACTTTGTCATCCACCATACTGTCCATTAGTTTGGACAGCATCTGTTTGGCACGGTCCAGACGGTTGGGGGCTACGTCCTCCGCCATCATGGAGTTGGATATATCGAGTGCCACAATGGCTTCAATGCCTTGGCGTTTCTCGGTGTGCTCGCTCTGACCGAACTGAGGACGCGCGGCGGCGATGATCAGCAAAGTCAAGGCTACCATTACGATAGAGAACTTGACCGTCGGACGGATACGGCTGGCATTAGGCATCAGCTGTTCCATCAGTTCCGCATCGCCGAACTCTTCCAACTGCTTCCTCTTGCGGCGCGTGTACCAAAAATAGGCTACTGCGAGAACCGGTACCGTCACCAGCAGCCATAGCATTTCCATATTTGCAAATCTAAACATAGCTTTCTTCTTTCGACTTTTTGCTTTTTTCTTTGAGTGAAACGGTCTTTTTTCTTTCGACTTTTTGCTTTCGACTTTCGACTAATTACTGATCGTCCGCAGCACGAAGTATCGCAGGATCACCTCCAGCAGCACGCATATGAGTGCGGCGTAAAGGAACGGCGCGAAGTTCTCCGTATGTTTCGAATACTCGCGCACCCGCAGTTTGGTCTTCTCCAACTGGTCGATCTGTTCGTATATCCGTTTCAGGCTGCCGTTGTCGGTTGCGCGGAAATACTGGCCGCCTGTGGTCTCGGCAATCCGGCGGAGAGTGCCTTCGTCAAACTCCGAATCCATCGTCACGTACTGGCGTCCCATCGGGGTCTGTACCGGCACGCGCGTCTGACCGTAACTGCCGACGCCTACGGTATAAACGCGGATGCCGAAACTGCGGGCGATCTCTGCCGCTGTCTGCGGGTCTATGTCGCCGCGGTTGTTGCTTCCGTCCGTCAGCAGGATCACTACTTTGGATTTGGTCTG
Organism: Bacteroidales bacterium UBA3653; assembly: GCA_002373505.1. Lineage (GTDB taxonomy): Bacteria > Bacteroidota > Bacteroidia > Bacteroidales > Paludibacteraceae > Colicola. The sequence goes on from DFKE01000009.1 coordinate 12,008, forward strand.
GCTGTCTTTCATGCGGTTGACTGCGTTAGCCAGACCCAGACCGATTGCCGTTCCGTCTTCGATCATGCCGTATTCAACGGATTTGAAGAGGTTGACGAGCACCGCGTGGTCGGTTGTCAACGGACATTGCGTGAAACTCTCGCCGGCGAAGACGACCAGACCGATCTGGTCGTTAGGACGCGCGATCACGAAATCCGAGGCTACCTGTTTGGCGGCCTCCAGGCGGTTGGGCTTCAGGTCCTCCGCCAGCATGGTTCCCGAAATATCGAGCGCCATCATGATATCGATACCCTCCGTGCTCTCCGACGACCAGCGGTTGGTCAACTGCGGTCGCGCGAGCGCGATACTTAATAAGGTAACGGCGGCTACACGCAGCCCGAAAGGCACATGAAGCAGCCATATGCGCCAACTCTTCGGCTGGGCTGCAAGCGTCCGCGTGTCGCTGATCTGCACGCTCGCGTCGGCTTTCCGTAACTCATAGGCGTACCAGACGATGATGGGGATCAGCAGCAATAATAAGAATAAATATCCCGGATTAGCAAATGTCATAACAATTTACCATTTATTCATTTACCATTATGTTCATTTATGCTTGGGGGGCATCTTCCTCCCTCCCTTCCGGAGAGGGTTGGGTTGGGGTTGTCCCCCTCACGAAATCGTATGCGGTTGTCAGAGACTGCTCGTTCTCGTCCGGCGTAGTGTGCCATTTGGCGAACTTCACCAGATCGGCTGTCTGCAGCATCTTCTTCAGCCGCTCGTAGAGCGCTTTGCCTTCCTCTATGCTTTCGACTTTCGACTTTTGACTTTCGACTAAAAGGGGCTTCAGCTCCTTTAGGGTCTCGTCGCTCGTCTTCTCCGTGCTCTGCACGCCGAAACGGCGGCTGATGTACTCGCGTACTACGTCGGTCAGCTCGGTCTGGTATTCCTTCACCTTGCCGTCCTTCCATATCTTCTGCGCTTTGATCTCGTCCAGTTTCTCCAGCGCCACCTCGTCCGCCGGACGGAGCAGTTCCGGATCGACGGTCTCTTCCTGCTCGCGTTTGCGGTAACTGTCATACTTGCGCCAGAGCCAGAAGCCCAGCGAGATCAACCCGCAGCACAGCAGCACGATCAATATCCACCGGATAATTCCCCACCAATAAATCGGTGCGTTCTCAATATCTTTGATATCCGTGATAGCGAGCGTCGTGTCCAGTTCGAACGGCTGGACGACATTCAGGGCCATGGGGTCGGTACGGAAGGTGTCTTCGCCGCTCACTACGGCAATAGGACGGATGGCGAAGAGGCTGTCCTTGAAACTCGTCAGCTTCAGGTCCTGATGAATCCGGAGCCGTCCGTCGGGAAGGGTAGTGGTGTCTATGGCGGAGCGTTCGACGATCTCGATCCCGTCCTGCAGACTCTCTCCGAAAACCGGCCACTGCACTTGCTCGTCCGCCTCATGCGTCACGCTCAGGTGCATGTCCGTCTGGTCGCCGATCATCAGCATCGTCGAGTCGATACTCGCGCTCACTACTATCGCTAATAAAATATTAAACATTGTGCATTTTTCGCGCATCATTGCGCGAACATTAATTCTCAATTCTCAATTCTCAATTGTGGAAAAGCATCATCAGCTTTTTCACATAGTCTTCATCCGTCCGGATCTCGACATGGTTCATGCCGGTCTTGGTGTATATCTCCTCCAGCGCGTTCTGCCGGTTTCGCCATGCCGCGGCGTAAGCGTTGCGGACGCTTGCCTCGGAGGTGTCGGTCCATACACGCGCACCTGTCTCCGGGTCTTTCACTTTCAGCAATCCCACATCCGGCAGCTCCGCGTCCCGGCGGTCATAAATCTGAATAGCACTCAGGTCGTGTTTCCGGCTGGCAATGATGACGGGATCTACAAGGCTTTGAGCGTAGCGGTCTTTCGACTTTCGACTTTCGACTAATTTCGGGTCCATCAGATCGCTTATCAGGAACGCCGTGCACCGTCTCTTCTGCGCATTGGTGAGAAACTCCAGAGCCGCATTGACGTCCGTACCGGCGTGTTCCGGCTCGAAACTCAGCAGCTCGCGGATGATATGCAGCACATGGCTCTTTCCCTTCTTGGGAGGTATGAATTTCTCTATCCGATCGGAGAAAAAGATCACGCCTACCTTGTCGTTGTTTTCTATGGTCGAGAATGCGAGTGTTGCGGCTACTTCGGCCATCGTGTCGCGTTTCATCTGGCTTACCGTACCGAAATTACGGCTGCCGCTGACATCGACGAGCAACATTACCGTTAACTCGCGCTCCTCTTCATAGACTTTGATGTACGGCCGGTTCATGCGTGCGGTGACGTTCCAGTCGATCGAACGTACGTCGTCTCCCGGTTGGTACTCGCGCACTTCGCTGAAAGCCATACCGCGGCCTTTGAACTGGCTGTGATATTCGCCTGCGAAGATATTCCGGCTCAAACCGTGAGTCTTGATCTCTATCTTGCGAACCTTCTGTAATAACTCTTCTGAAGTCATAAAAAATTGGATTATAGACCGTTCGCTTCGTTCTCTGACAGATTATAGACCGTTCGCTTTGCTCTCTGACAGACCTATTTACCATCCGCATGGTGTAATTCGGTCTTTATTCTGTCAGCGAAGCGGTCTGTACTCTGTCAGCGAAGCGGTCTTTTAAGGAACCTGTACCGCGTTAAGTACCTCCGTAATAATATCCTCGGTTGTCATGTTGTTTGCCTCGGCTTCGTAGGTCAGGCCGATACGGTGACGGAGCACGTCGTAGCATACGGCGCGCACATCTTCCGGAGTAACATACCCTCTCCTATGAATAAACGCGTACGCGCGCGATGCTTTCGCAAGGTTGATGGAAGCACGCGGACTGCCGCCGAAGGCGATCATCTGTTTCAGGTCCTTCAGACCGTACTCTTCCGGATTGCGGGTGGCAAAGACGATATCAACGATGTATTTCTCGATCTTCTCGTCCAGATAAACCTCCTCCACAATCTTACGGGCTTTGATGATATCGGCGGTGGAGAGTATCGGCAGAACGGTTTTCTTCTCGCTGGCTATGTTCTGTCGGATGATCGCCTGCTCCTCCTCTTTCTTCGGGTAACCGATCACGACCTTCAGCATGAAACGGTCCGTCTGTGCTTCAGGAAGAGGGTAGGTGCCTTCCTGCTCGATCGGGTTCTGGGTCGCCAGAACCAGAAACGGGTCGTCCAACTTGAATGTCTCGTCTCCGATCGTCACTTGACGCTCCTGCATAGCCTCCAGCAACGCACTCTGCACTTTAGCCGGAGCACGGTTGATCTCATCCGCCAACACAAAATTAGCGAAGATAGGACCTTTCTTGATCTTGAACTCTTCGCTCTTCTGACTGTAAATCTGTGTTCCGAGTACATCCGCCGGCAGCAGATCCGGCGTGAACTGAATACGGCTAAAATCCGCCTTTATCAGGTCACTCAGTGTTTTAATTGCTAAGGTCTTAGCCAAGCCCGGCACTCCTTCCAACAATATATGCCCGTCACTCAGCAGACCGATTAGCAAACTCTCTACCAGATGCTTCTGACCTACGATCACTTGGTTCATGCCCAGCGTCAGGGCATCTACGAATGAACTCTCGCGCTCCACGCGCTCTTGCAATTCTCTGATATCTACTTGCATAATTTATATGGTGTTTTTGTTATCATCACTTCTGCACTTCTGCACTCATCACTTCTGCACTTCTGCACTTCTGCACTTCTGCACTCATCACTCATCACTCATCACTCATCACTCATCACTCATCACTCATCACCTCTCAACCCACTCCGTGCACCTCTCGCGCATCTTTGCGCGAGCCAACCCGCGGCCCTCAACCGCGGCTCTGCCGCACTCAACCGCGCAGCACTACATTTGTTTATAACAAATTTCGTGCCAAACTCCCCTTTCTTGGTAGTTTTAGGGCAATATAATTGCCCGCCCTTCCTTCCTCCTTCCCCTCGTAAATCCTTCGTACATCGTACATCGCTCCTTCGTACTTTAATTCGGGGCTTTGTTCAGTGCGCAGGTCGTCAGGCCTGCGTTCTTTCTTTAGGCCTTCCTTCTCCCTTCCCCCTTTCCCTTTATCCAGATAACCCGATTCTTCGGAAAATAACAAAAAAATCCCTCCCAAATTTGCATATTCCGAATATTTTTTATATCTTTGCACCGGAAATTGATCAAATCTACAGTATTATATACTATGTATATAATACCAAAGGAAACAAGAACTGAAATTAGTGCGTGATAAGTGCGTGATAAGTGGGAGATAAGTGCGCGATAAGTGCGAGATAACAAGGGTAATCGAGACTCCGCCCACTATCCCCCGATGAACAGATGGTAAATGACCGACTAATCCTGCCCTCTCGGGGCTCAGAAATCATAAATATTCTAATTCCCCACTCAAACGCGAATATGGCTAAAATCAAACACTCACCTGACATTGAGGAAATCATCGGAGCCCGTAACGGACTCGTAGAGCGCCGCAAAACCTTCTATCTGTACGATGGGACGGTGGCAAAAGTGGGGCGTCTGGAGGCATATACTCCCAGACCCCGTAACTATAAAGCCAACCCCATCTATGCCCGGGAAAGAGCGAACATGACCGCTTTCGGGCAAGCCTCGCATACCGCACAGGAGTTCATTGATGCACTCAAAAACAAAACCCCTCTGCCGCCCGAGAAACAGGCTCTCCTGGATTCCTATGTGGCTCGTTTCAAAGCCCAGCTCAAAGGCAAACCCGATCCCATCGCTCCGCGTGCCAAAGACGGAACGTACACCATCTATGTGCGCATTGATAACTTCATACGTGCTGTCATCCGCAAAGAGAAACCCGTCCTGGATGAATAATATAGATAACCATTTGATTTACATACTTTTATGAAAAAACTTCTTCTCCTCCTTACGATCTTCTTGGCTGCCGTCGCGCAAGCCGGAACTTACACCCCTTCCTCTGTGCCGAACCCCAAGAATAAAGGCCAGGATTTCTATCTCTCCAACCCCGATGGTATCATCAGCGAGGAGTACGAGACGTATATCAATGATCTTTCCAAGAACCTCTATGCTAAGACTTTGGTCGAGATCGCCACGGTTGCGCTGGAGTCTATCGGAGACATGGATGCCTTTGATTTCTCCTACGAACTCTTCCAGCGATGGGGAATTGGTGGCAAAGGGAAAAACACCGGCGTACTCGTCCTTTTTGTCATGGAAAGCCATGACATCCGTATCATGACCGGAACGGGTATTGAAGGGGTGCTCACCGATGCCGTGTGCTCGCAAATCATCCGTACGCAGATGGTCCCCTGCTTCCGGGATGGAGAATATGAAAAAGGTCTCTTGGCGGGGCTGGGGGCTATTTATCAGACCTGCACGGATGATGACGTGCCGGAGGAATTACAAAGCGTCGTCTCGGTCACCAACCGCGGTCAATACGCCGAAGAAGACAATGAAGACGAAGAAGAATCGTGGTGGCTCCCGTGGTCCGTCATCATTGCTATCTTATTGGGTGTACTCATACTGAACTATTTCGCTTCTATCAAACGATGTCCCAAATGCAATAAGAAAAAGGCACGGCCCACCCGTACCCAAACCCTCGTGTATGCCACCTATTCACACGGCGGGCAGGAGAAAGTGACCTATACCTGCAAGCACTGCGGGCATGTCTTCACCGTAATAGAGGACACTCCGAAGCTTAGAGACAGCTCTTCTTCCTCTTCCGGAGGCGGTTATAGTTCCGGCGGTCACAGCTCCGGTGGCTCGTGGGGTGGTGGCTCTACTTCCGGAGGTGGCGCCGGTTCCAAATGGTAAGAATGTGAAAAAATATTTATAAATACACCTGTCGTTATGCGTAAATTTTCTGACAAAATCTTGCAGCTTGCTATCAAACTCTGTATGCTTACCGGAGTGGCATTCACGTTTGCCGCTTGTTACGGACCTCCGCCCGAGAGACATCGTGGGGACGATCCGGACGCTGTTGCCAATCAGGAGGAAGTGGAACAGCTACTTCAAACCGCTGCGGATGAGGTCATAGTAGATACCCTCTTATCGTTATGAAAAAGAAATTTTTAACACGTGCTAATGCGCTGATTGTCATGCTCTTGGGAGTATTTGGATTTGCTGGCTGCAAGGGCTTTAGGAAGTTCCGCTCGCCCGAAGTCCTGTACGGACCTCCGCCGTACGACACCGTGGAGGATAAATATGGCATTCCTATGCCGGAAATACTTCCCGATGAAGACTCGTCTGCACCGGACAAGGAGGAAAAGAAATGAAAATGCGCCTGAAAATCGCTTTGTGGTTGGAGTCCCTGCGACGCAAAATTTCAAAAAAATCCCTCCCAAATTTGCATATTCCGAATATTTTTTATATCTTTGCATCGGATTTCAAAAATGACTGCTATGCGTACCTTGATTGACAGATTCTTGCAGCTGGGCATTAAGCTCTGCCTGCTCACGGGAGTGGCATTCACGTTTGCTGCTTGTTATGGTCCCGCTCCCACACGGGAAAGGTATAACGACCCCGAGTACCAAAACGCGCAACTCCAAGTAGAACAACAGCTCAAGAATGCAGCAGATGACGAAACAGATCCAAAGGAATAAATATGAGACGAACTTTCCTGGAATATGTTAATTCGCTGATAATCAAGGTGAATGGCAAACTTGGTGTGGACACCCCTGATCCGCCGGCTCCGATGTACGGTCCGCCGGAGATGTTATAACCTGCTTAATAGACCCTTTATTTATGAAAAAGAAAATCTTAACCCGCGCTAATGCGCTGATTGTCATGTTGTTGGGAATGCTCGGTTTCGCCGGGTGCAATGAACCGCTTGTGAAATACGGTGCGCCCGACTCGGATCCGGCGGTGCTGTATGGACCGGTACCGGAGTATGGTGTGCCCTTACCAGAGGAGGTGCAAGAAGAAGTGCCGTCTGCATCTATAGTGGAGGAAGCCGAATGAAGCTACGTCTTAAAATAGCCCTTTGGCTGGAATCCCTCCGTCGTAGAAATCTCAAGGAACTGCATCCCCTGCGCCAACTCTTTTGGGAATCGACACTCCGCTGTAACGTCCACTGCCTCCACTGTGGAAGTGACTGTGTCGCTTCGGTTGAGACACCCGATATGCCCGCGGAAGATTTTCTTAAAGTGATAGATACGGAAGTCACGCCGCACGTGGATCCCCATAGAGTGTTGGTTATCATTTCCGGAGGCGAACCCCTCATGCGCAAAGACCTGGCGGATATAGGACGAGCCCTCAAATCGCGCGGCTATCCTTGGGGAATGGTCACAAACGGTCTGGCACTTACCAAAGAGCGCTTCGATGAACTGGTCTCAGCCGGACTTCGTTCCATAACCGTCTCGCTTGACGGACTCGAAAAAGACCATGTCTGGCTTCGCCAGCACCCCTTGGCTTTCGAAGGTGCAACCCGTGCTATCAGACAAATTGTGGACTACAATAAATCACAAATAACAAATCACAAATTACAAATAACTTGGGATGTCGTCACCTGCGTCAACCAGCGTACAATAGACCACTTGCCCGAGATCCGCGAGTACCTCTGGTCCCTCGGCGTGCGGGACTGGCGCGTCTTTGGCATTGATCCTATGGGCCGTGCCGCTTCCAATCCCGAACTCCTTCTGACGGACGAACAGTTCCAGTATCTGATGAACTATATCGCTTCCGAACGCGAGGCGGGTAGGCATGTGTCCTATTCATGCGAGGGCTATCTGGGTACCTATGAAGGACGTGTCCGCGACCACCTCTACCAGTGTGCGGCAGGAATCTCTGTCGCTTCAATCCTCATTGACGGCTCTATATCCGCCTGCACCTCTATCCGGGGCAAGTATTACCAAGGGAATATATACCGCGATTCCTTCTGGTCCGTCTGGGAGAACGGCTTCAAACCTTATCGCGACCGCTCGTGGATGCGCAAAATGGAACCATGCAAGGACTGCAAAGCCTGGACCTTCTGCGAAGGAAACGGAATGCACCTCCGGCGTGAGGACGGATCGCTCATGCTCTGTCATCTGCACAGGCTGGGACAATAGGATAAAAAATACATAATTTAGGAAATTCTTAAAATTTGAATGTCCTAAACCCGAAATTTGCCTCACTCTTATGAGTGGGGCTTAATAATTGTATACTTTTTCATAATATAGGATATTGTGGGATTGACAAAATAGCAGTAATTTTGCACCCGATAAAATTCGG
>DFKE01000009.1:20323-89447 GCA_002373505.1 Bacteroidales bacterium UBA3653
CAACGTGCATGGGCGCTTGGAACGGCGATCTTGGTTTCAGCTACCCTTTTTGCACAACAATTGACCAATGCGAACTTTGAGGATTGGTCCGGTACTGCTTTCAATGGTGAGGCGCAGCCGAAAGGATGGAACGCTTCTAACGTCGAGCAGGTGGGCATGAAATTCAATTTCGCACACAAGGAAGCTGGCCGCAACGGCGGCTATTGTATGATGGTTCAGGACCAGTCGGTAGGCGCTATGGGTATTACCGAGACCTCGCCGGGCTATTTCTCGATCGGTAAACCATGGGCGTACCTGCCGAGTATCACCCAGATCAACAACGCCACCGCGGGTACATCCGGCGGTCAGAGCAACTGGCATTACCGCCCGGACTCCATGGCGGTGTGGATCAAACGTACGGGAGCCAACTGGAACAAGGAGGATTACTACCTCCTCTATTATGCCTGGGTGAAAGAGGCGAAAGGAACATCCTATAAAGGCAAGAACGGTTCTTGTACCAACCACTCGGAGACCAACGAGGAGTCGGATATACGTATTGCCATGAACGGCAACGAGTGTAGTACTACGGTTCCCGGCGAGCAGGTGTGCGAAGGTATGTGGCGTGAGCGCGCTAACTACAACAACTGGACGAGAATCGTGCTGCCGATATATTATTTCAACGACAACAAGCCGAACTACATGAATATCATCTTCTCGGCTTCCAACTATCCTAACTTCCGCGCCAATGACGGATTGTACGAGGGTAACTCGTTGTACGTGGATGACGTGAGTCTGATCTATTCGTCCAAGATCCAGAAGCTGTATGTGGACAACAAGGAGTGGAAAGGCTTTGACCCCAACAGCACGGAGATTCAGTATTATTCGCTTGGCGAGAACGCCACCGCGATCCCTACTATCGAGGCGATGCGCGGAGCAGGATCGCTGACAAACGCGAAGGGAACGACCAAGTCTTTCCCCGGACGCAAACTGAGTGGAAACGAGATCACTATCGTTCCCGGAGACCTCAACAACACGCCTACGGTCATTACCGTCAAGGCCGAGGACAACTCTAGCACGACGACCTATAGGATTCAGTTCCAGAAAGCTGCCAGCAGCAATGCTAAGTTGGCGGGAATCACGATTAACGGAGAACCGTTGACCGGCTTCAGCGCAACCAAATACAACTACAGCGTGGATCTGCCGTACGGAACGACTGCCGCTCCGGTAGTGGAGGCAGAAGGACAGGAGGATGCCCAGACAATCCAAATCACACAGCCGGCATCCGTCAACGGTACCGCAACGATCAAGGTGACCGCAGCAAACAAAACAGCCACCCAGACCTATACCATCAACTTCAAGGTGGGGCTCTTGGCGGATAATGAGTTGCAGGATATCTTGGTGAACGGCAAATCCATTCCGGGATTCAATCCGTCGCAGACAATCTACAAAGTGTCGCTGCCGGTAGGAACGACCCAGATGCCTTCTGTCACCTATGTGTCCAAATATCCGGCGGGCGAACAGACAGTTGTAGCTACTGCGCCGTCGATCATTGACGGAGGCCAGTACACCCTCGCGGTGACAACACCGGGAAACCAGATTGCCAAGGTATATAAACTGAACTTCAAACTGGAGGAGTCTTCGTATTCCTACCTCAAGACATTGCAGGTGGCAGGCGGTTATATCGCTAATTTCCAACCGGATAACTTCACTTATTATATCAACCTCCCGCTCGGTACTACTGCCATTCCGGATATTACTTATACGGTAGGAGACGAGTTCCAGACCGTAGCTGTAACGCCGCTGGGCGCAGGAGTGCTGGACGGTACGGTACGTGTGACGGTTACTGCCGGAAACGGAGACCAGTCGGTATATAAACTCGTTTTCTCTACAAAGAAATCGGACAAATCTACGCTGAATAATATCTTCATCGGAGGTGTGTCGCTTGAGGGCTTCAGCCCGGATGTGACTTCCTATAACTACGTCCTGCCGGTAGGTACGACCGCTCTTCCTGAGATCACATGGGAAGCAGGCGATGAGTTCCAGACCGTCTCGCCGACATACGCCGGACCGAACGGCAAGAGCCGTATCACGGTGACAGCCGGAGACGGAAGCACCACCATCTATATCATCTCTTTCTCCGTGGAGACCTTCAGTGTCAACACACTGGCTTCTCTCGCCGTGGACGGCTATGATATCGGTTTTCAGCCGGAGACCAATGAGTACTGGGTGAACCTGCCACAAGGAACTACTTCCCTGCCCGCAGTAAGCTATACGCTGGTCAATGAGAATTTCCAGACCGCTTCTGTCCGTCCGCTAACAGGAGGTCTCTCCGGCGATTATAAGATCACGGTTCGCCCGAGCAGCGGTGCCAGCAGAACCTATATCATCCATTTCTCGGTGGCTACTTCCACCAACGTGGACCTCTCCATGATCTATGTGGGTGGTACGGCATTGGAGAACTTCGACGCGGAAGTGACGGAATATGAGATCACGCTGCCGGAAGGCGTAAGCAAGATTCCTGCAGTCACCTTCGACAAAGCGGAGACGTCGCAGCGCGTGCTGAGCGTGTTGGACGGTCGTGTACAGACGATAACGGTGACCGCGCAGTCCGGCGCTACACGTACGTACACCATTACCTTCATTGTGACAGTTTCGGAGAACGCGTATCTCGAGATGATTTACTTAGGTGCCGACAGCGTACCTCTGTCCGGCTTCGTTCCTACGACGCTGAACTACGAAGTCCTGCTGGAAGGCGCTACTTGCCCGTTGATCACTGTGAAGAAGGCAGCGGGGCAGCAAGTGACGATCACGGCTCCTTACGGTGCCGGTGTGGCGCAGATCAAAGTGCAGCCGGAGCAGGGTGCAGCGAATATCTATGAGATCACGTTTAAGGCCGGAGCGGTAGCTTCGGTACGTCTGGCGGGTATTAAGATAGGCAGCGATACCCTTGCAGACTTCTCTCCTACGACGCTGGAGTATGAGCTCTCTTATGCCGGCGAGCTGCCGACGGTAGAAGGTGAAGTAGCAGATCCGTCGCAGACCGTACAGGTCCTCTGGAAAGGCGACACGGCTTCGCTGCATGTCTCCGACGCAGAGGGAAACAAAGCGGCTTATGTCATTCATTTCCATCGTGAACTGTCTGCCGACAACGCCCTCGAAGCGATTTATGCCAACGGAGTGCTCATCAACGGCTTTGCTCCGGAGATAAAGAATTACGAGGACTCGCTCGAAGCGGGAAGCGCTTATCCTGAGATCAGCTACAAAGCGGCGGCAAACGCACAAGTCGTTTATTTTGGACAAACGGAAAACGGCAAATGGGCGATCACAGTGCTTGCCGAAAACGGTACTCCTGCCACCTACACCGTTCGGTTTGTAATCAAGAAATACAATGACGCTACGTTGAAGAACCTGCTGCTGGACGGCGTGCAGATAGCCGGTTTCGATCCTGCTACGCTGAACTATACGCAAGATATCGATGAGGGCGCCAGACTGCCGAAACTGACGGTAGAGGCACGCGAGGGTCAGACGATCATGCAAGGTAACATGGATGATAGTCATCAACAAATCATCGTTCTCGCGGAGAGCGGTGCTACCAAGACATATACCGTCACCTATAACCGCGTTCAGAGTAGCAATGCTCTTCTGGCGGACATCCTCATCAACGGTGTCAGCATAGAGGGCTTTGACCCGGACACTACCCACTACGAGGATTCGATTGCATGGCGCAGCCGTTTCGTACCCCATGTGTTCCCGGTAGGTCAACTGCCGAACCAGACGATCACGACGTATTTCAGCCGCCCGAACGGCACGACGAAGATACATGTAGTAGCCCAGGACGGCGTGACGAGCAAGGATTACTTCGTTGCGTTCCCGGTTCGCAAATCCAATAACACCGCGCTCGGGGATCTGTACCTCTCTTCCGAAGATGCAGAGATAGTTTTCCGTGCCAACAAGACGGATTATGAAGTGATCCTGCCGTATAGCGCTGAGGCTTGTCCGCAGATGGTGTTTGAGAAAGACGAACCGGAGCAACGGATAGACGTGATCTCACGTCCGATCGGTCAGACCAGCCAGATCATCGTGACTGCAGAGAACGGCGACACACGCACCTATAACATCCTCTTCAAACGCGAAGTGCTCAAGACCAAGAACCTGCTCTCCATGATTCGAATCAAGGAACTGGATCAGGAACTGAGCCTGAAGGATAAAGCAAAACGCGACTTCGACGTCGAAATGCCGTTCGGCTCTCGTTCGCTGACCATAGAGTACGAGAAATCCTACGAGGCACAAACGGTATTCATCCAGCCGGGTGGAGTACACAACCCGACGATCATTACCGTCAAAGCGAACAACGATACCGTAGCGGATGAGATTTATACCATTCACCCGATAGTTCCTACTGCCGATCCCGCTGTACTGACCGATATTAAGGTAAACGGCACTACAATCGCTGGTTTTGAACGCGAGCACTTCTCGTATATCGTAAAGGTAACAGATAAGCCGATTCTCCGATACACACTCAACAAGGGCGCAGAAATCAATATCTTAGATCAGACATCCAAACATTGGAAGGCGGAAGTAACATACGGTAATCGCACTAATACATATGAGATATGGTATTATTACCAGAACGATGTCATTCCGAATGCCAATTTGGACGACTGGAGTGCTAAAACGAAATATAACAATAAAAACAAGCCAAAGGGTTGGAATGTGATAGCTGATGCTGCTGATAAATATATAACAGATAAAACTGGTGAAGAATGTCAAAAAGCATCTGATGGTAGTGTATATTTGCCTACCACGTATAGGACGATGTGTTGCCGTAACGTGCCTGCTTTCATGGCATTGGGTACTATTTCCGGTACTCTGAATACACAAAATGCCTTTACGTATAGTGGCGGTATCGTATTCCGTAATTCGCCGGATTATTTGAGTATTCGTTACAAAGCACCTACTGTACATAATAGCAACCATTTGATATACATACTCCAGGGAACAGAAGGTGAGTTTGTCATTGATTCTACTGATACTAAATCTTTCAATAATTTTAAAGTTAAGACTTTGAATTTGAGAGGCGCAAATGAGGCGGCTGGAGAACCTACGCTGTTAAACATCGTTCTTAACTCATATAGTGGAACATCGGGAGACTTGGGAACAGCAGGATTTGGTACAGTTTCAGAAATGTATGTCGATTGGTTGCAATTCTCCTTCAACCATACTCTCGCTTCGATGAAGGTTGATGAGTTTGACGCAAAGAAAGACGGCAACGCTTTCTCGGCTACCCTGACGGATCCGGAGCGTATTGAGAAACCGATACTCTCTTTTACAGGAGAAGTAAGCGATCAGGCGCAAGATGTTGTCTGGTCGGCACCGACCAAGGATGCGGACTTCGAGACCCGCACCGCTACTATCCGCAACTGGGCGGAGAACGGAGTGGACTACACCGACTATACGCTGACGGTTAAACGTCCGCTCGACACGCGTAACGAGTTGGCTAACCTTCTCTTGGACACCGTCATGATCAACGGTTTTGCTACCAACAAGACCGATTATGTTGTGACCCTGCCGGCTTCGCGTCGTAACTTACCGGACATCCAGCCTGTACCTTCTTCCTCCTTACAACAGGTAACAACCTCCTTCAACCCTGCTGATTCTACCGTAACGATCACCGTTACGCCGGAGAAGGGTGAAGTGCTGGTTTATACCGTTAAGTTTACCTCTCCGCGCAGCAACGACGTTACGCTGACAAATATCATCGCAGACGGCTTGACTTACGACCCGGATGTGAAGACCTACGAACTGGCGGCAGAGCAAATGCCTGTTATCTCGTTCGTTAAGAAATCCGACCTTCAGGAAGTGTCGCTGCAGAACGGCGTACTGACCGTTACCGCAGAGGACGGAACGAAAGGTACCTATACTATTACGCGCGTAGATCCTGTTATCGCGCCGAATGGTACAATCCATGAGTTCTCACTCGGAGATAACGTGATAGCTGACTTCGGTGCGGCTAACTTCACAAAGGATGAGGCGAGACCGGCTCAGGCCGTGTCCTTCATCCGTGAGCAGGATGCAGACTCCGTGATCTTCGTCCAGACCGAGACACAGATGACATGGGCTGTGCCGGGTACAGGCAAGACCTATACTTGGTCCTATCCTTCTGCGCTTTCGAATAACACCAAACTGGCACAGATCCTGATGGATGAAGCGAACTACAACGACTTCGTGCCGGAGCTCAGCGACGATCTGTACGAGATTTATGCCGACACGACGCTGCTCTTGGAGGCCGTTGCAGCGGAAGACAAACAGCATATTGTCACCACGCAGGCTATCGTGAATGAAGACGAAGGCGTCACGGAAGGCGTTGAATATACCATCGCCGTTACGGCGGAAGACGGTGTTACTACCCGAACCTACCGTGTCCGCGTCCTGCGGCCGAAGAGCAGCGATGCTTCGTTGGCTGGTATCATGCTGGATAGCGTGCTCATCGACGGATTTGACCCTGCTACGGATACTTATACGGTTACCCTGCCTCTGCCGGCTGACGGTGTGAAACGTGTTCAACCGCAGATGCCGAATATATCGTATGTCGCCGCTAACGCAGGACAGAAGATATCTGTTGAGCCTGCCAAACTGGGCGAACCTATCGTCTTCACTGTCGAGTCGGAGGACCGCAAGGCTACCAAGTATTACAACCTCACCGTCAATGCCGAGCCGAGTCACTGCGTGGATCTGACGGGCATAACCGTCAACGGCGAAGCAATCCAGGGGGATAAGGACGAGCACTTTGAGTCGGGCCGTCACTTCTATTCGCTCTCACTCAAGACGAGCCAGATAGACGTGGATTATACCTCCGACGACCGCTTCCAGAAAGTGACGATTGTCCGTACCGACCTGGAGGAAGGTAGCAAGTACCGCTATGTGCTGCATGTCGAGGCGGAGGATGGTATTACTACCGCCGACTATCAGGTAAATATCTATGTCGAGAACAAATCCAACGACCGTACGCTGGCGAACATTACATTGGACGGTAAGAACTTCGTGGACTTCGAACGTGCGCTGAATGAAGACCTCGCGTTCGACCCGGATAACAATAACTATACCATCAACCTGCCGTCCGGAACAACACTCCTGCCCGAGGTGAACGCACAACTGAAGATGGACGGTCAGACGGTAGAAATTGACCAACAAGGCGACTCCGTTCTGCTGAATGTAACCGCGGTGGATGGTACGACGAAAAACCAATACGTGCTGCACTTCGTAGTGCCTCTGTCCAAGAACGCGAACCTCAGCATGATCTTCCTTGACGGCGAGCCGTTGCCTTCGTTCGATCCTGCTTACTACTTCTATCAGGTGGACCTGCCTGTAGGTACGTACGAACTGCCGGAAGTAGTGGCGCAGAAAGCGGAGGTGGTACAGAAGATTCTGTCCACGGAGGTGGATACGGATAAAAACCGGGTTACTATTAAGGTACAGGCGGAAGATCCTGCTACCCGTGAGAACACCTACGTCGTTGTCTTCCGTTTCACCCAGTCCGATGCAGATACACTGGCTATGATTTATCAGGATGGTAAGGCGCTTGAGGGCTTTGCTCCGCAAAACAAATATTACACTCTGACCCTGCCGGTAGGTACTATGGCATTCCCGGAACTGGGTTGGGAGGAAGCAGACGACTGGCAGACCGTGACGATGGACACCGTTGAGTCCACAGCTAACCAGCTCATCCGCCAGATCATTGTTACTTCCGAGAGCGGAAAGAAGAATACCTACACGGTTTCTTATACGATTGAGAAATCGGATGTGGACTGGCTGCAAATGATTTTCATTGACCAGAAGCAACTCGCTGATTTCGACGCGGCTACCTATGAGTATTATTACGAACTGACCGCTTCGTATGCAGCGGAACTCAATGGTCAGCTGCCTGCGGTTGAGTACCTCAGCGGCGATGAGTATCAGAGCGTGCTCGTTTCGCAGGTTCGCGACTCCTTGGAGAGCAAGTCGCTTGGTTACAAGACGGTTATTACAGTAACAGCTGCTACAGGCGCTACGAGGACCTACACGATCCATTATCCGGTTCAGAAATCCGGCGAAGCAACGCTGAATATGATTAACCTTGCCGGAAAGCCGCTGGCTAACTACGATGCTGAGCGCTTCAACTACAGAGTGGAGATAGATGTGGAAGCTTCCGTTCCTGTTGTCACGGTTATCAAGAAAGAGGAGATCCAGGTGGTTGAGATCACGATTAATGAAGACGTTGTTACCGTGCTGGTAACTGCGGAAGACGGTACGCAGGCTACTTATACCCTGACCTTCGAACGCATCATGTCTTCTATTACTACTCTCCAGGATATCATCCTCCGCGACGAAGAGGGCGTTCAGCTGCCTGCAGCGCAGTTCCCATTCCGCTATGACAAGTATAGCTATACAATCGATATCCCGTACTCGGCGGAGAAACCGCTGGAGGAGCAACTGCCTTCTGTGGAGACCATAGTAAGAGACCCGCAGCAGATGACGGATAGCGTTCATTACCTCCTGCCGAACGGAGATATCCAGGTGGATATTACCGTCACGGCTCCTAACGGAGAGAACCAGGCTATCTATTCGCTCGTCTTCCATTTCCTGAAGCCGACGGATGCTACCTTGGTGAATGTCCTGATCAAAGACGAGGAACTGGTAGGTTTCCTGCCTCTCCAGACCGAGTATATGTATGCGCACCCGTACGGGTCGGATTCGACGGACTTCTTCTCTGCAGCGGATGTACAGGCGCTGCTCAGCGACCCGCTGGCTACCTATACGATCACGGACAACGAGGAAGGAACGATCTTCATCCGTGTAGTAGCGCAGGACGGCAATACCGAGATCACTTATACTATCTCCCAGTCGATCGCCAAAGATAACGATTGCTTCTTGAGCGCGATCCTTCTGGACGGGGATTCAATTAGCAATTTCGCCTCGGATGTCACCTTCTATACTTATTACCTCCGCGAGGGTGCTACTGCGCCGGGCGTAGAAGCAATACCGCATTCGGAGAATGCCGAGGTGTCGGTTCGTGAGGTTTCTGCCGGAGATACATGTATGATTATTGTTACGGCGGACGATGGATCCGAGATGCACTATTATATCCATTTTGCGATCTCTTCCATCAACGAGACGCTCGAACCCACGGCGAACGACGTAGTGATCAAGCGTCTGCCCGGTACGAACCAGCTCTTTGTAGGTACGATTCGCAAGGACGTTCATTTCGCCCTCTTCGATCAGAACGGACACCGTCTCTTCTACGAGAAAGTGCCTACGGCAGACCCGAACGATGTAGATCTGGTAGAAGACCTGGTAACGGGAGAACGCCTTAATGATGTACTGAATACCGGCTCCGGTCTGATAGTGGATATAAATCCGGGGCAGATATATTTCTATACCTTCCTCTACGGCGACAAGACCTTCATGCAAATGCTCAAGGGTGACACCGCCAAGAGACTGGTATCCGGCAAAATTATCTGCCAATAAGCCTGAAAATAAGTTACAATTTTGAAAAAGTCCCACATATATTTGCGTATGTGGGATTTTTTTTGTAATTTTGCCGCCCAAAGTAAATCATCATAAATCAATATGACTGAAAAACATACCAAGAAACGTGTGCTGGTGACTTATATCGAGGCGGGTTTTGGCCATATTACTACGGCTAATTCTATCGCAGACGCTATTGACGCGCTCCACGACCCCGATATAGAGGTGATTCGCAAATATACCTTTCAGGCTCATCCTTCTTTGCTAAAACTGGAGAAGCAGTTCATCCGTGATGTCAAATGGGCGAACACCTTCCCCTGGCATAACTATATCCAGATGGCGGCTACCCATATCTTCGGTATTCATAATTCCTTGCCGTTTGTGGTCAATACGTTATATCGCCGCCAGAGAAAGGTATATTTTGATATTCTGAAAGAGATTCAGCCGGATATTATTATTGACACCCACTACCTGACTTCCTTCCTCGCTACCCAGTATAGGGACATGGTGGACCCGCATGTCAAGGTGGTTACTTACGATCCCGATAACAACGTACATAACTGGTGGAATATCCGCGTAGATAAATTTGTGGTCAACTGCCGTCTGGCTTTCCACGACGCGCTGCGCCATGATTTTACCCGCAAGCAACTGATGATTGTGCCTTTTGTGACCCGCAAGGAGATCATGGACGTGACGGAGGACAAGTCTTTCTACCGCGCCAAATACGAACTGCCACAAGACCGCTTTACCGTAATGGTGGCGGCTGGCGGGTACGGCCGCTCCGGCATGAGCAGGGTGGTGATGGCGTTGCTGGCGCATGTCAAGCATCCGATTACGCTGATCGCTGTCTGCGGTACGAACAAACGGCTTTATCACCGTCTGATGAAACTCAGGGACCGTGTGGCTCCTAAGATCGACTTACGCCCGTATGAGTTCGTGCCTAAGGTATATGAACTGAATCGGGCGTCAGATGTCTTGCTGACCAAGGGAGGACCTAACGCCATGCTGGATAGTGCGCTGATGGGGGTTCCTATCGGTGTCTTCTATTGCGCCTCCCATATCGAATATGAATCGATGCACCTCTTTACCTCGATTCTTAACTGCGGACGTTTCTTCACCCAGTCGCACCGGATTGTCCGTTGGGTGAATGAATGTGTGACGGACCCCTCCATCCTGGATATATACAAGGAGGCGGAGGAAGCTATCCGCAATGACGGAAACGGAGCCGTGAACATAGCGAAATTTATCCAAACATACGAAGCATAAACCCGATGAGCAACACCAATAAGACAGTCTCGGAAAACCGTTCTGTAGCTTCGCGCTTCAAACCCTCTATGGTCGTCTGGCCGATTCTCTTCGGTCTGATCGGAGTAGGGTATATGCTCTGGCGCGAGATGCACGACGACATTCCGCAGGGCCCGATCACTCTTGCCGAGAACTGGTGGGTCTTTGTTCTCTTGGTGGTTCTTTTTACGCTCTTCAAGGATTTCTCGGGTATGTACAGGATGCGTGTCATGTCCGGACTCCCGCTGAGGTTCAGCCAGCTGTTCCGGGTGCGCATGCTCTATGAGTTCACTTCGGCGGTCACTCCTTCTGCTGCCGGCGGCTCGTCCCTGGAGGTGATCTTCCTGCATAGGGAGGGCATTAAATATAGCAAAGCGACCTCCATGACGGTTCTGGCGCTTTTCCTGGACGAGATGCTGATGATCGTGCTTTTCCCCCTTCTGCTGCTGTTAATACCTTATGGCGAGCTGTTTACTGCCGAAGGCTATTTCCAATACGGCTACCTCTGGGCGTTTATCATTGGCTATGCGATGAAGTTCGTATGGGTCACCTTGCTCTTTATCGGCTTGTTCTGCAAACCTTCTGTTTTTATCAAGATAGTGGGGCTTGTCTGCTCTCTCAAATTCCTCCGCCGCTATCGCTATCGTGCGCTGCGTACGGCGGTGGAGATCCGCCAGTGTGCCCAGGAGATCAAGCATGAGAAGATAGGCTATTGGGTGAAAATGATCGTTTCTACGGCGGGTATTTGGGGCTTCCGCTTCCTGATAGCGAACATGGCTATCATGATCTTCAATCCCCTTACCGGAGCAGACAACATGATGTGTTTCGCACGCCAGTATATCTTGGGAATCGTTACGATGATTGTTCCTACTCCGGGCGGAAGCGGCTTTGCCGAGGTGATGTTTGACGGCTTCCTGGGCGAGTTCATAACGCAGAAGATGTCCACCGTCGTCATCACCTCTATCTGGCGTCTGTGTACCTACTACTATTACCTGGTAGCCGGAGTTATTATCCTGCCCCAATGGCTGGGAAAAAGCAAACTAATCCGAAAACGCAATGCAAGCAAGTGAGATTCTTTTTTGTATCTTCAATTATCATGAAGCGTCCAATGCGGAGTTCCTCTACCATGAGCTTCGTCCGTATTTCCGGTGTCATATTATAGATGCGGACAGCGGCCAGCGTCCCGATCCGTGCGACGGCGACACGGTCTATCTGCCTAATGTGTTCTATTCCGGAATGATGCACCATGCGGTGACTATGGCGGACGAGGGGCATTACCCATACTTGTTCTTCATATGCTCGGATGTGCAGATCTCGCATGAGGCGTTGATGCAGCTCAAAGATATTCTTCTCTCGGAGTCTTTCGAGGGGGTAGGTGTCTATTGTCCTTCCCATGCGGATGACTCCTATACCTGGGTGGCGTGGTCTTATTCGCGTCATAGCGGACGCCGCTCCGTGGCTTTTGCGGAGGGTATGTTGGGTATGTATGCTGCTCCGGTATATAAGCAGCTGGAGCCGCTGGACATCAATCCGCACGGCTGGGGACTGGATCTCGTGGCTTGTTTCTATGCGCGCCATTGGGGTATGCGGGTAGAGATTGACGACCGCCTCTCTATCACCCATCCCAAGGGTGATGTGCATAAAAACACCCTTGCTCGTGATGAAGCAAGGGCGTATCTCATGCGCTATCCGGAGGGAATGGCTATCCGGCGCTATTGGGTGGCGTGCTCGATCCGCAATGCTGCTATCCAGCCGTTCATTCTGCCTCCATCTTATCGCCGCTGGCTACGCTTTTTCCTGCCGGTCTATCGTTTCTTCCACCGCCGCTGAACGTTACTTCCACCTGTACCCGATTCCTAAGGAAACGGACTGCGGGTAGATCATGGCGTTGGCTATCTCCTGGCCTTTGTATTCCTTGTAGAATCCGGCTATGTCGGACAGACTGACTTTGTAATGGGCGTTAATCTGAATGCCTATCGGGAATTCGTACCCTACCGTCACCGCTACGCCGAAATGGTTGTCGTGCAGGCTGTACAGTCTGCTGTAGTCGTGGGTGTCGGTAGGAGTGGCGGGAGTTGCCACGGCTGTCGACTCATCTACGTTCTTGAACTTGCCCGCTATGTTGGACGCGAAAGTGAAATGGGTGAATATTCCGCCGCCGAACTGGATATAACCCTTCTCCATATTGCCGAACCGGCCTAAGAAATACACCGGTATGTCCATGCCGAATGACCATAGGTGGTTGGCTGTGTCGGTGGCTGCGAAATAGTTCTGGTGCGCCGTGAAGATCACCTGCGGCTGGATGGAGAAATGCTTGGTAATCCGGAAGTCCATGAATCCGCCGAACTCGCCGCCTATATGCATGTAGGAACTCATGGGCTTGTTGTTGCGGGTGATGATGAAATTGCTCATGTTGGCGTTCGCCAGCAAACCTCCGGAAACAAGCCGGGGTAATTTCTCCTGGTCCAGCGAATCGATCATGTGCTCCGTGTTGAACTCCACTAACTTGGCTTTCGCTTCGTCTAATTTTAACTGTATCTTGCTGTCTTCCTGAGCGGTAATGGATACCGGCAGTAATGCAAGAGACATTAGGAGTGCTATTCCTGCTATTTTGTCTTTCATAATATATAGGATTTACAACGAGATTCTGACAGTTATCTTGACTCCGTTTCGTCCCCATGCGGCTATTCGTCTGCGGCCATGGATCATGACCGGGTCGCCGTTCTCGTCCACGGCGGGTCTGTATCCCATGGTAGGACGTGTCGGGTCTATCATCTCCATCTTCTGGATCATGTACGGCAACTCATAGTCGTTGTACGTGATTCGGCGGATGTAGTCAATACGGATGAATTTGAGGATATTCTCAAATCCGGCAGTGATCTCCATGTACGGCAGTTTGCCGATCGGGGAACTGGTGCGATAGCCGTCTTTGATATATCCTTGCTGGTCAAACGCGTTGTCTACGATTCCGTTCTCCCACGCCGTGTGCGGGAAGTCATACAGACCGCTTCCTGTCTCCAGATAAGGGTTGTTCTTCTTGGTCAGACCGCCATAGACACCGGAGAAGGACACCACGCCGCGCAGCTTCAGTTTGTTAATACCCGGAATGCGGTTCAGGATCCATCCTTTGAAGTAATAGGTTGCGAAAAGCGATACATATTCGTCCATCATGAATTCCATCGGTTTCATCAGGTTGAAGCTTCGCTGACCCAACAGGATACTGGTGCTCGTCTCGGGTATATGCAGTTTGGTGAACGGCGTTTTCTGCCATATCATGCCGGTCTTGATACGCATGTCCAAATGTCCGAAAGCGGAGAACCAGAAACGCTTGTCAAACATGATTTCCGTCTTGTTGTAGATAAATCCGTCGCCGCCGTTGTGCCGGTCGTCCAGATAGCCCACGGTGTGGCGCAGATTGATTGTCGGTGCATCTTTCTCCAGTCCCCACGGGTTCTTTATTCCCTCGCGGTCGATACCTATCATGGAGCCGGGCGAGTACTCCAACTCAAACACACCCTCGTAGTTGCGGTACGAGCCTATGTTGCTCAGCGATTGCGAGAAAGTGGTGTCCGTTCCGTTAATATGCCTCGTGTAGTCCACGCGGTCGTACCGCAGCGAACCGGCAGCGCGGTTGTTCGTGAAATCGAAGCTCGCCTTCAGCATCAGGTTGTTCCGCCATTCCTTCATGTATTCCGCCTTGGCGTGGAAGACATACTGGGCGAACGGCATGGTCGGCCTGCTGGTAGGAATGGACATCAGAATATTGTCCCTTCGCACTACGTCGTTCACCTGACCCGGTTCCTCGATGTCGTATTGCGCCATGAATTGCAAGTGGTGTCTCAGTCCGTCGTACGGCTGGTTCTTGTGCTTGTTGAACGAATAGACGAGTGTCGCGCTGTATTTCGGCAGCAGGTCTTTGGTACCGAAGGCTACATATCCGCGGAAGAAGAACTGGTCGTGCAGCCGCGCCGTCGAACCGCCGCCGACGCGCAGACGCACGCCCTCTAACATGTTCCAGCTGACGAAGTTGTATATCGGTCCGAAATCGAACTTGCTGAGGTACATGAATTCCGCTTTGCGGGTAGGTATATACTCTGTCGTGACGGCGTTCACAAAGAGCGCCAGACTGTTGAACTTAGGCGTGTTGGTGAACTCGCGTACCAGATCGACTACCGAACTCTCGTATTTGGTCAGCGGCTCCGGACGCATCTCGTCCGTCCATTGACCCTCCCACACCAACTCTGCCGTTGTGTCGTTGACCTCCGGCTCCGGACCGTTCAGGTTGGAGAAGGTCTCCTTTGCTATAGGGGTCTCCATGTCCCAGCCTGTGTATATCTTGGTCTGGCGGGCTAACATACCGCGTTTGTTGTTGATGATATAGAATTTGGCGTAGGTGCTTGTCCTGTCCGGTGCCCATAGGCCGTTCTCCAGTTGCTTGTAACTGTGCTCAATAGAGAAGTTGCTGACGAAGTTGAGGTTGATGTCCGGCGGGATGTTGATCGCGTATTTCTTCAGGCGGAACGTGCTGTCATTCACGATATAGAGGTGCCCTGTGAAGCCGTAACTCTCCGAGTTCACCGGCACGAACGCCAGGTCTATACACGGATAGCCGTCCACCATGATCGTGTCCATGATGTAGTACTGGTAGAAACTGACGGCAAGCGTGCTGCTCAGCGGCGAGACGAAGCGGTTGAACAGCAGGTTCATGCTGTTGTCGTTGATGTCCACGTCCTTGAAGATGGCGTTTATATTCTGCTGGAACGACTCCGAGCCTATCACGCTTTCGATACCGAAGATACGTTTCTTGTCCAGGATCTTCTTTTCGCGGTGAGGGCGTTTCTGGTAGTATTCCGTGTTCAGGTGTTCGCGGATGCTGACGGTCACGTTCGGGTACACGCCCGTCGTGTCAACGTATTTCTTCACGAAGGCGAAATCTTTCCAGAACGGTTTTTCCCAGTTCACCTTGATGTTATCCAGCGCAAAAGACATACGGCTGTAACTCTTGGCGGTGTATTGGTCAACGGTCTTGACGCAGAACGAGTCCTTGTGTGCGATCACGTTCTTGATCAACTCTACCGCAGGGTTGCCTTTGCGTTTGTAATCCCGTTTGCGGTGCTTCGGCGTCACGACGATATCTTGCAGACCGTAAACGTCCGGAGTCATCTTGACCTTCACGTTCTTGCGGTTCTGACCCTTGCGGAGGGTCAGCATCTCGGTCTTGTAGCCCAACATCTGGAAGTTCAGCGTGTTGTAGCCGGCACTGTTGCTGATAGAGAAGTTACCGTCTATATCGCTCGTCGTACCTATCTCCGACGGGATCATGCCTTTGCTGGTGGTTGATTTCAAGAAATATATCTGTACGAACGGCAGTGTCTCGCCCGTGTCGCCGTCCACTACCGTACCCGATATACTTGTCACCTCCTGCGCACTCGCCATCCCGGCGAAGCACAGGATCAAAATTACTATGTACCTTAACTTTTTCAATTCGTATTCTTAATTTTGAATTTTTAATTTTGAATTTTTAATTCGTCAGTTTTGCTGACGCAGGCTCTCCTCATGAATCAACTCCCATAACGCCAACTTAAACTCCGTCCGCAATCCTCCCCCTTTAGGTGGCTGGGGGGCTTTTAGTCTTTCAACTATCATCTCGTACCGTTCCGGCTGGAGTGGTGCTACGCCGTTGGCTTTCTTCCATTCTCCTATCCGCCGGCTGACATCCATTCGTGCGGCTATCGTGTCCCATAGTTTCTCGTCCAGCTCGTCTATCTCCGCCCGCAACCAATTCAATTCGGTCTTTTTGCTTTCGACTTTCGACTTTTGACTTTCGACTATCTTCGCTAACGAAGAAGGCTCTATCTGCTGCCTGGCGTCGGACAGCGCTTGCTCCGGATGGCAATGCACCTCTACCATCGCCCCGTCCAGACCCAGCTCGTATATCTTGTTCATCAGTTCCGGCACTTTGGCGGAATCGCCGCTCATGTGGCTCGGGTCCAGCAGCATCGGTATGTCCGGCCGCGCCAGCCGCACCTGATGCGCCATCGCCCAGCAAGGACGGTGCCCGCAACCTCTATGTACCGCCAGGACGGGTATCCCTGTCTTCTCCAACCGCTCTATGTTGCCTATCCATAGCGCCGCGTCTTCGTTCACCGGGTTCTTAATCAATATGCCCTTTATCTGTCCTCCCTCTCTTGAGGAGAGGGCCTGGGCGAGGTTTTCCACCGCTATCGGGTTTGCACTTGTCCTGGCGCCGATCCACAGATAGTCTATGCCGGCTGCAATCGCTTTCTGTACATGCTCCGGAGTTGCTACCTCTGTAGCAACATCCATGCCAAACGCCTTCTTCACCTCTGCCAGCCATCCTAAGGCCTCTTCGCCTACGCCGCGGAACGTGTGCGGACTCGTGCGCGGCTTCCATGCGCCCGCGCGGAAAATAAAAGGCATCTCACCGCAAACGGCCTTTATCTGCCCCGCGGTGAGTACTACCTGCTCGCGGCTCTCCGCTGAACAGGGACCTAATATGTAAATCGAATTACGGATTACGGATTACGGATTACGGATTACGAATCCTTTAATAGCTCATCTGCAACCGGAACAGCATAGGATCCGGAGTCCAGCCTTCCTCGTAATAGAAATCGGAGATGGTGCAGAACACTTCTATGAAGCCTACGCCATAGGCGTAATCTAAATGCTGCTGGTAATAGAACTTGTTGCCCGTCGGCTTCCCATCCGTGTCCACTTCTTCTTCCATCTTGTAGGTCGTCTCCGGTAGTGCTACCTGGTAGGCATTGTTTTTGCCGCTGTTGTACTCGTGGCTCACGCTCACTTCGCCGTAGTTATACACTTGCTCGGTCAGCTCCTCTACGTCGAAATGGCAGTAGAACTGGTTCACTGTTTCGTCGAACGTCCATTTATCTTGTGCTACTACCAGATCCACGGTCTTCTTATTGAACTTGCTATCCTCCGTAATATACGTATTATGGTACGTCGGGTACGTACAACTTCCCATGCAAGCCGCTAATGCCAACAGGCAGATAAAAAGATATTTTCTCATAATCGTTTTTTAGTTAAAATCCCAATTTGGCTGCAAAGGTACAACAAATTTTTGAATTATGCAAGAGCACGCGCGTTTTTCTGTTTTTTTCTTGCGTATGTGCAATTTTTGTTGTACCTTTGCACGCTGAATCGTAATGGAACCTATTTGCGCCATATCAACACCGTACGGAACGGGGGGAATAGCCGTCGTACGGGTATCCGGAGAAGGGAGTATCGCTATCGTGGATACGCTCTTCCGCGGACGTGTGCCCTTGGCCGGAGTCAAAGCCAACACCGTGCATTTCGGGAGGATTGAAAGAGATAAGGAGGTATTGGACGAGGTGCTGTGCACGGTCTTCCGCGCACCCCATTCGTTCACAGGCGAAGAGACGGTGGAGATAGCCTGCCACGGCAGTCTCTTTATCCAGCAGGAGCTGTTGCGGTGGCTGATAGACGCCGGTTGCCGCGCTGCCGAACCGGGAGAGTTCACACGGAGAGCATTCCTCAACGGCAAGATTGACCTGAGTCAGGCAGAGGCGGTGGCGGACCTCATCGCCGCGCAGAGCAAAGCAGAGAAAGACCTCGCGCTGAGCCAGCTCAGAGGAGCGGTCTCCAACGCCCTCAACGAACTAAGAGAACGGCTGCTGCATTTCACATCGCTGGTAGAACTGGAGTTGGACTTCGCAGACCATGAGGAATTGGAGTTCGCCGACCGCTCCGAACTGAAACGTCTCGCGGAAGAGATAGAAAGCAAACTGGCGGACCTGATGGCTTCTTTCCGAACGGGAAACGCCATCAGAAACGGTATCTCGGTAGCCATCATCGGTGCACCGAACGTAGGCAAATCGACGCTGCTGAATGCCTTGCTGGGCGAACAGCGCGCTATCGTGAGCGACATACAAGGTACCACCCGCGACACGATAGAAGACACACTCGTCATCGACGGGATCCTCTTCCGGCTGATAGACACCGCCGGTTTGCGCGAGACAGGCGACAAACTGGAGAACATGGGTATCGAACGCAGCCGCAAAGCAGCAGAACAGGCGCAGATAGTGGTCAGGGTGGAAGTACCGGCTACCAACGAAGTACAAAGGGACGACCTACCATGTTCGGGGACGGTGATTGAGGTGGTGAACAAGGCGGACCTGATAGAAGGACTATCGGACCATCTACCGGCTACCAAGGACGAAAGAATATATATATCTGCAAAGAAGGGGGATATAGAGCCGTTGCGGCGGGAACTCGTGCGGGCAGCAAGGGAGACCATGCACACCGGAGCCGTCACCCTCTCCAACGCGAGGCACTATGAGGCGGTATGCCGGGCACATGAAGCCATCACCCGCGTGCAACAGGGGATGCATGACTGCCTGTCCGGCGAACTGTTAGCTATGGATCTGAAGGACTGCATCGATGCACTGGGAGAAGTGACAGGACAGATAACCAACCAAGAGGTGCTGGCAAACATATTCAGTAAATTCTGCATCGGAAAATAAATGACCAAATGGTAAATGACTAAATCGTAAATGACATGATATTATCCATGACAGGTTATGGCAGAACCGAAAGCCAATTCCGGGGCCGCAAGATTGTTTGCGAGATCCGGTCGTTGAACTCCAAAGCAATGGACCTGACCGTCCGGCTGTCTCCCGCACTGCGTGCACAGGAGTTGGAGTTGCGCAACCTCGTGACGAAGAGAATCGAGCGAGGAAAAGTGGACCTTGTTATTGAAGTACAAAGTGACGAAGTACCAAGTACGAAGGCAGCGCTGAACTGGTCGGCGGCGGAGGAGTACGCAAGGCAGTACAGCGAACATTTCGGTACGCCCGTCCCGGCTGAGGTGATGGCGGCTATAATGAGACTGCCGGACGTGATGAAGAACCCGGACGAGGAGACGAACCTGACGGACGAGGAATGGCAGGGGATACAGACGATGCTGGATGAAGCACTTGATGCGTTCGTCGCTTTCCGGATACAGGAAGGAGCGGCGTTGCAGGCTATGTTCACAGAGAAACTGGACGCTATAGCCGATCTGCTGGCGCAGGTGGAGCCGTTTGAGAAAGGCAGGGTCACCAAGATCAAAGAGAGGCTGGAACAGAACCTCGCGCAACTCTCCGCACAGACACAGGCGGAGATTGACCGCAACAGACTGGAACAGGAGATGATCTATTACCTCGAGAAACTGGACATAACCGAGGAGAAAGTGCGGCTCACCAACCATATCAAGTATTTCCGCGAGACAATGGGAGAGAGCCTCGACACGCAGATAAAACATTCGGGGAGCGGCGCCGGAGTGGGGAAGAAATTAGGCTTCATCGCGCAGGAAATGGGACGCGAGATCAACACCCTCGGCTCCAAATCGAACCAAAGCGAAATGCAGATCATTGTCGTCAAGATGAAAGATATACTGGAGCAAATAAAAGAACAAGTCCTCAATGTGCTCTAAATCGTACATCGTAAATCGTACATCGTAAATAATTATGATCTATATTTTCTGTGCGCCTTCGGGGAGCGGTAAATCAACAATGGTGCAGCACATGCTGCATAAATACCCCGGGAAATTTGAACTGTCTGTCTCTTGCACCACCAGACCTCCGCGGGGACAGGAAGTGAACGGCAGGGAGTACTATTTCATCTCCGCTGATGAGTTCCGCGAGCGTATCGCCCGCGATGAGTTCATCGAATACGAGCAGGTCTATGAAGGTCTCTATTACGGCACGCTGAAAACCGAGATCGAGCGCATCGAAGCGGCTGGCAAACAAGTGCTGTTTGACGTGGATGTCAAAGGGGGAGTAAACCTCAAAAGGATATTGGGCGACAAGGCGGTCTCGGTCTTTATCTGTCCTCCGTCGATAGACGAACTGCGACGCAGGCTCGAGGGACGAGGAGACACTTCGCCCGAGATGATAGAGAAACGCCTGGCGAAAGCGGAATACGAACTGAGTTTCAAACCTCAGTTCGACCGGGTCGTGGTGAATGACGATCTGGAGAAAGCGTTCGCTCGGTTAGACGCGATCGTTGAAAGGTAAAAAGTTACGGGTGGCGGAATAGCATCATACGCCATTCGCCCTTCTCACGGGTTTTGAGATACTGAAGGCCCTGTTCTTCCGCTGCGGCGAGGAGAGCATGGCAGTCTGTTTCATAGAAGCCGCTGATCCATAACTCGCCTCCGTGCGTCAAGAGTTGTGCATAGGTCTGCATCTGCGCCAAAAGGACATTACGATGGATATTGGAGAGGATCAGGTCGAAAGAAGAAGGCCGAAAGTCGAAAGCAGATAGATCTCCCAACTTTGCGTCTATCCTGACCCCGTTGAGCGCTGCGTTCTCAAGCGTGTTTTCTACGCTCTTGTCGTCTATGTCAATGGCTGTCACTTCTTCTGCGCCGCGTTTCTTGGCGAAGATACCTAAGACCCCCGTCCCGCAGCCGTTGTCCAAGACCCTCTTGCAGGTCAGGTCGGTCTCTAACAGCTGCTCAATCATCATAGAGGTCGTCTCATGGTATCCGGCTCCGAACGCACAATGAGGCACGATCCTTACGCCCAACGGCAGTTCCTGCACCGGGTGCTCAGACTCCCATACCGCATTCCAGTTCTCGTCCGGGACCTCGGAAACGGAAAATGGAAAATTGAAAGATGAAAGGTATTCTCTGATCTCCCCTTGGTGCTGCTGCCATAGGTCCGAAGGGATATAATAGTCCGCTCCGCCTTGCTCCGGGGATGAACCGGCGTCAATAGTGTCCACTCCCAGATCACACATGTGCTGGTCAAACAGGTCCTTCTGCCATTCCTCGGCAAAATCAGTGTTTATGTGCAAACAACGATATAGCATATCCTACTAAATAATTACTTCCTCCGATAAAGACCGCATCTTCCGCTCCGGCATGTTCCAACGCGTAACGGATAGCTTCATCGGGTTTGTCAATAGCCTTCCCTTCTTTTCCCCACAGGCTGAGCATTTCTTCTGCGGACCGGGCGCGCTGCGTGTCCGGACGCGTGAAGAGATAGCGGTATTTCTCTCCTGTAGGCAGAAGGCGCATGACGACATCTGTGTCTTTGTCGTTCACCATCCCGAACACGATCCAAACATGCGGGTTGGACAGGGTCTTGAGTTGTTTGGCGACATACTGGAGACCATGACTGTTATGCCCGGTGTCGCATATGACGAGCGGATGCTCACGGAGCGTCTCCCACCGCCCGTGCAGACCGGTCATTGCTGCGCAATGGGCAAAACCCTCCGCGATGGCTTCCCGACCCAAGGACGTGAATTTCTCGTAGTGTCGTAATGACGTAATGACGTAATTACGTAATACCTGCAGTGCCACATATGCGGTCTGGAGGTTGAGGTCCTGGTAGATCCCTTTGAGATCGCATTCCGGTGCCTCGCGAAGCCGGCGTGAACGCAGATACCCGCACTGGTCGGCAAACCAGATACGGCAACGGGTCGTTTCGAGACCTTCTCCTAATATACCGCACTCGCGCGCGCGGTGGAGGAAGACATTCATCGTCTGCGGATGGGTCTCTCCTATGACGCAGGGGACACCGGGTTTGATGATTCCGGCTTTCTCCCGGGCTATCTGAGGCAGCGTAGAACCCAGAAACTCGGTGTGGTCCATTCCTATATTGGTAATGACAGACAGGATAGGCATCAGTATGTTAGTGCTGTCCAGCCGTCCTCCCAGCCCTGTTTCCACTACCGCTACATCCACTTTCTCCTGCGCGAAATAGGCAAAAGCCATGGCGGTCATTGTCTCAAAGAAAGAAGGCTGTATCTCATCCAGAAAAGCCTTGTTCTGCTCTACAAAACGCACCACTTCTTCCTTTGGGATCGGCATGCCGTTGATGCGGATGCGTTCCGTGAGTGAGACGAGATGGGGACTGGTGTACAACCCCACTTTGAGCCCCGCAGCCTGCAGCGCTGCGGCGATAAGATGGGAGGTGGAGCCTTTGCCGTTGGTGCCGGCTACATGTACGGCGCGCAACTGCTCATGCGGATTGCCTAAATGCGCCATGAGACGGTGCATGTTGTCAAACCCCGGTTTGTAGGCTGCGGCGCCTACGATATGAAACGGCGGCCGCGAAGAATACAGGTACTCCTGGGCGCGGAGAAAAGACGAGGATATGTCGAAAAGCGGCGCGCCGGAGAGGAGTTGAACATGGTACGTTGAATATTGAGGCATTTCTTCCGGTTGGGTCCCGTGGCGGGGATAGACGAAAATGCGGAAATGGGACAGGATGTATTCGTATTCCTTCCACCGGTCAATGATCCGGTAGTTGTCTTCGCCGATGATGAGTGAGAACTCATGCTGCGGATAGGCTTTCTGCAGTTCCCGCAGGGTGTTGGCTGTGTAAGAAGGACGGGGTAGGGAGAACTCGAAATCCGATGCTTTGAGCCCCGGAATGTCCTGCACAGCCTTGCGTACTCCCTCCAGCCGCTCCTGTTCGGGGGCGAGGGTATGCGCCTCTTTGAGAGGGTTGTTGGGCGAGACCATGAACCATATCTCGTCCAGATCGGTATGACCGAGCACCCATTCGGCCAGCCCTGTATGCCCGAAATGCACGGGGTTGAAACTGCCTCCGTAGATACCTATTTTCATTGATTGCTGACTACTTTAAAATCCAAAATTCCATCTTGTCTTCGTCTGGAGAGCCATCGGTAGAAACCCGGTGTGACATGTATGGCATGGTCTCGGCTGGTGAGCGCTACCGTCTGGCGGTTGGTAGGGTTATAGACCGATATATGCAGCCGTCCGTGTCCCTTGGAGGAACGTACCTGCTCCGCCAGTTCGTCGGCTACTTCACGCGTCAGCCTGTTCAGCGGGAGAGTAATGTTTATGCCCTCGGTGCGCTTCTCCTGAGCCTCGTTCAGCATCTCTACTTTCTGCACCATAAACTCATATTCGGCATTCTCCTCCGGTTGCTCCTTGAACCACCGCTGTCCGGCTCCTTTCTGCTGGATGACGCCGGTAATGAGGACATACAGATCCTTCAGCATCATGTGGGCAAACTGGGAGTAGGCGGAACCGAAGAGCGTAATGGTATAGCTGCCGGTGTAGTCCTCTATTGTATATCTGCCGTACGGGTTTCCTTTCTGGCTGATGCGCTGTTCGGCTTCGGTAACGATACCTCCGAAGAGGCTGATCTGGTTCTTGTGCGCCGCGATGAATTCGGACGGGAGCACCGGTCTGTCTTCTTCGGGTGCAGCGGGTTGTACGGGCTTCTGTGCCACTACTACCGGCACCTCGTCCTCTTCGGTTTCCGGAGAGCCGTAGTCGAGTGTCTCTTCCTGCGGCAGGTCCTCCTTGGGTGTCATCTCCGCAATGGCAGTCCGTATGTGGTATTCGGCGTCTGCACGCGCATCCGCACGGCGCCATATATCGAAAAGCGACAACTCATGCGCGGTGAGGTTGCATAGTTCCCGAACCTCGTATTCGTACTCGTCCAACGGGTGGGCGGAGAGATAGATACCGATCAGTTCCTTCTCTTTGTTGAGCCGCTCGATCGTGTTCCACCGCGGTACTTGCGGCAGATCGGGGTGTTTCACCTCCACCGCGATGTCGAAATCGTCGAAGAGCGAGTTGGCATTGGAGGCTTGGTCCGCCTGCCATTTGTTACCGTAGTTCATCAGCAGTTCCAGCCCTGTGTCGCCATACTCGTCCGTGCCGAAGAACTGTTCGCGGTAGATGTCGTCAAAGCACTCGAAAGCACCCGCTTTGGCGAGGTTCTCGATTGTCTTCTTGTTGCAGGATTGCAGATTGACACGCTCCAGAAAATCAAATATTCCGGTGTATTTGCCGTGTGCCTCGCGCTCGCGTATGATAGCCTCAGCCGCTCCTTCTCCTACGCCCTTGATGCCTCCCAGACCGAACCGGATGGCGCCGTCTTTGTTTACCGTGAAGGATAGTTCGGATTCGTTGACATCGGGTTCGAGCACGCTCAGTCCCAGTGCTTTGCATTCGTCCATCAGTTTGGTTACCTCCTTGATATCGTCCTTGTGGACGGTGAGGTTGGCCGCCAGGAACTCAGCGGGGTAATGGGCTTTGAGATAGCCGGTCTGGTAGGCTACCCATGAATAGCATGCCGCGTGCGATTTGTTAAACGCATAGGAGGCGAATTTCTCCCATTTCTCCCATATCTGATTCAGTATCTTGGGGTCGTGTCCGTTCGCCTTGCCGCCTTCCATGAATTTGTCCTTGAGTGACGCCAGCACGGCTAACTGTTTCTTACCCATCGCCTTACGCAGTTTGTCGCTCTCGCCGCGGGTGAAGTTAGCCAGCAGGCGGCTCAGAAGCATGACTTGCTCCTGATAGACGGTTACGCCGTAGGTGTCCTTGAGGTATTTCTCCATGACGGGCAGATCGTAGGTGACAGGCTCCAGACCCTGCTTGCGACGGATGAACTGTGGGATATAATCCATCGGTCCCGGACGATAGAGAGCGTTCATGGCGATGAGGTCCCCGATGACGGTAGGTTTCAGTTCGCGGAGGTATTTCTGCATGCCTCCTGACTCAAACTGGAAGACCGCTACCGTGCGCCCTTCCTGGAACAGTTTGTAGGTCTCTGCATCGTCAATAGGTATATGATCGATATCGATGTCTATGCCGCGGGCTTTCTTGATGTTCCGCAGACATTCTTTGATGATAGTTAGGGTGATGAGCCCGAGGAAGTCCATCTTGATCAGTCCGACCGACTCCACCACATGGCCGTCGTATTCGGTGACCAGTACGCGCCGTTTGCTGGCTTTGTCCTCCACCGAACTCAACGGGGCGAAATTGGTCAGGTCGTCCGCTCCGATGATCACACCGCAAGCGTGTACACCTACCTGGCGGATCGTTCCTTCCAGCCGTGCCGCATACTCGAGCGTAGAGCGGATATTGGGGTCTCCGTATTTATACTCATGCTCCAACTCGTCCACTAACTCATAGCACGAACGGAGGTTCACCTTGGGCTTCTTGGCTCCTTTGGGCAGTTTGCTCATGATCGAATCCGGGAACTCGCGGTCGGGGATTAGCGCTTTCAGTTCGTTCACCTTGGATAAGGGTACTTGCTGCACGCGCCCCATGTCGGCAAGGGCGGATTTGGTAGCCAGTTTGCCGTAGGTGACGATATGTGCGACATGTGTCTCGCCGTACTTGCGGCTGACATAATCCAGCACTTTGCCGCGGCCGCAATCCTCAAAATCGGTATCTATATCAGGGAGGGAAATACGGTCGGGGTTCAGGAAACGCTCGAACAGCAAGTCGTATTTAAGCGGGTCCAGATCGGTGATCCGCAGGCAGTAGGCTACTACCGAACCGGCAGCCGAACCACGTCCCGGACCGACTGACACGTCCAGCTCTTCACGGGCGGCGCGGATGAAATCCATGACGATAAGGAAATAACCCGGGAACCCCATTTTGATAATGGTATTCAGCTCAAACTCGATACGCTCTTTCAACTCCTCGTCGTTCTCCAGCCGCTCTTCTCCATACCGGGTTCTGGCGCCCTCCATGGTGAGGTGGCGCAGATAGGCGGATTCGAACGCCAGACGGTCCGGGTAGTCTTCCTCCTTGCCGAATGAAGCGGGGATGTCGAATTTGGGCATGATAGCTCCATGGTCGATATCGTATATCTCCACCTTGTCTGCAATCTCCTGGGTGTTCTCCAGCGCCTCGGGTATGTCGGAGAAGATAGCAGCCATCTCTTCGGGCGTCTTGATCCATTCCTGTTTGGTGTAGTGCATGCGGTTGGCGTCGTTGACAAAGTGGTTGGTGCTCAAACAGATCAGCCGGTCATGCGCTTCGGCGTCCTCTTCGTTGACAAAGTGCGAGTCATTGGTGGCTATGACCTTAATACCGTACTTACGCGCGAGCGCGATAAGGAAGGGATTCACTTGTTTCTGCCGCTCATACACCTCCTGGTCGCCGTCGGGCTTCTGCGTCTCATGGCGCTGGAGTTCGATGTAGTAGTCTTCGCCAAAGAGATCTTTGAACCATTTGACCGTCTCCTCCGCCTCCTTGAAAACGCCTTGCTCCACCATCTCTTCCGCGCTCAACTCCTCTTTCGTAGGGGTGAATTGGGCGAGACCTGACAGGATCTTCTGCGGCACTTCGCCGCCGAGGCAGGCAGACGAACAAATTATTCCTTCGTGGTATTTCTCCAGCAGCTCGCGGTCGATACGCGGGGTGTAGTAATAAGCGTCGGACATGTATCCATGCGAGACAATGCGGCAGAGGTTGTGATAGCCGGTCATGTTCTTCGCCAGCAGGATAAGGTGCCATCCGGAACGGTCGATATAATAGGACCTTCCCTCGCCGTTCATGGCTTTGTCGTCTCCGCGCGAATGGCGTCCCCGACGTGCGCAATAGACCTCGCAGCCCACAATCGGCTTGAAGGGCTCGAACGGTGTGCCTTGCTCTTCGGCAGCGGCTTTGCGTTTCTTGTTAAGCCCCTTGGTGTAGTCCAGCAACTCCTTAATGCCGTACATGTTACCGTGGTCGGTAAGCGCTACAGCATTCATGCCGGAGGCGATACATTTGTCCACGATCTCTTCTACCTTGGATAGTCCGTCAAGCAAGGAGTAGTGGGAGTGAACATGCAGATGTGTGAAACTCATTTCCTTTTCAGTTTAGCAGGTGCGTTTGATTTAGGGTATGTGATAGGTGTAGTGCCTTCCAGATGGATGCTTGCTCCGTTGCGGGCTTGTCCCGAGAGGCTCCAGCCTTGCTCGGTCACGGTCATGCTGCCGCTCGTAATGAGCCATTGCGCAGCAGGATTCAGATAGCCCTCGTTAAAATATGCCTTGTCGGTAAAATAGAAGATAGATCCGTCTATTAGCTGCTGCTCATTGTCGCGATAGCCGGCAAAGACCGTTCCGGCTTCTCTGGAGACGTTGATAGCGTAGTTCCCGGCAGGGATCGTCGTCTCGCTGGCTGAGGTGACAAGATAGATATAGGCGAACGGAACACATGCCGCGCCGGAGACAGTGATATTGGCGGTTGCGTCGTATGTCATCAGTGTCCATAGACGCAGATCGCCCTCCGCCTCCGAGTTTGCCTGCGTGGTGGTGAGGGTCTCATGTTTGTTGCCTGATAGATCGCTGGGGCCTGAGACGGCATCCGGCTCCGGATAGTAATCCGGCACGGATACAGGGGTGATACCTCCGTGCAGAATGTCCGCTCCGCCTTGCGTGCCACTGACAACAGGCTTCTGCTCTGCCTGCACTACCGGCTGGAAAGCCTCGCTGATAAAGGCTACTACCATGCAGTTCTCCGGTACCCATTTCTCGTCCAGCGTCAGGGTAAAGATATCCGAATATTTGCCATCAATGATGAGCATGTCGTCGCCTTTCGCCGCAGAGAGAAAGGCGCGGACGGCATTGGTATGGCGGAACTCCTTCCATCCCTCGAAGGTATCGTAGTAGTCTGCCTGGGTGTCTATCATACCGGATTCTTTCACGAGCACGGTTAGTTTCAACTCAGGATGCTCTTCCTTGAGGATTCTGCCCGAGAGACGGACCGTCAGTTCGCGGGTGGCAGGGTCGTATTCGTTATTGATGAGGATGGATGCGTAGGTCTCTTGCTCGAACTGGGAGGCATTTGTCGTCAGGAAGTATGCGGGATGGAAGACCACAGAGCTTTGACTCCTGCCTTTTTCATCCTGGTATTGCGTAGCAGCGCGGTTGACAGTCACGTTGGGGGCTCCGCTTACCTTCAGCGCTGAAGTGATCGTGTTGCTCCCCTTCACCGAGAAATGGTCGGGACTATAGCCGTAGTGGTGCAGCACCAGAACATAGTTGGTGTCATTACCGACGAACTCATGGATGCAATCCATGCCGTAGGGACAATAGCCGCATCCTTGACCCGTGAACTCCTCGATCAGGTGCTTCTTGGGGAAAGAAGTAGGGATTGTTTCCTCCTGCGGGGTTTCTTTGTCCGGAGTGTTCGGCTCGCAAGCTGCAAAAAACAACAGAGTAACCAAGTACAATGTACTGAAAAGAATCTTTTTCATATAATTAACAATTTACAAATTACAAACCACAAACCACAAATTACAAATGATAAACCTTGTTATCTTTGACGATATAGAGGATGCCGTCTCGGAGAATTTTGGTGGTCTTTGTCTCCTCCTGTACGCTCTCCAGAGACTGTGCTCCGAAGCTGTAACGGACGGTGAGTCTTCTGGACTGCGTTCCTTCGGAGAAAAGATAGGTTATTTCGGTCTCTGAACCGGCAGCGGGCATATAGTGGATATACCAATTAGCCTTGCCGCCCGGGGTGAACTGCAGAGTCTCTTCTTGCTTTTTGTTGCCGCCGGTGCATTTGTCTGCGCAGCAGAACTCATCCGTCAGGCCTGTCTCGGAACGGGTGATGGAAACACTCAGTTCGCCGTTGCAAATCAGACTTCCGTTTATACCCATCATCATCTCGCCCGTCAGAATGTCCTCTTCCGCCTCCGTGAGCGTGATATCCATTCCTTCTTCAGGTATGTTGCCATAGCCGGTCACTGTTACGGTGAGCGCATGGATGTTAGTGACTGACAAAAGACACAGGAGTGTCAGAATACAATTTCTTTTCATATGCTTGAATAATATGTTTGTCATTCGGGTCCAGCGTGAGGACAAGGACGCTGAGGTGTCTCGCGTCGCATCCCTCGGGAATGTCGATCGGCTCTTTGTCCGCTATCGCGCGGAGCACATGGCGGTGGTAGTATTCCATGTTGACGGAGTTGTCCGGCATGGCCTGTGCTCCTTTCACGCTGTCTTCTATCAGCCAGTAAGCCGTTTCTGTCTTCTCCGTAGAAGGGACGGTGTTGTCTTTCATCGTCTCGTACAGGGCGGTTGCCCATTCCTGCGGATCGATAAACCAGTTGCCGTTATAGGGCTTCAGGTCTATGTTACCGGTCGGGAAGGGGGTGGAAGCGTTTCCGCCCATCCATCGGTAGATACTGTCTGCCTCCGGACAAGTGTAGTCGTATTTCCCTTGCGTGAAGGGGTTGGACGCCGGATGGAGGGAAACGATATACAACTGCCCTTCGTACCTCTCTTCCAGTTCCCGTGCCTTCTCTGCCGCGGCTGGGCAGTTGACACAGCGGAAACCGGTGTACTCCACCAGCACATGCCTCCTTCCGCTCTCTCCCGTATCAATCGGGATAAACTGTTCGTCCGCCGGAATGATCTCGCATCCGGTAAAGAAGAAGGCTAGAATGTAAATGAATAACTTGCGCATACTCCTTCCATTTGTGGTACATACCGGCAAATACCGCCGGAACAGTTATATCCTTCCCTTGTTTTTGTATATCCTATGTTAGCGCGGTGGGCACCGTAGGTAAAGGTCAGCCCTGCCGTGTAGTAATGTTTGTTGGTCGCATCCGGCGCGTAGCCGATGTTGTACATCCATTGTCCGCTGAGCGTCCAGTGGCGGTAAAGTGTCAGTTCGTACAAGGCGAAGAGCCATTGACCCTCATGGTCCGGCGAATAGAGATACTGGATCTCGCCCCGCATGGAGATGTTGGTGTTCACCTGGGTCCGTGCGTCGATGACCGCTATTCCGGAGCGTATCATACCCCCGTGACCTGTGATCGTCTGTTGGTTATAGGCCTGGTACATCAGCATGGCGTTGAGCCACCATGTTTTGGAGAGGCGTTTGTTAAGCTCCATGTTGACATCCGTATAGGCCTCGTTCTGCCCGTTCTCCGCCGGCACGCGGATATGACTTGCCGCCCAACGCATGGTAGTGCCGTAGCGTCCGCCCATCTTGGTCTTGCGCGGCCACGTGTAGCGAACCTCTGCCTGCATCGCCCATTCCTGTTTGGTATATTGTGTGGCGTAAGGGTAGAGTGCCGCTAACGCATAGGTGTGCTGCTGCGCAAAAGCCGGCATATGGTTCAGCCTGCCTGCCAGACCCGTACGCAGTCGCTCCGAACGGAAGGACATGTTCTCCGAATATTTCATCTGCGCCAGCACGGACAGCCCTTTGCGGGAGTAGCCGAGACTGACGAGTCCTGCCATGCCGTTTTTGTAACTGAAGTGGTTCTCTGTGCCGGGGTCGTTGAATTTATAGGCAAACTCCGCGAGCAGGTCAAACCCCTTCACTTGCAACCCGGTGCGCACGTCCGTTGCGCCTATCCAGCGGGGCAGGTTGTACATGTACATCCCGTCACCGGTAACCCGTAACCCGTCACCCGTAACCGGTACCGAAGCAATGATCGTGTCCTGCGCCTCGTATTTGGAGACCCAGCTGCCGCCTACCGTCCAACTTATGTCTCGGGCTTGCATCTGCGGGATCCATTCCTCTATATGCAGTTCCGCGTCTGCGCCTATGGCTGCGTCGCGGGCGTGGTTCCAGCCGAAAGCGTTGTCCTTGTAGCAGTTCCAATACCGTCTCTGTTTGCCGCCTATCGCCGTGAGATGAATGCCCTTGTAGGGCGTGGCTTCTATTTTCGCGCCGCGTAAGGCTCCGTCGATACCTAACGCACGGTCTTCGTAGAGGTTGAGGATCAGACCCGAACCGAACTGGCCATAGACATCGCCTATCGTGATCTCGCCCCAAGTGAATGAAGCGGCGATGCTGAGGTGGCTCATGCCATAGCCGTTGAAGTCCGCTTCGTATCCCGGTAAGGGCCATTGCGTCAACTCCAGACGCGTCTTGGCTCTTAACTCCCGAAAGGAAGTCTCCTTCCGTCCACCCGTAACCGGTAACCCGTCATCCGTAACCCCTCTCTGCCAGTTGACGCCCAGATCGAGGTAACTGTTGCTGTGGTACATAACGGGAGTCCAGTCCAGCAATCCGTCATGCTGGATAGCTCCGCTCACAAACACCGTGTCGCCCGCCCACAGGCTCGTACAGCAGAACAGACTAACGCAGATATTTCGCAATCTCTTCTTCGTCACCTTCCGCGTAGCCGATGTGGTTGTAAACGATCTTGCCCTTGCCGTCTATTACAAACAGATGGGGGATATTCTGTACGTTCATGGCGCGTTTGAGCGTGCCGTTAGGGTCGAGAAGTACCTTGTATTCCCATCCGTTGCCGTTTACCAGCGGTTTCACTTTATGAATGTCCTGAGCCTGGTCCGTCGAGACGATATATACCGTCACGCCGTACTCGTCCTGCCAGTCCGGGTATAACTCGTTGATCGCTTTCAACTCACGCATGCAGGGTTTGCACCATGTGGCGAAGAAAGAGATAATGACCGGTTTGCCATCCTGCGCGAGGGAACTTATGTTCACGCTCTTTCCGTCTATATCGTCCAGACTGACTGCTGGTAAAGCCGCCTCCATGCTCATTACCCCAAGGGCGAGACATATGATAAATAATAGCCGTTTCTTCATTATAAACTTTTTTAGGCCGCAAAATTACAACTTTTTTGGGACATGTGCAAGAGTTTGTATAAATTTATACAAAAAAAAAGCGCCGCGCGGGCGCTTTTTCTTAGTTGCGGAATCGGAGCTCGCCGTCCCGCAGTTCGACAATGACTGGTTTCTTGTGATCCACTTTTCCGGCTATGATAGCCTTGCTCAGTTCGTTGAGTACCAGCCGTTGCAATGCTCTCTTGACCGGTCTCGCACCGAACTGCGGATCGAACCCTTCTTTCGCGATATAGGAGATAGCGTCGTCCGTTACGCGCAGGTCGATGCCTTGCTCCTCCAGCATCTTGTGGATGCGGCCTACCTGCAGTTTGACAACCGCGCGGATGTCTGCTTCGCTCAACTCGCTGAAGTGGATGATCTCGTCAATACGGTTGATGAACTCCGGACGGACGGAGGCGCGCAACTGCTCCTCCGTGAGGTTGGAGGTCATAATGATGAGCGTGTTCTTGAAGTTGACCACACGGCCTTTGTTATCCGTCAGTCGGCCGTCGTCCAGAACCTGAAGCAGTACGTTGAACACATCCGGATGCGCTTTCTCGATCTCGTCGAAGAGAACGACGGAGTACGGTTTTCTACGGATCGCTTCGGTGAGCTGGCCTCCTTCGTCATATCCTATATATCCCGGAGGGGCACCGATAAGACGGGTGGCACTGAACTTCTCCTGGTATTCGGACATATCAATACGGGTGATCATGTTCTCGTCGTCGAAGAGGTAGTCTGCCAGGGCTTTCGCCAGTTCGGTCTTTCCGACACCGGTCGTACCGAGGAAGATGAAAGAGCCGATAGGTCTCTTGGGATCCTGCAGGCCGGCACGGCTGCGGCGGATAGCATCGCTGACGGCTTCGATAGCTGCGTCCTGTCCGATGATACGCTTGTGGAGCTCTTCCTCCAGATGGAGCAGTTTGTCACGCTCGGATTGCATCATCTTGGCTACTGGTATGCCGGTCCAGCGCGCTACTACCTCGGCTATATCGTCCTCGTCCACTTCCTCTTTGATCAGCGTCTCCGCGGAAATGGCATGCAGCGAATCCTGAGCGGCTTTGATGTTCGCTTCCGCGGCAGGAATCTGGCTGTAACGGATCTCTGCTACCTTGCCGTAGTCACCTTCGCGTTCGGCTACTTCGGCTTGGTGTTTGAGGGTCTCGATACGTGCTTTCTCGTTCTGGATGGTAGCCACGTACCCTTTCTCTTTGTTCCAGCGCGCATTGAGTTCGTTGGATTGCTTTTTCAGCTCCGTCAACTGTGTTTCAATGGCTTTGAGTTTGACTTCGTCCTTATCGCGCTTAATCGCTTCGCGCTCGATCTCCAGCTGTTTGATCTGCCTGTCAAGCGTATCGATCTCTTCCGGTTTGGAATCCACCTCCAGCCTTAGTTTGGCGGCTGCTTCATCAACCAGGTCGATTGCTTTGTCCGGCAGGAAACGGTCGGTGATGTAACGCGTGGAGAGAGTGACCGCAGCGATGATAGCATCGTCTTTGATACGCACTTTATGGTGGGTCTCATAACGCTCTTTCAGTCCCCGGAGAATAGAGATCGTCGCCGCCTCGTCCGGTTCGTCCACCATCACTTTCTGGAACCGCCGCTCAAGTGCTTTGTCGGTTTCGAAATACTTCTGGTATTCGTCCAAAGTGGTAGCTCCGATGGCGCGCAGGTCACCTCTCGCCAGCGCCGGTTTCAGGATGTTCGCCGCGTCCATGGCACCGCTGGATTTGCCGGCGCCTACAAGCGTGTGGATCTCATCGATAAAGAGGATGATCTCGCCGGCTGAAGCTACTACTTCGTTTACTACGCCTTTCAGCCTCTCTTCGAACTCACCTTGATATTTTGCGCCCGCGATGAGCGCACCCATGTCAAGCGAATAGATCTGTTTCTTCTTCAGGTTTTCCGGTACGTCACCGCGCATGATCCGGTGCGCCAGACCTTCGGCGATAGCCGTCTTGCCCACACCCGGTTCTCCGATCAGGATAGGGTTGTTCTTCGTCCTTCGCGACAGGATCTGCAGCACACGCCGGATCTCGTCGTCCCGGCCTATAACCGGGTCCAGCTTGCCCTCGCGGGCACGTTCGCAGAGGTTAATCGCGAACTTGTTCAGATTTTCATTCTGGTTGTTTTGATTCGTCGTATTCATAGTTGTATATTGTTTGGTTATTACTTTTCATCTTTCGACTTTCGACTTTCGACTTTTGACTTTCATCTTTCGTACATTGTACATCGTCTTTCCTTCAATTTCCGCGCCAAATACCGCAGAACTGCCATTTTGTCAGTCACCCGTAACCATCCGTAATTCGTAATTTTTAATTTTTAATTCTTGATTTTCTTGCATATTCCGAAAAAATATAGTATCTTTGCACCCAAATTCATAATTTAATTGTGAATTGTGAATTGTGAATTTTGAATTTTGAATTCTTATGTTAGAATATATCGATCGTAGAAATTCCGACTGTTATAAATGGGATTCGGAGTGTGCGCAAGGATGCCTTCCTTTGTGGGTGGCGGATATGGATTTTGCGGCGGCGAAGCCGATTAGGGAAGCGATGCAGCGCCGTCTGGATCATGGCGTCTTCGGCTATTCAACCGTGCCGCAGGCTAATTATGATGCGGTAGCATCGTGGTTCTCGCGCCGCCATGGCTGGAACGGGATCAGCAAAGACAACCTGCTTTATACAACCGCCGTCGTACCCGCTATCTCTGCTATCTTCGCTGCGCTGCAGGGCGCATCGCCGCTCCGCGTGCTCACTTTTACTCCGGCGTACAACTGTTTCTTCTCATGCATCGAGAATATGGGATGTGAGTTGGTCCCTTCTCCCTTGGTGCTCCGCGGCAACCGGTTTGAGATAGACTGGGAGGATGTGGAGGAGAAGGCAAAACGGGCGGATGTCTTTCTGCTTTGCAATCCTCATAACCCGACAGGACGCGTATGGAGCAGGGACGAACTGGAACGGCTGACGGCTATCATGCGGCGTGAGCACCTCTTTGTCCTGAGCGATGAGATCCACTGCGAGTTCACGTTCCCCGGACATACATACACTCCCTTTGCATCCGTTGCCATCAATGATACGGATTTCTGTGTCTGTACCTCCGCCAGCAAGGCGTTCAATA
The DNA here is from genome assembly GCA_002373505.1 of Bacteroidales bacterium UBA3653. Classification (GTDB taxonomy): domain Bacteria; phylum Bacteroidota; class Bacteroidia; order Bacteroidales; family Paludibacteraceae; genus Colicola. The sequence continues at coordinate 55,563 of DFKE01000009.1, forward strand.
TAGCCGGTCTGCTCTGTGCTAACATCTTCGTGCCCAATAAAGAACTCTTTGCACGCATCAACCATGCTTTGGAGATACACGAGGTGAACGGTCTGAACCCGTTCGGACTGGTGGCTCAGGTGGCGGCTTATAATGAGTCCGAAGAGTGGTTGGATGAACTGAACGAATATGTCTATGGCAATTTCTGCTACCTCCGTGATTTTATCCGCGATCGCCTGCCGCAACTGCGCATCCATGAGACGGATGGTACTTATCTGGCATGGGTGAATATAGAGGCGCTGGGTGTTTCTTCCGAGCGTTTCTGCCATGACCTGGCGCAGCAGGCGCATGTCCTTTTCAATCCCTCGGAGATGTACGGAGGGCAAGGCTATGTCCGCATCAATCTGGCTACCTCCCGCGCCGTCCTCGCCGAAGCCCTCAACCGCCTGAAAGAATATCTGCAATGAGAAAAATCCTGAATTCCATCTCCCTTTGCTTGCTGCTCGTGGGATTATCGGTTCCTGCGCAAGCTGAATATCGCGAACTGACCGGTAGTATAAGTGCTGATATCCCAGCGGACTATATATACCGTTATATTACCGACTACAAATCTTTCTACGTCAGTCCGGATGAGGAGACATTATTGTATCTGGAACTGATCAAACTGAGTAATCTTCCTTCGCCTTGGCAGGATGTAGTAGAGATTCAAAACCAATATTACGGCTACGACTCGCTCACGATACTATCCGAGAGCAAGACATTTATGCTAAACCCCCGAGAGACATATTGTACCCGAACCTATCTCACCGCACAAGGAGATACTTTGCGGTGCGATACCCGTCAGGTGCAGGCGGATTATGTAATAGCAGTCCGTTTCAAGGATTTTACAGGCACGCGCAGCAAGGTATTTGACCGCTATTGCGCTACGGTCTATGGTCATTCGAACCTATGGGACAGGTGGCGGTTATATTCCGGCCGCAATTTCTGGATACTGATGATAGCTATCCTACCGGTCATGATCCCGGGAGCCAAACTACGTGCCAAATACGGAAAAACGGATCGTTTCCGCAAGAGTGTTGCCTATGGTGCTGTCTGCGCGGTTGCTACGCTACTGACCTTCGCACTTATCTGCGGCGGTCAATGGGACGTAGCGGCCATCCATGCTGCGGTGGCTTTCGGTTTGGGTTTCTACGCGCGGATGTCGGGAGAAATCTTCTATTTCAGCGCTTAAATACCATCCCGGTTGCGCCATAAGGCGATAAAGATGCCGATCGGTACAACCACCATTACGCCGATAAATACGTAGGTAAAGGTGCAAGGTACGCCAGTCATGAACCAACCTAACCAGCCGCACGCACCTGCTGAAACAAGCAGAGACAGAAGACCTGTGGCAAAACCGAAATGGACACCGGTCAAGAGCAGTAAAGAAGCGATACCGAACACGATTATAAAGAACAGGGCTCCTAATTCCTCATCATAATTCATCATACAGTCGCTGTAGCGGAATTTAGCATCCAGCTGCTGCACCAACTGCTCCATCTGGGCGTTATGCATCTCCGCGTCCAGTGGATAAGATAATAATAAGTAGTCATACACGCGCACGTAAGTGATCTCATGATAGGTTACGCCGTTGTAGGTGCGGTCGTTTTCTATCTTATAGCGGTACAGTTTGTACCATGGCTCGTATTGGAGGTTGCTGATTTCCGGTTTTTTCTTGTATTGATCGACAATAGAACCGAACCTGTAACACTCTGTGGTGTACCGGATCTCATTGTAAAAAAGACTTCCGTTCCCTTCCTTGGAAGTGATCCCCCACACGAAATGATGTGCCGTTTTGTCTGCCATCTCATCGTCGTAGTTGACCGGGGCAGTCATTGTTACTCCTTCCGGCAGCGTAACGGAGAAATTCGCCCGCTCGTTCGTGTACGTGTTACCGTCCCATTGACCCTCAATAGGCATTTCCGCGCGTGCTTGGAGAGCGTCCTTCTTGCACGATACAAATACTAAACTCATCAAAACCATCCCTGCAAAAGAGATGAATAGGGTAATTTTTCTTTTCATGGTATTCATTGTTTTCAAATTCAGTTTTGTTTTATTTAGTTTAGTTTAGTCTTGTTTTGTTTTGTTTTGTCTTGTTTTGTCTTGTTTTGTCTTGTTTTGTCTTGTTTTGTCTTGTCTTGTCTTGTCTTATCTTGGCACGTTTTGCGGTGCAAAAGTAGTACTTTTTTTTGATATATGCAAGAAAGTACGTGTTTTTCCTAATTTTTTATACTTTTCCGGCACCTCAAAATTTGCATATTCCAAATATTTGTTGTATCTTTGCACCGAATTTGAGGACTAAACAAACCCTAAAAGGAGTCAAAATAAAGTCCGCTCAAGACCAGTCCTAGACTTTGTTAAATACAACAACGCACCAACACGCTATAAATCAATAAGATACGTACTATGTCAAAGCACTTAAAAATACGGGTAATGGACCGCTTGAAGTCTTCTGGATTTGAGTTTGTCTCACTTCCGGCGGGAAGTACGCCTCATAAACGGAGTGTACACTATTTTCGTACATGCGCCTTTTTAACTGCCATAAGGGGTGCGGTGGACATGGCGAAAGAAGGTCGGAAGTGCCGGAAACGCATTGTGGTAAGACCTTCGCGTTTTCGGAGAGGATTGCATGAGTTATATACGTACCATTTCCCGAAACACTGGTCTGCGGCTTGTGTCGCGAACCGCGAACTGATCAAAGAGGCGCAGCGGCAGGCGCATGCACTCGAACATGACCATTCCATAGAAGCCCTCGAATGGCGTGTGCGGTTCTTCAACCATTATTTCCGGGTCTTCAAAGGCGGCGCCAAGCCGGAAGAAGGCATGAAACCTTACTCGCGTTTCTACCAATATACCTACGTCTCTATCTACCGCCAACTCCAAGCGGAGCGCAAGAAAGCGCAGGAACCGGAACCCGTTTCCTTTGAACCCATAGAGCCGGAGCAACCCTTCCGCCTCAAAAAACATATCATCAATACGGGTATGCCTACCTTTTCAGACCTCGTAACCAAGCCGGGCGGAGACCGTTGGAACGCCGGTTTACCGCCCCCTATATAAAATTTTGCAAATTTATTTGCATATTTCAAATATTTTTAGTAATTTTGCACCCGATTTTTTTAGAACAGAACAAACAACTTTATTCTATTACCAAATGAGAAAAAAGATACTACTCTTATTCCTTATTCTATTCTCCGTTTTCTCGGTGGCTCAGGAAGCTCCCGTTCACCGCGTAGTGTTTCTCTGGGATGTGACAAACTCCATGCACGGAGGGTATCTGGGCAGGAATAACAAGGATGTGATTGTGGCTAACCGGCCGATGAGTATCACCAAGTACAACTGCGACTACGATATCTACGACCAGATATTGGAGACGCTGGTAGGTAAGATACGCGAGTACCGGGACGAGGACGAGATTATCATCGTGCCGTTCAACGACCGTGTCTTGACAGGCGATGTATGGCGCGAGATGGCAACGGCGGAAGGCAAGCGGCGTCTGGAAGCCAGAATCCGTGGATTCTACAACTCGGACCAGACTTATACGAACCTGTACGACCCGTTCGAGTACGCCAATTCGCTTTTTGACGGCAGCAAATACCCGATGGCGAAGGAGGAGAGTATGCTGTTCGTGCTGACGGACGGGGTGCATAATAATCCTAATCCTTCTCGCAAGCAGTTTCTGGACATGCTGGAGAGTTGGTGTGACGTAGCGCAGAAATACAATGTCAAAGGTTATTATTTCATGCTCACGGACCAGGCAATCAAAGACAAAGAGTTGCAAAAGATATTGCAGAGCAGCGAATGTATCCAGCCGTACCGTTGGTTCGAGACGCATTTCTATACCATAGAGGGAAACCGCATGATCACGGTCATGCAAGGCGAATACGACCGTCCTGTGAGGATGAGTGTCATTCCGGTAGATATCAACAAACCCGTTGAGGGGCAGGAGCGCGTGCGTATCTATGCAGAGCCCAATGATTTCTTCACGCTGGACGAGGTGGTTACGATCGACGCGGGCACAACGGAGATCGAGGTGACGCCGGTTTACAAATATCCGCTGTATGATTTGCAGCAGAAGTTTCCGAAAGAGTATAACCAAAAAGTGACGATCCGTTTCCGTCAAGAGGACCAGCCGCGCGCAGAAGGTCAGATCAAGAACGAACTGGAGACGAGAGAGTGTCAATGGGAGTTTGTCAACAAAGCCCAAAAGACACTGACCATCAAAATCAAACGGTAAGAGGCATGAAAAAGATAGCAGGATTATTTTATATCGTTGTGCTGGTCTGTCTGACAGCATGCAGCGGAGAGAACAAGGGATTTTATATCGGCAAATCCACGAGTTACAAAACCTTCCTTGGTGTGCGGTATGACTGGCAGAAAGAGCGTCTGCCGGAGCAGACCCTGGAGTTGGAGATGGGCGAATATCATTTCACGAAGCCGGTAGTGCTGCAGGTGGTGTACTGCCAGGACAAGGACAAGACATACAAGCCGGCAGGAACGTTGGTGACGATAAGCGGCAAGAATGTGCTGAACGACCTGGTCACTATCACGCCGTCAGACGAGACGGTGCGTCTTCGTTTCCGGTTCAACAAACAGGGCGTGAAGGATGTGCAGTCGGCGACGTACAAGTTGTCCCTGAAAATATTGGATCCGGGTGATCTGGACCAGATCAACGGCCAAGAGGCGAAAGCGGGACAGATCATCGATACAAGCGTCCTCTGGCGTGTCAAATACGAAGAAGTGATGAACCCCTTGCTGAAGGGTATTATATGGTTCCTGATTGTCTTTGCGAGTTGCGTTATTATATGGTTTGTCATTCTTCGCCGACTCATTTTCCCTGTTTTTGACTACGGGACGCTGGTAGTGAATTATTGCGAGGGCGGAGAGCGCAAAGATAGCGACATGCTAACCATCCGGAAGGCGCGTTTGGCCATATGCTCCAATGCGCCGCGTTACCAGAGCCGTTTCAACGAGATCCTATGCGGGCGAATAGCTTATCTGGTGAGCCCGTTCTGGGAAAGGGAGGTGGAGTTACGCCCCCTCGGAGCGGAAGGGATAGGTGTGCAGGAGAAGATGAGTGCGGACGAGATGCCGCTTTATCGCATCCCTCCGCGTACCATCACCGATATCAACGGACCTAAGAATCCTTTTGAGATCAAGCGCGCCAAGAGCGATAAATCCGTCAAATTATCCATCGGATAACAACATAGAAATATCAAATAATTAAACTCTAATACATTATGGCAACAAAACTTAGACGCAGTATTTTCATTGGTTTGGGTGGAACAGGAATGAAGACCATCCTGAAGACCAAATCAGTAATGATGGACAATTATGGTCAGAACGGCGAGCTGCCGCCTATGTTCTCATTCTTAGGTATCGATACCGACATTGTAGAATACAGCAAGACCACGAAATCGAAAGAAGTAGAGAATATAGGATTCTCCGAGCGTGAGAAGCTGAGCATCAGCGTAGCGGATCCGGTAGATTATTTCGAGTACAAGCGTAAGGAATATAAGTGGATGCCCCATCAGAATATAGACGCGATCAAGACCTTGGATCGTGGGGCAGGTCAGGTTCGTTCTAATGGTCGTCTGGCGTTCATGTATAACTTGAACAATTTACACGACGGTCTGCGTCGGGCCATCTCCGATGCCTGCAACGCCGAAGGTTATACCGCCAAATGGAGCAATTACGAAGCAGTAGAGAGCGGTATTCCGGGTAAGACGAAGATTGATGTACATGTGGTGTTCTCCTTATGCGGCGGAACCGGAAGCGGTACATTCCTCGATATTGCCTATCTGTTGCGTGAGTTGGAGAACGAGAGCAACGTCATTATGACTTTGAACGGATACGCCGTGATGCCGGGAGTCTTCATTGAGGAAATACCGGATCCGACAGAGAAAGCCCGTGTCAAGCCGAATGCGTACGGTGCCCTGCGGGAGTTGGATTATCTGATGAGCAACGGAGCTGACGAACGCAAGGTAAAGATGCCCTGGATGAAGAAAGAAACAAGCGCGACTCCTTTCGACAGCCTCATTCTGGTAGATAACCGGAACACGATAGGTATTACCTATAGCAGTATGGATAATCTGACGGAGATGTTGTCTCTGGCACTGTTGGCAGCCACCGGTCAGATAGGCGAGGATGCGAAGAGCGTGGGTGATAACGTGAAGATAGACATGGCGTATAAGTCATTCGATGTGGACGGCAAAGCAGCATGGGTAGCTGCTGTAGGAACATCCACTATCATTTTTGACAGCAAGCACGTAGCCCGCGTATATGAACTGAAGGCTCAGAACAAACTGATCCGCAACCTCTTGGCTCATCTGGAAGACAAGAACCTGGAGGTCAATAACTGGATCGACTCGGTAAGTATCCGTGAGAATAAAGATCAAGACCAAGTGATCGACTATCTGTACGACATCAATACGATCAATGCACTCAACTTGACGGAAAAGGATTTTGACCGTCATACGGTGAAAGCCAACGTGGGCGCGAAGATAGATCTATATGTGCAGAACTATATGCCCTCCAACGATGAGTGGAAGAAAAAATCGGATGCGCTCTATGATACCATCTCAGCCGCCATGCTGAAGAAAGAGAAAGAGTTAGGCCGCGAATCCCTCAATAAGGTGTTCGATTTCTTACGCGAGTTGCGTGGTGTTGTGAACGACATCTTCATTAAGATGATGAATGAAGAATTGGCATCGCTGGAGACGGAGAGAGTTAACACCAAATCTGATTTGGAGAGCCGTATCAGCCAGTTGGACGCTCAGATGCAAAAATTATTTTTCCGTAAAGCGAATACCTATATATCGTATGTTGTCAATGCCGCTAAAGCGTACTTGGTAAACGAGATAGAGTTAAAGCGCCGCTCTTATGCAGCACAGTTCTACGCCCGTTTGGTAGAATTGATAGACAATGAGATCCGTAATGTGGAAGAAGGTATTAAGCGCTTGCAGACCATTATCGACGAGAACGATTTAGAGATCCGCAATCTGCAGAACCATGCCGGCGGTAACAAGACGGTGGTTATTGATCTGGCAGAAGATGTGATTCGCAAAGTAGAGGTAGAGAATGACAATAACCTGCTGACGAGCGAGTTTATACAACTCTTGCCGACGAAGAATCTGCATGGCGAGATCAGCAAAGATGCGTTCAAAGCAGCCTTGGAGCAATATACCCGCGACCTGCCGCAGTGCGTAGCATATCGCAACCGCACGATAGACGAAGTGCTTAACGCTATGGACAAAGAGAAGTTCGAGGAGGTGGTTCGCCGTGCTGCCAACTACTCGCAGCCGTTCCTGAATATCGACTCGCAAGGCCGCAAGCTGGCTAACGGAAACACCGTAGGAACCCAGGAGATGTTCTATATCTGTGTGCCGGATACAGCTACCTGTCGATTGACGAAAGAAGGCGCATACCGCAATATTATCAAGGCGGAGAACGCCAAGACCATCAGTACGAATCTGACCGACCGCATTATCATCTATCGCCAGAAACGTCCGGTACCTGCTTTTGCCATCGGAGGAATAGAAGTGATGCAAGAGCCGTATGAGTTGGAGCAAGCGAAGATTTCGTTCCATATTGATCAACAGCTCCAACAGCGCATGGATGAAGAGGAATATTCGTTCGAACCCAAAAGCGCCAATTACGATGAGGCATTGGACGCATGGGTAATGGGATGTATCTTAGGATTTGTTAAGTTCGACAAGGGTTCTTATTGGTATCAGGATCTGACGTCCAAATCTGCTTTCAACGCCAAAGAGAACTGGGTAAACTCCGGCTCTGCCTTCCGTGAGACCGCATTCGAGCAATTCTGCGAGAACGAAGAGTTGATCAAGAAATACATGGACGCTTTCGCAGCGCATCTGGAGGCTATCGGTAAAGTTGCAACAGAGGAGTTGCGCGCAGATGTGGAGAATAACTATTTCCGCAAGTACTCCCGCTGTCAGGTGACGGAGAAGATGTTGCAGTCAAAGAGAGAATACAAGGCTACATTAGAGCTTATCTCAAAAGAAGCAGAGCATAGTTTGTTGATTTTTAATAACTAATTTATGCAACATTCCATTCACGTAATGTTCGGTAAGGCCTCTTCAGAGGTCTTACTTGAACTTCGTCGCTATATTGCGCTGTACTCAGACGAGGAGACTGCCGGCTATTTCACTGCTCTTCATTATACTTCGGATAAGGAGGGCGTGGTGGTGGAGAAGGTGGTTCAGAAAGCAGAAGAGCACCTGACTTTCACCTCCAACCTTCATGACCAGTGGGTGCCCGTCTATGCCGAGGAGTTCAAGGTTGGTAAGCAACATCTGGAGAGCGAGCTGCAATCGCAGTTGGTCAAACTCAGAAACCAACGTATCAGCCAGAATACCGAAGGAGAGGATACACTATTGTATTGTCTCTATGTCCCGCTATATGATACAGAGACATGGAAACAGGTACTTTTCCTTGTTAAGCAGATCCAAAAAGCGATGGAGGGCAAACGCGTCCTCATCGATATCATCGGTTTGAGTTATGATCTGGCAGAGGTGTTGGAGCCCGACAAAGCGACGGAGTATGCACGTCGAATGGATGTACTGAAACAAAACACGCGCGAAGTGATTGACGAGATAGTAGCGCTGCGGCATAAGAAAGCATCCTCGGCATATATCAATAACTTCGTGGTCCTGCAAAACCAAACGAATGCGCGCGCCTTGGAGTTGACGGCAGAGTCGTTGGTCAGCATCATGGGAGAATACGCGCTACTATGTATAGAGAGTTATACGGATGCCTTCGGACGAAGTATAGAGAAAGGTGACGTTCAGGGGCTCGGTATCTCCATGCTGAGTTTTGATACCTATTATTTTCAAGAATATCTGCTGCAAGACTCGTTTATCAAGATATTGGAAAAGGAACGAATTGATGAGTCCGAGGTGGATATATCCTGGGCGGCATTGGAGATAGAGAAGATGCTGCAGTCATGGCTCTCTATCTACAAGGATTTCTATACAGCAGAGATTCTGACCAGAAGTGAATCGGAGCAACAACTCAAGGAGATTCTGCCGCAGATTCATCCGAGACTGGAAGCCGAGTTCAATCATATCAAGCAGTCCATTGTCAATCATGTCCTGCGCAATGAAGAGCTGTCCCTTCCTCGCAAAAAAGCATTGCTCTCCGTGCTCCTGGGGCAGGACGATCCGCTCTTCGGGCATAGCACGCTGATTAACTCGAAGCAGACAATCTTAATTGATTTAGAGCGTCAGTGCGTCAATTTCTTCATCGATGAGAATAATGCGTTGCTGGATAGAAAAGAGACGGAGAACGACACGATTCTGCCTCCTTTCAGTGACGAAAGCAAGCAGGCAAAACTGCCTATAGATGAACTGAAAGAACTGCGGTTCCGCGAGAGAAACTATATCGCGAACATCCGCGAGATGGAGGACGAGATAGCGGATATAAAACAAAATCTCACTCAGTTAGACGAATCGAAGAAATGTCTTATCGAAGGTGGCAAGATTATTTATGACAAAGAGGAGTTTATCCTGATTCATCATGACGATGATATAGAGCCTCTGGAGGAGAAATACGAGCCGCATCCGGTGACGATCAAGAATATCGATATCTCCGGAGGGTTCACGGAGATCAAGAGTCAGGGCCAACAAGGCGCTTGCATGTCTTTCTCGATGGTCAGCGTGTTTGAATATTTCATGAAGAAGAACCATATCGAGACTCCGGATTTGAGCGAACAATTCCTATATTATAACGCGCGCAAGCGCAGGGGACGAGAGCAATACGATGAAGGGTCTTGCTCTGTGGCTTCTATTCAGACACTTTTCGAGGATGGTATATGTACCGAAGAGGCCTGGCCGTATAATGAGCAGGGCTATAGTGAGCAGCCCTCCGAAGCAGCGTATGACGAGGCTAAACGGCGTCGTGTCAAGCGAGCCGTGATGGTGGAGAAGAAAATCGAGGCTCTGAAATCGGCGCTGGACGACGGACTTCCTGTTGTTTTTGCGGTGGATGTGTTCCCCTCTTTTGTACAAGGCATAAACGGCTTTGTCTCCATGCCTTCCGATGAAGAGGTACAGCACCTCAAGGAGTCCGGAGAAAATCACTCGCATGCGATGGTGTTATGCGGGTTCAATGACGAGCAGCAAGTATTCAAAGTGCGTAACTCCTGGGGCGAGAGTTTCGGTGATAGGGGGTATTGCTACTTGCCGTATGATTATGTGATGCAGTACGGCTACTGGGACTGCGTGGCGATTCAAGAGATCGAGTTGGCGCAGGAGATAAAAGGAGACGGAGGAGAGATAGAGAAGATAGAGGGGTCTGTCTTTACCATCAAGCAAACAGACCGCCCTCAGTTATATTTCTCCGAGACCGATCTGCGGATCCGCTATGCGCTTCGTGTGAACCATCTGGAGCGTTTGAAACGCGAACTGAAGGCTTTGCAGAAAAGCGACATGGCTCTGCAGGAATACTACGAATCCGTCAAACTGCCTCTGCGCGATAGGAACAAACGAGATCAGTTCTATCGCGACGCGATGCGCCATAAGGCATTGCAGGTAGAGGAACTGGAGCAAGAGAAAATATCTACAGAGACACAGCATAAGGAGATAATGAGAAGTTATGATATGGATACTGTGCGCGGTGTGCTCAGAGGTCTGTCTTATTTTATCTCTCTCAGTGCAGTGCTTGGCACCTTTGACTATTTATTGGCGAAAGGGAAAGACATAGCTTGGATGTTCAACTGGATACCGATGGATTTTCTGCGGATGTTTATCAACGACGGCACTTGGAAAGGACGGTTCTTCAGTTGGCTCTTGGGTAGAGATGTTATATCTACTGTTGATTCGTTGCAGGTGCTCATGCGCTTTTTATGGGTGCTGCTTGTTATCGGAGCAATCTTGTTTGTCGGCATTTATATATGGTACCGCATAGATAAACGCAAAGAAATGATAAGGCGGTTGGCTGCAATGATAAAAGAAATCCAATTGCAAATAGAAGAGATAAAGGATAACATGTCTATGCTGGAGGCTAAATTCCATCTCGCCGGCGATATGATTTCGGGGCTGTACCGATTAGTATCTGATGTGCAGAAATACCATATGGCTATTTCGCATTATATTCTCAATCTCAAACAGTGGCTCTCCGATACCCGGAATGCGCATAAAGCGATGCGTGCAGAGGCACGCGCGCCTTTCGTGTCGCTGATCCAGAATGATATACTGGAATCGTATTTCAACGATCAGCAGGAAGCAATCATTGATACCAGTAACCTCTGGGAATTCATCGAGAACTACACGCCGAGCGAGGAGGGTATTGTAAGAGTACAGCAGGATATAAAGAAGAAACTATTGGAGAAAATATCCGAGAAATTTGCTTCATTAAGTATAGCGGACTATTTGATTTGCCTGAAGGATAAAGAGGCTTATCCTTATCTGGTGCATGATTTCGACGATATCTGCGAGTTATTCAAAGATCTAAGCCGCAAGTCGGATCTCTTCCTGCAATATAAACAACCAAAGGAAGGCACCAATGCGCGGCAAGTGATGCTCATCCGTACAAGCGACGAAGATGAAAGAATGCAGTTATTGGGCAAACTGAAGCACGTGATGCCGGCGCAGATGTCCGTCGTGGAGACGAAGTCGCCGTATAAGATTATCTTCTTTACGAAGCGCGAGTTGGAAAAAGAACAAGTAATAATATAACCTTCTAAAATTATGAATATGAAAAATGTAATTCGTTTTATGGCATTCGTGTCCGTTATTTGCGTCTTGACGCTTGGTTTAACCTCTTGCTCCGAAAAAGCGAAAGCGCTCCGTCAGTTGGAACAGTTGGCGGAAGAAGTGGAGGAGAACGGCGATAACTACACCATCGGGGAATGGCAAGATGTCTTCCACCAATACCAGGTGATCAATTCTGTCATCGAGAAGCATTATTTCGACTATTCCCAAAGGGAACGCAACCGCATCCTGGAGGCGCGTTCTGAAATAAAGCAGAAAGCCATGAACAGTATGATGAACAAATTAGACATGTTCCCTGCTCTCAAACAAGGAATATTGAATATTTTCAATTCGCTCTTCGGGGCGACGGAAACGGACTCTTACAACCGTTTGCCGTCGGAAGAATAGAGAATACCGTTGCGCTCAATGACCAATTGACCGTTGCGGAACATCTTCACGGCATGAACCCCTTCGTTCGCGGAGGGGTTTGTTATTCCCTGAGGCTCAAAACCAACGAACTTACCCATATAATACGGCGCGCATACGTCCGCTGCCGTTTTGCCCTCCGTGATCTGTCCTGTCCTGTTGATCGCATGACCGCTTTGCGTCGCGTTCTCGTTCCAGAAACCGCGGTTCTGCCATGACACGATGACGGTTCCTTTGGACGTGTTCCAGTTGGTGTCGTCGCCGTTGCCTGCTTCTTCCGGGAACCAATAACTGATGCCCTCTACGTTCTCCAGCGGCTTTAACGCGTCCACTAAGTCCTTGACGAAATTATATTGTCCTTCTTTGGAACACGGCCATACATCACGGGTGTCATAGTTAACGCCCTTGCTAGGCCAGTATTGGAAGTTATACGCGCATTCCACGATATGCACTTTCTTTTCCGGGAAGTCTGTGGCTAATTGATTGATGGCTTTAACGAGGTTGTTTTTGTCGCCCTTGGAGGCCACCTGCTCGTTTGTCAGATAGCCGTGCCAGAAAGGATAGTAACTCAGTCCGATGACGTCAAAATCCACACCGCCGTCTATCAGTTTCTGATAGTAATAACTGTTGTATCCGCTGTTGGTCGGACGGTCCGTATGGATGATGATACGCGCTTCCGGACATACTTCCCGAACGGCATCGCAACCGGCTTTCAGCAATCCGAGGTAGCCCGTCCAATTCGATGAGGCCTCCTTTCTGGAATCAGGATTCACTTTGATCCCGCAAAGGCCGTACATGATCTCATTACCTACTTGCACCAAGTCAGGAGTGGCATTGGCTTCATTCAGCGCAGTCAGTACGCGGCGCGTGTAGGCGGCTACACTGTCTGCCATGGCGGCGTCACTCTTGCCTTTCCACGCTGCCGGAGCCTGGATGTGCGTCGCATCCACCCATGTGTCGGAATAATGAAAATCCAACATGAAATTCGCCCCTGCCGCTTTGATACGCTTGCCGAGAGCCGTTACATACGCAAGATCCTGGCATACAGACGGATTGACTGTCCCGTCCTGGTCTGCACGGGGCGGATTGACGAAGATACGTACGCGGAAGGTGTTCCATCCGCAATCGTTCACAAACCAGGTGATCAGGTCGCTGATATTCTTGCCGTAGGCGTCTTTATATGCCGAGTTATGTTGTTCATAGAGCGGCAGTGCAGAGATGTCGCCGCCGATGTAACGTGTCTCTTGCGCGTGTGCGCATACGCATGCAAGCGCGATAATAAATAAGGAGAGTTTTTTCATGTTCTTTTGTGTTTGCACATATTCGGTGCAAAGATACTGCTTTTTTTTGAAATATGCAACATTTTGTAAACTTTATTTTGCAAAAAGCAGTTTTTTTTCTCTTTTGCTGATTTATACTTGCGTAAATGATAAAAATGTACTACCTTTGCGTGATTTTTGTTACATTTTGTAAATAAAAACACAAAATAACTAACATTATTAACTAAAAATTCATGTTTATGAAGAAAATTTTATCCCTTTTGTGCGCTGTAGCGATTGTATTCAGCGCAAGTGCAGCTCCTCAGTTGAGCAAGAAAGAATTGGATGAGAAAGCAGCTATTGAGTTGCTTAACACCAAGAAACTTTCTGTAAAACACGCTAAGAAAAGCTTTGAACAGTTCAGAACTCAAAAGTTTGAAGGAGCTAAATTGTTGAATAAGGTAGAAGTAGCGCGTGCTCCGAAGGCAAAAAAAGACGTTACTTTTGACATAGCAGTATCTGATATCACAGCCTCCGCTGCTACTATCGCTGTGACTCCTTCAGATGCATCTGCTTCTTACTATTGGACGTATGTAGAGGCTTCCGAAACTGCCGGTAAGAGCGATGCGGAATTGGTTGCATTGCTGACAGGTGACATGGATGATATGATTATGCTTTATAGCTATTTCGGCATGCAAGTGACATATGCAGATCTTTTAATCCAAGGCGCGAATTCTTCTTCCGTTTCCGGTCTTTCGCCTGAAACCTCCTATACTGTAGTGGCAGCCCAATTAGATGATGAAGGCAACTTGGTTGGTGCCGTGGCTTCTGAAAGTTTTACTACGCTTGAGCTCGTCTTGCCGGAAGGTGGTAGTTTCGAGATGGTAGACATTCAAGAGTCGTATTACTCTTCCACCGGTGACGTTTGGATCCGTTTGAAAGACGCTGATGAAAATACGTACCGCTTTGATATTATTCTTCCTGAAGGTGTTACAGAACTCGTTAGTGGTACAACTTACACCATGGCAACGATGGATACCACCTATACTTACGCTACCTATGCAGGTGTACGTCTTGAATATGCTTCTGCTTCGCTGACAAAGACAGTGGATGCTAATGGTGATTATGACATCAACGCTTCATTCGTTGACGAGAATGGCAATACATGGACTTTACACTATCATTATACCAAGCCGGTAAAGAACCGCGAAGAGGCAATCAATATAACTGATGCTAAACTGGTCATTTATCCCGAGGACGGAGACTGGCAAGTAATGGGCTTCAATGCTGATTCGAGCCGTTATGTATCTATTGATATTGTCGGCGATCTTGCGTCCGGTAGCTTCGATGAAGAGGATATGGATGCTCAATATACCTATATCGGCAATGTTGTACTTGGTGATGAGGGACGCGAACTCTCTGAGAAATTCAACCCGCTGAGCTTCAATATCTCAGTTACCTTCAATGCAGCAGACAGTACTGCTACCATTACTGGTACTTACCTTGGCCAGGGCTATCATGATGCAACCGACGTTCCTGAGTTCACGCTCAATATCAGCGCTTCTGTTTCTACCTACCAAGCACCTGTAGGTAATGAGTACGACTCCGAAGAGGACTTCATCGTAGATTTCGATGTTTACGAGGTTGACAATTCAAACCAACCGGACTACAATGTCTTGTTCATCTATGCGGATAATGCAGATGAACGTCAGACGATAGTTCTGGAGTTGTGGTTGCCGGAAGGACAAACAGAGCTTGTTGCTGGTGAATACCTTGCTACCGAAGAAGAAGGCGTTCCCGGCTCTGTAACATTTGGTGTACTGAGCAACAATCGTATTTATGGCTCTTATGCGGCTAACTATGATGAGGAAGAATATATTATAGTTCCGCTTTGGTTCATCGCCGGTGGTAAGGTAACGGTTAATAGCGATCTTTCTATTGATGTGGATGCTCTGAATAGCAAGGGTGCTGCTATCAAGTGCCATTTGGCTAAGCGCGCTCAAGGTATCGACAATATCGATGCAGCAGTGAAGGCAACGAAGGTTGTTCGCAATGGCCAGCTCCTGATCATCAAGAACGGTGTAGAATACAACGCACAGGGCACTATCCTGAAATAATCCAGATAGAATCTTAGTATTCTTTAAAAAGCAGCTGCTTCGGCGGTTGCTTTTTTTTGTAATTAAATTTGCATATCTCAAAAAAATGTTGTATTTTTGTACCCGTTTTTAAAATAGACTGATATGAGAACCTTTTGTCTGAATACCTTTATGGCGGTAGCTGTCCTGGCTTTCGTTGCCTGTACCCCGCAAAACCAACCCGATGTCAACCACTCCGATCCGAACCAGCCGCAAGAGGTTCAATTCGATATCCATGCCGATTCGATAACGCCTACTTCTGCCATCATCCGCATCGTCCCGTCGGACACGGCTGCTACCTATTATTGGAATGTGTTCGTCGCGGAGTCTGTTGCGGGAAAACCGGAGGACTCGTTGCGGTTGGAAATGGAGAAAGATTTCATTGAGTGGTGGAAAACATCCATCGCCAGCGGATATGCTATTCCTTATTCACGATTGCTTTCGAAAGGAAACACTTCCTATCGTTATACCGATCTGGCGGCGAATACCGATTATGTTGTCCTCTCGGTGGCAATGAACGACAGCGCGAGGGCATCCGGTCCGGTGGCGAAACAATACTTCAAGACCTTGCCGGTAGAAGAGGACTCATCGGTGGTGATAGCTACCGGGACGGCGAAACTGCATGATCTGCGCAAGACGGATGGAACCTTTGTGCTGGCCGCCAATGACGGAGATTTGGAAATCACTATCTCTGTATTCTCGACGGAGCTGGAAGGACTCTTCACTTCCGCGGATATGGACCAATCGGCTTCTTATATCACCGACTGGGGTATGTTCAAATCCTTCAATATCTTAGAGCTCGAATTTACAGGAAAACAGGAAGAAGGAAACTATATCTACGAAGGCTGGTTCATCGCCAAAAATATGGTAAAATACCGCTTCCGCTTCCTCTGTTCCCTTTAATGTTATTTTAGCTGAAACGAAAGTAAAGCGCGAAGCAATTCGTGCGGTTTAGTCTGTGACCTTAAATTATCTAAAATGTTCACCGGCTATTGTAGATAACTTTTCGTTTTGGATAACTTTTTGACTTTCTAAAAATCATAAAACACTGATAATAAACAAAGTAACAAAAAGTTTTGGATAACTTTTCAAAATTGTTAATAAATTTTGTTGTCAAAAAATAGAATTTTTTTCTCAAAAATATTTGCGTATATCGAAAATTTGTTGTACTTTTGCACAGATTTTCGGTCACTAAGAATTTTAGTTACTATATAACAGACATATTATGGAAACATACATTATCAAACGTGATGGTAAGAAAGAGTTGTTTACCATCGACAAAATCAAAAATGCTATCTCGAAGGCATTCTTAGCTGTTGGTGCATTTGCGACGGAGGAAGCACTGACTTCCATCCTTTCGCATCTGCGGGTTCATAACAACGTGACCGTTGAGGAGATCCAGAACCAGGTGGAGGTTGCGCTTATGGCGGAGGGTTATTATCAGGTGGCGAAAGCATATATGCTTTATCGCCATCAGCACACCGAGGATCGCGACACGCAGCGTCGTCTCGATTTCATGATGAACTATGTGCAGGCTTCCAATGCCGCTGAGGGGTCGAAATTCGATGCGAACGCTAACGTGGAGCACAAGAATATCGCTACTCTTATCGGTGAGCTGCCTAAGCAGGGATTCATCCGTCTCAACCGCCGTCTCCTCACCGAGCGCATCAAAGAGATGTTCGGCAAAGAACTCTCCGATCGGTATATGAGCCTCCTCAACCAGCATTTCATCTACAAGAACGACGAGACCAACCTCGCTAACTATTGCGCTTCGATCACGATGTACCCGTGGCTCATCGGTGGTACCAAATCCATCGGCGGTAATGCTACGCCTCCGCATAACCTCAAATCGTTCTGCGGCGGATTTATCAACATGGTCTTCATGGTCTCCTCCATGCTCTCAGGCGCGTGCGCTACGCCCGAGTTCCTTATGTATATGAACTATTTCATTGAGCAGGAATACGGCGAGGATTACTACAAACGTGCAGACGAGGTAGTGGATCTCTCTACCCGCCGCCGTACGATAGACCGCATCATCTGCGACTGCTTCCAGCAGGTCGTTTATTCGCTCAACCAGCCTTCGGGCGCGCGTAACTTCCAGTCCGTTTTCTGGAATATCAGCTATTATGACCGCTATTATTTCCAGTCCCTCTTTGAGAACTTCCGCTTCCCGAACGGCGAGGCGCCTCACTGGGACAGCCTCAACTGGCTCCAGAAGCGGTTCATGAACTGGTTCAACGAAGAGCGTACCCGTACGGTCCTCACCTTCCCGGTTGAGACCATGGCGCTCCTGGCGGAGAACGGAGATATCAAGGATAAAGAGTATGGTGATTTCACCGCGGAGATGTATGCGAAGGGCCACTCTTTCTTCACCTACGTCTCGGACAACGCCGACTCGCTCTCTTCCTGCTGCCGTCTGCGTAATGCCATCACCGACAACAGCTTCAGCTACACCCTCGGTGCCGGAGGTATCTCTACGGGGTCCAAATCCGTGCTGACCATCAACCTCAACCGCGCTATCCAGTATGCCGTGCGCAATAACATCCCCTATCAGGCATACGTCGAGGACATCGTGGACCTGATGCACAAAGTGCAACTGGCTTATAACGAGAACCTCAAATCGCTCCAGGAGAAAGGTATGCTGCCGCTCTTCGATGCCGGCTATATCAATATCGGACGCCAGTATCTGACTATCGGCGTGAACGGGCTCGTTGAGGCGGCTGAGTTCCTCGGTATTGAGATCAAGGACAATCCGCAATATGCCCATTTCGTTCAGGAAGTGCTGGGTATCATCGAGAAGAAGAACAAAGAATACCGCACCAAGGATGTGATGTTCAACTGCGAAATGATTCCGGCGGAGAACGTAGGTGTCAAGCATGCTAAATGGGACCGTGAGGACGGATATGTTGTGCCGCGTGACTGCTACAACAGCTATTTCTACATCGTGGAAGATACATCGCTCAATGTCTTGGACCGCTTCCGTCTGCATGGACGTAAGTATATCGAGCACCTCACCGGTGGTTCGGCGCTCCACTGCAATCTGGAGGAGCACCTCAGCCAGGAGCAGTATCGCCAGCTGCTGCGCGTGGCGGCGGTTGAGGGATGTAACTATTTCACCTTCAATATCCCGAACACTGTCTGCAACGACTGTGGACATATCGACAAACGCTATCTCAAAGAGTGTCCTTGCTGCCATTCCAAGAATGTGGACTACCTCACACGTGTCATCGGTTATATGAAACGTGTGTCGAACTTCTCGGAGGCGCGCCAGAAAGAGGCGGCTCAGCGCTACTACGCAGGGAAAGAGAAGGCTCCGCAATGCTGAAGGTAGCATCATACGACATCGTTTTTCAAGAGATCCCCGGAGAGGTGACGTTGGCACTCAACCTCTCCGGGTGTCCTTGTCATTGTAAGGGATGTCATTCTACCCATCTTTGGGAAGATATAGGTGAAGTGCTGGATGAGGAACTCCTTTCCGGACTTCTGGATCGCTATGGTAAAATGATTACCTGTGTGGTGTTCATGGGCGGTGACCAAGCCCCGGAAGAAGTCGCTCATTGGGCGGAATATGTGAAATCTATCCCCTCCCTTGAGGGGAGGGCAGGGGAGGGGTTTCCCCTCCGCACGGCTTGGTATTCCGGCAGACCTTATAACCCGGAAACTTTCAACTCCAAGACTTCTTTCAACTCCAAAACTTCTTTCAACTTTCAACTTTCAACTTTCAACTTCGTAAAGTTCGGTCCATACATCGAATCTTTGGGAGGGCTGAAGAGTGAAAAAACGAACCAGCGTCTCTATAAACGGGTAGGGCAGGGAACACCGGATTCGCCCTTCAAATGGGAGGATATAACCTCCGTTTTCTGGAAAAAACGCTTCGAATAGACGTTTTTTGCAAAATTATTGCTCAAAAATTTGCGTATGTCAAAAAAAAGCAGTACTTTTGCACCCGCTTTCGAAAGAAGGCGCCAAATGGAAGTTGGCTAAATGGTTCAATAAATGGCCAAATAGTAAATGACCAAATGGTAAATGAAGCGCGCAAGCGCGGCATGGTGGTCATAGCTCAGTTGGCAGAGCATCGGATTGTGGTTCCGAGTGTCGTGGGGAGGCTAAGACAAAAAGTATAATCCGTTGTAACTCAATAAGTTATGACGGATTTTTAACTTAGATGTCCCGAAATTGTCCCGAAAATTCTTTCGAAAAATTGAAAGATAATTTGACTCAAAAGCGCTAAAATATCTGACATCGTAACTCTGTTTTCGGCAAAGAAAATGGAGAAAAAAAAATGTCAACACTAAGTCAATTTTCACCGCTCTTTGCGGGCTATGCCCCAGCGGTAGTGAAGCACATCGCAACTGGATGGTTCATCGAGTATTATGTAACCAATCCGTTCACCCAAACTTTAGAACGCCGCAAGTTCCGGCTAAACAATCTGCGCAAGCGTTGCCGCACGGCAATGGAGTTTCGTGTGCAAGCAAACACCATTTGCAGCCAGCTTAATATGAAGTTGGCTAACGGCTGGAATCCCTTTACTGAGACATCTAACGAGAAGCCGGGCACACTCCCTATTTCTGCTATGTACGAGAAGTATTTTGCAGATGTAGAGAAAGATCTTCGTCCGGACACTTTGCGCAGTTACAAATCCTTCAGCAAAATGCTGATAGAATGGTGCGAAAAGAAAACCTCCGATATGCTCCTTGGAGACTTTACCGATGTAATGGCTGTGCGATTCTTGGACGAGCAGCGTCAGGAGCGCAAGTGGGCAAATGCCACCTTTAATAATAACCTCGTGAGCGCGCAGGCATTCTTTACGTGGTGCGTGAAGAAAAAGTACATCGAGAAGAACCCATTCTATGGCATTGAGAAGAAAAAGAAGGAGGCTAAAAAGCGTACCGTGGTTAACGCTGATGCACGCGCTATCATTCGTGACTATTTCATGAAGCATCAGCAGGGGTATCTGCTCATCTGCGAATTGGTGTTCCAATCACTGATCCGTCCTGCCGAAATCAGCAGGTTGCGCGTGAGCAACGTGGACTTGGAAAACAAGGTAATCCGCTTGGATGGCAGTATCACCAAGACCAAGTACTCGCGTAATGCCGTCCTCAGTGACGAGTTAATCGAGATACTGAGCCGTAACCTTGCCGGAGCCGATCCGGATGACTACCTCATCTCTAACGGCTATCTTCCCGGCAAAGAGCCTATCAGCACGAAGATGTATCGTAACACCTGGGCGAAGATGCGAAAGGACTGCCACCTCCCGGACACCATGCAGCTCTACTCCCTCCGTGATACGGGTATTATCAGCCTGTTTGATAATGGAGCAGACGCAAATACTGTTAAGGGAGCAGCAGACCACCACAACCTCAACATCACGTCCATTTACTGTGATCACGTGGACGACAACCTTGTTGAGAAGGTCCGCAAGCACTCCGAAAAGTTCTAAGAGCAATGGCGGTCGGGGATTAGTCCTCGACCAGCCAAAACTCTCCTTTCATCAGTTCAGACATACCATCCTCCGTGAAGTTGGCGGTTATCTTCTCGCAGATATACCGCTGACCATGGATGATGAACAATGAGCGAACATTGGGCACATCCTTCGCCAAGAAGCTAAACTTATACTTCTTGTTAGACGCAATGCGATGCGTATTGTGATTGGAATTAAACAGCTTAGAGCGCAAGCGCATACTCAATCCAGTCAATTCAAAGTTCATTTCGCGCGGGTACGTCAGAATATGGTCGATGACCGGATGTAAAGTGTGACCATACATTGCGTTATAGGTGGCGCCCGTCCAGAAGCCCATGTATAACTTATCAAAGTATTCTACCGACCTCTCACTCTCACCTGCTTTCAGCTTTTGGTCTGCATAGTCCCATGGTATCGAATTATTGGAACCATTCACGTACTGACCGCACTCCAAGAAGAAGGCATTGCCTTTGAAATTGCCGTCAGCGTATGCTTCATCGATCCACACCGGCACAATTTTCACTTCTACAGTCTCAGCGTTCTCATCGACAATCGAGTCACCAAACATATTGATAGGTTCCAAGGTGTTCAGATAACGCGTGTTCCCCTCTAAATTCTCTGGCTGTGAGGAGTCCACAATATACTTGCCGTAATTGCGGATGATAAAGTACGTATCTTCTGCCCTGCAATAATATAGGTACTCCAAATTCCACCCATTATAATATACCTGTACATAGTCTGCTGCGCCTCTCATTTCCACATAGAGACGCTGCGCACCATTCACTTCCTTGTAAAACTTACCATAGTTATAGGGTCTAAACAGACCAGCTAAAATGACGTCTTGCGTTTTCATCATGTCAACGAACCATTTGCAGGAATAGTATTTCCATTTTCTATGGTCACATTCTGCAAATTTGAGGTTGACGTATTCCCTGTACTTACAAGAACCCGCATCCTCCACGGTTGAGGAGAACTCGTCCACGATGTTCGTTAACTCAACTGTACCAGCCGAAGCAATCGCTTCCGTAGAAAAGCGGAACGATATATGCTTCGAAACATGATCGATGTCGAATTCCCCATTGAGGAAGTATTCCAATTGCTCAAACAGCTCTGTAAGCGTCCAGTGTGGCAAAGCCGTTGCCCAGTTAAGGCAGTTCCATGCGTACGGAAGCGTATTGCATACGATGAGGTAGCGATATTGACTATTCATCAGTTTCGAGAAATCGTAGGTGTAACCGACCGCGTTGCAAATCAGCTGAAGGAGATAAACGAGATACGGCTGGAACGACAGTCCATGCGTATCGTAGTGCCATGACGAAGGCCAAGACTGACTGTCATTCGTACGATTTTGGATGTTGCCGGTAGTGTTATTCACCCACGGCAATGCAAGATAATTGAGGCCATTATCAATGCTCCTTCCAATGTGCGAATTAGCCGGAAACGAGGACGTTTCCGGGCTGGGATAACCTAACTCCATTTCGTTGATATAGAGCACATCGAAACTGTCGGAATAGTTCTGCACGGAGCGACCTTCCAAGAACTGCGTTTTGACCTCCACATCATTGATTTCAGTGATGGTAATTGAGCCGTGTTTGTAGAAACTACGATCACGGATTTCACAGTCAAAAAGCAGCTGCTGCGCCACTACGTCCTTTCGGTTAATATGACCGAAAATAGCTAAGTTCTCGGCGCATCCGGCAAGCGGAAACGTGATGGTCATGGAATAACTGTCAGCACCGGAGAAATAGCGGTTCTCGCTGACAAAATCGAATGCCGTTCCTTTCTTCAAAACGGCTAATTTATGGTCCACATATATTTCCATTATCTACGGGATTTAGGGGTTTTGTTACGCATTAGTTGGTTGTACTCATCTTGGGCTTTCTTGATGCCCGCATCACCGGTCACGGTGTTCACTGTCACAAACGGCTCATGGAGGCGGTTGTTCATCTCGTTAACGGAGCGTGATAAGGCTTGTGACGCGGCAGCGACGGCAAGCAACTCGCCATTGGAGGACGCTTTGGCTATCCGTTGTGGAGCCGTGATAGACTGCGATACATCCGAAGCTGACAGACGCCCGATGGTATTGGTACGCTGGGCATAATCGAGGGTTTCGATCATGGCACGGGCTTGGGGATTGCGGAGCAAGTCTTGACTTGCTACCCATTCTCCTGCATGGACGATACCGGCAGGTTCATCCTTGCGTCCGGGCTTGGTGAAACCACCCTCCATATACCCGGTGGCTTCTGAGGCTTCCTGTTGCTTCTTGATGGCAGCAATCTGAAGAGCTCCGGCGGCGACTGCCATAGCAGCTGCTATAGGTGCCATGACAAAGCCGACAACTGGAATAGCTGCAGCAGATGAGTAAGCGGCGATAGCAGACATGGCGGTTTGCGCCACGGCTTGCATGACCTGCATGGCAAACATCTTACGGTTTGCTTCCTGTTTGGCTTTGCCAATCTCCTTTTGTTTCTGCTGCTCCAGAGCGACCTCTTGCGACTTGTTGCCCTCCGCGTACGAGATTTCCCGGTCATACTTGGCTTCGATCCTTGCGGTTTGGATATCTAACTCGGCTTGGATGATGTCTGACAAGCCGGAGAAGATGGCTCCCATCTGATTGACGATCGTTGAGAAGGATTCGGTCATCGCTTTTCCGGCATCGGACTCCAGCCATGCGATACTATCGTCAATGGCGCCACGGAAGGAACGTTTGAGTTCCTTTGCTTCACGCTTGTTATACTTGCGTGCCAACTGATACTTGGCTTCATAGAAAGCACGTTCGACGCGGAGCCGATCACGGGAACTGTCTCCGGCAGCTTTCAACATCTGCTTATATACCAACTCCAGGTTCTGCATGTCGCGTTGGTAGGACTCGTCGTCCGTGACGCGGAACCCTTTGGTGAAATACGCTTGGCGCATTTGCTCCTGCGCTTGCCGGGCTTCCTGCAAGTGCTTCTGTTGGTATTTGAGCGATGTGTCGTGATAGTGCTTCTCTGCTTTGATCCGCTCCTTGGAGTTCTGGTCATAGAGGTTAACAACCTTTTGCAAGTGCTCCAGCTCCGCCATCTCGATTGCGTTCTGATACTGACGAGCGGACAGCTCGCCGTCCATGTACCGCTGCTGAAGGACTGCCATCACTTCCTTATAGGCTTCTTCCTCCTGCTGCACTGTGCCCTCGACCGCGTTCTGATGTTGCTTCTTGAGCGCTTCCTGATAAGCAGCTTCAATGGTCACTTCCTCATTACCGACCAAGTCCTTATGCAGCAACTTGCGCCTATTGTATTCGACCTCGATTTCCAACATACGGGCATTGTACTGCTCGTAGTCGGAGGTGCCTTTGGCATAGGCAATGCGGTTGAGCGCCTGCTCGCGCTCGCGCCAATCATCCTCTTTTTGGAACTTGTTCCCCTTATCAGCCTTTTTGTCGTCGCCACCGGCAGGTAATTGACCACCACCGGAGGTAACTTCTTCCACCTCATCAGTAGCTTGGGCTACTTGGTTCATGCCGTCGGCATATTCACCTACTTTCTTATTGATAGCAGCGATAACCTCGTCCAACTCCTGCATAGCAGCCGTAGTTTTCTTCACTTTCTTGTCTGCTGAATAGAATTTATTCCAAGCGGCGTCAGCCTTAAAGGTATCTATTGTGATATTCTTCTGCCCGGACACTTTGGAGAGTTTCTGATGATAGTCGGCTTGCTTGGCATCGCGGTCTGCCGTTTGTTCATCCAGCGTCATCTCCAGTTCAGCCCGCTTTCGATATGCCTCCTCCAATTTCTCCTGATATGCTTTGAGCGCAATCTGTTTGTTGAGGGCAACAAGGTAGTCGTCGATAGCTTCTTTGTTGTTCTTGATGAGCTGCCCTTCGGCGGTAAGTTCCGCGTGATAACCGGGAACGATTTTGCGCAACTCTTCGAGTGCTTTGCGCCTGTCGCCCAAGGCTCTTTTCTCATCGTTGACAGTAGCGATAAGCATATCTATCTTGCCCTTTTGCTCTGCATACTGACGAGTGATCTCATCCTGCACCTCTCTTATGGCTTTCTCCGCAGCGGTAGCCTCACGGCGTTTCTTGATATAAGCCACGAGCGCTACTGTTGCTCCAACGATGGCAGCTGCAGCCAATGCCCAAGGATTGGTGAGCATGGTGGCATTAAGCAGTTTCATAGCGGCATCAGCGCGGGTGACATTGCCGGTCATCCGGTTATAAGCGACGGACGCTGCCAAAACTGCCACACGATGCACGTGCATAGCAGCCGTTTTAATGGCGATCAGTGCTGCATGTGCCTTCTCTTTGATTAAGGCGAGATTAACCGCTACGGTGTAAGTAGCAACAGCGGCAGCCAAGGAAAGAATGGCCGTTCTATGCTCCTTGATGAACTTCACCAACTGGAGCATAATACGCATGGTAGCAGACGTAGACGAAATGAAGTGCCGCATGACCGGCATCAGTTCCTGACCCAAGGAAATAGCCATCTCTTGAAAGCCTTTGCGAGCTTTGTCCAAACTTGCCTGAACAGTATTGTTCTGCACCTCAAACTCTTTGGTGACGGACGTGGCCTCATCAAAGGCTTTCTGCGCCTCCTGCTGCTCCCAGACCAGCATGTCGATATTCCCGGCAAGTGCCGAAATGACCGCAGAAGCGCGAGCACCGTTCTCACCCATGTCAGCGAACACGGGTGCAAGGACGGACATATCGCCTAACTCGTTCAAGCGGTTGAGCAACATCAATAGACCCTCGTTCGTAGAACTTTTGAGGGCAGCGTTAAACTTTTCAAGATCCATGCCGGTTGCGCTGGCAATCTTTTCTGTGTTCTTGAAAAGGTTCATGATGAGTTTAGAGAGTGCCGTGGCAGACATCTCTACCTTTTGTCCTTGGGAATCAAGAACAGCGCCAAAGGCCATAACTTGAGGAACGGTCATACCGGCTTGAGCGCCAACACCTGCCAGTCGTTGGCCGAACTGAGACAGGTATGCAGCTCCTGCCGTGCAGTTCTGCGATAACTCGTTAATCACAGAGCCAACAGCGAGGAGCGACCGTTCCGTGCCAAGCCGTTCTTCATCCCCAAAGATGGACGTAAGTTTAGAGAGTTGCAACGTAGCCCCCTCTCCAAGATCATCTAACGCTACATTGATTTGGTCAGCCGCCTTTACGAAGCCAAGAACGTCCTCCTCGGAAGATTTACCGAGGCGGCCAGCTTCTTGTGCCAGGCGATTTAACTCCTCGCGCGGAGAGCGTGTGTCGATCTTCTTAAACTCCTCGTTTAGATGTTCGACTTGCTCTGCGGTCATGCCGGTGTACTTGCGGACAGATGCCATTTCCTGCTCCATCTCGGCATACATCTGCACCGCTTTCTTTCCCGCCAACACGGCGCCAGTTATAATGGCGACACCTCCCATGGCGGCAGTCTGCCACTCTTGCCACTTAGCATTGAACCGCTCAAGGAATGTTTGAGACTTGGCAAGTTCTCCGTTCACACGGGAAATCTCATCCTTAACCATCCTTATGCGCTGAGCTTGGATGTTCCATGCCTCAGAGCCACGCTCCATGTAGTCCAATTGCTTATTGAGCGTTTGGAGCGTTTTCTGCAACTCCTTTGGGGTTGCTTTGTCCAATCGCCGGAGGACGTTATCGACCTGCATGGTGGATGACTCCATCTCCTTGATCTGACGATTGGTGTCACGCAATTCCTTCCTTAGCTTTTGCAGCGTGAGTTTATCACCGGCTGCAGCAGCCTTGGCTATCTGTTCTGATAGTTCCAAGGCGTGTTTCTTCAGGTTGGCGAGCGTCTCGGCTGCCTGTTGTCCGTTGACCATTAAGTTGACGGACGTATTGGTTGAGTAGTCTGACATAGTATTAAATTTTTGTGCAAA
Organism: Bacteroidales bacterium UBA3653; assembly: GCA_002373505.1. Taxonomy (GTDB): domain Bacteria; phylum Bacteroidota; class Bacteroidia; order Bacteroidales; family Paludibacteraceae; genus Colicola. Next base: position 82,438 of record DFKE01000009.1, read on the forward strand.
TTTACTATGCAGCGACGAAACACGAAAAGACACCCCGAAAAGTGGCTTTTCTGACGGCGAGGAACAGCCAGTAAAATCAAGGGCTAACGACAGATTTTAGGTGGAAATTCGTTCCTCGTTGTACAAAATTTTCGCTGATTGAAATTGTAAGTAATTGAAATTCAGCAGCAAAGGGGTTCGGGGATGTGCCCCGAGTTTGCTCTTAGGTAGCCCCAACCGCCCTGCAATGATAGCGTTTCCGCGTCTCTTTTTGGAGCGGAATATGCAAGTCCCCTTGCGAAAGTCCGAGCGCGCAAGTCCCCACAAAATCTACAAGCCGCAAGTCTCTCACGGACTGAAAGCGCGCAAGTCTCCATGTAATAGGAAAGGCTGCAAGTCTATGTGTGCAAGTCCAAGTGCGGAGGTCTCACCCTAATCAGCGAGGGCAAAAGTCTCTCACGGACGAGAAGCGAGGGGTCTGCTATGTAATCGGGAAAGGTCGAAAGTCTGCTATTTTCGGAAAGGCTTATAGTCTCCCGCGTACATTATGCGCACGCAAGACCACGCGCGCGAAAGGTTGCAAGTCTATCACGGCTGACACAAGCCGAAAGTCTCCACCTATCGCGCAAGGCTATGAGGTCACGCATGAGCGCGCAAGCCTTTGTGGTCTCCTATGATTGACGCAAGCCGAAAGTCTCCACCTATTGCGCAAGGCTATGAGGTCACGCATGAGCGCGCAAGCCTTTGAGGTCTCCTACGGATGACGAAAGCCGAAAGTCTGCTACCTATCGCGCAAGGCTATGAGGTCAAGCATGAGAGCGCAAGGTTATGGAGTCTGCTATAGGTTCGGGGAGGTCGAAAGTCTCTCTTGAGCGCATGGGGATGAGGTCACGCGCGAGCGCGCGCAAACCTTTGGGAGTCGGCTTGTAGCGCGGGATGAGGGGAAAGTCTGCTACGGCTTTTGTGCTCTTTTTGTACGAGAAAATACACAATTTTGATTGTGCGGTAACGATTTTCACGCAAAAACACTAAAAATTCGTGAAAAAAGTAAAAAAAATTTGGTCATGTCAAAAAAAAGTTGTACCTTTGCACCCGCTTTTGAAAAAGAGCAGCATGGTGGTTTTAGCTCAGTTGGTAGAGCATCGGATTGTGGTTCCGAGTGTCAAGGGTTCGAGCCCCTTACTCCACCCGCTTGAAAATCAGCACTTTACGTGCTGATTTTTTTTATTTCTGTCCCAAAAATGTCCCGATGAACGGTAGAAAGCAATACGCACGTGCATAAGCGCGAGCCTATACACATGCGTACGTGTTTTTGATATATAAAGGTGTAGCTCAAATGATATGCTTCTTGTGCAGCCATAAGTAGCCGAATACAGCACCTATTAAGAGGAGCATAATCCCCAAGCCCAACACAATGAACACAGCCGTTAGGTTTGGGGGTTCAGCGCCACCAATGACCTCTTTAGAGTCATTAGTGGATGTGTGGGTTTGGGAATTGCTCCGGGTGCTGTCGGCCACGTTGGTCTGCTGAAGCACATTCGAGCCACTCCTTTCCTCTTTATTTATACGCGGCTGATGTATGGTAATGCGCCCTTTGCGCGCAGGCTTGGCCGTCGCCGGCTGGGCCTGCGTGCTTGGCGAGGTCACAAGCGAGTCAGCCTGTGGCGAAGCCGTTGGCGCACTATCATACAGATCAATGGTTATACTATCCGCAGAGACGGATAGCTTTGAGAACAGGCTATCCAGCCTCTGGGTGGTAGTCTGTTCCTGGTGTGAGGACTGCTCGTCTTGCTTCACACCTACCTCCGACACCGTGTGTCGGGTCGTGTGGCAAGCCGAAAGCAGTACCACACCTATAAGCATAATGGCTCTGCAGATAGTTCTCATAAGGCAGCGTATTCAGAGGTGGCATCAAAACACGGACATGCTTTCTTCGCAAAATCACGGTGGCCGTGAATAACAGCCTCCGGGAAGCGCTGCTTGAGGTCTGTAAGCAGCCCAAGCAACGCGGCTTTTTGCGCATCGGTGCGGGTGTCAACAGGCTTGCCTTCGGCATTCAGACCGCCACAATAAACAACTCCGATAGAGTTTTTGTTGTGGTCGAGGCAATGCGCTCCAGCCTGCTCTAAGGGGCGTCCGGGGAATACATTCCCATCTTGATCTACCACATAGTGATAGCCGATGGTTTTCCAACCACGCTGCTTGTGCCAGCGTGTGATGTCGGCTACAGTGACGCGTTGGTCCGGGAAGGTAGCCGTGCAATGAACGATGATTTCCAAAATTTTTCTCATTCTGATTCAGGATTAGGTTTTTGTGAAACTGTGATTTTTGTTTTTCCGTGCTCAATCTTGGTATTGAGCCCACGGATGACGGCATCCCATGCAAAGAAGATTGCGACGAGAATAATCATCAGACCCACACCTTGGATGATAGAGGGATGAACCTCGCCCGGAGGTGGGATGATGATACCGGCGATGAACGTGGCAGCTGCCACGAAAGCGAGGGCTATAGCGACCCACGCTTGGGGAGTTAAGGCTTTAAGGTTTTTCATTTTATCATTGATTTAAACAGGGGTTGCGGTGATGTAAATCATGGAGTTGTAGGAGATGATGGATGAGCCGCTGGAGGAGAAGTGCGTGAGGTGCAGCGTTTCACCTGCCGTCATCCAACACTTGTAGTTGATAGGCACGGAGAAGATCTGCGTGTTACCCGTAAAGTGAACGGCATTGAAAGCAAGCTCTGTGCGCTCGCCTTCGGTATCGAACTTGTACATTTCGATGATACGGTCAGCCGTATAGGTATCGTTCACTTTGAGCGTGATGAAGCCGGAGACTTCCACAAAGCAGTTTTTGACGGCTCTCAAAAGCGGCTCATCGGTGTCGTTCGTAGTAATGTCGATGATGGAACCGACATTCATTGAGCACTCATTATCATCGGTTGTGAGCGGGCACTCCATTCCGGCGGTGGTGTTGGCTTGGAAGATGTGTCCAAAGAACCAGTTCATTCCTCCGGATAGCAAGCCTGCCGGGGTTTCGGCGGGGGTACTGTTCTCGTTCAGAGCCGTGAGGATGTTCGCCAGCATGAGAGGTGTGATTGAGTTGGCTGCGGTTTGATCCCGCAGGGTGTTGATTAAGACTTGGATTTGCGATGGTGTCATAGTATATAAGGTTTTAGTATAACTTGTTAAGGCGCTCGAAGGTATCGGCCATGATGCCTTGGAATTCGCGCCCAAGGTTTTCGCCGAAGAAATCGCGCAGGTTAAGCACAGAGGCGTAGTATCGCTTGGAGAACCAAGGACGGCGCTTGCGGACTTTGGCATGTCCCAAATCGCCGGAGTTCCCGCGTGGCGTTTCGCGTCCGACTCCGTAATCCTGCCAAAGACCGTACTCCAGGAACTCTTGTGAAAGAGTGACCTCGACAAAGCGTCCGTCGGCTCTCACGGGCAAAGCCACCGGCGATGCAAGCAGATTGCCTGTGTCGATAACATCGAGCAAGGTAATGCGTTCCTGCCAGATGCGGAGCATGGTTTCGTTCCAAGCCTTTATATATTTTTCGCGCTCTTCCTGCGCTTCAATTTCTTTGAGCATTATGCGAAGATATCATTAAATTGTTCGGTAAAAATACCTACGTTGTAGGTGTAGCGGTGCGGGGTTTCGCGTTGGTCGCTGAAGATCCACGTGAAGTTGAGCGTGTTTTCTTCGCCCGGAGCATCGGTTTGGGCGAACTCATATTCTTTAATCAGTACGCTTGCGTACATTCCGCCAGGCATCTTGAGATGGATATCAGAGGATGTAAGGAACTGTTCCAGCCACGTCATGTGGTGGGCAAGGAGTGAAGCTGTCTGCACCTCGTAACTACGAGCGTGCTTGACGTCATAATGCAACAATTTCCCGCCGACCATCGCCTCCGAGTAATCGGTTTCCAGATGGGCGATAGTGGTGGCGGGAAAAGCGACTGCCTCCTCGCAGCCGAAGATGTTCTTAAATCGGAATATCTTCGCGTCCGGACACGGCACGAGGTAGAAATGGCAGACGCGGTTGTTGAAGGTCAAGGTAAAAGAAAGTAACTGTGTGCCCGCTCCAAATTGACTTTGGCACACGGCCTGCTGCTCGGTGGCGGAGATAGCAACGCTGGTAACGCCATAGCCAAAGCGCCTTCCCGAGACATACTCATACTGCCCGATAGAGCCGTCAGGCTTCCGGGCTATACAATTGAATTTGAATGAAGCTACTGCGTAGTTCCCACTTCCGGCGATGTAGAAAGATAGCACATCCTGCCCATGCATCGTGATCAAGCGGTGGGTGTTAGTGGTCAGGAACGAGTTGACGATAAAATCTGCAACCGGGTTTGTAAGGCACTTGGATTTGCATAATAGCACATGACACATTGCTGAAGATGTTTGACTTCCTGCCGTAAGTAAGATTTGAACGGCAGAATAAACTTTATAGTTTTGCTCCATTGCCTGTTCAATGCAGGAAGCCAGATTGCGCACGGTTATTTTGCCTCCAACCGTATAATAGCGTGTGGAAAGTGCGGTAGTGCCATCCACAAGGAGGTTGAAAGAGATATACGATTGATCGGATGTAGCGGAGATTTCCGGAAAGTTACAGGAATAGAAATTCTCGCCATCGACCACAGTTTGTAAAGTTAAAGCCATACCTTTGCTAATTTTTGTGCAAAGATATGGTTTTGGGCTGATTTATCAAAAGACACTAAAAAATGCGTTAGGGATTGGAACGGGACGAAGTGTCCGAAGGACGGATACCCCTGCAAAGCCCGGCGGTGTAGTCTTTGAGTAAAAGCGGCTATGAGGCAGTCTCCGAGAATTTTACGGCTGGCACAAGCAGGTAGTGTTTGAGCGATTACGCTGCGAGAGTCAAGGTTGCAGAAGTGAAACGACCGCTTGCGGTCTGCAACTTGAGACCGAGCAGTCGCACAGTAAATAGCGGCTACCTGCCTGTGCCAGTCTTTGAGGAAAATTCGGCTGCCGAGATAGTCTCCAAGCGGTTACGGCTACAGCGCAACGCCCAAGAAATGAAAGTCTAAGTAGCTTTGAGAGTGATGATGTCACGTAAATCCGTCGTGTAGAGTGGACTTTTGTGCTCGTTTTTATAGATTGGTTTCTCGGAGGTGATTTGAGAGCCGTAGAGGATGGCGCGCTTGCCTTGGCGGTCCTCAATCTGGTCGAGCACGCGCTGCAGGCGTTTGTCCTTGGCTCTGTCCTTGGTGTCGAACATATCGGGGACGACTGCTACCTCGGGGATAATTTTTAGCAACACCACGCCGGCTTTCTTGTAGAGAATGCCGGGACGATACGAACGCCGGAACGCTCCCAAAGCGAAGGCGATCAGTTCCTGATTGTTTGCCGTAGCGACGGGGAGCGTTACCAGTTCGGAGAGGTAGTGTTGCTCTATATCCGTTCTAAATGGCGATGTGTGTGCATAGACATATATCTGCTGCGCGACGGACTTTTGTGTGCGCAACTGGCGGGCACAATGCGCGCAGAAGTTAGCTATCTGTTCTTCCAAAAGTGATTGCTCGGAGATGGCTGTGGCGAACGTGCGCGATGTCGTTATCGACTGCTTCATGGGCAACTCCGTAATGTCAATTACGTCTTGACCACGAAGCTCCTGCCACGTGAGCAGTCCGGGTTTGTTGAGCATGTTCCGGGCAAAGGTAGAGGACTTCTCTGCAAACTGTAGCGCGGTGGTAATGCCAACGCCCTGCAGTTTGGCTTTTGCCTTGCGACCAATGCCCCAGACATCGCCAATCTCGAATTTGGAAAGTGCCTTGATGCGCTGCTCTTCCGTGCGTATCTCGCACACCCCGTGATAACCGGGATATTTCTTGGCATACTTGGATGCCACTTTCGCCAGCGTTTTAGAAGAAGCGATGCCGATAGAGATGGGAATGCCGACGCCTTTGCGGATATCCCGAACCAACATCTCGCAATAGGCTTTCTGTTCCTCCACCGGCACATGATCGATATTGATGAAGCTCTCATCAATGGAGTATTGCTCAAAACGTGTGGTGTGCGCGCGGAGGATGGACATTACCCGGTCCGATAAATCGCCATAGAGGGAGAAATTCGAGGAGAAGCATACCACTCCCTCTTTTTCCACCAGCGGCTTGATTTGGTAGAGCGGTGCGCCCATGGGGATGCCGAGTGCTTTGGCTTCGTTGGAACGTGAGACAACGCAGCCGTCGTTTCCGGAAAGGACGACGACAGGCTTTCCCTCTAAATCAGGACGGAAAACGCGTTCGCACGAGACGAAGAAATTATTGCAATCGGCTAAAGCGAACATCAGAGACGCGTTTTGTGGATGGCGTAAGTAACTACACCCCAGACAAGGAAATTGCTCTCTCTATCGACGCGTATGGGCTGGAAATCGGGATTGTGCGGTATGAGCCAAGCGCACTCGCCGGACTCATCCATTTTGAACTCTTTGAGGGTGTATTCGCCGTCGATATAGGCGACGATAAAATCCCCGTTCTTGGGGTCGAGACTACGATCCACGACCACCAAATCCCCATCTAGGATACCTGCATCACGCATGGAGTCACCTTCCACATGGGCGTAGAAAGTAGTTTCCGGATGGGGTGTCAATTCCCGCGCAAGATTGATGCGCTCGCCTGCATGATCGGCAGCGGGCGAAGGAAATCCGGCATGGATGGACTCCGCAAATTCAAGAGCAAGTTCGGCTTGCTCGGAGTCGGTTATATCAATTAGTTTTGCCATTAGTCAAGTTTTAACGTTTAATCCGGTTGTTGACCATCATGGGCTTGCCGATGCAGTCGTACTCGGCTTTCAGTTCATCTATCCGGTTCCGGCTTACATTTAAGCGTGATGACGCTGAAATTAGTCAAAGAACGAAAACATGTGACCATGCACATAGAACACCAATACACCACTGGCATATCGGAATGCTGTGAAAGGCAGTTTCTCTTCCATGTCTTCGCCCAAAGAAAGGCAATACTCACGATAGTCTTCTATGTTCATATTACTATTATTAAAGTACCTGCCAATAGCA
>DFKE01000010.1 GCA_002373505.1 Bacteroidales bacterium UBA3653
CCCCAAGCCATCAGCAGCACCACAATTGTTCTGATGGCCGTGGCAAGATTGGAGTCCACGCCCTCAATGCCTATCTTGGCAAGGATGGCGGTTGCTGCGGCAAATAGTGCCGACAGGATTGCAAAAAGTAGCCACATATTATTTGTCTTTTTCATTATATCATCTAATTGGGTCTAAACAATGTCATCTGTTCGACAAATTGGAATTTATATGAGTTTGGTTGGCACGAACATCGTGCGTCGGGTCATTAGAAAATTGGTCTAAATGCCATATTCTATAACATTACGCAGATTCTACCTGCTTCTTTCGTGAAGATGGAAGGATAACGGCAAATGCAGGCATAGACCTGTGCGGATGTAACCGGCTTGCCGTCCTTGCGGATGTGCCAACCATTGCGGTTGATAGCGGCAGCTATCTGGTCAGTCGTCTTTCCATGACCATCCGACATAATGGCATATGTTATCGCTTCCTCTAGTTTCATTTCAGTTTTAAGTAATACACCCAGCCGTCGTGCTTCCCTCGATTTTCTTCCTCGTCCGGAACAATCTCAATGGGACGACCAAGGCGTTTGCTCTCTTGTAAAAAGAGGTATAAATCATTCTGCTCAATGGGACACTCATACCAATTCATCGTGGCCTGTATAATGCCACGGATATAGTCACGCTCCTTGGGGCTCGCAAAATCATCGTCGAAGAACTTGCGTTGGTATTCCTTGAAGATTTTGCGTCCTTTCGCATAGATATCATGCTTCAGGATTTGCTCTCCCACCTCAAAGCAATCGTCCACATCTGTAATTCTGATTTCGTTCTCGTCGATGAGCACATAGATTGGCAAGCCCTCTGTATACCTGCGACTGTCCCCGTGCATGGGGCGAAAGGCAAGCCAATCATGAGTTTGCTCTCCGTCCTTGGGCATACCGTAAAAATGCCCCACGTATAGAGCAAACTCCCACAGCCCATCTTCCCTAACGAAATCATCAGCCTGTTTATTATAGTCGAGGCTGTATCTCATTAGTCGATAACAACGGCTGTGCCGGATATGGAAATCATAATCATGCTATTGGCTTGACCCATCGTCTCATAGCCAAAGCTAACGCCCACGATGGCATTGGCGCCCAATTTCTCGGCACGCTCGCGCATTTCTTTCTGCGCTGTCTCGCGTCCTTCGAGCATAGCCTTTTCGTAACTGTCGGTACGTCCTCCGAAGAAATCACGAAGCGACGCGCCAAAGTCCTTCAGGAAATTCATGCCGAAGATAACCTCTCCGGAAACAAGACCTTTGTACTCCTTAATGGTGTGACCCTCAATGGAGGGTGTAGTGGTAACTATCATAGTCGTCAAAATTCAAATCGTTCCAACTTCATTTGTCCGCAAGCCTCTATCTCGGCTACGTATTTCTTGAACTCCGGCGTTTCGGCATGAGCCTTGAGCGAAGCATCATCTTTCCATGTTTCGCAGAACATAAAAACGTCAGAGCGGGTCGCTGACTGGAACACATCATAAGCGATGCACCCGGCATGATTGCGGGATTTCTCGGTCAGAGCTACAGCAGCACGCAGAGCGTCCTTGTACTGGTCACCATCGGTGGCCTGAAAAAAGCAATTTAAGCGTATCATATTATTTGGTATATTTAGCGTGTAAATTGGAGATGATCCTTGCAAACTTGTCGCGGAGAGGTTGCGGCGAAAGCACTTCGGCTTCGTCGCCACGTCCTAAAATCTCCTGCATAAATTCAAAGTTCGGTGCAAGATGGAATTGGAAATCGGAATACTCCGCTGTGGTATTGATTTCCTTCTGTGACTTGTGAAGCGGAAGTGTGCGCAAGTAAGAAACACCTTTACGTGATACGCGCACAACTATATCTTGCACCTCGTCCGCTTCGCCCATAGTCAAGCCGATGTAATCGGCAAAGTATTTCTTCACATCGAAGCCATCAGGAATGGTATAGTTGGAATTGGTAGTTGAGACTTGCATGAAGCGGTCAAAAGCGTACGTGCGAATCTCGCCCGGATGATCCGAGCTCTCACCAATTGCATACCAGCGCTGCTTGTAGATACGGATGGCGTACGGTGCGAAGATAAACTCACGCGGTTCATGGGAGAAACTGCCATAGCGGATGATAAGGCGGTAGCAGAGCTGCATGGCGTCCACGACAGTTTGCAAGTACTGCACTCCTCCGGGGATGGTTTCGTACATGATCCGTCCGTGCATGTTGGCATAGTCCTCCAAAGAACTCTCTACTGCAAGGCTATTGAGAAGCCACTTGCGAAACTCCTCATTTTCCTTGAAAGACTTCTCAATATAAAACTCGCCCTTTTCATTGGTGACTATGCTCACGTCGAACAAATCCTCCAACTCATTCTTCATGTGGTAGAAGGTACTACGAGCAAGATGCTTCTTGTCTTCGTTCAAGGGCGAACTCAACCACCTCCTACTAATCTCCGCTCTGGAGATTGGTCCGGACTGAAAGGCTCGCAAGAACCAAAAGTATTTCTTGAGTAACTTACCGCTGGTCATGGCTATAGATTTATTCTTCTCCTCTACACTCGCGGAAGCACTCGCGCGTTTTGATAGCAGGCTTGTAGCCTTGATTTGCGGCAGCGTCGAGCAAGGAATCAGCTTCAGCGCGAGTACGGACGCGAGTGATACCAACCGGCAGAGGTTGTGCCTCTGCAGAGCAGTAATAGGACGCGGCCATGATATATTGGGCGCGTGCGTCACCTTGCGCTGCAAGCGCATTGTAATACTCCATTGAATCCACGTTCTTCAGTACCGAACCGTGGATGGGGAAACTGTCCTCCTGATAAGGACATTGCTGCTGCGTCTGCTTTGTGCCACATGCGCAAAGTAGCAGCGCAGCGGCAATGGTATAAAGTAACTTTTTCATATCTCTTTCAAATAAAACTCCTTCCACCAGTGCATGAAACTCTCCGGTGTTTCACAACCGCTCCCCCAGTGCATCCATCGAGACCAAATCAGTGCCTTCAATGCAATAGGCGCTCCATCGTCCGGACTGAAATGTCCCAAACCGAACTTCTTATAGTCATGTATAAATTCCCTCAATTTCTCAACACCACCTTCATTGAAGTGGAAATCAACCCAACAGCTTTCGTAGTACGCGTTCATGCAGTCAGGCGGTGGCAAAGTATCCGCTTCGTCACCTCCTTTGTAGAACCTACATTTTGAAATGTAGTACTCACGCGGTTGGGGTTGATAATCATTCATCTTTCAGATCAATCATCGGGTGGAACATATTTGCCGAGAATGGCGAGGAGGATCCAAGCCCATATAGGCGATATGAAGAACGAAAATAGCCCCCAACCAACGGTGGAGCGATTTCGTTTCTCTGCCATCTTCACGGCGATGTGTATGCGAACAAAATAGACGAGAGCAATACCGGCAATTGCTGCCAGTCCATAAAGTGGCACTTCCCACACGAGCGGGTCAACCACTAAATGCCCAAGAAGGATTGCGTCGATCATTTCGTCTTATAGGATTTCAGTTCAAATTTAACCTTGTATTTGCGTTCCTCATTCCCAGGCACTAACTCACTCTTGTAGTACGCATAATTTTCACGATAACCATAGCCATTCAAAGAAACACTTTTTACCATGTTCGGCTCAATCGTGACAGATTTGGTGAAGTCTTGATAGTCGAGCATGTTGCCTGACATATCATAATAAATCATGCGACCAGATATAGATGTAACCGTCTGCGCAAGATTATTCTTGAAGGCAACAGTAGCGTCGGGTTTTACCCAGTCATGAGAGTACTTGGCAAGTGTGATGTCATTTTGGGTAACCTGCGTGACAGTAGTAGTGGAAGCAGGCTTTGTGGTGGTCTGCGTTGTTTGCTGAGAAGGATTAGAGCCTGCATGTGCTGTTTGCTGTGCCGGTTTGTTAGCCGGTGAAGTTTGACGCGGTGCGGTAGCTGCCTTTGCTGCGTCGGCTTTCAGTTGGTTCACCTCCCTACGGAGTTGGCGAACCTCACTCTGGAGAGCATTCCACTCGGCTTCAGATATGACAAAATCACCTTGCACGGGGTCGATAACCAACTCCTGCTCCTCTTGTTCCATCTCATCAGGAGTACTCTCCCAACGAATAAGACCGGTAGCCCAAAGTACCAAGAAAATAATTACAACAATGCCCAAAAGCATTAGAAATTTGAGGAAACCTCCTCCTTTCTCAGATCTCTCGTCGTCCATGACTATACTCCTTTTATTAGTTTGAAATCAATTTGGTAGCGGTAGAAATCTATATTTGTGCAGACGCTCAAAGCACGGCGCAGGCGCAGGTCGGCTTCCAGACCAATAATAAGACCTTTAACTTCTTGTCCTGGTTCAAGAAGCTGCTCCTTGACATAGCCCATATATCGCTGTATCTGACCAACGACTACATCCGAGGCACGACCTTTCTTCAACTCAATAACAAGAATTGTCTTCTTATTCTTGCTCACAGCCAAGATGTCGATAGGACCGGTATCTGTATTATACTGCTCGCCTACGAGTTCTCCATCTTCCTCATAGATGTCGAATTTCTTGCCGAGGTCGGTTTGGCGCCAGTTTTTGACCAAGAAATCTTCCAAGTGCTTTTCAAGGGCGAACTCGGAAGCGTCCTCAACATCGGCACTTGTGGCGACTACCTTAACAGGTGCAACGGTATTGATAAATTTCTCAATCTCCTCATTGTAGTTGGAGACATCGCAACATGTACCTATTGAGCCGGTAGAATGGCGAAGCTCATCCGACATATCAGCTCGGGCGATTGTTTTGTCATACCATTGCACTTTGCGGCGGTGCGGTAGTTCCGTTCCCGGGACATAGTAGTAATTGCCGATGATCTCGCCGACATAGTATTCTCCACGTCCATTGGGAGATAAAACAATATCGCCTATCTGCAAACCTTTGCAGATAGTCCACAAAGCACCACAGCCTAAACCTGCACCAACTTTTGTTTTGTCCGGATTAGCAGCAAGGAAAACAGGAATATATTTCTTGTTAAACTCGCGCCAGTTCTCGGGCAAATGGTTGGTCAAATCCTCGTTGATGTTGAAATCAGCCCCAATATAGCCATCATTCTTGCATTGGTCGGCATACGCGCCACCTCTGCCTAACATAACACGATTGTACTGTTTCACAATCTATTTCCTTTCTATTACAAATTCAATTTCGGTAACTGCGACACAAGTTCGTTGGTTTGGAGCGAGAGGGAGATAATCGACTGCATCAAATCGAAGATGTATGTCGGGTTCTGATGCTCCCTCGACCAATCGTTAGGATTGTTGCGAATACCACTGGCAGTGTCGGTGGTAATGGCATAACGCTCCATCAGCCACTCAATGGCCGACTTGCCGTTTACGATGTAATCGTAAGCTGCAAGTGGAATATTTTCGAATGTAATGAAGTTGTTGTAAACAATCTTCGACTTGTCCGGGACAAGTTTGCCACTGTCATCACGCACCTTGGCAAAGCGCATTTTCTCCACTGCGAAGAAATCGTAAGATTTTTCGAGCAGTTGCTCTCCGTCCGGTTGAGCAAACCATGTTTTGAGCTGTTTGGGCGCAACCGGTGGCTGCGCTGCGAAATGAATGGTAACTTGCTCATCGGGTGCAACGGCTTCGTAATTGAGGTGCAAATCGGCGAGCTGCTTGCCGATTTTTGCAAAGGTAATAAAGTCCTCAATGCGCTCGACAATAGGAATACGGGGCAATGACTTCTTCAAGTCATCAGCGAAGCGTGTTCTATATTCCGGCGAGTGGAGAATACCGTAAACATAATAGAAAATACGCTCTTTGGTAATCTCTTTCGAGTTGCTGAAGCGTGAGCGGATTTCTTTCAAAATCCAATCAGTAATGCCATCATGACGGATGTACTTGTCATTATCTATTCCATCAAATAGAGTTCCTTGTATATGGTCATTTTCTTTATACCAATACATTGGGAAACATTGGTCTTTGTCTAAAACTTGCAAATCAGGGATAGTGTCTGTTATGTAACTTGCAAATGGTTTTTGGTGTCCAACACCACTAACCATAATTACAAGATTTTTATGATTAGGAGATGGAAATAATGATGACCAAATACCCGGACTTTCGACAAGCTCTCTCTGATAATATAAAAACATTTTTGAGTATGGTCTATACTCACATTCTCTAAAATGTTCCGCATTGAATTTGATTTCTACATTGTCAGTTGCATATCTCTTCAAAGCTCTTGTCCAACTTATATCAGATTTATTAGTTGAAAAATCATCAATTCTACCTGCAGCGAAATCGGCTCGTTGCATATCGTAGAACTTTAGACATTTTTTGATATTATCTGTGACTTCTGATTTTGAAAATCCATAGACCCAAGCATCTCTATTTGTTGCCACCCCTATAGCATAAGTATTAAAGAATGCTTTCGCACCAATATCAAATTTCTTATCGGGTTGTATTTGAATAAGATTATCAAAAACACCATCACGTTGATTGATCCAGTCGGCTTTGTCGTTGGGGATAATAGTTTCCCAAGGGATATTATCAATTGAGCCAAAATCAGCGATGATTTTTAGTTTCTGTTCACGAGTGAGGTAGTCACCTATATCATGATAGAAAATCTCTGCCTTGCCGGTACGGTCAGCAGGATTTTTAACAAGGAAAGTAATGGCGATTGGTGTCCGGGAGCCTGAGCCAAATATCTTTCCACCCTCTTTGCGCGAAAGCTCACCACTTGTCCGTTGGTTTCCCCGAAGATTGAAAACGTAGATAGTGGAAAATTCTCTTTCGAGGCATCGGCGGAAGCCGTCACCAGCATTACTATCTAACCAAGAGCCATTTGAGATAAAAGCAACGATACCACCATCGTCATGAGGAATGCGGTCGGAAGCCCAACGGAATGCCTTTATATAGCTATCATAAGAACCTTTTGCAAGTGCAGCAGTTGATTCAGCAGTATATGTCTTGGCTACACGTTCATCAAGTGTAGGATAAGATTGATTTTTAGCGTTATCATTTTGAGACTTTTGCCCAACTGAATATGGTGGGTTGCCAATGATGACGCGGATAGGTGTGCGGCGTTGGCGTTCCACATTATCTGAGTTTGCGCCGAAAAATTCCGTGTGCGGAATTTTGGTAGGCTCGGCAAGTTGGAAAGTATCGGTAAGGCAGATATTGTCGTATGACAGGTATGTCTGCCGTTTCGTAAGGTCGTGGAATACGGCTTCGATATTGACATCAGCAATATAGTAAGCCAGTAGTACGATTTCATTACAGAAGATTTCGTGAGCATATTTGCGTTCCAAATCTTCCGGCTTTATCAATCCGGATTGCAAGAGCCGTGTAATGAAAGTGCCAGTACCCGTGAACGGATCAAGGATGTGTACATCACGTTCCGTGAGCGCGGTATTGAACTCCTTACGTAAGATTGAATCAACGGACTTGATGATGAAGTCCACACATTCAACCGGCGTGTACACGATACCGAGTTGTTCAACGGTAGTTGGGAAAGCACCCTTGAAAAATTTCTCATATAGATTTTTGATGATGGTTTGCTTTCCTTCCAAATTGTCAATATCGGAGATGTTTCGGGAAACGGATTCATAGAATCGTTGCAAGACTTCGGTGTCTTTCTCGAAAGCATCGGCGTGCAAGAGCGATAGCATTTGCTCCATAGAGGAGGAAATGGAGTTGTTCTTGACAAACTCATAGTCATGGAAAAGCGCATCAAAGACAGGCTTGGTAATCATGTGCTGCGCTAACATCTCTATAGCCTGCTGTTCTCCCACATAGGGGTTGATGTTCTTGCGGAGCGAGTCGAGATAAGCAGCAAACTCCTTGGCATATTCACCGGATTTGATAGCGGCATCAATACGAGCGATGAATTTCTTTGCAATCTCACCAACCTCTTTCGCCCAGTTTTCCCAATACATCTTGTCGCCGACCTTATCGACTAACTTGGCGTAGATGACATTTTCATATTCGCCAAAGTCGATAGTAAGTTCTTCCGGGAGGTCGGGAGTAGTGCTATCCGATTGACCTACACCACGAGTACCAAAGCCAAGACCTTGCTGACCGATGACAACTTTGTCCTGTTTCTTCTTATTGAGATTTATCTTATTAACGTGTGCATTGAAACGGTCATCATGTGAACGGAGAGCGTTCAAGATTGACCATACCGTTTTGAAATCATTAGCTTTCAAGATGGCATCCGGCTCGGCGTTATCAGGAATGACCACAGGAATTATGATGTAGCCGTATTTCTTTTCGTCAGCCGTTCCCCTGCGGAAATTACGCATAACACGACCAACGGACTGCACAATATCGACTTGTGAGTTTCTTGCGGAAAGGAACAAGACAGCATCCAGTGCCGGAACATCGACGCCCTCGGAGAGACAGCGTACGTTGGTAATAACGCGGCACTCGTTTGGTGTTTCCGGCTCATCAGCGAGCCAACGGAGAGCTTCAGCACGTGTGACGGAGTTCATTGATCCGTCCACGTGTTGAGCGACTACGGAAACAACATGTTCCGGGAGCGTCTCGCCCGATTCGGAAACAGTTCCACGAAGATCTTGATAAAACTCAGAAATTCGGGGTAGAACAGCGGCTACATTTTTCGATGTGCCCGGCTTGCTTTCGTTTCCGATAGAGGAACAGAAAGCTAAAGCTCGGTGCATTGTGCGTGGGTCAATCTCCCATGTACGTCCATCGTCTCCCTTGATAATCTTGGAAAGACCGGAAATAACACCGATGAGTTTGGAAACATCATCAAAAGATAGTTCCTTATTCTTGTTGTTGCGAATAGCATTTTGTATATGCTGTGGTATGTCGCTCTCCGAAACAGTCATCACAAAAACTTTATAATCGGTAAGCAACTGATGTTCGACCGCATAACCAAAGCCTACATGGAAGTACTCTTGACCATACCATTTTTCATTATCCATCGAATAAAGGATATAATCTTTTTCGGTGGCTTGAGCTTTGGTGGTGTCAGAATAGATACGCGGTGTGGCTGTCATATACAGACGCTTGTTGCCACGGATGTAATCGGCTTCGTGTATCTTGGCGAAGTTGCTATCTTCCTCACCTTGCTTTGTTGCGCCGGTGGTACGGTGTGCCTCATCGCAAACAATAAAATCAAAAATACCGTATTGCTTATTGGTATCATGCAGGATTTGTTGCTGTGCCTCGTACACGGCTTCAATAGATTGGTAGGTAGAGAATACGACTACCAGACCATCATGGTTGCGATAACGACGGAGTTGTTTGGAGATATTTCGCGGGTCGGTTGATGCAGGCAAAGCAAGATCCAAAGCAGAGAAAGTTGGGTCATCCTCATCAACCTTGCGATTACGTGAGGCGGTGCTATCGGAGCAGATGCAGATAGCCTTGATAGGTTTCTCTGCGTCGGCTGACCACTCGTTGAGTGTCTGACCTAGTAAGGAGATAGATGGTACAAGGAACAAAACAAGACCGTGGTTTCCGAGCAAATCTTCCACCGTTTTAAGTGAAGTGTATGTTTTGCCAGTACCACATGCCATGATGAGTTTGCCACGGTCGTTGCCCTGCTCGATAAAATACTTCCTCGCAGCAGCAATGGCTTCCTTTTGGTGCTCCATCGGCTGTTTTTTGGCAGAGCGTGCTTCAGCTCCGGCTATGCCATTATACAGCTGCTCCCAATCAACGGCAGAATTGGTAAGGTCGGCAAGGTTTATACGTGTGACCGGCGGAGTCTGGTTCTTGATAGCCTGCTCCGCATTTGTGCCCCAATGGTTGGTAGTGGAGATCCAAACGCGATGAGCAAAGCGAACCGTCTGCAAAGTTTCCGGATCGGTAAAGGACTTTGCAGAAGTGGAAAGGAAACTATCAACCGCAGGCTTATCAATAGTAGCTGTTTCCGCATAGCACTTACATTGAATAGCCCAATAGTCGCCTGTATCTGTGCGTGCTACAAGGTCGATACCTATATCCTTGCCGCCAAAATCTTTGCGAGAGGGAAAGTCCTCCCACATCCAAACAGACTGCAATTCATTGAAACGCGGGTCGGTTTTAAGCCACGCGCACATAATCTTCTCAAACTTGGTGCCTTTGTCTTTCTCGGTAAACGAGGAACGACAAAAGTTGAGGATGTCTTGGAAAGTCATCATATAACTAATATCCAAATTTTTACGATAAAGATTTACTCATTATAATTACGGTCGAGCCAACGGTCCATAAAGGCTGCTATTGAGCGCACGCACGACATTGGCTCTGCTTCAGCTGTCTCTTCGTTTACATCATACTCAATCAATTCCGACAAACGAGGCATGAAGAGGTAATCTGCCTGATCATTAGGAAGGAAAGATACTTTATACGGGATGATATTACCGGGAGTGCTGTCAGGCACAATGTTAAGGCGATAATTAGAGTAAGACTCCTCGTCCTTATTGCTCTCTAAAAACTCACATATTGCTGAGTCAATATGGATGTAGAGCCAAATAGTAAATTCAGTCCGTTTCATATTATTTCTTGTCTAAAATTTCACAATAAAGACCTGCGTGGGTGACTTGACCATTGGCAAGGTCGCACACAATTTCAGCAGGTAGTAGCCCGTCATCGTAGGGCGCAACACGATAAGGCTCATTGGTGCCGTTCGTATCTAACCATCCCCTTATGTAGGCTTTGTCCCCATATACCTCGACGCACTCCGGGACAAAGCCGCCCTCACGTTGGCTTGCCAATGTAGATGCCAATTCCCATGGGGTGCCTTTCACGGGTACACCACAGACGCGCGTGGCGTCCTGCTCGGAATAACGATTGCAGGCGCAAAGTGCGGTAGTGATTAGTATGTAAAGAAGGAACTTTCTCATAAGGTATCAGCGGCTTTGTGAATACGATCAGCCAAGTCATGCAGGCCTGCCTTCAGTTGTGCTAACTGCTCATCCGTGAAGTCATCCGGATGACCATTTCGATTGATGTCCACACGGTCAAACTTATGATACAACCAGCCACCGCTCTTATCAAAATAGCGGTTAGCAAATCTACGGATATTCAAATCCAAATAAATATCGGAGAGTTTCTCTTTAACTGTGCTCTGCGCCATAGTAATCAATTTAATATCAAATGTGGAGTATAGCGGACTCGAACCGCTCACCTCGACACTGCCAGTGTCGCGCTCTAGCCAGATGAGCTAATACCCCATTATAAAAGTGTGGACTGCCGCCGTTCACGACGAGGCCATGTTTTGGGAACCGCCTATCAAGGTACGACAAACAGCCCACACCAGAGGTGCGAGTAGTTTGCATTGCGTACCTTGGTCCTCTGGGTTCCCGTTCCGTCGTGACCGGTTAGCAAACTGCAAAAAATTCTATGTCAATGTTCTTTTGTAAGAATACTTTCTCACAAAAAAGCGTGCAAAATTACAAAAAAAATTTGATATATGCAAGTAAAATTAACGCTAAGCGTTATTTTTACAATCATTTTGACGTTCGAAGCATACTTTTTCATTAAAAAAGTAACCTCGCACCTCTCTAAACGTGCTCTAACCATCCCGGCGAGAGAGCATTTCTTCGAGTTGTCGAAGGTGCTCTTTTAGCTGTTCAATGGTTTTGCACTGGAGGCGATCTTTAGCCTCTAAACGGCGAAGCGTTTTAGCGATCCGGCGTCGGTGTCGCGCCAAAGTCTTCGGCGAGAGGTAGGCTTTACTGTGCTTCGAGCCTACAAAATTTTTTTAGTACTCATTTGTTTGCACTCCGGACACGTTTGTCCGAAATCGAGTGCAAAGTTACAAAATAAGTGTCCAATTACTTTGGACAGAAAAAGAAAAAGTGCAAAAAAAGTGAGTTTTTTCGCGAATTTTGCACTTTTTTAGTCCTTTTTGGTCCTTGAAGAGAGCCAAAATCATCCAAATCCGTTGTAATTAGTGCTCGAAATGACCTCTTGAGGGAATTTCTCGCACCCAATGTACAAAGTATCGAAGGCATCCGTGCCATCTGTGCGGTGTTCGAGAAGATCTTCTTCGGACTCCGCAAGCTTCTCGCCGGACTTGTTTTTGTGGAAGCCATTTCGCCCGTTTACGACACCGGCAGACTGAATTGCGAGTAGCAAATCATCGTTGTTCTGACGGTTAAAAAATGGCATCAATCTTTGCTTTCCTTGGAAGGCTTGGTTGATCAACAAATACTTCTCGTCATGGCGCATCGGATTGCCCAAATAAACGTCCTGAACTGACCATCCGTGACGCTCAAATTCGTGCATGATCACCCAATGGAAATCTTGCGTGTTTACCGCGTAATTACTGCCCAAAGCGGTGGTATCGTAGTAGAAGATGACGGTCTTATTCCGGTGCTCGGAATAGTAGTTGCAGAAGTCCTCCACCAAGGCAGGTAATTTGCGCTCGAATTTGACGTAAAAAGACTTCAAAATATTGAGCCTGTTGCCGGATGGCTGTCCTGCCACAATCCAGTTGATATTGGCGTTGTAATCCATACCGATGCAGATGGGTGCGTCGGGGTTCACATCGCGGTCAGCAAGGGAGGTAAAAACGTCCATCGGGGCGGCTGCTGATAGTCCAACTACATTGGACTGCCAAAGAGTGTCCAAGTACTCAAAATTAGATGCGTCGTACTTATGAGACTCCCTCATCGACGAATAGAAGCCATCTTTAGCAATACCGATTTGCTTGCACAAGATAGAGGTTTGGAAGGTAAGCGGCGTAAGATCGCGCTTCATCTGCTTGATGTAGGACTCGCCAAGCAGTTGCAAGTTCTCTATGGATGAGTACTCTTTGTAGTACACGGCCACAGAGCGCATCTGATTAAGCTGCTTGTCAAGGTGGCGTATCTTCTTGCGGAGATATTCGGGCGGCGTCTTGCCTGCCGCAATAGCCTCCTTGACCTTTTGCTTCAAGCGCCAAATCTCATACACTGTTGCCTCAATGGTGGCAATCAGTTCCTTATCCATCTTTTTCTTGTAGTGCAAGAACCAAGAACCTTTCTTGGACTGCGGCATATCGGAGAGGATCATTATGGAGTGGTTGAAGGAGTGCTTGCCAAAGTAGGACTTGATACCACCATTCGCCGGAAGGGTCTCGTCCTTTAGCTTTTCATAATCTATGAACTTGGCTTCGTCGATAAGGAGCCATGAGAGCGTTAAGGAGTTCGAGGATCCCGGACGGTCCTGCGAAATAATGACCGCACGCGAGCCATTGTAGAACGATATGACGTGTTCATAATCGGTAGGCTCAATGATGGCTGTACCGAAGGACTTGGGCGGCTTCTTGCCCACCACATAGTGGATGTTTGGCAGCAAGCCCCATCGACGCCATGCGGCGAGTAGTCCAGGAATGGTGTTGGTCAAACCATGCTTGAACGTAGGCACAACGATACCGCCGGTTGATCCCGGCATGCGCTGCATGTTGCGGAGCACAAAGGGAGAGGCGATAGAGTCCGTTTTGCCGGTACGTCGCCCAGCGACAATAACAGTAGTATTGGCGCCGATGAGCTGCGTCAAGCGCTGCGGGGTATTGAAGTAAACGCGCTTACTCATGGTTGCCCTCCTTTTCCTCTTTGGGTTGCCACATCTCTTCCTCCAAGTCCGGCTCCTCATATTCGATGTCCTCGATGTCGATAGTCTCTGCGCCATAGTGGGCGATCATCTGGTCAATCTTCTGCTGGAGGTTAGGAATTGGCTTGATACCGAGCACGGTCGGGTCGTCGGTAGCCGTGAAGGGCTGCACCACAATCATCTCATAAGGCACTGCCTGCTCGTCCTCCAAATCTACGCGGTTGAATTTGGCATAGGAGGAAGCGGCTTTCTCCATCGTCTTGGTGTCCTTACGAGCCTTGGCCATCTGATAGGTTTCCAAGATCATTTCGTTAAAGCGATAGCGGTGAAAGTCGCGCGACGCGGATGAGAGCGTCGGGAGCAAAGCTTTCACTAACGAAAGGTCGGCATAGGCTTGCGTGACACCTATACCAAAGCGTGAGCGTACCTCATTGATAAACACCCGATCCTTGGCGTCGGGGTTCGCCATGAACCACGTATATTCCTCCCGAACACGGAGCAGCTTTTGAACCGTTTCCGGACCATACCGCTCCATGAGTTCGGCTTCAGCCGTAAAGAGGTCACGCTTGCATATTTCTACAGTCTGTGGTCGTGCCATTATTCATCGTCCTCCATGTCTAAAAGGTTCTCACGTGCCGTCTGCAGGGCAAGCGGCGAGCCTACTTTAGCAAGGGTCATTTCTTGCTGATGTAGCTGTACTTTACTTAATGCTTTCCCATGGCGGTACGCCGTAAATGCCGGATTATTTTCGTCTTGAATATCCCGCTTAAACACCTCAATTCGGACACCGAGAATGACCGCGATGTCGGTAGGACGGAGGTAAATCGACGCATATTGGTCGATTTGCTGGAGTTGTTCTTCGGTGTAAGTCATGCTAAATACAGATTTAGGTTTGTGATACGATTAGGGATTTGCCGGTGCTTGCTCCGGCTGTGCTGCTGCCGACAGCCATTCGGCTTCATTGTAACGCAGATCGGTGTAGATATCCACCGCTACTTGGAAGGAAGCGCAAGCGCAACCGGAAGCGAAATACTCGGGTATCTCCG
This sequence comes from Bacteroidales bacterium UBA3653, assembly GCA_002373505.1. Lineage (GTDB taxonomy): Bacteria > Bacteroidota > Bacteroidia > Bacteroidales > Paludibacteraceae > Colicola. The sequence goes on from DFKE01000010.1 coordinate 14,564, forward strand.
AGAAGCGGATGCGCGGATCGAGATACAGGGAGCGTTCCTGAAGCTTGGTAGATTCCAAGATTAGCACCGACATATATTGCCGGAACAGTTCGCGCATGGTATCGAAGCAATCAAGACGGGCTGCCATGTTTCCCAGTTGGTGACGCATGGCGAAAAAGACCGTCTTGACTCTTCGAGTGCGCGGAGAGTTGTTCAGCTCTGTGTAGCCCTCGGCGGTGTCGGAGACGCAGACGAAGGCGGTGGTGGTCTGGAGGGTGGCGAGCGCGTCCTCGAAGCCCTGCAGACCACTCACTTTACAGAAGCGAAACTTTTTGTTCCGGGCAAGGATATTGGTGTCGGTTAGACGCTCGAAAAAGGATGTAGCATCCCAGTTGGAAACAGTTGTCATGGCTTTGCGGTTTCTTTCTTGAGTTCTTCATATTCGCGTGCCTGGGCATCCAGCTCTACGAGCGCACGGTGCACATCCATTGCGAGGACCTCTTTCTCCTTGGTAATGTCGCCTTTGGTTAGCGCGCGAATTTGGTTGTTCATCGACTGTTGAAGCCGTTCCTGCATAGCAGTGGTATCGGCTTCCGCTTCGGAGTTCACAAAGAAGTTGTGATAACGGCGCGCTAACAGCTGTTTGGCGGAGGCATACCAATAGAAGATGGAGATGGCCTCCTCCGGAGACAGCTCCATAGGCTTCGGCGATTGGTATAAATACGCTGCCATTTCGGAAAGGAGCGCCTGATCCTTTGTTACGAGATAACCTTGGTAAAGGTTTTCGAGGATGAGGAAGGCTTCGAAGGTTATGCCGGAGAGGTCAGCCTCTACCGGCTGAAGCTTTCCGATAGAGGGAAGGCGCACCGGCACGAGTGGCAGCTTCTCCAGCCAATCGAGATGTTTGATAGCGGCAGCTATTTGTTCGGAGGTAATGAAGCAGGGCTTACCCTCGAAGTGACAGAAAAGACCGTCATCGGTTTTTTCTACTTGGGTAAGCGGTGCCCACCGAACAAGCGCGTAGGTTTTAATCTCGGCTGCTGTGAACTCCTGCGCAAGGAGATAGAATGCGTAGCGGAGTTGCGCGGGCGTCAACTCCTGCCAGCATGTAGGTAAGATAAGGTTTAGGGTTTGCATAGCAAAATGTGTAATGTGTAATGTGAATGAATTACCACCAGTATCCGGCAGAATCCTTGTGGTTCTCGAAGGATGGCCTACAGAATAGCATAGCGGTGTAGGAATCCTGCCATTCCGGGAACGTTGCAGGACGTGTACGGATGCGCTGCACGGTGGAAAACATCCGCTTGTAATCAAGCGTTTTTCCGGCAAGCATTTCGAGGGTTGTTTGGCGCACGGCATCAATGATGGTGCGCTCCTCGGCGGTTACCTGCTGCAACAGCATGTTGCGTCGTAACCGTGCCATCAACTCCTCGGAAATGAAGTTTTCCGCCAGTTCCTGCTCGATAGTGATAGCACGTAAGCGAAGCGATTTATAGTGCGTCCATTTGTCTGCACTATGACCAGCCAGCGTTGCCAGTTCGAGGTTCGGCCAGAGCGTAGCACCGAAGTACGCTGCTTGAACGGAGGACTGCCAAGAAGGAGTGACGGCAAGCTTGAGGAGAAGGTCGGACGCCAGATCATCGCGGTTTGAGAGAAGCGACTCAATGAGCCGGTTTACTCGATCCGCGCTTGCCGGAACGATGTTCTGATTGGAAACGATACCGAAACCGTTAGGCGTGAGAATAAGATCGAGCGAAGGGACGGCTCGACGGAGCGCATCAAGTGCGGTGATATGGCAGCAGAGGGCGCGGAGGGCGTCGGTTTCCGGAGCTGCCTCCATACCGCACATGAAATCTTCGCCAAGGAAATTGCGCGTAAGCCATGTTTCCGCTTTGCGAAGATACGGCTCGATTTTCTCATACAAGGAGGACTCTCCTTCGACTGTGGAAAGAGCATTGGGAAGATAGTTCCGCAGTTGCTCATCGGTTGAAATTAACATAGTAGGTTTAGGTTATAGGTTATTGTTTAGTGGTTTCGGGATTGTCAGTAGTGACTTCTTTGGCATCCTTATGCTCATCGAGCGTAGTGAGTTGGATGAAGGGGCATGTGGGGAATGCACCATCCCAATGATTGAAGCGAATGAGCAGTTGGTGGGGATAGAAAAGAAGATCATGGTAAGGTTTCTGCAGGGCCTGCGCGATGGTGTATAACTCGCGTTTGTCAGAGCCGGAGTTGTTCGACTGGCTCTTGCCCGGCACAGAGCCAACGAGGTTCGAGTGTACGCGCATAGTGAAGCAGATGACGTTAATCGCTTCTTGGATGTCCGTTTCCCAGTCGCCTCCCTCCTTGGCATCATCGATGCGCTTGATAAGGACATCGTGGTTTTCTTCGCCATTGGGGTTCACACCAAAGGAAGAGAACCATACCTTGCCGGAGTTCTCTGCTCCGGTGAGGAAATCGATTATACGTTGCTTCTCCTCGTTGACGCGTTCGAGCCGTTTCTTTTGGTCGGTAATACCTTCCGCGCGGAAGATACGCTCCCAGTAGCGTTCGTTGACCTCTATCTGGTACTTGATAGGGGCAGCGTTCTGGAGCTTCGCTTTCTTGGCGGTGGTAATGAGTTGCTTGATATCATACCAGCGCGATTTGAAGATAGCGGCGTAATACGGTATAGGATAATAGGTATTGCGCGCGGTAGGTATGCGCGTGACGATGGCGAACTTACGTTTCTTGGTGCCGCTCTTGAGGCGGGTCTGGAGATCGGACCAGGGATTGTAGATATTGAGCAAAGGAATGTGCTCCACATCGGAAGGAGCGGTTGAGTGCTCCCAGTTGGCAAAGAGTATTTCCTTGCTTGTGCCGTCTGCACCCGCAGGAGTGAAGCGGCAATTACAAGCCTCCTTGCGGAGCATGGTGGTAATACGCGTGCCGTCCTTGGAGAGGATGATGAGCGTGACACAGAAGCCGAAGTGTTTGAAATCAAGGCAAGCCCCTAAGAAGTAGGACTGCATGCCGTTTTCAAAGAAGAAATCTTTGATTTGTTGCTGTACGGTAGCAGAGCATTCGCAGGTATCGTACTGGAGGCCTTGTCCGTAGCATACTTCGGCGTTCCACTGTTGGCAGGTGGTCAGTGTCTCGTCGGCTTCAATCTTCTTGAGCACGTTATAGGGCATGAGGTTGTCGGCACCCCAAGGAACGTACTGCGTATGTTCGTCGAGCTGAATAGGCGAAATCTCCCCGTCCTCTTTGAATAGGGTTGTGGTGTCGGTGACGAAGATCGCCCGGGCTTGAAGTTGTGGTACATCGACCACGGAGTCAAATTGATAATCCATAGCGTTTAGGTTTATGGCGCAAAGGTACTACATTACGCGCACATACGAAAAGACACACAAAAAACCTCCCAAGTTTTGAGGCTTGGGAGGCCCGGTAATTGCTAGTGCCTGTTTGGAATTATCGTTGGGAGGCTTACCGGATGGTATAAACTACGGTGTAGCCGTAGCCTTGGCAAATCTGTTTGCCGCGTATGGTGTAGGCTACATTATAGCCGTAACCATTGCAAACCTTGTCATCGCGCATGGTATAGGCTACGTTGTAGCCGTAGCCATCACATACTTTATCGCCCCGGATGGTATAGACTACGGTGTAGCCGTAACCTTGGCAGACTTGGCTGCCTCGAACGGTGTAAACTACATCGTAGCCGTAACCTCTGCAAATGCGAGGGTTGGAGGACGATCCTCCTCCGGGAGCAACGTCGGACGGCTCACAAGCGCAGAGGCACAGCAGGGCGAAAAGTATGTAAAGAAGTTTCTTCATTTCTTCTTATTAGGGTCTGAATCAACATCATCCGGCAGCGCAGGAATACCTGCTAATGGCTCTCTGGGCATAGCGGGCAAGCCCATTGTGACTTCCACTTCGTCATCTTCCCATTCGTCAGGTGGTGCCACATCACCCATCAAAATATGCTCACCATCTTCTTCATCAAGCGGCAAATCGACCTGTGAGAAAAACACTTGCTTCTCCTCGTCTGTCAGCACATCAAGGTTCACTTTCTTTCCCTCTTCCACCATGGCTTCGATCTTCTGCTGAAGGTCGTCTAACTCCGCGTCGCAAAGCGGACATGTGCCAGGGCAATCGCCTTTATGCGTACACTCTCGCGTTGTGTACGGGATGCCATTCGCGTCTGCTATCTTCTGGCGAATGGATTTCAAAAACTCACATAACTCTTTTCCTTTCATTGCTTCGGTGTTTTATAGGTGAATAAATCAAAGTTTGTGAAGCCCATTGCTTGCAGAGATGCCAAGCTCTTTTGGCGGTCCTGCTCGTCGTTATAATCTTTAATGAGCGGTAAGCGAATGAGCACCTTATCTTGCATTTTATGCCTAGCGATAAAATCTAAGTTACGCTTGACAAGAAAATCATCTTGGCCTGTGTAGGTGTAATATACACCCGAATCCCAAGATTTAATGTCCACTATCCATTGGTCAACAATGGGTAAAAGCGCAACCACATTAGCAAGACGCACATTCAGCGATGTTTCAAGACGTATCTTCCAACCGTGCAGGTTGAGTTGAGCAAACTCTTGAATAAACTCGCTGCGCAGGCAGGGCTCACCACCTCCGAACGTAACCCCTCCGCCCGTAGCGCGAAAATACAAGTCGTCCTTCCGTACGCGCTCATACAATTCCTCCGGGGTCATCTCTTGCCCCTGAGGAATAGCCCCAAGCGTATCGGCATTAAGGCAGTACTTGCAGCGCAGCGGACAACCATAGAACGTGACCAAGGTGGTGATCCCGTTCCCGTCCGTGCCCGGACGCAGACGCGCTATAGCATGTATAGGTGCTTTAGACATACACAAGTTTTAAACTCTGTGCAAAGATACAACAAAAATTTGAGATATGCAAGTTTTTGCTAGAAATTGAACGAAAGTCCTGCACCGTTGCCGGTGTAGTTGATATTCATTTCAGCAATGCGCTTGCCGTGTACGTTGAGCGGTATTCCCACAATGGTGAGGGCAGCACCCATCGGAAGGAGCACATAGCCAGCTGCAGCACAGTTGGATTTGGTTTTTGCTTTGGCAGCGACGTCCTCCGGCTTTCCGCTCGTATCTACGCCGGAATTGCCGACACCAACCAATATAGCGCCAACGATAGCGGAAGGAATACCGATACCCATGCAGACGCCACCAGTCTTTTTAAGCGCATTGCCGATAACCAAATTAGGATTGGCGGCTCTTTCGCTGACCACTTTGGCGTGTGCGGCTTCCTCGGCTTGCTTCTTTAGAAGCTTGGCTTTGGTTTTCTCGTCCGGTTGAAACTTACCATCGACGGGATAGAAGCGTCCGACTCCGGAGATGGAGAAGTACTTTACACGATCCGGCGTGATAAGAATGTCTTGATGAGAAACGGAGTAATAAGGCGAGATAAGCAAAGTGGTGTCGGTTTGACTAACAATTGTACCTTCCATGGTTTGACCATTTGTGAAGGTAACAGTAACGTTGAGGGCGAAAGCCGAAACGGTTGTGGCGATGAGGGCCAACAAAACGAAGTAAAACTTTTTCATAGCGAATCAAATTTTAAAATTCGCTGCAAAGATAATAAAAGAGTGTCCAATTACTTTGGACTGATTTTGAAAAAATGCAAAAAATGTGAATTTTTTAACGAAAATGAGCAAAAATGAAGATTTAAGGTCTTGCGATTGTGCAAAATTGGCTTGCTATTGTATGTGCATGACGAACGGAGGTATTATGGAGAAGGGAAATGGGGCAAAATGAGCACGATTTTGGAGCGAAAAACGTCAGTTTCAGAGCGAAAAAACGGGAGCGAATTTGCGTCGTAAGTCCAATAAAGTTGGACAAATAAAACCTCCCAAGCTTGTGACTTGGGAGGGGTACGTGGGACATCTGTTCTAAGTTCGCCGACATTGTTCGCTGCCCAATAAACTTAGTACAAATTCCGTGCCAAGGTTAGAGGAATACCTCCAAACCATTGATTTTCGAGATGCAGACATCGCGGACGGTGCGCATTTCGCCAGAGCGGAGGAACTTGATTGTTCGCGTACCGGCATAGAAATCGTACTTGAGCGATATTACATTAGGGTAATGGAGAAGAGAACCATCAGACTTGAAAACGACCAGATCCACCGGATCGGGCCGGAGCATCATGGCTTGGGCTGTGGAAAGATGGATAGCATTCATTATTCAGCGATTTTTTGAGCGAATAACTCAGACAGTGGAACAGAGTGGTTTTTCATGATGTCCGTGAGGGCTTCATGGAAGGTAGCGAAAACAGCGGGATCGGTTGTCACGATAGCGGACTCATTACGATTACCTCGGGTAAGATTTTGAGAAGTGATAATGGAGACCGTGTGAGCGGTCTCCAAAGAACGTATCAAAATCACCTTGGAATGGTTATCGGCCAAATAGGTGTGCTCTATGACGCGAGTGAGGAACGGCCATAGCCGGAGCGTTTTCTGCGTGGCTTTGAAATCAAGGATGAGGTGGATGGTGTCCACCTTCCCTGATTTCTCAATGAAGAACAAGCGGCGCAGAAACTCCTCGGAGATAGAGAAGGAAGTCTGCCAAATGGTAGCCTTCCCCACCTGTGCGAGAACCCATTCCACGACGTCAGCCACCTGCAAGGTGTTCGTTAAGTAACACTGTAACGGACACTCTGCGAGGGGCTTGAGGTAGCTATCGATGGACTCGTTGCGCTTCACTTCTTCGTAGTTTTAGAAGTGACCTTTTTCGTGGCGGGCTTTTTCGTTGCCTTCTTTACCGGCGTAGCGTCTGCCGGTTTAGCCTCCGGTTCGGTAGCGGGCGTGGGCTCCTGTTTCGGCGTCTCGTCGGCAGGTGCCTCATCCGCTTTCTTAGGCGTATTGTCTGCCGGGTGTTCCTCAACATGCTCGGCGGTAGCCTCGGGGAGAGGTTCGCCCACCTTGAAGTGGTCGTACCGCTCCCAGTTAGCATGGTAGCGCTTATCGAGGGCGATAAGCTCTTTGAGGAACGGATAACGCTCGCTATCGGGGCACGTGGAGTTCTCAACAGAGAGCAACTGCAACTGCGTATGCAGGCGGCGCATCTGCTGCATGAGGGAAAGGTTCTCCGCGTAGAGAGCTTGGATTTCTACGGGGAGCGCGTCGTGATCCACGCGCTTACCTTTCTTGAACTCCTCGTTCTCGGAGGTGATATGATGCTCCTCCACGATGTGTTCCACCTGTGCGGACATCTCTTTGACCTCTTCGTGCGTGACCTGCTGGAGGTAGAACTGGTATTTCTTGCGCAGTTCGTACTCGATACGCGAAGCGTACTGTTTGGGACGACGCATGAAGTTCTGATACATGATGCGGTTGTTGGTGAGCTGGAGCACCATGAGTGCGCCCTCCTCCAAATTCCGCTCTTCCGGTTTAGCGTCAAGATAAGCCTTGACTTTCGGCATTAAATCTTTCTTTAACATAGTTATAGGTTGTTGTTAATGCCCACGACAAAGAACAGATTTTTGCCGAGGGGTTCTAATAAACGATACATGGCATTGAGGGTAGAGCCGGTAGTGACAAAATCATCGAAAATGATGAGGTTCGGTTCTTCGGGCAAATAGCCCAAATCGAAATCTACCGCTACCCGTTGGCGAGTGTGCGATAGGGCAACGTCCTCGTAGTACGGAATTTGCAACCGGTTGCCAATTTCGGCGGCTATACGGCACGCAAAGTTCTGGGTTAGGTGTCGCCTTTTGGGTGACGGCACAATCGCCCAATGCCCATTTGAGAGGTAATTACCGAGCACCTTTTTGATAACAGGTGTGAGGTGATCGGCAAAGTACTTGACCATGGCATCATCGGCTTTGATGTCGGTGAGCTTCCTTCCCTTGATGGACTTCTTCCAGATGGAGAGCACGGGAATGGAGGCATGCGGTGTGAGAGTCATCCGCTCGACGGAGAGATCACACCGGGCTTCACCGACGTCCGGCTTATGCCATCCGGCACGTTGTTTCTCTGCAAACAGATCCTTTGCAGGCGCAGCAGCATTGCCCGAGCCGGATTGCTCGGACAATGCTTTGACTTCATCTAACGAAAACAGGTTCATAGCTCATAACGGATTTTAGTGAAGGTGCCTCCTCCGCCATTGTCGATCCACATGTAGTACGTAGTACCGGCATGGAGGGTTGCTGAAGCATCGACCTCGGCACTGGCAGCGTCGGCTTGAATAAGTTCGTTGAGTTCTGAATCGGCTATATGCAGGCGGCGATAATTGGAGTTATTCGATCGGAAGGTAACAGTTATCACGCCATCGGCTGCAGGGGTATAGACGATAGAACGGCGAATTCCCGGCGTTCCTGCGCCATTGAAGCGCGCGCCATTGGTAGAGATATAATCTTTACCATCGGTAGCTTGCGCTCCGAGAATGGTGATGCCAGAGTAATCAACGGCAGGCACCTCGTCCGGCGCTTGAAGGGAGACTTGCTCCGTGAATGGAGCGAAGACCCATTCAAGGACGGGGTCAGTCAGAGTCGTCGTCACCGGCGTTAATCGTGCCCTCCTCGGTTTCGATTGTGCCCTCGTAGAAGGGTGCCGGCACGACGTCGGTTGCCTCGGCGTTGATAGTGGTGGAGGTGGTACCGGTTGCACCTTGACCCAGATCCTGGGCAACGGTGGTTTTGGTGTTCCACTTATCCGAGCCGATAACGCGGTACTTGCCTTTCATGTCCTCCACAAGGAAGACGTTATCGTTATTGTTGAGGTAGGCGGACGCAGCGGAAGCCTCCTCGCCCACTGCCGGGTGAACGGCTGTGAGTTTGTTGAGCTGCGTTTGCGACGGTACTTCTCCCTGAGCCTCGGAAGTGACTTGCGACTTATCCGGAAGGATGTCGATGTGCTTCCAAGTAGCATCTGCGATAAGGGTGAAGTTGCCTTGATAAACGGCTGCCGTAGGTCGGCCAAGTTCATCGACAGGCAACGTAGGCCACTTGGCGATGTTGGACTTAGCGGTGTAGTACAGCCTGCGTTTGATACCGGGAAGTTCCGGCGTACCCTGACACCAAGACAGGGACTTTTGTAATGCTGAACAGTTTGGCATAGTTATAAGGTTTTTAATGTGTTAAGGATTGGAAGGGCTTTGGTATTTCGTAAGAAATGCGGAGCTTGCGAACCCCTGCAAAGCCTGACCAGCTCAGCCCCGGAGAGCCGTGAAGCTCTGCGGGACTGTGTGGGGAACACCCTCGTTCTATCAGTCTGCCAACTCAATGACTTTGAGACGGCGTTTGTCGATGGACTCGAACTGAACACCGAAGAACATGGTGGCGATGTAGGAGAGGATGAACGGCTCGTACTCCTTGACCATAACGTCCTCGGCGTCCGACATCTGGTCGTAACCAACAAGCATGTTGGACTTGGGGCAGATGTGGATAAACTTCGAGTCGGCTTTGTTGAAGAGGGGCACGATGTGCAGACGGTTGTTCGAGCCTTCCACGGTGAGCTGATCGTACTTATCGTTGTAGATAAGTCCGGCGTGCGACGCCTGATAGGAATCGTTGTACATGTCTGCGAAATCCTGCGAGCAGTACATGTAGAGATCTTGCGAACGCAGACGGGGGTCGAGCGAACGCAGAATCTCCTTGGCAATGTCGCACGCATTGTCGGAGGTGATGGCTTCCGAAAGCTTCATGTAGTTACCCTCACCGGCAGCAATCTTGCCTGCGGCAATCTCCTTGGTGGTGATGGTATCGAAGCCGTCGAACAGATCCTGTGTGGTATCACCGGAAGCGTTACGTACACCGGACCAGATAGCACCGTTGAGGTTCTCCGAGAGGGAGAGCGCGATCAAGCGCAGCACGTGCAGCGCGGTAGGTGCTTTCATCTGTCCGTCACCCTTAGATGCAGCCATCTGACCGAGGACGGTAGAGATAGCCGAGTTAGGCTCGAACTTGGCAACAACCGAACCCATGAAGGTTTCCAGAGTACGGAAGTTGAGGTTAAGGTTGAAATCCGTGGAGCGCGAAGGCTTGTACGGACCGAATTGAGCAGTACCGTTCATGGCAGCTACAGACTCTTTGTAGCGGATGCCCGGACGGGCTGTCATGAACTTGAGCGTGTCCTTGATACCGATGATAGGCAACATCAACAGCTCGGGACGGTACTTGTGAGCAGCCTCCTGATAGGCTACCAAATCAAATTGAAGTTTTCCTGGCATAGTTAGGTTGATTTAGGTTAATGACAGTTAAGGGTTGGCTCTCATGGCTTACACCATATCGTAGAGCTTCTGAGCCGCATTCATGCGCTCGATAAACGCATCCATTGGCGAATCGTTCTTGCCACCGCCATCGTTGACCGGATGGGTGGTAGAATCGCCCGGCTGCTTGTTAAGTTCTTCGATTTGCGCCTTGAGAGTGGCGATTTCTTGATCCTTTGCTTGGATGGAAGCTTCAGCAGCCGTGAGCTTGGTTTTGTTCTCGGAAGCCTCTTTGAGTGCTCCCTCGATGGTGTCCAGTTGGGACTCATCGGCTGCAAACTTACCATCGGAAAGAGTGATTGCTGCCTCTGCCATCAGCAGGAGAGCAGCGAGGAAGGGGAATTTCTTCATAGTTATGGTTTGTTTGGGTTGGTTAACTGGTTCGGGTTCTGCTTGAGCCTGCTCGGCATTGGCTTGGGCTTGCTCGGCTTTCTTGGAGGGCTTGAAGAACTCCGTGAGAGCGGCAATGAACTTCTGGAACTGGGACGATGCCTGTACGGGCACGTTCGGGATAGGCATACCGACAGCAGCCATAGCGGAAGCTACAGCATCGGTGAGGACCGGCGCCTCGTCCTCGGCATCATCGGTGATTTCATCAATGAAGCCCCATGACTTGGCTTCCTCGGCATTGAGCCATCCACCGACTTTCATCAACTCCAGCAACTCGGCTTGTGTTTTGCCACAGCGTTTGGCGTAGAGTGAAGCGACATTCGCATCAATCTTCTCCAAATCGGTTTTGAGCTGGGAAAGATCCTTGATCTGGTCGGCGAGTTGATCGGCATTGAGGGAAGCCCATTGGAAGAACTCGGTGGAGCATTTGTGAACCAAGTACATAGCAGAACCATCCATGGTAATCTCTTTGGCACCCATGGAGGCAATAGTGGCGGCAGACGCGTTCATCCCGACGAAATGCACATGCACATCGCCGTGATTACGGAAAGCGGAAGCGATAGTAAGCGCGGTGGCGACAGAACCACCTAACGAATCAATGAGAACATCCACACGTTTGCCTTTGTTGGCATCGAGGACGTTCTGCACATGGCGGCTGTCGAAGTCATAACCTCCGACAAAGCCGCGCAAGTGGAGATGGTAGTTTTTCATAGCACGGTTTAGGTTTGTGCTGCAAAATTACTACCATTCGCGCATATGCGAAAAGACCTATATTATTGGGCGTATACGCATGGGATCAAGGCTTTTGGTGCCTTGTAGGTGATAGTGAAGGTGGTGGTGGCGGATTCTCCATCGGGTGAACCCAAATCGCCGGAACTCTCGATTAGAGGGTACGGCTTCTCTTTGGTGCCAATGAGAAAAGTGCGGTTGTTAGCGTCCGTGACCAACAAAGAAACCGGAACATCCTCCGGAAGCGGGAGGAGTGACTGAAAAGATAGCTCGACCGTTTCATTGCCTGCACCGTTCGTGTTGCTACGCGTAGCGACGCAAGAAGGAGCACCGGTAAAGGGAATCTCCACCGAAGGGGAGGACAGATAAACAGGAGCAGAGGAAATGGCTATAAGCGACAGCCCGTCGGGCAGCTTATTGGCATTGATGTATGCCAGCTTTTTTATACCCGGAAGTGAAAAGTATTTGCACATGGAATGAAATGGAATTAAGTGGAACAAATCGGAATAAGTGGGAACGATTATCAAAAATCGTCCCCAAACTTATAGCGAAAAAATCATTTTTTCTTCACTTTCGGCGTTTTGCGGTATACATCCCTGCGACGCTGATAGATTTTGAGCAATGTGTTGAAGTTCGTGTCATCGTACTCAATGCAGTGATCTTCCATCCATGCGGTGACGAGCAGATCGATCCGGGCATGGGGCGTTTTGCGTCGTGCCTCATGGATATCCTCAAACAACTCCGACTTGAAGCGGTAGCGAATGGTTTCGGCCAAGTGCTCCAGTCCGGACAGCGGCATGTAGTTATAGTATTCCACCGGCTTGCCGGTAAAAGAGGGAATAACGATAGCTATGGTGGCGTCGGCAGGTATCGGTGCGGGCTTGTCGTTCGGCTGCTTGGCAAGGTGCATGTTGATCACATCAGACTCTTGCGAGTTACGGACAGGAACCACCGGAGTTGGGAAACGATAGATCTCACGCGGACAAATCTCTTTGTCCCGGTTGTGAATTTGTGTACACTCATTGGCATACCATTGCGCCAGATACGGCGGCAGAGACAGATAGATAAGACAATCTTTCATAAAATAGTTAAAGTTTAGGTTCAAAAACGGTCGCAAAGTTACTAAAAATCTTGGAATTGTGCAAGTTGCACCCCTTGTATAGACTATAAAAAATGCACTCCGTCTAAAAAAATGCACTTTTGATCTGAAAGGCATAAAAAAAGAGGCGCCGACCTTCACAGGCAGGCGTCCTCCGGCAAAACTTTCGCAACAATGAAATCGTAACATGTTTAATCATCATCCTCATTCGAAGACGATGCAAAAGTACTGCTTTCTGAGGACATGGCAAAAGACCTCCGGTCGGGGAGGACGCCGGAGGTCGTCCAAAAGGAAAGCGGGTTGCCCCGCTTGCCTTAATTCCGGAAGATGTGCCCATCGACCTCGGTGTAATCGCCACCCGTATCGAGACTGCGCCACACTGCCGAATAATCAATGCAGCATTGTAGCCACTGCGGCAAGTTCTTGAAGTAGCCGCACTCCTCGCAAAGGTTTTCGGCGAAATCTTCGGGGCTATTGTATTTGCCCTCGTAGCGCTCCTCGAAATCTTCGAGCGTGCCCTCATCCCAATAGCTCAGATATGCCTCGTAAGCCTCGCGGCGTTCCTCGCTAAGGGCGGCATACTCTTTGATTTTATCGAAAGTGGCTTCGCCCATGCAGCCCTCGCAATACCATTGTTCGGGGTAGTGCTCGTAATCTTGGAACATGAGTTCCGGCTCGGCTTCGTTAGCGTGCAAGCGGTTGCAAAACTCCATAAAATCGTGGTAGTTCTCAAAGGTGGACAAATCAATCCACATGCCGTAAAGGCTGCCGTTGTTGTACTTGGCATAGGTGCCACAATAGACTGCCGGATTGCTGTTCTCGTAGTGTGCAGCGTGTTCGCGGATTTCGTTCTTCGTTAATGGTTCTCTGTAGTTCATAACTCTAAAATTTTTGATTGTTTATAAATGTTAGTTAATTAGTGCCAAACTTGGCTCGTGTACTCAAAATCTTCGTATTCCTCGTAAATATCTCCGAAATCGCTTTCTTCATTTGCGGTAATGCTGGAGCGGTGAGCAACCTTTACAAAACTTTGATTGTTGTTTGAGCGGCTTTCGAAATCGATACCAAATGAAATAGTTAGCTGTGCCATGATTGTATGTGTTTTAGAATTTAACATTTGCGTATAAAGCAGTTAGCGTTTGATATAACCTTTACGGTGCTTTACAAGTGTTCCGTGGGAGTGTTTGCAAGGTTTTCGTAACAAAATACTACCATCGGCGCAAGAAGTGACCAAAGGGAGGTCTTGCGCCGGAATAATGCGTGGAGATTTTTTTTAGTGACAATCGGAACGGCGAAACGTGCTCCGACCTTTCAAATCAACGTAGCGGTAACTAACTTTGCACCGGAAAGGATTGTATCAGATAAACGCGGATCTGCTGCGGACAAATGTATTCGTATAGAAACATATACTTGGCATAGCAGACAGTTTCGGTATCGAGGGCGAAAAACCAAGCCCTCAAATGACAAGCATAAAGAAAAAGAAAAACATGGGAGGGAGAAGGCTGCCATCACGGGCGGGTGGTAGCAATGCCCGTATTGATGTGTAGTAGTTGTGCCGGTAGCAGGCAGGAGGGAAAATAGCGAGTCAGAACTGAACACTTGGAAGTCTGCCGCCATTTTCGCGCCGGTATTAGCATAAATGATAATCTATGCCAATACGCCTACTACAGGAACAGTGTTCACATATCGGGCATGCAAGGAAGGAGCGGAGACGGAACAGCCGGGCGGCGGCGATGCATGTTGAGGATAGCAGAACTGAACACTTGGAGGTCTGCCCGAAAACACGCTGACCCAGAGCCCAGCCGTGGAGGTGTAGCGACTGTGCGTGGGAGAGTGATAGCAGCCTGTGCTGCAGCAGGCATTGGGAGGAGAGCGCTCGTATTGCAAGAGGCGTATAGTTGCGCCGGTACTGGGTAGGTTAAGAATTGCGGTCAGAACTGAACACTTGGAAGTCTGCCGCCATTCTCAACCGGTTTCGTGCCTGGTGTTCAGGCAAAGAAAACCCAACTACTGGGGCAAATGCCTGCATAACGGGCGCGGAAGAGGGAGAGAAGGATGGAACAGCAAAGCGGAGGGAGTGACCAAGGCGAACGGTCAGAACTGAACACTTGGAGGTCTGACCGCGAGACATAACGACCAAAGCCTTGCCGTGGAGAACGAACGACCGGAGGGAGGGAAGCCTGCAGCAGCTTTATGGGGTGGTCAAGCCGGACGCTCGCAGGGTGTATATGCAGCCGGTACAGCAAAGGGCTGTAGTCTCCCACCGGAGGTAGTTGCAGCCACCGGCAGGTAGAGTGAAGTGCGCAGCTGCTTGGTCAGGGCGAACAAACGTGACAGAAAGAAAACTGCCGACTCGTCACGAGTCAGCAGTCTCTACATACTTACATAAACAGCGTTTATACAATAGATGTCTGCCTGTGTATATTCATACTTCTGTTGCAAACACTATGCAAAGGTACTGCTTTTTATTGAGATATGCAAGTTATAGCCAATAACTTTTCCACTGCAGAGCTTGATCGGTAGTGATTCCATATAGTGTGCAGTACCTTTCTAGTTGGACTTGGGTATAGCAAGAGCCAAGGAGTTCCCAAACACAACCGGCTTTGTGTTTGATTTCAGTTTCGGCATCGACAGTCATTTCATCGACGTACTCGGGCTTGAGACTAAAAGGGTAAATCGGATGCATCTCCTTCTGAATCGGGTTTTTCATCGAAATTACAGTCGCCCTCACGATAGTTTTCATAAAAGTTTATTTTTGAAGCAAGCATTTCTAAGTAGTCAGCAAGCGGAAAGTACTCTAATGGAGAATCATCATAAACGATAATCCGAATGTGTTTTCTCCAAGTAGCACTGAAGATTATAGTGTAGCGATATGGACTAATACGCCGCTTATCGAATTTCCGATAATTGAGAATATAAATCGTTCCATCCTTGCGTTCTTCTGCTTCTTCAGCTTCTTTCTCGACCTGTTTTGTAAACTCCAATTCATCTTTTACACCTTTCAAAAGATGCTCATACTCAATTTTAAAAGAAGTGAGGTTTGCAACGGTGTCTTTAAAATGTAATAGCATAACTCTCGCCGGGATATTTACCTTTTTCGGATTATATTCTGTATTCTCCGGAAGAATGAGTTTCGGCACATGAATCATATATGTTGTAAGAATATCTACAACATTGGTCAACTCCTTGTCCGTTTTAAAATAAGGACTATTCTTTAATTTCAGATTTTTCTTTATCGCTTCAAACATGTCATTGGGAGAGAAGTGTCTTCCCATGAGATATAAATCATTCCAATACATGTAGAAAGGTTTGTTGATTGACTGCCACTCATCTTCTGAAAGCTCACGTTTCAATTCGTGCTCCAGGACTGCACGCAACCGTTCTTCCGTGAATGCGTCGTCATCGAAAGGATTGAACGGATGCCGCTTGGAAGGCTTAAAATACTTTGCATTTTGATAACCGTGTTCCAAGGTGTTCCAAGTTGCGCAATGCAGACCTCCACCAAGACGCGTGAGCGACTGCGTGTATTTAATAGGATAAACCTCACAGTTAGGGAATGCCTCCTGAATGCGCTTGACTGCAGGCGCGTCAGACGGTTTACCGAGTTGCGCCATGAAGATCTTATTCCCAACGCGGAGGAAATTGAGGTATTCCCAACTAAGGTCTGTAATGAGCGAACCATCGTCAGCTATTGCCATCATCCCGTCCACATGGCCATAGATGTCAGACTTGTCCCAATGCACTATCTTTATGGAGCGTGCATTGAGTGCCTTCTTGAGGTTCTTGATAAGCAAGTCACGAGGATAATTGGGGTTCTCCAAGAAGATCTTATCGGTCATATAGACATTACCTTTCTTGTCTGTGAGCACATTACCTCCGTCAAGAACGATATCCTCATACCGGAAAGGAGTCATCTCCATATCAGCCCATATAGGCACCATATCGGGTTTATATTTCTCATAACGAGGTGCGCGCAGATAGTCCGGGTCGTAGCGGAACTGCGCAATGTCACCTTTCCCGTCAACTGTGATGGGCATGTAGTCGCGTGCCCACAGATGCGTTTTCTCACCAGTGTACGGTAACTCCCAACACTTGACATGAGCTGCCCTAAAAGCCGCAATAAGGCTTTTATAAAAACGAGGAAAATGATACCGAATAGCCATCGGTATAAATACTAAATCAGTTTGCGAATCGTGTAACATAATCTTTGCATTTATAAAGATAATATTTAGTTATTTAGCTTTCGGTGCAAAGGTATATGTTTTTTCGCAAACGTCCCAAAATTTTCTGTTAAAAATTGTTAAAGGTTTTGAAGAAGATATTAACAACAAAAAAAGAGGACAGAGTCCTCTTCTTATTAAAACTTATATTTTTTAGTAGGGAATTTTAACTTGGGTTCTCTAAAATCGAACTTTGGAAGCGTCATCGTGATCTCAGTTAATCCTTTTCTCACAAACCGGTATTTTTTATTATAATACTCATCCTTCCACGATTTATCTTTGGAATCAGTCCATTCCTTTATTCCTATACGTTCAGATGCT
Organism: Bacteroidales bacterium UBA3653; assembly: GCA_002373505.1. Taxonomy (GTDB): domain Bacteria; phylum Bacteroidota; class Bacteroidia; order Bacteroidales; family Paludibacteraceae; genus Colicola. The sequence continues at coordinate 31,521 of DFKE01000010.1, forward strand.
TCAACATCGAAAGAGAGTTTTTTATCGCATTCACACTCTTGGATGACACACATACCAGAAGCAGAATTTAGAGCCTCATAAGCGCATATGCGTGGACCACCGAAGTTTTCACCATCCTCTCGTTCAAGAGCACGTATAAGGATACCACCAAAGTAGCCGTCTTCCATACTGCTTGTAAAACAGATGTCCATGCCGCTTTGATGAAAAAAGATACGACCTGCTTCAGCGGTCCTAGGATAGACATGTTCGTCCGCGTGCCTTTTCTCGCTTTTGCTAATATCTTTTAGATAGATATAAAACTCTATTTCAAGAGGGCGATAGAGATGTGTTCCATTAGATATATAGTACTCGCTCATCAGTATTTTAGCAATGTTTTCTAACTCACCATTAATATCTGATTTAGCTGCTATAGTTTCAATATTTAGCAATGATTTAAGTCTGTCCATCACAACTACAATTTAGGGCGTCATTTTTATTGCATGGGCACCAATTTGCCAAATGCTTTCCAAAGAGAGTCTTTTTTATACTTTTTAACTACCCGAACATGCGCGGTAACTTGTTCTAATGAGATACCATCAAATGCCCGATATATCAGTGGAGGCTCTTCCGAATAGCAGTATATGTCTGTGAGGTTAGTACAACCATCAAAAGAACCGCCACCTAATTCAGTCATTCCTTCTGGAATAACTATTTCAACAAGTGATGTACAACCGGGGAACACGCCTGGAGCTAAGCGTGTTATCTTTTGGGGTAACACGATTTTTCTCAGACTCTTACATCCATTGAAGGCAAAGCGTTCTATCTCGTATAAGCTTTCCGGAAATTCAATGTTAGCGAGAGCTTCACATCTTGCAAATGCGGCTTCTGGTATTACTTCGAGCGATTCTGGAAGCTTAACACTTTTAAGAGAAGTGCAACTTCCAAAAGCATGAGGCGCTAATTCTTTAAGACTGTTCGGTAGAATAATAGATTCTAATGCCGTACAACTGAGAAAAGCGCCCTTTCCAATTGAAAGAAGTCCCTCATTTAGTTTTACTGTCTTTAAACTTTCACAGGCAAAGAAGACCTCATCTCCTATTTCTGAAACAGTAGAAGGTATTGTTATGGATGAAAGTTGTTGGCAATTATGAAATACCCCTGATTCGATACGAGCAACACTACTAGGTATATCAATCGATTTGAGCTTAACACAATTATAGAAGGCGCGGTAGCCTAAAGAGGAAAGCCCCTCAGGTAAGACTATACTCTCCAACTCAATGCAATTTTTAAAAGCGTTGCTACCTATTTCACTTACGCTGGAGGGTATTGTTATGCTCTTCAATTCCGGGCAATTGTAAAATGCGCCTCTTTCGATTTTGGTAACACCATCCGGTATAATTATATTCTCAACAACTAGGTTTTGGTTGATCGCGTCTTCTCCTATAGTAACAACTTTATATGTCACGCCTTCATAATCTATGGACGCAGGTATTATGAGTTTGGAATCATCTTCAGTACCTCCCCACCATCTTTTGAAAATAGCCGTTTGGGTATTTTCGTCAAGAACATAAACAGAGCGCCCAATTTCTATTTGTTCAGCGTTCAATTGCATTAGTGTTAACGCAATTGCTAAAATCAAAAGAAAACCCTTTTTCATACTTTTACGATTTTATGAATTTTGGCGCAAAATTACCAAAAAATTTTGACATAGGCAAATTTATAACGCCTATGTTAATAGATTTAACAAAATTTAACAAAAAATTTTGATTTTTCCACCGCGTTAGGGATTGGAAGGGCTACGGTATTGTGTAACAGTGCGGAACTTGTGAACCCCTGCAAAGCCCGACCGACGTAGCTCTGGAGAGGATGATCTGCAGAACTATGCCGGGAACGCCCAAATAATAATAGTCGAAATACAAACTACGACGACAGTCATACAACAGATAAGGATGCCCGTCATCCGGAAGAACTTGTGCCCCGTCGTAAAAAAAAGGAGGGTTGCCCCTCCCAATTCACTTCACAAGCGGGTTCGGATTGCGCTGTGTTTTACCCTGTGCGCGGGCTGCAAGCTCCGTAAACACAAGGCAATTCAAGCCGTAAATTTTCCAGTACTGCTCGTTATCTCCGGCGAGCTGTAATGAAGTGTGACCGGTGACGAACTCCATGTGCGACATGATGGTTTGACAGGAAGAAAGGATGGACTCCAGCTGCTCTTCTGTGCAGCGAACGAGGATTTGTTGAATAGGAATCATAACGATAAAGAATTTAGAAGTTATATTTATATGCTTCGGCTCTCATAGCCTCAAACTGTGCCATTTCTCTTGCCACCTTGCGCTCATGCTCCATCTCGCGCTCCAATTGCGCGTAGAGCCAAGCAGCACGACCAAACATGTAATCACGCTCAATAGCCTGCTGTGCTTCAAATTCCTCTTTGGTGCAGTGGTAACGCTCCACTTGGACGCTCTTTTTCTGCTCCAGCAGGACGCTCGCTTTTTGCTCCACTTTCTCACTATCCGAGACAGAACTACACTCGAAGTTAAAACTGAGTTGTGTGTACTGTTGATAAACATGCTTTTTCATAAGGCGACAATGTTTTAAAGGTAATGGCCACCCGCCATTGCTGACGGATGGCACTCATTCATTTAAGCTTGACAAACTGCTTGCGGTACGTAGAAGTGGGTGATTGGATAGAAAGTGTATTCTTCACCTGTTTCTTTGTTTACTCGGCTGACGGGCTTGCCCCATGCCGGAAAGCGGGTGAGGTTGTTATCGAATACTCTGAAGCCCTCGCGCTCCCATTGTTCCCGAGTTTTCAAGATGGAGAGATTGTGCAGCTCTTTGTAGTAGATGCAGAGGAGATTGTTAATGCGCTCTTCTGTTCCGTACTTGGCGCGTAACTCTTTACAAAGTGCTCTTAAGGACTGACGCTCTGTTAAGGGTTGCGGAGCTACTTCTACCTTTACTTCGGTTGCCTGATTGTTCTTCTTAGATGCTTTCATAACTGTACTGTTTTTTGAATTGTTAGACATATTGTTTTGAGATTTGTTTCTTTTACAATGCTTTCAGAGTTGACGCCAGTGACGTTCGATATTCCGTGAACAGCAAGACTTCCGAAAAATTTACTACCTCTTGAGTGTGGAGAAATTTTAAGCTATTAGTGATAGCGCCGGAACATGTTTAGCCTTGCCATACGGAAAGAACCAACTACCTTTGCATTGCTAAAAGGAACGACATAAATCTCCAAGGCAATATGTAATTCAAGGGGCAGGACTTGAAAGCAAAGAAGGACAAAGATCGGGCAGAAGTTGGTGGAAGCCGTCAACCATAGAGCGTTTAGGATGTGAGTACTATGCGTTACGCTTGTGCGGAACTTGGGCGCATAATCTCCTTATCTACTACGGCTGCATAACGACTTGAGCACTCGGAACCGAGCGAGAGGGAAAGAGCGATAACATTCCAAAACCTCAATATGGGGCATGCCAGTAGAGTACACAAATGCTACAGGTGCTACACTTCGATAAACAAACACCTACAGCACCGAGCAGGATGTAGAAAAGCAAATGAAGATATGGAGTGACCTCCTACAAAACGGCAAATAGTAGGCTATTGCAGGACATTGTAGCGATTAGAAAAAGCCCTACAAAAGTACATCATTACTATATTGTAGTAATTGTAGTAATTGTAGAATAAAGATAGTGAGAGTGGAGAGCAAATGCGAATGGCAAAAAGAAGCGACGAGTGTTACCCGTCGCATCCCTAAAAGCGGAATAGCACAAAAAGCAGGCCTACAAGCCCTGCTTGTATTGAGGTGACATGTGCTCCTCTGCGTAATGCCAGGCTTCAGAAATGGCTACGTCGGCTTCAGGCACCATGTGACCGCCAAAGGTATTGAGAAAGGCGACCTGAATTGCGGCTAAGTGCGAAATCAAAATCCTGAGTTGTACATCCCGGAAATGGTCTGGATCTTGCTTCTGGAGAGTTTCCCAAACATCATCCAAGTTGCGCATGTAGTTGTCATCGTTCGAGAAAAGAACGAGAATGTCCTCGGAGAGACTGATTAACAATTGAAAGTTTTCCATATATGTAAAGTTTTGATTGTTACGAGTTCGGTTATTAAGAGCAAAAGAATGAGGCGCCGACTTTCCCAAGCAGGCGCACTCTAACGAGAGAATGAGGAGCCGACTCTCACGAGCAGGCTTCCTCCTAAGCAGATAAAGGTTGAGGAGCCGACCCTCCCGAGCAGGCGTCCTCTTTGATATTAAACTGAAGCGTGGAGGAAGCAATGTCAACAACCTCCACGTGGGAAGCGGGCTATGGTCATTCTTCGTCGTCATCGGCAGACTCTTCAATAATGTTCGTGGATGCGAGGGAGAACTCATATAGCTCGCAAGCTAATTGGTAATCAAAGCACATGGCTTCCCCGACGTATCGAGCGCGCTCTTTTTTGAGCTCGCCGGTTTTCTTATCAGGCTTTGACACAAACAGTGGCTCGCCGTTTCTTATGAGCGGGAAAGCTTCCTTTGCTCTGATACCGATATAATCCTTAGCAGCCTTCAGGTACTGCTTCAAGGAAGGTGCAGAAAGATAATTCTCAGAATGGGCGGTACAATATTCCTTATACTCATCAAACACTGTACCGCGTATGATCAGCACCGGCATGACCCGGTTAAGCGGGCGTGTGGTGGTTTCTTTACCGACCTTGAGTTTTATACTATCCATGTACTTGATGTGAAAATCATTGTCCTCATACAGGACACCCTTGTTGACCAAGATGGAAACGATTTTCCAGAAATTGGCAATCTCATTATTTTCACGGCTCATGGTGTTCTGCACCTCCATCAGTGCGCAGCACTCCCGGTACACCTCGGCATATTCAAAAGGCAGTTTGAGGTAATTCTCCAAGGTTTTGAAAGCGGCCATTATAATTGCCCAGTTACCCATGATACGGCCCTCGATGGAATCGGCATACTGTTTAGCAAGTTGATCGGTAACATCGTAGTAGGTGCGCTGAAAACCTTGCTCGAACTGCGGGCGTAGTTTGATGATGTCGAGTGTTAAGTGTGAGCACCCGCGTTTGCGGATCTCACGGAACTTCTCCATGGCGTGCATCTGTTCCTGCGAGAACTGCGAGGTGGTGAACGACAGGAACACGAAACGAGAGAACAAAGCTATATCTCTGTTGGCCATTTCCTGCCCGGAGATAATCACGCCACAGTTCACTTTGGATGTTTCCCGCTTCTTGCCGGTATCGAGGCTCATGCGGCTTCTGCCGACGCTGTCCCATAATCCTTTCAGGAACTCGTATTTCTCAATATCGAGAGAGTTCTTGAACTCATCCAAGTGAACGAGCGCATTGGAAACCTGTCCCACCGTTTCCGCAATAGTAGGGAGGGTAGAGGTGGACAGATTAGGCGCTTTGTTGTACGACATAAAGAATGCCATGAGAGAGTGACCGAGTTCGGTTTTACCAGATCCTTTCGGTCCGAACAGGTTCAGTATGGGAAAACCTTCCACATAACGGAGGATGATATCCCGAAAGAGCGTAGCCAGATAAAAGCAGATACCGACGATTGCCTTGTTCCCGAATACGGCAACCATTTTGGAAGTGTATTCAAAGAGGGAAATGCTGTTCAGGCCCTCGTGGACGAAGCGACGGTCAAAATCGTTGATGTTGTCGTCGTCGGTAACATGCACTTCTGAAAATGCCGGCAGGTAATAGTTGCCCTTATCTTCCGGAAGGCGCACGATGCCGAGCGGATCCACCTTGTACCAAGTGCCCCGGAAAGCAATGCCGTTACTGAAAGCAAAGAAGCCGCGTTTGTTCCAGCCTAACTGCCGGATCAATTCGGCTGACTCCGTAGCCTTATAGAGGTATTGCTTGAGCTTTGTGAGCTGTGCCTCTCCGGCAAGCCACACAAAGTTGCCTTGGCTCTCCACCTTGGCACGGAAACGAGCAAGAGAAGTGAGTTCTTCCTGTTGGAACTCAATGACAAACTCAACGCCATCTTCATTCTTCATTTTATACAGGCGCAGCGCCGATGTATTATCGCGCACATGGAAGAGCGGATGCAGGGTAAAATTAGACCATTTGATCCTGCCTCCATTAGCCGGTGTGCAATACGCGCCATCCTTCTCCAAGAAGCCGAACTGTGTGAGGGTGTCCATCTCGTCCTCGTTCTTGGTAAGGGTTTCTTTCGCGCGCTTGCTCCTTGCAGATTCAATGGCTTTCTTCCATGATTGGCGTCCGGTATAAATCTCATTGAGTTTGTCGATATAGACCGGTATCTGCGAATCCATTTCCTGCGCGGCAATCAACTCTGCCAGTTCATCAATGGCTTTGCTATTCTCCGAAGTTGCTTGGTTGACATCCAAGATCTTCGACGCATACCAGATGATGAAATCTTCCTCCGCTGTTTTGTTGAACTTATCAATAGATGTGAAATAAGAATCAGGATCCTGCTTGAAGTATGATATCCTATGAGGACTGTCCTGTTTCTCTCCAACCGGAATTTCCTTGACCTTGACAGTGAAGCCCAGGGCAAGTGCCTTCTTTGCATTCTTGATGACTGCTTGGATGCCGATGCCTTGCTTGTCCCGGATGTTGGTAGCCTCCTTGTTAGGTGGATCTGCGTCCGGAATAAAACAGAGCTTTGTGGTGCACTGTTGCAATTGGCGCAGTTGGTTTTCAGTCCAAGCCGAGCCGAGACAAGCCACGGCATTCTTCACACCGATCAGATGCAAGCGGAGCACGTCCGGCGCACCCTCCACCAAGTACACTACATCGGCATGGATGGCAGCAGCTGCAGCCACATCGAAGCCGAACACCGTAGTATCTTTATTAAAGAGCGGTGTGTTGGCATTGTTGATGTACTTGGGTGTATCATCGCCCTCTTTGGATTTGATGGTGCGACCGGTAAAAGCCACGTATCTCCCGGAGCGTTTCCGTATAGGAATCATGATCCGACCACGGAAGACATCTATGAGGTTGTGATTTTTGGAGTACTTGGCCATGCCCAGTTCTTGGAGCAGTTCGGCGGAGATACCTTTGGTATGAGCGTACTTGATAAGAGCGTCAAACTTCGCAGGAGCGTAGCCAATACGGTACTGCTGAAGGAAATCCTTATCCCAGCGACCGGAGGCCTCCTCCAAGGCTTTCTTCGCATCCTCGCTCTTATCATCCCATAGGGTAGAGACATAGAAATCGGCTATGACATCCATCGCATTGAGAAGGACTTCGCGCTTTTGCTGCTCTTGTCGCTGCGCTTCCGTCAGCTGCTCCTCTTGCTCAATGGGGATGTTTTCCTCATTCGCGAGAAACTCAATCGCCTCACGGAAGGAATAGCCGTACGCCCTTCGCACGAACTGAATAGCATCGCCACCTTCGCCACATCCGAAGCAGTTCCATAGACCTTTGGCGGGATTGACGTGCAGAGAAGGTTTCTTGTCAGCATGGAAAGGGCACTTGCACACATAATCGGCACTCTGCTTTTTAAGCTGAATGCCTTTGGCTTCAAATAAGCGTATGAGGTTGGAATTGGAGCGAACTCGTTCAATAAACTCGTCAGAGTACATACTTACTGCATCAGATATTGGGTTACATCGAACTCCTCCATGCGCGTGTGTTTCGTGTTTGTGCACACGCCCATGTGATTCCATATTACAGTTATTGCATGCTTCTCTACGATCTTAATGTTAGCGATGTACTTCTCATCTTCCACAAAGACCTGTCCCTTGATTTGCCGGACATAGCCACATGTCTTCTTCTTGAACTCAATTGCGACGAGAGAAAAACCGTCCAGCTTCTGCAGTGCAGGAAGCCATTCCTCAAGAATAAAGTACTCACGCTTCTTGGGTTGTTTATTTACCTTTTTCATCTTTCTTCCTGAAGTTTTCAATGATTGATTTTACAATAGGTGCCTCGGCGCGATAGATATTACCGCTCTTCATCTTGGCATAAAAAGTGGAGTACGCCCATCCGGTTGCTTGGCAAAGTTCATCTCTAAACTGCCTTTTCCACTTATTTTTCTTCAATTCGACATAAAAAATGCGAAAATCTTGAATTTTTTCCCGCGAAAATTTGCTCATATCAAAAATTTTTACTAATTTTGCAGCAAAATTACAACAAAAAAATGATATATGCAAATATATGAGCGATTTTTCGCTATTATAAATGCACATTTTTTAGACGATTTTGTTGTAATATCATAGATATTAAACTGAAATAAGGAAAAGCAATGTTTAACGGGCAAATTGTCAAAAACTTGCTCAAAGAGACAAAGAGACCAACTGCCGATCTGAGTGAACTGCTCTACGGCAACCGGAAACGCTCAGTTTCCAATCTCTTGGGCGAGAACTCCAATCCAACAGCTCACACGTTGGAGCAGATGGCCAAGTTCTTTGGTGTAACTATTGATTACTTCTTCACGGATGAGGAGGAACAGGCACTAACCGAAAGCACTCCGGTTACAGTGTACATGCGTACCATCATAGATACACAAAAGAAGCTCATCCATGACCAGGAAGAGCGGATCAAAAACTTGGAGAAGATAGTAGCCTTGAAGGAGGAGGAAATGAACCTCTACAAAAAGAGGTAAATTGTCCCGAGAGCACTCGGAACTTCGAGCGGAAAAAACGTGCGAAAACTAGTTACGACAAGCGAGTTGTAACTGCCTGAAATACAATTTGATAGGCGCGGGAAAAATGGTGCGATTTTTGGTCGGAAAAGTGTCCCGAAATTGTCCCAAAACAGTCCCAAAATGATATTAAACTGATTTGTTAAACGGCTGAAATTCAGTAAGTTACGAAAACGGATAACCGCTTCCGAGAGTCGTGGGTTCGAGCCCCACTCTCCACCCGAAAGAGAGAGCCGTAATGGCTCTCTCTTCGTGTGTATAGGGGGCATCTCGCCCACGACCGTGGGTTCTCCGCCGCTGCGCTCTGTCGATTATTGCGAGGTGTCGCAATTTTCGAGCCCCCATTTTATAGCGATATTAACAAACTATAATCCGTGCCATCGTCTATGATACTATGACCGGAATTGTCAGTAGCAACGACAACAGGTACCGTGAAATTGTCTTTAGGCTCTGCAGGGCGATGAATAAAAAGCCCGATCAGTAGACCAACGGCGGCAGCTGCAGGCGTTGCTATCCATCCCCAATAACGTGTGTGCTTTTGCGGAACAACCATCGTTGCAGGAGTGGAGATGTTTTTCTCTGATTGCTTGCGCAGCCGACGTGCAGAAGCTGAAAGTTGGCTCTCAAAAGAGTCCGTACTCTGTACTCTGTATTCTGTATTCTTATTCATAATCTTTTAGTTTTAATCGTAAATAATTGGTCAGTGTGTTGAGCCGCGATTTGACCGTTCCTTCCGGGATGGCGATTATTGCCGCAATCTCCGGTACGGTCAGTTCTTGTGTGAAGCGCAGTTCAAACAGCATCTGCTGTGCCTCGTTCAAAAGGGACAGTTCCTGCTGCAGCGCGCTGTCAAACGTGGCGGCATCCAGTTGCAAAGGCGTATTGTCTTCCGCTATCGGTTCTTCCGCAGGAAGCGAATCCAAGTACGCTTGCTCGTGTTGGTTTTGCCGGTAGGTGTTCTTGCAAAGGTTGTAAGCGATTGTGAAAATCCATGTGCGGAAGGGCTGACCGTCCGAATAGTTCCACCGTGAGGACCACACTTTCAGGAATGTGTCTTGCATATGATCCAAAGCCTTTTCCTCGTCGCCGCCAAGCCGCCGGAAGAAGAATCCTTGCAGCAACCGGGCATAGCGGCGGTAGAGTTCCGCAAAGGCTTTCTCGTCGTCCTTCCGACGGATACGCTCCATGAGTTGCCCGTCGGAAAGAGACTTATAATTAACGAAAAGTGCTATCATTGCTTGTCGCCCAATAGGTTGAAATACTTTTGCTTCTCTTCGTTTGACAGCGATGTCCTCGCAACGGCTGCACTCAGGTATCGTGTCAGGCGGTTGGCGTGCAATGTATCACCTGCCTGCCTGTAACTCTTGACAACCGGCGCCAGCATGACCATATAGTTGAGCTGGATACGTTCGCTGCCTTTCCATTGCTCCTCGTTGACATAAAGCGGCTCTGTCAGATAGCCCATTCGGTATTTTTCTTCCACATTTCGCATCGCAACTGCCATATTGTCGTAACTGTGCGCCGAATAACGGAACACCAAGCCTTCGTTGTATAGTTTCCGGCTCAGACCGTTCTCTTTGGCCAGCGATTCACGCGGAGAGAAATAAGCAGGGCGGCGGCTTTCTTTGATGATATGTTCTACAATATCCTGCAAATACACCTCGTTCCCATTCTCCATGGCAGTGTAATCTTTGGTGACTTCGAACGGCTTGATACCCAGCTTGCGGCATAAGACATCGCGGTACGTGTCCAGCCACAGGAAAGATATAGGAATAATGATTTTATCGGTGTGCAGGTCCAGTGCCTCTTGCAGAATGAGAGGAGCATAGAACGACACATCGCCGTTCTCAAAGTAGAGCGCACCGGATTCCATTCCGCGCAGGCAGTTGTCCGCGTAACGGAGCAAATAGGACGGATACGCATTGTTCTTGTAGAGCGACAGCGCAAGCGTGTGCAGCGTGGATCTGTCCGCATCGGACAGTTCTCCTTTCAACACCAGATAGGCAATCAGCATCGTTGTATTCTGCCGTCCTATGTCTGCCGGAATCTGCTGCAATGCTTTTTCCGCCCACCGGGAAGCGTCCGCTCCTTGCATGTCGCGCTCGGTCTGATACATGGCTAAGTTATACGTGAACGAATTGGGGATGTGCTTTGCCATTTCGTCCAATACCGCCCTTTTGCGGTCGGTCATGCCGTATTGGTCATTGAGCATGTCGGCATAACGCGCAGCACTGAAATACTGTTCCCAAGCGTGCTCGTCGGATGGGTTGGCTTGCGCCTTTTTCTGCCAAAGGTTTTGCTGGTGTTCATACCATGCGGCGTCGTATTCATCTACTACAATACCGCGGATTTCTTGGGGTTCCTGCGTTTCCGGATGCGTGAACGCTTGTAGTGTCCCGATGCAGCCCAGTGCTAATACTGCTACTGCAATAATCAAATACTTTTTATCCATTTTGGTTGTAATAATCGTGCCCATAGGGGCTAAGAAATTTTATCGGTTAATATTCTGTTTTCTGAGTGCGCTCTCACTACTGCATACACCGATAAACTCAAATCGTTCATTTTTCTATAGCAAAAAATGTGCCTTAATGTATTTTTATATGTGTCATATTTTAAAATCAAACTTCGCCATCTTCCCAAACGGAATTATGCCAAATTCCTGCCAATAAGTCGAAAAATCATCTATGTATTGTAAATATTCAAGTGATTATACAGAAACAAATAAAACGCTGCAAATCAGCAACTTGCAACGTTCTATTTGAAATTAATTATTTTAAATTCTTAAAGAGGTTCCGAGTGCCGCTATTCTTACACACAATTCTTTCCTATTTCGTACCACTCAAGATACCATTTTCTTTATCTTCATTGTTGATGCGTTGATATCCGCGTGTCGAGGCTCTCGACCCAAAGTCAAGATTGAAGTTGAAATTGAGCATCAGCACTTGACGATAGTTCTGCATAACGGCTGTATTGGCAGTCGGGGCAAGGGCAGACAAGTCCTTTGTGACGGTTCTGGAGCCGTGTGGAGAGAACGGATTAACCATCATAATACCGAAGCCGAAATGCTCTGAATTATAGTTGATGCCTATATCGTGCGTCAGCTCGCCGAGGGTCAGCGTTTCGCCCCATAAGTTATGCTGCGCAGTAACCACATCGGCAAAGAAGCGCCAACCTTTCAGTAGATAGAAAATGCCGCCACGCACACCGTAATTGACATGCTCATGGTGGTAGTTGTTGCCCTGACTGACCATGTATTTGACAAATGGCGTGACATTGAACATCAGTTTGTTATCAAGCAGTTTAACTTGCACACTCGGCGAGACATTCAATTTATGATAGCCGCGCTGGTTGTCATACATGCGGATGGCATAAGGCGACCCGTCTATAATTTCCTCAAAGGTTTCTTCCATAATAGGCTTGTGGTCGTAGCTATAGTTTGCCCAAAGATTGAGATTGACATGCTTGGACTGCCACGATAGTTCCATCTCATTCGACACATACATGACAGATCTCAGGTTCGGGTTGCCTCGCCGCATTTGGTACTTGTCAATCTGTTGCGTAATATCGGACAACTGCGACAAAGAGGGTTGGTAGCCGGACACATAGCCTTTGTATTTCCAGAACCAACCTTTTCCAAAATCATAACTCATGGTCAACTGCGGGCGTGCAATCCAAGTGCTTTGTTTCTGTCCGCCTTGCTCAATAAGGGTGTGCATAACTCCGATACCTACCACATATGAAAACTTATCAACTCTGTGCCTCATTTCAGCGAAAGCATAGGTCTCAGCGGTCGTCATATTGACGGTCGCGGCGGTGTTTCCCCAATAGGTGTTCTTCACCCATTGTTGGTTATGCCGTGCACCTACGGTGAGCATGATATTTTCCCATTCCTTTTCATAGATAGCTTCGCCGATAAGCGACCACTTGTCTCCTCTCACGGACGAAAGTACGTTCGTTGTATCGTTAGAAGCCGAGCCCCGAAGCGGCGTTTGCAGAAAACGGCGGTCGCTGTGGGTATTGATATACGTGCCGACCACATCAAAATACAAACGTTGCTTGTGCGGCAGGTTATGCTGATAATAGATGTCCAATGACGGTGACTGACTGCTGCTGTTCTCATGGTCGTGTATCTCAAATGAATCCGTCGGCTGAAACAAACGGCTGTCGCGGTCAGATGGTCCGTAAGGTGTATATGCCATATTATCACGCAAGCGGATGTTCAGCATATTTTTGTCGCCGTTTGTCCAGTTGTAATTCAGTGACACATTAACAGGATAAGTCTTGTAACGCGTCGGTTCGCCTACTTCGTTGTTCTCTATCTTGCCTGTCGAGAAGTCTTGTGCAAGGCGAGTGTGAGCTTGCTCACCCGACTCGCCGCCGCCAAGACTGGCAATGTGAGCTCCGCTCATGTTGAAATGGTAGGTCTCATTATTGGTACGCGTCCAATAAATATCGTACGGCGCATAAGTAGCGACTGCTTGTAAAGACGATTTGCCAAAATGCACCTTACCTACCAGATAGTAATTGCCGATACCCGGCAGGGTCAAACCGTTTGTGCCTGCAAGCATGAGCGAACCGCCTGTGTCGCGGTGCTTGACAATATAATCAACTACAGCCGCCGCACCGTTGTATCGCACGCCCGGTTGGTCGTGGTACTCAATGCGGATAATATCTTTCGGGTTGATGGCTTTGACATCCGCCGTGCTTGCCTCTACACCGTTGATGCGCAGCTGCACACTCTCGTCAGAAAGCGTTTTGACGGAATTGTCTATAGGACTGATCACGATGCGCGGAATTTGCAAGTTCTGTAACAGAGAAACGCCATCTGAGGAAGCCTGCATCTGTTCTTTGGATGGCAACAAAATTTGCCTGTCCACTTTCTGAATTATGGCTTGACTTTCCACAACCACTTCGCCCAGTTCCGTTGCGCCTTCTTGCATTTGTATCGTGCCTATATGCGTATTGTCGTTCACGGTAAGAGCCATGCGGATTGTTTCATAACCGATATAGGAGAGTTCCAGAATATAGTTTCCTGTGTCCGCGTTAAGCGTGAACTTGCCGTTGCTGTCGGTGGTTGTTCCGGCTATCTGCACCGTGTCCTGTATTAGCAAGACGGTTGCACCGATAATAGAAGACTTATCGTTAGCGTCCTTGATACGACCGGATATTTTGGCATTGTTCGCCGTTGCGGTTATGGCAGAGCATAGCAATACCGCAAAAAATATAGAGTGTTTCATTGTTTGTCTGGATTTTGTTGGGTAAAGGGCATAGAGCAACCGTTCTACATACTATGGTATGAAGAAATTTGGTGAAAAACTTTGATAGCCGCAGAACGGTTGCTACAAAGCCTTCTTTATAGAAAAGAGTGATAACCTATTGCATCAGCTTGGCGACTTCTTCTTTTGTGAAATTGCCGACGATGACAATCATCGAACTATCCAGTTTTCCGACAGAGCCGATGATCAGTTCGTGCGGCTTGCGCTTGTTGGAAAAGATGAACACATTATCCCCTTCCTCGGAATGACTAGTCATAAGGATTTCATATTCATCGTTATTAGAAAGCGTACTGATGTCTTTGTCTATCTGTTTCTTGCCCTGTTTGCTGTCCGCGCTGATGATAAGGAGTTTGTCTATATTACTCAACTTCCCTAAGGAATCATCTCCTGTCGCTGTTTTTATGAAAGATGAGCCAAGATTGAACATGGCTTTGTTGATGCAGACAAAACTGATGCTATCCATCGAAGCATACTTGGTAAATATCTTGTTCTGTGCTTGCGTAGACATTGCACATGCAAGGATACAGATTGCAATAATAATCTTTTTCATAACTATATGTTTTTAGAATGTTATATGTTTATTGATTATTTCTTTTGTGTCTTCTACCTGCTCAAAAGCATTGCGAGTAGGGGCTAAGCATTGCTGCGATGCCTTGGTAATCATCGCATTGGCTTTGTGCAGTTCTGCTGCAGCTTCTTCCGGTGTCTTGCATGTGTCGCGGAATGGGTCTGTTGTGTATGTTCGCTGATGAAATAACACACCGCCGCCTATCGCGAGAAGAATAGCCACCGTTGCTGCAACGCGATACCACATCTTCGGAGGTGTTTTAAGACGGTAGGTGATTCCTTTGTGGTGCTTCACCTCTGATAGAACCGGCTTTTTCTCCGTTTGTCCGAGGTTGTTCACAAAAGCGGTGATTTCCTCGGCTATGTCTTGCGGCATTTCTTGGTCGGAGATCTGCGCAAGCATAAGGAATAGTTGCTTGTCCTCTTGCAACTTTTCCGGCACATCCTCACGATGGAAAAAATCAGCCAACAGCCTTTCTTCGTCCGGCGTCGTTTGTCCCTCGTAGAAACGAGAGAGAAGCGATTTAATTTGTTCTATGGTCATGTTGTATGTCATAGTTTTGCAGTCAGTTCTTTTAATGATTTCCTTGCTCTGGATAGCAAGGTATAAATGTTTTCGCGACTGAAATGGGTCAGTTCTTGTATTTGGTCTATCTCCAGTCCGTCAATAGTGCGTAATCGAAGCACTGTTTGTTGGTCGGGAGGCAGTTTTTCAATCAGTTGGATCACTGCGTTAAGGTCACTTGCTGCGTCAATTTGATTTTCGGTGTTGTGGTCTAAAAGCGCCTCAAGGCTTTCTTCATCTGCTTGCGTGCTTCTGGACTTGAGACGGTCAAGGCAGTTGTTTCGCACCATGGTCAGAACAAATGGAAGTGGTGGTTTGTCGGGTTCTATCGTGTCCCGTTTGATCCATAACTCGGAGTACACATCTTGCACGCAGTCACGCGCCTCGTCACGGTTACGGAGTAAGTTGTATGCCAGTGCATACATCTTTTCGCTGAACGGCAAATATATTTGCGTAAACTGCTCGTGCGTCATGTCTGGTTCCGTAACCTTTTATATAGGCTCTCTATATGTAATACGATTTTCTTGCCCAAATCTTACAACAAAACGTCATTTTTTCCCATAAACCTGCACAAAGATACAATAATTTTTCGAGATATGCAACTCTCTAGTCTAATTTATATAATTTCCCGCCAAATTCCCAAACAGAAATCCGCCAACTTCCCAAATCAAACTTCACCATCTTCCCAAACAGAATTATGCCAAACTGCCGAACATAATTGCGCCAAATTACCGATTTTAAATACATAAAAAAACTGAAAAAATCTATGCAAAATGGGGTAAAATAAGAGGCGCGCTGAGAGCGCAAAAGGACCGCTGCAGAGGTGTCCTAGACTTTGTTATTAAGAATACACTCTAATCTGCTAATTATCAAGCATTTACAAGAATGTCAAAAATAACCAAATTTAAGCATTTTCGCACTTTCATTTCGCAAAATAGGACTATTTTTTGAGAACCGGCAAACACACATATAAAAAAACACCGACTCGCGAGGAGTCGGTGGTAACAAGCTTGGTATTACCCGTGGGCTTGCGTTTATGATATGCATCAAAGCGCGGCCAGGTTCTTTTCGTTGAATAGTTCCTTGCCTTCCGCGGTATAGGCATAGTCGATGCGGTCTTGGAAATAGGTCTCCACTTTTCCGCGAACCACTTTCATGGTGGAGTTAACCAGATGGTTCTGCTCCGTCCATGCCTCGTCCAGCACGGCAATGGTTGTCGGCAACCATGCTTCGGGGAAGATCCCGTCTCTTGTTCCGCCGGGACGATAGGAGTCAATCTCGCTTTGGATCTTGAGGAGCATACACTCTTTTCCTTCCTTGCTGGCAGGATCTTTGCCTTGCTCTTTCGCCCATGCCTGCAATGCCTCTTTGTTCGGCACCATCAGCAGAATAGTATAGGGGTCTTGGTTGTTATGGAGAATACACTGGTCCACATAGATACTGCCATCGGTAAGCGAATCCTCGAATCCCTCGGGGCTGTATTTCTCTCCGTCCGCACGGATAAGGAGCGATTTGAAACGTCCTACCACCCATAGATATCCGGGATGCTCTTTGGTTACATAACCCATATCGCCGGTGTGCAGCCATCCGTCCACGATGGTTGCCGCAGTGCTCTCGGGGTTCTTCCAATAGCCGGCCATCACGTTCTCGCCCTTGATGACAATCTCTCCGCGTTCGCCGTCCGGCACGATGTTCCCTTCTGAATCACAGATCTTGAGTTCCAGCGGGCTGACGATCCGTCCTGATGATCCGAAGATGGCTCCGTCGAAGGAGTTGGAGCAGATGATAGGTGTCGCTTCGCTCAGACCGTATCCTTGGAACATAGGCATACCAACCGCGCAGAAATAACGCTGCAACGCAATATCCAGCAACGCGCCGCCGCCTACGAAGAACTTCATCCGTCCACCGAAATTCTCCCGCACGGCTTTGAAAATAAGCCGGTCAAAGAGTTTTACCAGCGGATACCTCCACCAGTTTTGCCATCCTCCGCGATTCCAATACTCCCGGTTGTAAGCAATGGCATTATTGAGAGCGAAATGATATAGTTTCTCTACTTTGGGACCTTTGGCTTTGATGCCTGCCTCGATACTCTTGCGGAAGTTGCGCGCGAGGGCAGGGACGGAGAGCATCACATGAGGACGTACTTCGCGGATGGCTATAGGGATATTCTTCAATGTGGCCATTGCCGTTTTACCTACAGGAACGGTTGCGATACTTCCTCCGTACGACATCATCGTATAGAACCCCGCCACGTGGGCGAAACAGTGGTCCAGAGGCAGAATGATCAGCATTACATCATCCGTGTTGCAGTAAATGACGGAACTTCCTTGCTCCACGTTGGCGGTGTAGTTGCGGTGGGTCAGAAGGATTCCTTTCGGGTCTGCAGTCGTGCCGGAGGTGTAACTGATATTGGCATAGTCGTCCGGTCCGACAGACTCATAGCGCTTTTGGAAAGAGGCAGCATCTTTCGCTAGCAGTTGCTCGCCCATAGCAATCACTTCGTCAATGCAGATCTCTTTCTCTTCATATTGCTCCAGCGGGTCGAAAACGATGACTTTTTCTACATTCGGACATTCCGGCATGATTTTGCGGATCTTCGGCAACTGCTGTTCCGAGACCATGATAAATCGTGCGTCGGAATGACGGATACGGAATAACAGGTCGTTGGATTCTTCCAGCTTGATACTCAGCGGTACATTCACACCGCCGGCATAGAGAATACCTAATTCACCTGTCACCCAGAGGTTGCGCCCCTGACTAAGCAGTGCAACGCGTTCGCCTTTCTGCAGTCCGAGCGCCATCATTCCTGCGCCGATACGATGCGCCATCTCGCGCGTCTCACGGAAGCTCGTCTCTGTCCATTTGTCTCCTATCTTCTCGCGAAGGAAGACATGTTCGCTGAACTTGTGGGTGTAATGCTCCACAAAATCAATAATTGTTGGTTTCTCCTTCATTATATCTTCGTTTATTTGATTGTCCAATCTGAAAAATTATAGTCGGCTTCAACCGCGTTTTCGATCTCATCGGGTAGGGCAGGGAAGAAATCAATGCCCGTCTGTCGCTCCGCTTCGTCTATGGAGAGCATATATGTCATCAGCGGCTTGTTGCTGGCTTGGTTGGGCATGATAAAGCCGATAGCACTCCACGCTCCATCCGATTTATGGCGAAGCAGCACTTTGTAGAAAGCTTGCGGCACCACGATCTTTCGTACGCTACCGATTGTTGTTTCTGTATCTGTTACGATAGGTCCGCAGCAGATGTAAATAGCACCGTAAGTACTTGCTAAATCACGGACCAGTTCCTCCAGGTCTTTCCAGTCTCCGGCATTGTTGCTGTGATGCTGCGGGCATATGTTGGTGGTGTAGAAAGACTCTTCCATCGCTTGCTCCGACCATTTCATATCTGCTGCGGGAGCCATATGACCGCGGTCATAGCCGGAGTTGCTGTAGTCTTTGCTTACAACAGGATCTCCTTCCACCATAGGGTCCGGCAGAAACTTGTCCGATCTCCCTAAATCACCCGCAACTTCCTCTGCCGTTAGTTCGTATGCTACCCAGTTGGGAATCCGCCATTCGGGATTATAACTGACGGTATAACCGAGATGCTGGATGATCTGTTCGCTGCGCGTGGTTTGCAGCAGGGGTATTTCCATACCGGCTGTCTCCGCCGCCTTCTCCTGTATAACTTCCGCAACCGGTTCAGAGGCTTTTGCCAGCCGGTATTCTTCCTGCAGGTAGAGCACCGCGGCGACGCAAATCACCGCTATGGAAGAGATGATACTTATTGTTTTCCGGAATCGGTTATTTCGCTTAGTGGTACGCATACAAATTCTCGTTCTTGCCAAAGCGGGTGGGGGATGGTCAGTTCAGGGCTGTTCGCCTCTATCTCGGTTTCCCCGTCAAAAGCTTTGATAATATCAATATCGATAGTCCTGTCCTGGTATTGCCGGTTGACCGACTTGTGCTCTCGCCCCAGTTGTCGTTCTATCTTCTGCGTGGCTGCCAGCATCTCGTGGGGCTGCAATTCTGTCTGTACCGAGCAGCAGAGATTGCAGAACTCATGCTCGCTTTTGTACCCCCATGGCGCAGAATAATAAAAAGAGGAGCAACGCATAATACTACCTATTTGCTGCTCCATTATATTTAGGGCTTGGCGGAGCGTTTGCTCCCGTTCGCCTATATTACTTCCCAGTGAAAGATAATATAGCATGTGTTGCTTTAACCATTTGCGGATAGACAACAGATGTGTTGACTACAGGTGCATCGTCCATGTAGTGGAATGCTTCGTTGGTCTTGTCTGTCACAAAAACGACCAGTAGTACCAGCACTCCGTATTTGCAGATTCCGAATACACCTCCGAATAGTCTGTTAGCCCATCCTAAATGAATGGCGCGCATGAATCTGGTTAGTCCTTTGGCCATGATGGACAACAGGATGGCGATAGCCAGAAAAATCAGCGTATATGCCACTACGTCACAAACTCCTTGCGGCCAGGTAAACTGATGCAGCAGCCATTCAGAGAAAGACGGTGCTCCAAACCGGGCACCGAGCACTCCGAGAATCACTACCACTATGGCAATGATCTCGGAGATAAACCCGCGCATCAAGCCCCTTACGAGACCTATGAGAAGCGGTAGAACTAACAAAACATCCAGCCAGTTCATCGATTAGCGGTCTTTGGGATCGTACTCTTTGGGAACCCAGGGAGCTGATTCATCGCCTTGGTAGTACATGACGATATCATTTACTGCCCCGATACCCGGAATACCACGAGGTGTAACAGACCACTCATAACCCGTCAATTCGTTTTTTTTCAGTGTTTCTGCTTTGTCCAGATACCAGCCGAGGATACCGGTCACTGTGCCTTCGAAATTACTGCATTGCGCAATACCTGTCTTGTCTGCTCCAGGAAGGTAGAAGTATGCAAATTTTGCATATTCGGAGTTGGAGCACATGATAGTTGAGGACCCTTGGTCTTGCAGCAAACGACTCTGCGGATAACCGATATTCTGCGTAGAGGGAGCGAATACGTTTGCTCCTCCTCCGCCAATAGTATCAGGATTGGTCGTGTCGCAGTTTTTCAACGTACCGTTGTCATCGTATTTCCCGTTGAAATGTACGTCTTTAAGCCGAACCAGACGGCCGTCCATCTTACGCACTGCATCCATGTCGGTGGCGTTTGCTGTCGGTTGCTTCTTGATTTGCGTGTACAGTTCAGTCAGTGTTAACTCGTCATACTGTAGTTTGCTTATGTCCGGTGTGCCTATCATGCGGGTGGCACCTCTGAATACAGAACCCTGGATACGTCCCGGACACCAACCTACCTTCTGCGATGCGTTCATCGCATAGATATTGTTGTTGTATGACGGGACACAGAGTTGCGGCTGGTTGGCATATCTGCCCACTGCCAAACCATTGCAGCGGATCAGAATCTCTTGTCCGATCTGATACATTCCGGCGCTGGAGCCGAGATCCACCGATATACGGAGATTCTGCTGCTGACCGCCTACAATCTGCTGGATCACCATTGATTTATAGAAATTGCCGGCATAGTCGTCCGTAGTGATTCGCCCGCGGATATAGATACCGGGACCATTCACTGGCAGTGTGTCCACGGAATAGAGATATATACCGTGCGTGGCGTCATACGAGCGGTCGCGGTAAGGGCATGTATCACTGTGGAAACTGCCTTCTTCGGTCATAAATTGATCCAGAAAGTCATTGAGATTATATACCTGGCCGTCGGCTGTCAGTTCTGCGACTTTGTCTTCGGAAATGAATACATCCTCTTGCTGCAAGCCGCGCGGCTCACAGGAAGCCAGAAAAAGTACAAAGGTACAAAGTACGGAGTACAATATATATTTGGAAGTCTTCATAGAGCTTAGAATTTGTAGGTTACTGATAAGAAGAAGTTAACACCCCATGCGTAGTAGTACTTGGACGGATATTTCCATGCATTCGCGGTGATGATGGAGTTCTGATAATCCAATTCACCCTGACGTACGGCGCGCGGCAGACGGGCTTGTTGGTAACCGCCGGTCTTGAAATGCGTGTTGTTCGTCAGGTTCGTTACGCTCAGGTTGATAGACAGGGACTGGCGGTTCGGAAGGTACAGCAGTTTGCCTACAGAAGCATCGATGAGGAAACGGTTAAGCGGGTTGGTTGCCGCTATATTCTCCTGCATGGTCATTACGTTGAACGGATATTTGAGTACAGGAACACCGTTCGCGTCCAGTTCGGCATTCTGATAAACTACGTTTCCTGCCTCGTCAAAATCCCAGCGGAGGAGTTGTCCGTCGGTCGTCTGGATTGCGTTGGTGTTCTCGTCGCCGAACCATCCATTGACTGCCGTTCCGTCAATACGCGTACCCGTGTAAAGACCTTGCATACGGCGGCTTGGGGCAACAGAGAGATAGTTCCAGTCGTGGTAGCTGACGGTAATGTCCGCAAACCACATCTTCGGATGGAAGAATGATAGTTTGAGGCTGGCGTTCACTTGCGGTCCGGTAGAGAGTTTCAATCCTTTCAGCAGCACTTTGTCCTCTGTCTCGAACACAAGGGCCTTGGTGGACTGGTCTTGAGTCATCGGCATGCCGTTTTCTGCGGATTGGATGGCTCGGGCATCGCTGGTATAGCGATAGTCGCCTACGGAAGCTACACCGGTCAATGTGAAATAGGTGCCGAGTTTGACTGCTGCGGCAGCCTCAATACCCATATATCGTTTGTCAATGCCGGTGAGAGCCTGGTTAACGAAAGTACGAGCCTCGTCGTCATAGTATCCGTTGAGTTCGGTTCCGTTCCAGCTCTGTGTGAAGAATCCTGTTACACGACCGCGTACAATCGGATAGTTGAATTCATATGTCAGGTCGGCGGAAGCCACTTTCTCGCTGGCGGCGTAGAACTCGGTCAGGTTCTTTGCCTGGTCGTGGGTATAGATATTGGATACGACGCGGTCATGTACGCGTTGGGAAATATATGCATCGCGTGCATATGGAGCGCGGGTCTCTGCTATGGCATTGAGTTTCAAATGGTTGCGACCGTTGATCTTGTAGTTTACTCCTAACTTGAATGCCGGATCCAGGAAATGATGGGCGTCGCCTGTATAGGTAGTGCCGGCTTTGAGAGTGCCGTTAGCCTCTGCCGCCTTGATCGCATCATATGAGTTGTGCCCATAATAGAGATATCGCATGCTGCCGTCGCCAATAGCGCGCTCTTCGGCTACTTTGGTCAGATACCATGCGCGGCCGTTGAGCATGTTCGTCGTACGCTGCATCGAACTGTAATTGAAAGCAAGCGCATAATAGAGATCAACCTCATTGAAGGTCCATTCGTTTTGGAACCAGGCTTTCAAATTACCCATATTGATGCGGTAGTCATAGCCGAAACGGCGTCCGTCTGCTTTCACGATCTGGTCGTAGTCGCCGGCGATCTCGTTTTTGCGGACATTGGCTATATCCGCCTGGGTGAAACCGCTGTTGGACGCAAGTTCCTTGATGTCGCGGTCGGCAAAAGCATCTACGTCTAGCCACTGGTTGCCTCCCAACAGGTCGTCAATGGTTTTATAGTGGATACCTTGTGAGAACTTGCCCTCTACGCCCAGAGTCATCTTCAGGTGCTCAAACTGTGTATTGACATAGTTGAACGAGGCATTGGCTTCTTGAATGTCGTTATGGCGGCGCTCCAGGATATAACGCGCTGAGGCGTTCGGGTCATTGACATTGTTGGCGTAGTTGGAAGCATAGATGTTCTCCCAATCAATCTGGGTTGTCTTGTTGTCGCGGTTTCTCCAGAGATTAACCAGATTCATATACTGCTCTTTGTTCACCGACGGACCAACCCATGCCCCCGGATTCATCGGATCTTCGAATCCGGATCCCAGACTGTTACCCTTCATGTCTTCTCCGATGAAAAGACCCCAGGGATAGTGGTTGCCTGCATCATCGAATAGTTGTTGGGCGGAAGTCTCGTTATTGGGGTTGGCAATCTGTCCGTCCCACATAAAGGATGGCAGATTACGGTAGTAATCCGGACGGGGATCAGGGGCATTGTAGAAGTTCAGCGCGGAGTTGGAGTACCATGAGTAGTGATATCCGGCGGCTACTTTCATCTTCTGCTGTTCGTCAATATTGTATTCAAAGGCAGCAATAACCGTCGGGTCATACGATTTGACGATACGTGAGTTGCGTACCTTGCCGTTCTGATAACCCCAATATGGGTTGTAGTTGTTCGATCCTGTCAGGTCATATACCTCTTGCGTCACCGCTGCGTTCTGGCCGCGCTCCGTCGGAGCACCGAACGTGATCAGTTTGAGACGCTTGTCTGTCCAGATCCTCTCTGCGGTGAAGAAATAACCGAGCGAGTAGTATTTGATACCCTCTCCGATGATGCCTTTGTTGTCGATGTAGGGTGAGAAACGGTATGCCAACTGGGCGGCAAAAGCCCATCCGTTGGGTAATACTCCGCTGGAATAAGTGGCATTCACACGTGCTTTGTAGTTCCTGTTCGTACCGGCTACACCTACTTTCCAGCCCTGGGCATAACGGCTGGCACCCATCAGGTAGTTGGTGGATTGACCCAGACCGCCAAAGGTGAAGTTCGTCGCTTCGATAGGGTTGAGTACCTCTTTGTAGCGGCTGGCGTCATTCAGACCGCCCATAGCCGAGTAGTTGAACTGACCGCGCTCTGCAGACCTGAAATTCAAACCTTCGATGTAGTAATTCTCTGCATTCGATTGGTAGCCGCGGTTGCGGTAACGTGCGGTGGACCAGGCAAAGGAAGTGTTGGAGTTGAATACATCGGTTGATGCGGACGAGGAAGAAGCCTGCGATTGGGAACGACCCTCGTCATCGGTCATCTCCTCTTCCGTCAGGTTCAGCAGAATCTCGTCTTGTGCTTGCACTACGATATCTTGTTGCAGTGCTACGTCCTCCATCTTATTCGCTTGGTCTGCTTTCAGATTGATTAACTCGAGGGCGGCCAGATAGCCGTCTGCCTCAATCACCACCTCTTCGTCCGTCGCATCCAGATAGAGCAAGGAAAACTCTCCGGCTGCATTCGTCGTGGTAGAGATGTTTTGGTTGGCGAGGGTCACTTTGGCGCCTACCACGGGAGCCTGGGTGGTCTCGTCAATCACTCGTCCTTTGAGTGACGTTTGTGCTAATGCGGTAATACCGATGGATAGCACAAACATCAGTGAAAAGAGTTTGTTTCTCATAACGATTGTTTGTTAGTGTTTTTATGGATATATGTATTAATTAGAATTCTGCGGATTTAGGGGTCCTCGGGAACGGGATGACATCGCGGATGTTCTGCATGCCCGTTACGAACAGCATCAGACGCTCAAAACCGAGTCCGAAACCGGCGTGCGGAGCACTGCCGAAACGGCGGGTGTCGAGATACCACCACATATCTTTCATCGGGATATGGCGACGCTCGATCTCCGCATTCAGCAAATCCAGGTTCTCCTCGCGGACGGAACCGCCTATGATCTCTCCTATCTGCGGGAAGAGTACATCGGTGCCTTGTACCGTCTTGTTGTCCTCGTTGATCTTCATGTAGAATGCTTTGATCTCTTTCGGGTAATCGGTCATGATGACCGGTTTCTTAAAGTGCTCTTCTACCAAATAACGCTCATGCTCCGATGCCAGGTCGTCGCCCCAGTTGCAGGGGAATTCAAACTTCTTGCCGTTCTTGATAGCCTCTTGGAGGATATGGATTCCTTCGGTATAAGGCAGACGGACAAACTCGGTGTTTACAACGGATTTGAGCCGTTCGATCAGACCTTTGTCCACAAACTGGTTCAGGAACTCCAGATCATCCATGCAATGCTCTAATGCCCAGCGGACGCAGTACTTGATGAAATCTTCTTCCAGATCCATCAACTCGTCTTTCTGGATAAAGGCTACTTCCGGTTCTATCATCCAGAACTCAGCCAGGTGTCTCGGCGTGTTGCTGTTCTCCGCGCGGAAGGTAGGACCGAAGGTATAGATCTTACCCAGAGCCATAGCTCCCAGTTCGCCTTCCAACTGACCGCTTACGGTCAATGCGGCCATCTTGCCGAAGAAATCGTCGCTATAGTCGATCTGACCGTCCTCGGTCTTCTTGAGATTATAGAGGTTTTTGGTCGTTACTTGGAACATCTGACCGGCTCCTTCGCAGTCGCTGGCGGTGATCAATGGGGTATGGAAATAGAAATATCCGTGTTCATGGAAATAGGTGTGGATAGCCATTGCCATGTGATGACGGATGCGGAATACGGCACCGAAGGTATTGGTACGGGGGCGCAGGTGCGCTACCGTGCGCAGAAACTCCATGCTTAGTCCTTTTTTCTGTAACGGATATTTCTCCGGGTCTGCCGTTCCGTAAACCTCCAAATCCGTTAATTGGATCTCTACGGCCTGACCTGCTCCCTGGCTCTCTACCAGAATACCTGTTGCAGAGATACACGAACCGGTAGTGACGGGTTTGAGTTGCTCCTCGCTGAATTTCTCCAGATCTACTACAATCTGGATGTTCTTGATCGTTGAGCCGTCGTTCAGGGCTATAAACGATACGTTTTTATTGCCCCGACGGCTGCGAACCCAGCCGCGGACGTTGATCTCCGATCCGAAATCAGTACGTTTTAAGGCATCTGTAATTACTGTTCTTTGCATATGTTTTGAAATATTATTTTTATCGTAATGGATCACTGATATCTTCTCCCATGCTGTTGTAAACGGCTCCATCGGGTGTCATCTGCTGGCTGAATGATACTGCACCCATATCGCTGTTCATGCTGGACTGGATGGACACGCTCTCTCCATTGCTCGGAGCACCTATGCCTATCTCATCAGGATCGATAGCTTCTTCTTCGTTCTGGAATTTGGCATACTTGCCACGGAACCGCAGCCATATACTATCGGTCGCGCCGTTACGGTGCTTGGCTACAATGATCTGGGCCAGACCGCGCAAGTCCTTGCCGGTCTTGTCGTCGCTGTATAGATGATAGTATTCCGGCCGGTGAATGAAACATACCATGTCCGCGTCTTGCTCGATGGCGCCGGACTCACGCAGGTCGCTCAACTGGGGCGTTTTGCCTTCCACGCCCTGACGTGCTTCTACGCCGCGGTTCAACTGGGACAAAGCGATGATGGGAATGTCCAGCTCTTTGGCGAGAGCTTTCAGGTTGCGCGAGATGATGGATACCTCTTGCTCGCGGCTGCCGAAACTGGAGCCTTGGGCGTTCATCAGCTGCAGGTAGTCGATGATGATAAGTCGGATTCCTTTCTCGCGGACCAGCTTGCGGGCTTTGGAGCGTAACTCGAAGATAGACAGCGAAGGAGTATCGTCCAAATACAGAGGCTTGCCCTTCATGATGTTTATCTTTGTGTTGAGACGCTTGGCATCCTCCTTGCTCATCTTGCCGGTCTTGATCTTGTCGCCTTCTATCTCGCATACATTCATGATCAGACGGTTGACTAACTGCACGTTACTCATCTCCAGCGAGAAGATGGCTACCGGTATCTCATGATCAACGGCTATGTTTTTGGCCATGGATAGAACGAAAGCCGTCTTACCCATTGCCGGACGGGCTGCGATGATGATCAGGTCCGGTGTCTGCCAGCCGGAGGTGATCTTGTCTAAGGCGTGGAATCCGGATGGGATACCGCTGATCGAACCGGTGTTCTTGGCGGCTTTTTCCATGCGGGCGAACGCTTCTTCTATCACGGGGTCGATCTGCGTCACGTCGCGTTTTTGCGAGCGTTGCGAGATCTCAAAGATGCCGGATTCGGCTTCTTGCATCAGCTCGTCAACATCTTGTGTCTCGTCGAATCCTTTTTCTTCTATCTGGGCGGCTAAGGCTATGATGTCGCGCGCTGTCGCTTTCTTGGATATGATCTCTGCGTGATAGCGTAGATGGGCTGTCGAGGCTACGCGGCGGGTCAGATCTGCAAGATAGACCGCGCCGCCGGCTTTATCCAGCGTACCCATATTGCGCATCTTCTCGCCTACGGATAGTATGTCGATAGGCTGGTCTTTTACGGCCAGTTCCCGTATGGCTTCATAGACCAGACGGTTCTGGTCCTTGTAGAAGACCTCCGGCCTCAATAGATCCGCTACAGTTCCGTAGGCGTCTTTCTCTATCATGATCGCTCCCAGTACCGAATCCTCCAGTTCCTGCGCCTGAGGGGGGAGTTTGCCCGTCTCGTTGGCGCCTACTTTGATGATCGTGGCTGGCTGGGGACGTTTGTTATTTCTGCTTGTTCCTGCCATATTCGGTTAATAGATTGTGGGCAGCAACGAAACTGCTTACCTCATTGTTCAATACCTGTCGTTCGGCTACCTCTATCTGATGCTCCATCTGTTCGTTTTTGTAGAATCCGTCCAGAAGTGCCTGGTTGATGGTCTCGTACATCCAGTACTTGGCTTGTTCGGTGCGATGGAGGGCAAAGTAACCGTTGGATTTGGTGAAGGCGATATACTGTTCTATGTTTTCCCATACCTCCATCACGCCGCTGTGGTCGATGGACGAGCAGCAGATGGCGTCGGGCTTCCATCCTGATTCGGACGGGGGGAACAGGGCTAATGCGTTCTTGAAACTGATGCGGGCTACGCGCGCGCGTTCAATATTATTTCCGTCGCATTTGTTGATGGCTATGCCGTCGGCCATCTCCATGATGCCGCGTTTGATGCCTTGCAACTCGTCGCCGGTGCCTGTTACCTGAAGCAACAGGAAATAATCTACCATGGAGTGAGCCGCTGTCTCGGATTGTCCTACACCCACTGTCTCCAACAGGATGGTGTCAAACCCTGCCGCCTCGCATAGCACAATCGTCTCGCGGGTCTTCCGGGCTACACCGCCTAATGAACCCGCTGACGGGCTCGGACGGATGAAGGCGTTGGATTTGACGGACAGGTCATTCATGCGGGTCTTGTCGCCCAGAATGGAACCCTTGCTACGTTCGCTGGACGGGTCGATAGCCAGAACGGCAAGACGCTTACCTTGGTCGCATAACTCGCTGCCGAGAGCTTCGATAAAAGTGGATTTGCCTGCTCCCGGCACTCCGGTGATTCCTACGCGGATGGAATTGCCGGCATAGGGAAGGCATAGCTCGATCACTTTCTGGGCTATGGCCTGATCCGCAAGCAGATTGCTCTCTACCAGCGTTACCGCCTGACTCAATATGGTCATGTCGCCACGGCGGATACCCTCGAAATAAGCTTCGGGGGTAAGCACCGTCTTCTTGCGGCGGAAGGTGGCATACGGATTGACGGAAGGCAGGTTTTCTACGCCTGCGTTCACCGTCAGACCTTTGTATTCGTCGCTATTTTCTGGATGGTCTATCATTCTACAAAGAAATCCACTTTCACGCGTTTGATAGGATTCTGGTAGTCATTGGTGATGATCACTACTTCGCGGCTGTATGCGCCCGGTTGCATCTCTTTGCAGTTGATCTCAACGGTCACATTGCCTTTCTTGCCCGATTTGATAGGCTTGGACGCTTTGGCAGAGATGTGTTCGCCTACGCCATAGACGCGGCGGATCTCAAGCGGATTCACACCTACGTTCTTGATCGGGAACAGCTCTTTGTGTACTTTCCCGGCGGAGATGTTACCGAGATTGATGTATTGCTCTACCTCGATGATAGGAGCTTCCTGTTTTTCCTCTACGCTCAGATTGCTGAAATCCTCTACCACATTGGCTCTGATTGTCAGCTCGTATGGATCGGAGATGTTCTTCTTGTCGTCCACTACTACATAGGCATGAACCTCTACAGGACCGTACAGCTTCGCTGGCTTGGTGTCCATCGAGAAGATGAATTTGCCAATCTCGTTGGCTTTTACGGTCGGAAGGGTCACTTGGTTGATCAGGAAATTGTCTGCTGGGCTGGTCGCCAGGGCTACGCTGTGCTCTTTCTGGGAGAGGTTGGCGTATTCTAATTCGCCGGTCTTGGACTCGCCTTTCTTGATGGTCCCCAGATCAAGCGTCTTGGTTTTCATGCTCAGCTCGCCTACCAATACCGTGTATTTGTTTACCGGTTTGGCTTTCTTCGGGATCACTTCTCCTTTGATATACACGCGCTTCGTCGGCTCGGTCGCATTGGAGGTGATGGTTACCGTCTTCTGGAAACGGCCCGGACGACCGTTAGGGTTGTATGTAACGGTGATGCTGCCTGTCTGACCCGGCTCGATAGGCTCTTTGGTCCATGTCGGGGTGGTGCAGCCGCAACTGGCGCGCACGTTGCTCAGGATAAGAGGGGACATTCCCTCGTTCTTGAACTCGAAAACGGTGGAAACGCGGCCGTCGGCTTCATTGATCTTGCCGAAATCATGTTCGGTCTTTACAAATGTGATAACAGGGTCCTGACCCATCATGGCTACTGCTACCAGAGCCATGCAGAGAGTGCTAAAAATCTTTTTCATATCGTTTAACTTCTTTTATGTTTTCAACTTTGCGGATCGCTTTCAGCAATTCCTCCAGTTCGCTTTTGTCATATACATAAATCTCCATCGTTCCTTTGAAGATGCCGTCTTCGCTGGATATGTTGATGGCGCGCATGTTGATGTGGAAATCCGTCGTGATAGCTTGTAGCACTTGGATGAACACGCCGAATTTGTCTATTCCCTTCAACTCGATCGTCTCTACGAACGATTGTACGCGGTGGGTGTTCCATGTCGCGGAATATAACCGCTTGCCGTAACTCGTCTTCAGCAATGCCGCTTCCGGGCAGTCCAGCTTGTGTATGTGCATCATGCCTTCTTCGTCCAGATAACCCAGCACCTCGTCGCCCGGGATAGGATGGCAGCATTGGCTCAGGATGTATTCTTTGCCCAGGTTCTCGTCCGTCAACACGATGGCGTGAGGACCTTTCTTCGGCTTCACTGCATCCTTCTCTCCCTCCCTTGAGGGGAGGGTCGGGGAGAGGTTGTTACGCTTGCCGATGAACGGCACGTACGACAGCAGGCTGCGTTTCGGATAGACGATATCATGGATGTTATCCAGCCGGATGGAACCCTGGCCTACCTGTGCGTACAACTCGCTCGGTTGCGTCAAATCATAATAATTCAATAACCGTGCCAAAGCCAGATCGCGGTCGGCGGCGAGGTCTTTATCCATCAGGATAGCGTCTTCCACCAACTTCTCGCCGTGCTTGATATAACGCCTCTCCTCGCGGCGGAAATACTGGTTCAGACCGTTGCGCGCTCTCGCCGTGGTCACCATCTTCAGCCATTCGCGCTGCGGATGCTGGCTGTTGGAGGTCAGGATCTCTATCTGGTCGCCGCCTTTCAGACGGTAGGACAGCGGTACTAACGTATGGTTGACCTTGGCGCCGATACAATGTTCGCCTAACTCGGAGTGGAGTAGGAACGCAAAATCCAGAGCCGTTGCGCCTAACGGCAGGGTCTTGATCTCGCCTTTCGGGGTGAAGACGAATACTTCCTGTGCAAACAGATTCAGCTTGAAAGTTCCTAAAAACTCCATCGCGTCTTTGTCCGGATGAGCCAGAACCTCCTTGATCTCCTGGATCCATTTGTCCAGACCGTCGTCGCTCTCGCCGGTCTTGTATTTCCAATGCGCCGCGTAGCCGTGCTCGGCTATCTCGTGCATACGGTCCGTGCGGATCTGAACCTCTACCCATTCGCCGTTCTTGCCCATCACCGTTACGTGCAGGGCCTCATAACCGTTGGCTTTCGGCGTCGAGATCCAGTCGCGGATGCGCTCAGGATGAGGACGGTAAATCTCCGTGATGGCGGAATAAATCATCCAGCACTGGTCCTTCTCGCTCATCGATTCGTTCGGAGTGAAGATGATACGCACGGCCATCAGGTCATACACGTCTTCAAAGGCGCATTGCTGCCTCATCATCTTTTTCCATATCGAATAGACCGATTTGATGCGAGCTTTCATCGTGAAGGTGTAACCCATGCTCTGCAGACGCTCACGGATCGGGGCGGAGAAGGCCTCGTAGTCTTCCAACTTGCTGCCTTTGATGGCTTCCAACTTGTCATGGATCTCCTGCCATGTCTCCGGGTGCTCGTATTTGAAACTCAGATCCTCCAGCTCCGTCTTGATCGGGAATAGACCCAGACGGTGGGCAAGAGGAGCATAGATATACTCTGTCTCGCCGGCTATCTTGTATTGCTTGTCTTTCGGCTGCGAACCGAGCGTGCGCATGTTGTGAAGCCGGTCGGCAATCTTGATCAGCACAACGCGTATATCGTCGCTGATCGTCAGCAGCAGCTTGCGGAAGTTCTCCGCTTGCTCGCTCGCCTGACTGCCGAAAACACCGCCGCTGATCTTCGTCAGACCGCCTACGATCTGCGCTATCTTGTCGCCGAAAAGGCCAGCGATGTCCTCTACGGTATAATCCGTGTCTTCTACTACGTCATGCAGAAGTGCTGCGCAGATACTGGTGCTGCCCAGACCTATCTGTTTCACGCAGATACGCGCGACTGCAAGAGGATGCATGATATACGGCTCGCCGCTTAGCCGGCGGACACCGTAATGAGCCTTGTACGCAAAATTGAACGCATGCGTGATCAGCTCCACTTTCTGACGGTGGAGCGTATGCGCGTAGTCGTCCAGCAACGCCTCAAATTCGCGTTGGATCATCAGATCTTCTTCCGCTGTAAATTCGCTCTTTTGCATAATAAGCCAAATTGACGTGCAAAATTACTATTTTTTTTTCATATATGCAAGTGCGCGCGCGTTTTTTGTGTTTTTTCTTGCTGTTGTTCATGTTTTTGTTCTTTTTTTTGTTCATTTTTCTCCTTCCTCCTTTCTTCTCTTTCCTCCTTTTGTCTCTGCCCTCAGTCTACCTCTCGCCGATGTACCGGCGAGCCTGCTCCTTTTTTTTAGCAAGCCTTCGTTGTTTCTTTCGGTGGCATTTTTGCCGCCGGATTCTTCTATAGCGTCCGTTGTGCCGTCTGAGAGACAGTTCCTTCCTCCCTCCCTTTCCCTTTTTCCTCCCTTGAGGGGAGGTCGGGTGGGGTTACTTCCTCCCGCCCTTTCCCCTTTCCCTTTCTCCTTTCTTTCGCCGATGTACCGGCGAGCCTGCTCCTTTTTTTTAGCAAGCCTTCGTTGTTTCTTTCGGTGGCATTTTTGCCGCCGGATTCTTCTATAGCGTCCGTTGTGCCGTCTGAGAGACAGTTACTTCCTCCCTCCCTTTCCCTTTCTCCTCCCCTTGTGGGGTGAAGGGCTTTGCCCGATTGAGCGTCCGGTGGACGGTCATAGAACCTTTTTCGGGTGGGGTTTCCTTTCTTTTCTCCTCCCTTGAAGGGAGGTCGGGTGTGGTTTACTTTGGGACCGGTGGGCTCTTCCTTCGGTATTATATACATAGTATATAATACTATAGTGTAAGGAACGAAAAATTAGTGCGTGATAAGTGCGTGATAAGTGCGTTATAAGTGCGTCATAAGTTGGAGATAACAAGGGAAGATAAGAGGCGGATTACAGCGGCTTGATGACCGTCTGAACCCCTGCGGACATAAGGCTTCTGGACGATGAAGCGCTTTTTCTATGAAAAAATGGAATAAATATTTGCATATCTGGCATATTTTTTGTACCTTTGCAGCGAATTTGATTTAATTTGGCGTATTATGCGAAGAAAAATATATATCGCCCTCATGCTTCTTTTCTCCCTCGCCGCAGGCGCGGCTGAGACGAACTACACCGTCGTCCTTGATGCCGGGCATGGAGGAAAAGACCCCGGAGCGGTAGGGCGGTTTTCTAAAGAGAAGGACCTCAACCTCTCCCTCGTCCTCAAAATGGGAGAACTCCTGAATGAGCAATATCCGGACGTGAAAGTGGTATATACGCGCTCCACGGACGTCTTTATCCCCCTTCAGACACGCGCGGACATAGCGAACAAAAACAACGCGGACCTCTTTATCTCCATACATGCCAACGCCTCGCCTTCCAAGGAGGCAAAAGGAGTAGAGACTTTTATCCTCGGTACGGAGAAAATGGAGAAGAACCTCGATGTCGCCATGCGCGAGAACGCCGTGATGAAACTGGAGTCGGACTATAAAACGACTTATCAGGGCTTCGATCCGAACTCGATCGACTCCTATATTATGTTCGAACTGATGCAGAACAGTTTCATGGATCAGTCCCTTCAGTTCGCGGAGCAGGTACAGAAACGTTTTGTGGGACATCTCAACCGCTCTGACAGAGGCGTGCAGCAGGCTTCGTTCTGGGTGCTTCTCAAAACGGCTTGCCCTTCCATCCTCTTTGAGATGGGATTTATCTCCAACCCCGAGGAGGAGCGCTATCTGAACCAGGAAGCCTCTATCGCACAAATGGCGAACGCGCTTGTCAATGCTTTTGGCGCCTATACGCACAAACAGGCGGTACGCAAGGAGAACCTCGCGATAGATACTACTTCCGCCCCCGTACCAACACCATCTGTTGAAACAACACCCGATTCTCCTGTTCCCTCTGTTCCTTCTACTCCCTCTAGCCCCTCTAATTCCTCTCGCTCCTCTAACTCTCCTGTCACCTATTATGCCCTCCAGATATGTGCTTCGCGTACGCTCCTGGATCCCTCGGATCCCAAACTCAAAGGGCTCTCATGCGAGTACCGTAAAGTGGGCGACTGGTACAAGTATTACGCGATTGTGGATACGGACCGCAATAAAGTCGTGGAGAAGCAGAAAGAGATCAAAAAACTCTTCCCCGATTGTTGGATAACCAAATTTGAAAAATAACTGATAACAAACAACTCCTATGAAATACGCACGCGAAATTAAGGTCGGCGCACTGGCCACCCTTTGTCTTTTCCTCTTGTTCTTTGGCTTCAACTTCCTGAAAGGAGTGAATATCTTCTCGCCTACCAATTCTTTCCATGGCCTCTACCCGGATCTCCATGGGCTGGAGGAGCAGGCGGCGGTATATATCCGCGGACACAAAGTAGGACAAGTGGACCGGATCTCCTATGATTTTACGCGCGACAGCGCTTTTACGGTTGATATATCGATCAACAAAGACATCGCTCTCCCGCAAGGAACCCAGATGGCGCTCATTGCAGACGGACTCCTCGGAGGAATGGCTATCGAACTCCAACTGCCCTCTTGCAGCGATAGCGGTCTTACAGGCGAAGCCGGTCTTATAGAGAAAGGCTCTTTCCTTCCTACAACATACGTCCCGGGACTGATGGAATCTCTCCAAGGAGAACTGCTGGCGCATGTGGATGACGCCATTCAGAATGTGGACTCGCTTGTGGCGGAACTGCGCGGACAGGTCGAAGGAGGACATCTCAAAAACACGCTCTCCAATGCGGATCGTATCTCAGGAGACCTGGCTAACGTATCTACGGACCTCAAACGGATGATGAACAAACAGGTTCCGGCTATTGTCAACAATGCCGATACGGCTATCGCTAATCTCAATACGATCGTCTCCGACCTCAAGAAAGCCGACCTGGCGGCTACGGTTGCACGGGTGGACACCGCCGTGGATGGCGTGAACGGACTCATCGCCGACGTACGCTCGCAGGAGGGCACGCTCGGACAGCTGATTTATAACAAATCGCTCTACGATCATATAGACGCAACGGTCATCTCCGCGGACTCTCTCCTCGTCGATCTCAAAGCGCACCCGAAACGCTATGTGCATTTCTCCGTTTTCGGTAAAAAAGATAAATAAATCACCCCAAAATGTTCAGAAAAGGAAGATATTGTTATTTGGATGTTTTCTAAATAACAATATTTTTTTACATTGTCGTGTGTGTTGATTTTCAATTTGTTATATAACTTATTAACACGTGAAACATGTGGAACATTTTTGCGCAAATCGCTGATTTTCGGGGACTTACGGATTTACGCATGCTCCCAAAACATGAATTTTCAAATACTTATATCTAATTGCTTGTAAATCCGCAAGTTACATGTATGACCTTTTTGACTACTTGACTTGCAATTTGCGTATTTCAAAAAAAAGCAGTACCTTTGCACTCGATTTCGTACCAGAGGCGCTTCACCCAGGTTCATTTCCAGGGTGTTTTTTTAGCCCCCAAAACGAACACTCCTTATATATTATTATATAATTAATGCAAACGATTCAACAACAATGGGCACAGTGTCAGACCATCCTGGCTGACAACCTTACAAGCAGCGCTTACCGGACATGGTTCGCGCCTATCGTACCCGTTCAGTTTGCGGAAGGAGTGTTGGTCCTCCAGGTTAAATCGCAGTTCGTAGCGGAGTATATTGAGCAGAATTATCTGCCGCTCCTCTCTTCGGCTATCATACGTGTCTTCGGGGCGGGAACCAAACTGGAGTACCGTGTACTCATTGATTCTACTACGGGAGCGGGAACGAAACTGCCTTCTGCCGGAGCCGTGGCGCAGACGATGCCTGTGCCGGGAGCTGTTAGGCAGAACGAGAATTTTGACTCGCAGCTGAATGACCTCTATACCTTCGATTCCTTCGTGCCCGGAGAGCCGAACAAGTTGGCGCGTACTGCCGGACTGGCTATCGCTAAACAACCCGGATATACTGCCTTCAATCCGCTCTTCGTCTATGGCGGAAGCGGAGTGGGGAAGACCCACCTCGCAAACGCGATCGGAAATCAGGTTCGGGCGCTCAATCCACAGTCGCGTGTCATATATGTCAGCGCGAATACATTCAAACTGCAATACCAGGACGCTACGAAGAACAACAAAGTGCCGGATTTCCTCAATTTCTACAACTCGGTTGACGTGCTGATTGTGGATGATATCCAGTATTTCGCAGGGCTGAGAGGCACGCAGGATACATTCTTCCATATCTTCGATTATCTCCAGCAGAGTCGCAAACAGTTGATCCTGACTTGCGACCGGCCGCCTGTGGAACTCAAAGATATACAGGAGCGCCTGCTTACACGTTTCAAATGGGGACTCTCGGCTGAGATCAAGGAACCGGATTATCTCCTTAGAAAAAACATCCTCCTCTCTAAAATGAAACGCGACGGCATTGACCTGAGCGGAGAAGTGGTGGATTATATCGCACAGAGCGTCCGCAGTTCAGTACGGGACTTGGAGGGTATCCTCGCTTCCTTGCTCGCGCACTCTACGCTCACCGATCGGGAGATCGATGTGGCGCTCGCGGAAGAGGTCATTAGCCATATTGTCGCTATCCAGCCGAGGGTCATCACGGTCGGAGATGTGATAGGCGCGGTGGCGGAGCACTACGGGATTTCGGAGAAAGCGATTCTCTCATCCAACCGCTCGCGCGAGATCACGCAGGTACGGCATGTCGCTGCTTATCTGTGCAAGGAGATGACCCATAGCTCCCTCACGGAGATAGGATTTAAGATGGGACGCAGAACCCACGCTACGATGCTCCATTCAGTTGCTATCGTTAAGAACCAATTGGAGTTCGACCCTGCTTTGAGACAGCATATAGCACAGCTGGAAGCAGCACTCAAATACTAAAATCTCTGTTTGGAAAACAACAGAAAACAATATCTTGAATAATTAATAATGTGAACTATATAAGAAAAACGACATCCGAAAGGGTGTCGTTTTTCCTTGTCCTTCGTACATCGTACATCGTACTTTGTCCTTCGTCCTTCGTCCTTTACATCATTCCTCCCATACCTCCTGCGGGCATAGCCGGAGCCGGATGCTCTTCAGGATGATCTACGATCACGCATTCGGTCGTCAGGAACATACCGGCTACCGATGCGGCGTTCTCCAATGCTACACGGGCTACCTTGGCGGGATCGACAACACCGGCTTCGAGCAGGTTCTCGAATTTGTCCAGACGGGCGTTGTAACCGAAATCAGCCTTGCCGCTGCGTACTTTGTCTACTACTACGGCGCCTTCCTTGCCTGCGTTGGCTACGATCTGGCGAAGCGGTTCCTCGATTGCGCGGCGGATGATCTCTATACCCGTCTGCTCGTCCTCGTTGTCGCCTTTCAGACCTTCCAGAGCCGCTTGAGCGCGGATATACATCACGCCGCCGCCCGGTACGATACCTTCTTCTACGGCTGCGCGGGTTGCGCTCAACGCATCGTCAACGCGGTCTTTCTTCTCTTTCATCTCTACCTCGCTGGCTGCGCCTACGTTCAACTGCGCTACGCCGCCGGCTAACTTGGCAAGACGCTCCTGCAACTTCTCTTTGTCGTAACTCGATTTGGTAGCGGCTATCTGCGCTTTGATCTGGTTGGCACGGGCATCAATGGCTTCTTTGGAGCCTGCGCCGTTGACGATAGTCGTGTTATCTTTGCTTACGGTGATGGTCTCCGCGCTGCCGAGCATGTCGATTGTCGCGCTCTCCAGCTTGATACCTTTCTCCTCGCTGATCACGGTGCCGCCTGTCAGAATGGCGATATCTTCCAGCATCTCTTTGCGGCGGTCGCCGAAGCCCGGAGCCTTCACGGCGCATATCTTCAACTGGGCACGCAGACGGTTGACTACCAGTGCTGTCAGAGCCTCGCTGTCCACATCCTCGGCGATGATCAATAACGGTCTGCCGCTCTGTACTGCCGGCTCAAGGATAGGCAGCAACTCTTTCAGGTTGGATATCTTCTTGTCGTAGATCAAGATATACGGCTTGTCCATCTCTACCAGCATCTCTTCGGTGTTGGTTACGAAATACGGACTGATATATCCGCGGTCGAACTGCATACCTTGTACTACGTCGATCGTCGTGTCCATGCCTTTGGCTTCACCGATAGTGATCACGCCGTCTTTGCTTACCTTGCGCATAGCGTCGGCAATCAGCTTGCCGATCTCGGCGTCGTTATTGGCGGATACGGTGGCTACTTGCTCGATCTTGTCGAAGTCGTTGCCTACTACCTCGGCGTTTTTCTTGATCTCGGCTACTACAGCGGCTACAGCCTTGTCAATACCGCGTTTCAGGTCCAGCGGATTAGCGCCGGCCGTTACGTTCTTCAGACCTACATTGATAATAGCTTGAGCCAGTACGGTTGCGGTCGTGGTACCATCGCCGGCTTGGTCACCGGTCTTCGATGCCACTTCTTTCACCAACTGGGCGCCTAAGTTCTCTGCCGGATCAACCAGATCAACGGCTTTCGCTACGGTCACACCGTCTTTCGTGATATGCGGAGCACCGTATTTGGAATCAATCACTACGTTGCGGCCTTTCGGACCAAGCGTCACTTTTACGGCATTGGCGAGCTGGTCAACACCACGCTTCAGCGCCTCTCGCGCCTCCGTATTATAGGTAATATCTTTTGCCATAGTTCTAAAATCTTAAATTTGAAATTTGCAATTTGAAATTATTTAATTACTGCCCAGATGTCGCTTTGCTTCATCATCAGGTATTTCTCGCCGTCGAACTCAAAATCCGAACCAGCCCATTTGCCGAATAGGATCTGGTCGCCCGGTTGTACATGCATCGGTTCGTCTTTGGTGCCCGTTCCTACGGCTACTACTTCGCCGCGGATGGGTTTCTCTTTGGCGTTATCAGGAATGATAATACCGCCTACGGTCTTTTCTTCTGCGGCCGCTGCTTTCACCAGCACGCGGTCTGCTAATGGTTGAATCTTGCTCATAATATTTGTGTTTTTAATTTTTTATGCTCTGTATAAACTATGACAAACGCCGTGCCATAAATATTATTTATGCCATTTTGGCAGATTTGACAGCAAAGATACAACTTTTTTTGCATATTTCAAAAAAAAATACTACTTTTGTACCGGATTTGGATAAATGGAGGAAAAACAACACATAGGACAGCTCTTTGACCGCATTGCCGGTACCTACGACGGGCTCAACCATGGGCTCTCGCTGAATATCGATCGGCTCTGGCGCAAGAGAACCGTTGCCGCCATGACGCCTGCCAAACAGGTGCTGGATGTCGCTGTCGGTACTGCGGATCTGACGATTGAAATGCTCCGCAGAGGTAAGGTCGAGCAGGTCACAGGGCTTGATCTGTCCCGCCGGATGATGGCGGTCGGAGAAGAGAAAGTGAACCGCCTCTATCCCGGTTCTGTCAACTTTGTTTACGGTAATGCCCAGCAGATGCCTTTTGACGACGCTTCTTTTGATGCGGTCACGTGTGCCTTCGGGTGCCGCAATTTCTCGGACCTCGATGCGGGGCTACGAGAGATGTACCGAGTCCTCAAACCCGGTGGACAACTGCTCATCCTGGAGTTCTCTTATCCCTCCAACCGCTTCGTGCGCGCGTGTTACGATATCTATTTCACGCACGTGCTCCCGCGTGTGGGAAGGCTCTTCAGCCGCGACAAAACGGCATACACCTATCTGAACAGGAGCGTCAAATCTTTCTGTTGGGGGGAGTCTTTTGTCCGCCATCTGCATGACGCAGGCTTCCGCGAGGAGTCTTTCGTGCCCCTCACCTTCGGTATCGCCACGCTCTACACCGCCCGCAAATAACAAATCGCAAATAACAAACCGCAAATCACAAATAACAAATAACAAATTACAAACCACAAATGGTAAAGCATATAATTCTTTGGAAACTTCGTTCGGACTTGACTGCCGAAGAGAAACGCGCTAAGGCGCAAGTTATTAAACAAGGTCTGGAGGCGCTCAAAGG
Organism: Bacteroidales bacterium UBA3653; assembly: GCA_002373505.1. GTDB lineage: Bacteria > Bacteroidota > Bacteroidia > Bacteroidales > Paludibacteraceae > Colicola. The sequence continues at coordinate 71,030 of DFKE01000010.1, forward strand.
TCAGGTGCCCGGATTATTGGACATCCATGTACAGATTGACGGACGCCTTGATACCAGCAATGCCGACATCATGTTGGACGCCACGCTGGATTCGTTTGCATCGCTCAAAGGCTATGCTGTCCATCCTGCGCATGTGGCGGTCGCGGACGGAGTAGTGCGACCGAATACCGAACTGCGCACTTGCCTTGATTACGAATATTGATTTATTATGAGATATAAGATTACATTCCTTTTGCTCCTTCTCGCAGGAGTGGCTTTTGCGCGCCCTCAGAAACGCGGAGTCGTCGTTGATACTGTCTGCAATGCCTCGCTGGAGACTATGCTCCGGGCGGCGGAACGCTTCTGCACACAGTTCCAGATGCAGTCCGATTCGCTCGCCAAATGGGCGTATGTCGGTATCAGCGAAAAGGAAAAAGAAGGCAGCTCGGATAAGCCTACCAAAGAGAGCCGCAATGCCATTCTCCTTGACTACAAGGATCGTGTCTATGACCCCGTGTTCAAAACAGGCGACTTGGCGATTGATATCTATGTCCTGGGCGTTAGATGGTGGAAAGACCAGCATCTGGGTACGAAATACATGGTCATAAGGCCTACAAACGAACCGGACGCCAAGACCGCTAAACTCATAGCTACCTATAGCGGATCGATCTTGGAGGGTGGGGAAGTCATCTTCTCGCTGCACCCGATCGACGCTACGCACACGCGCGTTCATTATGAGTTTAATCTCACATTCGGCAGAGTCCTCTCTGCCTTCATCTCGGATAAGACCTGGAAGAACGCCGTCGAATGGCGCTTCCAGATGATCATCCGGAATATCATTGAGTTTGCTGAAACGGGAACTGTCAAGCCGCAGGATTAGTGTTTTCTTCTGCTGCGCTTGATATTGGAGTAGTTGTTGATGATGCGGCAGGTCTCGCAGTTACGCCATTGGTATGTCACGGTGATGCCTACTTGGAACCAACCGTCGTTCCAGTGGATATGCTCTTTGCCGTAGCGGTCAACCCATTTGCCGAAAGAGTTGCCTAAGGCGATTCCTTCGCTGTTCTGGCTCTTCGCCAGCGGGAAAGCATCCAGGTTCATGTAATGCGTATCGATCAATCCTTCATGAATCATGATCTCTGCGCTCATGCTCCAGGAGGGGGCTAATTTCCAACTGTAACCGATACCTAATTGTACCATCGGTAATATACCGAATGTCTTGCCGCTCAACGGCTTGTCGCTGCGTACGCGGCCGCCCGGAGTGCTGTAATAATAGTAGAATTCGTAATTGGTGATGATGCTGGCTGCTACGGCTACACCGCCGTAGAGATAGAATCCCGCACCCGTGAACGGGTAGTATTGTACGCCGAAAGAAGGCAGGATTAGAACCGATTGGAACTTACGGTAGTCGTCGCGCGGCTCGGCAAGATTGTCAAACTTGACCTTGTTGTTGCCGCGGAGCGTTCCGCCCATCAGACCTATACGGAGGTTGCAGCAGTTGCCGGCTGGGATGTTGTAGCCGAAGTTCAGACCGCCGCCGTAACTCACGTTCTCTTTGTTAAAACCTCCCGTGAAGGCTATACCCTCGTTATCTACGTCGCCGAAGTAATACATCGCGCCTACGCCGATACTCACTCCCTGCGATACAAAATAGTTCTTCGTCGTGTACAGACCTGTGCGTGAATTGGCTTTGTTCGTCCACGCTATGTCTGCATTCTCTACGGCCAGTACGGACTGGGGGAGTTGAAGAACTATACAAGTTACTAATAATAAGATGTTGCGGACCTTCATGTAGTCGATTTTACAAATCGGGCACAAAGTTACAACATTTTTTTCGAATATGCAAGCATTTGCCTGAAAAAAAATAATTATGGCTAATTTATTTGTAATTTTGTGGAAATAATAACAAAATGTGAACGAATTTCTCCATCCTCTCTTCCTCCTGTCACCTATCACCTATCACTTTTCACCTTTCACCTATCACCTATCACTTTTCACCTTTCACCTATCACCTATCACTTTTCACCTTTCACCGAGCCTGTTCCTTTTTTGCGCGTTCCTTGCGTTTTTCTCTTCTCGCGCATCATTGCGCGAGCCTTCGTTGTTTCTTTCGGTGGCATTTTTGCCGCCGGATTCTTCTATAGCGTCAATTGTACCGGATAGTATCCGGCTTTTCCAGCCTCTTAGCCGAGATAAGCTCCCCCCGGTATCGAGTCCCTAGGTAGCAAAAAAGGAGCGCAAACGCGTTCCTTTTTTCAGTAGTGCTACCCGGACTCGAACCGGGGTTTACGGCGTGAGAGGCCGTTGTCCTAGGCCACTAGACGATAGCACCCGGAAATGTCCCCGTTAATCGGGGAAACTGGCCTCCGCCAGAAGGGGCATAAACTGCTCCTCGGACGAAAGCGGGTGCAAAATTACTGCTTTTTTTTGACATACGCAAATTTTTGAGCAAAAAAATGCATTTTACCCTGTATTTTTTGTGATTTCTTCTTTTTTTTCTCTCTCTCTCTTCGTTCGATGGGCCCGCCCCGGGCGGGATTGGTATATATCCTGTCGGAGGCGTATTTTTGCGTATGGGCACGCAAAAATACGTCGAGCATGGGGCGAGTTACTCCGAAGGATATATACCATCCGTGAAGCCCATCGACCCCGCCTTTCTGCCATTTTGTCAGCCTTTCTCTGCCAAAATACCTCCAAAATCCCGAATTTCTCCTTTGGCACATCATTTGTCATACTCCTAGTGAATCGTCTTACAGCGATGCGCTCCTATAATGAATGGTCCTGCAGCGTAAGCGGTCATAAAATTTGTAAAACATTAAAATTTTTATATTATGAGCAAGATTATTGGAATTGACCTCGGTACCACCAACTCGTGTGTTGCCGTTATGGAAGGAAACGAACCGGTCGTTATCGCGAATGCGGAAGGCAAACGGACCACTCCTTCTGTTGTCGGATTTATTGAAGGCGGTGAGCGTAAGGTAGGGGACCCTGCTAAACGTCAAGCCATTACCAACCCGACCAAAACTATTTATTCTATCAAGCGTTTTATGGGTGAGACCTATGATCGTCTGCAATCGGAGATCGCGCGTGTTCCTTATAAAGTAACTAAGGGCGATAACAACACTCCACGTGTGGACATCGACGGACGTCTCTATACCCCGCAGGAGATCTCGGCTATCATCCTCCAGAAGATGAAAAAGACCGCTGAGGACTATCTCGGACAGGAGGTTACAGAGGCTGTCATCACCGTCCCTGCTTACTTCAACGACTCGCAGCGTCAGGCTACTAAGGAAGCCGGTGAGATCGCGGGACTCAATGTCCGCCGTATCGTCAACGAGCCTACGGCAGCTGCCCTCGCCTACGGTCTGGACAAGTCCAACAAGGATATGAAGATTGTGGTCTTCGACTGCGGTGGAGGTACCCACGATGTATCGGTCCTCGAGCTCGGAGACGGTGTCTTCGAAGTAAAAGCTACCGATGGTGATACCCACCTCGGCGGTGACGATTTCGACCACCGTATTATCGATTGGCTCGTATCTGAGTTCAAGGCTGAGAACGGCGGTGCCGACCTCTCCAAGGACCCGATGGCTATGCAGCGTCTGAAAGAGGCTGCCGAGAAGGCTAAGATCGAGCTCTCGTCTTCTACCTCGACGGAGATCAACCTCCCGTATATCATGCCGGTCAACGGTGTGCCTGCACACCTCGTTAAGACGCTTACTCGTGCGAAATTCGAGCAACTGATTGACGATCTGATCCAGCGTACTATCGCTCCCTGCCGTACGGCTCTGGAGCATGCGGGACTCAAGACCTCCGATATTGATGAGATTATCCTCGTAGGTGGTTCCACCCGTATCCCGGCTATCCAGGATGCAGTGCAGAAGTTCTTCGGCAAGGCTCCGTCCAAGGGTGTTAACCCGGATGAGGTAGTAGCTGTCGGAGCGGCTATCCAGGGTGGTGTGCTCACAGGCGATGTCAAGGATGTGCTCCTCCTCGATGTAACCCCGCTGAGCCTTGGTATTGAGACCATGGGCGGCGTCATGACTAAGATGATCGAAGCCAACACCACCATCCCGACCAAGAAAACCGAGACCTTCACTACCGCGGTGGACAACCAGCCTTCTGTAGAGATCGTTATCTATCAGGGCGAGCGGCCTATGGCGGCGCAGAACAAACTGCTCGGACGCTTCCACCTCGATGGTATCATGCCGGCACGGCGTGGAGAACCGCAGATTGAGGTCACCTTCGATATCGACGCCAACGGTATCTTGAATGTAACCGCCAAGGATAAAGCTACCGGCAAGGACGCTAAGATCCGTATCGAGGCTTCGTCCGGACTCTCTGACGAGGAGATCAAACGGATGAAAGCGGAAGCCGAAGCTAACGCCGAAGCCGATAAGAAAGCTAAGGAACAGGCGGATAAACTCAACAAAGCGGACGCTACGATCTTCCAGACCGAGAAACAGCTTGCTGAACTCGGCGATAAGATCCCGGCAGACAAGAAAGCTCCGATCGAGGAGGCTCTCAAGAAACTCAAAGAGGCGTATGAGAAACGCGACGCAGACGCTTGCGAAGCGGCTAACAACGAACTCATGACCGCTTTCCAGGCTGCCTCTGCAGAGATGTACGCTGCGCAGCAGCAAGCTTCTCAACAGGCTGGAGGCCAATCAACCTCTAACGGCGATGCCTCTAACGGAACCAACGGTTCCAATGGCAACCCTTCCGCCGAAGACGTTGACTTTGAGGAAGTTAAATAATCCTCTCTGTGCATTTCTCGCGCATCATTGCGCGAGCCACCCAATGCCCCGATTCTTTTGAGTCGGGGCATTTTTTTGTGCGCGACTTACTCAGGGGTCATTCGTGACTCATTTAGTGGTCATTTAGCACTCGTTTACGTGGTTGTTACGGATTCAGAAATGTTTTTTTAAAAAAGCGCGTGTTGGCCTTCCCACCGTAATTTTTCTCTAATCCACCGTAAAAATGGCACTAAAATGTTAAAAATAGGTCATTTTGCCAACTCTACTTTGCATTTCTGTCTTTTTTTCTTAATAAATATCCCTTTTCCCCATAAAAATTTGCATATCTCAATAAAAATTTGTAACTTTGCGCGCTTTTTACTTACCCGCTATACTGAAATCCACACAAAACATAATTATTATTGATATTATTGACTATGAAGACAAATCTGTATAAAAGTTTTTTCCTCGCGCTCGCGTGTGTGTGCGGCGCGTCGTTATTCGTGTTGGCGGATGCAGTTAAAAGCCCGGCGGGTATTGCCGGTGGTGTTGTGGAGGATGCGTCTGTGACAGTCGCACCGGGAGCCTATACTTCCTTCTCTACGGTTAGTGGCGGCAAACGCTATTATCTCGGTGTGGATACCATGGCGGCTAAAACCGGTACTTATCAGTTAGCGGCGTATGACAAACCCAGTTTCGCTACCATCTGGCAAGTCGGGCAGTTGTATAGTTATACCGGAGAAGTCCTTCCTGAGAAGAACTACCAGCGTACGGTGAAGAGTGTCTATCTGGCGGAAAAATATCCTGCGGGAGATAAATTCTTGGCGGTTGGGACGGATCATAGCACATGGAGCGAAATGGGCTTGGTTCGCGACTCTGTAGATGCTACTTTATGGTTTACCCAGAAGGATGATGTGGCGACGGGAAAATATATTCAAGGTTTCCTTTATTACTCATATGAACAAGCCAGTTTGACTGTATATCGTTACCTGACCTATAGCGATCTGTATGCATTCAATCGCGCCTACTCGTCTCGTCCCGCTGTTTCGCAACGTGTTTCTATCTGGAGCCGTACGACGGGTGACCAGATGTCTTGCTATTTCATGCCGGGCGATATAGAGTTTGGCTACAACAGAGATTCGGAGGGTGAAACGAAGAATTTTGCATTCCGTATGCGTCTGGAGTTGGACGGTGATTGTTTTCGTAGCCAGTTTGATGGAGCGGAGTTCTATGCCAAGGAACCGACGGTTATTGAGGATCAGAATGTTTTGCGAAATGCACCCTATAACGTGACTTATGTCATGGACTGGAGTTCGACCCACAACACGCCGGCGAAAAGAGACACTTCCATTGCTCATTGGCCTGGTGAAGAATCCACCACCATTGATACAACGATGATAACCCTTCTGCCGGCTACGCCTGCTGTCCTCAGTACAGCCAATAACCGTTGGGAAGACGACATGAAGACCATCGGTGCTTCGCCAAAGAATGTACACGATGTGACACAGGACCACGTGGACTATCTTCATATCCATATGACCTACGATGGACACCAATTTGACGATTCAACTCGTGTCACCCGTCGTCTCTACGAGGATCATCCCCATACAACCCTGAATATGAAACCGACGCCGGAGGGTTACGCGTTCCCGTATCGCACGGCTACTCAAAATACCACCTTCACACTCTCCGCTAAATATCAGGATGGTAATGAGGTGGCTGCTCTGAATGGAGCGGTTGTAAGCCGCTCTATTGGTGAGACCGAGGTCCTGGACCTGACCCAAATTCGCGGCTATCGCGATACTATATGGGTGTACGACGGAGATGGTAATCTTGTCATTGAAGACGACAAACCTGTGTACTCGGGCGTGCGTCTCTTGGATACCCTGTTGATTAGCGCCTATCTTTCGGACGGCGTGACGTCGGCAATTGGCTCTGGTTCCGGACAGTGGATTCAGTCTGTGAACCTCTCGGCGCGCAATCAGATTCGCATAACTGCCAAAGCCTACAATGCCGACGCAACGGACATCCGCGCGGCGATGATCAAGTATTCATACACCTATCGTCACTCCTCTATGAAAGGCGATACCGTGCGCGCAGAAGGAGTCATCTGGGTAACACAGGATCCGTCTTCCTCACCTGCTCATGGGCTGATTGATTTCTCTCATCAAACCGGTAAGGGAGACACAGAATATGGATCTAATGGCTTCCAGCGTGTGCCCGAACTCATTTATACTACCTATATCATCCCAAACGAACCCCTGCCGTTGCCTATCCATCGCGACCACTGGGGCTATTACCGCTGGTATAACTATGACGCTACGAACCGCGATAAGGATATTTCCCAAAACTGGGGGATAGCGGAAACACCGAAGAATTACGCGGAAGGTGAGTTTAACCCGCTGGATATGTACAATAGTACGTATTCGCACGGACGTTTCGACATGCGCTCGCATTTTAGATCCGGTGTCGCTACCAACACCCCTGCCATCCAACATAAGACGGGCGATGCAGTATTAACCAAATCCGATTTGTTGGCTTGTGATGTGAGTATCTATACAGATACCCTTGCTGTGGGTACCTTGGAGAACTCTACGCTCTCTGCGCTGACCGAACCGACCCTTGGTTACCGTCAGATCTTCAATATCCGTCCGGCAAAAGAGATGGCGGATCGTATGGAGCAAAGCCGCAAGAATGGCACCAATGACACCCTGCAAAAAATGACTGTCATTGCGCCTTACGGTCGTAGATACCATATCACCCCCGCGTCGCCGTACAAGATAACGGACGGACAAATAGAAGAGGGGCACATGCAATATGTGTATTATTATAATCCCAACGAAGAGAATAATACCGATCCTAATATGGGCTCAAAAAGCGGTTGGAATGATACAAAATTGCAGAATGGTGCCAACTACCACCGCATCGGTCTTTCGGCGAAAACAACGGGTTATATTACCTACTCGGCACGTATGCTAACTGCCTCAGAAGTTTTAGCAATGGATCCTGGCTCGACCAAACAAGTGATTATGGTCAATCCGCGCAAAAGTACCGGATATATAATGGGTAAGAGATCTGGTTCATCGGATTGTGCTATATATGATTCTAATTGGGGGAATATAACTACAGAGGCTCAACTTAAAAAGCGCATTGAAGATAATCTATTAAATCCGACTCCCCAATCGAATTATGTACTGACCTTGCGGAAAGGAGACGATGGGAAATATACTTTAGAGAATGACAAGGAGACATTACACTCGAATGCTGATGTGAACTGGCTTTTAATTATTCCATATCCAACATTCACTGTGGAATGGAAAAACGGACGGTTCGGTTCTGATCAATGGGAAATTTCGGATTTCACCGCTTGTTCGGATGGCGCATTAATATCTAATACAACAACTGGATTATTAAAAATACACGAGCAACATAGCGGTAGTTGGGGACTTTATAATCTTTCACGAAATGGATATCTGACTGCATGTGATGTAACTACCGGGTGGTTTGGGAGAATTAGTTACGACAGAGAACCTAACGTAATAAACGAAAACGAACAGGGTACTGGCTCCGCCTCCAATCAAGGTTGGATCTTCTATGAGATTGAGGTGGAGGACCACTTGATCCGTCACGAGGAGCACCCCAAATGGTACCGTAAGAAAATTGGCGAAACGTGGGTTCCGGAGGATAATGCCTCTTGGACTTCGGTGGACGTACGCCCCGATGGTACCATGACGGCTACCTATAGTACGACCACGGATCCTTATGTGGACTATAAACTCGAGAGCGAACACTTCAATTTAGCAAGGGCGCGTGTCTATCTGCGTGACCCGGAGAAAGAGGGCCCGAGCACCAAAGCTATTATTTCGGAGGATTCAATTGATAACCATTACACGTTAGTAGCCTCCCTCGGTACAGAGCGTATTCCTGCACCCGGCACGAGCGATTTAGTGACGCCCTATTATCATCTCCAATGGAACCACACCCAGTTTAGTTACCATTATCCGGTAGGAACTGGGGAGCACGAGATACCCGCTTCTAAACGCGTGTCGGGAGAAGATCGCATGCCAGCGAAGGGCGAGTATATCACAACCAACAAATTCGAAAAGGCAGGGCATTATGCAATGGAATCTTGTGCCGGAGCGGAGCATGGATACATGTTCTGTTATAACCGTGCTGCAAGACCGCTCGTCTTCCTCGATTTTACAATGGACCAACCCGCTTGTACCGATGAGGAGTTAACCCTTGTGGCAAACTTTGCGAACCCCTCGTCGAATGCTCCGCATGTTACGGCGAAAATGTATGGTAAGATCAATCCTACCGACCCGGATTGGACTCTCATCTATACGTACCTTACCGGCGAATTGGAGCAAAGTGACAAATGGTATCAAGTGGTACTTCCGCTTGCGAAGGATACAATTAACAAGTATAAAACCTTCCGCTGCGTAGGTACCGTCTCCGGTACGGACGACAACTCCGACGCCTTCCTGCTCTTTGATCGTATGCGTCTGCTGTCTAAGGATCGTCCTTTGACATCTTATCAGAAACGTACAACCTGTGAGAATGTCCACGACTCGATTTATATCATCTCGCGTATTGATTACAAGAGTTCTGAATTGGCATCGGGCTCAATCATTTGTTACCAGTACCAGCGATGGGATAATTCTGCCAATGGCGGAGCCGGAGGCTACGTGCCGATGCTTGCTAGCCAAGATAATGGCAATGGAACCTACACCCGTCTCTCCGCTACAGAAACGGATGTTTATCCGGGGTACTATAAAGTAGGTATGTCGGCTGCGGAGTCGGTTGAGAGACCGGCTTTCAAGACCTCAGTGCTCCGCGCTGACTATGGTACAATCGTTGTGCCCGAGAATAACTATGATCCTTCGCGCAGTAATACAGCCGAAGGACGATCCCCCGTGCGCAAGGCGGCTATTGATAAGATTGCTACCATTCTGGGGGACGACCGTTCATCCTATTACGACGAGACAGGACGTATAATGCCTTATTCGGATATTACAACGGCGGAAACATTCGATTTTGGTTCCTATAACGCCCCGCGTTGCAAGTTCTATGTCAATGAAGGTACAGTGGAGAACCCGCATTGGGTAATGTACCTTATTAATCGCGTAAGCGCGGATGACACGGATAATGGTACATTCCGTTTAGCGATGAACTACGTAGATGAGGTGGATAACCAGCCGAACTTCAGCGAGTCAAAGTGCTCCACGGAGCGTATAATCGTAGTAAAACATCCGGTAGCAGCAAAGGTGGATGACAAGATTGTGGGTGATACATGGCACAACTATGATCGCGCACATCTGTCTGATCCGGCATATGCCGGCGATGAGTTCCTTCCGGCGAATACGGTGCATACACTCTCCATGCGGTTTACACCACCTGCAGGTTATAAAAACGGCACAGAAAACCGCGCAGAATGTCGTTTCGACCTCGTGCGTGCCTTCGATTTTATGAAAGATTACATGAGTATGACGCCTGAGCAGCAAGCTGCCGCCGATGCGCAGTGGGAGGATATCTATCATTGTACTGTAGGTGATTTCCAGCGTGCAATGGAGATGTTCCGTGAGCCGGGAGATGAAGATACTCCTAACCCGAACTGCAAGGTTTATAGATGGAATGATGTATCTAAAGATGGCTTCCAATGGAATGGGACATCAAAGGTCAAAGCTGACTCTGCCTATAATCTCCTAAATCGTTTGGTAGAAGAACGTCTATTGGAGATCGGCCTTTCAACGCGGGAGATTTATATCGGTAATAACCAGAATATATATTTCTACATCCGTCCTATTGCAGCCAGCGGGTCTTATATCGTTGCTGCCCATGATGGCACGGATTCGGTTGCTGAGGCTTCGGTATGTAATACCCCGATCTGGGTGGAGTTGCATAGTACCGAGGTTCCGCAGGAACTGCGGTTAGGCTACGATAAGAAGTTTGGTGACTCATATATGATTCCGGTGGTTCGTGCTTCTGCTGCTGTCGCTAATAGCGTGCTGCCGGTACGTATCTCGGAGATAACCCACGATCTGGAAACGAACACGGGTATCACGCTCGGATGGGACTCTACACGTGTTGTAGAGACCAATGACCCGGCATGGAAGAGTACATCCTCTTTCCGCTATACCCAGGATAAGATACTCCAAGGCGACATCTATGCCAACTATTATAAGAAAGGCGATATTATCCGCTTCCGTCCTGTGGACGCTGCCCACGTAACGGCGCTGCAGGCTACCGATTGCGATTGCTACGACTACGATCCTACGGGTACGGACTATGATGTAGCTCACCCACGTGAGCATGGAGCATCGGGTACGAACGCGATAGTGAAGCCGGCAACACCGCTCAAGAATTGTAACCAATGGCATAAGCAGGCGCAGACAACAGGACCGATGGAGACCCGCCAGCCTGGTTATCAGGTGGCTAATAACTTCACGCTCCATGCCGGATATTGGTATAAGTTCCGTACATCCTTCTTTACGAAACCGGATGTGCTGTTAGGATACGAAAGCAATGCCTCTGCGGGAGTACCGCTCGGATACTCTTATTTCATCCTCGCAATAGCCCCGGATACTGCTATCTGGGCGCCCTCGCATGATGAAGGTGAGAACCTCTGGAACGACGACGATAACTGGACGGCGATCGTCAACGGCGAGCCCTTCCATGAAGCGATTGCACGTGTGCCGATGGAGGAGACGAACGTTATTATCGGCCGTCCGGCAGTGGAGAACCAAGTGCCGGTAGTCAATAACACCCTGCCGGGCGATATAGAGAAAGGCGAAGTGGACTGGGGATTCAAAACAGCTACATGCCGCGACATCCTCTTCCGTCCGCTCTCTCAAATTTACGGACAGGAACTACTGGATTACAACCGAGCATTCGTTGACGTGCGTTTCCAGGAGGGTACTTGGCGCACCTTCTCGCCGGCTATTAAGGATGTCTATTCCGGCGATATGTACGTGCCGGTAGATTCTGCGGCGGATATGGCATCGTACTTTGCTCCGTTGCGATTCGACTCATCGCCTTTCTCCGCAAGCCATAACCGCGCTTGGCCGTATCTCTTCTATCAGAGTTGGTATAACCAAACGGTTAGACATGCGTTCCAAAACACGGATAAAGACGGAAACCCTGTTGACTATCGTGAGAAATCGTCTGCTGAGTGGCAACAGACCAATGTACTGGATGAGTCCATGACCCCTGGTAAGGTCAGTGCAGTCATTGCTTGGGGACCGGAAGGAAATACCCGGGATATTATAGTTCGTCTGCCCAAACAGGAGTCTTTCTATCATTATGTCAGCATGGATGGTACCGTTGATCCGACAGAGATAAATCTCGGTCGTACCGCCTTTGATGAAATCAACCATAACTTGGCATTCGATAAGACGGCGTTGGGAGGTGCAAACTATAAGGACTATACTCTGGCGAATCAAACTCCGGCGAAACTATTCTGGTTTGGTAATGCAACTATGGAGCTGATTGATGTGTACCGGTTCTGCTTGGACAATGCAAATAAACTGGAGGGAGATGGTACATCCTTTGTTGTCTATGAACTCACGGGCGAATCCGCATACGCGGTATATGTCTTGACCCCCAATACGGTTAGGGCGCATAATTTCTATCTCGCTCCGATGCGTGCTATTGGTATTATGGCGAAAGAGGCAACCACTTCCCTGACTCTCCGTCTCAATACCCATGCGCTCATCCCAATGCCGGGATCTATGGAACCGGTGCAGGATATTACTCCTGCGCCTGCAAGGCGTATGCGGACATTCGAGGAGACCTATAGTGCTACTCTCTATATCTCTGCCACTGCTTCTGCTGACGGAGAGAAATACAAAGCATATATTACCCTCGCGGAAAATAACAGCGCGCACGATGAGTTTGTAGGCGGCGAGGACGCAGAGTGTATCGTGTCTCAGAATATGGCGGATTTCACTTTCCATACGCCGCTCACGATGTACACGATTTGCGAGAATAAGACGCTCATGTACGACTCGCGTTCTCTCCTTGGACGTATACCGCTTGGATTTGCTATGCAGAGCGAGTATAGTTTCGATGACCGTATTGTCCTCTCCTTCGCTACGGAAGGGAAATGGGATAGACCGTTGTACCTCTATGATGCTCTTACCAATGATAGCATTATGATTCTCAATGGTATGTGTGTTACTATTGCTGCACCCCAGACGGATGAGATCCGTTATTATATCAACGGGGCCGCTAACACCTCTTCTTCCGATGACCATTCAGGTACGCCTACTGGCATAGAAATTGTTAATGAACCCAATGACCAAGTGCCCAATGACCAAATGGGAAATGACCAAATGGTACATATCTATGATGTCTTGGGTCGCCATGTGATGACGCTTGCTCCGAATGACCTCATCTATAATGTGAAACTGCCGACAGGTGTCTATATCATCTCTCGCGGCAATAAGACAGAAAGGATGGTAATAAAATGAAAAAAGTAATAGGTATTATAGTCTGCTTATGGGTAGTAACAACTGCTGGCGCTGTTGAGTTTGCCCCCGCAGCTCCATTCCGATCTACTTCGGCATATGGAGCCCACGGGGAGCAATATCAGCAGCAGATGATGACCGCTAACAGCCGCCCGCAATCCGTAGGCTCGCTCTCCGCCATCAGCGCTTCTAACTTCGAAGCGCTCAATGGCGAGGGTGGTGCGTTCTATTCGCCATCCGAAGCTTCTTCCGCTCCGTCTGGACCCAGAAAAGCGGTAGGTCGTCCGGGGTCAGGAGAAGGAGGTATCGGTGTTATTGTAGAGGAATCACCCATTGGTGACACGCCTTGGCTTATCATGCTCCTTCTTGGGGTGGGGTATATAGCATTCCTTACCTTCCGCCGCCAAACCCGTAACCCGTCACCCGTAACCTGTAACCCGTAATCCCTGACATGCGAGTAGTTGTTCAACGTTGCAGCCGCGCGGAAGTGCGTATTGATGGCGCGGTAGTGGGAAAAATAGCTAAAGGCTTCGTCCTCCTGGTCGGATTTACCGACTCGGACACCCCGACCGAAGCGGATCTCTTGGCGAAGAAAATAGCACAACTACGCGTGTTCGAAGACCCGGAAGGGAAGATGAACCTCGCTCTACATGATATAGAAGGTGCTGTCCTGAGTATCTCCCAATTCACACTCTATGCCGATTGCCGCAAAGGCAACAGGCCTTCGTTCATACGCGCTGCACGGCCCGAACAAGCATCGCCGCTGTATGACTATTTCAATAACACCCTGCGCGAAACATACCACCTGCCGGTTCAGACAGGACGGTTCGGCGCAGACATGAAGGTCGATTTTGTCAATGACGGACCTGTCACGATCCTCCTTGATTCGGACGACCTGTCCCCAAAATCATAACTGAAACACCCTCTCTCGTAGCGTAATCGGACGGCTCTGCTGCGGATTATGCTACTGTAACTATAACGCGCGCGCATGCGCGCTCCTTATTATTATAACACGTGCGTGCGTAAGAAGAGAGGCTCCGGACCGATTCTGACCTCTTTTTCACAAAAAGACAGAAAGAACTCGAAAAAAGGCATTTATCATCATTGTTGATTTTCAATGACTTATAAAGAAAGTGAAAAAATAATGCAAAAAAAATGCAAAAATATTTGGTCAGTTCAAAAAAAAGCAGTACCTTTGCACTCGCTTTCGCCCAAAAAACAGGGGTAGCCCAAAAGAGCGCAAGCAAAAATGATCTTTGAAAGAATGTCTATTCATAACAAGATGTAGTACAAGAACTGAATGAGAGTCGGTCTTGGGTTTGAGATAATTCTCAATTCTCAATTCTCAATTCTCAATTAAATAGGTTCCCGAAAAATTCTACACTTGATAAATTCGATTATTCTGAGCTAAGTTATAATTTCTTTTACAACGAAGAGTTTGATCCTGGCTCAGGATGAACGCTAGCGACAGGCCTAACACATGCAAGTCGAGGGGCAGCGCGGTTGAAGCTTGCTTCAATTGGCGGCGACCGGCGCACGGGTGCGTAACAGGTGTGCAATCTGTCCATAGTCGGGGAATAGCCCAGCGAAAGTTGGATTAAAGCTCCATGTGAGTGAACGCCGCATGACGATCATTTGAAACGTAAGGACTATGGGTG